>CAZRCZ010000009.1:0-162823 GCA_964598765.1 uncultured Candidatus Sumerlaeota bacterium | reverse complement strand
TGGACATGAATCCGCATTTGGATTATTCGACTTCGACCATTGCGCAATCCGAGCGGGATTTGTCCATCGGCGATCCACGGGGGATCGTTTGGAATGCGGCGGGAACGCGCGCCTACGTCACGGGCATGGGATCGAACAACTTGATCGTGATTGACGCCAATGGAAAACGGGTCTTCGGTCAATACCCGGTGAATTTGGGAGCAGGCCCGACCGGAATGGCATTGGACGAGGCGCGGGGACAGCTTTACGTTTTCAGCCGCTTTTCCTCCTCGATCTCCGTGGTGAGCATCGCAACGATGACCGAATCGGCGCGTGTTGTTCTTCCTGATCCCTCTCCACCAGCAATAAAGATCGGACGCAAACATCTTTACGACACGCACAAAAATTCAGGATTGGGACAAATTGCCTGCGCGTCGTGCCACATTGACGGCAAGAACGACCGGTTGGCGTGGGACCTTGGAAATCCCGCAGGGGATTTGAAGCCCACCGCCGGATCAAATAACCTCGGCGGGATCGGCGATCTCTTGGGCGCTCCATTGGACGCCAACTTCAGCCCGATGAAGGGACCGATGACCACTCAGACGCTTCAAGACATCATCGGCAAGGAACCGTTCCATTGGCGCGGCGACCGCTTCGGCATCGAGGAATTCAACGGCGCGTTCATGACGCTTCAAGGGGATGACGTTCAGTTGACGCCGACCGAAATGCAGGAGTTCAAGGATTTCCTCGCCACGATTTATTTTCCCCCCAATCCGAATCGGAACTTCGACAACACATTGCGCACAAGCTTGGATTTGACGGGGCATTACGCATCGGGACGGTTCGCGCTCGCCGCCGGAACACAACTCCCATCGGGAAATCCGGTGAACGGCCTCGCCAAATTTCGAATGAGCCGATTGGACGCGGCGGCGATTAATTGCGTCACCTGCCATACCTTGCCGGTCGGAGCGGGCCCCAACCGCGTCGGGGTGGTCACAAGCTTCAACAATTCGACCGGGGAAGTGGACGCCAGATTCGACCCTCTTCCCCCCGGTCCCAACGGCGAATTGCATCTCTTCTTGACTTCGCTGGACGGCTCGACACAGGACGCGATCAAAGTTCCCCAACTCCGCAACCTATACAAGAAAGTGGGTTTTGAGTTGACTCCCAACGTCGGGGTCCAGCCCGACCACACGAAAAACCACGCCGGATTCGGATTTATTCATGACGGAAGCGTGGACTCGCTTTCGCGGTTTGTGGACGAACCGATCTTCTCGCCGGTTTCGGATCAGGACACCGCCGATCTCGTGTCCTTTTTGCTCTCCTTTGCCGGTTCGGATTTGCCCCTCGGAAAAACGACCGGGTTCATTAACATCAAAACCCTTTCCCAAGACCTTGAGCCTTTGGGGGAACCGGGACGGGACACCCACGCGGGAGTCGGCAAGCAGGTCACGATCACAAGCTCGGCGACTAATACGCTCGTGAGCGCGATGATTGCCGAGGCCGCCGAAAGCGGAACCCCGCCGACGCGCGGAGTTGACCTCGTAGTCAAGGGTCGAAAACAAGAACCTGCTGGCGGCGCGTTCCTTCCGCGCGGATGGGTTTATGACCGAGCGACGGGCAAATTCAAATCCGACCGCGACAGCGAGGTCGAAATTTCGGCGACCGCGCTTCGCGCCCTCGCCGTCGGAGCCGGCAACGAGCAGACCTACACCGTTGTCCCCCGTGGAAGCGGAATCCGCATCGGCATTGACCGCGATCTCGACGGTTATGGCGACCGGACGGAATTGGACAGTTGCACCGACCCCGACGATCCGGCCTCGCATCCGGGCGTCGCGCAACCGAACGTCAGCGTGTCAACCGCCGGTCCCCTCAATTTCGGATCGCGCGGAACGGCGGCAGGTCCGACTTTGCCGCAACCGGTGACGATCTCCAATCCTGGCTCTGCGAATTTGAATTTTCTTGGCGCGCAGATCGTCATTTCCGGCCCAAATGCTTCGGAATTCAAGATCACGAACAATCCTGTCCCAAATCCGCTACCTCCTTTGGGAAGCCTAATTGTGAACGTGAGTTTTGATCCCTTGACAGCAGGTGTAAAATCCGCGAACCTCACCCTCCTCACGGACGACTGCGATCAAGGTCAGATCAATGTCGGGCTTGCGGGAACGGGCGTGCTCACGCCGACCCCCAACGCCGCGCGAGATTGGAACCTTTACGAATGACGGATATGTTTTTCTTTGGATGAGCGCGGTCTCGAAACAAACTTCTCAACCTGACAATCCGCCGGTCAAGATTCTGCTGATCGAAGATGATCCGAAGGACGCCGAGCTTGTGGTCTCGGGGTTGACTGAGGCCGGTTCGGATTGGTTTGAATTGATTCACGCCAAGGAAATGGGCGTGGGTTTGGATCTGGCGGCGCGCCTCGCTCCCGACGTGGCGTTGATTGACCTGACGATGCCGGGCGGGGAAGGATTGGATCCCCTTAAGCGATTGAAGAACGTGCTTCCTTATGTGCCGATTCTGATTTTGACTTCCCTTTATGACACCCGGCTCTCCATTCAGGCGGTTCGGAGCGGAGCGCAAGATTTTCTTGTCAAGGGTGAAATTCGCGGGGCGGCGCTCAAACGCCTGATTTGCCACGCGGTTGAAAGGCAAAAGGTCACGACGAACTGGGATGAGGGAAAAGTTCAGCGCCAGCAGGAATTGGAAAAACAGGCGGTCACCGATACGCTGACCGGACTTTTCAATCGCAGACACCTCCGCGACCGGCTTCTGCAAGAAATGTTCCGCGCCGAACGCTATGGTTCGCCGCTCAGTCTCCTCCTCATGGACCCGGATCATTTCAAACAAGTCAACGATACTTACGGCCACAACATGGGGGATGAAGTATTGGCCCGCCTTGGGGCGATCATCAAACACAAGGCCCGCACCACCGACATCGCCGGACGCTACGGCGGCGACGAATTTTGCGTCATTTTGACCGTCACCGGAGCGGATGGGGCGGAGCTCTTCGCCCACCGGCTGATCCAGATGTTCGAGGCTCAGGTCTTCCGCGCCGAAGACGGACGGGAATTCCGCGTTTCGTGTAGCGCGGGGGTCGCGGCTTACGACAAAAATGTCATTGACACCGTGGGTTTCATCAAACGCGCCGATATCGCGCTGTATCAAGCCAAGACCGGCGGACGCAACCGGGTTTGCGTTTATGGCGGCGCGCTCTCCTCATAAAACGACGCAACCCGATCTGGCGGAGTTTCTCGAACCATAAATTCACCGCAGAGACACTGAGAGGTGTTCGACATGCGCGCGGCCGCTGAGAAAATGATCGCGATTTCACGACGCGAAAGATTTTCCTTCACACGATTCTCCGCTATTTGCAAAATACGTTGCTGAACTCTTCTTTCATCGACCGCTCATTTTTTGACTCAACTTCTAATTATTCCAGAAGCCTCTCGGTGTCTCTGTGGTGAATCCGAATCCTCGCCATTCTCATTGAATCCGCGCCGCGCTACGTTCAGTCGTTTCAATCCGCTCCACGATCGGCGGATGGGAATAACGCCAGAACACGACGGCGGGATGGGGAAGAAGGTCGGAATGATTGCTGATCGCCAGTTGCTTGAAGTCGCGGATGAAGACTTCGGGCGCGGGGGCGAGTTCCAGCCCGGTCGCGTCGGCTTGCCGCTCGAAAAAACGGCTGACTGAACTCTCGATCGGATCAACAAAAAATCCTGCGACGGAGGCGAGTAGCAACAACGTCGGCAGACTTGCCGCTTCCCCCAATCCGCCGGTGTGGAGAAATTCCGTCCGCGTCAGAATCGGGAAAAAGAAATAGAGCAACGCGCAGGCGAGAATGATCCCCGCTTCCGAAAGGATCATCCCCTTGACGACATGATTATGCTTCCAGTGACCGAGTTCGTGCGCGAGGATCGCGGCGACTTCCTTGGAGGAGTGGTCCTTCAGCAGGGTGTCATAGAGATAGATTTCCTTGAATTTGCCGAAGCCGGTGAAAAAAGCATTGGTGTGCGAGGAATAGCGGCTCTCGTTGATGAGATAGAGTGATTTTAGTTTCACCCCGACCTTGTCGGTGACGCCCGTGATCGCCGAGATCAATTCAGGGTCTTTGAGCGGCTCGATCTTGTAAAAAACCGGTAGGATCAATCGCGGAAACAGAAACGTCAGCGTGAATTGCAGAGCCAGCGCGCCGACGGGAACCAACACAACCCACCCGCGCGGAAACCATCGAAGCAACGCATACGCGAGTGACCCGATAATCACCGCCAAGATCCATCCCACTAGCGCCTGCTTGAATTGATAGAGAAGCCAACCGCCGAAATTCAACTTGCTCAGACCAAAGCGATGCTCGATCACGTAGCCGAAGTAATAATCGAACGGAAGCGAGAGAATTCCCGATCCGAGAAGGAGGAGTGTGAGATAGAGCGCGACCTGCAACCAAGCGTTTCCCCGCGACCATTCCGCGCAGAGGGTTCCGAGGCGCGCCGAAAAACCGCCCAGAATGAAAACCAGCAGGACCGCGAGGAAAAAAAGAAAATTCAGGATTGAGACGCCGAATCCGGCGCGATGATATTCCGTTCCGCGCTCGATGACTTCCGTCGAAAAATACTTCAATGCGCGCTCGCGCGATTCCGGCGTCGCGTCGCCGCGATAATTCAACGCCGCCAGCCCAAGCCGCGCCGCGACGTAAAGAAGGATCGCCAGCCAAAACAATTTCGGGGAGAGAGTCATGAAATCCCGCGAATCATTTTTCAATTTGCTTTCACCGCGACGGGAGTTGCCACCGATTGCGACTGAATTTCCTTCCAAAGATGGCAACGGATTTGGTGTCCGGCCTCCGCCATTTCCAATTCCGGCATCTCGGTTCGGCAACGATCCTGCGCGAACGGACAGCGCGGATGAAACCGACAACCCGACGGATGACTCGCCGGATTGGGGACATTGCCGGGAATCGGCGCCAGCCGTCGCCCCAACCCAATCGTTTCCAACTGCGGAACCGATTTCATCAAACCCTGCGTGTAGGGATGAAGCGGCGCGCGGAAGAGTTGTCGGACTTCGGCGTCCTCGACGATCTGCCCCGCATACATGACGACGACGCGGTCCGAAGTCTCGGCGATGACGCCGAGGTCGTGCGTGATCATCATGATCGCCGAGCCGAATTGGTTCTGCAGTTCCTTCATCAGGCGGAGGATTTGCGCCTGCACGGTCACGTCCAACGCGGTCGTCGGCTCGTCGGCGATGAGCAGTTCCGGATTGCACGCCAGCGCCATGGCGATCATGACCCTCTGCCGCATCCCGCCGCTCATTTGATGGGGATACTCGCGGGCGCGCCGCGCGGCCTCGGGCATCCGGACCGTCTCCAACATGCGGACGGCCTCGCGGAACGCCTCGCGGCGGCTCAAACCGCGATGAACGCGAAAGACCTCGGCGATCTGCGAGCCGACGGTGAAGACCGGATTGAGCGATGTCATCGGCTCCTGAAAAATCATGGAAATTTTTTCGCCTCGGATTTTGCGCATCTCTTTTTCGGGAAGCCCGAGCAGGTTGCGTCCGCGCAAAAGAATTTCGCCCCCCTCGATTCGCCCCGGCGGATCGGAGACCAACCGAAGTATGGAAAGGGCCGTCACCGATTTGCCGCAACCCGACTCGCCGACGACGCCGAGCGTTTTGCCCGCGTCAATGGAAAAGCTCACGCCGTCCACCGCGCGCGAAACCGCCTCGCGCGTCCGGAAATACGTGCGAAGATTTTTGACTTCAATGAGCGGTTGATCGGCGGCGCGAGCGTGCGAGGAAGACCGAGCCAAAACTTCCTCTTTCGCCGGAGTTGCCGTTGCGTTGATGGTCATAAGAATTGCTTGTTTTGAGTTCTTCGCGTTCTCTGCGGTTGATTCCTTAAACCCGATCCGATCCCTCGGCCAAGGCGGGATTGGCCTCCGGTTCTTCGGCGCGGACCGTCGCCGCGCGGCTGTAAAATTCAGTGTAGCCGCACAACACGCATGAGACAGCGTGGAATCGCGTCAAAGAGAAGGCCAAAAGGGGAACCGATCCGCTCGTCGGCAGGGTGACCTCCTGCGCGACGCCGCCGCGTCCCCGACATTTCGGGCAGATGAATTCGCGCGCAAGATTTTTTTTCGTCCGTTTCATGCGGATGCCACGCTCCGCTTTTAACTATAGGAAATTCCGCCCCACCGATGCAAGACCATCTCCTAATCGGTTCTGCATTAATTCACGGTGTTGGGACGGGTCTATGGAACCGAAGCCAAGATCGCCTGCATTTCCGTCCGCGGGGAAAGATCATCGTGAGATCGAAAAAAAGTGGGAAACGGGGTCGTGCCGCACTATAAAGGGAAGGAGTCGGGTTAGGAAACGCAAAAGATGATACCTTCGGACCTCCGGAATAGTATGCCTTCCGTCCGCGCGCGGGTCGCCGCCATTTGTGTGATCTTCGTCTCGGCGGTGGTCGGACGAGCAGGCGAGATCGGATTGGCGTCGGGAAAAATTGACACGTCCAAGGAACCGGAGGCGACGGTCAAGAGCCTTGGGGGAACGGTCGGGCCGGGGGGAAAATCGCTGGCCATCGTCCAATTTTCGGGTCCGGTTCAACACGAATCGCTCAAAGCGATCCAAGACGCCGGAGCGACGGTTCATCATTATCTTCCGCAAAACGCCTACCTTGTCAGTTTCGCGCCGATCCAATTCGACACGGTCCGTAAGGCGCGAGGGGTCAATTGGATCGGCGATCTGCCCGCGACGCGGAAGATTCATCCGACGGTGAGCAAACTTCAAACCGCGACGCTGAAAATCACGATCCTGAGCGTGGACGATCTTCCCGCGACGACCCTTTCCGCGAAGGGGATCAAGATCAAATCGCACCGCAAGACGCAGATGGGATGGTTCGACACCCGCGCCGAAATTCCGTCGGCGGAACTTCAGAACACGTCGAAAATCTGGAGCGTCTTTCACATTGAACTTCAACCCGAATACAAACTCCGAGGCGAACGCGCCGCGCAGACCGCGGCAGGAAATTATCTGGCGGGAGCGTCGGCTCCGACCGGACCGGGTTATGTTCCTTGGCTGGCCTCCAAGGGATTGACCGGAGGATCGAACATCATCTTCCAGATTCAGGACGACGGGCTGGATCAGGGAATCGCGACGAATCTGCCGGGCACGGCGCACGTGGACATCTTGGGGCGAATCATCGGAATTTTCAACGCGACCGCCGACGCGCTGGGGGATTGTCTGGACGGGCATGGCGAACTCAACGCCGGCATCATCATGGGAAACGCGACGGCGGGAACCGTGGACGCATCGGGATACAAGCTTGGACAGGGGTTGGCTCCGCAATCCCGAGTCTATGCGACGAAAATCTTCGAGAATTTCGGCGGGTTCGACATCGGTTCGAACACCTTCACCGATCTGGCGCGGTTCGCGCAGAATGCAGGGGCGATCTTTTCCACTAACTCTTGGGGCGCGTCCGTGAACGGCGCTTACACCGCCGATTCGGCGGAATTCGACGCGCTGACCCGCGACGCCGACCCGACGGAGGGGGGCAACCAGCCGATGATCTATTTTTTTGCCACGGGAAACAGCGGACCCTCGGCCGGCACCGTCGGATCCCCGGGCACGGCCAAGAACGTCATCACCGTCGGCGCGGGTGAAAACAGCGACGCCGACGGAACCGACGGTTGCGGGGTTGGTCCGGCCGATGCGAACAGCATTCGGGACGTCGTTTTTTTTTCCAGCCGGGGTCCGACCGCCGACGGACGGCAAGGGGTCACCCTTTTTTCCGTCGGGACGCACGTTCAGGGTCCCGCCTCGACCGATCCGGGCTACAACGGCTCCAGCGTTTGCGATCAGTATTGGCCCGCCGGACAGACCAACTACGCGCGCTCATCGGGCACGAGCCATTCCACGCCGACGGCTTGCGGAGCGGGTTTGATCGTGTATGAATTTTTTCGGGACCAGCTTTCGTCGCTGGGGCACACGGCGACGCCAAGTCCCGCGCTTATCAAGGCGGTGATGACCAACACGGCGACCGACATGGTCGGCGGCAACGACGGCAACGGGGGATTTCTGACCAACATCCCCAACCCCAATCAGGGATGGGGCGCGGTGGACCTCGCGCGGTTGATTGACAACAAGAACGCGCTCTACTCCTTCGATCAGGGATTTCTTTTCACGGGTTCGGGACAGTTTTGGGAACAATCCATCACTCCCGTAGATCCCGCCAAACCCCTGAAGATTTCACTGGCATGGACCGACGTTCCGGGCGTTCCGGGGGCAAGTCCGGAATTGGTCAACGATTTGGACCTCAAAGTGATCAATGGCGCGACGACTTATTTGGGCAACGTTTTTGCCTCGGGTTTTTCGGCGACCGGCGGGACGCCGGATCGCCTCAACAATCTGGAAGCGGTCTATATTCAAAATCCCAGCGGCCTCTATACGTTGCGGGTCGAGGCGTTCAACATTGCCGGCAACGGTGTTCCCAACGTCGGCGGGTCGCTCGATCAGGACTTTGCCGTTTTCGTCTGGAACGGAACCGTGCAAACGTCGGCGGGGACGATCAAAATCAACAAGAAGCGGGTGAATTGCAACGACGCGATCCAAGTGACGGTCAGCGACAAGGACCTCAAGGGGACCGGATCCTTGGCGGTGAACGTGAGCACCAGCGCGGGAGACTCCGAAAATTTCACGCTGAACGAAATCGCTCCCAACAGCGGAATCTTGAACCGGACAATTTCCACCTCCGGAGCGGCTCCCGCCGCGGACGGCGTTTTGGAGGTGTCGGACGGAAGCACGATCACGGCGACTTATCATGACCTCGATGACGGAACCGGCACGCCGCGCACTGTCACCGACACGGCGGTCGTGGATTGCTCGCCGCCGATCATTAGTAACGTGCACGTCAACGCGGTGACGACGACCATGATTCGAGTAAGTTTCGACACCAATGAACCCGCGACGGGAGCGATCTGGGCCGACGTCGCTTGCGGCGGAACGGCTTACACCGCGACCACCAATCTTGGGACGACTCATCTGGCGACCTTTAGTGGTCTTCTCCCTTGCACCCCCTATTACGTGCGACTTTCGGCAACCGATTTGGCGGCGAACGTCTCAACCGACAACAACGGCGGGTTGTGCTATCAGGCAACGACGCTCGCCCTCGGCGCGACGACCTTCACCGATGACATCGAGCCGCGCGCCGCGCCCGGCTGGACTCATTCGGCGGCCGGAGGAACGGACAATTGGAATTTCCGAGCCGACGTCAACGCGCACAGCCCGAGCCACGACTTCAGTTACACCCCCGGCTTGACCGTCGTTTGCGATTCCCCGCTCGTCACGCCGGACATTCAAGGAGGAGGGCAATTCTCGTTCTGGCACACCTACGGCTTCGAGGATTCCGGCGGAGGATACGACGGAGGGGTTCTCGAAATCTCAACCGATGACGGCGTTTCATGGAACGACCTTGGCCCGCACATCATTCAAGGAGCTTATACCGGGACGATCAGCGCCGCTTTCGGCAGTCCAATCGCCGGACGCCCGGCATGGACCGGATGGACGCTCGGCCCCATGACGCAAGTTTTGGTGGACCTTGGCGCGTATCCCGGAACCGTCAGGATTCGTTTCCGGCTTGCATCGGACGACGGCGTCGCCTCGACCGGCTGGTTTATTGACGACGTGAGCGTCGTTGGGGCCGATCCCTGCGTGAGTAACGCGGGTTCCGTTCAATTCGACAAGGATTTCTACACCTGCGGCGACTTGGTGAAGGTCGAAGTCCGCGACGCCAACGCTCCCGCGTCTCCGCTACCCGTGACGATCACCACCGCCGCCGGAGATTCGGAAACGGTCATGGTGACCGATCCGGATTCGGACAAAATTTACCAAGGCTCGATTTTGTTGGGAGCGACGGGAGACGCGGTATCGGTGGGAGATGGAACGCTTCAAGGAGGTCCGGGCGGAACCCTACGCGTCGTTTACAACGACGCCAACGACGGCACGGGAAATCCCCGGACTTCGGTGGACGTGGCCACGCTGGATTGCCTCGCGCCGATCATTTCCAACGTCGTCGTGTCCAACGTCACGTTGAATTCCTTCAAGGTGAGTTTCAACACGAATGAAAACGCCTTCGGCGCGGCCTTCGCCGATTTGAATTGCGGAGGGGGATCGTATTCCGGTTCAACCCCGCTGGGGATGTTCCATCAGCTGACCTTCAACGGCCTAATGCCGTGCACCTCTTACCGTTTCCGCCTCCAAGCCGCGGATCAAACCGGAAATCTCGCCGTCGCGGACAATGGAGGTTCCTGTTTCTTGGTCGTGACCATGGGGGACAATCCGGTTTACTTCGCCGATTTTGAAAACTTGGAATTGGGTTGGACGCCAACGGGGTTGTGGCACCTCATTGACAACACCTCCGCCTATCCGCAAGCCACGAGCGGGACGCACAGTTGGTGGTATGGATCGGAGGCGACGGGGACTTACAATTCTCCCCCCGGCATCGCCAACAGCGGGACGTTGAAATCCGGTCCGATCTTCCTGCCGCCGTCAGGCGCGATTGAATTAAGCTTCAACAGCTGGGAACAGACCGAGGGTTACGCCGGTTTCGACACGCAAAAAGTTTACGTGGAACGGCTCGACACGACTCAGACGCTTCTTTGGACTTCCGCTCTCAACACGGCGTCATGGCAACCGGTCGGTCCGATTGACTTGACTCCTTGGGCGGGTCAGACGGTTCGCTTGAAGTTCGTCTTCGACACCGTGGACGGATTCTCCAACGATTTCCGGGGATGGTATGTGGATGACGTCAGGGTTCGCGCAATCGTTCCCTGTTTCCCCAACGCCTCGCGTGATTGGACGCTTTACGAATAATCCGTCCTGAGCTTTGGTCATTCCGGATTTTTCTTGCTCCTACTCTTTCTCCGGCTCTTGCTCTTTTTCAACCCTCGCCTCCGGTTTCTTTCCGCCGTCCGTTGAAGCGGTTCCTTTTTCCGACTCCGGCTCGATAAAAATCACTTTTTCCCCCGGCTTCACCATCTTGAATCGCTCGCGGATCGCCTTTTCCGTTGAGAATCCTCCTACCTCAAGTTGGTGTTTCTCATCCCCAAGCCGCGCAAATTCCTCTTCCATTTGATGGACCTCGGCCTTGTTGCGATTAAGGAGAGATTGCGAGGCGCGATACGCGCTCAACGAGGGATGATTGACCGCAAACCAGACTGCGCCAGCGACGGCCAATCCCGCCGCCCATTGGATTAGAGTGAAGAAAATCGAAAGGAATTTCGCGCGCGCGGCGCTTTCCCCCATCATCATTGATCGTCCGACGTGCCGACTTGGAACTTTGGTCGCGGAGTCATGGGGTTGACTCTTCGGCCCCGCATGATCGTCAGACTAGGCTTCATTCGGCGCAAATGCCACCTTTTTTTCGCGATTATCCCATCGCTTCGTGATTTTGCTAGGGCGCACGGCGCGACTTCTTCAGCCGCGCCCCGTAGTAACGCCGATAAAACCGCCGATATTCGCCGCTGATCACCGACACCCACCACGAGCGATGGTCAACATACCATTGAACCGTCCGCTGTAAACCTTTCTCAAAATTGTTCCTTGGCCGCCAGCCGATTTCTTCCTCAATTTTTTGGGGATCAATCGCGTATCGCCGATCGTGTCCGGCGCGGTCTTCGACGTGGCGAATCAGGCTCGCCGGTTTCTTCAGCAACTTCAAAATCATTTGGACGATCTCAAGATTGGTCCGCTCGTTTCGCGCGCCGATGTTGTAGGTTTCTCCGCTTTTGCCCTTCTTCGCGATTTCCAACAACGCCCGCGCATGATCCTCGACGTGAATCCAATCGCGCACGTTCAGGCCGTCGCCATAGACGGGCAACGGCTCGCCGTTGATCGCGTTTTTAATCATCAATGGAATCAGTTTTTCGGGAAACTGATGGGGACCGTAATTATTCGAGCAACGGGTAACGACGACGTCCAATTGATGGGAATGATGATACGCGCGCGCCAAGAGATCGGCGGAGGCTTTGCTCGCGGCGTAGGGACTGTTTGGCGCGAGCGGCGAAGTTTCCGTGAACGCGCCCTTTGATCCCAGCGAGCCATAGACCTCGTCCGTCGAAACCATGACGAGGCGTTCGGCGCCGAATTCCAGCGCGGCCTCCAACAGAACCTGCGTTCCCGCGACGTTGGTTCGGATGAATGGCGAGGCGTCGGTCAACGAGCGGTCCACGTGCGATTCGGCGGCGAGATGAAAAACTTTGGAGGGGCGAAATTTTTTGAACGCGCCTCGGACTTGTTTGGAATCGGCCACGTCGGCGCGAATGAATTGATGCCGCGATTTTTGATCGCGCGGCAGATCGGCCAAGTTCGCCAAATTCCCCGCGTAGGTCAACTTGTCCAGATTCACGATTCGCAGAAAAGGTTTTTCCGCGAGCAAATGACGAATGAGATTGGAGCCGATGAACCCGCATCCCCCTGTGACAAGCCAGATCGAATTTTTGCTATTGGATTTCACCACCAAGACACCAAGGCACAAAGAAGAAGTTCAAAACGGGAGCGCGGTCTGTTTCCAATTTTCGAAACCAAATGCTATCCGATAGACCGGTTTCTTTCATCAGGAACTCTGTTCATCCGAAATTTCATATTTTTTCTTCTTGGAGTCTTAGTGACTTGGTGGTGAATCTATTTCCCGAGTTGGTGCGCCGCTCGCAAATCGGCAAGTTTTTGCCTGAGTTGCTCCATCGTCTTTTCGTATCGCGGGTCGCGGGCGAGATTGACGAATTCGTGCGGGTCTTTCTTTTTATCGTAAAGTTCGATTCCCTCCTTGCCACCGTCCCATTCGGTATAACGCCAGCGGTCGGTGCGGAGGCTGTAGCCCATCACTTGTCCCCCCTTTTTGCCGCGCGTGACCTGCGTGAGGACCGCGTCCTTGCCGGGAGTTTTCGGCTTGTTCAACTGGGGACGCAAACTTTTTCCATCCAAATCGGAAGGCGCGGGAAGTCCGCAGAGATCGGCCAGCGTCGGATAGAGATCAACCATCTCCGTCAGCGCGGCTGACGCCTTGCCGCGTCCCTTCGCCCCCGGCGCGGTGATGATGAGCGGAACCCGCGCCGATTCCTCGAACAAACTCATTTTCTGCCAGAGTTTGTGTTCCCCCAGAAGATAACCGTGATCGCTCGTGAAAACGATAATCGTCTTGCCCGCCAATCCCAGCCGATCCAGCGCGTCGAGAACCCTGCCGGCTTGCGCGTCCATGAAACTGGTTGCGGCGTGATAGGCGGCGATGGCCTCGCGCTTTTGCGCGTCCGTCATCTTCAATTGTTCCGGGTGATCGCTGAGCGCAATCGGCGGAATGTCGTCGCGATCATTTTCGATTTCCTTCGGCAACGGCATTTTCTCCGGCGGATAAAGATCGTAATACTTCTTCGGCGCGACGTAGGGAGTGTGCGGGCGATAAAACCCGACGGCGAGGAAAAATGGCTTGTCCTTGTTCTGTTCCAAAAGGCGAATCGCCTCCGTCGCGCCGATCCCGTCGGTTTGCTCCTCGTCGGTACCGTCATCGGCCCGCCAACTCAGCGTTCCCCCCAAACCCGGCGGCGCGAGACTGAAAATTTTGTCTTCGCGCTCCTTGTCCCGACCGCGCGGATTGACGACCTGATCCCACGATTGCGGATCGTCCAAACCGTCCGTGCCGATTTGGTTGGGAACGCCGTAGTGATAGAGTTTCCCCACACGCGCAACGAAATAACCGTTTTGCCGGAACAGTTCCGGAAGCGTCACGACCTTGGGATGAATCTTTCGGAAGTGAAGTTGGTTGTCGTAAATTTTTGTTTGGTCCGGACGCAAGCCGGTCAGGAATGAGGCTCGGCTCGGATTGCAGAGCGGGAACTGGCAATAGGCGCGGTCAAATCGCACGCCCCGTTTGGCGAGCCGGTCAAGGTTCGGCGACTTCACGACGCGGTCGCCGTAGCATCCCAAGGTGTTGTTCAAATCGTCGGAGACGATGAAGAGCACGTTCAGCTTCGCCGCGGGGCTTGATTCCACGACCCCTCGATTTTTTCCGAACGGCAGAAAACATCCGCAGGAAAACGTCGTGACAAGGACGAAAGTCGAACGCAGAAAATTCAACCGATTAAAATAACGAATCATGGGAAGACCGCGAGAGCAACGACTACCGTTTGATGTTGTCCCGAATTTCCTTCAAAATTTCGATGGCCTCGTTGACTTTCCAATACCAACACATGACTTCCCGGCAGAGCAGAAAAATGCCGATGAAAATGAGAACTCCAATCAGGGACGCAAGCGGATGCATGGGTGGATTTCCTCCTTGGGTTTGGAATGGTCGAGGCCGCTCGCCTACGGAAACGGCGTCCGATCCAAAAATTGCGTGATCTGGTCCGCGATTTCCTCCCCCTTGTCCTCCTGAAGGAAATGCCCCGCGTCGCGGATGACGATCTCCGATTCCTCGATCGCCGAGGGGATGTTCTTGCGGAAACCCTTGTCGCCTCCCGCCGTCACCGGGTCCTTGTCGGAAAACATGATGAGCGTGGGTTTGGTCCATTTTTTCATTTCGTCGCGCGCGCGCCGCATCGTCGGCGACGCCTCGGAATCGGTGGAAATCGGAACCAATAACGGAAACTTGTGCGCGCCCGATTTATAGCTCAAGTCGGGAAACGGCGCGTTGTAGCCCGCGAGGATTTCGGGCGTCAGCTTGCTCACGCATCCGCTCTGGATCACGCGCCCGACGTCCATGTCGGTCATTTTTTCGGCGGCGTTGCGCCAAGCCATGAACCCGGGCGTCGGTTTTTCCTCTCCGGTCGGAAGTCCGGTGTTCATGATGACCAGCCGCGCGAAACGATCCGGCAATTCGGTTGCAATCGGCAAACCGAGCAATCCCCCCCAATCCTGACAAACCAGCGTGATGCGTTTGAGATCGAGCGCCTTAATGAATCCGACCAGCGCGTCGTGATGCAGGGCGTAGGTGTAATCGTCCCTGTCGGCGGGTTTGTCGGAGCGTCCGAAACCGATCAAGTCCGGCGCGACGACCCGCCCGAACGTCGCAAGAATCGGAATCATTTTGCGGTAGAGATACGACCACGACGGCTCGCCGTGGAGACAAAGAATCGGGTCCCCCTTCCCCTCATCAACGTAGTGCATCCGCAATCCTTGGCCGACTTCCGCGTAATGGGGCGCGAAGGGAAATCCGGCCAAGTTGGCGAATCGTTCATCCGGGGTGCGCAGGATTTTCATGGCTTCATCTCCCTTGTCGGCTCCGTTGCCGGTCGGCGAATCTTGTTTGCGGGGATTATGAAACCATAGAGCGAGGGCAGTGGCAAGGATGGAAGGGATCGAAGAAGCCCCCGATTTCACGGATTGCGCGGACTCGCCCGAAGCTTGAACCATGAGAGAAGAAGACCCCGCGCGGTTTCGAGAGCGGTTCAACGCGGCTTGTCCGCGACCGGATTCTGGAATATAACAATTGTGAATTCCGACCGGCCAAAATATCTTCGCCGAATCAAGGCGTCCTTCATGCCCTCTTCCTCTCCGCCGCCGGTCAAAATCCCCTTTTGGGCAAAATGGTTCTATTCCGATCTCTCCGACCTCGCGGAGAACCCACTCTATCTGCGCTGGAGCGGCCAGAGATTCATCCGGAGGACAAAATGGCTTCCACGCTGGATTTCACCTTGGCCGAATGAATTTGGGATGGTTTGGAGTATTTGGGGCATGAGGATGATCCGTCTTTGGCTCGCCATTGTGCTTTTGCCGCATTTTTTCATCCTCCTTGGCTTCGCTTTCGCATACATCGGTTGGGACCTCCTCATGCCGGTAGAAAATGTCCCATTCGTATCCTTTACTTTTCACGTTCTCGCGTTTGGATTCGGCATCTTTATCTCAGCTTACGGCTTCATCTGGTATCTGGTTCTCTACCAAACATCTCTGATGAACTTTCTGGGAGCCGACGGAATTACGAGAATGGCCTGCTTTGATCGCCGCGCTCACCGAGAACATTGGGCCACGGAACTCTGTCTTGCACCGATGAATCCCATTGAATTTGACAAGGCCACCTTCATTGTGCTTCTCCATCGGGAACTAAAAACCTCAACCGTTTGTCTATCAGTCGTGGCGATCTATCTACTCATCCTTGCCATTTCCGTTGGTCTATTCATCTCATCCGAAAGCTTCTACCTCCCAGCTTTCAGCGCATATTTGGCGGTGGGAGCATGTCTGCTCATATTCGCCTTTGCCGAAGCCCCTTTCATCTCCGCCATGAAAATGTCATGCATTCTCAAGCGTGCCGCCGAGAGCGTCCATTTGCATGCGTTGACTCGAAGGCGGTTCGAAAACGTATTTACGGATTTGACCACGGCTCTCCTTGTATCTTACATGCCGGGAATGGTGATGCCGACTTTTATCGGCCTATGGTTCGTGCTTTACAGACAAATCCCATCTGTGGACAAATCTGCCTTTCTGTTTATCCTTTCCCTCGCAATTCTCCTCGCCACCTCCATTCCCATCCAACTGCGATTCATCCGCAAGACCCTCAAGGCGTCGGAGGGGAACCTGCACAAAGCGTTCATGAAACTTGCGCGCGATCAGGAATAGAGCAATTCAAAGTCTGGTAAATGCGATGGATCGGGTTTGTGTTTCGCCGGAAGATAACCCGGTGTCTTTGGGCGACCCGCCGGGTCGCCCCTACTGAGCGCAAAATCGGCGGGGTGGGGCGAGCCGTTGGCTCGCCCGATGGTTACGGCCACATCCATTTGTCAAAGGCTCTGAACGGCGCTCGTTTCGATTCGAGTCGGCGGCAATTGAGCCAATCGGGCCGCGAGCGTGAGCGAGCGTTGAAAGCAATATTGGGTCGTGGCCTAAGAGTGTGTGGCTGAATCAGTATACAAATTCAAGTTTTTTAATTTAGAATAAGGCCGCCACCTCCAGATTCTCAGCGAGCCATATTCTGGAATGAATTCTAAAAAATCTAATTTTGGTATTGACACCGGAATTCATTGTGGTATTATCTTCGGCAGAAAGGAGGAATACCACTATGTGTTCCTTAAAAAATGAAGATCAAAAAAGCGAAGAAAAAAAGCAAAAAAGAATTGCTCCGTATGTTTCGTTCACCACGTTCATCAATACGATTACGGGATTGGCCAGCACTCATCCGAACCGCATAGATCGGTCGGTTTTTCAGGGACAGTCCGGTGGAGTTGTCAACCAACTTTTAACGTCGTATAGATTTCTTGATCTATGCGACGATCACGGACAACCCTCGGATGCATTGAAGGGACTTTGGAAGGCGGACGAAAACGAACGGAAGAAATTGATTAAGGCTATAATTCAGGAGCACTACCCTACTTTGGTGCAACTCAATTTGGCAAAGGCATCTCCAGCCCAAATTGGCGAAGAAATCGAGAAGACGGGCGCAACCGGAGCGACGAGGGTAAAGAGCGTTGGCTTTTTCTTGAAGGCGGCGAAATATGCCGGAATGGAACTTTCTCCTCTTTTGGGCAGACAGACACGAGATGCAAATGGACAATCTTCTGTAGTAAGGCGGCGTCGCAGATCAAAACCTACAATCCCTAGAACTCAGGGCTTGGAACACGAACAAGCGCATGAGCAAACGGAAGGTTCGGAATCCAAGGAAATTAAATTGCCAACTGGCGGAACGCTAAGATTAACGGCGACGGCCAAATTCTTGTCTTTAGGAACGAAAGATCGAGCATTCGTCTTTCAGCTGGTTGATCTTATGAATAACCACGAGAAATCGGAATCGGAGAATAAGTAAAATGTTGAACGGAAAAAGACAAGTTCGGAGGACACGATTGAGCCTCGCTACGGGCGGGCCGCCGCGTAGCGAGGCGTTCAACGCTCAAAGAGCAAGTCATCGGGGATCGTGTTCACCCTCGACCCGATGGCAAGGCGGCCAATTTTCAACAAACCAAGGCGGGTTGCCTGATTGGTCAAAGGGCGCGACTTACAATCGCTGGCCGCGTTGTTGGAGCAACGTGAAAGGGTTCGATTCCCTTACCCGCCGCCCACTTAAAACGGAGCCGGAAGTTGGAGCTTCCGGCTCAGAACATTCTATCGGGCCGAAGCCGTCAAGAGTGCCCCTTACAAGCACAATCTTACGCCTCGGCCTCACTGGAGGCAAGCAAAATGATGTGCTGTTATTGCGAAGCTCACGCCAAGCGGCATGGGCGCGACCGTGGGGGAAATCAGAGGTTCCGTTGCCGGAACTGCAACCGGACCTTTCTTGAGGAACGGGAAAAACCCTTGGGCGATATGCGGATTCCCCAAGACAAGGCCGTTATCGCCTTGAAAATGCTGGCCGAAGGGAGCGGGTTGCGCTCCATCTCGCGCCTGACCGGATTGCATCGGGACACGATTTGCCGATTGCTGGTCCACGTCGGGAAGCAATGCGAGCGGTTCATGGAGGAACGCATTTTCAACGTGCCCGTCCAAGACGTGCAAGTTGACGAACTTTGGGGCTTTGTCGGGATGAAGAAAAGAACCAAATCGAAACTTGGAATCGAAAATCCGCTGGTCGGGGATGCTTACGTCTTCATCGGGATTGAGCGCAATTCCAAGCTGATCCTGTCTTGGCATCTTGGGGAGCGAAACAAGGAACACGCGGTCCAATTCCTAAACAAACTCAATCTTGTAACAGCCAACCGCTTCCAAATCTCAACGGACGCATGGAAAGGCTACGGGGAAACCGTGACCCAGTGCTTGGGCGCGAAAGCCGATTACGGTTCGGCGGAAAAGCATTATGCGGAATGGGCAACCCGCGAAGAAAATCGTTTCGCTGGTTCGCATGTAGTATCGGTAAAAAAGCGCGTCCATTTTGGAAATCCAGATTGGAAGAAAATCTGCACGAGCCATATCGAACGGGCGAATTTGACCATCCGGCATTTTGTCAAACGCCTTGCCCGCATGACCCCGTGTTTCAGCAAAAAGTGGGAAAACCTCAAAGCGGCTCTCGCTTGGCACTTTTGCTTCTATAATTTTTGCTGGGTTCACGGGAGCCTAAAGGCAACTCCCGCTATGCAGAGCCATTTAACCGATCATGTTTGGACCGTGGAGGAAGTTCTTACAGCAACACTCTAATAGGCCACGACCCAATATTGACACGCGCTGGGCGCTCCCTGACGGTCGCGGCCCGGACAAGGCTCAATCGCTGGAACGCGCCCCTTCGCCCACTGCTCGGATTCAAACCCAACTGGACACTTGGAATTCTCTGCCCTAGGATGGAAGGGACAAACGGCGGACGACGAACATGAGATTTAATTCCGGACGAGGAAGCAAAATTCGTTTCCCGATTTCAGTTTTCGTAATCTTTGCTTCCCTTGTTTTTCCTTTTTCCCCGGCTTTTGGACACGAAGACGAGCAGGTCCGCATTGAAGCATTGACGCAATTGATCGGGCGCGATCCGAGGAACGCCGACCTTTACCTCAAGCGCGGGGAATTGCATTTTTTCCGCAATGAATATGATTTGGCTTTGGCCGACTTGGATCGGGTGTTGCAACTTGATTCCAAGCTGGATTCGGCGGAGCTTCTTCGCGCCAAAGCGCTTCTCGGCGCGGGGAAATCCGACGAGGCGCGGGAGGCGGTTGAGCGTGTTCTCTCGCGCCATCCGAACCACGCCGAGGCGCGGCTCACCCGCGCCCGAATTCTGTTCAAGCAAGGGCGCAAATCCGAATCCGCCGGGGAGTTCACCGAGGCCATCTCCCTTTCCCGCGAACCGACGCCGGAATTTTATCTGGAGCGCGCCCAAGCCCAGTTGGATCAGGGAGACGACCGCCTTGACGAAGCCCTGCGCGGACTCGACGAAGGATTGAAGAAATTGGGTCCGGCCGTTGCGTTGGAGCTTCGCGCCATGGAACTGGAATTGAAAAAAAAGAACTATGGATCGGCCTTGAATCGTTTGGACGCGATCACGGCTCAATCGCCGCGCAAGGAGACTTGGCTTGCGCGACGCGGGGAAATCTTGGAGCAAGCCGGGCGGAACCGTGAAGCCTTGACGGCTTATCAACAGGCCTTGGCCGCCCTTCAATCCCTTCCCGCCCATCGCCGGAGCACCCCGGCGACGGCGGATTTGGAATCGCGCCTTCGGCGGAAACTTCAGGTTGCGCCCGAGGAGCCGAAGGGAATTCGGAAACGATGAGACCTCTTTTCCCAAAATTCCGCGCTGATAATTTTCTCTTCGTTCCGAAGGCGCGAAAAATCGGCCGCGGGTTGACGCTTGGGTTGATTTTTCTTTCCGCCTGCGGTCCTTCGGCGAAGAAGGACCTCCAGCGGATGAACATTCCCTTCACCACGGATTCATTCCTTCAAAGCGCAAAAGACGGCAACAACGAAGTTCTCAAGCTTTTCTTGGACGCGGGAATGAACGTGAACGAGCGAAATGAGAAGGGAAGGACCGCCCTTTTGGAAGCGGTCGCCGCGAATCGTCCCGAAACGGTCCGAACCCTTTTGGAGCGCGGAGCCGATCCCAACGCCGACGCCGAAGACGGACGGCCGCCGGTTCTGATCGCGTCGCTGGAAGGATCCGCCGAAGTCGTCTCGGCCCTGCTGAGCAAGGGGGCATCCACCGAGAGCGCGGGCAAGGACGGCATGACACTCCTCATGGCCGCCGCGCGGGGAGGCAACGCGACGCTCGTAAAACGTCTTCTGGATGAAGGAGCCAACGTCAACGCCGCCGACATCTACGGCAACACGCCGTTGATTAACGCCACGCTCACGGGTCAGGTGGAGATCGCCAAGATGTTGCTGGAACACGGGGCCGATCCCAACGCCAAGACGGGCAAAAGCCGCGGAACGGCCCTTCACACCGCCGCGATTTGGGGAAAAACCGAAGTGGCGAAGTTGCTTCTCGATCACGGGGCCGAGATCAACGCCCACGACGAGGATTACGGGATGACGCCGTTGACCGTCGCCTCCCTCAAGGGACACGCCGATCTGGTCGAGCTTTTGGCCGCCAAGGGAGCCGACGTCGGCGCAACGGACAAACGCGGCAACTCCCCTCTTATTCTGGCCTCGGACGAAGGAAATGAAAAGGTCATCGGAGCGCTGATTAAAGGAGGAGCGGACGTCAATGCCAAGGGGGAAGATGGCGTCACGCCCTTGATTGCCGCGTCGCTGAGAGGCAAGACCGCCGTCGTCAAGGCGTTGATTGACGCCGGAGCCGACGTCAAGCTTATTACCCAAACCGGCTACTCCGCCAAAGCGGCCGCCAAGGACGAGGGACATCCGGAAATCGTGAAAATGTTGGAGGAAGCCGGGGCCGTGGAACTCACCGAATACTTCCGCATTTGGGACAAGTTCGCCTCCGACCAACGCTCCTACACGCCCCCGCCCGACTGGACGGTCCACGATCCCTTCAGCGACAAGACCGCGTTCCAAGACCGTTGGACTTTGCTGGGCGCGGCGCGGGTGCGCGAGAATGCCAAGACCTGCCGGGCGCTTTTTTTGCCGCCCGACGAGACCCGGGGCCAGATGTTTCTTATTTTGGGAGACGCCGAGGAGTGGCGCCGTAAAATTCACGACCGGGTCGGCGATCTGAGCCAATACTCAAAAGCGGGCCAAGCCGAAAATCACGCCCAGACCGCCGACGGCGCGCCGGTCAGCTACTGGGTGTTCAACTCCAAGGGAGAAGACGCCGGAGACAATGCGACGACTTATTTCCTCGCCACGGCGACGGTCGGAGACTCAATGATGATCGTGGACGCCGGAGGACCGGCCGCCTCTTTCGATCAAAATCTCGAGCTCGACTTTCTTCGCGGAATTCGGTTGGGATCGGCGGAGAAAGAACCGACGGCAAGCGACGCCCCGGCGGAGGGACTGAATGCCCGATAACGCCCAACAACCGTCCAATTCGCCCCTCCTGCGCCCCATCTTTCTGGCCCGGCTCTTCTTCGTTCTGCTCGCCACTTGGATGGGGGCTTTGCTCGGCTGGGACACCCAGCATGATCCGCGCCTTTTTTCCGCGCTCGGTTTGGTCGGCTCCCTTTTCTTCGTTTTGATTGAGTATTCGACCAACGCCATCGCCCTGCGCAAAATCATTTTGGCCGCCTTCGGTTGGTTGGTGGGGCTTCTGATCGCCCAACTTTTCTATCCAAGCTTTGCGTGGTTTGCGAGCTTGATTGTCCGCATGATCGAGGCCATCCGCTCCACGGATTTCCACAAGCTGACGAAGTCGTCGGCAAACGTCGACCTGATCAACGTCGAAACCGCCCGTCTCATTTGCCACATGCTGTTCGGCTATTTGGGGCTGGTTCTCGCCATCCGCCACGCCGATTGGCTTCGATTCGGCAACATGCGCTTTTATCTTGCCAATCCCGCCACGCGCCCCAAGGTTTTGGATTCCAGCGTCATCATTGACGGAAGGATTTTGGATGTCATCAAGTTGGGACTGTTCGATGGCCCTGTCGCGATCCCCCAGTTTGTGTTGGCCGAAGTTCAGTTCTTGGCCGATTCCGCCGAATCGCACCGTCGCGCGCGCGGGAGACGAGGATTGGAGGTCTTGGACAAATTGCGAACGGCTTGTCCGACTTTGGATATCCTTAACACCGATTTTCCCGACGTCGCCGAAGTGGATCAAAAATTGGTCCGGCTCTGCGCCTCGATCAACGCCGAGTTGGTCAGCAACGATTTCAACCTTCAAAAAATCGCCCAACTTCATCATGTGACGACGATCAATCTCAACGAACTGGCCGCCGTCTTGAGACCGACGGTCTATATTGGCGAGACGCTCGTCCTGAAGATCGTCAAGACGGGCAAGGAGGCGGGACAAGGAGTCGGTTATTTGGAGGACGGCTCGATGGTCGTCGTGGATGACGCCGAGAGCCGGATTGGACGCGACTGCGAAGTCGTCATCGTCAGCCTTTTGCAAAATCCTAGCGGAAGATTGATTTTCGCCCGTCCGACCGACGATGGGCGACGCTGAGAGTTTTCGGAAAATCTTTTGAAGGCGCCGGAATTCTTGTCCCGCGCGAGAAACACCCGTCCCAATAAAAAAACGGGCGCGCCCCGGAGAAGCAAAGCTTCACCGCGGCGCGCCGCGCCAAATTCAAACCATTTGAACCCGTGGTCTTTACTGACCGGCGGGCTTGGCGGGAGCCGCCGGGGCCGCAGGAGCCGCCGGAGCCGGAGCCGCAGGTTTGCCTGCCTCGGGCTTGGGCGCTTCCTTCTTCGCGGCGGGAGCGCCGGCCGGTTTCGCCTCGGGCTTTTTGGCTTCCTCGCCGGAACATCCAACGAGAGCCGCCCCCGCGAGTGCGCACGCAACCATCAACTTATACATGCTTCTTTCCTCCATTTCTGGAACTCGATTTGCCTCGGGAAGGCGTTCCGGCTTAGGAACCCCGCCTGTCGGCATTTTCCAAACGGAGCGCAGTATAATCGCCCTCATCGGAATCATCAAGAGAGATTTCAAACTTTTTTTGAGGGCGGTTTGCTAGTCGTAAATTTCCCAATTTCGCGCGGAGTTGGGCGTGGCTGTGGCGGATTGGGTTGGGGAAGGCGTTGCGGTTGGGGTTGGCGAGGGGATCGGCGTTTGTGTCGCGCTGGGAGTGGGGCTTGGGGTGCGCGTACCGGTGCGGGTTGCGGTGGACGAGGCCGAGCGGGTCGGCGTGGACGTGGTGGACGTCGTGGACTTGGTCGCCGTGAGGGTCGGCATTTTCATTCGGATTCCGCGAAATGAAAAATTGTGAAACAAAGCCAATTTGGACAGGGGTGGACAGGATCAACAGGATCAAGAATCAACGGCCATGACGCCAAGAATCATTGGCGCTTCGAACCGGGTGAGGGACTCCTTTCGGGATTGGGTTGGGAATCCAATCCGCCAGGGGGATTTTAGCGGAGGGCGCGTCGTCGGACAATTCCCGTAGGGGAACGTATTGGGTCTTATTGGATTGAAAAGAGGGGAATTTTTTGGCCTTAGAAAGCACAAAAGTCACAGAAAAACAGTCATAAATTGCTGGAACGGCGGGGAATTTGGGAGTAGAAGTGCGGAGAATTGGGGCGCGGGTCGGCCACGCGCCCTCCGCGCGCCGTCGGTTGGATTCAAAAAAACGAAACCCCGTCCATGAGCAATTTATCTTGGAATGAAATTCGGCAGAATGCGGTTGCGTTCGCGCGCGAGTGGCAAGACGCCACGAGCGAGCGGAGCGAAGCGCAGACGTTTTGGAACGAGTTCTTTCAAGTCTTCGGCGTGAAGCGGCGAACGATCGCCTCGTTCGAGGCGCCGGTCAAGAGTCTCAGACAGACCTACGGAAGGATTGATCTCCTCTGGAAGGGGGTCCTGATCGCGGAGCACAAAAGCGCGCACGAACCGCTGGACAAGGCCGAATCGCAGGCATTCCAATACATGCAGGACCTCATCGCAAACGGACGCCAAGAAGAAGTCCCACGCTACGTCATCCTCAGCAATTTCCGCCAAATCGTTCTCTTTGACCTTGAACCCGAAGGACTTCAGCTTGACCTCCCCTTGTGGCGCAATCCGGCAAACGTGGATCAAATCGCGTTTGAGCTTCCCCACCTGCACGAACACGTCAAGGATTTCGCTTTCTTCATCGGACAACGGACGCACAAGTTCGGAGAGGAAGACCCGGCGAACCTCAAGGCGGCGGAACTCATGGCGCAGTTGCACGACGCCGTCGCCGAGAGCAAATACGAAAAACACGCGGTTGAGCGGCTTCTGGTCCGATTGCTCTTTTGCCTCTTCGCCGAAGACACCGGAATCCTCGATCCGAATCAGTTCGCCCTTTTCATCGAGAACAAAACGCGGAGCGACGGAACGGACCTCGGCGAACGACTCAACGCGCTGTTCGACGTGTTGAACACGCCCGAATCGGATCGGTCCCCGAACTTGGACGAGGACCTCAACGCCTTTCGCTACATCAACGGGGAGCTTTTTGCCGAGCGGCTTCCCTTCGCCGCGTTCACGCGGGTCATGCGAACGCAGTTGCTGAGGGCGTGCGATTTCGACTGGTCGCGCATTTCGCCCGCCATCTTCGGATCGCTTTTTCAAGGGATCATGGACCCGAAGGAGCGGCGTCAGATCGGGGGACATTACACGACGGAGCGGGACATCTTGAAGGTCATCCGCCCCTTGTTTTTGGACGAATTCCGAGCGGAGTTCAAAACCGTCATGGAGGATCGGCGGAAGGCGCATCGCGACCGACGGCTCCATGAATTTTGGGAAAGAATGAGCGGCCTTCGGTTCCTCGATCCGGCGTGCGGTTGCGGCAACTTTTTGGTCGTCGCCTACCGCGAGCTTCGGGAGCTGGAAATCGAGGTTATCAACGCGCTGTATGGATCGGAAGGGGGAGGTAAATTTCAGGAGTTGATCTCGGGCGAGGAGGCGAAGCTTTCGCAGGTTGACGTTCACCAATTTTACGGGATCGAAATCGGGGAATGGCCCGCCCGAATCGCCGAGACCGCGCTTTGGCTGACGGACCATCAGATGAACAGCCAACTATCCGTCGCGACGGGAAATTTTTATCAGCGGATTCCGCTCCGCGCCGCCCCGCACATCCGTTGCGCGAACGCGCTCCGAATGGACTGGAACGACTTGCTCCCGGCGCGGGAATGTTCGTTTGTGCTGGGGAATCCGCCGTTCGTGGGAGCCAAGTATCAAAGCGCGGTGCAACGGTCCGATGTGCGATTGGTGGCCGGACGTGTGAAAAACAGCGGGCTACTGGATTACGTCACAATGTGGTATTTTCGCGCGGTCGAATACATTCAGAAGACTTCCATTCGTTGCGCGTTCGTTTCAACGAATTCGATCTCGCAGGGAGAGCAGGTCGGGATCCTTTGGGAGGAACTCTTCAGGCGCGGGGCGAAAATCCACTTCGCGCATCAGACATTCGCATGGCAGAGCGAAGCCAAGGGAATGGCGCACGTTCACGTTGTCATCGTCGGATTTGGTCTGCGCGAAGCCGCGGAAAAGAAGATTTTTGAGTATGGAGAATTAAGAGGGGAACCAATCACGCGCGCGGCGAATAACATCAATCCCTATTTGGTTGAGGGTCCTGATGTCATCATTACCAATCGTTCCACGCCGATCTGCGACGTTCCGGAAATCGGGATAGGGAACAAGCCGATTGACGGCGGTTTTTACCTGTTGACCGATGAGGAAAAAGCGCGCTTCCTGAAAGAGGAACCCGGCGCCGAAAAGTTCTTCAGACCTTGGATCGGCTCGGATGAATTCTTGAATGGCTACCAACGCTGGTGTCTCTGGCTTGGCGACGCGAATCCGGCGGAACTCGCCCGATTGCCCGAATGTCGAAAGCGGATCGAAAAGGTGAAGGAATACAGGGAGAAAAGCGAGAGCGAACCGACCCGCAAGCTGGCTTCAACACCCCGGCGCTTCCATGTGGAGAACTTCCCCGATGACGAGTATTTGGTGATTCCGGAAGTCAGTTCAGAGCGCAGAAACTATGTTCCGATAGCTTATCTTCCGCCTTCAACCATCTGTAGCAATCTCGTGAAGATCATTCCAAACGCGACGCGTTATCACCTTGGAATCCTCAGTAGCGCGATGCACATGGCTTGGGTGCGACAGGTCGCTGGACGGCTTGAATCGCGATACAGATATTCCGCAAAACTGGTTTACAACAATTATCCATGGCCGCAAAAACCGACGGCGGCAAATCGGAAAAAAGTGGAAGCGTGCGCGCAACGGATACTGGACGTTCGGAAGGGATTTCTGGACGGATTGTCCACGCTGGCCGATCTCTACGATCCGCTGACGATGCCGGAGGATCTGTTGAAGGCGCACCGGGCGCTGGACCGCGCCGTGGACCTTTGCTACCGGAAGGAGAAGTTCGAGAGCGACCGGGAACGAGTGGAATTTCTGTTCGATCTTTATGAACAACTGCTTGCTCCACTGGCGAGAACCGAGCGCGTGCGGAGGAAACGGGTGAGTTGGACGGGTGCGCGATAAAGTCTCAATTTGACCCAGACATACCTGTCCCTCGATTTTCTCGCCTCCTCGAGGGCCCTTTCACGTCCTACAAATTTTGTAGGATTGCTCGAACGAACCCGTTACAATTCCCGACATGAAATCTTCGCTCTCCGCCTCGCGCCGCGACTTGCTGGAGAAACTCCGCGCCGTCGTTTTCACGAATCCCTTTTCCGGCGACCGAACCCGGCTCGACGCGGAGATTCTGGGCCGGACGGGAGAGCGTTCGCTCAAAGGGGCGCGCTGGAGCGCGGACGATTCGGAGCAGGAAACCGCCGCGCGGCTGGCGGCGGTCACGCGGCGCGAACTCGAATCCATCCCCGCCGACGAGCGCAAGCAAATCCTCTCCGGTTACGACGCGACTTCGTTCCTTCTGCGCGACGTGATCTGCTTTCTGCTTTTTTATGAAAATTACCGCCAGATGGATGGCCTGATCGAGCGGACGCTCGGCAATGAATCGGGCGAGGCGCACAAACACGCCGTCACGTTTTATTCGGGCTTCGAGCGCGAAATCGGCCGCTGGTTCGATCTGCGCGAGGAGCCGGTCTCACGCGACGGCGAGCAACCCCCCGAAGGGGGCAACTGGGTGATTGACCGCGCATGGGCGGCGCGGATTTTTGGCGTCTTCTATCAGCTTCGCCGGGCGTATTACTTCATCTACTACCGCGTCATCGGCGGGTCGCCCGCGATTCAGCGTCTGCGCGAGGCGATTTGGGAGGCGGTCTTCACGCGCAACCTCGAATGGTATTGGCGTTATCTATTGGGGCGGATGGCCGATTTCTCGACGCTCATCGCCGGGCCGACCGGATCGGGGAAGGAACAGGTCGCGCAGGCGATTTGCAGATCGCAATATATCCCGTTCAATCCCGCGACGCGCAAATTCGAGTCGGGAGACCGCGAGCTTTTTCTTCCGATCAACTTGGCGTCGCTCTCGCCGACGCTCATCGAATCGGAGCTTTTCGGCCACGTCAAGGGAGCGTTCACCGGCGCGGTGGAGGAGCGGGACGGATTGATGGACGCCTGCTCTCCCTACGGCGCGATCTTTCTGGACGAAATCGGCGAACTCGCGCCCGAAATGCAGGTCAAACTTCTGCGCGTGCTTCAGACGCGGAATTTCTATCCGTTGGGCGGGAGAAAATTGCGGCGATTCGAGGGGCGAATCGTTTCGGCGACCAATCAGGACGTCGCCAAGCAAATCCGGGACGGGAAAATGCGGGAGGATTTTTATTATCGCCTTTCCGCCTGCCAAATCACGACGCCGTCCCTGCGGGAGCGATTTGACGAAGACCCCGAAGAGATTATCCAACTGACGACGTTTCTCCTGCGCCGGATGCTCGGAACCGAACAGGCCGAATTGGAGGGGATGATGATTGATTCGGTTCGGGAGGCGACGAAGCGGGGACGTCCTTGGCGCGGCAACGTCCGCGAGTTGGAGCAATTTATTCGGCAACGATTGGCCGGAAGGATTGAGGAAGGGACGGTTGATCCTTTGATGACGCCGTCCGAGGATTGGCTGAGCCGCGCCTCGCGCGCCGATCTGACCATCGGGGAGTTGTTGCGCCACTATTGCAAAACCGCCCGCGCGCGCCACGGAAGCTGGGAAGCCACCGCCAAGGCGCTGGACGCCGACTGGCGGACAATCAAGAAATGGGCGGAGTAGATTTCAGAATCAGCCTTCTCCCCCGCGATCTCTGCGCCTCCACGTGAGAATTTTTGCTTGTGCGTTGGAAATTGAAAACGGATGAACACGGATTGCGCGGATGAATGCGCGGCGAGGGTTGCGGCTTTTCCTTGTTCCCTTCCAGCCCCCCAAAAACTTTCAATTCCCCACTTGCCTTTGGATTCAAGTTCGTCTAAACGTATTGCGATAAGTCAACCATATCGGAAGCGGCCCCGGTCGGCAAGGCGGGGAATGCGCCGGTATCTGTGAACTCAACGCGGGGATCTCGGGAGGATTCGAACGATGGCGAACATGCAGGAAATTCTGGACAAGGTTCAAAGCCTGAAAAAGGAAGGACAGGAAAAGGACGAGGTCATCAGCGAGCAACAACGCCAGATTAACGATCTCGAGGCCAAGATCAGCGACCTTCAGACGAAATACCAAAACTCGGAAAACAAAGCCGGGGATTTGCAGAAGAATTGCGCCGAACTCGAATCCAAGGTGAACGATCAGGATACCAAGATCGGCGGTCAGGAATCCAAGATCGCCGAGCAGGAATCCAAGATCAAGGAATTGGAAGAGCAGAACAAGACCCTCGCCGAATCCGCCAGCCGCTCCAACGAGATGATGGAAAAGCTGGCCGCCGAGTTGTCCTGAGCATTTGTTCGATTAGGATGGGAGGCGCGGTCTCCGCGCCGATCTTCGACGAACGGAAGACGCCTCCCTCTTTCAGTAACAAATCCTTATTTTTTTCCCCGCCCCGTAACCCCGTATTTCGTCCTCAACATCCGTTCCGTCGCGGGCGGAACGAATTTCCCGATGTCTCCTCCCTGAAGAAGGATTTCCTTCACCAGCGACGAACTGACGAACAGGGTTTGCGCCGAAGGCGCGAGAAAAAGGGTCTCGACCCGCGAATCCATGTCGCGGTTCATCAAAGCCATCTGGAGTTCATATTCAAAATCCGAAGCGACGCGCAGACCGCGAATAATCACCCGCGCGCCGATCTTTCGGGCGTATTCGACGGTCAAGCCTGAGAACTGCGCGATCTCCACGTTCTCCATGCCTCGCGTTTCGGCGCGGAGCGCCTCCAAACGCTCCTCCGCCGTGAAAATCGGTTGCTTCCCTTCATTGCACGCGACGGCGACGATCAGGCGGTCGAAAATTTTCGCGCCGCGCTTGATGATGTCCAAATGGCCGAACGTCAGCGCGTCGAAGGTTCCGGGGTAAAGGGCGATGATGGAGTTCTTGGTCATTGGGTTGTCGGGGGCAATCGGGGATTGCCGAGCGACGCCATTTTGCGGACTCGCGCCGGTTTGCGCAACCCCGAAGATGAGCGCATTTTGATTCCGTGACCGATATCTTGGCTTTCATTAACCCCGCGATTCATCGCGGGGGACAGGCCAAGGGCGCGATTATCCGAACCGTTTTAACGGTTTCCATCCATCCATAACCGTTGAAACGGTTGGAATCCGTACGAGGGGTTTCTCGGCTCCCCGCGATCAATCGCGGGGTTAATGAGAGTTTTCTTCGCCATCTTTTCCAATACCGAAGACTGTGAGTCAGGCAAGATGATCCCTCCGTAGCGATTGACAGGCGGCAAGCGATTAAGGCAGGCTAACCCCGTCCGACAAGGGAGCGCGGAGCGCCAAATTCGGGACGCAAAACACGGGAGGAAACCAACCATGAAATCGGGATTGATGACGGCAACGACGTTGAGCCTAGTTTGTCTGGCCATGGCCGGATGCGACATGATTACGTCCGGTTCCATCAAGATGCAACCGAGGGCGATTTCCTATGCCGCGCAGGAGAATTTGGTTCAATTCGAGAAACCCAAAGCGAAGTTGATTCGCGTCGCGAAATTCACGGATAAGCGTCCCGTCGAGGAGCGAAAGGGATTCAAACCCTCCAAATGGTTGCTCATCGTCTATAACTGGCAGATCGGAACGGCCGTTTCCGGCGACTCAACGTGGAGCGAAGGGAAGGGAAGCGATTCCGTCGCAACGGCAATTTCGGGAGGAATTAAGGATTGCCTCAAGGCCAGCAATTTCTTCGAGGCCGCGACGACCGAGGACAACACCGCCCCGACCGGAGGCAAAGGGGTCATTCTCAAGGGGGAAATCGAAGCCTTTTCCGCCTCGGAGGACATCACGGAATATGAATTCCTCTTCGCGGTGGATTACACGAAGAAGCCGGGAACGCCGAAGGGGAAGTGCAAGCTGAACTACACGCTCGTGGACGCGGAAACGAATCAGGAATTGAAGCACAACACAATTGAGGTCACGATCGAGGAGAGCCAATCCGACGCAAGCGCCGCCGGACTTCAGGCGTTGCGTCAGGCGCAAACGCGATTGGCGAATGAAGTGACCAAGACACTCTTGGAGATGTAGAATTTCGGCCCGCGAAAACACAAAGGACGCGAATCGAATCGAGTAAGAGCAAGAAATAAGGAATTTATTCGCCGAGGCCCCAGACGCGGACCAGTTGATCCGAGCTTCCGGAGACCGCCTTGTGGGAATCCGGAGAGAAAGCCACGGTCAGGACTGAGCCGGTGTGGTTGCGGAAGGCGTCAATCTGCGAGCCGGTTTCGGCGTCCCAAACGCGAACCAATTGATCCTTGCCCCCTGAAATGAGCGTCCGCCCGTCCGGCGAAAACGCGACGGCGTGAACGACTTCCATGTCCCCCTCTTTTTCCATCCGCCGAATTTCACGCGCGCCCGCCACGTCCCAAAGAATGATGCGTTTGTCCTGACCGCCCGACGCGGCGAGTTTGGCGTCATGCGAAAACGCCACCGCCAACACGGCGCGGGTGTGTCCCTTGAGCACGGAAGTCTGCGTGCCGTTGGGAACGTCCCAAAGTTTGACGTCGCGGTCGGCGCTCCCGGAAAGCGCCTGTCGCCCATCGGCGCTGAAGGCGACGCAATTGACCTTCCCCATCTGAAACTGCTTGATCTCGCTCGTCGTGGCCGTCTCCCACATCGAAACCGCGCCGTCGTTGCTTGCCGTAAGGGCGTATTTCCCGTCCGGCGTGAACGCGACGCTGATCACCGCTTCGGGATGCCGCTCGAAGCGGTGGACCTCCGCGCCGGTCGCCGCGTCCCACAATCGCGCCGTGTGATCTTGGCTTCCGGTGAGAATGAATTTGCCATCGGGCGAGAACGCCGCGCTCAAAATGTAGTCGGTGTGGCCGCTGATGGCGAAAAGTTGCTTGCCCCCCGTCACGTCCCAAACAATGGCCGATTTATCCATCCCGCCGGAAATCACTTTGCCTCCATCGGGCGAAAATGCGACGCACATGACGTTGTTGCCGTGGCCCTTCAGGCTTTTGAGTTCCGGATTGGCCGCGATAACCGGCTTGGTTTTGGGGGCGGGAGCCGGAGCGGGAGGCAACGTCGGGATCATGGGAGCCTTGGTCGCGGTCGGACGCGGATTCACAAAAAACGTCTTTTTAACGATGGCTTCATCGTTGTGCGTGTCGCGGGCGCGAAGTTCGATTTGATGCTCGCCGGCGGCGAAGCCCGATTGGGTCAAATTGTTCTGCGCGACGTTGAACCAATTTTTGCCGTCAATCCGGTAGGCAAGCTCCAGCGCGTCCTCGTCGGGATCGGTCGCCGAAAAAGAAAAGGTGATCGTCTCGTCAGAATAAATTTTGGCTGAAGAAAGGGCAAGATCAGGAACAGGCTTTTGATTCGGGCGAGGAGTGGGAGTCGGCGGCACGGGAGTCGGCGGAACGGGTGTCGCCTCGGGGGGAGCCGGCGTCGGCGCGGGCAAGGTGGAGGTCGCCGGAGTTTGAATAGCCGGAACCGCCGCGGCGCCGGGCGCAAGTTGCGCGATCTGTTTCTCCGCGGGTGTTTGCATGGCGACCGCCGCGGGACCATTTTCTTTCGTTCCCTTCTCTTCCGTTCCCGCTTGATTCTTCTTTTTGAGGAACGTGACCCCTCCGACGACCGCAAGCGCAAGGACAACCGACCCCGCGAGAAAAATCACGGGTATTTTGGATTTCCTCTTCAACTCGGGCACTTGCATCGCCCGCGTGGCAACCGCCTCGGTTGTCGCCGAGGGGGCCGTCATTTTGATGATTGTCGGCATTTCGGTGGAAACGTCGGCCTTCACTCCCTGCGCGGCGAGAAACTTCCGAATGTCGCTCTCCAAATCCGAAGCCGAGGCGTAGCGTTGTTCGGGGTCTTTTGCCAGCGCCTTGTGGAGAATTTTTACGGCGGCGTCGGGAACTTCCTGATTGAACCCATAGACGGCGGGAACGGGGTCTTCGACAATCTTGCGGATGACCGCAAGCGGCGTCTCGCCGGTGTAAGGAACGCGCCCGGTGAGCATTTGATAGAGCACGACGCCGAGAGAATAAATGTCGGAGCGATGATCCGACGGCGCCCCCTTGCATTGTTCGGGGGACATATAAGCGGGGGTGCCGATCAATTGCCCCGTCATGGTGAGAGCATGCGTGTCCCCCTCCGGATTGGCGATCTTCGCGATGCCGAAATCCATGACTTTGACGCGCCCCGTGTCGTCCAGCATGATGTTCTGCGGCTTGATGTCGCGGTGAAGAATTTTCAATTCGTGGGCGGCGGCCAGCGCGCCGGCCACTTGGCGCGTGATTTCCAAGGCCGTCGGAACGTCGAGGAATTTTTTCTCCTTGATGACCTCGGTCAACTCGCGCCCCTTGAGATACTCCATCGCGATGTAATGATAGCCGTCGTCGCTTCCGACGCGATGGATCGTGACGACGTTGGGATGATTCAGCTGGGCGGCGGCGCGCGCCTCGCGGTAGAACCGCGTGATGAATTCCTTGTTTTCCGCCAGATGGGTCGGAAGGACTTTCAAGGCGACGACCCGTTGCAGGGTCATTTCGTGCGCCTTGTAAACGACTCCCATCCCGCCGCGTCCGAGGATGCGAATAATCTCGTAGCCGTCAATCCGTTTTCCGATGAGGTTGGTGCTCACGAATCTTCTTTCCGTGTCAATTCAAGCCGAACAGGCAATAAATCATTCTATTTTCTTCCGAAGGTCCATGCAACCCAACGTTTTCTCCGCTCCCACATTTTTTGACTCAGAGATGAATGTGCTCCATTAGCGCGCCCATCTCCGCCGGAACGACGATGGGAGGCGGCGAATGTTTGATTGCATTGTTGGGGTCCTTGAGTCCATGCCCCGTCAAAATGCAAACGATCTCGATCCGCCCGATTTTCTTTGCTTCCCTTTTGAAGTATCCCGCCTTGGCCTTTTTCAACATTCCCGCGACCGACGCCGCCGACGCCGGTTCGCAAAGCACCCCTTCCTCTCCCGCGATCATCCGATAAGCGTCGGCGATTTCCTCGTCGGTGACCGCCTCAATCGTCCCGCCCGATTCGTCGCGCGCCGCTTCGGCCTGCTTCCATGAAACCGGATTGCCGATCCGAATCGCCGTGGCGAACGTCTCGGGATGCTCGACCGGATGCCCCAAGACAATCGGCGCGGCTCCGGCGGCCTGAAAGCCGATCATCTTCGGTTTGCCCTCGATCATCCCCGCCTCGCAATACTCCTTGTAGCCTTTCCAATAAGCGGTGATGTTCCCCGCGTTGCCGACGGGAATGCAATGATGCGTCGGCGCGTGGCCGAGCTGATCGCAAATTTCAAACGCGCCGCTCTTTTGACCTTCGATGCGATAGGGATTGAGCGAATTGACGATCTCAATGGGATGCTCCTCGCCGATTTTGAGAACGAGCTTGAGCGCGTCGTCGAAATTCCCCTGCACCGCCAGCACCGTCGCCTGATGCATGAGCGCCTGCGAGAGTTTGCCGAGCGCAATGTTCCCTTCTGGAATGAGCACGACGCATTGAAGCCCGGCCCGGCGCGAATACGCCGCCGCCGAGGCCGACGTGTTGCCCGTCGAGGCGCAGATCACCGCGCGGCTTCCGCGCTCGACCGCCTTGCTGATCGCCATCGTCATGCCGCGATCCTTGAAGGAGCCGGTCGGGTTGGCTCCCTCGAACTTCAGCCAGACTTTCGCATTCTTGACGCCGAGCCGTTCCGCCAGACGCGGCGCGGCGATCAGCGGCGTGTTTCCCTCGTTGAGCGTGATGACGGGCGTCCGCCCCGTGACCGGAAGCCATTTGCGGTAATGCTCGATGACGCCCGGCCAATGGAAAAGCGCCGTCTCCGTGGAGTGGGGAGCCAAAGGGATCGGGGGCATGAAGGCTTGCGAAATTCGGGAACCGAAACACCCCGCCGAGCGGGGCATGGGGAGGCGGCTTGAGCCTCCGCATAGGCCGCGGATTCAATTCATCCGGACGACGCCAAAATTTTTGCCCACGACGGGAGTGATGTCAATTTGAAATCGGATGGAAGTCGGACAAGGATGAACACGGACGGACACGGACAATCATGGATGTTTTCTAATCCGTCTTTTTCCGTGCAATCCGCGTCCTCATCTCGGTCTTTCTCGCTACTCCAAAATCTTCGCTCCCTTTAATCCGCGTTTCCCATGCTCGCGCGCCAAGCCATCTCTGAAATTTTCGCGCACACCTTGCCGAGCAATTTCTTTTGGTCTGACTCCCCAATCCCCGAAGGATTTGTGGTCGCCGTCTGCTTTCGCTTCGTCCCATGGGAGACTCTCGCAGTTTTCCGGGATTGAAGTTCCTTCTTTTCCTTCTCCCTACACATTTGAAGGGCTTGAAGGTAATCGGAGAGACCCTTCCAATGGTTGCCGAGAAACCAATGGCAATCGCCGCGAGATTCAAGACATAGGAAGGAATTGTGGAAATCCCTCAAATTCAAAGCGGCCGCATGATCAAAATCCTTAATGGCCGACTCGTAATCGTTCGTCTTAGCCACCGCCAAACCTCGGAGCAAGTAAGCGTAAGAGTATTTCGGGTCGTGGCTCGAAACAGATTCGCAGTCACTAATGACGCCCGAGTAATTCTTCAGCTTGTAACGGATGGATGCGCGAGTTGTGAGTGCGCTCGGATTGTCCGGATTAAGTCTCAAAGCCTCCTCTATGTCCAGACGGGCGGCGTTATACTCTTTCAATTCCAACTCGCACCAAGCACGCTTGTCGAAATTGGGCGCCCATTTGTCATTGCGCAGAATTCGTATGGAGAATAAGTCTCGAGCCTTCGCGTAGTGGCGCATATTCATGGCAAAATCGGCGTTGTTGGCAATTCCGGTTGTGAACGCGACAAAGAAATAGGAAATGGACGCAAAAAACGCAATTGGCCAACGCCTCCTTCGGACAACGAATTTCCCGGAACGATACAGGGGACACAGAAATAACCCGAAGATCAAACCCACCAGCCACCCCATCAGATGAGAATTATGCTCTGCGTAGTGTTGAGAGATAATCCAAATCGGGTGTGTCAGGATATACCAAGAGGCGACAAGCGAAAGCGGATAAGCGCACGCAAATTCCGTCAACCTTAATCGGCGCGCATTACGGATGAATAATGACAAACAAGCCCCGCTCAAACCGACCAGCGAAAGCGAAGCCCCGCATCCTATTCGGTCATATAGCCAGTCAGATCCTTCAATCTGTCCCAAAATCCCGCTCATGAGATAAAAAAAGGCAAAGCCGAACCTGCCGAAGAAAATCTCGGCCATAACACCGGCTAATATCAAGCCCGCTACATTATTCGCTAGATGGGCGGGAAAATGATGAATGAAGTTTGCCGTGAGCATCCGCCAGACTTGACCATGAAAAATCAATGCAAAGTCCGCGGCCCCCCAACTCCTCAACAGTTCGTGACCGAAGTTGCTTGGATTTGGACTTGATAGCGCCATAAGCGCGAACACAACGGCGTTAATCGTCAGAAATAGCCAAATCATCACTGGCTTGGGTCGTTGGAGAGAAATGGCTCGGCGTAGCTTGTCGGCGGGAGTAAGAAGGTCTTCGGATTTTTCCTCCATAGTGTTGGCGAGTCGTAGCCAGCCGATGACCGAGAAGCTGATCGTAGCCATGAAAATGAGGAGAAAGAAAACGGAACGGAACCAATAATCAGAAGTCGGGGGAACGAGGTTTTTGAGGAACAGCCCCGCGCCGACCAAGGCATGTCCCAATCCCGCAATCTCAAAGTAGCGAAGCCGAACCGCCAGCCCTAGACAGGTGGTCAGCAGACCGATTAAAAGGGGGCGATCCAAGCATCTGACGCAATATGCCAAGTCGTGGTGGTGGGAGCCATTGTCGAGCGAAGTGAAAGCGTTGGTGTATGTCTCCAGATGATTCAAATCCATGCAAACAAGGACGACGATCAGGAATTTCAAGTAGAGCGCAACGCGGCTCCTGACCCTATTCAGATCATCCAGCGCGGCTTCTCGTATCAGTCTTCCCCCTCGAGAGAGCAATGGGATTAACAAGACGCGAAAGGCAATGAAGAACGTCATCCATGGCCAGCGTTCGATTCCCGCCCCCCTTATCGGACCAATGAACCTGCCCCACAAAAATTCGAAGGTCGCAAAGCCGATAACAAGAATTCCAGTCCCACGGATAGGGAATAGAAGAAATAGGAACGCAAGCGCGATTCCGAAATCGGACGCGCCGATGGCTACGACCTGAAAGATATTTGCCGCAGTTTTCGCAATGCTGGAAAAATTCGCATGAAATCGTTCGGTGGGTTGATTCGTCAGTCCGGCGCCGAGATCTCTCAAAACAAACAAGATCACAATCGCCCAAATCAAAAATTTAAGTCCGCATCGGAGGCGGGAATGAGGATCGTTAAGTTCGCCGGTCATGGCGACATTATAGTCGGCCGTCCCATCGGCGACCACGACGATTGAATGGGGCACGGAACAACGTGGACTGGCACGGATTTTTATGTTCCGTGCAGGTCCTTGTGCGTCCGTGTCCTTGAACTATCTTTATTCCAACCGCTGAAGTTCGAGCCGGCAACGTGAAGACAGGGGAAGCGAAATTTGAATTGCGTCCGTGTCGGAGCTTTTGCCGATCGCGCCGCTGGCGGTATTGTCGGGACCGAGCGCGCCGACCGGTTTTCCGTCGCGCGAGAGGGTCCATCGCTCGCCCGACTTGATTCCCTGAATGCGGAAGGAAGTTTGATCGGGGACGTTATAGCCGGGAGCGAGTTCGACGACGAGCGTCCGGCGGTCGGCGTCCCACCGCGCCTCGCGGACCAGCACACGGGGAAAATCAATCCCTTCCACCAACGGGTAAGCGAATTCCGCGTCGGACCAAGGGCGCTCGTGCAAATTCAAAATTCCATTCGGGCGATTGGACCGCGCCATCGCGATCACTTTGTCGCTCGTGTTGCTGACCTTATCCTTGGCCGCTTTGGGATTGGGGGTGTAATGCAATGTTCCCTTGTCGCGGATCGGTTTGTAATGCCGTTCCGCGTAGTCGTAAAGTTCCCGCGCGGTTTTCACGTCGCCGAGTTCCGTGGCGAGAAGCGCGAAAAACCCCAACCCCAACTCGAACGCCGGATCGAAGGAGATGCGGAGTTCGCCCGCAGGATCGCGCCGAATGTCGCGGTCGCGTTGTTTTTCGTAGGCGGTTTGAATCGTCTCCGGTTGCCACGAGTGCATGAACGCTCCGGTCCATCCGTCCGCCGAGGCGCTCGGCATCCCGGTCAGCCGGACCATCTTGGCCTGCTTCACGCGCCAGCAATTGGCGACGTTTTTGGTTTCGGGATCGAACATCACCGTGCAATCGAAGAAATCTCCCAAATGCCGCTTGGCGTCGGCGTAAAGATGCGTCCCGTGGTTGTGGTCGTTCAGTTGAAACGCGAGGAGCGGATGCTGATTACATTCGGGAAAAATCAGGTTGGGTTCGCACTCGACTCCGGCGATGCACGCGCCCCCTTTGGCGCGCGGCGAGAGCATCTCGACGTGAATGACGCCGAGAAGTTTTTGCAGGTCGTAGGGATAACTTTCCTCCGCGCTCCAGCGGAACGTCATCGCCCCCGGACGCGACCACTTGTCGTCGCGGTAAAACATTTCGTAAAGCGCGGCCATGTGGACGATGTGACCGCTATACATGATGTTCTTCTCGCCGACGGGATCATGCTTGCTCGGTTTCGGGCCTTCCCAATCGGGATCGTAGTCTTTGCGCGTCTTGCTGACCTCGGCCCAAAATTCCCAGACCGGTTTTTGAATCATGCGCGTCAGCAGACGATCCAGCGCGGCCTTGTGAACCTCGCGCCACGCCGGGACGCAATTGTATTGTTGAAGCGCGAGGGCGTAAGCCGAGAACGCGATCTGATAGCGATACGCCTCCATCCCCTCCTGATCCCGCGCCTCCCAACCGGACCAATCGTCGAGGTCTTGATCGGCGAGACGGACGATGTTGACAAGATGGCCCAGTTCGTCGTCGCTCAACGACGATTTTGACGCGGATGAGGTTTGATTCCCGGCCCGCGCGCCATTTTGCGCTGGGACAAGAATCAAACCGGCCCAAATCAAGATTGCAACGTGTCGCATAAATTCAGAGTAGCCCGATTGAAGAGGGGTTGTAAAGTTTGAATCAAGCGTGCTTTATAATTTGGGAGACCGTCGCATACGACGCAACCGAGCCGCGTGCTTGAGCGAGTATCCAAGGACAAAGAGGACGCGCGCTGGTCGCTCCCTGACGGTCGCGGCTCGGATTAGAACCGGCCCCATAAATATCATTCGAAGGAAATTCGGGGACTGGCTCGCGGGGAATTGTCCGCTTGCCCGTCCCGCGAATTTCGAAATCCTTGTCCGCTCCCGATCCTCAGCGCACGTCTCCCTCTTCAAATTCCTTCGCGGCTCGCCGCCAGATTCTGAGGACGAGATAACCTCGTAGCGGCCAGCTTGCGATTTCGGCGATCACAGCATACCACCGACTTTCTTCTCCCACGAGAACAAGCCATCCGGGCGCCAAGAAGGCCAAAATGATGGGGAGAAAAGTGCGTGATGGAACAGGGGAAAAAGGAGTCAAGGCAACCGCTGAAACCACACCGAAGGCGCAAGCAATGGCGATCGAGATCGAGACGAAAAGGTGCGCAATGACTTCACCTTCGAGCGCGAAATTTCCTAGATACGGTTGATTAACGATGAGCAAATAGGGAATTACAATGACTTGGAAGATGCAAAAGGCCAATCCTCGGACGAGAGGAGGCGATCCCAAGCCGACAAGCCAAAGCGATCCTGAAACGCCGCACTGGCGGAATTCCGGCCAGAGATCAAGAAACTCACGGCGATAACGACGAAGCCCCCGTTCGGCGATGATGAGCGCCAGCACGAATTCGCCGCCCATACCCTGAATCCCATATAAAACCGCGCGAGAAACTTGCGGGACGAACTCGGGAGGGGTCAACCTCAAACATAGAGCCACTTCCAGCTGAACACCGATCAGCAGAGCGACGATGCCGGTGGCCACAAACAGGGATAGCGAATGAATTCCAAATGTCTCGATATCAACCAGCCGTCTTGGCATATGCGATGGGACTTTGTAATACCGGAGGATCAGGCGGACAACCAGCCACCAGGCGGCCAACGTCAAAATGATAACAAATGGCGCACGGATGCCGAGAGTTCCCAATATCGCCGAATACGATTTCTTGTATAGGACTCCATAATTGGAATAGAAGCGCTGGTAGGCTACGGTACCGAATCCTCTCGATGTTGCTTCCTCAACTATGTGTTTCCAGACAAGCGAATGTAAATAATGGCCCAATAAGACGATCGTGAAGACCCCGGAAGTGAAGGAGTAACCGAGAGGCCAAGCGAGCAACTTCCGGAACGCTAAGCTGACGCGCTTCTTGCTCGTCGGGTAAATTCCCCAAGCGAACCGAACGAGCATGTTCAACTGCGACAAATCCATGACGATCACCGACCGCGCGCGGACTTTCTCCCGTGGAGCCGGGGAGATCGCGGAGAAGTTGAAAAGGTAAGGACCACTTGACCGCCTTTCGGAAAAAGCAACGTCAACCCCGTCGCCGGTGAGGAACCGATTCAAGGTTCCACAGCCGAGGACGGCTGTGCCACATAAATTCCGCGAGCCGGTCCCCGAATCTCCTTATTCCCGCCGTTGCAGGTTCAGCCAAACGTAATCGAAGATGGAAACGACCAAAAATCCAATGGCGAGCAACAACGCGAACAGAATCAATCCGCGCGCGGAGCCGAGCATGCGCGAAAGCAACCACGTCTGCGCGGCGAGAAAAATCCAAACGCCCAAGTTCAAAAGCAAATAATGGAGCAGGCGCGGAGGACGCCGGACGGGATCGGTCGGCTCGCTCATTGGATCATCGTGCCGATGCCTTCATCGGTGAAGAGTTCCAAGAGAAGCGCGTGGGGAAGCCGACCGTCGAGAATGTGCGTTTTGCGCACGCCCCCGCTCAGGGCCGTCATGCAGGCGCGGACCTTGGGGATCATGCCGCTCGTGATGACCCCGTCGGCGATCAATCCCTCGACCTCGCCGACCTGCACGCTCGGAATGACCGTCTCGTCATCCTTGGGATCGCGCAGGATGCCGCGCACGTCGGTCAGGAGAACCAACTTGCGCGCCTTGAGCGCTGACGCGACTTCGGCGGCCACCGTGTCGGCGTTGATGTTGTAGGTTTGCCCCGAGGCGTCAGCCCCGATGGGGGAAATGACGGGGATGAACTGATTGGTGTTAAGGAGATTGACGATCTCGACGTTGACCGCCTCGACGTCGCCGACGAAACCGATGTCGCGCCCGCTTTCGTCCTGATGTTTTTTGGCAAGGATCAACCCCGCGTCCTTGCCCGAAAGCCCGACCGCGCGCCCTCCGGCCTGCTGAATCCGCGCGACGATCTCGCCGTTGAGTTTGCCCGCCAGAACCATCTCGGTGATCTCCAGCGTCGCGGCGTCGGTGACCCGCTGGCCGTGGACGAACTCCGCCTGAAGGCCGACGCGGTCCATGACCGCCGTGATCTCCGGTCCGCCGCCGTGAACGATGACCGGATTGATCCCGACGCTTTCCATCATCACGATATCCTGCGCGACCTGATGCTTGAGTTTGGCGTCAATCATCGCGTGGCCGCCGTATTTGATGACGACGGTCGAATCCCTGAACTTCTGAAAGTAGGGCATCGCCTCGGTGAGCACGCGCGCCTTGCGGATGAACTTGTCCAGCGGATTGTGCTGGGAGTGCTCCTTGACGTGCTCCTTCGGTTGTTCTTTAACCGGCTCTTTTTCCTTCACGCTCATGGTTGTTTTTCCGCGGCCGGCTTGACCTCTTTCTTGGCCGCTCCGTTACTCTCCTTCAATTCAAAATCCTTGTGCTTGTAGTTTTGCGCCAGCCGATCCAGCACGGCGTTGACGTAGGGAGGCGAGTCCTCCGTTCCGAAAAGCTTGGCCAACTCCACGTATTCATTGATGGTCGTCTTGAGCGGAATTTCCGGAAAAAATCGAAATTCGCACAACGCCATCCTCATGCAAAGATGATCCAATCGGGGCAGACGATCAATCGTCCAGTTTTGCAAGGCTCCCGCGATTTCGGGGTCCAATTCTTGGCGATGCTCAAAGGTGATCCGGGCGAGTTGCTGGGGAAAAGGCCCCCAACCCTTGCGGCGCTCCCGCGCGTTCACACTCAGAAATTCCCCTTCGGCGGCCTCGAACGGTTGATCGCCGTATTCGAGGGAGTAAAGAAGTTGGAGGGCGCGTTGCCGCGCCAATCGTCGGATGCCCATGGTCGTTCGAGCCGAATTTCAAGCTCATGCCAAAGATCGTGAATGACGTTTTTTCGGACTTTCAGCCGGTCGGAGCCAAGCGCGCTTCGAACTGCGGGTCCATCCTCGCAAAATACAGGTTAATGCCGTTGAAAAGCAAGGCCGCGATTTGATCCTGAACGGCGGACTGCGCGAGAAGTTTCGCGTCCTCCGCGTTGTCAATGAACCCGCACTCGACGAGGATCGAAGGCATGTTGAAATTCATCAGCACCCGAAACGCGGCGGTCTTGACTCCCCGGTCGCGGGCTTTGAACGGACCTTCGTGATTCAAAACCTGCTCGAAAACCAATCCCGCCATCAGGCTTTCCTTCCTCCGCTCCCGGAGTTTGTCGTCGGCCAGATTACGCAGAACCGATCCCAAGTTTTCATCTCCCGACACGGTACGGTTCAGATTGACCCCCTGACGATTTTCCAAATGCTCCAACTGGCGGTTGGTTTCCTTGCTTCCGTCGCTGAGGTAATAAACCTCGAACCCGCGCGCCGTTTTGGTTCCGCGCTCATCCGAAGCGTTCAAATGAATGCTGACGAAGAGGTCCCCCTTCTGCCGGTCGGCATAAGCGATGCGATCTTCCAGCGAGACATGTTGGTCTCCTGCGCGGGTCAGATGAATTTCCAGATTCGGCGAGCGCTCGGCCAGCGCGACGATCCGCCGGACAATCTGCAGAACGATGTCTTTCTCATAGTAGGTTTTGCCGTTGACCGGCTTGGAAGTTTGCGCGCCGTTGTCGGTTCCGCCGTGGCCCGGATCGAGGATGACGATCTTGCGCGTCCCCTTGGCGTCCTCCCGTCTCGTCCGATCGAGCGGCTTGAGATCGAGGGGAACCACACGGACGAAGTAGCTTCGATTCAGCCCCTCCATGCTCATCGTCAGGGCTTCGCCATCCACGGCGTAGAAGACGAAACGCAGGACGCGGTATTGGGGATAATAGAGACGCTTGACCCGCTTCAATCCGCTTTGCGGCAAATCCCAGTCGGCGGCGTCGGCGGGACCCGCGACGCCGTAAAAATCCACGTAGAAGTATTTTTTCTCCAAAAGCTTATCGAAGATTTGAGGAATGACCGGACGGCTAAACTCCGCGTGAAACGTGAGCTGGTTTCCCTCGGCGCTCCAATCGAATTTCGTCAAGTCGGCGTCCGAAGTCCGGGGCGCGGCTCCCGCGCCCATGAGAAGAATAACAATCGCGATCCCGGGCAAAAATGCGATTCGGGGCAAAGGGTCGGATGGCGTGTTCGACGGCATGGGGCGCGAAAGGGCAACGTCGGGGAAGACAGGCGACGCCAAGGCGTCGCTCAGGAGTCGGCCAATTCCTTCAGGTGCTGTTTGATCCGCGCCGACTCTTCCTCATCTTGGCAGAGGTCGAGCAATTCCTTCCAACTTTTTTTCGCTCCCGCCGCGTCCCCCGCCATTTCCTTGGCGAGGGCGTGATTGAACCGAGCCGGTTCGAAATTCGAGTCCAAATCCAACGCCGCGGCGAACGCCTTGGCCGCGTCGGAGAATTTTTCCTTCGCCGCCAGCGCGCATCCGGCGTTGTAATGATCCAAAACGTCGCGCGGCTTGAAGCCGAACTTGTGCAGGAGTTCCTGCGCCTTCTCGTCGCTCACCGAATGAAACAGCGCGTAGCCGAGCTTCTCGAACGTCTTTTTGGCGTCCGCGTCCAACGACTGCTCATAAGATTCTACCAGCGTTTCGGTCAGCAATTTTTCGGGGGTCGGCGTTTCCGTCGCGACGGCGCCGTCGGTCGCCGGGGCGTTTTTTTCCTGCGTTTTTTCGGTCATTTCGTTTGTCTGTTCCTTTCGATGATTCGGCGTGGCACGGGCATTCTGTCCGTGCCTCACCGGATTTTCATTCGTCTGTTAATGCAACAATCCCTCAAGGACATGGTGCAGGTGATCGGGTTCAAACGGTTTGACGATGTAATCGGTCGCGCCGGCGTCGAAACCCCGCTTCTTGCTTTCCGTCTGCGAAGCCGCCGAGAGCATGACGATCGGAATCGGCGCGGTCTTCGGGTCGGCCTTGAGCCGACGGCAAACCTCGAAACCGTCAATGATCGGCATCATCACGTCCAGAAGGATGAGATCGGGGGATTCGGACCGCGCCTTGTCAATCGCGTCCAGACCGTCAAAGGCGGTGATGATCTCGAAACCCTTGGATTCGAGAAAAAGCTGGATGATGATTTTGACGTCTTCTTCGTCGTCGGCGATCAGAATTTTTTTGGCCATCGTATCCGCCGCTCCCTCGTCTCTCGATTGCACCGAATCCCGCTTATTAAACGGGTTTGGGCGAGCAAAAACAAGCTAAAATTGCTCGAATTCCGGGATCGCCCAAATCAAGCATTTGGGATCCAGCGCGTCGCGGACGCCGTCGCCGAAGAAGTTGAAGGCGAAGACGATGAGGAAGATGAACAAGCCGGGGATCAAGAACCACGGAAAATCCACGAAAGTGCCCATGTTTTGCGTCTCGTGAAGCAAGTTTCCCCACGGCGCATGTGGCTCCTCGATGCCGAGACGGACCCCGCGTCCATCTCCGCGGACGCACGTGGCGCCGGTTAGCATTGTGGATTGATGATTGAGGAGAAGGACTGGCCGCAAATGAGCGCAGAAGGCGCAAAGTGCGTAAATTGATGGGACAAGTTGCGGGTTCACAGCCGACGGCGGCTGTGCCGCATAAATCCCCGCGAGCCGGTCCCCGAATATCCCTTGCGGTATATTAATGAGATCGGTTCTCGTCAACTTTCGATTTCCTGTCTTCAATATCTTAAACTCGTATCTATTTGACGTATCGCGCAACTTATAGCTTCATTCGCTTGGGAATTACGCCCCCGCGCCGAATTCTTTCCTGAAAAACATTCATTTTTGGGCTTGATTTCAATTTGAGTGTTCATTATAGTGAACCCCGTTTATGACCGGAAAAGAAGGGATGCAAGGGATGTCCATCACCACCGCGGAGGCGCGAACGGCCGCCTCAATCACCACCGTCAAGGCCTTGAAATGCAGAGAATGCGGCGAACGCTATGATGTCGCGCCCCAGCACGTTTGCAGTTTTTGCTTCGGTCCGCTGGAGATCGAATACGATTACGACGCCATCGCGCGGCGTCTGACCAAGGAGGTCGTCGCCTCGCGTCCGACCACCATGTGGCGGTATCAGGAGTTGTTGCCCCTGAAGGAAAACCCCACGGTCGGGGTTCAGGTGGGGTTTACTCCGCTGATCCGTTCGCGGAATCTGGCGAAGGAACTCGGACTCAAGGAACTTTACATCAAAAACGACGCGGTGAATTATCCGACGCTTTCCTTCAAAGACCGTGTCGTTTCGGTCGCGCTTTCCAAGGCGAAGGAATTTGGATTTGAGGTCGCGGCGTGCGCCTCGACGGGCAACTTGGCCAATTCGGTCGCGGCCAACGCCGCGTCGGCCGGAATGCCGGCGTATGTTTTCATCCCTGCCGATCTGGAGCGCGGAAAAATTCTCGGCTCGTTGATTTACGGAGCGAAGATCGTCGCGATTCACGGAACCTACGATGAGGTGAACCGGCTCTGCTCCGAAATCGCCAACAAATATCCGTGGGCGTTCGTCAACATCAACATCCGTCCCTTCTACGCCGAAGGGTCCAAGGCGATGGCGTTCGAAATCGCGGAGCAACTCGGTTGGCGACTGCCGCGCCACACGATTGTCCCGATGGCGGGCGGATCGCTCATCACCAAGATCGCCAAGGCGTATCACGAGTTGAAACATTTGGGTTTCGTCAAGGACACGCCGTCGCTCTGCTGGGGCGCGCAGGCGACCGGATGCAATCCGATCACGCGCGCGGTGAAGGAGGGCAACGACTTGATCCCGCCGATCAAGAAACCGAACACTATCGCCAAGAGTCTCGCCATTGGAAATCCCGCGGACGGATTTTACGCCTACAAATTGATGAGGGAAGGGGGCTCCGGCGGCGAGGACGTGAGTGACGACGAGATCGTGGATTCGATGAAACTTTTGGCGCGGACCGAGGGGATTTTCACCGAGACCGCCGGCGGCGTGACGCTCGGTGTTCTGCGCAAACTGCTCGCGCAGGGGAAAATCCCGCGCGACGAATCGGTCGTTCTGGCGATCACGGGCAACGGACTGAAAACGCAGGAGGCCATCGCCGAGAAAGTCGGCGAACCGCAACACATCCGCGCGGGCCTTGAAGAATTCGAGGCGTTGGTCAAAACTGGACCATCCAAGGATGGACGATCATGAGCGGGAATGTTTCAACCACGCCCAATGGACGCGCGTCGTTCGATCAGCCCAATTGCCGATTGGACATCACCGCCTACGTTTGTCCGATGACGTTCGTGAAGACCAAACTTCAACTTGAGGAAATGGAAACGGGACAGACGTTGGGGTTGAAAATCCGGCGCGGCGAATCTTACAACAACGTCACGCGCTCGGTGCGCGACGAGGGGCACGCCATTCTGGGCGAGCGTCCCGTGGACGAGCAAGTCGTCGAGTTATTGATCCAAAAAGGAAAGGACTGAACCATCATGCCGGTCACCATTCGCATTCCGCAACCGCTTCAAAAATTGACGCAAGGCAAGGCCGAGGTCGCCGTCAACGGGACCACGGCGCGGGAATTGATCGCCAATCTCGAAGCGCAATACGCGGGCATCGGCGAGCGATTGCTCGACGGCGAAGGAAAACTCCGCCGCTTCGTGAACATCTATCTCAATGACGAGGACATCCGGTTCTTGAAAAACCTCGACACGCCGATCAAGGAGGGGGACAAAATTTCCATCGTGCCCGCCATCGCCGGAGGGGTGAGCATCGGCGATCCGGCCAACTTGCGCGAGAAATTTTACCTCACGTTTCCACAAAAGCTCATCAAACGCCCGATCCTTTGGGAGCTGATGAAAAAATTCGACGTGATCGCCAACATCCGGACCGCGTCGGTCAGCAATGAAATCGGGCTTGTGGCTTTGGAATTGGAAGGCTCGGAAGAGCATATCACCTCGGCGCGAAGTTGGCTTGAAGGTCTTGGCGTGACGGTCGAGCCGGTCGAGAAAAACGTCATTGAATAATTGCTCGCCGAGCCTCGCTTTGAAATTGTAAAATCGAGATATGGAAGCGGAACCGTTCCACGTCGTCGAAACGTATGCGACCTCGATGGACGTTTTCGTCAGGATTTCAGCTTCCAGCCAAACCGAAATCGAGGCGCAGGCAATACGGGAATATCCGAAGGAAGCCTGCGGTTTTTTGGCGGGGCGATGGGAAGGAAATCTCGCGCATGTGACCGCGATTCTGCCGACCGCGAACCGCCATTTTTCGGATCCGCGTCACCATTACTCGATTGATCGCGCCACGTATCTCCACGCCGAGGCGGTGGCTCAAAAGAACGGATTGATTCTTTTGGGTGTCTATCACAGCCATCCCGATTCGCCGCCGGTGCCATCGGCAACCGACGCCAAGTATGCTTTTCCCGATTGGATTTATTGGATCACGCCGGTTTTCAAGGGACACGCCGAGCGGGCCGACGCTTGGATCAAGCGGCTAAATCCCGATACGTGGGAACGCCTGAACGTCGAAATCGGGAGCTAAGTCGGCGGATTTATTTTGCTCAATCACCAAGACACTAAGGCACAAAGAAGAATTGAACAATAAACTCCTCATCTTCGTAAAACTTGGTGTCCTGGCGTCTTGGTGGCTCAACTTTGGGTTGGCTTCGTCGCGAGCCGATATTGAAACCATCTACGTCGTGCCGATGAGCCACACCGACATCGGCTTCAACGCGCCTCCGAAGGACATGGCCGAAAGCGCGAGCAAGTCTGGTGAGAACGCAATCGAGGAGGCGATCAAGAATCCCGACTATAGATGGAACTTCGAGACGTTCTGGCAATTGGAGCAATGGCTCATCCGGCACAAGGATCACGCGCCGTTGTTGGATTTGATTCATCAGGGGCGGTTCGGCGTGAGCGCGTCCTACGTCTGCCCCCACACGTCGCTCATGAGCGCGTGGGCGCTGGATCAACTTTTCCGCATTCCGACCGAATGGGGAAAACAGAACGGCGTCATGATGGATTGGGCCGTAATTGATGACGTGCCGGGGCATCCGATTGACCTCCCAAAATTCCTCGTCGAGAACGGCGTGATCTATCTCGCCCTCGGCGTCAATCAGTCCCTTTCCAAGCCCCTTCCACATGAGGTTTGCAACACGCCGTTTTGGTGGGAGTCGCCGAACGGAAGCACTGTGCTTGTATGGATTTCCGAAGACGCCTACACCGACGCCTACATGAAATACGGGATTGATCCGGGCGCGGCGAAAATTTTCGATCCCAAGGAATACGGCGGTAGGAAAGACCTCGACGTGATGAAGCGCGGCATCGGCGCGATGATGAAACGCTACCGCGAGCGTCATTATGCCTATGACGCCGTGCTTGCGCTTCACGCCTTTGATAATTGGGGGTCGGTCCCGTCGCGCCAGCTTCCATCGGCGGCGAAACTTTGGAACGAATCGGTGGGTCAACCGAAAATCGTGATCTCCTCGCCGCGCGAATTTTTTCGCCACGTCGAGGAAAAATATGGGAAAGATTTGCCGATTCGGCGCGGCGGATTCGGCGGGCAATGGGAAGGAGTGCGGATAGGCACTCCGACGGCGATGGAGCGCGCTCGCGCCGAGGAGGAACGCTTGAAGGCGTTGTCCCATCCCAATCCCGCGGAGATCGAGCCGTTGCTCGTCTATTGGGAACACAGCTTCGGCATGGGAGGTCCGTGGCCCGACATGCTGACGCGCAAACAGACCCTCGATCACAACTGCCAGCAATATGAACTGACCGAGCATTGGCCTTTGCCGAAAATGGATTGGCCGCGCGGTCAGGCAATTGAATTGCCTCCGGCGGGAAAACTAAGTTCGCTGGAGTCGAACGGACTTTATCTGGCGAAGTTGTTCTTTTGGGAGCCGATCTGGACGAGCAAACTGTCATCGAAGGCGTGGTTGTCGCACGGCGCCGAGCGATTGGAGAACGGAACGATTTTTGTTCGACACAAAATTGATCGCCGACAACTTCCGAACGACGCCCACGTCGTCTGGACTTGGAAATTGAGCGACGAGGAAGCCAAGGCTCCGATCGTGGTTAAAACCGCCTCCGGTTCGATGCGCATTCCGGGGGACACGCTCGCCGGATACGAACCGGACCACTGGATTGCCGCCGAGCAATTCCAAATCGGCTCGACGATTTTCCACCCGCATGGACCGTTCGCCTTCTTCCGGACGGGCCGTCATTCCGGCTGGCTTTTTGGCCGCGTCTTGGATCAAGGACTCGACGCGGAATTCAAGGGGAAGAAAAAAGGGACATTGAAACTCGAGGAAGCATATCCGGGAGAGGCGGCGGATTATGAGTTTTCGATTGAGATTCAGCGACAATAAGGAAAAGTGAGCCGCGAAAGAACGCAAATGGCGCGGAAGAATCATCGCTCTCCGAGGGGATGGCATGGTGATTGCAAAGCCCTCGATGCGCCACCTGATCGAAAGCAAGGTCGGGCAAATTCTCGCTGTGAAATCGTCGGTATCTGTGGCTAGATAGACAGAGGAGAATAAATATGAATCTTTGTCTCAAGGTAATTATCATCGCCATTCTGGTTGGGTGGTCATCCGTCGCCCCCGCCGAGAACTGGCCCCAATGGCGCGGGCCTACGGGGGATGGCATCTCGCGCGAAAAAAATCTCCCCGTCGCTTGGAGCGCGACCGACAATATCCTTTGGAAAACCCCGCTCAAGGGAAAGGGAAGTTCCACGCCGATCCTGTGGGGGGACCGGATTTTTCTCACGCTCCAAACCGGCAAAGGTCCCGTCGGCAAAGGACCGCAAGCCGGAGGATTGAACGAAGGTCCCGTCGAAAACTCCGACAATTTCAACGTCCACCTCTGGACAATGGGCTTTGACCGCAAGGACGGCAAACAGCTTTGGGAACATGAGATCAAACCCGAATCACTCATCCCGACCCAATCCAAACACAACCTCGCCAGTCCCAGTTGCGTGACGGACGGCGAGCATGTTTATTCGTGGTTCGGCACGGGTCAGCTTGCCTGTTTCGATTTCGACGGGAAGGTGATTTGGGAGCGCGATCTCGCCAAGGATTACGAGCCGTTTGTCATCATTTGGGGGCACGGCAGTTCCCCCGCGCTCTATGGCGACAGCCTGATTCTGCTTTGCGATCACACCCGCGCCTCCTACATTCTCGCCGTGGACAAGAAGACCGGGAAAAACCTCTGGCGGTTGGATCGAGGCAAAGGAGGGCGTTCCTACTCCACGCCTCTCTTCATCAACGCCGACGGGCGCGATCAGATGATCGTCAACACGGCGGGGCGGGTCGAGTCGCTCAATCCGAAAGATGGCTCGCTGATTTGGAAGGCCGCCGGGATTCTGCAGGTCCCCGTTCCCAGCCCCATCGTCGCCGATCACACGGTTTTTACCTACGGCGGCTGGAGTAGCGGACCGATCCTCGCCGTCAAACTCGGCGGCGAAGGGGACGTGACGGCGAGCAACGTCCTCTGGAGCAAGAAAAACGGCGGTCCTTATGTTCCGTCGCTCGTGACGCAGGACGGACTTCTTTACATGATTAACGACGGCGGCGTCGGGACGTGCTTCGATTCCAAAACCGGCGACGTGATTTGGAAGGAAAGGATCGGCGGCAATTTTTCGTCCTCTCCCGTTCTGGCCGACGGCAAAATTTACGCGACGAACGAGGACGGGGAAACCGTCGTCCTTGCGACCGGCCGCGAGTTCAAAATTCGAAGCCGAAATACGGTGGACGAATTCACGCTCGCCTCGGTCGCCGTTTCGGACGGCAAAATTTATTTTCGGACAGAGAAGCATCTTTATTGCGTGGGAAAATGATAGGTAACCGACCGAGGAAATTCGAGCCGCAAAAGATCGCATGGAGCGCAAGAGTCGTATATCCAGCCTCTCTCAATTTGCGTTTTTTTGCGGCGAATTATTTTGAGGTGGCGCCGCTTTCCGACGGCGGTGGCTGACCGAAAATCTCGAAGAACTTTTTGCGCACGAATTCATCAAGCCGAGGTTCGGCATGAAGTTCATAAAGCACCGGCCCCGGAGGGTTGAGGCGATATTCGGTTTGGGAATAATAAGCATCGGGCAAGAGACGGACGAAGGGGCGGGGGGCGAGGTCGTTGCGGAGCGTTTCGTCCATGTAGGTCGAAAAAACGCGGTGATTGCCCGCGTTGGGCAAAATCACCCCGCCGATCAGAGCGACGTCGAAGACACCTTTATCCCCGGGCGGGCGGTCCGTAATGAAGAGCGGCAATTTCGGACGACCGGGATAATCGAAGTATTTCCGATACCAGCCGGAAAAAATAAATCCGGTTCCGAAGACCGTGACGTCGGGGCGTTGACCGTTCACGATTTGTTCATGCCAGAGGGCATAAATCTCCGCGTCGGATCCCTGTCGCGTGAGAATCAACGAATCGGGAGGCAACGCCTTGAGGACGGCATCGGCCCAGCGCTTCGGTCCGTCGTCCCATGATTTATTGACGTGGGGATAATGTTCGGCCAGAAGAAGCAACCCGATAACAAGCGGAGCATAAAGCAAGAAGTGAACCCTCACCCTACCCACTCCCTTGGAAAGGGAGAGGGGTTGCGGTGGCAAAGATCCGTCCGAGCCGCGACCGTAAGGAAGCGACCAACTTGCGACTTCTTGGTTGTCGGAAGCTCCATTATGGTCGCGGCTCGGTTGCTTCTGCTTGGAAAGGAATAAAATCAACTCGATCCATCCCAGCGTCGCGGCGGGCAAGGCGGGAAGGAAATAAGCGTCGCGGTCGGGGATCGGGTAAAGAATCGAGAAGAGCGCGGTAATGAGCAAAGAGGCAATCAAGCCGATTCCCCATGCCGGACGATTTTGGCTCAACAGACAACATCCCGCCAAGGCATACGCGGAAATCACAAATCCGAAAATCAGATAGGAGGCATACAAGGGTTCGGTCAAATTCCGAACACGAATCAAGCCGAAGGCCAACGGTTCGGCCAGAAATTGCCGTCCCCACCAATCGAGCCAGAAGCCGATGCCGCTCAGAACCGCGAGCAGGGGGGATTGACCCCCCAGCCAGTTTTGACCGACGTAACTTCCCCCTTTCAGCATCCAGAGAAATCTTTTCCAGTTCGAGGGGTCGCCGAAGTTGATCGGCGGATTGGCTGACGCGCGAAGCGGAGGATACAGGTAACCGAGAAGAAAAGGCGAGCTAACGGCGGCAAAAATGGAGAGGGAAAAGAAGACGCGGCGACGCGGCGACGCGGAGATGAGCGTGAGGAGAAGAAGAGGAAAAATTGCGGCGGCGCTGTAATGATTCAGCAGAGCCAACCCCCAAAGGATACCCATGCCGACAACCCATTTTGAGGACGATTCGGGGTTCAACTTGGGCGCGCGTTCGGCCAGCGCGACCATGGCGACGACCAAAAGAAGCGTCAGAGGATACACTTCGGCGAACGTGGCGTGCTCCCAAAGCGTTCGCGTGAAGGCGAAGATCAACGTCGCGCCCGCGACCACGGAGACCGAGCCGCAAGGTTTGCTCTCGCGTGATGTTGCTCCTTCGTTTGCTTTGGCTTCTCCGCGTTCCCGCGTCGCCCCGTCTCCATGGCGTCCGATTATCCGGTCAATCACCTCCGCCAAAATCCAAACCGACCCGGCGCAGAAAGACGCCGACATCACCGTCATCGCGCGTCCCGGATCCAGAAATCCCAGCGCGTGAATCGCGCCGAAGCCCAACAGCAAATAGAGCGGATAACCGGTCGGGTGAGGAATTCCAAGCGTCTTGGCGGCGCAAGTGAATTCCAAGCCGTCTCCCCACCACGCTCCGGGCGCGGCGGTTGACAGATAGACCAGAAAGACTGCGACCGCTAACGCAAATAAAAGAAAGCCGCGGGTTTTCTGAAAATTCACGCGGGGAATCCCCGACGAATCGGATCATCAATCGGACGCATAATGAGAGGTTTTGTCATTCGGTGTGATCCCAACCCCATCCTTCTTTCCCGTCTTCATCAAATTCCGATGCGCCCCCTCGACGCGCGAGCGGATTTCCGCCGAAGATCCGAGCGCGTAAACCTCGCTTGCCAATCGGCGGGCGTCGGCAAGGCGCGCGCTCCGGAAAAGATGCTTAATCTCCGGTATCGCGTGCGACCCCATCGAAAATTGATCCACCCCCATGCCGAGAAGGAGCAACGCCGTCGGGGGATGGGCGGACATTTCGCCGCAGACGCCGACCCAAATTCCGGCCCGGTGCGCGGCGTCAATCACCCGCCGGATCAACCGCAAAATTGCCGGATGATAAGGATCGTAGAGGGGGGCCACCTTTTCGTTCGCGCGATCCACCGCCAACGTGTATTGGATCAGGTCGTTGGTCCCGATGGAGAAAAAATCCACCTCGTCGGCGAATTGATCGGCGATCAACGCCGCCGACGGAATCTCGGCGATCATGCCGACCTCCATCGCTTCGTCGAATCGCAAGCCTTGGCTTGCCAGTCCCTTCTTGGCTTCCTCCAATGCCGCCTTCGCCTCGATGATTTCCGAAACGGAAGTGACGAGCGGAAACATGATTTTGGCCCGGCCAAACGCCGACGCGCGTAACAGGGCGCGGAGTTGCGTCTTAAACAAATCGCGATGCTTCAGACAATACCGAATCGCCCGCAGACCGAGGAAAGGATTCATTTCCCGCTCGACCGAGCCGTTGGTGATGAGCTTGTCTCCCCCGACGTCCAGCGTTCGGAAGATGACGCTTCCGGGGGCAAGGCTCTCCAACGTTCGGCGGTAAATGTCGAATTGCTCTTCCTCGCCCGGAAGACGCTCTCGATTCAGGTAAAGGAATTCGGTCCGAAAAAGCCCGATGCCGTCGGCTCCATGCGCGAGGATATGCGGAATTTCGTCGGGCAGTTCCAGATTGGCCGATAGCTCCACCCGATACCCGTCGAGCGTTTCAGCGGGGAGAGTCTTCAGTTTTTCAAGATTCCGCTCCTCGATCATCCGCCGCCGATGGCGGTTGCGTGCCTTTTTGAGCTCCGCCGGAGCGGGGTTGAGCGTGACCGTTCCCTCGTAGCCGTCCACGATCGCCGTGGTGTTGGCCGTGACGTGCGGCAAGAGCGTTCCCACGCCCACGACCGCCGGAATCTCCAATCCCTTCGCCAGAATCGCGGTGTGCGAGGTCGGTCCGCCGATTTCCGTGGCGAACGCCTTGACCCGCGCATGATCGAGTTGAGCCGTGTCCGATGGACTCAAATCGTGCGCGAATATGATGACTTCGCCGCTGAACCTCTGCGTCGGCGCGTTCTGCTCATCCGCCAAGAGATGGCGAGAAATGCGCCGTCCAATGTCGAACACGTCGGTCGCGCGCGAGGAAATATAGGCGTCCTGCATCCGCCCGAACTGTTCGGCGAGTTCGCGGATCACCGACATGAGAGCGTAGGCCGCGCTCTCCTGATTGGAACGAATTCGAGCAACGGTTTTTTCCTTGAGCGCGGGATCCTCGACGAAAAGAAGATGGGAGTCGAAAATGGCCGCGTGGGCGTCGTCGAGCGATTTGCGAAGCTTTTCCTGAAGTTGCCGGATTTCGTCCCGCGCCTTGGCCAGCCCCTCCTCAAGGAGCCGGATTTGCGCCGGAATCCGGTAGGCCGGAACCCGGCTCGGGCCCAAGGCGGAAAACATCGGATTATAGGCAACCACCCGCCCGATGTGGATGCCGGGCGACGCCGCGATCCCGCGCAAGACAACCGACCGTTTGCTTTCAACCGGCATGATCATGCCGACTCTCTTTGAGCCGCAATCCGCTTTTTTTGCTCTTAACTCTTGCTCTTATTCTTCGCCGAACCCGCTGTCCACCAATTGCAACAGCGCGGCCACGGCCTGCCCCGCCGAATCCCCTGTCGCCTCGATGGTCAATTCGCTTCCCTGCTCCGCCGCGAGCATGATGACCCCCATGATGCTCTTGGCGTTGACTTGCTGGCCATCCTTGGAGAGGGTGATTTCGCAGTCGGCGAACTCGCTTGCCAGCTTCACCAACCTCGAAGCCGGGCGGAGATGAAGCCCCAGCCGGTTCTTGATGTGGACCGTGACCCGGTGGGCCGTCTGACTGGGGGCTTTGTTTTCCGTCGGATTCAAATCATTCCTCAATCCGGGGGCGGCGCGGGCGGTTTCTCCCCCTGATCGTTCGTCCGTCCGTCCCTAGGATACATTCTTGGCCTCCCTAGGTTACGGGAGGGAGGGATCAAAGTCAATGATCACCGGCTTCAAAATGCAAAGGCGGGGAAGACAAACAGCGGCGGATCAAATCCTCGGACGCTTCATGAAGAACAGGCATCCCCCCCCGTCAATCCATGCCTCAAGATCAAATACTCCTCGACGATCTTTCCTCCGATCAGGTGCTCCTGAATGATCCGCTCCAAAACGGGGGGATCGCAGGCGCGATACCATGTCCCCTCGGGATAAACGACGGCAATCGGTCCCCCCTCGCAAATCTGCAGGCAATTGGCCTTGGTCCGGTAAATTCCACCTTGCCCGACCAATCCCAACTCCTTGAGTCTCCCCTTGAGGTAATTCCACGCTTCCAGCGACCGCTCCTTTTCGGAGCATTTCGGCTTGGTCTGGTCGCAACAAAGAAATATATGCCGCCGCGTCCGGGGGATGTGCAATTCCTCGGCAAGTTGATGAAGGCGTTTGGCCGGGTCTTCCATGCACGGCATTTTAACGCTTGAGGTCCGGCGAGGAAAACGGAAAATCCATCAATGAACCAATCGGGAAAATTCGCCTCCGGAAACGCCTTGCCTTGGCTTCTGATCGCCCTGATCTCCGCGCTTGTTTATTTCCTCGGTTCCGCCATCAGCAACGACTGGCTCATGTGGATCGGCAAGCCGATTCCCGTCCTTTGCCTCATCGTTCTCCTGCGGGTTTGGTCCCCGGTTCCCGATTTTTACCGCCGCGCGATTGCCGTCGGATTTGTCTTTTCCCTCGCGGGGGATGTTTTTCTCATGTTGCCGAGAGACTTATTCATTTTCGGCTTGGGATCATTCTTATTGGCGCATCTCTGCTACATCGCCGCATTCTCAAATCGAGGGGCATCGGGAAAGGTCAGTCTCCAGTCTATTCGACTGATACCCTTTCTCGCGTATGGGATGGGGATGCTGGGATTTCTTTGGCCTAATTTGGGGGAATTGCGCCTTCCCGTTATCGTTTATGTCGGCGTGATTCTCACCATGGGTTGGCGGGCCGCCGCGAGGATCGGCCATCCGGGGGAAAGCCCCAAGGCGCATTGGAGCGCGCTTTGCGGAGCCATCAGTTTCATCCTTTCCGACACGTTGATCGCCCTTGAAAAATTCCACGGCGCGTTTCCTTTCGCCCGCTTCCTCATCATGCTCACCTATTGGGCGGGGCAATTGGGGATCGCGTTGTCCGTCCGGCGCGCCCCGATGACGGGGAAGGAGGACAAAATTGAATCGGAGTAGAACCCTTTTTCCCAATGACATTTTGCAATCGCGCTTTTTTCGCTCGACCAGATTTCAAAATTGAATGTTTTCTCGATCCTCCGCGATCCGGACATTCCAACCCAAGCGGGATTGAATGACACCGCTCAAATGATGAGCCACCCGAGGCTCACCGTGGACGAGATAGACTTGTTTGGGCGCGGTCTTGAATCCTCCAAGCCATCGAAGAATTTCGTCGCGGTCGGCATGTGCCGACAAACCTGCGAGTTTCTCAATCTTTGCCTTCACCGGAACCTCCTGACCGTGCATCCGAAGCGTCTTGGCTCCGTCCTGCAACGACCGGCCGCGCGTTCCCGCCGCCTGATAGCCGACAAGCAAGACCGTGGTCCGATGATCGGGTAGCCGCCAACGAAGGTGGTGAAGCACCCGGCCTCCAGTCGCCATGCCGCTCGCCGCAATGATGATCATCGGCCCGATGACGTCGTTGAGCGCTTTGGATTCGTCGGGTGTTCGGATCAGCGCAAATCGCCGCGTGGCCAAGGGATTGCGATGTTGAACGATCAAGGCTCGCATGTCGAGGTCGTGCTCTTCGGGATGGCGGCGATAGATTTCCGACGCGGCGATGGCCATGGGACTGTCCATGTAAACGGGAAGGGCGGGGATTCGATCCTGATCCTCTAATTGCCGAATCCACCAAATCAATTCCTGAGCGCGACCGACCGCGAACGCCGGTATAATCAGAGCGCCTCCCTTGGCCGCCGATTCCCGGATGACTTGCGCTAATTCCTCATCGGTGTTGGTTGGGTGAACGCGGTCGCCGTAGGTGGATTCCAGCAAGAGAAGGTCTGCTTTGGCAACGAATTCAGGATCGCGCAAAATTGGGCGATCCCATCGCCCCAAGTCGCCGGAGAAGACAATCCGAAACGGATCGGAACGCCGGCATTGGAGTTCCACCGTCGCCGAACCCAAGATGTGTCCGGCGCGATTGAACGTGGCCGAGAGTCCGCTCTCAACCTCGAAGGATTCGTGAAAAGGACGCGATTGCAAAAGCTTGAGCGTCGGTTCGACATCGGCCATCGAGTAAAGGGGCAGGGCGGGTTTGTGTTTGGAGTAGCCCTTGCGGTTGGCCCACTCGGCTTCTTCCTCCAACAGATGCGCGGAATCGGGGAGCAAGATGCCCAAAAGGTCCGCTGTTGCCGAGGTGCAATAAATTTTGCCTCGGAATCCCTTGCGAACGAGCAACGGAAGATAACCGGAGTGATCCAGATGCGCGTGGCTGAGAACCACCGCCGAAATTTGCGCGGGATCGAACGGCGGGTCGGACCAGTTTCGCAGGCGCAGGGACTTGAGACCTTGGAACAAGCCCGCCTCAAGCAGAATTTTTCGTCCGTCATATTCGATCAGATACTTCGAGCCTGTGACGGTTCCCGCGCCGCCGCAAAAACGGAGGGAAGCGCGCGGATCAGCCATTGGCTTGATTGCGCGCGATGTATTTTTTCGGATCGGCGTCGAACGTCCGCGCGCACGCCGTCGAGCAGAAAATATAGCGGACGCCTTCAAGCTTCCGCTCATCCACGGCGGTCGCCGGCTCGATCCACATGCCGCAAACCAAATCGCGTTCCATGCCCGGCTTCGGAGAATGGGGTACGCCCCACGCGCTTCCTTTCTCGGAGAAGTAGGAGGGACGATGATAGTGGGTCTCCTTATAAGCTCGAAGCACTTCCTCGATGAGTTGCTCAGGATTTTCCGAATAAACGACGCGCGCGCCGGTGTCTTTTTCGCACGCCTTCAAAATATCCTTCACCATGTCGCTGATGCCGCCCGTGCCTTTGAGCACGCCGATCAATTTCCCCTCGTCGTAGGCGATGGCAAGTTCGCCGAGCGTCCCGCTTCTGCCGCCAATGATGACGACGATGTCGGAACTGCGGATATTGACGACCTCGCGTCCCATCAATCCGCTACCGGTGTAAATCAGGACGTTATGGAATTGCGTCGGCGATTCATATTTGTTGACGTGCTCTTCGAGGCTCAAGCCGGGCGAAATCCCGATCACGTAGCCGTTGTGCGTCCACGCGCCGTGAGCCGCCGCGAGCGGAAGCCCCGGACAACCGCCGGTGACCATGATGGCTCCTCGCTTGGCAATGGCTTCGCCGAGCTGGAAGGCTTTGTCGAGATGGGCCTGCTCAAAATGATTCGTCGCGCCTCCCATGACGCCGATTTTCATCGGCATCCCCATGACGAAGGGGGCCTTTTCGGGTTCGGGGGTGAGTTCGTGTGAAGGCAACTGAATCCGTCAGGCGAAGATCAATCGCCCTTTGGGTACGGGGATGGGGCGTCCTAATACCTTGGCGGTTTCGACCCACTCCTTGGCGATCACTTCGACATTTGCCAAGGCTTTGGACGTCGTTGAGCCATCGGCCATGCAACCGGGCAATTCGGGAATCACGGCGAGAAATGCCCGGTCGGTTTCGCTCCAATAAATGATGACTTCATATTTCAGCATCTTCGCCTCCGAGCCTGTATTCGAGGATCAAATTCCAAACCTGCTTAACCTGATAAGCCTTTGCTTTTCCGTCCTGTAGCGGTTGCAAATTCAAGATTTCAGCGAATCTCGGAAGCCAAAAAATATGGTGACTTCCCTTGATGCGCTCTCCAAAACCCAAGTATAGCAACAACTGCCGCAATTCCTCAAAACGAATGTTGACATCCGAAGCTCCACGCAACGCATCCTTCAGAACTTTCTTCCGTCGGCTCATGGGGAGAATTCCGGTTGGAGCGTTTCACCGACGTGACGCAACCTCGGCCGCAAGACCCTCAATCGCGGACTCGATCGGCACGACACCCTGATCTCCCTTGCCATGACGGCGCAAGGCGACCGACTGCGCTTCGGCCTCCTTTTTTCCGATGACAAACATCGCCGGAATTTTTTGCGTTTCGGCCTCGCGGATTTTTCTGCCGATCTTCTCGCTTGTTTCGTCAATCGCCGGACGCAATCCGGCGGTCTTGAGTTGAGCCGCGATCGCGCGGGCGTATTCGTTTTGATCCGACGTGATCGGTAAAATCGCCACCTGAACGGGCGCGAGCCAGAGCGGAAAATTCCCCGCGAAATGCTCGATCAAAACTCCCGTGAACCGCTCGAATGATCCGAACGGCGCGCGATGAATCATCACCGGCCGATGCGGCTTGTTGTCCGCGCCGATATATTCCAGCTTGAACCGCTCCGGCAGAACGTAGTCAAGCTGGACCGTTCCCAATTGCCATTTTCGCCCGATGCAATCCTTGACGATGAAATCCACCTTAGGACCGTAGAACGCCGCCTCCCCCTTGGCCTCGATGAACGGAAATTTGATTTCGGTCATGACGCGCCGCAGGATTTCCTCCGCTTTCATCCAGACCGTCGGATCCCCCGCGAATTTGTCGCTGTTCGGATCGTGAAGCGAAAGCCGCACCTCGAAATCGTCGAACTTCAGCGTGCGGAAAACGTGCGCGACCAATTCGATCGTCGAGCGGAATTCCTCCTCGACCTGCTCCGGCGTGACGAACAAATGCGCGTCATCCTGCGTGAATCCCCGCACGCGCGTCATGCCGTTCAGCTCGCCCGATTGCTCAAAGCGATAAACCGTCCCAAACTCCGCGAGGCGCACCGGTAGGTTACGGTAACTGCGCGGTTCGGCGGCGTAAATCATGATGTGATGCGGGCAGTTCATCGGTTTCAGCAAATACTGCGTGTCCTCGTCGCGCATCTGAATCGGCGGATATTGCGAGTCGGAGTAATAGGGGTAATGCCCGCTCGTTTTGTAGAGTTCGATGTTGCCGATGTGCGGCGTATAGACCGGATCGTAGCCGCGCTTGACGAGTTCCTCTTGCATGAAGTTTTGAAGGACCGTGCGGAGGATCGCCCCTTTCGGCATCCAAAGAATCAGCCCGCTTCCGACGAGCGGATTGATGGTGAAGAGTCCCAGTTGCTTGCCGATCACGCGGTGATCGCGTTTTTTCGCCTCTTCGATCTGCGCGAGATGTTGATCGAGTTCCTTCTTGCTGAAAAATGCCGTGCCATAGATGCGCTGAAGCTGTCTGCTGGAGGCGTCGCCGTGCCAATACGCTCCGGCGACCGACGTGATCTTGAAGGCGCCGATCCGCCCCGTCGAGGGGATGTGCGGTCCTCTGCAAAGGTCCTCCCAATTTTTCCCCGGCTCGCCTGTGGCGTAGAAACTCATCACGTCCCCTTCGGCGCGGTTGACGTTGTCGGTCTTGTAGAGGTCGTCCTTGAGTTTGCCAAGCGCTTCGTCGCGGGTCATTTCGTAGCGCGTGAACGGACGATTTTCCGCGACGATCTTCGCCATTTCCGCCTCAATCGCCGGAAAATCCTCCTCGCGGATCGCATGGGGGCAATCCATGTCGTAATAAAATCCGTTGTCCACCGGCGGTCCGTAGGCGAGGCCGGTGTTGGGCCAGAGTTTCTGGATCGCCTCCGCCATGACGTGCGCGGTCGAGTGGCGCAGAAAATAAAGCGCGTCGGGATTGTCGGCGCGGGCGGTGATGATTTCGAGCGTCGCGTCGCGGGTGATCGGACGGTTCAGATCGCACATCGCGCCGTTAACCTTGGCTCCGATGGCCGCCTGCGCCAATCGCGGACCGATGCCCTTGGCGACCTCCAGCGCCGTCGCGCCCGATTCGCAGGTCTTCTGGCTTCCGTCGGGGAGTGTGAGGGTGATGGTCATGTCGTCTTCCTGATTCTTAAGGCCACGCATCGTATTACGATAGCGCGGGGAATGTCGAGATTCCAGCGCGGGAAAAGATTGGCGGGAGGAGAATCAATCCGCACACGGTATTGAGAAGTCGTCAAGAGGTGTGCAATGATCAAGGAGCGTTATGATTCAAACGTCCACAGACCTGATAGAGGAAATCGTTCGACGTGTGGTTCGAATCGCGCGACCCGACAAAATTGTCCTTTTCGGCAGTCGGGCGCGGGGCGATGCCCGGGCCTCGAGCGATTACGATCTTCTCATCATTCAAGAATCGGACAAACCGCGCTATCAACGCTCGGCTCCGCTTTTCGCCTTGCTGTCCGACTTGCCCGCCGAGGTTGAGATTGTGGTCTATACCCCTTCGGAGGTTCGGGAGTGGAGTCAGGTTCCTCAAGCTTTTGTCACGCGGGCTTTGCGCGAGGGTGTTCCCCTCTATGAAAGAAAAAGCTGATTTGGTGCGGGGATACCTGCGGAAGGCCGGGGGCGATTGCCTCGCCATGCAGGCTTCGCTAACGGCCGGAGCGATGGATGCCGCCTGTTTTCACGCGCAACAAGCCGCTGAGAAATATCTGAAGGCATTTTTGACTGAGTGGAGTGTTGATTTTCCGTTCTCGCATAATCTTGCCAAATTGGTTGAACTCTGCGCGACGCTCGATCCCGCCTTCAAATCGCTTCATTCGCTCGTTGTGCCATTGACGCCCTATGCGGTGGAATTGCGCTATGACGCGGATTTCTGGCCCACTGCCGAATCGGCGCAGGAGGCGATCGCTTCGGCGCTCAGCGTGAAGGATTTCATTTTGTCGCGCCTGCCATCGGGTCCCGAAGACAACCAAGCCGGGTAAGTCGGCAAGTCTTTTTCAGGGACCCGTTAATACTTCCCGAACGGAAATATCCGAGACCTTCTCTCGAAGATCGAATTGAACGACAATTTGATAACTTTTCTCTACCAGCGTAAACCAAGACATCTTGGGACGAATCACGACTCCGTAATTTCGGTCTTTTTCATCCCAGCCGTAGGTCAGAGTCGAGCTTCGCAGGTAGTTCTCGACATCCGCCTTGCTCATTCCCACTGAGACACGCCTGAGAAAATCACTGCGTAAGGTTTCTATCGAGGGTCGCTTTTTTTCGGAAGACCCAATAAAACAGCATAATACGACCAGAGCAATGATTGGAGCAAAAACGATTTGCAAAGCAATCTTGGAGCGGGGTTTCATGGGTCAAAAGATGTGTGTCATCGGTTGCCTTTGCCCAAGAGACCTTTATTATTCTCCCTTGTACACTGGCTTCCGCTTCTGCAGAAACGCCATGACCCCTTCGGCGAAATCCTTGGAGCGGAAACAATAACCTTGGCTTTCGGCCTCGAAGTCGAGCGTGCTTTGGAGCGTGCCGTCCATTGCCTCGCGCAGGTTGGCTTTGCATCGCTGAACGGAAACGTAAGCGCCCGTGGCAAGTTGATGCGCGATCTTCTCGACCGTTTCGTCCAGTTCGGAATCCTTGCAAACGCGGTTAATCAGCCCAAGCCGTTCGGCGTCGGCGGAGGAAATCATCGCGCCGGTCGTGATGAGTTCATAGGCTTTCGGCCAGCCCATCGCGCGGACCATGTGATACGCGCCGCCGCCGTCGGTCGCCAACCCGACGCGGACGAAAATCTGGCTGAATCGCGCGTCCTCGGAAGCGAAAATCATGTCGCAGGCCAGCGCGAAATTGCACCCGACACCGACGCAATTTCCGCGCACCTTGGCGATGAACGGCTTGTTGCAGTCGCGGATCGCCGAGACGATCGGATGGACGTCCTCCTTTAGATGAACCGTCACGTCGTAGGTTTTGCCCCCCGGAGTTCCGAGATCGGCCCCCGCGCTGAAATCGCCCCCCGCGCCCGTCAGGATCGTCACGCGGCTGTCGTCCGTCGCGCTTTCGAGGACCGCGTTGCGGACCAATTCCTCGACTTGATGCGTGAGCGCGTTTTTCTTGTGCGGGCGATTGATCGTGATCGTTTTGATCCGGTCCTTCATTGTGACGAGGACTTCGGGTTCGGTCTGAACGGCGGCGGACGTGGTCATGGTTGGCTCCTGAGATTCCGAGGTTCGATTAGACGATAAAATAACCGGAAGCGGGAGAGAACGCCATGACTTTGAACGGGGATGAGCAGGATGGACAGGATGAAGAGGGTGAGTCGTCAAGGAGCGGAAGAGAAAGACCGATCACGCGCGCTCGGCGGAACGCCGCTCGGATTCGGCTTCCAGCCGGTGCCACAATTTTTCGGGCGTCATTTCTTTTCTCAAGAGCCAAATTCCGTCGTTTAGCATTTTTCCCCCCGTGACCCAAGAGATAAACAACGCGAGTGAAATAAAGAATAGAAAGATTCCGGGACCAACGTGGGGAGATAGACGCGGCATCAAGACAGGAAACACTGAGAGGCCGAGGGACGGAGCAAGGCCAACCACAAGTGTGAACCTGAGATACCCCACAAATCCATGCCAAATCAGCCGAATTGACCCCAAACTCGGCATGGATTTTGACACGGCGTAAACGGTCACATACCAAGAAAGACCAAATATGGAAACAGCAATTATTCCAACCAAGATGACGGCTCCCAAGAATGAAATAACCCATTGCAAAAAACTCCGTGATCCCAATGCCGGATCACAGATCCAACCGTTGGTCATGGCGTCAAGCGCAAAGAAACCGGCGATATCCACCGAGATCAAGATGAACAGACCCAAAGCCGGAGCGAGGCAAAGCGCGGGCCAGAGCACCCGACTTTCACAGGGTGCCACGGCCAATTCCGACAAATGCTCCGGGCTGAAAAATCTTCCGACTCTCCTTTGAACGAAATAAGCCCAAAAGCCAACTTTGTTGAGGAAGTAAAGCGATGCCACGGGATACACGGTGGTGAACGACGCACCGAAGACGCGGGAGCAAATTTCATCCTGATAGAAAATGAGCATATCCGCTAGGACATAGACGAAAAGCCACAAAATTCCCGGATACCTTACAAACCATTTCAAAACCCAGCGCGCCTCGATCCGCAACAAGGTTTGATCCGGATGCCGAATCCACCCTGCGGCGTCTTTGACTTTTTGAATCCCGAACATTCCGTTTTCCCGATCCCAATGAGGATCATCATATGCGTTCAACGCGAAGACGCAAGCGCGTAAGCATTTGGAATCTTGAGATTGCAAGGCGGGCGGATAAGGAAGAAGATTTGGGTCGAGTCGCCCGAAAAACGGACGGAAGATTCCTAGGGTCTCGGACGCTTCGCGGGCGTGAAGAAATCGTCGAATAGTATCCGTGTAATCCGTATTCCTCCGCGTCCGACTTCCGCTTTCTTTATCCAGTTCATCTTGTCCGTCCCTGTTCATTTGCGTGTGGCGCATCCTCCTCCGCCTGTGAAATCATGATTCGGAAACGGATTTTCTCATGGCGCTTCTCTGGGCGATCCTCAAACTCTCCTTCAAAACGCTCTGGGCGCACAAGTTGCGCTCGTTCCTCACCACCCTCGGCATCATCATCGGCGTCTCTTCGGTGATCGTGATGATGGCCTTGGGCAAGGGAACCCGCGAGGCGATGGTCGAGCAAATCCGCGGTTTCGGCACGAACGTCATCACGCTCCACCCCGGCTTTCGCGGCGAGCGCGGCGTCACCTCCGCGAATTTCCAGAAACTCACCCTCGAAGATTGTCAGGCGATCATGGACCGCGTTCCGGAAATCACCTCCCTTTCGCCCGAGATTACCCGCATGGTTCAGGTGAAGATGGGGAACAAAAACACGCGCACCACCGCGCGCGGCGTCTCGCGCCCCTATATTCAGATGCGGAATTATTCCCTGCTGGTCGGTCGCTCCTTCAATCCGACCGAAGAAGGGCATCAGCACCGCGTTGCGATCATCGGCTATAAGCTCCTCAAGGATTTGTTCGGCGCCGACGCCAACTCCGCCCTCGGCAACGAAATCAAGGTCAACGGCGCGACCTACACGATCATCGGCGCGCTCGCCGAAAAAGGAGACTCCGGATTTTTCAATCCCGACGACCAAATCCTGATACCCTACACGACGGCGATGAAACGCATGGCGGGCAAGGATAATGTGGAGATGGTGAATTTCAAAATCGCGGACGAAAAAGATTTGGACCCGGCCATCGCCGGCGTCACCGCCATCATGCGCAAACGCCACCATTTGACTCCCGAAAAAGAGGATGACTTTCAGATTTTCAGCTCGACCGACGCGCTTCAATCGCTCGACGCCATCGGGAAGACTTTCACCCTTCTCATCGGCGGCATCGCGGGCATTTCGCTTCTGGTCGGCGGCATCGGCATCATGAACATCATGCTCGTCACCGTCACCGAGCGCACCCGCGAGATCGGCATCCGCAAGGCGCTCGGCGCCAAACGGCGCGACATCATGCGCCAATTCATGATTGAGTCGCTCGTCATCAGTCTTTTCGGCGGCGGGATCGGTGTTTCCATCGGCGTCGGCATGGCCGCGCTCGCCGGCTCGCTCGGCGTCGTGACGGCTCCGGTTTCCGTCGGCTCGGTCGCCCTCTCGCTCGGCGTCTGCTTTGTGATCGGGCTCTTCTTCGGCATCTACCCCGCCCGCCGCGCTTCCCGCCTCGATCCGATCGAGGCATTGCGCTACGAATAAATTGGGCTTCCTAATCCTTGCGTTCCGTGTTCATCCGTGTCCCACCGAAGCGAGAATTCATCCTTTCACGAAGTTGCCGCAAAAGCCAAAACCCCGTTTGGGGTTGTGCCTGCATGCCCGCCGACCCAAGGTAGCCTCGCTCTGCTCGGCAACCTTGGGCTTGATTGCAGGACGCCGTTGGCGTCCATTCCATCTCCGGCGTCGTCTTCCTTCGAAAGAGTAAAATACATTTTCCATCGGGTTCTTGGTGTTTCCGGCGAAGGATTCGTGTAAAATTGCCGCAAGAGATGGTGTATAAAAGGTCCTTGAATTCCATGACGCTCCAAACTTTTTCCAATCTCCTGCGCCTTTACGCGATTACCGCCGATGGCGCGGCGGTGGACCCGAAGGCCAAGGCACGGGTTCGTCAATGGTTGGAGGGGGGCGTTCGGGTCGTTCAATTGCGCGAAAAGAATTTGCCCGCCGCCGATATTGTCGCGTTCGGACGCTATTTGCGGGCGATTACTTCCGAATACGGCGCATTGTTCCTCGTCAACGACGATCCCCACTTGGCCGATTTGCTTGAAGCCGACGGGTGCCACCTCGGGCGGGAAGATATGAATCTCACCGAGGCGCGCAAGATCATGGGGGGACGGATCATCGGCGTCTCGACGCACAGCCGCGAGCAGGCGTTTGAGGCGGCGCGGATGAAGGCGGATTACATCGGCGTCGGACCGATTTTTCCGACGGCGACCAAGAAAGTCGCGCACCCCGTCACCGGACCGGAATTGGCCGGATGGGCCGCCGGGACGCTTGACCTGCCCGTCGTCGCCATTGGCGGCATCACGTTGGGCAATGTCGCGCAAGTCGTATCGGCGGGATGCTCCAACGTCGCGGTGATTTCGGCGCTGAACCGAGCCGAACGTACGGCGGAGGTCGTCCGGTCGTTTCTGGAAATCCTGAGCGCGCCCCACTCCGCAAATCTGCCCTGACGATCCATGCCGATTTTCAAAATCACCCCCGACCGCAATCGCCCCGATGGATGGAATCTGTTTTCGCCGTTCGGCATTCCGGTTTACATCGAGCCGTCCTTTTTGTTCTTGATCGTTCTCGTTTTCCTGATGAACGCGCGAGGATCGGGAGGAATCAACATCCCCCAAGTCGGGCTGTATTGCGTGATCATCTTCGTCTCGCTTCTGGTTCACGAATTGGGACATGCCTTGACCGCCCGCGCGGTTGGATGCGATTCCATCCGCATCGCGCTCGCGATGTTTGGCGGCTACGCAACGCACAGTCCGACCACGCGGGGGAGGAGTCTGCTCGTCATTCTCGCCGGACCGGCGTTCGGCTTGGTTTTGGGTTTGCTTGCCCTGATGGCCTCGACCTCTAGTCGGATTGTCAATTTCGGTCCGGAAGAGGCCATGCCGTTTGTTCTTTACTGGCTGATTCGTATGAACATCTTTTGGACCTTCTTCAATCTGATCCCTATGCATCCGCTGGATGGCGGACAGGCGTTTTTCCATTTTCTCACCTATTGGATTGCGCCCAATAGGGCGATGCTGTTCGTGTCGCGGCTTTCGATGGGATTGGCCGTCTTGGTCGGCATCCTTGGCTACAAGATGGGATTGATCTTCGTCCCTTATTTTTGCCTGACCTTTTTTATGACCAACATGCAAATCGCGCAGGCTCTTCGGGGTTCTTGATCCCGCGGGATTTGATTTTAGTCGTTCCGAACTCACGGCTCCCAAGTTTCCTCGTCTCGCGCGCTGGACAAAGCCGCGAGCGGCGGCCAAAATGAAATCCGCCGTGGGTTTGCCGGATGCCTTTCGTTTATCGAACCACCAAATTGACTCTGGACCTTGCGACCAAGTTGGTCAAGGCCGATATCCGCGTTCACAATTTGGACGTGATCCGCGACGACATGGCGATCATTTTTGCCGCCAACCACTTTACGCGGATTGAAACGTTTCTTCTCCCCCACCAATTTTCCAAGCACACCGGCAAGGAAGTCTGGTCGCTGGCTTCCGCCGATCTCTTCAAGGAACGGACCGGGGCGTTCATGCGCGCGTTGGGATGCGTCTCGACCAAAGACCCCGACCGCGACAAGATCATCGTCCGCTCCCTCTTGGTGGCCGACCATCCTTGGAACATTTTTCCCGAAGGAAGCATGATTAAGGACAAAAAACTGGTCAACGAGGAAGGGGGATTTGAGATTTACCATCAAGGGAAACGGCGTCCCCCCTTCACGGGAGCCGCCGTGCTCGCGCTTCAGGCGGAATTGCATCGGCAGACGTTGCAACGTCTTCACCAAGGGGGAAATCCGGCGGAATTGGACGCCGCGATGAAGCGGTTTGGTTTGGAAACGATCGAGCCGGTCCTGCGTCATCGCACCGTCATCATTCCGGTCAACATCACCTATTTCCCGATCCGCTCGCAAGAGAACGTCTTCTTGGACATGGCGCGGCGGATGAGCGAGAAGTTGCCCGCGCGCGCGCTGGACGAGCTTTCGGTCGAGGGAACGATTTTGGCGAAGGAGACCAACATTGACATCACGCTGGGAGAGCCGATTGACGTCCGAACCTACATCGAAGGGCCCGAATTTGAGCGGTTGGCGCAGACGACGCGCGAGAACTGGGACGAAATTCCCGACGGCTCGCGAACGGCTTTGGGGGAAGCCGCGCAGAGTCTGATGATTCGCTACATGACCGATATTTATCGGTTGACGACGATCAACTTCGATCACGTCTTTGCCACGCTGATCCGTCATCAGCAGGCGCGGAAGTTCACGGAGCGGTCGTATCGAAACCGGATTTATCTTTGCGCGCGACAGATTCTCGACCTTGGCTCCCATCAGGTTCATACCCTCCTGCGGAAAAACTACCGGGCGGTCCTGTATGAAGACCCTTCCGTCAAATTTCAAAACTTCGTCCAATTGTGTCTGGATGAGAAAATCCTCCGCAAGGAGGGGAACTTTTACATCAAGAATTTCAAGCGGAAGCAGGATAAGACGGGATTTCATACAATACGGCAAAAGGATTTGGTTCATGTCATCGCCAACGAGATCGAGCCGTTGGGCGACGTGACGGGGATCATTCGGAAGGTGGCCGTGCTTTCCCGTCCGGAACTTTCGACTGAAATCCGCAATCATTTTCTCAAGAAAGACCAGCAAATCTTCGATCAGGATTACGAGAAATTTTTCGTTCATGGGGAGTCCAAACCACCCGAAGTCGGGCGTCCTTTTCTTCTGCGTCCCCGCAAGTTTAAGGCGGGGATTGTATTGACTCATGGTTATCTGGCCGCTCCGATGGAAATTCGAGCGTTGGGGAACTTCTTGGCGGGACTCGGTTACGCCGTTTACGGCGTCCGGCTTCGAGGGCATGGAACGTCTCCCGAAGACCTCGCGCAAACGCATTGGGAGGAATGGTATGAATCGCTCAATCGTGGGTATGCGGTGATTAAAAGTTTGACCGACGACATCATCCTCGGCGGGTTTTCGATGGGAGGAAGTCTGTCGCTTCTTGCCGCGGCGCGCAAAGCGGACAAAGTTCGCGCGGCATTTTCCATCAACGCTCCGTTGCATCTGCGAAATTACGCCGTTCATTTGATCCCTCCCATCGCCGCCGTCAACACCCTTCTGGCGCGGATGAAACGTCGCGCGGCGTCGCTTGAATACGTTGAGAACACCCCCGAAAATGCCAATATCAATTACGCGCGCAATCCGGTCTCCGCCATCAAGGAACTCAACGGTTGCATTGACGCGATGGACAAGGCGTTGAAGGAAATCCAAGTTCCGACCCTTCTCCTTCAAGGCTCGAAGGACCCGATCGTGGATCCGGTGAGCGGACAATTGATTTTTGGGCGAATCGGAACCCCGAGAAGAGAACTGACTTATCTTCCCCGCGAGCGGCACGGGATCGTCAACGGCGAAGGAGCGGAGGATGTGTTCCGCCACGTCGCGGAATTTCTCAATCGCGCCGCGCGATGAAGTTTTCCTTGCCTCTTGCGCGGGTTTTGAAAATCCTTGGGGGGTTTAAGGAGACAGGGCGAAATGGACATCCTCAAGGGACTGAGTTCGAAGCAAATCGGCGCCATCCGTCATTGCCGGAATTACATCCCCGCGGCCGCGGGGCAGGTCATTTTCACCGAGGGGGATCCCGCCTACGGCCTTTACAACATTCTGAAGGGGAAGGTCGAAATCTACCGCGTCACGCAGAAGGGGTCCCTTCCCATCGCCGAACTCGGAACCGGGGACGTATTCGGCGAGATGGGACTGATCATTGACACGGGTGTGCGAACCGCCTCGGCGAAGGCGGTCGAGGACGCCCTCTTGCTCGAAATTCCGGGTAATCCTATTGACATGTTTCGGCAACTGAACGATTGGGACGCGGCGTTCACGCTTCTCCAAAATCTGGTCTGCATCCTTGCCGAACGCATGAGAACGAAGAATGAGGAAGATTCGGTGTCCATCAAAAGCGGCATCCGCGTCATCGAGGGATATGAATCAAGGCCGGAGGAATCGTTGGCGGTCGTCGAGCGTTCGCTTCCGCACGGAATGTTCAGGAAGTTCGCGCAAACCAAGAAACTGAAGCCGGAGCAATTCCTCTGCAAGGAAGGGGAGAAGGCCGAGGGATTTTATTACATCCACAGTGGAATCTTGGAGGTTCTTAAAGATTTGCCGGACGGCGGTCAACGCCCCCTTTCGCGTCTGGTCGCGCCCACCATCACGGGCGAGATCGGCTTTTTTTCGGGCGAAAAGCGGACCGCCAGCATTCGAGCTTTGACCGAAGTCGAATATACCCTTTTTTCCGGATCGGATTTGGGGAAACTCCGCAAGAAAAATCCCGAAGAAGCCTTGAACGTTCTTTTTGCCGCCGCTCAATTCGCGGTTCACCTTTTGGTGGATCGGGAAAACGAGTAAGCCCCGGTTGAACGCGGCGAAGTTTGGTTGACGATGCCCACCGATTCGCAAACCGTATTCAAGGTCTTTCTGTTCACGGATATTGTCGGCTCGACCGAGTTGAAGAGGCGTCTAGGGGACGCTGGAGCGGCGGGAGTGGTCGCCGCGCATGACGCGCTCTTTCGCGATTGCCTGAAACAACATCATGGCGAGGAACGCGACCACGCGGGGGACGGGTTCTTCGCGACGTTCGACCGTCCGTCCGACGCGGTGCGATGCGGATTGGCTTTTCAAAAGGGATTGGCCTCGCTGGATTCGAAGGCGCTGGGAATGTCGGATCCGTTGAAATCCCGCGTCGGCATTCACATCGGCGAAATCGTCCGTCTGGAGGGGGGCGGGACCGGACACGATCAAGACAAATTGGTGGGGCTGGCGGTGGACACCACGGCGCGGGTGATGGGACTGGCCGAGGGGGGACAAATCCTCATCACGCGCGGGGCGTTCGACACCGCCCGCCAACAGGTTCAGACCGCGCCGGACGGCTCGACGGTCACATGGCTTGCGCACGGTCCCTACATCTTCAAGGGGATTGAAGAACCGGTCGGGATTTTCGAGGCGGGCATCGTCGGCCTTTCGCCGCTGAAGGCTCCGACGGGTTCGGAAAAAGCCAAGCGCAACGTCGCCATCGGGGACGAAGCGACACTGGGCTGGAGACCGGGACCGGGGTTGGAAATTCCGCATCGGCCCAATTGGCTCTTGGAGCAAAATCTCGGCGAAGGAGGATTCGGCGAGGTCTGGCTTGCCACGCACAAAAAAACGCGGGAGCGACGGGTCTTCAAATTTTGTTTTCAAGCGGATCGCCTGCGCGGACTCAAGCGCGAGGTCGTGCTTTTCCGCCTGCTTAAGGAATCGCTCGGTGACCGCGACGACATCGCCAAGATCATTGATTGGCAATTCGACGTCGCCCCCTTTTTCCTCGAAGCCGAATACACCGAAGGGGGAAGTCTGAGCGAATGGGCCGCGACGCAAGGGGGCATCGTCAAGGTCCCGCTGGCGACTCGGATTTCAATCGTCGCGCAGACCGCCGAGGCGCTTGCCGCCGCGCACAGCGTCGGCGTGCTTCACAAGGACATCAAGCCGGCCAATCTTCTGATCACGAAGGGGCGCGACAATCAGCCGCGCGTGCGGCTGACTGATTTCGGCATCGGACTGATCACCGACCGAGAGCTTCTGGCCCGGCAGGGGATCAGCGCGGCGGGCTTCTCGGCTTCGATCGTCGCAAGCAAAGACAGCTCCGCCTCCGGGACGCAAATGTATATGGCGCCGGAATTGCTCGAGGGCAAACCGCCGACGACGCAATCGGACGTCTACGCGCTGGGCGTCGTGCTTTATCAGGTTCTTTGCGGCGACCTCACGCGCGCCCTCGCGCCGGGATGGGAGCGCGATCTGCCTCCCGTTTCGGATTCCGAATTTCTGCGCGAGGACATTGCCGCCTGCGTGGACGGCAAACCGGCGCGACGATTGCCGAGCGCGTCGGAGTTGGCGAAACGTTTGCGAAGTTTGGACGCCCGACGGGAAGCCAAGGAAGCGGAGCGCGCGGCGCAGGAAGCCGCCGCCCGGGCCGAGCGGCTCGCGCTCAACGCGCGGAGACGCAAGAAGCAGGTGACAATGGCGGCGATCGTCGGAATCGTTCTCATCGCCGGAATTCTCATTTTCGCCGTCAACGAAAGCCGACGCGCCGAAATGCAATCGGCCTTGCGCAAGAAAGCCGAGGAAGCGCAGACCATCGCCGAGCAGGAGCGCCGACTCGCCGAAGAGCGGGAACAAACCGTCCGGCGGTATCTTTACGTCGCCCACGTCAACGCCGCCGGAGAGGCGATGGAGCGCAAGAACGTCGAGAGGGTCCATGAATTGCTCAAGATGAGCGCTCCCGCCGCCGGCACGACCGATCTTCGGGACTTTGAGTGGTATTACCTCTGGAAGGAATCGCACAAGGAACCGTTCACCGAACTGCTCACCCTGCGCTCGGGCGAAAACAACAAGGCTTCCATCGCAAGTGCTTTCGCCCCCGATGGATCGGTTTTCGCCACGTCCAACGCGGATCCGATGAAGGCTTCGGCTCCGGGAGAGATTATTTTTTGGGATTCGGAGAGCGGAGAGAAAACATTTTCGCTGTCGGGGCACGCCGGAGGGATCGGGGCCATCGCCTTCTCTCCCGACGGCAAGACGCTGGCGAGCGGCGGATTGGACAAGACGATCAAGATTTGGAATCTTGCCGATCACAAATTGAAGAATACATTTGAGGGCTATGGCCAATGGATTTTTTCGCTGGCGTTTTTTCCGGACGGAAAACGATTGGTCGGAGTGACCGCATCGCCGCTCAATCCGGGGCGCGCGGGTGAAGTCAAAATTTGGAATTTGGAAACCGCGAAGCCGGAGGACACTTCCTTCGTTCATGACATCAAGGGTCCGGTCTATGCCGTCGCGGTTTCGCCCGACGGCGCGGCCATGGCCGTCTGCACGGCTTACCTCGTGACCGGGACCACGGCGGGGAATAATCCGGGAGAAGCGCAAATTTACAATCTCAAGACCGGCCAGAGGGTCGCGCTGGCGACCAATGGAAATCCGTTTCTCTCGGCGGTGTTTTCTCCCGATGGCAAAACACTCGCGTTTGGAACGGCGGACGGCGTCGTGAAAATCTGGAACACCGAGAATTGGAGCGAGCGATTCAGTTTCCATGCCCACACCAACTTCGTCTTCGCGTTGGCGATTTCGCCGGACGGGAGATTCCTTCTTACGGGGAGTGGAAATCCTCTCAATCCCTCTCTGCAGGGCGAAGTCAAACTTTGGGACGTGGAAACCGGACAGGAGCAAACGACGCTCAAGGGAATGTCCCAGCGCGTGAAATCCATCGCGTTTTCTCCCAAGGGAGACCGGGTCGCGCTCGGAACGCTGGACGGCGTGGCCAAGCTTTGGAGTCGGCCGAAAGTCACGGGAGAAAATGCCTTCAAGACGAACGGGAAGTGGGTTTCGTCCTTGGCAACGGCGGGAGAAAATGGGGATCTCTTGCTGGGGACAGGCGACCTGAGTTCTTTCAAGAATCCCGAAGCCGCCGCCAGAGCGATGGAATCCTCTAAGGGACAGAAGGAAGAAAATCCCTCGAAATCGCAGGTTCTGACGCAAAATGCGGCTACGTCCGAGAAGAAGATTCTCGCCGACGCGTTAACGGACGAAGTTTCCTGTGTCGCCGTCGCGCCGAAGGGAGGATACCTCGCCGCCGGATGGCTCGATCCCGTCCACGTCGAAGAATCGGGAGAGGCGGCGATTTGGAATCCGAAGGATGGGAAGGAAATCGCGCGAATCAAACCGCCCAAGGGAGGCGTGACGTGCCTCGATTTTTCGCGCGACGGCAAGCTTCTCGCGGTCGGCACTTCCGATTACACCGTGATTCTGTGGGACGTCGAGGCCGGACGCGAAAAGATGACCTGTCGCGGAGCGAGCGAAATGATCAGCGCGGCGCTCCTGAGTCCGGACGCGAAAACTTTGCTCGGCTTCACCAATCCCCGCTTCGGAAGCTCGCACACCAACGTCGGCAGGAGCATTTTCATCCCGTTGGTCAAGCAACCGGGCAAGATCAAGCGATGGGAGGTTTCAAGCGGCAAGGAAAGCGGCGAGGTGGAGAGCCACGTCGGAGGCGTCTATTGCGCGCTCTATTCGCCCGATGGAACTTATGTGGTGACCGGCGGCGGCGACGGTCTGATCAAGACTTGGGATCCGGCGACGCTTAAGGAGAAATCTTCTCTCGTCGGCCACACGCGCCCCGTGGCGGCGCTGGCGTTCGCGCCCGACGGAGAGACGTTGGTCTCCGGGACCATGGCGCAATCGCCGGAATCGGGAGAACTTCGATTTTGGGACCTTACCTCCGGTCAAAGCAAGCTGACCCTGCGAACCGAGGGAACCGGCGTTGCCGCGCTTGCCTTCGCGCCCAATGGCAAAACCTTGTTCGCCGGAACAACCGATGGTTCGGTCAAACTCTGGCGCGCGGCGGCGGATGCCGAGGTTGCAATGCCGGCGAAATAGTTTTTCTTTGGAGGGTGAAAAATCAGCAATTGAATTTCACCACGGAGACACAGAGAGGGTGCGGATCGAATCAAAAGTGATTGAGAGAATGGAAGTTCATGGAAGGAAATGCGGCGTTGCGCGACAAGAATATGGGCTCATCTTCCTCAGATGCCGAGTGCGCGCCGAATTCCTCTCTGTGTCTCCGTGGTGAATCCTCCTCCATCAAATCTCGATTTGTTTATCCGACCTTGCTCCTGATACTCGCGCTTGGCGCGGCGATTCGGTTTTACGCGCTTGATTCGGTTCCGCCGGGGCTTTGGTTTGACGAGGCGTTGGAAGCGCAGGACGCCGTCGCCGCGTCGCATGGAAATCTGAAGCTGGTTTATCCCGATGAGTTTCCCCGTGAGCCGATGATGATCACGCTCTACGCGGGGGCGGCGCGTGTGTTCGGTCCGCGCGTCGTCGTCTTTCGCGCGGTTTCCGCTGGGATTGGGGGTGTGACGGTTCTCGCGCTGTTTTTCTGCGTCCGCTCTTTCAAGGATGATCGAACCGCTTTGCTTTCATCGGCATTTCTCGCGTCCATGCGCTGGCATATCATTTTTAGTCGCTTGATGTTTCGCACGTTGCTCCTGCCATTGTGGATCACGCTGATTGTCGTGGCGACGCAGAAGGTGAGGGCACGCTTGCGAAACACAGCCGAGGGGGGCTGTGCCAAATCATTCACAACTAATTTGTCGTCGGCGATTTTGGGAGTGTTGGTCGGCGGTGGATTTTATACCTATCTGTCGTGGTATTTCATGTTGCCGGGAGTTGTCGCGTTGTTGGCGTGGGCGTTTTGGAACACAAGGAAATCCGCCGTGATTTGCGCGCTTTTCGCGTTGGTCATTGCCGCGCCGATTTTGATCCAATACGCGGTCCAACCCGATTTGCTCTTGGCGCGCCCGGCCGCCGTATCCCCCTTCAAGGAAGGAAACGGAGCGGGCGAAATTGCCAAAAATTTTCTTCAGGCGCTGGGGATGTTTCATTTTCGCGGCGATCATGTTCCCAAACAGAATATCCCTCACGCCCCGGCGCTGAACCCGGTCGAGGGAATTTTGTTTCTCGTCGGAATTGTTCTTTGCATCGTTCGGGCGCGGCGACGGAGGGCGTTTGAAGTGATTCTTTTGGCTTGGATTGTTTTGGGAATTGCGCCGACGATTTTTACACATACGGATTCCCCGAATTTTCTGCGGACGCTGGTCGTGACGCCGGCAGTGGCGACGATCATGGCCATTGGGCTTGAAAGAATCATCGCGGCAGGAACGACCCGGTGGGTTGCTCCATTGGTTGCGCGGGGATTTGTGATAGGAGTGATCGGAATATGCGGGATCATCAATGTCCATCAGGTCTTCGGCGTCTGGGCCAAATCTCCCGATGTCTGGCGGAGTTTCAACGGGGACATCGCTCAACTGGGCAAGGCCGCAAAGCAAACGCCGGACCGGGCGACGTTTTGGATCCCCGCCCATATCGCGGAGCACCGGACTTTTCAATTCTTGTCGGGGAGACTGCCGAACATCCATCCCTACGCCAATTTCGATTTCCTGCGGAATGATTCCAAAACTGAGGGACCGCGCCGAGTTGTTGCAACAGCGCACAACGGCATTTATCCGGACCTCAAAGAACTGGTTCCGCAAGGGAAAATCATTCAGGAGTTCAAGGCTCCGGAAGGGAACACTTGGGCGTTGATGTATGAAATCCCCGCGGGCGGGTTGCCTGCTTCCCCGGAAGTTGGCCGCGCCGAAAAGCTTCACCCCGCCGACGTTCGGTGGTAAAAGTAAGCATGATCGAAACTCACGCACTCAACAAAGATTACGACGGCAAGCCCGCCGTCATTGACTTGAACCTAAAAATCAATCAAGGGGAACTCTTCTGTTTTCTCGGTCCGAACGGCGCGGGCAAGACGACGACGTTCAAGATTTTGACCGGTTTGCTCATTCCAAGCTCCGGTTCGGCCAAAGTCGCGGGATACGATATTCAGACCTCGCCCATCGAAGCCAAGCGGCGGATCGGGTTCATTCCGGATCGTCCTTATCTCTATGAGAAATTGAGCGGGCGCGATTTTTTCACGTTCGTCGGCGATCTCTTCGGCATTGGCCGGAAAATTCAAGCCGAGCGATTGGATTACTATTTCAGCCTGTTCTCGCTCCAAGACGCCAAGGATCAGTTCATCGAGAATTATTCGCACGGCATGAGGCAGAAACTGGTTTTCGCCGCGCAATTGATGCACGACCCCGAAGTGCTCATCATTGACGAACCGATGGTTGGTCTGGACCCGCGCTCGGCGCGGATCGTAAAGACGCTGATGAAGGAAGAAGTCGCCAAGGGAAAAACGGTTTTCCTTTCAACCCACACCCTTTCCGACGCCGAGGAACTCTCCGACCGCATTGGCGTTATCTCAAAGGGACGGATGATTTTCGTCGGAACGATTGAGGAGCTTCGCAACGGAATGAAACATTCGGGAACCTTGGAGGACCTTTTCCTGCAATTGACGGAAGAGGAAGTGGCCTGAGAAAGGCGAAGGGCGGAAGGCGAATGGCGAAAAACAAGATTCTCAACGCATGAAGCCGTCCTCCCTAATCCAACCTTCGCAGTCATTGAATCTGCAAACCATTCTCTCGCTTTTCTGGCGGGTGAAATTGCGCGTCGGCAAGAATCATCTAAGGAGTTTGAAGAAACATCTTTACGTCCACGCCGCCGTGGGGGTGGCGGTTTTGCTTTTTTTGTTGGTCGGCGGATTGATCGGATTTTCTTGGTTGTTCAATTGGACGCTCCAGCCCAAGCAACAGCCGTTCGGCGATCCGATGCTCAAGCGATTGGTCGGCATGGTCCTTCTCGCGTTCTTTTCCATGCTGACCTTCAGCAATCTCATCATCATGATGACGACGACCTACATCTCGCGCGAAGTCGAATTTTACATGGCTCAGCCGATCAGCCACGTCCGTTTGTTTTTCTGCAAATTCGGCGAATCCACGCTCTACAGTTCTTGGGCGTTCTTGGTGCTTTCGCTTCCGTTTTTCATTGCGCTCGGAGGGACGGGCGTCTCCAAACCCGGATGGTCGTGGGGTTGCGTTTTTCCCGCCGCGCCGTGGTCGTTTTACCCGATTACCGGCTTGCTTCTCCTTCCTTACATTCTGATTCCCGCCGCGACCGGCGCGGTGATTGCGATGCTGATTACAACCTATTTTCCCGCCAAGCGGATGTTCCGTCTTGCGTTCGCGTTGGCTGTCGTCAGTGTTCTTCTCGGCGTCTTGACGGGGCGCAACGCGGGAATCAGCTTCAAATTCGGACATGATGAAAGGGGCGATCTTGGTCGCGTGATGAGTTTCATGGGACTGGGAGACCTTGCGTGGGCGCCGAGCACGTGGCTCTCGCGCGGGATTCGATCCGCCCTGCATGGCGAATATCAGGAAGTTTTGTTTTGGGGCGCGTTACTTTATTCCTCCGCGCTCACGGCGTTGCAAGTCTGCTATTGGCTGGTCGGTCCGCTTTATTACAGGGGATTTTGTTCCTCACGCTCTTCGGGAACGGGGCAACGAAAGAGGGCCGGAGGGTTGTTCCGATTCTTTGACAATCTTTTTCAACCCCTGCCCTCCGCCATTCGCTCCTTGGTGGTCAAGGACCTGACGGTCTTCTGGCGCGACCCCGCGCAGTGGGGGCAACTGATGGTGCTGTTCGGTCTGCTTTTTATTTACGTCGCCAACCTCGGGAGCGCGGCGGAGTTGAGCCGAATCCGCATCAGTCTGCCCATGTTTCAAAGCCTGACGACGCTTTTCAACATCGGCGCGACCTGCTTCGTGTTGGCGATTCTCTCGACGCGATTCATCTATCCGATGCTGAGTCTGGAGGGAAAACAGCAATGGGTGATCGGACTGGCTCCATTGGAGCGCACACGCCTCGTCTGGGTCAAATACGGCCTCTGCTGGCTGAGTTCGCTTGCGCTTGCGCTTCCGGTGATGTCGCTCTCGTGCTACGTGATTAAAACGAACCTTGAGGTGACCTCGCTTTCATTGTTGACGATCATCTTCATGTCGCTGGGATTGAATTCGCTGGCGATCGGATTGGGGGCGCTGATGCCGAATTTTCAGGAGGACAATCCGGCGCGCATCGCCAACGGACTCGGCGGAACGATCAACGTCATCGCCAGCTTGATCTATATCGCCTTGACCGTGATCTTTGAAATGCCGATCCTCGACGCGGCGATGAGAAGAGCGTTGCCGAATTCGGGTGAGGGTAGAACGCTTCTTTTCATCTGCGTCGCCGCCATGATTCTCCTGCAGAGCTTGGTGATCGTTTATCCGATGCGGTTGGGATTAAGGCATTGGCGAAGGTTGGAATTTTGAGAGGGATTCACCACGGAGACACAGAGGCACAGAGAGGCTCGATGAACTTTCAGCGGAATCATGCATCCATCCTTCTCTGTGCCTCTGTGTCTCTGTGGCTTTTTTTGCTTTCCATCCCCGCTGAAGACGCACCGTCTTCTCCATTTCTGAAACCCGACGCGGGACCGGAGGAAATTTTGAATGCGTTTCAATCGCAGTGGATCGCGATGAAGGATTACTGTTGCGTTCTCGATACGAAGGTGAGAAGAGGCGAAAAATCCGATCACACCATTCTCCAATTTTGGTTCAAGCATCCGAATTATTTTCGGAGCGTGGTGTTGGAAGGAAACGACAAAGGGGTGATTGTGACGCGAGGAGCGGCGGGCAAAATCAAAGCCCAAAAGGGGGGGATCCTCAGCGCGATCAAATTAACCTTGAAGGAGGACGACGCGAGACTCGCGGATCCGCGGGGGGCGCGGCTTCAGGACGGCGACTGGGGATCGCTCATCGGACAATTTCTTCATCGGCGCGATCAAGGATGGTCTTTTCGCCGGTTGCCGGACGAAAAAGTGAAAGGCGCGCTCTGCTACGTCGTGCAAGCCGAGGGACGCGCCGACGACATGGGAGAGACCCGCGAGGCTTTTTGCTTCGAGAAGCAAACCTTGACCGTTCGCGCCCGAAGACTTTGGGAAGGTCCGACACAGGTGGACGACACCGTTTATTATGACGTCAAGTTGGACCAAAAACTGAGCGACGATTTTTTCAATCCCAATTAAGGAACCAAAGGCGATCCTTTGAGGCTCAAAGACAAAACCGCGATTATCGTCGGGGCGGGGCAAACCCCGGGCGAGACGATCGGCAACGGGCGGGCAACGGCGCTTCTATTCGCCCGCGAAGGGGCGCGTCTGCTCTTGGTGGACCGCGATCTCGCCTCGGCGGAAGAGACCCGATCTCAAATTATAGCCGAGGGAGGGGACGCTCTCTGCATCCAAGCCGACGTGCAAAGCGAAGCCGACTGCAAACGGTATGTCCGGACGGCGCTGGATGCCTTTGACCGAGTGGATATTCTACACAACAACGTTGGGGTCGGCGGGGGCAATGATGGGATACTCTCGCTGGATGAGGCGGGATGGGATCGCGTCCTGAGTATCAACCTGAAAGGGATGTTCCTCTCCTGCCGGAGCGTTCTGCCGACGATGCGCGAGCAGAAAAGCGGCGTGATCATCAACATTTCCTCCATCGCCGCCGTATGTTCGACGAACATCGTCGCCTACAAAGCTTCCAAGGCGGGCGTCAACGCGCTGACGCTCCAAATCGCCGTTGAGAACGCCCAGTTCGGCATCCGCGCCAACGCGATCATGCCGGGGTTGATGAATACGCCGATGGCTATCGAGGGGATTTCCAAGTCGCGCGGGATTCCGAAGGAGGATCTGATACGCGCCCGCGAGGCGCGCGTTCCGCTCGGCAGGAAGATGGGAACCGCGTGGGACGTGGCCTACGCGGCGTTATTTCTCGCGTCGGACGAGGCGAAATTCATCACGGGGGCGATTTTGCCCGTGGATGGCGGACAAAGCGCGCGCGTCGGATGAGGACCGCAGGCGTCTCGAATGATCGTCGGGAATTCATTGCTCCTCGCGCGGGGGATGATTACAATGACCGCGACACAGACCCCGAGATTTCGATTCGTTTGAAGAATTGTTCGGATGAAAGCCCCGCAAGCTCAAGAGAAACTCCATCGCCTCGTGGCCAACATCGAGAAGGTCATTCGCGGCAAGACCGAACTGGTCCGGATGTCAGTCATGGGGGTTTTGGCACATGGGCATTTGCTCTTCGAGGACGTCCCCGGGGTCGGCAAGACGACGCTCGCGCATTGCCTCGCGCGTTCGCTGGGACTGACATTCCAACGCATCCAATTCACCTCCGATCTTTTGCCCTCCGACATTTTGGGCGTGACGGTATTCGATCCGGCCAAGCGGGAATTTGAATTTCGCCCCGGACCGATTTTCGCCAACGTCGTCCTCGTGGACGAAATCAACCGCACGACGCCCAAGACGCAATCGGCGTTGCTCGAAGCGATGAACGTGGCAAAGGTCAGCATCGAGAAAACGACCCACGACTTGCCGAATCCGTTCATCGTCATTGCGACGCAGAATCCGGTTGAGAGCCACGGGACGTTTCCTCTGCCACACAGCCAGCTTGATCGGTTTTTGATGCGTCTCCACGTCGGTTATCCCGAGCCGGAATTCGAGCGCGAAATTCTGATGGATCATCGCGGCGCCGCCGATTCGACGATGATGGAGGCGATGCTCAACCGCGAGGAAATTCTTCAGATGCAACAGGCGACGGATGAGGTCAAGGTGGCTGATTCCCTGATTGATTACATCGTGCGTTTCGTTCAGGCGACGAGGAATTCTCCTTCGATTGAATTGGGCATTTCTCCCCGCGGCGCGCTGGCCTTGCGACGTTGCGCCCAAGCCCGCGCCTATCTCGAAGGGCGGGATTATTGCATACCCGACGACATTAAAATTATGGCGGTTCCCGCGCTGGCGCACCGGATCATTCCGTTGCGGACCTTCGAGGCGGGACCGGAGGAAATCGGACAGGGAAGCGGGACGATCCGGACTTTGCTGGAGGAGATAGAGACTCCGGTTTGATGGGGAGAGGCCATAGATTACACGGATTGCGCAGATTCAATTGGAAATTGTCGGCGTAGCTCTTCCATCGGTAAAGGTTCGATGCGACCTAGGGTTGGATCCAAATGGATTCCTTGGGATCGGAGATGATGAAGCCGCGTGAGCAATGCCGCGCCGAAGAGAAGATTGCATCCGACGGTGACCACACGCCGTTCGGCCTGTTTTTCCAGAAATGATCCCTTGACCCATTCATTGAACGACGCCATCGCGGGGCCGCACCAAATTTGATAATCCACTTGGCGCGACGGATCGCCCGACTGCGCCCATGCGGAAGACTGTCCGAGATACCAGCGGAAGACCAACGCCAATTTGTGCTTGGGGTCTTTTTCCGCCTTGGCGATTTGCGAGGGATCTCGCTGGGAAAAAAAATGGCGCGTTTGATTCCAAACCTCATCAAGCGGGTAGCGGAAATAATCTTTTTCCAACGTGGCGCGTTGGGAGGCGGGAATATCCTCCAAGCTTCCATGGGCGCGGTAAATTTCGTAAAGTTTCGCCGCGCGCATGGCGAACATCGTCCCACGTTTCAGGACCTGCACCCGGACTCCCATCTCGAACATGTCCGCCGCCGGAGCCATCGCGACGTCGGCTTGGCGCGTCTGGCAAAGCATTTCGCGCACACGGTCCGACGTTCCCGATTCCACGCACGATTGGTTGATCGAGCCGGTGAGGACGTAAGCCGCGCCCATCGCAAACGCGGCGCAGACGGCGACGGGCGTTCCCATGCCTCCTCCCGCGCCGACGCGCAATGCCTCCCGATACTGATGCTTCTCCTGAAGCTCATCGCGCAAGGCGAGCATCGTCGGTAGCAGAGTGACGAAGGGTTGATTGTCGGTGTGGCCGCCCGAATCGGCTTCGGCGGTGAGGTCTTGGGCGACGGGAATTGTCCCGGCCATTCGAGCCTGTTCCTCCGTGAGTTCGCCCGATTGAACGAGCGGCTTCAAAAATTTCTCATGCGGAGGGGAAAAAAATCGGCGTGCGACTTCGATCCGCGAAACTTTGGCGATGACGCGGTTGGGGGCAACGACCTCGCCCGACGGCATAGCATGAATCCCATGAACCCGATAGCGAACGAGCGGGAGCGTCAGGTCCAAATAGGCCGACGCCTCGACCAATCGAATTCCGCGACGCAAATAAAGATCAACGACGCCGGCCTCAATGGCGGGTTCGGCGGGAGAATGGATCAGATTGAATCCATAAGGAACATGATTTTCCCCAGCGCCGAGACTCGCGTGAACGCGATCAATCGCCGACTCGACTTGAGCAAGCGGCAATCCCGCCGCCCCGAAAAATCCGATCATCCCGGCGCGCCCCATCGCCTCGACGATTTCGACCGAGCCGACGCCGTTTGCCATCGCTCCGGCGACGTAAGGATATTTGATCCGGTGCGCCGCGCAAAATTCCGGATCGCCCAATTTTTCGGGAAGACATGCCGAGGCGAACGCCGCAATGGGAAATGTGTTGCCGTTAGCGGAAGTGCGGTCGGCGTCCAGCGAGAAAGTGGCTTCTCCTTCCTCGGCGACTCCAAATCCGCCGTCAAGGCGGACCAGATAGAACGAACGATCCAGCCGCCGCAACGCGCGCGCAAGGGAACCGCGATCCGTCATTGGCGCGCGACCGCCGCCCTTCCACAAACCCAAAAAGGATTGTCCGATGGGAGTCACTTTTCCGAAACCGGCGTTTTATTTTACCCGCTTGAGAAACTCAGCAAGGTCCACTTCGGCGTCTTTGAGCGCGCCTTTTAAGGTAAAACGATCAACCTCGTCATGAAAAGGAAACACGATCCTTCTGCCATCCGTGTGCTCCATCTTGACGTGACTCCCTTTTCGATGAACTTCGACAAACCCTAGCCTTTGCAATGCCACCGACACCTGTCTGCCGGAAAGCAACGGCAATTTCATAAGGAAAGTTCCACGATTTCCTGCGACTCGTCTTGCGTCAAATCGCGCGCCGCGGGCTCCAAATATAACTCAATGGCATCCCGAATGTTTCGGATGGCTTCCTTCTTGGTTTTACCCTGCGACCAACAGCTTTTGAGAGAGGGACAACTCGCGACAAAATAGCCATCCTCGCCTTGTCTAATCAGCACTTTGACGATCATGTGTCAAATCCCATTTCCGAAGCTTACCATGTCAGGATACCGACAACGGCGGGAGCCTGTCAATCCCTCGGCGTCGCTCGGCGGATATTCACGGCGCGCTGGCGAATCGCGGCGGCTTGCGATAAGGTCTTGGGATTGAACGGGACCCGATGAGCTCCGAACATCCCACTTCCAACCCCGCCGAATCGGAAATCGAGAACCATCTCGCCGACGAGGGGCGAATCGCGCGCGAACGGCGCGAAAAGGCGCAGAAGCTGAAGGGGCAGGGGATCAATCTTTACGCGCAACGATTCGCGCCGACCCATTCCGCCGCGCGGGTTCGGACAAATCAAGATGCATTAATCGCGTCGGGGGAGACGGTCGTCATGGCCGGACGGGTTTTGCTGATCCGCTCGTTCGGCAAGGCGGGATTTTTCACCTTTCTCGATCAGTCGGGAAAATTTCAAGCCTACATTAAGAAGGACGTGACGGTGGAGGCGGGATACGAATTTTTCAATCACGGCTTGGACGCGGGAGACATCGTCGGAGTCGAGGGAAAAATTTTCATCACGAAAAGGGGAGAATTGACGATTGAGGCGCACAAGCTGACCCTCCTGACCAAATCGCTTCTTCCGCTCCCCGAAAAATGGCACGGTCTGAAGGACCTCGAACTCCGCTATCGTCAGCGTTACGTTGACTTCTTCGTCAATCCCGACGTGCGCGAGACGTTCATGCGGCGGAGCGCGATTGTTTCGACGATCCGGTCCATGCTCGACGGCAAGGGCTATATGGAAGTCGAGACGCCGATGATGCAGTTGATTTACGGCGGAGCGTCGGCCAAGCCGTTCACGACGCACCACAACGCGCTCGATCTTGACCTTTATCTTCGCATCGCCCCGGAGCTTTTCCTGAAACGGCTCGTCGTCGGCGGATTGGAAAAGGTCTATGAAATCAATCGCAATTTCCGCAACGAAGGGCTTTCGACGCGCCACAATCCCGAGTTCACGATGCTCGAACTTTACACCGCTTATTGGGATTACAGGGACACGATGGCGTTGACCGAGGAGTTGATCCGCGAGACGGCACGGAAGGTTTTGGGAACGACCAAGATTGTCTATCAGGGAACGGAAGTTGAGCTTGGCGAACCCTTCGCGCGGACGCCGATTCTTGAAGCCGTTGCGCATGAATTGGAATTGAAGCGAGAGAACCATGGATTGCGGTGGGGTATGGAGGGCTTGGAAGAGCTCAAGCGCGTAGTCGGAAACTCGATGACGAATTCAGACACGACGAAGCGCGAGTCAATCGAATCGGCGCTTGCAAAGGCCGAATCTGCCGACGAAGCGATCCTGAATCTCTTCGAGGCGTTGGTCGAACCAAAAATCGTCAGGCCGACCTTTGTTCACGATTATCCCAAGAGTCTCTGTCCCCTCACCAAATCCGCCGAGCGAGATCCGGCGGTCGCCGAGCGGTTCGAGCTTTTCTGTTGCGGTTTGGAAATCGCCAACGCCTACAGCGAATTGAACGATCCCGACGAGCAACTGGCGCGGTTCGAGGAACAGGTCCGTCGGCGCGCGCAGGGGGACGAGGAGGCGATGAGCGAGGCGGACTACGATTACGTCCGGGCGCTGGAATACGGAATGCCGCCGGCGAGCGGACTCGGCATCGGCATTGACCGGCTGGCGATGCTTTTGACCGACTGCCCTTCGATCCGCGACGTGATTTTGTTTCCGCTCATGCGACCCTTGCCGCGTGGGGAATAAGAATCGGATTTTTCGATGGGATATTTTGAGCGATTCGTCAGTAGGCGATACCTTTTCAGTCGAGGAAGCCGTTGGCTCGTCTCGCTCATTACTTTTATCTCTGTCGCGGGGGTGACCGTCGGCGTCGCCGCGCTGATTATTGTCCTCGGCGTGATCGAGGGCATAGACAAGGAAATTTTCGGCAAGATCGTGGACGTTTATCCTCATCTCAAAATTTCGGATCGAGGCGAAAAAGGGTTGAAGGACCCCGCCAAGGTCGTCGCGGCGCTGGAGGGACGCAAAGAAATCGCCAACCTTGCGCCGGAGATTCATAAGCAGGTGTTGTTCGTTCGCGGATCGGATCAGGCTGAAACGCGCGCGCCGGGGCAATTGATCGGAAGCTCGGAGTTGGGGAGAGGGAATCTCTACAACATTCCCAACTCTTACGATCAAAGCAACATCTCGCTGGGAGAGAAGGAAGTTATTCTCGGCGCGCCGTTGGCTTATCAGCTTCATGCGCGTCCCGGCGACGACCTTTATGCCTATACCGGCATGATGACACGCACGGCCAACGATTGGCATCCGCGCATCCGCTCGCTGAAAGTCATCGGCATTTTTCAGACGGGCATTTGGGATTTCGATCAAGTCAGCGCGTTTGTCTCGACCGATACCGCCCGCGAAGTTTTCGGTCTGGAGAACTCGGCGGACTATCTTCACGTTAAATTGAAAGACGCCTTCGGCGCGCACAAGATGAAGACGATTTTGGAAGCCACGCTCGGTCCCGATTACGAGATCAAGACGTGGGAGGAAGAGAACAAGGAATTTTTTCAGGCGTTGAAGATGGAAAAACTCGGCCTGTTGGTCATTTTGTTTCTCGTCGTCATCGTCGCCAGTTTTAATATCATCGGAACGCTCATCTTGCTTGTGATCGAGAAGAAGCGGGAGATCGGCATTTTGAAAGCCATCGGCTCCTCGGACGGCATGGTTCGGGGGACGTTTCTTTCCGCCGGCTGGGTGATCGGCATTTTCGGAACATTGTTGGGTGTCGGATTTGGCATGGCTGGGGCGTACGCGATCAAAAATTATGTTCGACTTCCCGTGCCGCCGTCGGCTTACAATTTTGACCGTCTTCCGGTCATTGTGCATCCGACGAGCGTCGCGCTCATCGTGGCAAGTTCGATGTTGATTTGTCTTCTTGCCGCCCTTTTCCCGGCGACGCAGGCGGCGCGGCTCAATCCCGTGGAGGCGTTGCGTCATGACTGAACTGCTCCAAGCCCGAAACTTGGTGAAAAGCTACCACGACGGCGAGCGCGAGTTGAAAGTCTTGCAAGGGGTCACGCTCAAGGTTGAGAGCGGCGAGGCGATTGCCGTCGTCGGGATGTCGGGCGCGGGCAAAAGCACGTTTCTTCATCTGCTCGGCGCATTGGATCGCCCCGATTCCGGCTCGGTGTTGTTTCACGGCGAGGAGATCACCGATTGGTCGCGCGCGAAAATGAACGATTATCGGAACAAATCCATCGGCTTCGTTTTTCAGTTTCATCATTTACTTCCGGAATTCAGCGCGTTGGAAAACGTGATGATGCCCGCGTTGGTGGCGCGACAACCCAAGGAGGAAGCGCGAACGCGGGCGCGCGCGCTTTTGGATCAAATGGGTTTGGCCGAACGCGAACGTCATCGCCCCGCCAAACTCTCCGGCGGCGAACAACAGCGGGTCGCGCTCGCCCGCGCGTTGATGAATGATCCACAATTGCTCTTGGCCGACGAGCCGACGGGAAATCTTGACCTGCGAACGGGAGAGCGGGTCATTGACGCCATCTGGAAGGCGACGGTGAAACAGAATCGTTCGCTCATCATCGTCACGCACGAACCGACCATCGCTCGACGGGCCGACCGGATCTTCATGCTAAAATTGGGAAAACTTGAGCCTCTCGATCACGACGACGTCGCCAAGCAGATGATCCAGTTGCTGGCGGCTCAGGGCTGAAGCTCATGGCTTATTTCGAGCGATTCATCGCGCGCCGCTATCTTTTTACGCGGGAGAAAAACGCGCTTGTCTCCGCGATCACCTTCATCGCCGTCACGGGCGTCGCGGTCGGCGTGGCGTCGTTGATCGTCGTTTTGGGTGTGATGGACGGAGCACAAAAGGAGCTCTTCGCCAAGGTGATCGCGCTCTATCCCCATCTGAAAATTACCGGTCTCGGGGGAGAAACGTTGCCGAATGTGGATCATGTCTTGGCGGAGGTTAAAAGGACGCCGGGAGTTGAATTTGTCGAGCCGGTTTTCAACAAGGAGGCTCTCTTTTCCGCGGGACTCGGCGCGACCGCCGAATTGGTGGCAGGGCAAATCATCGGCGTCGAGAGTTTGCGTGATCGGCGTTTTGAAGTGATGCGCGCCGTTTCCGAGAAATGGCCGGAAAAATTGGGCGACCGCGAGGTTTTGCTAGGCGCGCCGCTCGCGGCCAAGATGAAAGTCAAAAAGGGGGATTCCATTCTTGCGATCACCGGGCTGACCTCGCAGAAAACCAATCGCCGCGCGCCCAGCATGAGACTGCGCGTGGCCGGAATTTTCGAAACCGGCTATTACGCCTTCGATTCGCTCTCCACGATCATCGGCAACGACACCGCGCGCAAGGCGTTCGGCGCGGACCAAGTCACCGATTATCTTCACGTCAATCTCGCCGATCCCGCCTCGGCGTCGAGAATGCGATTTGACCTCCAAATGAAATTGGGACCGCTTTATTCGATCCGGACATGGGAGGAAGAAAACGGGGCGATCATTCAATCCATTCCGCTCCAGAAGTTGGGTTTGTTCATCATTCTCATGCTCATTGTGTTGGTCGCGGGGTTCAACATCATCGGAACGCTGATTCTTATGGTGATCGAGAAAACACGCGAGATCGGCATTCTGAAGGCCATCGGTTCCTCCAATCGGATGATTCGGCGGACGTTCCTCCACACGGGCGCGATCATCGGTTGTTTGGGAACGATCTTTGGTTTGCTGATCGGTCTCGGAATTTGTTTCTTGCTCAAGCACGTCATTCGATTTGAGATGCCGCCGTCGGTTTATAATTTTGACCGCCTGCCGGTGCTGGTCAAGCCGATGACGGTTGTGGTCATCGTCGTTTCGGCGATGTTGGTTTGCGTTCTGGCGTCGTTCTTTCCCGCGCTTCAGGCGTCACGGCTCGATCCGGTTGAGGCGTTGCGCCATGAGTGAACTTAAGCCGCAAACTTGGGTTGAGATTGATTTGGAGGCGATCCGGAGGAATTTCGCGCGATTCGCTGAGAAGCTTCCGCCGACGGTCAAAATAATTCCCGCAGTCAAGAAGGAGGCTTATGGTCACGGATTGATCGAGGTTGCGCGAATGCTGGCGGACGAGCCGAGGCATGAAGCGTTCTGCGTCGCCACGATTGATGAAGCCTTGAGGCTTCGCCGAGCTGGAATTCAATCCTCGATTTTTTGCATGTCGGTCCTGCGAGATGAGGCTCTCCGCGTTGCCCTTGCCGAAGGAATTATTTTGACAGTCACCGATTTGTCCGACGCGCGCGAAATTTCAGAGTCAGCGAAGGCGATTGGCAAAACGGCGGAAACTCATCTGAAAATTGACACAGGTTTGGGAAGATTGGGGCGCTTACCTCATGAAATCATAGGGTTACTTCCGGAGATTGTGCGTCTCACTCATTTGCGGCTCGACGCCGTTTGGACGCATCTGGCCGATGGGGGGAATGACCGCGCCGGAGCCAAAGCGCAAGCGGAGCGCCTAGCAAATTTTCTTAAGGAAGCCCAACAAACAGGGTTCAAGGATTTACGTTGCCACCTCGGCGGAAGCGACGCCTTCGTGCTGTGCGACGAATTTCAATTCGACGCGATTCGTTCCGGCATCGCCCTCTACGGCTATCATCCCGGCATCGAAGGCTTGGAGCCCGCGATGACGTTCAAATCGCGGGTGATTTATCGCCGGCGCGCTCCGGCGGGAACGAAAATCTCCTATGGCGGAACGCACACCTTGCGCCGGGATTCGGAATTGGCGCTCGTCGGCGCGGGATACGGCAACGGCTATCCGCGCAGTCTGTCCAATCGCGGGCAAGTTCTGATTCGCGGTCGCCGTTTGCCAATCTTGGGGCGCGTTTGCATGGACCAGATCGTCGTGGACGTGACCGATTTTCCCTCTGTTGAATTGGGCGATGAAGCGGTCCTTTTTGGACGACAGGGAAGCGAAATCTTGAGCGCCGATGAAGTGGCGAATTGGGCGGAAACAATTTCCTACGAGCTTCTCTGTTCAGCGGGGCAGATCAATCCGAGGAAGTATATTTGATGTTCGGAAGCGACCACAGAGAACACAGAGATCGCAGAGAAAATAAGTTTGTCGTAGTCTGTTTAGTCTGTGTTGCTATCCAAATCTTTCATCTTTCTTTCACGCAACGATTCCTAATCGTCCCGATTCCCTCCACGCACGCTTCCATCACGTCGCCGGGTTTGAGCAGAACCGGGGGTTTGCGGAAAATCCCGACGCCCGGCGGCGTGCCGGTTGAAATGATGTCGCCCGGCTTGAGCGTCATGCCCCGTGAGATGTATTCAATCAGATAAGGAATATCGAAAATCAAATTCTGGGTCGAGCTGTCCTGCATCGTTTGGCCGTTGAGCTTGAGCCAGAGCCGCAGACCGCCCGGATTTTCAATCTCGTCGCTTGTCAGGAGCCACGGACCGCAAGGTCCGAACGTGTCGAACGATTTGCCGCGCACCCATTGGCCGTCCCCTCTCTGAACGTCGCGCGCGGTCACGTCGTTCAACACCATGTAGCCCGCCACGCTTTTCATCGCGTCCGTTTTCCGCGCATGTTTGGTTTCGCGCCCGATGACAAACGCCAACTCCACTTCGTAATCCACCATCGAAGTCAAATCGGGCGGAGGGATGTGGATCGGTGAATAAGGTCCGGTGAGCGTCGTCGGAAACTTGGCGAAGATGATCGGCGATTTGGGAATTTCAACCCCCTGCTCTTTGCAGTGGTCCATGTAATTTTGGCCGACGCAGATGATTTTCTCGGGGTTGGGGATCGGCGGCGCGAGTTCGACTTCATCCAGCGGCCACGCCCACGAGGGACGCCGCTCTTTTTTTTTCTCCACGAGTTCCAGCTTGGCTTCGGCGCGCCGCGCCGTCTTGCGCGCCCGCGCCATGACCGGTTCGCCCGCTTCCAAAATCCCACGGACGGAAGAAGGCACGACGCCGCTTCCGACGGCTTTGGCCGCGCGTTCCAGCTCCACGGCCCATGAGCCGATGGCCGCTCCGGCGCAGGGCGTTTGATTCTTGTAAAAGGTTATTAACTTCACGGCCACCCTCTGTCCAACGCCGCAAAGTGTGATCGGCGGAATTCAAAAAATCAAGGAGTGACGGCGCCGGAAGTTTGAATGTATTCCTTGAGGTGATGATTTTCCTCGCGGATTTCCTCCAACTGGCCGGCGACCAGATCGCCGATCGAAACCAATCCCTCCAATTTGCCGTCGCGCATGATCGGCAAATGGCGGACGCGGTTGTCGGTCATCACTTGCAGGAGCGCGAGCGCGCTGTCTTCGGCGGAACCGCAAACCGGATTGGGGGTCATGATTTCCTCGACTTGGACCCGCTCCGGTCTCCGGCTCCGGCTGTAGGAAGCGCACAGGACATCGCGCTCGGTGATGATTCCCACCATGCGCCGATCATCGCTCAAAACCACCAGCGACCCGATCTTCTTCTCGCAAAGGTGATCAATCGCCTCCTGCATCGTTTGGGCGTGGCCGATGGTTTCGATGGGCCGATTCTGTTTCTTGAGAATTTCAGAAATCAACATCGAAGGTTCCTCCTTTTGGCGAAAATTCAATTTCGCCCTCCGGACTTCTCATGCATATAGAATATACCACCCGACGCCTTCCCGTCCCCAGTGAAATTTCCAATTGTCAACGCAAAGTGGGGCGATAATTTAATGGAGTGGGCTGGGGATTGGTGGTAGGAAGGACCAGGAGGAGGCAGGGGATTTTGCCGCGGACGGATCGTTAGAAGAAACACTCTGGGGAAAAATTACGCTCGTTCAGATTCATCCAGCGCTTCCATCTCTCACATCGAGGTAAAACCATATGGCGGATGATCCTCCGTTGAAGCCTTTGCATTCTGCCGAGACGCTGATCGAATCCAAGCTTAGTCTCTTTGCGAAACTGCCAACGGATAAACTGATGGAGTCCCTCAAACCCGGAACCGCGGGCGCATTGAAAGCGCGGCCTGATGGAACCATCATGGATGGTCATCACCGCATCCGAATACTCCGCGATCGAGGTTTTGATGTAAACAAACTGCCACGGGAGATGATTTCAAGAAAGGATGAACAGCCATGAAAACCGAGCCTCACTGGATCGAAGGACCGTGGCCGGGGAAATTGGGGTTGATTCCCCGTCCGAGAGGAGGCGATTGGCTTGAGACGGATATCGTCTCATGGCGGCGGTCCGGTGTGGGGAGTGTTGTGTCCTTTTTGACGCAGGACGAGGCGAGGGACCTCGAACTCGCGGAAGAAGCGTCGCTTTGCAAAGCGCATGGTTTGGCCTTCATTTCGTTTCCCATTGCGGACCGTGGTGTTCCGTCTTCATGGAAAGCAACTGCGGATTTGGTCGGGAAAGTTGGACGGCTTCTCGCCCGCCGAAAGAACGTCGCTCTCCATTGCAGACAGGGAATTGGTCGTTCGGCTCTGATTGCGGCTTGCTTGCTCGCCGATCAGGGGATGAATACGCGTACCGCCTTCAAGCGCATCGGCGCGGCAAGGGGATGCGCGGTGCCGGAGACTCCCGAACAAGAAGCATGGGTTGCTGAATTTGCCCTCAAGTTGCCGGCAAAGTCTCAAATCAAAATCAGACGATCCGCCGGACACCGACACTTCGCGCCCACCATCGTGAAATAACTGTTCCCCATGAAGCGGCAACACCAAGCGTATGTCGGGATTCTGCTCGCATTGACCATGATTGCACTATGGGCTCGAACATCGCAACAATCAAGGCAACGTTTCGAGATTGTTCCATCTCCTTGTGAAGGCGTCGCCGTGATTCCGGGTGGAAGTTTTCTTATGGGGCATCCGGAGGGAGATGCAATTTCACTGTATAGGGACGAGCTTCCTCTGCATGATGTGTTTCTAACGACATTCACGATGGCGTGCAATTTAGTCACGATTGCGGAATTCACGACTTTCATGAACCAAAATGAAAGAGAGCCGAAAACTTACTTCTGGGGTCTGAACATTCCCCCCAATGTCAAGTGCAAGGGCGGAATTTGCAAGCCCGCCCCGGGGAAAGATAATTTCCCCATCGTGAACGTAACTTGGAAAGCCGCCGTGGATTATTGTGACTGGTTAAGTGATGCAAAATGGGCCTATCGTCTTCCGACGGAAGCCGAATGGGAATACGCCGCCTCAAACGGCGGGAAGACTCGTTTCCCATGGGGAATTCAAGACCAAGAATGGGTTCAGCCCACGTGGTTAGGAGGCTTTGAGGAATGGGGTCCGGTGGGTTCTTCCCCTCATCTTCGTAATCAGTGGGGTGTTCACGACTTGATTGGCACTATCCCCCAGTGGTGCTCGGATTACTATTCAGCGACCTATTACGATCACTCGCCCCGGCTGGATCCTCCCGGGCCGTCCCTTGAGGAGGCTGAATTTGAAACACTGGAGGGAATACGAATTCCTTACCACGTCAATCGGGGAGGATTTAGGATTTCAAGCACAAGTTGGGTAACCGAATCAATCGTGCCGCGAGCATACTCGAGATCGCGCTGGTGGGAATTTTGCCCGAAGCATGAAGCTGGTGTTTGTCAAGAAGGGTTTAGGTGGGTGCGAGAGCCACGGCCAACTGAAAAAAAGTGAAAAACGGCTGGTTCCCCAAGAATGATCACCGCTTCAAGGTTCAAAGTGGGGAAGTTGGCTGATCTTCATGATCCGCCAGCGGTCGCCGAGGTCGAGGGGAGTGAACACTTCAACCGCGACGCTTCGGGGAATGCGAGCAAGACCGCCGGGGGCGTCCACGTTCCATCGCGTCGGAATTTCGCGCGTCTTGGGAACGACGCAGGCGTTCCATCCATGCGCGTCGAGCCAGTCGGCAAGGCGGTCGTCGCGCAGGGCGTTCTGTAGCCCGAAATCGGCGGTCAGGCCGTCCAGATTGATCCAAGTCTGACCGGATAGACAACCAAGGATGCCGCAATCGGTCGCGGCAAACACGTAACGGCCCGGCCCCAATTTGGATAACGCCACCGCGAGATCGTAGGATTCAACGAACGCGCTCGGCTTGGTGAATTTACCGCGAATCGAGACCGCGCCGACCGCCAGACACAAAACCAACAACGCGACTTGAGCATTGTCCGAGCCGCGACCGTGAGGGAGCTTCCGAGGGATGAGGGATTGCGGATTGGGAATTGCGGATCGTTGAGCGTTGCTTCGAGAGCGAAAGGTTTCGTGAAGGCTGAAATGATTTAGAAATTCAGGCAACATCACCGCGACGGCGACAACGTGCAAAGTGAAATACCAGTTGTAGGTTTCGCGTCCTCCCTTGGCGAAAATCAGCGCAAGCGAAAGTGAATAGCCCCAACCGATCCAAGCCATTTCGCCTCCCGCGAACAGGAACCACAAACTCAGCGGCAAAGCCGCAATCGCGATCAAGGCCAAGAGACTCATCGGAACTTGAAAGGAAAAGAATCCGACGCGCGCGGATTTCACCAGCGCGCTGATCGGCAGGAAATGACCCCAGATCGCCTTGCTCAAACCGAAGTATGCGAGGATCACGGCGGTCTGAATGAAAACCGCCATCGCAAAGGCGCGAGGGAAATTCTGCTCTCGGCGTTTTCGTAAAAATATCGAGGCGTTCATGCAAATAAGCCATGGAAGCGAATCAATCCGGGTGAGAAACAAGAGTGAAGCGATGACGCCGAGAACGAAACCGGAACGCAAACGCCACACAGCCCGGGGCGGCTGTGCCACATGGAAAATAAGGAGAGAAAACAAGAATGCGGCCAGAGGGGATTCCATCCCGTAGATCGTCGCGAAAAGCAGGGAAGCGACGATCCACAACGGCGCGAAATGCGCAAAGGGGTTCCCCCGCTTCCCCAATGTATTTCCGAGCAGAAGCGCCGATCCCGTCAGCAACCAAACCCCCAACAACGCGGATACTCGCGCCAGCGTCCAGCAATTCGGAACGATCCGCGCCACGGGAATCAATAGCAACTGCCACAACGGATGATAGCCGTTGGTGCGGGTCACGCCGTCGAATGTCGAGGCGCGCCCACGCGCCCAATTCATGGCAATGTGATGGTAATAAAAGGCGTCGTCGTGAACGAACCGGAGCAGAACGTCGCGGAAGGAGCCAAAGAGGAAAAGGATGGATAGAAACAGAGACGGAGAGAAAACGAGTGCAAACGCCGGTCCAACCTGCAATCCACCAAATCTCCTTCTTATCTTTCTCCTTCTCCTGCTCATTCTCATTCTCCTTCTCAATCTTAAATGTGAAAGATCTCATTTGGAGAATGAGAATGAGTAGGAGAAGGAGAAGGATTTTTGGGGATCATGGGCGTCCGACTTCTTCGCTTGCCCGATGCACGCTTTTGATAAAATTCCTGATTTTCTTCCGGTCCTTAATTCCCGGCGAAATTTCAACCCCGCTTGAAACATCCACGCCATAGGGATGGAGCAATTGAACTACCTCTCCGACGTTTTCGGGACGAAGACCTCCCGCAACGATGACGCGCCTCGTTTTCACAAGGTCTCGGAGCAAAAACGCGTCGTAACTCTTTCCCGTCCCGCCGTGCCGGATCGGATCGGCGGCGTCGGCGAGAAGATCAACACCGGGATAATTTTCCGCCGCGGTCAGCGACGCGGCGTCGCGGATTTTGATCGCCTTGATAACGGGCACGGAAATGGATCGAACCAATTCCGGCGATTCGGAACCATGAAGCTGAACGCGATCAAATCCGGCTACTTCGATATCCCGCAGGATCGTTGCAAACGGCGCGTCCACGAAAACCCCGACGGATTGAAATGGATGCGGCGCGGATCGGCGAACGGAACGAAGAAGTTCGGCGCAATCCTCCAAGGGACGAAACCGCGGCGATCCGGACCAGCGGATGAAACCAAGCCAATCGGCTCCGGCGGACAACGCAACCAAGGCGTCCTCGCGCCGCGTGATGCCGCAGATTTTGATGAGGGGCCTTGCCAAGAAAATCTAATCCTATTTTACCACCAAGGCGCAAAGACACGAAGAAATCCTACATACGGAAAAAACGGCATATCTGTCGAAATCCGCTCAAGCAAATTCCTGCTGTTCCGCGTCCGGACCTTCGCGTTCCGCCCGGGCAAAAGGACTGATGGGAAACGGGGATTGCAGGCGTTCCCTTTCCTCAAGAAGCCCCGCGACGGTGAGGATTTGGATTTTCGGATACGACTTGGAGGGAGTCAGCTTGGAAGCGTAGCGTCCCGCGTTGGCGGTTTCGTTCAGCATCGGTTTGGTCGGTTCCTCCAGCGTGAGAAAAACTCCGGCGGCGGCTTTCTGGTTGTTCACGTCCCCAAGGAGGGTCGCGATGTCGCTCCGCTTGACTCCGCCCCCCTTGACTTGGACGAGAATTTTTCCCCGCTCGGTTTTCCCCTCGGCGAAATAAATCAGGCCGTCCACACCGCGATCCGCCCCGCGCCCTTTGTCGTCCTTGAGCGGACGAGCCTCGACCAGCGACAATGCCCACTGCTGGAATTGGAACTTGTCCAACTCCGCGAGGCGCTTTGCGCTGGAGAAATCTTGCGGTTGCCCTAATTCTTCGTATTTGGTCTTCTTCCCGAACGCATCGCGCAATCGGCGTTTGATTAAATTGACGGCCAAATAAGTAATGTCTATTCCAATCCATTTTCGCCCGAGATTTTGGGCGGCGTGAATCGTTGTTCCACAACCGCAGAACGGGTCGAGGACGAGATCACCCTTGTTAGTGCTTGCGTTAATGATCCTCTCCAAGAGGGCAATGGGTTTTTGCGTCGGGTATCCCAACCGTTCCGAACCAGCCGCAAAATCAATGTCATCCCAGAAATCCCCTATGGGAATGCCTTCTTGCTCATCGAGATACCTCTTGTATCGCGGAATCCCCCGACCGCTCTTGGGAACCACGATTCGTCCTTTCTCGTATTCCTTTCGCATGCGCTCTTTCGTCCATCGCCATACTTTCGTCACGCCCAGAAATTTATACGTAAGACGCGGGCGGTTGGGATTGGGATTCAAGAGGCTGGTTAATTGATAGCGACGGCCTTTATCGTCAACAAGGGCATACTGGGCCACGGCTTTTTTAGGATCGTGCGGCCCGAACTGGGGATGCCATTTTAGGGAACTTGCGTCTTTGGCAAATCCAAGAATCACATCGTGATTGCGGGCAAAACGCGTAAAGGCGTGTCCCTTTGGATGTGAGCGACGCCATACGATTTCGTTTCTGAAATTAACGCTACCGAAAACAACGTCGAGTGCCATTTTCAGATAATGACTTGCCGTCGGATCACAATGCAGGAAAAGACTTCCGGTCGGTTTCAGGACTCGGTGAAGCTCCACCAGCCGCGGCGCCATCATGGCGAGATAGGCCATCATCGGCGAGTGCTTAAGAAATCTCTGCAACGCCTGCATCAACTCAACCACCTCGACGTTCGGGCAGGTGTCTAGAAACTGCGCGTAGGGATCGGCGGCATCGGCCCAAGTCCAAGTGTCGGTGAAGGCGTGGAACTGCGCTTGACTCTCCTCCCCCGATTCCTCGCGGAAGAGGACGTTGTAATCGGCGTTGGAGTTGAACGGCGGATCGAGATAGACCAGATCAACCGAGGCGTCTGGAAAAATTTTCGGGTCTTGAAGCCATCGCAGGTTGTCGCCGAAGAGGAGGCGGTTCATGCGTCCTTTTCTTAGCATGAAAGAGGACGGCGCGCAACGGCGGGACGCAGATCGTCGTTACAGCGTCTCGATCTGAATGTGGTCGTTGGTGAAAATGCAGATGGAGGCGGCGATTTTCAGGCTCCGCTCGACGATGGTACGCGCGTCCAAATCGTCGCGTTCGATCAAAGCCTTGGCCGCCGCGAGCGCGAATCCTCCCCCCGACCCAATCGCCGCGATTCCCTCGTCCGGCTCGATCACGTCTCCCGTGCCGGAGAGCAAGAGAATGGATTCCTTGTCGGCGGCGATGAGCAAGGCTTCGAGTCGCCGAAGGTAACGGTCGGTGCGCCAATCCTTGGCCAGTTCGACGGCGGCGCGGCGCAAATTGCCGCTGAAACTTTCCAGTTTGGCCTCCAGTTTTTCAAATAGCGTCAGCGCGTCGGCGGTCGCTCCGGCGAATCCGGCGAGGACCTGATTGTTGAAAAGCCGCCGGACTTTCTTGGCCCCCTCCTTGATGACCATGTTTTGCATCGTCACCTGTCCGTCGCTTCCGATGCTCACGGTTCCTCCCTTGCGGACCGCAAGGACCGTGGTCCCGTGAATGAGAGAATTATGTGTCGAGGAAGCTTTTTCGTTCATCCGTTCCTGCTCTTACTCTTGCTCTTAATCGTAATCTTAATCTTAATCCACCCGATTACATCTTCGCCAGCTTCGCTTTGGCTTCCTCATACTTTTCCTCGTTGAATACCGGACCATAGGGGCAATCGCCTCTCGCGCAGGCAAAAACCTTTTGTCTCGGCTCTTTGCCCGTCACGAATTTTTCCTCCCCGCACGTTCCGCACCGCGTCTTTACCGGCATCTCCCAAACGCTGAACCGACATTCCGGATAAGCGGAGCAGGAATAAAACGTCTTTCCCTTGCCCGAACGCCGCTCCAACAATTCGCCCTTGCATCCCGGGCGCGCGCAGGCAACGCCGATGGGAAGCGGCTTGCTCGTTTTGCAGTCGGGATACCCCGAACAGGCTAGGAACCTCCCCCGCTTGCCCGATTTAATCACCATCTTCTTGCCGCAATTTGGGCACTCGTGATCGGTGACCTGCTCCTTGACGATCTCGACTTTGCCGTCCTCGCTGATCGTGATCGGCTTGGTGTTTTTGCAGTTGGGATAACCGGAGCAGGCGAGGAACCGTCCGTTGCGACCCCATCGCACGACCATCGGACTGCCGCACTTGTCGCAGACGAAATTGGTCGGTTCGGCTTCGGCGCGGAGATTGCGCATTTGCGACCCGGCGGCTTCGAGACGTTGCTCGAACGGCTTGTAGAAATTCCGCAACAACTCGACCCAATCCACCTTGCCTTCCTCGACGTCGTCGAGCTGGCTTTCCATCATGGCGGTGAACTGCACGTTCATGATTTGCGGAAAACTCTGCGTCAGCAAGTCGGTGATGATGAATCCAAGTTCCTTCGGTTTGAAGACGCCGTTGTCCTTCTCGGTGTAATCCTTTTCCTGAATCGTCGAGATGATCGCGGCATACGTCGAAGGGCGACCGATCCCTTGTTTCTCCAATTCTTTAATCAAACCCGCTTCAGTGAATCGTGGCGGCGGCTGGGTGAAATGTTGAATTCCCTCAACCTTGGGAACGTCAAGCCGATCCCCCTTCGCCAGTGGCGGAAGACGCAAATCTCCCTTCTCGGGAGTTTGAGACGCTTCTTCGCTCCCTTCACCTTCTGATTCGGTTTTGCCTTGTTCGTCGCGTCCTTCCTCGTAGAGGGCAAGATGTCCGGGGAATTTGAGGACTTGACCCGTGGCGATGAAAAGATAAGACCCGACCGGAACTTCAACCCGCGTCGCTTCCAGCTTGGCGTCGTTCATCTGGCTGGCGACGGCGCGATTCCAGATCAGGCGGTAAATTGCGAGAAAATCCTTGTCCAGATACGGCGCAACCCGTTCCGGCGTCATTCGTATATCCGTGGGACGAATCGCCTCGTGCGCGTCCTGCGCCGATTTCCCCTTGGCGTAAAATCGGGAACCTTCGGGGAGATACTCCGCCCCGAAATTTTCGTGAATGTAGGCTCGAATCATGTCGAGCGCCGTGGAGGAAAGGCGCGTCGAATCGGTTCGCATGTAGGTGATTAAACCCTGCGGACCCTCCGCTCCAAGCTCAATCCCCTCGTATAGTCTCTGCGCAATCTGCATGGTTCGGCGCGCCGGGAACCGCAGTTTTCGGGATGCCTCCTGCTGAAGCGTGCTGGTGATGAAGGGAGCGTAGGGACGGCGCGAAACTTCCTTCTTGATGACATCGCCAACGACAAACGCCTTGCCTTGCGTTTCGGAAATGATCTTGTCGGCGGAAGACTGATCGGGAATCTCGGGCTTTTCCCCCTCGATCTTATCCAAACGAAGCCGAAAAGGAGGAGGCGACGCGGCGGTTGCATCGGCCTCAATGGTCCAATACTCTTCGGGCTTGAACGCCTTTATTTCCCGCTCGCGGTCACAGATGATCCGCAGAGCGACCGACTGAACTCGACCCGCCGAAAGACCCATCTTGACCTTTTTCCATAGCAACGGGCTGATCTTATAGCCCACCAGCCGATCCAAAATCCGGCGGGCTTGCTGGGCGTTGACGAGGTTCTGGTTGATCTCCGTCGGGTTGGCGATGGCGTCCCGGATCGCTTCCTTGGTGATTTCGTTGAAAACCGCGCGGTGGACTTCCTTGTGGCCGTTGCCGATGACCCCGGCGATGTGATTGGCGATGGCTTCTCCTTCGCGGTCGGGGTCGGGGGCGAGATAAACGCGGAGGGCCGACCTTGCCTGCTTCTTCAGGTTGTCAATGATCGCCTTTTTACCCTTGATGATCTCGTATTGCGGCGCGAAGTCGTTTTCGACGTCCACGCCGAGCGAAGAGACCGGAAGATCAATAATATGTCCGACCGACGCAACGACCGAAAATCCCGATCCGAGATATTTTTCAATCGTGCGCGCCTTGGCCGGAGATTCGACAATAACAAGGGATTTACCCCGCGAGGAAGCGGAGCCGTTCGCGGTTGCGCGGGGGCTGGAGGACTTCGACGTCTTGGTCGGCTTGGCTTCTCCGGTCTTTGCGGTTGCTTTTGTTACCGAACCTCTCTTCTTGCCGGCGCTTTTGGAGGGAGTTTTCTTGGCGGTCACGGTTGAATCAGTAACCGAAACAGGGGTTTCTGTCGTCTTTTTCTTGGCCATAACTCTTGTTTTATCAGTCGTTTTTGGTTTTCTTCAACTTGCATCTTGCTTCGCCCCCGATGCGTTCGTCTCGTGATTCATCCGTAGTCTGGAAGACCCCGGACTGAGGGCAAAAGCATCCCATCAATGGAACGCCGGGGTTGTCAGTGTCAAGAAGAATTTTCAGGAGGCACCGGGAGTCGAATGGCTTAGACTATTGATTTTATGCGTTTTATGTCCAGTCTTGGCGTGCGCCGGAGAGGATCGGTTCAGAAAATCAGGGGCAACTTTGGCTCGATGGCTTGACGTCGGCGGCATGAAGCGATAAAGTCTATCCGCTTTCGGTTTGATCCCTCCTTGTGCCGGAGTGGCGGAACTGGCAGACGCACGGGACTCAAAATCCCGCGAGGGCAACCTCATAAGGGTTCGACCCCCTTCTCCGGCACCATCAAAAACACGTTCAACTCAAGATGCTCCGAGCCGTGACTGCTGAGGAACGCCCGATGCGCGTCAGATTGGTTATCGGACACTCGTTCAGGCTTGCGGCTCGGCTGTTTCCCTGCTTTTCGCGGATCACTTGCGCGCGCGCGGGATCGTCCGCGTGCCTGTCCCGCGAATTTCCGCTCATCTCAAAATCGGCTCATACCGCTTCGGTTGCTCCGGCGCGCGATATGGAACGCTCAGATGAATCTTCTCCTTCCCCGCCTTGATCGTCACCTCGGTCTCAAAATACGGCTTCGCATTGCGCCCTTCAGCTCAAATATCCTACAAAAATATATTAACTTACCTTTTCTAATAAATTATACTTTAGCCCATGAAGACTACAAAACCCCAAGAAACCGTCCAATTCACCATCAAAGGCCAAGTCGTCATCCCCGCGAAAATCCGCAGGGAATTCGCCATCGAAACCGGAACCAAGGCCGTCGTCCGGTCCACGCCCGACGGCATCCTCCTCAAACCGATCACCCGCCACACCATCGCCAAACTGCACGGCATCCTCAAACGCAAACCGGACGAAAAACCGCTCGCCGAGGAATGGGCCGACCACAAGCGCGAGGAAGTCGCATTGGAGAACCGCAAACATGGCCGCCACGGTTCTTGACAGCTTCGCCCTGCTGGCCTTTCTCCGGGGCGAAGACGCCGACGGCAAAGTCCGCGCGCTTCTGGAAAAGGCCGCTCTACGGAATCAACCGCTTCACATGACCGAAGTGAATTACGCCGAGGTCAAATACATCGTCCTCCGCAAGGAAGGATTGAAACGCTGGTCCGAAATTTCCGCTGAGCTTCCCGCGCTCCCCTTGGAATTTCACCCGATCACCCGCCCCTTGGCCGACGTCGCCGCCGATTTCAAATCCCGCCACAAACTCAGCCTCGCCGACGCCTTCGCCGCCGCTCTCGCCAAGGAAAAGAAAGCCGAACTGGTCACGGGCGATCCGGAATTCAAGGCACTGGGAAAGGAGATGAAAATCGGCTGGATTGCAAAAATTGGTGAGCCATGATTAGCGCAATTTGGCTTTTCCAAGTTGCGCTGAAATGTTAAGGTCTTTTGAAGCATGGAATAGACGGAGAAGCGATGATGCGAGCGGCAACTATTCAGATTTCGGAGTCCAAGATCGTTCAAGCCATTCGGCGGATGCCGCTCAAGACGAAACGGCGGATTCTCGTCAAATTGATTTCCGAATCGTCCAAATTGGACGCGCTGGTCGTTCGCGGGAGGGAAAATGCGAGACGGCTGGCGGCCCAACAGGGTCTCCAGTGGGATAGATTGAGCGAATCGGCGCGCGAGCGATTCGTTGACCGAGTTGTTCACGAGAAGTGAACGTGCCGGAGAAAGCCGTTTTCGACACCAACATTTGGATTTCGGGATTGCTGTGGCGCGGCAAACCGCACCAGTGTCTTCTGCTTGCGGAAGCGGGTATTGTCGAGCTTGCCTATTGCGAATCAATGCTGGATGAACTTGCCGGAAAACTCAAAAACAAATTCGGTTTTTCGGCGGGCGATGTCGAATCCGCGATCGAACTGGCCCGAAAGGTCGGACGGAAGGTCGCCATTCGGGGAAATCTTCGCGTCATTTCCGACGACCCCGACGACGACAAATTCTTGGAATGCGCCCAAATCGCCGACGCGAGGTGGGTGGTCAGCGGGGATCGGCATCTTCTCCGCCTCCGTGAATAGGGTGCTACTCGAATCGTCGGGGCGGGGGAATTCTTTCAACATTTTACTTCGGTGTAGAGAAGCATGGAAAGGCTCCGGCTGAGTCGCAAAGGCAACTGGAAACAACGATAAAAATCGGTTGGATTGCAATATGGAGATGTAGGACGATTAGGAAATTGGCGTATTCTCATGAGGAAGAAGAAGCAAGCCATGTTGAGGAACACGAACGCATCGTTCTCAACGGTCCCGTCCCCGACGCGGGACTGGAAGCCGGAGATGTCGGCGCGGTGGTTCACGTTTACAGCAACGGGCGGGCCGACGAAGCGGAGTTCGCTACGCTTGCCGGCAAGACGGCCGCCGTCGTCACCTTGGAGGCAACGCAAGTCCGGCGGGTCGGACAACGCGAGATCACCCACGCCCGCGAACTGGTCGCGCATTAAGAGCGGATTCAATCAGTCGTCTTTGACTTGCGTCTCGTTAGGGACGCGATGAAAATAGCCCAGCCTTTCAAGGCTGGGATTCCGGACGCCCACGATGGAAAACCTACACGGCAAACATGCCCTTGCTCCGGCTGGTAGGTCTTGCCCCTGTGCTTGTCACGACAATCTCAAAAACCGAAATATTGCTGGTCAGCTCATGCGCGCGCTCGGACGCTCATCGCTTACAGCCTCCGCGAAATCCGTCATCACGTCCACAAGTCTCCCCTGATCTTCTATTTCAACCGATTGCATTCCAAGAACCGCGCCGAGCGCCTCACCACCATCTGTAGCGGCAACCTCGACGTCGTAGACCTTGATAACTTGGATTCGGACCGTCGCCTGAGATTCTCCTTTTCCCCCTTCATGTCTTCCAGAACTGCCTGAGAGCGGGGACTCTTTCGTTTGCCCATTGGGTGTATCCCAACACGAGCGGTTCGTCTCGGAAATTTTTATTTTTTACCTCGTCCCATACGACAAGGTGGATATTGTATTGGCCGCAAATGGATTTTACGTGATTGGAGCTTATGTCGAAATCCGCAGTGATGAGAAAAATGTTTGGAGCGCGCGTATTGTGCAGTTCCTCGACGACCTCCCGCCAGCGCTCCCGGAGCGTGCGTTTCGCGGAGGCAATCATCGCCGTAGTCTTGTTCTTTTCGAATGCTTCCGCGTTGGGCATGATGAAATCAACGCGGTATTTTCGGTCTATTCGTTCATAGGGAACCCGCATAAGTGAGAGCAACTTGGCGAACTGCAACTCGAAATCCTTCCCACCTCGTTGCTTCCGGCTCTGGCTGATGCTCAAGAAGATTTCCACAAGATACGGATACCATTTTTGAAATAGAAGCTTGAATGCCGAAGGGATACCCCGACTCGCGGCAATGGACTCCGCTTCATGCAGATCGCTAGGATGCAGTCTTACCAGCTCATCCGGGATATTTTCGCCATAAACGGTCTTCTCATATCGCTCCAATACTTCCAAGGTGCTACGCCAGACTTCAAATAGGAACTTGTTGAAGTTTCTCTGAACGTCTTCCGGACTTACTCCACCCTCCGCGTAACCCAATTCCTCAAAGGTCTGTTCAACGATTCTCTCCGATCCGGGGAGCCGACCCTTGCGAACTCTTTTCATCAGGGCGCTCGCCTCTTGTTTAATTTTGTTAACCATTCTTTTGACTCACTCGGCTATCGGTGGTCGAGAGCGCCTAGAGGGAAAGGTTTATAAAAGTCGAGAAGATACTCGAATGTGACGCCCATCGTGATGTAATTGCTCGGCCATCCGAAAATTCCAATCCTGTTAACTATGTTCGTTCGATCCCAGATGATCACGTTCCGGAGTTCATACCCTCGTCGGCGAAGTTCTTCAATTAGTGCAACGTGGATAGTAATTCTCTTATTTTCCCACCACATGTCCGGAACGTTAATGACGCAGTGCGCCTTCGGGCGTAATAGCGGAAGAAACCCCTCGAAGATGTCGCCCATCTCTTGTGTGTATGCCTCAATCGACAACGTTCCCAAATCCCGCTCATCTTGGGAATATTGCTCAACTCTTCCAAGTTGCTCGTTCTTCCGATCCCTGCGGCTTTTGTTCTTTCTCGCACGATTGAGGAGGTTCGCATAAGGGGGCGAGGTCCAAATTAGGCTCAGACTCTCAGGAGCGATGTAAGCCGGAATGCTCCTTGCATCGTCCTCAACGGCGATCTGCTTGGCCTTGCCGAGCATGTCTGAATTCTGTGTAAGGCGCTCTGCACACAGATTGACGTATTTCCGTTGAAGATCGAAACCCAACGCATTCCTGTGGCAGTCCTGTGCCGCGATCAGGGTCGTTCCGCTCCCGACGAAGGGATCGAGGATAAGTTCTCCCTCGTGGGTGAATAACTCGATCACTTGCCTCGCGAGCGAGATGGGAAATGTGGCGGGATGGAGATTTTTATCCCGAACATCTCTGCCCTCATAGAAAAATTGCCAGACGCCAAGCTGACTTTTCAGCCATTGTTTTGCCGTCATGCAGTTGAGCTTGTTGCCCGTGCAGAGGCAGGATCGAACCGAATCAATCGGAACTTGTCGACGATAGAATCGGGATCCCTCGCGGATAACGCGCGGAAGAGTCTCAATATCCGGATGAGATTTTCCATTCAGCACGACGCCGCGCATGGAGATCGCTTCGTAAGCGGCTGGTTGCTCGCGCACCCGATCAGCTTTGGCTTTTCGTGTGCTTGGTCGGCGGTTTCTTTTATGAGTTTGGGAGACCTTCACCACGGCTCCGCTCCATTCCAGAGCAATCCATGCACTTTACCTTGCAAGGCAGGGGAAGCAAGCACTTTTCTGAATCGGGACAATGGACAGTGGCGGATAATCGGATCGGATAATCGGACAATGGGGACGTTGACCGCATTGGTAATTCCGTCCAAGGGCAAGAAATCGGAAGGCCATCTTCCCGCTTACCGCGCACTATCCCCTCTTCTCAACGCGCTTGAGCGCGATCCCCTTCGCGCTCCTCCTCCTGCTCGCTCGGGTGGACAATCTGCGCAATCGCCGTAATCTACGGATGATCTTTTCCCCGGCTGAAAGAATTTTCCTCTTTTCGATCCAATAAGATTCAATATGTTCCCCTGCGGGAATCGCCCCGCAACGCCTTCTCCCCTAAAATCTCCCCCGGCCGATGGACCGCCCAATGCCTACCCAGATGCCTTCAATGCTTCTACTCCGCCCAAAAATCTTCCTCTCCCCTTGGTGCCTTCGTGCCTTGGTGGTGAAAATCAGAACCACACCCTCCCTCCAACTTCAATTTCCTCAATTCCCTTCCGCCCAAATTGGCTTCGTTTGGCAAAAAAAAAGTTTGGCCCGGAAATCCCGTTCATCCTGCCCATCCCTGTTCAAATTGGCTTCGTTTCGCAATTTTAGCAGTGGCAACCGCCGATGAACGCCGATTCACGCCGATCCTACAGCGACCCTCATCTGCGCAATTTGTGAAATCTGTGGCTAAATTCGAAATCAAACGCCAACGACGCCCGCATCCTCGCCGGAGGGTTTCTGCCCCCGCGAGACGCGCAGTTCGCGCCGAACCGATTGGACCAAATACGACATGTCGTTGCCGAAGTTGATGAGTTGAAATCCCTGATCCGCGCGCATCTCGGCTTCCTTGCCGCTCCCGCAATAATAGCCGACCGGCATCTTGGCTTTCTTCGCGGCGGCGACGATCCCGTCAATCGCCCGCTGAACCTCCGGCGCGTCCACGTTCGGGAAAAATCCCATCGAGGCCGATAGATCGGCGGGACCGACGAAGATCGCGTCCAACCCCGGCACGGCAAGAATCGCGTCGAGATTTTGCACCGCCTCGACGCACTCGATCTGCACGATCGCCGCGATTTCCTGGTTGGCGTGGTTGTAATAATCCATGAAATCGGTTTCGTATTTTGATCCGCGAAACGGACCGATCCCGCGAATCCCGACCGGCGGATAGCGGCACTCCGCGACGACGCGGCGGACCTCCTCGGCGGTCCGCACGTAGGGGACCATGACCCCTTCGGCTCCCATGTCGAGCGCGCGCTTGATGGCGATGTGATCGTGCGCGGGAACGCGGATCACCGAGGTCGCCTGCGAGCCGTTCATCGCCTGCAGGAGCGGAAAGCATCCCTCGTAGCTCGCCGCGCCGTGCTCGCCGTCGAGCAGAATCCAATCGAGGTCGAGTTGCGCCATGGCCTCGACCGCCGCCGGGCTTCCCAGATCGGCCCACATGCCGAACGCGGTTTTTCCCTCGCGCCAAAGTTGTTTCAAACGATTTTTTCTCATGATGGATTTCCATCTCACCAAATCGCCGCGCGGCTATCCAGCAAAATTCGGATCCCGTTGCGATTTCGCCAAGACGAGGAATCGCTTTGACCTTCAGAGCATTTAGGTTATGATGGAGACAACGCATGGGGGGAAGAGCGAGCGAGCGGGATCCTCGAATTGCTCCATGGTTCAAATCGAGTGAAGCGTCTTACAAATTTCAGTTACGTGGTCGAGGGGAAAATCGCCGCCTCGGGACATCCCGGCTGGGGAGCGGAATTAGGCGGGAATCTCGCGCATCTGCGCGAGGAGGGATTTCGGGCGATCCTCACGGTTTTTGAGGATCCTCTTGATCCGGGCATGATGGAGGAATTTGGTTTTGAGGGATTGCATCTGCCCGTCGCCGATTTCGGCGCCCCTACGCTGGAGCAGGCCGAAAAGGGAGTGGATTTTCTCAAGCGGCACAGTCGGTCCGGATCGCGTGTGCTTGTTCATTGCTTCGGCGGTTATGGTCGAACCGGAACGATGTTGGCCTGTTACTTGATTGACCGCGGGAATTCGGCGAAAGATGCAATCAAGGAAGTCCGTCGCCTGCGTCCCGGCTCCATTGAAGATCCTTCTCAAGAGGATCTCATTTTTACCTATGAGCGCGAGCGGCAAGGTTCGACCGCGCGCGAGAAACCTTCCAAGGATTGACGCGGGCATGAGTTCGGAAAAACGGGAATCGGATCAACGAGCGTCCTCGGCGGCTCGGGTGCTGTTCGGTCTCTTCGTGGTTTGGGCAAGTTTTTATCTGGTCGCGCTCGCTCAAAATATATCCGATGCCAAATCCGGCGTAAAAAAGGAATCGGCGCATGTCACCAACAAATAGGTTTCGACATTTGGAGTTTGGCGTAATCGGCCTTTGCTTGTTTGTCGTTTTCGGCTCGATGAGAAACGGGAGCGCGGAAATCGAATTGGGGCACAGGCTCAAGAAAAACCAAGCCCCGGGTCAGGCGAAGCGCCTCCCGTTCGGCCCTTCCGATTTCATTCGCGTCGCGCAAAGTCCCATGCGAAAAAACAATTTCATGCTGGGGGAACCGGTCGTGGTTCCGATTCGGCTCGTCAATCACACGCAATTCACGATCACGATCTTGACCAACCTCACCCCGCGCGCCAATCTGGAGGTGAACATCCAATCCTCGACCGAGCGGGAGCGACGCTATTGGGGACCGCATCCTCCCGGCAATTACGTGGATCAGGAATTTCTGCTTTATCCCCTCGAGGAATTTCCGATGGATATTTTGATTTGGGGAGACAGCGAGACGCCCAACGGATTGGCGTTTCCTCAAGCCGGAGCGTATAAAATCAAAATTTCCCTCGTGGTCGGAGCCAAGGGGACCGACGTCCGCGGGCCGATTCCGCTTGATCCCTTCGTCATCAACGTCCAGACCCCGCCGGCGCAATTCGCTCCGTTGATCAACATGCTTTGCGAGGCCAAGGCCTTTCCCGACCTCCAACTTCGGCACATGCCGGACGCGCTGAAGGATCGGATGGTTCAATTGGCAAATGATTATCCCAACGCGCCGGTTTCCCCTTACCTCACCTACGTTCTGGCTTTGCGCTATTACGGCGACGCGATGCAAGACAGCGCCGAGGTTGAGAAATACAAAATCGCCGAGGAGTATCTGGTTCGGACCGCGCTGGCGGATTCCACGCTCAAGGCGGAAGCGTATGAAGATTTGATCCGGCTTTATGATCGTTGGGAGAAGCCGGACCTTGCGCTCAAGGCGTGTCAGGAATTGATCAAGGCCGCGCCTCCGCAAATCGCGCCCCGTTTCGGCTCGGTTCCCTACATTCAGAAGTATCTCATCAACTCCGCCGAGATGAGTCCGGTCAAGTATTGGGACATTATGAATTGAGGGCGTAATTCCGTTTTCATTGGTGGAATCCGTGTCCAATTAATAAGGACGCGAATATACACGGATTTCACGAATTCGAATACGGAAATTGGAAAAGCCGTGTGTTGAGGTTGACAATCCCTCAACCCTTCAACAGCCCCATCCGCTTCATCTCTCTCCGCAATAGTTCGCGGTTTTGATCGCCGATCGAGCAAAGCGGCGGGCGAATTTCGGGACCGATCAATCCCATCATCTCCATCGCCCCTTTCACCGGCACCGGATTGGATTCAACAAATAGGAGCTTGGTCAGGTTGTAAACTTGTTCGTGAATTTTGCGCGCCTTGGACCATTGTCCGGCCAGCGCCGCCAAGCAAAGATCGGCCGTTTCGCGCGGCAGGATATTGGCCGTCACGGAGATCACCCCCGTCGCGCCCAGAACCATCAGCGGAAGCGTCCGCGCGTCGTCCCCCGAAAGAATCGTCAGGTCGCAACCCATCGCCACTTCGGTCGTCCAATCGGAATTTCCCGTCGCGTCCTTGACTCCAATGATGTTGGGAATTTTCGCCAATTTGTGGAGCGTTTCCGGCGCGATGGAAACGCCGGTCCGCCCGGGGCAGTTATAGACGATGATCGGAATGTTTGCCGATTCGGCGACGGCGCGATAATGCTCGTAAAGCCCCTTTTGCGGCGGTTTGTTATAGTAGGGGGTGATGAGAAGCGTGGCGTCGGCTCCGCATTTTTTCGCGCTCTTGGTCAGATGAATCGCCTCGACCGTCGAGTTGGATCCCGTTCCGGCGACGACCGGAACTCTCCCGCGCACGGCCTTCACGCAGGTCCGAATGACCTCGACGTGTTCCGCGTGGTTTAGCGTGGCCGATTCGCCGGTTGTCCCGCAGGGAACAATGCCGCTGGTTCCGCTTTCAATGTGGAAATCAATCAGATTTCGGAATGCCTTGGCATCGAACCTACCGTTGCGAAACGGTGTGACGATGGCGACAAGCGAGCCTTGGAGTTGCAGTTTGTTTCTCATGACGATTGTGCGCCCTCAAAAACTAGGTCCGGCGGGATGATCTGTCAAGATGTTCTCGACTTCGGCTTCCGTGTAGGCGATGCGCATCAGGCAAAGTCCCTCCGCCGGCGCGCTTCGGATCGTGGCGGGGCGGATGCCTGTGTCGCGGATTCGCAGAAATTCCTTGAGAGCCAATTTTCCCTCGCCGACGGCTACCGCCGCGCCGACCATCAGCCGGACCATTCTTTGCAGGAACGATTGACATTTGAAGTCGAGGACGATCAAGTCCGACGTTTGAGTCAGCGACGCCTCGCGCATCGTGAGGCGCGTTCGTTCGGACGTGCAGGCGCTCGACCGAAAACCTGAAAAATCATGCTTCCCTTCCAATCGTCCGACCGCTTTGCGCATGGCCTCCGCGTCCACGGGCGTGAAAATCCTCCATGCGCGTGGACCAAGAGGATGCGTCCGCCGTGACAGCAAAATCTGGTAACGATACCATCGCAAGAGCGCGTCGCGCCGGGAATCGAAATTTGGGTTAACCTCCTCGGCGTCGAGAATCGAAATCGCCGGAGGGAGAAAAGACGGTAGAGCGCGAGGCAATTTCCCGGCGGGAATGGAATTCGTCGTGTCGAAATGCGCGACCATCCCCAAAGCGTGAACTCCGGCATCGGTCCGCCCCGCGCCATGAAGCGTGACGCGATGGCGGAGAATTTTTTCCAGCGCGTCTTCAATCGCCGCTTGGACCGACGTTCCTTTGGCCTGCCGTTGCCAGCCGGTGAACGGCTTGCCGTCGAATTCGATGAGGAGTTTGATTCTGCGATTCTGTTCCACGGGACAAGGGCGCAAACGGTGACCTCGGAAGTGCGTTGCTTATCCTAATCGGAATGGGAATCGAACTCACCCCAATAATCGCGGCGCGTCCCCATTGCCTTAGTTGAAAAAACATGCTTTGAAAAAAAGCGGGGTTAGGAGTAAAAATAAGGCTTGGAAAATGGAATAGGGGCCGATCCGATTCTTTGGAGGAACGGTTTGACTTCAATTTCAAGCTTGTAGAAGCTGGGCTTTCCCCATAATGCGCGGAAATCGCTCAATCTTTGGTTGAGTCCATGCCGATAATAGACAATAGCCCCTCCGGGGGTTTCAAAAGGCAGGCAACGTAGCGACGACAAACCATGCCCACCGCGATGGAAAAAAAACTGTGGGACCTTCTCGTCGAAGACAAGATCGTCAGCCCTGAGCATCTTCAGACGGCGATCCAGAAACAGAAGGAAACGGGGGACAGCCTCGTCCGGACGCTCATTGACATGGGCGCGGTTTCGGAATGGGAAATGGCCGCGACGCTCGGCAAGCAACTCAACGTCCCCTTCATCACCCTTTCCCATTATGAAATTGACCGCGACATTCTGAAAAGCATCCCCGAGGAGTTGGTCCGCAAATACCGGATCGTGCCCGTGGACCGCGCCGACAACGTTCTGACCGTCGCGCTTTCCGATCCCTCCAATATCTACCTTTTGGACGAATTGCGGCTGTTGACCAAATGCCAGATCGTCCCAGTGATTAGTTTTGAATCGGATATCAACGAGGCGATCGAGCGGTATTACGTCGTCAACACCGACGGCAAGTTCGAGGAGGCGCTCAAGGATATATCGGACGAAGACGTCAACGTGATGAGACAGGAGGAGTTGGCGATCGCCGAGGGAGAAAAGGGGGACGAAACCGACCTCAGCATCGAGGCCGACGACGCGCCGGTCGTTCAGCTGGTCAACCAGATGGTGGCTGAGGCGATCAAGATGAGGGCGAGCGACATTCACGTCGAGCCTTATGAAAAAACCATCCGCGTGCGCTATCGGATTGACGGCGTGCTCCATGAGCAGGCCCCGCCGCCGAAGAAGTTTCAGAACGCGATCATCTCCCGCATCAAGATTCTCTCCGAAATGGACATCGCCGAAAAGCGCCTTCCGCAGGACGGACGATTCCGCGTCCGCTTGGCGGAGAAGGTCATTGACTTCCGCGTCAGTTGTTGTCCCATCGTCAACGGCGAGAAGATCGTCATTCGTATTTTGGACCAGAGCAATCTGCAACTTCAATTGACCGAACTCGGATTCGACATCGACGATCTGCAGAAGTTCGAAAAGGAAATCAACAAACCGTGGGGCATGATCCTGATCACCGGCCCGACGGGTAGCGGAAAATCAACGACGCTTTATTCCGCGCTTTCCACGATCAACGATCCGGAAGTCAACATCACGACGATTGAGGACCCGGTTGAGTATCAGTTGCGCGGCATCAATCAGGTTCACGCCTTGCCCGACATCGGGTTGACCTTTGCCGCCGGTTTGCGCAGTTTCCTGCGCCAAGACCCCGACATCATCATGGTCGGCGAAATTCGAGACTTGGAAACGGCTGAAATTGCCGTCAAGGCCGCCTTGACCGGTCACTTGGTCTTGTCCACGCTCCACACCAACGACGCCCCCAGTTCGATTAACCGCTTGACCAACATGGGGGTGGAGTCGTTCCTCATCACCGCCTCGCTGAACATGATCGTCGCCCAGCGTCTGGTGCGCCGAATCTGCAAGGAATGCAAGGAAGAATACAAACCGTCGGCGGAATTGCTCGAAGCCCTGCAAGTTGAAATCAAAGGGGGCGAATCGTTTTACCGAGGGCGCGGATGCACCCATTGCAGTCGGACCGGCTACCGGGGACGGCAGGCGCTGTATGAAATTTTGGTCATGAACGACTCCTTGCGCAACGCCGTCGTCGCCAACATGCCCCCGAACGAGATTAAGAAGGCCGCCGTTTTGGCCGGAATGAAAACCCTGCGCATGGCCGGGATTAAAAAAGTTTTGGAAGGCCGGACGACCATCGAGGAAGTTCTGGCCAACACGATCAGCGATGAGGTAGGAATGAAATAGGACGAGTGGAAATCGGATAAAGCAAAGGAGCGAAAGCCATGGCAAGTTTTCAATACGTCGCGCGAACCCGACAAGGGAAGATGGTGACCGGACGGACCGAGGGCGCGGACGAGACCGCCGTCGCGCGCATGTTGCGCGAACAGGGACTGATTCCGACATCCATCGAAGTTGGGGTCGCGCCCAAGGCGCTCAAGGCCCAAGCCGGACGCGCGGGCCGGATCAAGATCATGGACACGGTCATCGTGAGCCGTCAGTTCGCCACGATGATCCGAGCGGGTCTTCCTCTGTTGGAAGTCCTCAACATTCTGGCCGAGCAATCCGAAAAGCGGTTGATGAAAACAATCCTCAAGCAAGTTGAGCGCGACGTTGAAACCGGATCATCGCTGACCGAGGCGATTCAGAAGCACCCCAAGATGTTCAACACCTTTTACGTCAGCATGGTGAAGGCCGGCGAGGCGTCCGGTATGCTCGACACCATTCTGGATCAGGTGGCGACTTATTTGGAAAAGACCGCCTCCATCCAGCGCAAAATTAAATCGGCCATTACCTACCCGACCATCGTTTCGGTCATCGCCACAAGCATCACCATCTTTCTGATGGTCAAGATCGTTCCTGTTTTCGTCGGAATCTTCGACCAATTGCACGGCAATTTGCCCCTGCCCACCCGAATCTGCATCATGATCAGCAACCTATTGAGACATAATTTGATGGTCTTGATTCTGGTCCTGATCGGTCTGGGAATTTTCATTTGGCAGGCGGGCAAGACCAAGACCGGGCGGTCCGTTATTGATCGTTTCAAGCTCAAAATGCCGATTTTCGGCCCGCTGTTCCTCAAGGTCGGCGTCGCCCGATTCACGCGCACGCTCGGCGTTCTTATCCGCTCCGGCGTCAACATCCTCAATGCGCTGGACATCGTCGCCCGCACCGCCAATAACGTTGTGATCGAAGCCGCCGTCTACAAAACGCGCGCCAGCATCCAGAGCGGCGAAACCATTGCCGGCCCCCTGCGCGAGAGCCAAATTTTCCCCCCCATGGTCGTCCGCATGATTGACGTCGGCGAGCGGACCGGCGCGCTGGAAAGCATGTTGACCAAGATCGCGGAATTCTATGAGGACCAAGTGGACACGGCCGTCGCCGGACTGACCTCGCTCATCGAGCCGTTGTTGATCGTCTTCCTCGGCTTCATGGTCGGCTTTATCGCCATTTCCATGTTCATGCCGCTCTTCAAGATGATCGAGCATATCTAGCCTTCGCGGTTCGGACGTTGCCCACGACGCCCCTCTTTCTGCGCCGGTTGGCCCGAAGCCACGGAGTTCAAACTTCGTATTTCGATCTGATCGGAAGCCGCGTCGAGGTTTCCGTTGAGGCGATTCTCGCGGTTCTCAACGCGCTTGGATGCAATCTGCGCAATCCCGATCACGCGCGCGAGGCATGGCGCGAGCGTCGCCAAACGCTTTGGCGGCGGGTCTTGGAACCTGTTTCCGTCGCATGGACCGACGGCCCCGGAAGTCTAAAATTGCGGCTTCCCGCGAGCCTCGCCGACAGCGATCTTTCCTGTGAAGTGATTTTGGAATCGGGGGAGCGGCGAAGTTGGGTTTACGTCGGAGCTTCGTCCGCCGTCTTGGCGCGCAAGGATGTCGAGGGGACGGCTTACGCCGTCAAGCGATTGCCCCTGCCTAATCCATTGCCTTGGGGGTATCACGCACTTCACCTCCACATAGGCGAAATCCGTCACCAAAGTTTGGTGATCTCCTCGCCGATCGGAGCGTATCTTCCGAGTGATGAAAGAGAAGCGAATGCTGGGAAAAAAAGCTGGGGAGTCTTTCTGCCGCTTTACGCCTTGCGCTCTCAACGCGGGTGGGGAGCCGGTGATTTTTCCGATTTGGAGCGATTGATCCGCTGGGTCGGCGGATTGGGAGGGGGCGGAGTCGCCACTCTTCCGCTCTTGGCGGCATTCCTCGATGAACCCCTTGAGCCGAGTCCTTACGTCCCGGTCAGCCGTCTTTTTTGGAACGAGTTTTATCTTGATCCGACTCGGACTTCGGAATTCGCAGATTCCACGAAGGCGCGGGAATTGTGGGAAGGAATTGGTCGGGATAAGGAAGCTGAATCGCTTCGATCAAATCCTTTGGTGGATTATCGCCCGATGATGCGGACCAAGCGAAAAATTCTTGAGGAACTGGCCGGAGAATTTTTTGCGCGCCAAACCGAAGGAAATTCCGATTTTTCCGAATTCCTTCGATCTCATCCCGACGCCGAGGACTACGCGAAGTTTCGCGCATGTTGCGAATCGCGCCAAGCGGTGTGGCGCGAGTGGCCGTCACGAATGCGGGACGGATTCCTTCAAGAAGGGGATTACGATGAATCGGCCCGGCGTTATCATCTATACGCTCAATGGATCGCGCATCGGCAACTGGGGGAATTGTCGCAGTCGGCCCGTCAATCGGGTTGGGGACTCTATTTGGATTTGGCGCTCGGCGTTCATCCCGACGGCTATGATGTTTGGCGCGAGCAAGATCTCTTTGCCCGCGACGTTTCCGCCGGCGCGCCCCTCGACGATTTTTTCACCAAGGGACAAAATTGGGGATTTCCGCCCATCGTCCCCGAAAAACTCCGCGAACAGGGACACCGCCATTTCATCGCCTGCATACGGAATCATTTGCGGCACGCCGGAATTTTGCGCTTGGATCACATCATGGGACTTCATCGGCTTTTTTGGATTCCCAAGGGGATGGATGCGAAAAACGGCGTCTATGTCCGCTATCCCGCCAAGGAACTTTACGCGATCCTCGCGTTGGAATCGCATCGCGCCAAGTCGCTCATCGTCGGCGAGGATTTGGGCACGGTTCCCTCTTACGTTCGCTCCGCCATGTCCCGGCATCGAATCCAGCGCACCTACGTCGGGCAATTCGAAGTCAGGTCCGATCCTCATTGGGCGATTCAACCGCCTCCCGAAAATTGCGCGGCCGGATTGAACACGCACGATCTTCCTCCCTTCGCGGCGTTTTGCCGTGGGTTGGACATTGACGACCGCGTCGCATTGGGCTTGCTCGACGAGGCGACCGCGAACCACGAAAAAAATGTTCGTGGAGGGCTTGTCCATGCTTTGCGCGAATTCCTCGGCAACGGCGGCTGGTTTCAAGGCGAAAATCGTGACGACTCTGCGTTGCTTCGGGCGTTTCTCGCCTATCTCGGCGCAAGTCCGGCGCGAATCGTTCTCGTGAATCTCGAAGACCTCTGGGGCGAAACACTTCCGCAAAACACGCCGGGCACCGGCTCCGAACGCCCCAACTGGCGGCGCACGGCGCGATATGGCTTCGAGGAATTTTCCCAAATGCCCGAGGTTCTTTCCGCGCTTCAACGTGTCGCTGAATTTCGCCGTAAATAGGAGTAGGATTCAAATTATGCTTATCCGGCGCTCCATTCTGAACTGCATGGCTGTCTTGTTCTTCGCCGCTCTAATTTTCGCGGGCGCGGATTCAATTCGCGCGGAGGCGACGGTTGACGCCAGAGCCGAGGTCAATCGCGTCGTCGAGTTCACCTTCCAGTCGAGCAAATCCCATCCCGATCCTTTCAATGACATCGAAGTCAACGTTCTTTTCGCCGCTCCCGACGGCCAAACGTTCCGCGTTCCCGCCTTTTGGGACGGCGGGACGACGTGGAAGGTTCGATACTCCTCGAACAAACCCGGACTCCATCGCTTTCGCTCCGAATGTTCCGACGCGGAGGGCGCCGGATTAAACGGCATCGAGGGCGCGGTCAAGCTTTTCACCGTCAGCTCCGAAAATCCTCTCGACAGAATCAATGCGAAGAAACCCGACAATCCCTTCCATCGTCACGGTCCGATTCGTGTTGCGGAGGATCATCGTCATTTCGAGCACGCCGACGGTACGCCGTTTTTGTGGCTCGCCGATACATGGTGGATGGGACTCTGCAAACGTCTCACGATGGATGATTTCAAAACGCTCACCGCCGACCGGGTCCGCAAAGGTTTCAACGTCGTTCAGATCGTCGCGGGGTTGTATCCCGATATGGGACCGTTCGATGAGCGGGGACTCGGCGACGGCGGGTTTCCGTGGGAGAAAGACTACAGCCGCATCAACCCGAAATTCTTCGACGAGGCCGATGCGCGGATCGCCCATCTCGCCGATTTGGGTCTCGCCCCCTGCATCGTCGGCGCGTGGGGTTACCATCTCCCTTGGCTCGGCGTCGAGAAAATGAAAAAGCACTGGCGCTACATTATCGCCCGATGGGGAGCGTATCCGGTTTTTTGGTGCATCGCGGGAGAGGGAACGATGCCCTACTACCTGACCCCGAAGGAAAAACGCGCCGACGAAATCCGCTTTCTCAAGGAAGGATGGACCGCCGTTGCCGCTTACGTCCGCCAGACCGATCCTTGGCGCCATCCGATTTCAATTCATCCCACCGACAGCGCGCGCAATCAGGTGGCCGACGTCGGCGTTCTGGATTTCGACATGCTCCAGACCGGCCACTCCGACCGCGAGAGCATCCCCAACACGCTGAAACTCGTCCGCGCCTCGGTCGCCGCGTTCCCTCCCATGCCGACGGTCAACGCCGAGGTTTGCTACGAGGGGATTCTTGGGAAATGCCACGACGACGTTGTTCGGTTCATGGTTTGGAGTTGCCTCCTTTCCGGCGCGGCGGGACATACCTACGGCGCCAACGGCATTTGGCAAGTCAATCGGCGCGACGCCCCTTACGGCAAATCGCCGCACGGCGGCAACTGGGGCGAAACACCGTGGGATGAGGCGATGAATCTTCCCGGCTCGGAACAAGCCGGGTTTGCCAAATCATGGCTCGGTAGCCCCGGTGCAGGAAGCCTTACATCCCACCCCGAGTGGGCAACCTTCGATCCCAAGGACTCGTCCGACCCGAATATGATTCCCTTCTGTGGGGGATTCTCCGATTCGACGCGGGTGATCTATTTGCCGCTTCCTCTCCGTCCGACGCTCCATCGGCTTGATCCCGGAAAAAAATACACGGTCGTCTATTTCGATCCAAAGACAGGCGAATCACACATTCTCAAAAGTCAAATCACAGGCGACGCCAACGGAGATTGTGCGTGTCCCGACGTTGGCGAACTGGATCATGATTGGGTGATGATTTTAGGGGTATGGCAACTGACGCCGCCACGAATAGGCTTTACGGAATGAGGATTTGCGGGAGTCCGATCCAGCTTAAAGAGGAACCGCTTCAAGCACGCCGCACGTTTGCTCCCCTTCTCCTTCACTGGCGACATGTGTAGTTCAAGTCGTCCAAATACACAACCTGACCGTTCCCGTCAATCCATGTGGAAACGAATCCGAAACGATCGAATTCCGCGCCGCCGCTCTTGAATTCGCCGTCAAGATCCAGCGTCTTGGTCCGCCCGTCGAGCGAAACCGAGATCGCGCCGTGTCCGCCGTTCGCAGATGGATCGTATTCAAGAGTCCACTCATGAGAAGAGCCGTCCGGATAAATGCGGGGACAACCGCGGTCAAAACCGTTGCTGTCCGTCCCGGTCGCCCCTCGACAGAGGGGATAGATGAAGAACCCTTCGGCGGACGGCCCTTCAAGGGCGACACCGAGGAAATCATCCGGCGTGGCATGGCTTTGCGATTCATTCACGCGGACACTGTTCCCATGGTGAAAAAATCCGAACAGCGTCGTGCTGTCGCTCACGCCGCGATGGAAGCTGATCCGACCGCGGGCGCGGATCGGTTTGTTGAGGGTGAGCGTTGAAATCCGGTCGCCGTAATAACCCAAACGATTCGCTTCCCGGCAATCACCGCGAAAAAAAAGTCCGCCGATTTCGCCCTTTTTTCTCCCGCCCGCATGGTTGCTCTCGTTCCAGCCGACGTCGAACCACGGGCGGACGTTGGTCGTCTTGTAGCGGATGCGGTTGTTGTGTTCCTCCCATTGCGGATCGTGCGAGATGTCCTCCCTCACTCCATTGATGGTTAGCTCGCTGATGAATAGACGGCCCCCGCCGTCGGCGCTTTTGATCACGTTAAGCAAACCAAAGTGCGTGAAAATCGCTTGATCGCTCTTGTGATCCGACGGAACTGGACAGGTTGCGGTATACTCGCCTAATTTTGCGCGGATGATTCCTTCCTGTCCTTCGTCCCTCGGATCATATTCAAGCGACCAATCGTAAACGCTCTCGCCGCTTGGATTTTCGACAGGGTGCATCCGATCCGTTTTTTGGTCATAGCGTCCGATGATCCCCGCCCCGGAACGCCATTTTTGCGTCGTGTATTCGAAGTGGGCGTGAAACGTTTCGCCTCTTCCGTTGATCCGCCAGACCAGCGAGTTCGCCGTGCGCCATTCCTTGGCCGTGGCGGGATTGAAAAAACCGATCAGCGTGTTGCCTCCTCCTTGGGGAACGACGATTTTTCCCGACGCGGCAAATGGCTCGGCCAATGTGAGCGCCCGAATTTTCTTCGCATACCAAGCGGCTTCGCCCGCCGGAGTGACAAGGCCGCCGATTTCCAAATCCAGCGACGAGGGGTTGGCCGGCCCTTGATAGCCGAAATCCTGCACAATCTCGCGCGGCTCGGACGAGGGACGATTGTGATAACCCTCCCAATTCGGATCCACGTCGAACGATTGATTCCGCTCTTCCGCTACGAGGGAGGACGGCCAGAGGATCACCACAAGGGAAAGGTAGGCGAGAAATCGCATTGCGGCTGGCGCGAAAAGGTCAGCGACTCCGGACCAAACCGATCACGCCCCACGCGCTTCCCGCGCAAGTGATGGGGATCAAACTTTTCGAACCTTCGCCGCCGGGTTTGATGGGGCGCGAGGTCATTGCCCAAGAGCCGTCCTCGCGTTGAGTTCGGATCAGAAATTCGCGGGCGCGAGCGAGGATCGGATCGTCGTTCTTGGTTTCCCCCTGCGTCAGAGCGTAGAGCGCTTCGCCGGTCGCCCATGCGTCGCTTGGCATTTCCTTGGCTTGACTCCAACCGCCGTCGGAGTTTTGCTTTTCCTTGATACGTTGTATCAGCGAAGCACATTCCTCCGCAGGGCGCCCCAGCTTTTTCCAAAGCGCAAAACGCATGGCGATCGATTGGGGATCGTCGTCGCATTTATTTTCGCTGAGCCAGCGGACGCCCTTGTCTCGGACCGCTTTTGCGACGGCGTCGTCCGGGGAAGCGATACTGACCACCGCAAGAGTCGCCAGCGCGGTCATGCTGTCGTCGGAATTGCCGAAGATCGGCGGGCGCGTTTCCGGCCATGCCGCCCATGAGCCGTTTTCGATCTGGTCCCCTTCCATCGTCGCCAAAAATTTTTTCATTCCCTCTTTGGCAACAGCGTCCGGAGCCGCGCTCGCGCCGAGCGAAAGCGCGTGCCACACCGCCGCCGCGTTCAACGCCTTCGGAACTCCGGCGGGTCTCGGCACGCCGGTTTTGCCCTCTCCCGATTCGGCGAGCCATTTTGTCATCTCGGCAAGGAACGGTTCATCCACGGCTTGGCCGGATTGCTTGGCCTCGCGCATGGCCCAGATGACAAGGCTCGCGTGATGGCACGAAACGCAGTTGTGTTCGTTCTTCCAAGCCATCGCGTCCTTGGCGATGAATGTGAGTCCGCGGCGGATTGCGGTATCCGCGGCGTCCGCGTTGGGAGGTTTTTGTTTGGATTCGTCAGCCGTCGCCGCGAAAGCGAATGAGGTCAAAGCCAAGACAACAATCAATCGGACGGGAGTGATGCTCTTGGGGGCGTGGCTAAATGAGGCGTGCATGTCGCTTCTCTTACAAATTCCGCAATCCCTTTGGGATTGAATCGGAAGGTTCACATTCCCAAGGTAGCCTCGTTACGCTCGGCAACCTTGGGCTATTTTCCGGCACGCCGTTGGTGTCTTCCTATTTTCGACCTTTTGATTCTGGCGATCTAGGACTTCAATCATTATCGAACGGACTGTGCGGTTTGGTGATCGGACCCTCTTCCTTGACGCGCTTGAGGCTTTCGTTGAAGAGCGCGTCGAGCCGCGCCATTTTGGTTTTTTCCTTGGCCTTGGCCTCCTCGAATTTGCGGGCGATGGTCTCCTTTTCTTGACGCACTTTTTTCTCCGCGTCGGCGAAGCGATTGCCCGTGGAATCCTCCAAGATCGGCTTGCGGACTTCGACGATCTTGCCGTCCTTCCGGCGGACAATCAGGACCGTTTTGCATTCCGGGCAGGCTATCTCAAGAAAATCGCCATTCATGGTATTTCTTCCTTCTGTGGGTTTTATATTCCCACAGCCGACGGCGGCCGTGCCACACTTCTTAGCTTTTCCATGGCCTGCGCTTGAGCCAGACCGTTCTCGGCGGGCGCGCGCGAAAAATTAGGATCGCGCGCGGATCGCGTGAAATGGCGAATCATTTCCTCGTAGGCGTTCATCGGCGGAAATTCTTGGACGACCCGATCATTGTCGCGCTCGATGAGAATTTTCGCGGGTTTGCCGAATTGTTGCCACGGTTTGGAGATCCAAATCCGACCCTTGGTTCCGGTCAGTTCGATTCCCTGATGATAACCGGCAACAAACGAACAATAAAATATGGCGAGGCGTTCTTCGCCGAAATCCATCCATCCGGCGGCGCTTTCGTCAACGCCCTCCGGTCCCGGGCGCAAATGAAATCGCGCCGAACAATCCTTCGGCTCCGCGCCGAAAAAGTATCGCGCCGCATTGACGCAATAACATCCGATGTCCCAAAACGCCCCGCCTCCTTGGCTTGCCACCCAGCGATAATCATTCGGGCGATCGAGGGTGAAGGAAAAATGGGCCGTCACGCAACGAATGGAACCGACGGCGTCATGGGCAATTTGATCTTGAACCCACGCGATTTGCGCGTGATGGCGCCACATGAACGCTTCCTGAATTCGGCGGCCCGCCTTGGCGAACGCTCCGGTGATTTCCTCCGCGTCGCGCGAGGTCAACGCCATCGGCTTTTCGCAGAGGCAGTGTTTGCCTGCTTGCGCCGTCTTGATCGCCCATTCGCGGTGAAGACCGTTGGCGAGCGGGAGATAAACCGCCTCGATCTTTGGATCGTCAAGCAACCGCTGATACCCTTCGTAGGCGCAAGGAATGTCGTGGGTCCGGGCAAAAGCCTCGGCGCGGTCGCGTTTTCCCGCGGCGACCACCGCGATTTCCGCGCCTGTCCCGCGAATCGCCGGAATCAGCGACTTTCCCGCAATCCGCGCCGCTCCCATGATGCCCCATCGCAACGGAGACGCCTCCCATCGGTCAGTTTGCGAATTCATGACGTTTCATTCTCATTTCAATTTATACAGTTTATTTTCTCCGGCTTGAAACTCCAATTGCATCAGCCCCAATTTGAGCCATTCCTCCGTTCCCAATTTTTTATTAACCGAATGATTGTCCTCGTTGGGAACATAGAGGTAATATCGAATTTCCAAGTCCTTCAGCGCCTTGACTTGCTCTCGCGGCGGCCATGACCATATCTGTTGAATGGCCCAATCGTCCAGATGAACCAACTCGATTGTGGGGTGGAAAACCAAGTGCCGATTATCATGGGTGAGAATTTTCCGCCCCTTGTGGCTCACATTGATGTAATTCCACATGACGGCGTCCTCGCCGTATTGCCAGAGATAAAACGTTCCTTCGTCGGGCAAGGGATGCCGGAAGGCGAAGAGATCAAGCGGCGACTCCGGCTTTTCCCCTTTGACCGAAACGGCCTTCAGAACCTTGAATCCCATCAACCCCATGGCCAGCCCCGGAACCAGCCCAATCATCAGAGCCAAAATTCCGAACGGTCCCCGCCATGCGCGCAGACGCCAGTAAGGGAAGGCAAACGACGCCAATACGGCAACCGCCGGGAGAATCATGATAATCTGATAGAGGTAATAGGGAGCCAAGAGATAGTGATAGGCAATCAGAGCCAAAGTCAAAAGCAACGCCACGACGCCGAAACGCAGACCGAAATCCACGAACTTGATCGTGACCGTCTTGCCATCGTCGGTCCTTTTGCGAATCACGTTGAAGGGAGACGCCAATCCACGCGCGAGTAGAAGCAAGACGCCCGCGAAAGCGAAACCATCAAAAAAAGGCTCAACGTGCCATTGGTCCACCCAAAATTCCCAAGAGCGCAGAATCCGAGTCAGCAAACCGTTCTCGATGTCGCTTTCGTAGCGGGCGATCCCCCAACCGTTGTGAATCCATTCCCGCCGGGCCGATTCCATCACTTCAGGATTAATGTGAATGCCGCCAAAGAGGGGTTGAAAGAAGGCGTAAACCGGATTTCCGGCGACGATCCAATTGCGAAGATACCACGTCGAGCCGATCAAGAAACAAAATGCGAGCGTGACAATGAACACCGGTGAGCGGAGAAAAGCGAAGAGACTTTTGCGCGTGAGATGGCAGGTCCATGCGGGCGGCTCCTCGCGCATTTCATTCCATCCCGCAAACGTCGCCGGCATTTGCGAGGCGCGCGCGCGTTCCTCCATCCGCTCGGCCAGCGCGTCATCTTCCAAGTTGGGAAACCGAACATGCGCCGCGACAACCATCGCGCCCCAAGGTAGCCAGAGAATTCCCATAAGATAATTCAAGTGCATCCCCAGCGCGACCAGCGTCGTCGCCAAGATGAAGTAGCCGCTCAGCGCGGTTTCCAGATAGAGCAATGCAACGTGGAGGAACCCGGCGGCGAAAAGAATGCTCAGCGCGTAATCGGATGCGTATTGATCGTAGGCGATTCCCAGAGGAACGGAACGATACAGCAGGGTGATCGCGGCGGAAAAATTGACGTGGCGCGTGAGCCGGAGCATCGTGTGATAGACCAAAATCGTCGAGGCCAATCCGGCCAGCGGAGCGATGAGTTGTTGCGGAAGCTCGCTCCATTTTCGCGCCGCGATTGTCACTCCCGCGCCGAGGAGGGAATAAAGATGAGGATAGTTCGCGCCCAATCCAATGCCAACCTGCCCGACGACCTTTTCCACGATCCCGTGTTCGTAAAACATCATCCGGGCGTAGCCGAGATAAAGAATGAGCGAATCCCAATACGATTCGGGATAAAGCAGAGCGTGATAAAAAGTGAGCAGGGTGATCGCGCCGATCAAGCCGAACGCGGCGAGGGAAAAAAGATGTTCGGTCAACGCTCTCGGACGAATGATCGAGCGCGAGTATTGATTGTTCGCCATCTGACGCCGCATGGTTTGCTCGACCGGACCTCCCTCGCCGCCGGTCCACGTCTCCGGCCTGCGGTGGCTCGCCCAAATCGCAAACGGCCAGAGGATCACGAGAAGAAATCCCCCGGCGACCAAAATTCCGGTTCGATTGAAATGATGCGCGAGAGCCAGAGCCTCGAAGACGAATCCCGTTAAACCCATGCCCGTTAAATACGCCAGCGCGGCAGAGACGGAGCGCGGAAGATAAAGTTCGAGCGATTCCAGCGCGAACCATCCGACGAGCGTGAAAAAAGCGACCGCGCCGACGCTCCAAGCCAGCATCGTCAAATCCACGTCGCCGTTGCCGCGCTCGAATGGTTTTCGGAGCGAGGCAAATACCCCGAAGGCCGGTTTGGCCCAAAGCCCCTGATTGCGGATCAAAAACCAGAACGTGAAATAAGCCGCGATGAGAAATAAAACGCCCGCGACGAGATTATGGAGCGTCGCGGCGGTAAGAAAGGAAAACCAACCTTGCGCTTGGTTCGCAGGCGCAAGAACCACCGGAGGAGGCTTGGGCGAAGAAGAGTTTTGCTTGTCCGGCATGAACGCGAAACGGATCGGCCAGTTGGAATAAGGAGCAGTTCGTCGCGGGTCGGGCCGACCACGCCTGATTTTTAGCCGCGCAAGACGCGCTGTCAATCGGCCAGAAGAAAGTTTTCGCAACCTCCTCCTTGCCAATCCCTTTTCCCTGCTGTATGAAGAACATCATCAATCATCGGGAGGAGCGACGAAAATGAGCAAAGAGGTGACGCGACGGGAATTCATGAAGGAATCGGCCGGAGCGGCCGTGGCGCTGGGCGCGGGAGCGGGTCTGCTCCAGACCGGATGCGCGACGGGCAACAAGAAAACGCTGGCCGCCACCGCGGGAGCCGAAACCGCCGCCGCCGTGATGAAGGAAGGGGAAGCCCCCAGCAACCAAATCCGCATGGGGTTGATCGGTTGCGGCGGACGCGGAACGAACGTGATGGAAGACTTCATGACGCAGGCCGAAGTTCGCGTCGTCGCCCTCTGCGATCCCGACACCAACCGGAGCGCCGACTTCGCCAAGACCGTCGAGAAGAAATACGGCAAGCGCCCGGAAATTTATTCCGATTACCGCGAGCTTTTGGAGTACAGGGACGTGGACGCCGTCATGGTGGCGACGCCGGATCACTGGCATTGCCTCGCGGCATGCCACGCCTGCGAGACAGGCCGCGACGTTTACGTCGAAAAACCGATTTCCCACAGCATCGTCGAGGGGCGCGCGATGGTCAACGCCGCGCGCGAGAACAACCGCATCGTTCAAGTCGGCACGCAACAGCGAAGCTCCAAACATTTCAAGGAGGCGGTGGACATCGTTCAATCGGGCGCGCTGGGACAAATCACACTCGTCCGCACGTGGAATTACGATTACGAAATGCCGGGCGGTCTCGGAATGGGAAGCGACAAACTGCCTGCCGGAGTGGATTACGACCTTTGGAGCGGCCCTGCGCCGCTCAAGCCGTTCAACTCCAATCGGTTTCATTACCAATGGCGCTGGTTTTTCGATTACGCGGGGGGGATGCTCTGCGATTGGGGGATTCACCTCATGGACATCGCGATGTGGGGAATGAAGGCGCGCGCGCCGGAGTGGGTTTCCGCCACCGGCGCCAAATACGCCGTCCCCGACAACCGCGACACGCCGGATACGCTCGAAGCGGTTTATCAATTCGCCGGAACCGACGTCGCGCCGAAGGGATTCGTGATGACCTATTCCAACACCAAAGCCTGCGCGCGCGGCGAGAAAAACCACGGCTACGGCATTGAATTTTGCGGCGTGAACGGCTCGCTGTTCGTGGATCGCGGGGGATTCGAAATCGTCCCGCAGGAAGTCGGCGATAAAAAAGACCGCCATCCCTTGATGGAGAAAAAGAAAAAGGGAGGGGATACGCCCACGGTTCCGCATATCCGCAATTTCCTCGATTGCGTCAAAAGCAGAAAACTTCCGGTCTCCGATATCGAGATCGGACACCGTTCGACGAGCAACTGCCAACTCGCCAACATCGCCTACCGCACGGGGGAGCGGCTCCATTGGGACGCCGAGAACGAAGTCTGCACCAATAGCTGGGAAGCCAACAAGCTTCTTGGCCGGGCCTACCGCGCCCCGTGGGACAAGGAAGCCAAACGTCTGCCGTTGAACTGGAACGCGCGGCGGTTGCTGGCGTGAGCATCAAGCGATCTTTCCGAGAAGTCGGTTGGGTTCCATTCATTTCCGAAACAGAGGAAATTGCCAATCGAGGCCGAATGAAACTCGCTCCGCCAACGAAAAGTCTCGATCACTGCAATAGGAGAGAACGACCATGAAAGGCAAGATGGTTGAATTCAAAAGCAACGGAGGGAAGGGAAGCGGATATTTGGCCGTACCGAAATCGGGGGGCGGGCCGGGCGTGATCGTCCTCCAGGAATGGTGGGGACTCGTGGACCACATCAAGGACGTGGCGGATCGGTTCGCCGACGCGGGATACGTCGCGCTTGCGCCCGACATGTATCACGGGCAGTCGGCGAAAAGCCCCGACGACGCGGGCAAACTGATGATGGCGCTCAGAGTTGACGAGGTCGAAAAGGAATTGCGCGGCGCGATTGAATACAGCCTTTCGCTCAAGGAAACGAAAGGGGAGAAAGTCGGAACGGTCGGCTTCTGCATGGGGGGCCAGCTTTCGCTTTATACGGCGTGCGCCAATTCCAAGGTCGGAGCGTGCGTCGTCTATTACGGCGTTCATCCCAACGTCCATCCCGATTACAAAAATCTGCGCGCGCCGGTGCTCGGATTTTTCGCGGAGAAGGACGGATTCGTCACGCCGGAGGTCGCGCGGAAATTGGAGGCGGATTTGAAGAGCAACGGAAAGCAAGTCGAAATTCACATCTACAAGGACGCGCAACACGCTTTCTTCAATGACACACGAACCGAAGTTTACAACGCCGAATACGCCAAGGACACTTGGACGCGGATGATCGGATTCTACGGGAAGCATTTACGCTGAACGGATTTCAACGCAAAGGCGCAACGAGGCAAGGACGCAGGGAAAAGCCGAATTTCCTCATCGCGTCTTTGCGTCCTCGCGTTGAATTCCTTGATCGAACGCTCTATAATGGATTTGGCGCCATCGGGAGAGGGTTTCCCTACGGAAAACGAGGCTTTCAGTGGATTTTGATCTACGCGCACACCTTCTAGCTTGGCCCTACGACGGGGCGAATCCCGCCAACAATTTCCGTCGCGTCGTCGGGGAGGATGGCCGTCCGCTCATTCAAGTGCGCGAACCGCTCGGCATCCAGCAGATGGAATACGAGGGACGCCCGGATGGGTTCCGTCCCCACGGCAAAACGACGTGGCTGGAGTATTACGAGTCGGTCGCCGACGGGATCGAGGATTTCCGTTTATCGCAGGAAGATTGCCGGCTTCTCATGCAGGAGGGGGTTCTCTTTTATCAGCGATACTTGGTCCTTTATCAGATGAACGACTGGCATGGCGTTGCGCGCGACACTCAGCGCAATCTCGCTTATTTTGATTTCGTCAGAAACCACGCGCAGGACCGCGAAGATTATCTGGTCATCGAGCAATACCGTCCTTACGTTCTGCGGATGAATGGAATTTCGCGGGGATACATGCTTTGGAACACCGGGAAATTCGAGGCGGCTCTGGCGCTATTGCGCGAAAGGCTGAATGAAATCCGCAAGCTGGAACCGATTGAATCGGAAGTCTTCAGCGCGGAATTGGAGCGGTCGGTCAAACATCTGGAGCAGGTCATTGAGGAATTCGAGAAGAAACGCCCGGAAACGCATTTGGAAAAACTCAAGCGCGAGCAGAAAGAGGCGATTCTGCATGAGGACTTTGAGCGCGCCGCGAGATTGCGCGATCAAATCCGCGCGATTCAGGGTGAATTCGTTCCCAAAAATTGAGAGGTCGCGCCAATCCCGGATCCCACTTTCCCGATTCACGCCGCCAAAGATTTTGCCTTCTATCGGCGTCGCTACGTCGTTCCTCTCCTCGTTTTGCTCCTAGGCGCGAGGGCTATAACCACTCTCGTCTGGCTTGCGTTTCTCGTTCCAATGAAAATGGATCTGACGTTTCCAGAAGGAGCGGTCGTGGCGCGCGCGTGGGACGTTGCGCGGGGATTCAACCCCTATCACGACTGGCGCGAATGGCCTCATGCGTTCGCGCCTTATGGCCCGCTGACATATTATCCGGTTGGATGGATCGCGCGATTGACTGATTCCGTGGATCATCCGAAGGAAATATTCACGATTGGACGTCTCCAATCTTTGGCGTGCTTGTGCGGCGCTCTCATTCTCATTGGAGGAATCGCATTCAAAGCGGGATTACCTCCGGCGTGGGGGATGATCGGAGCGGCGGTGTTCTTGATCTGGGAACACGTTCTCAGTTTTGCGGCCAGTTACCGCCCCGACGCGCCGCAAGTTTTCCTTTCGCTTCTCGTCGTTTGGATCATCCTCGGCGGCCGAGGGACCCTTAGTCGAATCATCGTTGCCCTCTTGTTTCTCTCGATTTCCATGTGGATCAAGCCGACCTCTTGGGGCATTGCCTTCGCGTGCTTCCTCTGGATTTGGCGCGCGACGAATCGCCGCGTCTTTTGGACTGCGATCTCATTGTTTGTCCTCCTCAATCTGGGGTTGGCTGTCGCGTTGAATTGGCGGTGGTCGGGAAGACTCTTTCTCAACATGATCGGCTCGCTGGACAACGGATGGAAGCCGAGCAACGTTCTCTATTTTTATCAGGGCGAGTTGCTCATTCCTCTGATGATCTTGATTGGGGGAGTGGCGTTTTCGCTCCATGCGGTGATCCGGCTCGCGCAAAGCGAAGCGGGTCTCATGCTCTATGCCTCCGTCCTTGCGTCATTCGCGGCGGCGACTCTGCAAAATCTCAAGGTCGGCGCGGATGTGAATTATTATCTGGAATGTTACGCCTTGGCTTCCATTGCCGTCGCGCAATTGGCCTTTTCCTTATGGGAAAAGGCAAAAATATCCGACCGCGCCGGAGTAATTTTTCTACTGCTTTTTTTTCCGTTGGCGGTATATGACGGCGTGACGGGATTGGTTTCGATTCGGTCGGACCTTGTCGCCATCAAGCGCTCATGGGCATCACCGCTGATTGCAAATCCGATTCGAAAGATACAAGGAGCGATTCTTGTCGGTAATCATCCTTTTCTTGCGCTTGAGCGCCCCTCGCCCTCCACAATCCTCGACTTTGTTCAATACTCCATTTTGGTTGAACGGGGGCGAATTGAGGATCGGGAATTGATCCGGCGATTGGAGACGCGGAATTTCGAGGCCATCGTGATGGACAGCGAGGATTTTAATCGAAAGAAAGCGGCTTGGCTGTTTCCACGTTTCAAGAAAGCGTTATTCGAAAATTATCGCGAATCGGAAAGAGTGGCGAATCTTTCCATTCTGAAGCCGAAATCAGGAGAGCGAGAGCAAGAGCAAGAACGAAGGCCCTGATTGGAGCGGGAAGCCTTATGAACGGACATCGAGACAGGCCAATCGGACAATCCTCCGCGCGAGGGCGATGTCGCGCAGAGTGCTTTCCGGTATGGCCGCGTCGGCCAGTCGCCCGCGCCGGATGGCGGCTTGCAGTCCTCCTAAATTTTGAAGAATGATTTCCAGCGTCTCAAACGAGGCCCCTTTGCTCAGTTGCGCCTGAATCAACCGCAGAAAATCGCGCATGAAGTCGCCGACCAATTCGTTGTCCTGATGATTCGACTGAACGCGATGCAATAAAAACGCGACGGCCAATAGGGGCGCATGATCGGGAGATTGCGCCGGCTCGGCGAGATAATGTTCGCGGATGAAATTGGCGTCTTCGTCCGTCAGAGGCTTGGCGAATTCGGCCAAGAACCCGGCGACGGGATACCGTCGGACGGCTTCAACCGGCTGTTCCAAATCGCGAGGCTCACGCGCCAAAACGGCGGGAAGAAGCAACGCTTCCTCGTGGAGCCGTGCAAGATCGGCGACCAACCGCGTGCGAAACATGTCAGGCGCGGTTTCGTCGTCGTGGTCAATCAACAATTCTTCCGCGTTGCCGTTATCGAGCATCCTGTTCCAATCGAGGCAGAACTGCGCCTGAACATCCGGCTCCGACTCGTCCATGTCCCACCGCCATTGGGGTTGCGCCCTGCAAACCAAACGCAAGGTCCGGCGCATTTTAACGAGACGATGATGCAAATACGCCAGACTCGATTCGGATGCCTCGGTCTGCCACTGGCGAACTTCCTCGATCTTTTTCGCGTTTAGTGCGTCCAGACCCAGCGCGCCGCCAATTTGCTCATGGTAGCGTTGACGACATTCGGGACAAAAACAATAGGGATGCGTTTCGATTGGTCCGTGCCGAAATCCATATCCGGTGTAATTGACGACCAAACCCTCGACGGGATAACCGATGACCAAATCAGTCAGAACGTCTCCTAGATAACGGCGGTATTCGGAATTGACCGGGCAGGCCGAATATCCCTCCCGGATTCTTGCCTCCGCGCGGCGATAATCGGGATGCACGACGATCCGCCATTGCGGGAATTTCTTCAGGAGTTTCGGAGCGAGGGTCGAATAGCGGGGATGGAGATTGTAAGGACGCGCAAATCCCCAGACGTTCACGCCGACGCGGTTCGCTTCCTCCACGGCCACGGCGAGCGGGTCCCAATGACGGAAATGGGGATGGATCGGCGCGAAGCGCGCCCCCTTGGCCGATGCGCTGGGAAAAAGCGTGTAACCGTTGATGTAAGCCGGAAAAAGAACGACGTTGAATCCCGCCCGCGCCGCGCGGCCAATTTCTTCCCTGATCGTTGCCGGAGTTGAGCCTCGGGCGAGGTCGAGATGATAGCCGCGCGTCTCGGGCAAAAGTTCGGTTGCCGGAGCGCTGGAGACGGGAATCAGGAAAGATCGCGTGGTCAAATTGCAAAACCTTGCCCGGCCTTGACTCGGCAGAGACCGGAGGATTTTCCAAATTTCATGGGATTTGACTCGGTTTTCAAGATAAACTGCGTGGGATTCCAATTCTGAAGGGGACGAGGGAATGATTGAGATCCGTTGGTTGCGCGAAAATCCCGAAGAAGTTCGCCTTGCGCTCAAGGCCAAGCGAACGGAGTTGAATTTGGACGCGATCCTCGCGCTCGACGCGCAACGCCGCGAGCTGACCTCCGCGCTGGACACGATGAACGCCCAGCGCAACGCGAAATCCAAGGAGATCGGACCGAAAGTCAAGGTGGGCGAGAACGTCGAGCCGCTCAAGGTTGAAGTCCGCGAGTTGGGCGAAAAAATCAAGACCGCCGAGGCGGAAATCGCCGCCGTCGAGCCGCAACTTCACGCCGCCCTGCTCAAAATTCCCAATCCCCCTCATGCGTCGGTCGTCGTCGGCCAGAGCGAAAAGGACAACCGCGTCATCGGCGAATGGGGCAAGAAACCGGCCTTCGATTTTCAGCCCAAGCCGCATTGGGAATTAGGGGAAAAACTCGGCATCTTGGATTTGGCGGGGGGATCGAAAATCGCGGGATCGGGTTTTTACGTTTTGCGCGGCGCGGGAGCCAAACTCGAGCGCGCGCTCATCAATTGGATGATCCACGTCCACGCGACCGAACAGGGCTACACCGAAATTCTGCCCCCCCATCTGGTCAACTCCGCCGTGATGACCGGCACGGGGCAACTCCCCAAGATGGCCGAGGACATGTATCGCGTCGAAGGCGAAGACCTGTGGCTTATCCCGACCGCCGAGGTTCCGGTGACCAATCTGCACCGCGAGGAAATTTTGGAGGCCGACCAACTCCCGATCCGCTATTGCGCTTTCACTCCTTGCTTTCGGCGCGAGGCGGGAAGCTACGGCAAGGAAGTCCGCGGCATCACCCGCGTTCATCAATTCGACAAAGTGGAGATGGTGCAATTCACGCGCCCGGAAGATTCCTACGCGACGCTGGAAACCCTGCGCGGCCACGCCGAGACGCTTCTCCAGCGGTTGGGATTGCATTATCGCATCGTCGAACTTTGCTCCGCCGATCTCTCCTTTGCGGCGGCCAAATGCTACGACTTGGAAGTCTGGGCACCGGGAATGGGAATTTGGCTGGAGGTTTCCTCCTGCTCGAACTTCGAGGATTTCCAAGCGCGCCGAGCGAACATCCGCTTCCGTCCGCAAAAGGGGGCCAAACCGCAATTCCCGCATACGCTCAATGGTTCCGGTTTGGCGCTCCCGCGCACGGTGATCGCGTTATTGGAAACTTATCAGCAAACCGATGGGACGCTCAAATTGCCGGAAGTTCTTCAATCCTTCATGGGCATGGAATTCATCAAGGCTTGAATATCATCGGAAACCAGCCACCGAGAGAACACAGAGAAATCTCGAAGTATTTTAAGCTCCGTGCTCTCTGTGTTCTCTGTGGCTTGAGCTCCTGTTTCAAATAATCAGCATCGCATCCCCGTAACTGTAAAACCGATATTTTCCCTGCGTGGCGAGGCGATAGGCGGCGAGGACGTTTTCTTTTCCCGCGAACGCGCAGACCAGCATCAGCAGGGTGGAGCGGGGCAGATGAAAGTTGGTGATCAGGGCGTCCACTGCACGGAATTCGTCGCCGGGAAGGATCATTAAATCCGTTGAGGAATCTCCGGCGGTGATCCGGCCGTTTGTCATCATGCACGATTCCAATGCGCGGACGACCGTCGTCCCAACGGCGACGACCCGCCGGGCCGGGTCCTCAATCGCCGCGTTGATCGCGCGCGTGTCTTCCTCCCGAAACGTGAACGGCTCGCGATGGAGATGATGCTCGCGCGGATCGTCGGTTTTGACCGGCGCAAACGTGCCGGGGCCAATGTGAAGCGTCACTCGACGAATCTCCACTCCCTTTTTCGCCAACGCCGCCAGCAAATCCTCGGTGAAATGCAATCCCGCCGTAGGCGCGGCGACCGATCCGGACCATTTCGCATACACCGTCTGATACCGTTCTCGGTCTTCCTTCGACTCGGCGGAGAACATGGGCTTGAAAGCCTGCTCCGCTTCTTCGTCTTGATCCCGATCTCCCTTTTTCTTTGCCAGCCGATCATGGGATTTCCTCGCCGCGACGATGTAAGGCGGTAACGGCGTCGTCCCGTATCGCTCCAAGAAATTGTCAATGCTCATCGAGGTTTCGATGCGGACCAATCGTTCTCCCTCAGACAACTCCTGCTCCAGATAAACCGCCGTTCCTTCCTCATCGTCGGCGTCGCCGACCCGTACGACCGACCCGGCGGGAAGTTTGCGTCCCGGCTTGACCAGCGCCCGCCAGCGTCCTTCCGGTTCAGGATGCAGAAGCAAAATTTCAGCTTTCCCTCCCGTCGCTCTTTTACCCAGCAACCGCGCCGGAATGACCCGCGTGTCATTCAGAACGAGACAATCCCCCGCGCGCAAAAATTCCGGCAGATCGCGGAATCGCCGATGCTCCACCCCGCCGGTTTGCCGGTTCAAAACCATCAACCGCGATTCCTCCCGTTTCGCGGAAGGATGCGTGGCGATCAATTCGGGTGGGAGAACGTAATCAAATTCCTCGGTGCGCATGGATTACAAGTTGAAGAAAAGATTTCGGGTTAGAATGAACCGCCAAGACGCCAAGGACGCCAAAAAGAATAAGAATAGCAAACACGATGAAATCGGAGACGCAGATCTAACGAAACCTCATTGCCTTTTCGCGCCTTTGGAGGTTTTCTTTCGCCTGGGTCTCGAGCGGACCTTTGCTCTCTTGGCGGATGGTTTGGCTTTCGCCGATTTACGCGACTTCTTTGGTCCGGTGGGTTTGGCGGACTGCGATTTGACCGGAGACGACGCTTTTCCCTTCGCCGCCGCCTTGGCGGATTCGAGCAGAAATTGCGTGATCGCCGTGGCAACGTGTCTCGGTTGCTCGATCGGAACCATGTGGCTCGCTTCCTTGACGACCTTGATCCGCGCTCCGGCGATCCGCTTACCGAATTCCTTGGCGTAGAAAACCGGAACGAGCTTGTCCGATTCGCCCCAAAGGACCAATGTCGGCGCGCTGATGCGATGAATCCGTTTGCTCAATCCACGGTCGGGGATCGGCCAGAGAAGCCGTCCCGCCGCCGCCAAGCCCTTGACGTAATTGACGTAAACATCCACGATCCGCTCGTCGTCCGGACTCGGAAGCGTGGACATGGCAACGGCCATCGGATGCTTTTGGCTGTGAAACACATATTTGGAAATTTCCTGCGGCATGACCGCGAAAAAATCCAAAATCGGATGCGCGTCGTCCCATAATCCGACGGGCGCGATGAGAACGACCTTGCCGACGTCGTTCGGACACGTCGCCGCCATTTCCGCCGCCAGCATTCCTCCCATCGAATGTCCGATCAAATGCGGCTTGGAAATTTTGAGCGCGCTCAGAACGTCGAAATTGTGGAGAACCGAGTCGAGCACTCCGTCAATGCTCTCCACCCCCGTGGATTTTCCAAAACCGGGATGGAACGGAACCGTCACGCGGAACGATTGCGAAAGAAGCTCCAAGTCCGGTCCCCAAGCGGGCAAGCCTCCCGCGCCGTGAAGAAAAACCAGATCAGGACCCTCCCCCTTCTGCCAAACTTCGACGAGGCGGCCCGTTTGCGGAATCATGATTGTGAATTGATTCAAGTCCATCGGCGTCTTTCCCTATCTGGCCGTCGCGGAGCCGGGAACCGCCGGATGATCGAGGGGCTGAATCCACCAGTGGTCCTCCCACTTGTCTTCCCAAATTCCTTGCAGGGTGGGGAGCACTTTTTCGGCGAACAGCCGTGTGTTCTGTTCGGTCAATTCCTTCGGCATGGAGCCGATCTGCAACAAGACCATGAGGTGACCGAGGTTCATTTTTTTCACCATCTCCTCCATCCGCTCGGCGACGGTGACCGGCGATCCGGCAATGACGTAGCCTTCCTCGTTGAATTCCTTCCAGCCCAAATTGTAGCGCACGAGATCGGCGTATTGGCCGACCTGCGCGAGAACGCCGGCGCGGATCGTCGCCTCGGTGCGATAGCCGGGGGCGTCGGCGAACCCCTGCGCGACGTGCAGACAACGGTTGAAGAAGTAATCAACGTGCTTGTGATATTGGCGTTCGGCTTCGTGGTCGGTGTCGCTGATGCAGACCAGTTGCAGGAACCCCGCGCGATACGGATTCGGCTCCGCGTTCATCTGAACGACGCGATCCCAATAGCGATCCATGACCTTCTGACCTCGCTTGAATCCGAAATACGAGAGATAGGAGTATTGGTAATTCCGCTCGATGCACCAATCCCATGTTTCAATTGATCCGCCGCCCGGAATCCAGATCGGCGGATGCGGTTTCTGGATCGGTCGCGGCCACGGATTGACGTAGCGCAGTTGCGTGAAGCGTCCGTTGAAGGCGAACGCCTCCTTGGCGGTCCAAGAACGGACGATCAAATCGTGCGCCTCGCGGTATTTGTCGCGCAGGGTGGCCGGAACTTGACCGTAGGCGAAATTGGTGTCCATCGAAGTTCCGACGGGCATCCCGGCGACGATCCGCCCGCCGGAGAGAACGTCCAGCATCGCCATTTCCTCGGCGACGCGGACCGGCGGATTGTAAAGCGCGAGCGAATTGCCGAGCACGACGATTCCGGTTTTTTTCGTTCGGCGGGCCAGCGTCGCCGCCATCAGATTGGGCGACGGCATCTGGCCGTAGGCGTTTTGGTGATGTTCGTTGACGCAGATGCCGTCGAAGCCGTGCTCGGCGGCAAATTCCAGCTCATCCAGATATTCGTTGTAGAGATGATGCCCCTTGCGTGGATCATAGAGGCCGGGAGGAATGTCCACCCAGACGCTGGGGTATTTTTCCTTGAAATCCTCCGGCAACCACCGGTAGGGCATGAGATGGAACCAATGGACTTTCACGATCCGCGATCCTCTCCCTGATCGGCCTCTCGCCGTCAGTCTTGGCGATGCTACTTAGTCCAATCGGCGGTTAGATGCAAGAGCTTATTTCTTCGCCTTGCGAATTCGGACCGATCTTCGATTTCCGCGCCGATTCAAGTCTTCCGTTCATGCTCGTCATCTTGCTCTTGCTCTTACTCTTGCTCTATATTCAAATCCAAACCTTGCGATTGCGGGAACCATGAAGTTTTACTGGAAGGTCTTCGGCCTAACGCCATGAAGCAAATCGTTGCCTGCCCACAATGCCTTCTTCTCGCGCTTTGCGTCTTGTCCGCGAGAAATCTGTCCGCGGAAACCGGGATCAAGGTTGGCGTCGGAACCGTCGAAATCACGCCCAAGAAGAACTTGTGGCTGGCGGGTTACGCCGCGCGGACAAAACCCTCCGACGGAACAATTCATCCCCTCATGGCCAAGGCGTTGGTCATTGAGGATAAATCAGGGGCGGAGACGATTTTGCTCACAACCGATTTGCTTGGTCTCCCTGCGGAAGTCGCGCATAAGTCAGCGGAAATGGCTCGCGTGAAATTCAACATCCCCCGCGAGCGATTGATGCTGACTTCGTCGCACACTCATTGCGGACCCGTGCTGAGCGGCGCAATGACAATGTATGGCTTGGATGACACCCAAACCGCGTTGATCGAAGAATACACCGCGGGCTTGCCGGAACTTTTGAACCGCGCCATCGGCGATGCGATCCTCGATCTGGAGCCGTGCTCCTTGTCGTGGGGGATCGGATCGGCGGACTTCGCCGTCAATCGGCGGCAATACACGCTCCAAGCTGTCGTCATCGGCGTCAATCCCATCGGTCCGGTGGACCATGACGTTCCGGTCTTAAAGGCGGCGCGAAAAGACGGAACGACCAAAGCGGTTCTTTTCGGTTATGCGTGTCACAACACGACGCTCGACATTCAACAATGGTGCGGCGACTACGCCGGATTCGCGCAGATCGAGCTCGAATCGCAGATTCCCGGAGCCAAGGCGCTCTTTGTCGCCGGGTGCGCGGGAGACCAAAATCCCGAGCCTCGCCGGATTTTGGAATTGGCGCAGAAATACGGCAAAGCTTTGGCCCGGTCGGTCATGGACGTTTGCAAGGGGAGCATGAGGGAAGTGAAAGGTCCGATTCGCGCGGAGTTTCGGGAAATCCCCTTGGCGTTGACGGACCCGCCGAGCAAAGACCAAATCCAAAAGCAGATGGAGGACAAAAATGTTTACATCCAGCGGCGCTCGAAGAAGCTGATGAAGACCTTGGAGGACAAAGGATCGCTGGAGAAAAATTATCCTTATCCGATTCAAGTTTGGCGATTCGGCGAAGGAATGGAAATCATCGCGCTGGGAGGCGAAGCCGTCGTGGATTATTCCCTGCGGATCAAGCACGAGTTCGGACGCGACCATGTCTGGCCGATTGCATACGCCAATGACGTCTGCGCTTACATCCCTTCCCTTCGAGTGTTGCGTGAAGGGGGATATGAAGGGGGCGAATCCATGGTTTATTACGGTTTGCACGGTCCATGGGAACCGACGATCGAGGAAACCATCATGGCGGCGATTCGCGGGATGGTGGGAAATTAAGCGCGAATCTCAACCTTCCGTTTCCGGCTTCGCCATTGCAAAAGCGTAAAGGGGACGATGAAACATTCCCTCCATCACCCCTTTGAGTTTGGGGTGGTCGGTGAAGAGGCGGGAAAATTTGGAATGAAAGACGAAGTATTGCTCCACGGTCCGCACCCCTTCCCGCAAATCCTCCAAGGCAACCTCCTTTCGCCCCTCGGCGGCGGCAAACGCCGACGCGTACCAATGAATCAGTCCGTAGTGCATCAGCGTCATGCTGTGCGCGAAACCGATTTCCTCCTGTATCAGCAAATCCTTGCGGAAGAGGCAATGGCGGAAAAATCGGCGCAAGAGCGCTTCATGTTCGGGCAGGTTGGGATCGAACTTCACTTTGAGAAGATCGCGATAGGCGAGGGGATTTCGCAGGCGAGGCGTGTCAATCGTTCCCATACCTAGGGCGTGGCGCATGTAGGTTCCGGTGATGTAGAGGGCCGTTCCGACGCGCCCCAGCTTGACGCCGTAAGCGTTACGAAACGCGAGCGCGAATCCGAGAAAAACGCGCCGGAGCAGACGGGAATTCGACGGGCGTTCGGCGATGCGCAACAATCGTTCCCATTCGCGTGAGGCGGAATCCCCTTTCATGTTACGGCGGAAAGTCGCCAGAGGTTTTTCGTTGAGATCCGCATCCGCGCTCCATTCGGCTTGAGCCGTTCCGCGAACTTCGCGCAAGAATTTGGTCAGCAGTTGAAGATAGACCGATTGGGCGATGAGCCTTTGGCCGATGCCGACGTTCTGGATTTCCAATAGGTCATCCAAATCTTTTTCCACCGCGAGATATTGCTCCCATGTCAGCGGCAATCCCGGCGCGAGAAGAATTTCGGGCGCGGCGGTCCGCTTGTTGCGCGAGAATTCGCGTGTCTGCTCCGCTTCGTCCCGATTTTCCGCGACCGGCGTTCCATGATTTTGAAGGACGGCGGTGCAGGCAAACGAAAGCCCGGTGTAAGTTCCTCCGGGCGTTTCGGTGAATCCGTAAGGAAAACTCCGGCACGCGAGCGGCTTGGCTTCCTCGCCGTGAGCGCAATGGATGGAGCAAAGTTTATTCTCGGTCAGAAAGTAGCATGCCCGCTGTCCCCGTTGCGGTCCGATTTTTCGCAGAATCAAATCGCCGGGCGAATAGGGATTCGGGACGCTCGGATATTCCGGCGGCGCTCCCGATTTCTTATCCTGAATCAAATCCCGCCACGCCAGATGCTCCAACCGTTCGACCGTCGCCGGATCAATGTCAATCTCCTCAAAATCCTCGCATCCTCGTCCGCATTTCAGACAGGCGTAGTTCATTCCATCGGGGAGATGCAAGTGTGCTTTGGAATCGAAAGAATTGTCGGCGGCGCTCATCAACTTCACAGCCTGTCGAATCGTGGATGCTTTCCATGTTATCACTTCTTATCTTGGAGAGCCAACCGCCAAGACGCCGAGATCGCCAAGGAACAAGCCGCAGATTTCACGGATGACACACGCGCAATCCTATTGCTGGACCCGAGCGCTTTTATCAATCTGCAATCAACAATCCACAATCTAAAATTGCTTGCCGTCCTTGGCGTCTTGGCGGTTAATTTTGGAGGATAAGAAATACAACCGTTGTTCCTTGTCTTGATCTTTGAATCCCCCCTTCCCTATGATAAATCCCATTATGGGAAAATCGAAATCAGACCGCCGCGAGGCGCCGTGGATCATGCGGACCTACTCCGGCTACGGTTCCGCGCAGACCTCCAACGAACTTTACCGCAAAAATCTCGCCAAGGGGCAGACCGGCCTTTCGGTCGCGTTTGATCTGCCGACGCAGACTGGCTACGACTCGGACCATCCGCTTGCCAAGGGGGAGGTCGGCAAAGTCGGCGTGCCGATCTGCCACATCGAGGACATGGAGCATCTTTTTGCGGAAATTCCGTTGGAGAAAATGAACACCTCGATGACCATCAACGCGACGGCGGCGTGGTTGCTCGCGCTTTACGTCGCCGTGGCCGAGCGGCGCGGGATTGATCCCAAAATCCTGCGCGGCACGACGCAAAACGACATTCTCAAGGAATACCTCTCGCGCGGCACATACATTTTTCCGCCGGAGCAATCGTTGCGCGCGACCCGCGACGTCATCACTTACACCGTCCGCCACATCCCCGAATGGAATCCGCTCAACATTTGTAGCTACCATTTGCAGGAAGCAGGCGCGACGCCCGAGCAGGAACTTGCGTTTTCGCTCTCCAACGCCGTCGCGATTTTGGACGGCATCAGGCCGGCGGTCACGCAGGAGGAAATGGACAAGACGTTCGGACGGTTTTCGTTTTTCGTCAATGCGGGCGTTCGGCTCATTGACGAAATTTGCAAGATGCGCGCGTTCGTTCGGCTTTGGGACGAACTCGGACGGGACCGCTATGGCGTGAAGGACGAGAAATTGCGGCGATTTCGATACGGCGTTCAGGTCAATTCGCTCGGCTTGACTGCCCAGCAACCGGAAAACAACATTGCGCGGATCATTATCGAGATGTTGGCGGTGATCCTTTCCAAAGACGCGCGCGCGCGCGCCGTCCAGCTTCCGGCTTGGAATGAAGCCATCGGTTTGCCGCGTCCTTGGGATCAGCAATGGTCTCTCCGCATCCAGCAAATTCTCGCCTACGAAACCGATATTCTGGAATTTGGCGATATATTCAAGGGGTCGCCCGTGATCGAGGCGCGAGTGGATGTACTCGCGCGGTCGGCAAAAACCGAAATGGAAAAGATCGAGAAAATGGGGGGCGCGACCGAAGCGGTTGAATATATGAAACAACAACTTGTCCGCTCCAACGCCGAGCGCGTCTCCGCGATTGAGGAAGGACGACAGATCGTCGTCGGCGTCAACAAATTCACCGAGACCGAATCCTCGCCGTTGCTCGCCGGAGCCGACGGCGGATATTACAAACCCGATCCTCAAGCCGAAGCCGAGCAAATCCGTAGGTTGAAGGAATTTCGAACCAAGCGCGACGCGCGCGCGGTCGAAAAATCTCTGGGCGAATTGCGCTCCGCGATTGAAAAGGGGGAAAACCTCATGCCGGTTTCGATTCGCGCCGCCCGCGCAGGCGCGACGACCGGCGAGTGGGCGCAAACGCTCCGCCAAGTCTTCGGCGAGTATCGCCCGCCGACCGGCATCGGCGGCGTTCATCCCGCGCATCGCGCCGCGCGTCCCGATGGCGTGCCGATCGAAGAATTGCGCGCGCGGGTCGAAACGCTGAACGAGAAACTTGGACGGAGACTGAAAATCCTGATCGGCAAACCCGGCCTCGACGGCCACAGCAACGGAGCCGAGCAGATCGCCATTCGCGCGCGCGATTGCGGCATGGAGGTCGTCTATGACGGCATCCGCCTCACGCCGGAGCGGATCGTCAACTCCGCGCTGGACGAAGGAGTTCATCTCGTCGGCCTGAGCATCCTGAGCGGATCGCATCTCTCGCTCGTCGCCGAGGTGATGGAACGGATGAAAGCCTCCGAGTTGGGGCAAATTCCCGTCGTGCTGGGCGGAATCGTTCCCCGCGCCGACCGCGACGCGCTTCTCCGCGCCGGCGTCGCCCGTGTCTATACGCCCGAGGATTACGATCTCAACGCGATGATGGCCGACCTGATCGAAGTCGTGGATTCCCGCCTTGGCGCGGCGGTGTGAGCGCGCGAGTTGCCTTGGTACGGGGTTGAATCATGCCATCTCTTAAACCCAAAACCAAAACCGCTCTCGCCAAAGTCGAGTCAGCCAGCAAGCAGTGCGTGGACAGCGGGTCATGCTCGACGCGGATCTTGCGGCGCTTTACGGCGTCTCTACCAAGGTTTTCAATCAAGCGGTCAAACGGAACGCGGACCGATTTCCACGGGATTTCATGTTTCAATTGACACCGGAAGAGGTGGTCAACTTGAAGTCGCAAATTGCGACTTCAAGTGAAGGTGACCCATTGAGGTCGCGGATTGTGACCTCATACGAAGAAGGCCATTTGAGGTCACAATTTGGGACCTCAAACGTGGGACGCGGCGGACGACGGTATTTGCCGCAGGCCTTTACCCAAGAGGGCGTGGCCATGCTGTCCAGTGTTCTCCGAAGCGGTCGCGCCGTGATCGTCAACGTCGCCATCATGCGGGCGTTTGTCCGAATGAGGCACATTCTCTCGGCGAATCAAGATTTAGCGCGTCGCATTGCGCACGCCGAAAATCGTCTTCACTCGCATGAAACAGCTCTGCGGAGGCATGACGGCTGGCTCGTCGATGCGTTCAAGCAAATAGGTCGTCTTATTGAGTTGCCCTCACCCCCAAAGAAACGGGCCGTTGGTTTCCGACCGCCGACGGGGGGTAAATTGTAGAGAGGCAATGGGATGAAAGAATTCGAGCAAGAATCCCGTGAACGGCAAATCCCGCGGCAACGCCGATGGGCGAGAATGATCGGGGCTTGGGCAATTCTTTTTCTTCTCTTGCTCGTGGGTTTGTTCCAGTTCCATGCGTACCTCGCGCCGGGGGTGATGAACCACGCGCGCATTTTGATTTATCGGACTGCCTACATGCTGACTTTCCCAATGGGGATCAATTCGCGTATTCCGAGGACCACCATTGGGCTGATCGAGCAAGCATGTTATGGGGCTACTCTCTGGTGCGCAATCGGCTACCTCTTTGCCAGAATGCGTCGAAGCCTTCAACAATCCAACGACGCAATCAAGCCGGTGACGGTTCCATCCCCCATCTCACGGCCCATCCAGCCGCGCGGAACGGCTTGGACGCGAAGAAAATTTCTGAGGGTGGGACTGGAATCCTTGCCGGTGATCGCGACAGGCGCGGGAGCGATGCCGATCCTCTATTTCCCCGGACGCCTTCAGCTTCGCCGTTATGAAATTCCAATCCGGAATCTTCCCTCCGGATTGGACGGATTAAAAATCGCCCATCTGTCCGATTTCCATCTCGGCCATTACATCAGCGTGGATCACGTTGTGACCGCGCTTAAAATGATCCGCGCCGAACGCTCCGACCTTTCGCTTGTCACGGGGGATTACGTGCAAGGCAACAGCGATGGTTTTGAAGTCATGGCGGGATTGATTTCGGAATATGCGCGGACGCCGCTTGGCATCCAAGCAACCCTTGGCAATCACGATCATTGGCATGGTCCCGAGCTTTGCCGAAAGCATCTTCGAGCCGCCGGCATCACGCTGATTGAAAATACCCGTCAATTTCTCGGCAAGAACGGATGGAGCACGGAGCCGAGTCGGGACACCCTTTGCATCGCCGGACTGGGCGACAAATGGGAGGGGATCGTTGACTTCAAATCCGCCTTGAAGGGCGTGCCTCCGGAAATGCCGCGCGTGGTTCTCTCGCACAACCCCGACACCGCGGAAACTTTCGTTCCAAGACCCGATTTGGCCCCTCGAATTGATCTCATGCTGTCGGGACATACCCACGGCGGACAGGTTAGTCTTCCCTACTTGGGGGCGATTATTGTTCCGAGCGCGTATGGGCAGAAATATGCCGGCGGTCTGGTCTCCGGTCCGCACTGGCCGGTGCTTGTCTCACGAGGCATCGGCATGGCGCTCATTCCTGTTCGGTGGCGGGTTCCGCCGGAGGTTAGCCTGATTACGTTGCGACGCGGTGGCTGAAACTTTCCCCAAAAAGTTCCGCCGCTTCTCTCAAATTGGCCGAATTGCCTCATGAATAATGACACCGAGAGCGTTCGCGAACGCCTCGCCATTTACAGTTTGAGCAACACCGCCTCAATCTCCGTTTCCAGATCTTTCAGCTCCGGATGTTCCAGAATGTGTTCCAGCCGCTCATCCGTGAACCGGACCTGTTGACCGTAACAATCGGTAAGTTCCTTCATCTGGGCGCGCTCTTCACAATCTCAGTTTTCTTTATTTCTTCTTCGCGGCATCCGGAGAAGAACAATCGGCCGGCAGGGCTTCCAATTCCCCCTTTTTCTTGAGGATGGCCAACGCCAAGTGGTCATAAAAGCGGTGCTCTACACGAGGAAATGGAAATAATCTCCAACCCGGGAGTAATCCGATGGGAATGGCAATCCATCCCCCTACGCCATACGTCAAGAAGCGCATATCAATAATCACTTTTCGTTCGGGAAATCCCGGACGCCAGAGGGAGAAGTTGAAACCCTGTTCCTCGCTGATTGGGACTGGCAAGACTCCCATGGTCATCGCGCAGATTATCAATAGGTCTCCGCTCTCATGCCCAACGTCCTGCTCAATGCGGGCAATGAACGTGGTGGAAGAAGTTGGTTCTTCATTCGTTTTAACCGACTGAAAAATGCCAGTTTCCAGCAAATCCTTGCACAGATAATTCGAATATCGAGATTCGTCCAGCGGGTCGTCTGGATGCGCTGGACCGAAGAGGGGAGATTGTTCAACTACAACCGACCACGGCAAATGGGTTTGCCGGACGAGCTCCTTCTCGGCCTTTGAAAGCGGAGGCAAATGTTGCTCCGTCATCCATCCGACGCACCCGCACGAGGACAAACAAGCCCAAACAAGAAAGCATTTCCATTTCCACATCGAATTCTTCCCAGATATTTCGTTCCTTGGCCATCTTCTACGCCCCCGGACATTTGAAAGCAAATGGTTCCGCAACGCTGAAGGCCAAGGCTTAAATTTGGGCTAAATTTTCACCATTTTGTCCCTGCCTTGCTCATCCTGCCCTCTCGCCCTTGGTCCATTTGATTTTCCCGCACCTTTTTCTTGATTTCTGGAGCGACTCTTGCTTAGATCAAGGTTGTGAGTGGGGAGCAAGGGGCAGGCTCAAGGTTTGCCCCCGATGAACCGATAAAGGTCTTGCGGAAGACGAAGGGTATTCACCAATGGCTTTGGCTCAAATATCGGCGGAACTGATCGAATCCTGCCGCGCCGGTGACCGGACGGCGATGGAGAATCTCATTCAGGAGATCAGCCCCGATCTTTACCGAATTATCTTTTCTCTGGTCCGCGACCACGACGACACGGACGAAATCCTTCAAGAGAGCCTGATTCGGGTGTTCCGCTATATCGGCGCCCTCAAGGACATCCAGCGTTTCCCGGCTTGGGTCATGCGGATCGCCGTGAATCAGGTTCAGACTTTTCGCGTCCGCAAAAACCGAAATCGCCTCTATGAAATCTCCGAAAGCCACGAAATCAGCAACAGCGCGGTTGTCTTGGGGGGACCGACCCCCGAAGACCCCTGCGAGAAGATGATGCGCGAGCAAATGCGCACCGAAATCACCGGCGCCATGGCCTCCCTCCCTGAACGCCAGCGAACGGCCACCGTTCTTTTTGAGTTGGAGGGAATGTCCATCAAGGAGATCGCCGGGGTGATGGAATGTAGTGAGGGAGCCGTGAAATTCAGCATCCACGAAGGGCGGAAAAAGCTCAAACGCCGCCTCTATCACTTGGTCCAAGGTTTGCGCTGGGGCAAACGCCATGCCTCGGAGAGCGGATCGCAAATCGGCTCCAGTCAGTTTAACCTCCGCGATATGCCTTCCAGCCAGTTCTCCTCGGGCGACGCGGCGGCTTCCGAAGCCTGATTCGCGGCTAAACCTCGTCTCTCCAAACCCTCCCATCGGGTTTTCAGTCTATAATAATCGGCTGAGTGCTCGAGCGAACCGTCTCTTTACAGCAAATTAGTCCGGAATCAGGCGGTTCCGAGCCGTGGCCGAAATCCGATGCGATGCTCGCGCGCCCAATACCTTTACGAGGAATACGCCGCCGGTCTTTTGGACTCGGAGACGGCCCAGCGCATTGACGAGCATCTAGCCGCCTGCGTCCTCTGCCGGGAATTCTACGAATCCAACGACGATTTGGGGGAATTGATCACCCACGCCAATGAGGTGGTTCATCCGGGCGCGCCTTACATGACGCGGCTCTCGGATCAGGTTTTGAATCGTCTGGCGTCGGGTCCCAAAGGCGGAAAGGAAACCGATCTCAAACCCCGATTGCCGGGGATCAATCCTTGGTTTCGCCCGATCTGGTGGTCCGGAGCCGTGGCGGCGCTGGTGCTGTTGGCGCTGGGCATGATGCCCGAGGAAGGATTCCGCTGGCCGACGGGGTTGACCCGGACGGGGAGTTGGAAGGAGTTTCAATCCGCCGACTCATTTCGAATCCCCTCAAGGGAGTGGATCGAGCCGGCGAATTCGGCTCCCGGAAATCAACCCTCCGCCAACCGTTCCCTAGCTTCCCAACCCGTCGCGTCGGCCCGACGGGGCGAAAACCCGGTCGGAATCTCCCTTTCCAAGAGCGTGACCAAACCGGAGCAAGCAAACGGAAATGGTCAAGAATTGGATTCAAGGAGCGCGGTTTTGGGGATTTTGGGTCGCGGACAGAATCCCAAGGGTCCCGTTCAAGTCTCTTCCCTTCCAGCGCGGCGTTCCAACAATCTGAGCGTCCGGGTTTCCCCGGAAGCGGCCCGCGAAATGATCTTGCTCGACGTTCAGGGAACGTCGGAGGCCCGAAATCAGATTAACGCCATGATCGAGGAGATGAATGGGCGAGGGGACCAGACCGAGGATGAAGAATCGGATCGCGGCAACACCATTCTGTTTCAGCAATACACGCTCTATCGTCGGGCCGAAGAAGCCTTGGGCGATCATCGCCCCGAATCGGCCTTGAAGATCTACCAATCGGTCCTTGAGCTTGATCCCAATTCGTCGCTGGCTCAGCGGGCGTGCCTGCGAATTGCCGACCTGCACTACGGCGAATGGGCGGCGTTCGATCAGGCGCGGGAGTATTATCGGCGTTGCCTCGATTTGGAATCCGGTTCCGCGTTGACTCCCCTCGAAATCGCGCAGGTCCGCGGACGCCTCGGCGCGTTGGACCGCTTTGAATCTTCCGGCTGGAAGCCGCTCGCTTTGGCGCACAAGGTTGCCCGCGAGGATTGGAACTCGGCGGCGTCCGCGCTCAAGGAAATTTGCGCGGGAGACGACGCCCGCGCTTTGCTGGCCGACGCCGCGCGAACCGTCGCCCTCCGAATGAGAAATCCGAATGGTCCCGACGACAAAACGGCGCTGAGCCTGATCGAGACCCTCAAGGGAGCGATGGACTTGAGCGGCGACGTTTCCGCCCGCGCATGGATCCGCCTCGCTCTGGCCGAAACCATTTGGATTCGATTCCAGAACGAATCGGCGATCAAATTCTACGAGGAAGTTTTGGCCTTGGACGCGAATTCCCAAGCCGGCGCGGTGGCTCAGGAGCGATTGGCGCAAATTCGCGCCCGTAATTTGGAAGCCGGACCTCGATAGAATAAGCCTGATCAAAAATTGCTCTAATGGAGAGTCAATTTCTTGTATCGCGAGCGGCGGTTGAGGAAGGCTTTTTCGCCCAATTCCTCGCGACGCGAACGCTCGTAATCCTGAAAGTTTCCTTCGAACCAACGGATTTTTCCGTCCCCCTCAAAAACAAGCAGGTTCGTGCAGACGCGGTCGAGGAAAAAGCGGTCATGGCTGATGATCATCGCGCAACCGCTGAATCCGTTGATCGCGTCCTCCAACATCCGCAGAGCATTGACGTCCAGATCGTTGGTCGGCTCGTCGAGCATTAGAAAATTTCCGCCGCGACGGATCAGCTTGGCCAGATGCACGCGGTTGCGCTCGCCGCCGGAGAGATTCTTGACGAGCTTCTGCTGGTCGGTCCCCTTGAAATTGAACTGGCCAACGTAACTCCGCGCGGGAATCGTTCGCGATCCAAGTTTGAACGAATCCTGTCCGCCGCTGATTTCCTGATAAACGGTGTTCTCGCCGTTCAGCGAGTCGCGGTGCTGGTCCACGTAGGCGGGTTCGACGGTCGAGCCGAGCCGGATATCCCCGCCGTCCTGTTTTTCCTGCCCCAAGATCATCCGGAAGAGGGTCGTTTTTCCCGCGCCGTTGGGACCGATGACGCCGACGATCGCTCCGCGCGAGAGAACGAAGGAAAGATCGTTGATGAGCGGACTTTTCCCGAAACTCTTGCCGACTCCTTTGAATTCCAAAACGTCGTTGCCCAATCGCGGCCCGGGGGGAATTTCGATGACGCTCGCCTCTTCGTCCGAAGCGGCGCGTTCGCGCGCGACGAGTTGCTCGTATTGGGAAATCCGCTCGTGGCTTTCCTTGTGGCGATCCCCCGCGCTCATGTGAATCCAGCGCAATTCGCGCTGGAGCGATTTGCGACGCTCCGATTCCTTCTTCTCCGCCTTGGCGAGGCGATCCAGTTTTTGTTCGAGCCAAGAGGTGTAATTCCCCTCGAACGGAATTCCGCGACCGCCGTCCAATTCCAAAATCCATTTCGTGATGTGGTCGAGAAAATAGCGGTCGTGCGTGACGATGATGACCGTGCCGGGATAATCTCGCAGTTGCTCTTCGAGCCACTCGACCGTTTCGGCGTCGAGGTGGTTCGTCGGTTCGTCGAGCAAGAGGAGATCGGGTTTCTCCAGCAGAGCCTTGCAGAGCGCGACTCGACGCCGCTCCCCGCCGGAAAGTTTCGTCACGTCCATGTCGTCCGGAGGCAGAACCAGCGCGTCGGCGGCGGCGTCCAGCGCGCGATCCAATTCCCATCCTCCGACGGCGTCAATTTTATCCTGCAATTCCGCCATCCGATTCATCGCCTTGTCCATCTCTTCGGGGGAGAGATCGCCTCCCATCTTGGCGGACACGTCGTCGTAGGCTTGCAGGAGCGCCTTGATCGGAGCGAAGGCGGTTTCGATGTTTCCGCGAACATCCTTGGTTGGATCGAGCGTCGGCTCCTGCGGGACGTAACCGATGCGACGCCCTTTTTCCGGTTCGGCTCGTCCCTCAAATTCCTTGTCCACGCCCGCCATAATCCTCAGAACCGTGGATTTGCCCGAACCGTTCTCGCCGACAATGCCGATCTTGGCTCCCGGATAGAAACAAAGATTGATGTCTTTCAGAATCTGTTTGGTGCCATAGCTCTTGCATAAACCGAGCATGGTAAAGATGTATTCGCCCGCCATGAATGCGCTCCTTCGCGCGAGAAGTTATAAGGGGTTTATGGGATTAGAGCAAGAGCAAGAGTAAGAGCAGGAGCAAGAAAAGCGGAAGAAGTGACTTTCGTACTCAACGGGACCCGGGAGTTTTGTCGCGGGGCTTTAGTTCGGATTGGATGACCGAGCGGATGCGTTGTTCGGCTTCATGGTGAAACCGCTGGTGTTCGCCGACAACCGAGACGCTTGTCTCGTGCAGATCGCGCAGAGTGAGCAGGAGAATCACCGCGACAATCAGCGCGCAAAAACCCAACCAGACGACTTCGATCCAAGGACCGTGCTCGACGGGACGAAACTGAATGAGAAATAAAACCGCGATGACCAAGATGCCGATCCCAATCCGGCGGGCCAATCGTCTGCGCGGGTAGGGGAACGAGGCGGGATTTTTCTTCGCCAGCGCGTAACGCCGGATTTCGTGGAGGGTCAGCAGGAAAACCGCAAACGCGACGCAGACAACGAAGATCGTTCCGGAGGTCATGACCGACACTCATAACGCCGCGAAGCGTTCAAATCAACCCTTTGTCGGACTCATCCCGAGAAATCTTAGGTCGGAGTCACTGTCCCCGCTGATCCGCGCTGAGCGACGCGCCTCCAACTTTGCCCGCCCACGCCATCGTCGTGTTGGATGCGGCGGCGGTTCCATCGGCGGAGAGAGCAATAAGCCCGATGCCGACGTGGGCGGGATAGAGCGCAAGCCCCTTGGCGACCGCGTCCTTGGGAGACATTCCGGCGGCGATCCACTCGTAAACTTTTCGGCTCAGATTTTCTCGGATGATGTATTCGCCCCATCCGGTCGCGGCGACGGCTCCGGCGGGGCCAGCAAAAATTCCGGCTCCCATGATCGGCACGTCGCCGACTCGCCCATAGAGCGTGGTTGAGGTTCCGCCGGTGCTGATCGCGGCGGCGAATCCCCCTTTTCCGTCGCGGACGACGACGCCGATTGTGTCCTTCGGCTTAAGCGCGTCTTCAAGCGACGTCGGAAAATTCCAGTGCTTCTTCCAGTCGAATTCCTTCCACTCTTCCCCCAACCCGCCGTTGCCCATGCGTTGCCGGAGAGTCTTGTAGCGTTGCAGGCTCTCGGTCGTGCGCGGATCATAATCGGCCATGCCGAGCGTTCGGGCGAAGCGCGTCGCGCCCTCGCCGGCGAGAAGAAGATGCGGCGTGTTCATCACGGCGCGCGCGACGAGCACGGGATTCTTCACGCGCTCAAGCACGGCCACCGCGCCAAAGTCCCCCCGTTCGTTCATCACCGCCGCGTCCATTTGAACCGTCTGGCCGTCCATGCGGATGTTGGAACCGGTTCCGGCGTTGAAGGTCGGATCGTCCTCCAAGACGACGGCCCCGGCAACGGCGGCGTCGAGCGCGGAGCCGCCTACCGCCAGTTTTTTCCACGCGGCTTCAACGGCGGGAGCCAGCGCGATGGAGCGATCCACGGGCGTTCCTGCTCCGCCGTGGGCGATAATAGCGGGTTCCTTCGAGGCCGGCGGAGTAGCCGGAGTCGGCGTCGGCTTGGGAACGGGTTCGTCGGCGATCATTGGATTCATGGTGAACACGAAAAAGCAAAAAGCCAAGAGAGGAAAAAGAAAAGAAATGGGACACGGACAAACACGGACGAACACGGATGAAGAGAAGTTTGATCCGTGTTCGTCCGTATTTGTCCGTGTCCTAGGCATCTTACTTCTTCTTCAAACCGCCGTTAACCGCCGGAAAAGGGAGGAAGCAATGCGATGATGTCCCCGTTTTTCATCGCCTGATCCAAAACCGCATTTTCTTCATTCAACGCAAAAAGCAGGCTGGACGTCAATGGGATCAAGTTCGGGTGGCGTTGTTCCAAAATTTTTACCAGCTCGGCAATGGAGGAGGCATCGGGAAGTGAAATCGTCTCGCTTGCGCAACCGACCGCTTTCTGCGCGGTCTGAAAATAGCGAACCGTCACGTTCATCGCGGACTAAGTCAGGGAATCGGCCAAGATCACGGCTTGATTGGCGTGGACTTCGAGGAATCCGCCGGAGACGGCATGTTCGATGGTTTTGTCCCCTTGGCGCAGAGTCAATTTCCCGTTGCCCAAGTTCGTCACCAGCGGCGCATGATTGGCCAAGACGCCGAGATACCCCTCTTCTCCGGGCGCGACGAGCGAAGTCACCGTTCCCTCGAAGACTTTTTTCTCCTGCGTATAAATTTGAAGTTGGAAGTCGGCCATGATTTAGCGTCTCTTTTCTTAATTCTTCTGCTTCTTGAAGCGATCCCGAACTTCGTCAATCGTTCCGGCCATGTAGAACATCGGCTCGGGAACCTCGTCCATCGCGCCGTCGGCGATGGCCTTGAACCCGGCGATGGAATCGGCCAGTTTGACGTAGGCTCCGGCGCGCCCCGTAAACGCTTCGGCGACGTGGAACGGCTGGGAAAGGAAACGCTGAATTTTCCGCGCCCGCGACACGATCAGTTTGTCGTCGTCGGAAAGTTCCTCCATGCCCAGAATGGCGATGATGTCCTGGAGGTCCTTGTAGCGCTGGAGAATCTGCTGAACTTTGGATTTGACCGCGTAATGCTCCGCGCCGACGATCTTGGGGTCCATCAGGCGGCTCGTCGAGTCGAGCGGATCCACGGCGGGATAAATTCCTAACTCGGCGATTTGGCGCGAGAGCACCGTCGTCGCGTCCAAGTGCGTGAACGTGTTGGCCGGAGCGGGATCGGTCAGGTCGTCGGCGGGAACATAGACCGCTTGGACGGACGTGATCGAACCCTTCTTGGTCGAGGCGATTCGCTCCTGCAGATTTCCCATCTCCGTCGTCAGCGTCGGCTGGTAACCGACCGCCGAAGGCATCCGGCCCAACAAGGCGGAAACCTCGGAACCGGCCTGCGTGAAACGGAAAATGTTGTCAATGAAGAGGAGCACGTCCTGCCCCATTTCATCGCGAAAGTATTCGGTCATGGTAAGGGCGGAAAGCGCGACACGGAGGCGCGCTCCGGGAGGTTCGTTCATTTGGCCGAAGACGAGCGCGGCCTTGCTTTTGCCGTCCTCGTGGCTGACGACTCCGCTTTCATTCATTTCGAGCCAGAGGTCGTTGCCTTCGCGCGTCCGCTCGCCGACGCCGCCGAAGACCGAAAAGCCGCCGTGATGCTTGGCGATGTTCGTGATGAGTTCCATGATGATGACGGTTTTGCCGACCCCCGCGCCGCCGAACAATCCAACCTTGCCCCCCTTGGCGTAGGGAGCCAGCAAATCCACGACCTTGATGCCGGTTTCAAGAACCGTGGTCGCGGGCAGGGTGTCGGTGAGCGCGGAACTGGAACGATGGATCGGCCAGCGCTGATCGGGGTGAGGCAACGCGGTTCGTCCGTCGAGCGTGTCGCCGAGAAGATTGAAGATGTGTCCCAAAACCTGCTCCCCGACGGGAACGGAGATCGGCGCGCCGGTGTCCACGCATTCGGTCCCGCGCACCAAGCCGTCGGTCGGCCCCATCGAGACGCAACGCACGACGTTGTTGCCGATGTGCTGGGCCGCCTCGACCGTCAGAGTGCGGTTGTCCCCCGTGTTGATCGTGATGGCGTTGAGAATGTTGGGAAGCTGGTCCGCGTTGAACTCAATGTCCAACGTGGGACCGATGACTTGTTTGATTTTTCCGATGTTCATTTGCGTGTTCCTTTGTGTCTCAGCGTTTCAATAAATCTTCGGCTTCTCTCACTCCGCAATCGCCTTCGCTCCGCCGACAATGTCTATCAATTCCCGCGTGATCTGGCCTTGGCGCGCCTTGTTCATTCGGAGAGTGAGCGAATCCACCAGTTCCTTGCAATTCTTGGTCGCGTTGTTCATGGCGATCATCCGCGCGCTGTGCTCGGAAGTGAAGACCTCGGCGAACGTGATGTAAACGCGCGAGGTCAGATAGCGCGGGAGGAGCGCGTTAAAGACCCGCTCGCCCGACGGCTCCATGATGTAATCCAAATTCGGTCCCTTGGACTTTTCTTTTTGCGGGCCGGCCAAGTCCGCCGCGTTCAGATTCAGAAATCGGGCGATGGTCGGTCGAAAAACCGCCATGCTTTTGAACGCGGAGTAAGCCAAATAGACCGCGTCAGTCTGGCCGGATGTGAAACGTCCCAGCAATTGATCCGAAACTTTTCGCGCCAACTCGGCGTCCGGTCTTCCCGAAAGTCCGACGATCCGTTCGACGACGTTGTAGCCGCGTTTGCGGAAATAATCGGCCCCCTTCTTGCCGACGCAAAACAATTCCCACTGAATTTCGGGGCGCGATTTGAGTTCATTCTCGACGAGCCGGATGATGTTGGCGTTAAACCCGCCGCAGAGTCCGCGGTCGGCGGTGAAGACTGCCAGCGTGGCGCGCTTGATCTCGCGCTCGGCGAAGAGAGGATGCCCGGCGACCGATTCGCTTCCGGCCAAGTAGGAAAGCAACTCCTGAAGCTTGGCGGCAAAAGGGCGTCCGGCCATGAGAACCGACTGCGCCCGGCGGAGTTTGGCCGCAGAGACCATCTCCATCGCGCGCGTCACCTGCTTGGTCGCCTTGACCGAGCGCAATCGGCGTCGAAGAACTTTGGTTGTTTCCGCCATTCTTATTTCTTCCCCGCCGTGAACTCCTTCTTAAATTCCTCAATCGCTTTTTTCATTTTTTCCTGCAAGGGATCGGGAAGGTCTTTGATCTTCTCGATGTCATGCAGGACGTCAGGATATTTGGTCTGCAGGAACTTAATTAGTCCCGCCTCGAATTCCTTGACTTGCGATGCGGGCAGATCGTCAAGGTAACCCTTGCTTCCGGCAAAAAGGATCGTCACCTGATTCGCCAAAGGTTGAGGATTGTATTGATCCTGCTTGAGAACTTCGACTAGCCGCTCGCCCCGGCGCAATTGAGCCTGCGTCGCGGCGTCCAGATCGGAGCCGAACTGCGCGAACGCCGCAAGCTCCCGATACTGCGCCATGTCCAGACGTAGCTGGCCGCCGACCTTGCGCATCGCCTTGGTCTGCGCGTTCCCGCCGACGCGGCTGACCGAAAGGCCGACGTTAATGGCAGGCCGAACGCCCGCGTAGAAAAGATCGGGTTCCAGATAAATTTGGCCATCGGTGATCGAGATGACGTTCGTCGGAATGTAACCCGAAACGTCCCCCGCCTGTGTTTCGATAATCGGAAGCGCGGTGAGCGATCCGCCGCTGGTGGGATCGGCGCGGACCTCAAGCTCGTCGGCGTTGGACATCGCCTTGCGATCCTCCTCGGCGTGCTTGGGACCTTCATCGAGGTAACGATATGATTTTCCATTGACGCCTTGGGTCGTGCTCGCCGGAGCATCCTTCTTGACGACGATATAGCGCTCCTCCAATTTGGCGGCGCGTTCGAGCAGACGGCTGTGCAGATAAAAAACGTCTCCGGGATAAGCCTCGCGTCCGGGAGGGCGGCGCAAAAGAAGCGCAAGCTGGCGATACGCGGCGGCTTGCTTGCTCAAATCGTCATACACGCAAAGGACGTGTTTGCCCTGCTCCATGAATTCCTCTCCCATCGTCACCCCCGCGTAGGGGGCCATGTAGAGGAGCGAAGCCGGCTCATTGGCCGTCGCCGAAACGACGATGGTCTTTTCCATCGCGCCGTTTTGTTCAAGTTTGTTGACGACGTCCACGACCGTCGAGGCGCGCTGGCCAATAGCGACGTAGATGCTGATGACGTCGGTGTTTTTCTGGTTGATGATCGCGTCCACTGCGACGGCGGTCTTGCCCGTCTGGCGGTCGCCGATTATCAATTCGCGCTGGCCGCGCCCGATCGGAATCATCGCGTCAACGGCCTTGAGTCCGGTCATGAGGGGTTGCTTCACCGGTTGGCGCGAGACGACGTTGGGAGCCAGACGCTCGATGACGCGGAATTTCTCGGTGGCGATCGGACCCTTGCCGTCCAGCGGTTGTCCCAGCGGATTGACGACGCGCCCCAAGAGGGCGTCGCCGACCGGAACCGACGCGATGCGTCCGGTTCGCTTGACCGTGTCCCCTTCCTTGATGCCGACGTCGGAGCCGAGCAGAGCGACGCCGACGCTGGCTTCTTCGAGGTTCAACACCATCCCCATCACGCCGCCGGGGAATTCGAGCAGTTCGCCCGCCATGGCTTGGCGCAATCCGTAAACCGTGGCGATGTTGTCGCCGAGTTTGAGAATCGTGCCGACATCTTCGACTTCGAGTTTCTTGTCGTAATCAACAAGCTCCCGCTCAAGAATTTGTGTGATTTCATCCGCTCGCAGTGCCATATCCATCCATCCTTATTTTCTTACTCTTGCTCTTGCTCTTAATCTCGCTCTCAAACTCCCGCTCTTAATTCCCCCGCCTCAAATCGCCGCCGGAGCCGGTTCAACCCCTGTTTCACGCTGGCGTCAATCAGCTTGTCACGGAAACGAAAAACAATCCCGCCGATCAGTTCCGGTTTGACCGTGAACTGAATCTTGAGTTTGCATCCGGCGTATTTTTCCAGTCCGCCCCGCAGATTTTGCCGTTCTCCGTCCCCCAGTTCGCGCGCCGAAATCACCGTCGCCGGATAAATTCCCTCGGCGCGTTCGGCCACTTCCTCGAACTCCCGCAAAATGGGAAGAAGAACCGCTCCCCGTTCGCGGTCAATCACCATGTGAATCAACGTCACGAGCAAGGGATGAAACGACGGCTTGAAGGCTTGATCGGCCACGGCCCGTTTTTTCTCGCGCGTGATCTGGGGACTTTCCAAGAAATCCCCCAACCTTGGCTCGCGCTCGAGCGTCGCCGCCAACGCGCGGCTTTCCTCCAACAGGCGATCCAGCGTTCCTTGGGAGCGCCCGACGTTGAAAAGCGCCTGCGCGTAGGATTGAACCGCGAGTTCCGCGCCCTTGGGAACGCTCATCGGGATTTCCCTTCCATGTCGCTGATGAAGGAGCCGACCAATTCGCGGTCCCGCTCCTCAGTCAGTTTTTCGTGGATCAGCTTTTCCGTCGCGCCCAGGGTAAGCTTGATGATCTCGTTGCGCAGTTCCTTGCGGACCGTGGCGAGCTCCAGCTCGATGTTCTTCTTGGCCTTTTCCGCGATCTCCGCCGAATCGGTGCGCGCCTTTTCGGTGATCTCGGCGGCGACCCGTTTTCCCTCGTTGACCGCCTCCTGAATCCGCGCGCGGGCCTCGGCCTCGATGTCCCGGATTTTCCCCTCGTAGCGCTTTTGCGCATCCTCGGCCCCGGCCTTCAGCGATTTGATCTCGTCAAATCCCGCCTCGATTTTCTTTTGGCGATCCTCCAAAAGCTTGAGGACGGGTCCCCAAGCATACTTCTTCAGGATCGCGAAAAAGATAATGAAGGCGAGAATCTGCGTGGCCATCTCGCCCAGTTGTTTCAAAAATTCTTCAGACATGCCTTATGCCTTCCAAATGAAGATCATGCGTTGCGCCAAATGAGTTGCTTCCGGTCCCAAGGATTCGGAAATCTTTGTCGCCCATTGGGTCAAGGCGCAATCCGCTTGGATCGCGCCGACTTTTTGAGCGAATCTTCCTGAGCGTCGGATCAACTCTTGCCGACGAGGAAGACCGAGATCAGCGCGTAAATCGTCAAGGCTTCGACGAAGGCGCAACCGATGATCATCGCCGTTTGAATTTTTCCGGCGGCCTCGGGTTGGCGTCCCATCGCTTCCATGGCGGCGCTGACGGCCTTGCCCAATCCCAAACCCGAGCCAAGAGCCGCGAGGCCCAGACCGAGGGGATAAGTGATTTTAATTGCTGTTTGCGGATCGAGATCCATTGTTTCATTCCTCCTTAAATTGATTCGAGATTCAATGCGTGCAAACTCAAAATTCCATTTTTGATTCCGTCCCTTGGTTTGGATCAAAGATCAACGTCCCGACCGACCAATGGGAATTCAGTGGCTTCCTCCTTCGGCGTGCTCATGCCCATGATGATCGTCATGGGGCAGGAGCAGGGAAATATAAACGCTGGAGAGCATCGCAAAAACGGTCGCCTGCACCACACTGGTCAGCGTCGCCAGAAAGAAAAACGGCAGATGCAAGGGCACGCCGATCAACGGCCGGGGAGTATGAAGCAACAACGCGGTGATCATCATGCCCAAACCGAGGAAGGTGGCGAGCAGACGATCTTCGCCCATAATGTTTCCGAAAAGACGAAGCGAGAGCGACACGGGCTTGATGAGCGTTCCCAAAAGTTCCAAGACGAAAAGGAACGGCGCAAAAACCCACGCCACGGCGTCGGTCGGCGCGCCGCACAAATGCCAGAGATAGTGCTTTAATCCTCCGGCCTTGATCCCCTGATAATTGACGTAGCAGAAAACGCATAATCCGAGCGCGCCGGTGGTCTGGAGGTGTCCCGTCGGCGATTTAAGAAACGGAACCAACCCGAAGATGTTGTTCAGAAAGATAAACAGCCACATCGAAGCCACGAAGGGGGCGTATTTGTGGGCGTGGTGTTCGCCGATGATGTCGCCGAAAAACTTGTAAAGTCCTTCGAAGAGGGACTCGACCGCCGCTTGGGCACGGGTCGGTCTGTCCACGCTGGTCTTTCGCAACGCCCGGCGCAGGATCGTGATGAAGATCACGGCGAACAGCATCGTAAAACAGAAGTTGAGGAAGAACGGCCCCTCGGCGTTTCCCTCGCCGTGGGCGGAATCTTTGTTCACCAGCGCGGTCGTCAACGTGTAGATGTTCGGAATTTCCTCGGGAATCTCGTAAGTCTCGGCGGCCCCTTTGGTTTCGGCTTCCGCCTTGGATTGATGCGAAACCGGCGCGGATGTCTTGGCTTCCTCGTGCGTCGCTTGCGACGCCGATTCAGCGTTTTCAGCCGCGGCCAAAAGAAACGAGTGATGAAGGTGGACGGGATGTTCGGTCGTCATGGTTTCGACTTCACTTCTCCCGCCGCTTGCGGCGAGATGGACACGACGCTCCGGGCCGATTGTCGCCGTTGAACTTCAATCACGGCTCCGATCACCCGAAGGAAGACCACCGCCAAGGGAGTTCCAATGCCCGCGATCATGGCGATCATGTGGGAGCGTTCAGGATGGCCGCCGACTTCCGGAAGCGGCCATTCCAAGAGAATCAAAAACAACCCGGCGAGACTGGCCAGCTTGCCGACGACGAACAACAATCCCAAAACCTTGTCGCCGCCGAAGAGAAGATGTCTGAAAATCAGCGCCGTCAGCGAAAAGAAAGTGAGCGACCAGAACGCAAAAAGAAAATAACGCGCCCCCAATGCCGGAGCCGCGTAACCGCCCGTGAAAAGGGAAACAAGAAGCATTGTGACCAATGTGGACAAAGCGGTCCGGCGCAAGAACGCCCAGTTCAGGTAGTTGCCGTCCGGCTGACCCACGGGAACTCTATTATTTGTTGATTCCAACCCCAAAACCTCTACGAATCCGAAGATATCTTTCTGATCACCTTATAGGTTTCCCGAATTCCGGCCACAATTCCGAAAGCCAACCCCACTAATTTGAGCCTTCCGGCCCAAGGTCCGGTCCATCCGAACCAGCGGACAATCCCATAAGCCAAGAAGTAACCGACCAGGGGTCCGGCCAGCATCATCATCGGCAGGGAGAAGGCCAACCCGGCCTGACGCCAGAGTTTGGCTTGCTCCGAATCTTTGGGTTCCTCCGCCATGAGTGGGCCTCGACTTCGCGCTTATTTTCACAAACTTCCGGTTTCCTCGTTCTCCGCCCCGATCAGTCTCCAAACGGCCCCTTCCCTCTGATTCAGCCGTCCTCGCAACGTTGCAAAACGGACTTTTCTACTCAATCTCGGTCCCAACGTTCAAGCAAAAAAAAGAAAATTTTTCTCGATGCGGAAACCATTCGCGGTGATCCATTCAATACCAATTCAAAGTTCTTTCGGTCATAACCTCCGGTTTGAATCGCTCCAACGTCCGTTCGCGCAAACCTTTTCGCGCATCTACGAGGGGCGTCGAATTGACGAGCAGGGGGCGAAGCGTTCCGGCCAAATTTTCGGGGTCGTCGGAGTTAAAGAGCCAACCGCTTTGCGGATCCATCAAATCCGGGATCGCGCCCCGGCGCGACGCAACGAGCGGCGTTCCCATGAGCATCGCTTCCAGCCCAACCAAACCAAACGCCGGATGCGTGCGCTCCGGCCAAAGGAACAAATCGGCTCCGGCCAGCGCGGACGATTTGGTCGGATCGTCAATTCTGCCGAGGAATTCGACGCGGTCGGTCAAATCAAGTTGACGAGCCAAACTCTCCAGATGTTTCCGCTCGCGCCCTTCTCCGGCAATGACGTATCGCCAAGGCAAATCTTTTAATTGGTTCAAGGCGCGAAGCGCAACATCATGCCCCTTTTGCCATTCGAGCCGACCGACCGTCATCAAAATCGCTTCACCCGATTTCGTCCAGCTCATTTTTTTTTGACCTTCGTCGTGATCGAGCGACGGATAACGCGAACGGTCAAGGCCGAGCGGAATGCGATGAATTTTCGATTGAACCGCGGAACGGATTCTTTTCAATTCGTCCGCCGTCCATTGCGAATCCACCAAGATCAAACTCGCCCGATCCAGAGCGCGATGCCACCACGGAGCAAAGAGTTTGCGCCGTCCGAATCGCGCCCATGCCCACCCTTTCATGCGGGGCGAAAGAGCGCGAAATACATCGGGATGAAGAGGCGTTTCGCTCGTGATCGTTCCGTGAACGCTCAAGACGATCTTCGCGCCGACTTCTTCTTCGCTCGGCGGCGCGAATCCAAAGCCGAATTCGTGCGCGTGAATGACGTCGAAGCCGCGCTCCTTCTGCAATCGCCGAATGACCGCTCCAACACGACGAAAATAGGGAAAAGAATATCGTCCCGCCGGAACGCCGGGGACTTCATGAACTTTTAATCCGGAGGATTCCAATTCGCGCCGATACGAATCGGGGACTGGCGTCGAGAGAAGTTCCACTTCCGCGCCCTTGGCCGTAAGCCCCATGGCCAAGTCAACGACGTGATATTCCAAACCTCCCCGCACATGGCAGGGCAACGAGCGGGCGATCATGAGAATTTTTGGCGTAGTCATCGCGGAGCCAATTCAATTTTGACCACGTTCATTTCACCACCAAGACACGAGGACACAAAGCTCAAGAGAAGAGATTGTATCTTCAACGTGTCCTATTGTCGTTTACTTCTTCGCTTGGTGTCTTGGTGCCTTGGTGGTGAAAGCTATTTCACCCGCGCCTTCAAAATCAACTCCGCCGCCTCGCGGACCGCGCCGTGTCCGCCCGGATGGCTCGAAATCCAATCGGCGGCGGACCTGACTTCGGGCGCGGCGTCGGCGACCGCCAACTTGACGCCGCACTCCGCGAACATTTCCAAATCAGGCAGGTCATCCCCCATCGCGGCAATTTCGGATCGCGCGATTTTCAATATTGAAGCCAATCTGCGGACGCAAATCTTTTTGTCGGTGACCCCTTGAAACAAATGGTGGACGCCTAATTCCTTGGCCCGACGCGCGACCGCGCGCGAGCTTCTGCTCGTGATCATCGCCACTTCGATCTCAGTGTCGAGCAGGAGTCGAATCCCCAAACCATCCTTCACGTCGAAGCGTTTGATTTCCCGATCCCCCAGAAAAACAATCGAACCGTCGGTCATCGTTCCGTCCACGTCGAAGACGACGAGGCGAATTCGGCTAAGTTGTTGAAGGAATTTTGGTTTCACCACTGAGACACAGAGAGGTTGATGTCCGCATGATGCGAAGATAGAAAAATTGCGCTTCTGTTATGGGAAGCAACCGGAGACGAGGGTTGCGATTCAGAACATTTTGAGAAAAATTCAGTCTTGGACGGAATGATCGTGACGTCGGATATTCTCAGCGACCGATCCCCTGTCAAATTCCCCTCCGTGCCTCTGTGGTGAATCTTCATCTTTCAAAAAATTCAGCTTCTTTTGAGAGATTGAACATATCCCTCATAATTCCGCGTTACCTCGCCCATGCTGTCGCCGCCGAATTTTTCGAGGAACGCCCACGCCAGCGCGAACGCCATCTGCGCCTCGCCGACGACCGCGGCGGCCGGAAGCGCGCAAACGTCGGAGCGTTCCTTGGAGGAATCGAAAGCTTCGCGCGTTTTGAAATCCACCGACGCGATGGGGCGCATGAGGGTCGAAATCGGTTTCATCGCCGCGCGGACGACCAACGGCTCGCCATTGGTCATGCCTCCTTCCAACCCTCCGGCGCGATTGGTCTTGCGGTAAAATCCCCCCGACGGTCCGCGCCCGGACGGCGAGTCGGCGGGATTCTCGGAGTAAAAAATCGGGTCGTGCACTTCGGAGCCGCGCTTTTGCGCCGCGCCGAATCCGCCGCCGATCTCCACGCCTTTAATCGCCTGCGTGCTCATCAGCAACTGCCCGATCTTTCCGTCCAGTTTTTCGTCCCAATTCATCACGTTGCCGAGTCCGGCGGGAAGCCCCGTGGCGATGACCTCAAAGATTCCTCCGGCGGTGTCGCCGTCCTTTTTGCAGGCGTCAACCAGTTCGATCATTTTCGCCTCCACGGAAGCATCGGCGACGCGAAGCTCCGATGCTTCGGCGCGGCGCTCGATCTCGCCATGGGACAATCCATCGGTCTTGACGGCGATTCCGCCGAGATTGACGACGTGCGAAATGATTTTGATCCCGAACTCTCCGAGCAGGACTTTGCAAATTGCGCCGATGGCGACTTGCGTCGTCGTCGCGCGAGCCGACGCGCGTTCCAAGACGTTGCGCGCGTCCTCTTGGGCGAATTTTTGGATTCCGGGAAGATCGGCGTGTCCCGGCCGCGGCCGCGTGATCTCACGCCCGGCGGCGTCCTCAATCGGCTCGGGGGACATGATCTTTTCCCAATTCTTCCAGTCGCGGTTTTCGACGACGAGCGTGATCGGACTGCCGAGCGTCTTGCCGTGCCGGACGCCGGAAAGAAGCCGCGCGGTGTCGGTCTCGATTTTCATCCGCCCGCCGCGTCCGTAACCTCCTTGCCGCCGTTTCAGATCGCGGTTGATCGCCTCGGCGCGCAGAGCCAAGCCCGCCGGAACGCCGCTCAGGATCGCGGTCAGTTGAGGTCCATGGGATTCGCCGGAAGTGAGATAACGCAACATGATGAAAACCGTTTCGCGCGGCGGAAGAGTTCGCGGCGTCTCGCCTTCTTCAATCCGCCCGTTCGCCGGATGATTGAAACGCAATCCGGCGAATTTTCACAGGAAATTCGGAATGTCTTTTCATGGATGTTTGCGTTTTGCTGACTTATCATCCGATTAATTCACCCTCCGGAGATGCCTGAAAGATGAGTTGGAATTTTCTCGATACCGAACATTTGCCCCTCTTCATTGAGAAACTGGAACAAATCCGCCCCGATTCCCAGCCGCAATGGGGCAAGCTCACGCCGCCGGCGCTCATGAGTCATCTGCGCTTCATGGTGGAATTGTCCTTGGGGGAAGGCGCGGAGCAGGACCGATCCAATTGGCTCACGCGAACGCTGGTCAAGTGGGTTTTCTTTCATCTCCTCACCACTTGGCCGCAAGGCAAAATTAAGGGACCACCCAGCATCACGCCTCCTCCGAAGGGCGATTTCGTTGCGGAACGGACGGCATTGGAGCGCCGACTCAAGGAATTCGTCGCGCTTGCCCAACGCGAACCCAACCGCCTGACGGCGCATCCCTTCTTTGGCCCGACTCCGCTCCGCTATTGGAGCCGGATTCATGGCGTTCATTTTTATCATCATTTCCGGCAATACGATGTTTAGGCATAGCGGTCCGATTTTTCTCCTTCTCATTCTCCTACACATTCTCAGAATCGAGTGTCGAGAATTCATTAACAAGTTCGGGACGTTGAAGTATGCCCGTTGACAGAGAAGCGACCCTACACGCTCAGGTTCAATTGTATGAACCTGCCGCTATCTCCCGAGGATCGATCAGGGGAATAAACGTATCGCTGATCATCGTATATTTTTGCGTCCCTCTAATTCCAAGGACGCATTGCTTCCACTTTTGCACGAATCAACGCACTCCTCATTGGCAACAAAGAGGACCACGGATTTGCCACCAAGTCGCCGAGAACTCGGTGTCCCGTCCTGAAATAGGTTGACGAAAAGAGGGCGAAAAAACCAGGGGTACC
>CAZRCZ010000008.1:0-163201 GCA_964598765.1 uncultured Candidatus Sumerlaeota bacterium | reverse complement strand
CGACTGCCACGGCGACGCGGACCGCGACACGGACGAACACAAGAACCGCGACGCAAAGCGCGACGCCGACAAGAACCGCCTCAAAGTCCGCGACATCCACCGCGTCCACCACGTCCACGCCAACCCGCTCGGCCACGACCACTTCCACCCACACGGGTACGCGCACGCCAAGCCCCACTCCCAGCGCGACGCAAACTCCGATTCCCTCGCCAACCCCAACCGCGACGCCTTCCCCAACCCAATCCGCCACAGCCACGCCCAACTCCGCGCGAAATTGGGAACTCTATGAATAGCGAATGAAAATCATTTACCGCGAAGGAGCGCAAAGGACGCAAAATAATTTCTTCTCGAATTTCTTGGGTTGATTCTCCGCCCCCGGATTTTCATAATGCGTTGCGTCTTCGGTTTTTTGCCGAAATTTTTTTTCTCAGGGGGCGAAAATTTCCAATGTATCCCGTTCCCAACATTGATCGCGGGCCCATCGTCTTTGGCGGGACCGCAAGCCGCCATCTCTCCAAGGAAGTCTGCGAGCACCTCAAGCTCGAAGAAGGGCAACTCGAAGTCATGCACTTCTCCGACGGCGAAACCGCCGTGCGGATTCTCAACAACGTTCGCGGCGCCGATTGCTACGTCATTCAATCTACCTGCACGCCGGTCAACGACAACCTCATGGAATTGCTCCTGACGATTGACGCGCTCCATCGCGCCTCCGCCGAGCGAATCAACGTCATCGTTCCCTATTTCGGATACGCGCGCCAAGACCGCAAGGATCGCGGGCGCGTCGCGCTTTCGGCGAAGGTCGTCGCCAATTTGCTCGTCGCCACCGGCGCGCAACGGGTTGTCTGCCTCGATCTTCACTCGGCGCAGATTCAAGGCTTCTTCGATATTCCGGTGGATCATCTTTTGGCGACGCCCGTGCTGGTGGATTACATCAAGAAAAACGGTTTGGTGGACAAAGACACGGTCGTCGTTTCGCCCGACGTGGGGAACGTCAAGCGCGCGCGCAATTACGCCGCGCAGTTGGAAACGCCGCTGGTCATCATTGACAAACGCCGCCCCAAGCCCAATGTTTCGGAGGTGATGAACATCATCGGCAAGGTGAAGGGGAAACGTTGCTTTATTTTCGACGATCTGATTGACACCGCCGGGACGCTCTGCAACGGCGCGGAGGCGTTGGTGGCGCAAGGCGCGGCGTCGGTTTACGCCTGCGCCTCGCACGCGGTTTTGTCCGGCGCGGCGCGGGACCGCCTCGCCAAGTCGCCGATCGAAAAAGTCATCGTCACCAATTCGATTTTCCAAACCAACGGCGCGACGCTCAACAAACTGAGCGTCGTCTCCATCGCGCCCCTCTTGGCCGAGGCCATCCACCGCATCCATTGCCGGCTCTCGGTTTCCGAATTGTTTGACTGACGCGCCGTCATGCCCGATTACGAATTGATCCTGCAAAAACTGTACACGCGGCATCTGCGGCCCGGCGATTTCGCGCTGGACGTCGGAGCCAATGTTGGTTCCCACACTCTCTCCATCGCCCGATGTGTCGGTCCGGAAGGGAAAGTCATGGCCTTCGAACCGTTGGAATCCTGTCGCAATGAATTGACGAGACAGGTCACGCTCGCGGGGCCGGAAGTAGCGCGCGCGGTTGAAATCTTCCCATTCGCATTGGGGGAAGATGAGGGGGAAGCGGAATACGTCTTTGCCATAGATGCGCCGTGGCTGAGCGGATTGCGGGAACGAACTTACGACGTCCCGACGCGAAAACAGGTCATCAATGTTCCGCTGAAAAAACTTGATTCGATGGCGGTTCAGTTGCCGAAGCTTGCCTACATCAAAATTGACTGTGAGGGGGGAGAATTGGGAGTCCTTCGCGGCGCGGAGGAAACCATCCGCAAATTTCGCCCTCTCGTCTCTTTTGAATTCGGAGCCAATTCCATTTGGGCGTATCAGATCACTCCGGCCGATATGGCCGAATTTTGGGGACGGCAGAACTGCCTCCTGTTCGACATTCTGGGCAGAAAGCTTGGTAAAGAAGAATTTGTCGCCAGCGCTATTCGGCAAGAGGTATGGGACTATTTGGCCATTCCGCAGGAAAGGGAACAGATCCCAACGGCCCTGTTTGTGGCAGAAAACGGCTAAGACAGGGCGGTTTCGGGGCGGAAATCAATCCGGATCTTTATCAGTTTGAAACAAATTCCCTTTTCAATCCGGTGCTATTTTTATCATTTTTGCATGGTTTTCGGATTGCTACGATCCGACCCACCCGTCCCCCATTGGATCTTAGATTATTGAATTACAAAGACTTGTTTTGGTATTTCCTTCCCGAAATCCAATGGCACGGAACTTGATACTTTTTTGTGCGTTGAATCCTAATCGGAGGGGATCCGTTGGCGGTCGGGCATCAATAAACTTACCAGCATTTCCGTCCATCGGGCTGGCTCGGAGCTTCGGCTGCGGCCCAGTCGGATGGATGTTTCGGGGTTAAAACCGGAACCCAGCCCCAGCACACCGGGCTTGGTTGGGAGTGCTCCCACCCCCGCGAGGATGAAAATCCTCGCTACGACCACAAATTCAATAAAAAATCCCACCATCAACCAACAACCGACGGCCAACTTCCCCTCCGCTGTAGGATTTCAGCCCTTCCGCCCCTCAACGACGGATCCCGAGAATCCACATATAATGCTGATAGTGCATGGCTTAGATACAAAGAATCTCGGTTACACGCTGATTTTACAATAATTTTACAAAGACTGAAAAAGATTTCTATTCCTTCTTGACTCGGTTTTTGCTAACCTACCGCGCCAAGCTCCTTGGCGGGGCGATGTATGGACGAAAAACAATTCACCGAACAGCTTTTTTTCCCCGGCGTCGAGCAAACCGAAGACGACACCGAGATCGCCGAATGGATCGAATCGCTCGATGCCTTGATCGCGGAACACGGACCTGAAGGCGCGGCGGCGTTCCTGAACGAAATTTTGGAGCACGCCAAACATCGCGGACTGAATCTCCCCCAAAAAATCAACACCCCTTACGTCAACACGATTCCGAAGGAACAGGAATCGGCGTATCCGGGGAACCGCGAAATTGAGCGGCGAATTAAAAGTTTGATTCGCTGGAATGCCATGGCAATGGTCGTGCGCGCGAATCGAAGATCACCCGGCATCGGGGGACACATATCCACCTACGCTTCGTCCGCAACGCTTTTTGAAGTGGCGTTCAATAATTTCTTGCACGGCAAGGAGAGAACCGGATCGGGGGATCAGGTCTATTTTCAAGGCCACGCCGCTCCGGGAATTTACGCCCGCGCGTTTCTGGAAGGCCGCCTATCGGAAGAACGATTGGAAAATTTTCGGCGCGAATTGGCGCCGGGAGGCGGACTTTCCTCTTACCCCCATCCGTGGCTCATGCCCGATTTTTGGGAGTTCCCGACCGTTTCGATGGGGCTTTCTCCCATCATGGCGATTTATCAGGCGCGGTTTAACCGCTATCTCCAAGATCGCGGATTGCTCGACACTTCCGCCTCGCGCGTCTGGGCGTTTTTGGGAGACGGCGAAACCGACGAACCGGAATCGCTCGGAGCCTTGACGTTGGCCTCGCGTGAAAAGCTCGATAATCTGATTTTTGTCGTCAATTGCAATCTCCAGCGTCTTGACGGTCCCGTTCGCGGCAACGGCAAGATCATTCAGGAACTCGAAGCCGCGTTTCGCGGCGCGGGATGGAACGTCATCAAACTGGTCTGGGGCGACCAATGGGACGAACTTTTGACGCGCGACCCCTCCGGTCTTCTCATCAAGCGAATGGAAGAAGCGGTGGACGGCGAGTATCAAAAATACAGCGTCGAGCCGGGGTCCTACACGCGCCAGCATTTTTTTGGCAAATATCCGCAATTGATGAAACTCGTCCAAAACCTCTCGGACGAAAAAATCCACAAACTCAATCGCGGCGGACACGACCCGGACAAGGTCTATGCCGCCTACAAGGCCGCCGTTGAAAACAAGGGTTCACCGACGGTTATTCTCGCCAAGACGGTCAAAGGCTACGGCCTAGGCGAAGCGGGCGAAGGGCGCAATGTCACGCACCAGCAAAAGAAATTGAACGAAGACGAGTTGCGCGAATTCCGCACGCGATTCGGCATTCCGATTTCGGATCAGAAAGTCGCCGACGCGCCGTTTTATCGCCCGCCGGACGACAGCAAGGAAATTCAATATCTGCTGGAACGTCGCAAATCGCTCGGCGGCTTCCTGCCGCAACGGCGTCAGCGTAAGCCGCAAATCGTCGCGCCCAAGCTTGTGGAATTCGCCGACATGCTCGAAGGAAGCGACCAGCGCGAAGTGGCGACGACGATGGCGTTCGTCCGCTTGCTGGGGCGATTGATGAAGCATCCGCAACTCGGGAAGTTGATCGTTCCGATCATCCCCGATGAAGCGCGGACGTTTGGCATGGAATCGCTCTTCCGCGCGCACGGCATTTACTCCCACGTCGGCCAGCGCTACGAGCCGGTGGATTCCGACACCTTTCTCTATTACCGCGAGGCCACGGACGGGCAAATTCTGGAGGAGGGTATCACCGAGGCGGGCTCGCTCGCGTCGTTCATCGCCGCCGGGACTGCCTACGCCACGCACGGCGTTGACACGATTCCGTTTTTCATTTTTTATTCGATGTTCGGATTCCAGCGGATCGGAGATCTGATCTGGGCGGCGGCGGACATGCGTTGCAAGGGATTCTTGCTCGGCGGAACGTCGGGACGCACGACGCTTGCCGGCGAAGGGCTTCAGCATCAGGATGGGCACAGCCATTTGCTCGCGTCGAGCGTTCCCAATCTGGTCGCCTACGATCCGGCGTTTGAATATGAAATCGCCGTGATTATGCTCGACGGCATCCGGCGCATGTATGAAAACGGCGAGGATATTTTCTATTACGTCACCGTCGAGAACGAAAAATTCCCGATGCCCAAAATGCCGAAAGGGGTCGAGGAGGGAATCCTCAACGGGATTTATTTGTTCGAGTCCGCCGAGGATAAAAAGAAAAGTCCGCGCGCGCAACTTCTCGGAAGTGGCGCGATCATGCGCGAGGTTTTGCGGGCGCGCCAGATTTTGCGCGACCGATACGGCGTTGAGGCAAGCGCTTGGAGCGTGACCAGCTACAAGGAACTGCGGCGCGAGGCGCTGGATATCGAACGATGGAACCGGCATCATCCCGCCGAACCGCAGAAGAAACCTTACGTGACTTCGGCGCTCGAAAATCAGCGCGGTCCCGTCATCGCCGCGTCGGATTACATGAAACTCGTTCCCGAAATGATCGCGCGTTGGATTCCGGGCGGACTTGTCGCGCTTGGGACCGACGGCTTCGGTCGGAGCGAATCGCGCAAGGACCTGCGCCGCTTTTTTGAGGTGGACGCCGAAAGCATCGCGCTGACGACGCTCCATGAATTGGCCAAGCGCGGCGAAATTCCGATGAAGACCGTCGAACAGGCGATCCGCGATTTGGAGATTGATCCCAATAAACCCGATCCGGTAAAAACATAGCTCCGGCTTATGGTTAAATTTTCTCGATGAACATTTTCACCACCAAGACACAAAGACACCAAAAGGACTTCGCCTTCGGCGAACGGCTCACATTCGTTTCTTCTTTGTGTCTTGGTGACTTGGTGGTGAACTTTATCGTTCCTGTCGGATTGTTCTAATATGGCCATTGAATTCCGATTGCCTGATTTGGGCGAAAACGTCACCGAAGGCGAGGTCGTCCGCGTGCTGGTGAAAGAGGGGGACGCGATCCGCGCCAACCAGACGATCATGGAATTGGAGACCGAGAAGGCGTTGCTGGAGGTTCCCTCACCCGCGTCGGGGCGCGTGCGCAAAATCCACGTCGCGCCGGGCAAGAAGCTCAAGGTCAACGAAATGATTGTGACAATAGAGCCGGATGCGGCTTCCTCGTCCGCAAGCGTCCCGCCCGCATCAACTCCGCCCGTTCCCGAAAAAACGGCCGCCCCTCCGCCCGCGCCGACAAAACCAGTTGAAGCGCAACCCGTCGTCGACGGGAGCGAGCCGTCGGCTCGTTCCGAACCTCGTCCGACGCCACCCCCTGTAACACCTCCCGCGAACGTCGTTGAATTGCCCTCGGCGAATCCTGCTCCCGCCGCGCCTTCAACGCGGCGACTCGCCCGCGAATTGGGCGTGGATCTCTCGCAAGTCAAAGGAAGCGGTCCGGCAGGACGCATCAGTCAGGAGGACGTGAAGGCATTCGTCAAAGGCCGAACCTCCGCGCCGCCTACCAAATCGGCGCGGCTCGTGACCACCGGCGCGATTCCGGCCTTGCCCGATTTCTCCCGATGGGGAGAAGTCGAGCGTCAGCCGCTCAGCAACATCCGCAAAATCACGATGGAACGGCTCACGATCGCTTGGTCGCTCATTCCGCACGTCACGCAAGTGGACGAGGTGGACGTCACCGATCTGGAAGCCCTGCGCGAGCGTCACGCCGAACGCGCCGCCGCCAAAGGAGGCAAACTCACCGCGACGGTTTTCGTGATGAAGGCGGTCGTCAGCGCGCTCAAAGCGTTTCCGCAGTTCAACGCCTCGCTCGACGCCGAAACCGAGGAACTGATTCTCAAGCGTTACTATCACGTCGGCATCGCCGTGGACACCGACCACGGTTTGCTCGTTCCGGTCATCCGCGACGTGGACAAAAAACATCTGCTCGATCTCTCGGCGGAGCTTTCGATGATTTCCGAACGGGCGCGCCAGCGGAAAGTTTCGCTCGAAGAACTCCACGGCGCGACGTTCACGATCACCAATCTCGGCGGCTTGGGCGGGACCGCGTTCACGCCGATCATCAATTGGCCGGAAGTGGCGATTTTGGGATTGGCGCGTTATCAAAAGCGGCTCGTTCTGAAAGGGGACCGCATGGAAACGCGTCTGATTTTGCCGCTTTGCCTCACCTACGACCATCGGATCATTGACGGCGCCGCCGCGATCCGGTTCACGCGCAAAATCGCGGCGATGCTGGAGGATCCGGCGTTGTTGCTACTTGAAGGGTAGGATTTTCACCACCAAGACACAAAGATACCAAGTCATGAAAATCAGAATTCTTCAAAGCAATATGCGCACCGTGGCTTTTTCCCAATCGCTCACTTCTTGGGGTCTTTGTGTCTTGGTGGTGAAATTCCTTTAGCGTTATGGCCGCGACCAATAACAAAACAGTCCACACCGACGTCGCCGTCATCGGAGCGGGTCCGGGAGGCTACGCCGCCGCGTTTCGCGCCGCCGATAAAGGATTGAAAGTCGTCCTCATTGACGACCGCGCCGAGCCGGGCGGAACCTGCCTGCACGTCGGGTGCATTCCTTCCAAGGCGTTGCTTCACGCGGCGAAAGTTTTGAGCGACGCGAAATCGGCCAAGGAAATCGGTCTCGATTTCGGCAAGCCGAAAATTGCCCTCGACGCCTTGCGCGGATGGAAGGACAAAGTCGTCGGCGGTCTGGCCGGCGGCGTCCGTCAACTTTGCAAAAGCCGCGGCGTTCAATATCTCCACGGCCGCGCCGTCTTCATGGACTCCGAGCGATTGCGGATCGAAGATTCCGGCGTCGAGATGGTTTGCTTCAAACACGCGATTCTCGCCACCGGCTCCTCCCCTGTGATTCCCAATGGTCTTGCCGTCAAAAGCCCGCGCCTCATGGATTCGACCGGCGCGCTGGAATTGAAGGAGATCCCCGATTCGCTTCTCGTCGTCGGCGGCGGCTACATCGGACTGGAAATGGCGACGGTTTATGCCGCGCTGGGAAGCAAGGTGACGATTGTCGAACTGACCGCCGAGTTGCTTCCGGGCGTGGACCGCGATTTGGTGCGTCCGCTTCAAGCGCCGATCAAATCGGCGACGCAGGCGATTTATCTCGAAACCAAAGTCGTCAAGATCGAGGAGACCGCCAAGGGACTCAAGGTGACGATGGAAGGCAAGGCCGATCCGCCGGAGCAGACCTTCGACCGTGTACTCGTCGCCGTCGGGCGCAAACCGAACAGTCGCGGTCTCGGATTGGAAAACACGAAGGCGGTCGTCAACGAACGCGGATTCATTCAGGTCAACGCGCAACGCCGCACCGACGATCCGAACCTTTACGCCGTCGGCGACGTTGCGGGCGAGCCTATGCTCGCGCACAAGGCGACGCGCGAGGGGATCGTCGCCGCCGAGGCGATCGCGGGGGAAAAAAGCGCGTTCGATCCGCAGGCGATTCCGGCGGTCGTCTTCACCGATCCCGAAATCGCGTGGTGCGGGTTGATGGAAAACGAGGCGAAGAAACAGGGACTCGAGGTCAAGGTCGCGCGGTTTCCGTGGGGCGCGTCGGGGCGCGCGATGACGCTGGACCGCAAGGACGGCGTGACCAAAATCGTCTGCGATTCCGAAAGCGGTTTGGTGCTGGGCGTCGGGATCGCGGGTCCGGGGGCGGGAGATTTGATCGCCGAGGGGGTTCTCGCCATTGAAATGGGAGCCGTCGCCGAAGACATGGCTTCGACCATTCACGCCCACCCGACGCTCTCCGAAACGCTCATGGAAGGCTCCGAATTGATCTTCGGTAGCGCGACGCATCTTTATCGGCCACCACGCGCCTGATTATCTGCTCTTCGAGAATCGAAGCAAAACCTCTGGAACGCAATATACGTCGCGCTGTAAACTTTTCGTTGTATGAAGTTGCGACGGAAATTAATCCCGGCTATTTTTTGCGGTCTGGCTCTTTTGGCTCGGTCGAGAACTACGGTGGCGTGCGAGTGGGATGACGATTCGATTCGCGCGGAAGCCAAGGGTCTTCCCAATGGTGTCGCAATCATCACGGGACGGTTCGAGCGAAATCCCTCTTTATACTACGAGATGAGACTGGAGAGATCGGCCAAGGAGATCGCGGCGAATCCAAGCGACCTTCACTTATACGACAATGCGGGCGTGGCCTGCGACCGGCTCGGCAAAGGTGACGAGGCAATCTCATGGATGGAAAAGAAAAAAGTTCAACTCGATCTTCGGATCGCTCAAAAGAAAGACGATGCCGAAGCTCGCGAGCACCTGTATCGGTATTATGCGAACCTCGGCACCTTTTGGGTTCACCGATGGTTCAGAAATGGCGGGGATAGGAGCAAACTCAACGAGGTTCAGAAGGCGCGCGACTATATTGCGGAAGCGATCAAGATCAATCCCAAGGCCCACTTCGGACGGGAAAGATACCAACTGTTGGCGATGGATTGGAACCTGAGTCCCAAAGTCGTGTGGAATACGGAAACCGATCGGGATGAGTCGCATGACACGACAAGGTTTCCAGACTTCTTGAATCTTCCGAAGTCATACGGATTGGGCGACAAGCAAAATCTCCAGTCGCTTGAGTTCTACGATGCAGTTGAAGGTCTCTCGGGACTGATTGCTTTGGGCAATGCGTGGGAAAGCGTTGATATTTTTTACGCTTTGGCTCGGGCTTTAATGCTGGATCACAAGCCGTCCCTTGCATATCTTGCAAAGTTGCGTTGCCACGAATTGATTGATGAAGGACGTGGATCCATGCTGGCTGGATCGCCGACCGGAAATCATCTTAAGACCCACATCAGTCTATACACCTACCTCACCGACAGAGCCGAGGCTCATTTGGGAGATGAATACGCGAGACTACGCGAATCGGCCAACGCATGGTCCTTGAAACGAACCGACTATATACTGGCTCGGCTCAAGCAGGGCAGACATCCGGACACGGACGCAGATTTCTGGCGGGAATATCACGAAGAACCCACGCCAGAATTGACCGACACCCCACCCGCTCCTCCCCCTCCCCTAACGCATTCGAGTCCGGACGTGGGAAACGGAAAAATTGGACGCCAAGTGCGTTGGGAAATGGAATTGGTGGAAATGGGCCGACGAGCGGCGGCCATGATTGTTGTGATTGCCGTCGGAGGAATCCTCCTCATCCGCGTCCGAGCCAAACGGAGAAGTTCCGCCAAATCCTGATCAATCTCTGAGAGCGTGTCCCAAAAGTGCTGTTTGCTTTGCGTCCCGCTAGGGACACTCTGAAAATAGCCCAGCCTGTTAAGGCTGGGATTCAGGCCACCCTCTATGGAAATAAGTGCCGTGGGCACGGCCGAAAGGACTTATTGGATACGCTCTCAGTGAATTCAGAAGGACCGCGTGATTGACTATCCCTCCGCGCCGCGTTATGAAAAGGATGAAAGCAAACGCGAAGACGGAGGGACAAGATGGACAGCCGGCAAATTGAAACAATCGTCACGGAAGTTTTGAAGGAACTGAATATCGGCGCGGGGGATAAATCTCCGGGCGAAGAGCCGTCCGCGTGGCAAAATCCCAAGACGCCCCCGCCAATCCCCTCCGAAAAACCGACCGGCGCGAAAATCCACGATTATCTCGGCGAATTTCCGACGGTGATTTCGGCGCGGAAAAGCTCCGCCGGATCGTCCGGCGTCTTCAACACGATTGACGAAGCCGCCAACGCCGCCGAGGAGGCGTTCTTTGAACTCGCGCAGATGACGCTGGAGCAACGCGGGACAATCCTTCAGGCGATCCGCGATTGCGCTCTGAAAAACAAAACCGATTTCGCCGAGCGCACCCGCGCCGAGACCGGGATGGGGCGCGTGGCGCACAAGGAAAAAAAGTTCGAGTTGGTCGCGGCGAAGACGCCCGGCATCGAAATCCTTCAGCCGAAATGTTTCACCGGCGACCGCGGCCTGACCGTGGATGAACTCGCGCCGTTCGGCGTCATCGGAGCCGTCACGCCGGTCACGCATCCTCTGCCGACGATGGTCAACAACGCGATTTCATTCATCGCGGGGGGCAACACGGCGGTCTTCAACGCACACCCGTTTTCCAAAAACGTCTTCGCCTACGGGATGGACATTTTCAACAGGGCGATTCAGGAGGCGGGCGGTCCTCCCAATCTCATCACTTGCGTCAAGGAGCCGACCATCGAAACCGGCAAGGCGATGTTTAATCATCCGAAAGTGCGGTTGATTTTGGTCACGGGCGGCGGCGCGGTCGTGCGCGAGGCGATGCGCTCCCCCAAGCGCGCCATCTGCGCGGGTCCGGGCAATCCGCCGGTGGTCGTGGACGAAACGGCCGATCTTTTCAAGGCGGCGGAATCCATCATCGCCGGCGGCGGATTCGACAACAACATCCTTTGCATCGGCGAGAAACAGATCTTCGGCGTCGAGAAAATCGCCGACGCACTTATTAAAGAATTGGTCGCGCAAGGTTGCCTGCTTTTGGATCGCGGACAAATCGAAGCGCTTACCAAGGTCGCTTTCAGTCTGGACAAGGGGGATCGCCCCTCGCTCAATCGCGGTCTGATCGGGCGCGACGCGACCGTGCTGGCGCGGACTATCGGGTTGGAGGTCACCTACGATCCGCCGCTTCTGATCGGCGAGACCGGGTTCGATCATCTTTTTGTGCAGGAGGAGCAAATGATGCCGTTCATTCCGATTGTGCGATGCCGGAACGTCACCGAGGCGATCAACATGGCCATCGAGTCCGAGCACGGCTACGGCCACACGGCCTGCATTCATTCGAAAAACATCCAAAACATGCATGAGATGGCGAAACGAGTGAACACGACGCTCTTCATCAAAAACGGTCCCTCGACCGCCGCGCTCGGCTCGGGCGGCGAAGGCTTTACCTCCTTCTCCATCGCCAGTCCGACGGGCGAAGGATGCACGACGGCGCTGACCTTCACGCGCATGCGCCGTTGCACTTTGGTTGATTATTTCCGGATTGTGTAGTTATGAGATTTTGGATCTCATATTCTGGCACTGCGCCTCCACACCTCGTCAGGTGGCAAATTGTATATCAACGAAGAGAACGGGCATCGTTGTTGGGACATGCTCTTTGAGGCGCATCTTCCCAGCTCCAACATTTTGGCTGTATGCGCGCTTCTTCTTCGTGAACGATGCAGACGCGGATAAATGAAGGTAAGCCACCTGTCTCTTGACTTGCTTCTGAACTACTCCCGCTTGGTTCGACCTTGTTTTTCGTGATAGGATGAATTTATCAAGCGAAAGGAGTAACCGCCATGACCTTCAATTCCAGAATCTCCTCAAATCCCACCGTCTGCGGCGGGGAAGCCTGCATCGCCGGAACGCGCATTCCCGCGCATGTGATCCTTGGTCATCTCGCCGGCGGAGACGATATCCCGACGATTCTCCAACATTTTCCCGAAATCACCCGCGAGGATGTCCTTGCGTGTCTTGATTACGCTCGGCTTCTCTGCACGGAAAAAGTCATCGTTTGATGCGGAACTTGCTGGATCAGAACGTGAGCCGTCTCGCGGCCTCATTTCTGAGAAACCATGGATTTGACGCGACCGACGCCCGTGATCAGGGTCTGCTGAACGCGGCGGACGAAGCGGTGTGGGTGAGAGCCGTTGAACTGAAGGCGGTTTTTGCCACAAGGGATTTTCACTTCACGAATCGCTTTCGATTCGACCCGACGAATTGCGGAGGAATTATTCTCGTCACGCCCGGCGATCTGAAGGTCGCGGAAGAAATCGAGTTGCTCCTCAAGTTTTTTGATGAGTCTTGGAGCGACAATTTGACCGGGAAATTGGTCCAGTTGTCCCCCAAGCAGATTCGAGTTAGGTAATGCTTGAGTCAAGGGGGATGGAATTTGTTCCATTTTACTTCTTTCCTTTCACCTTGCGTATTGGCCTCTTGCATTTCGCGCGCAACCTCTTCATAAGAATCCATGCGAACTTTCACTCTACCCCGGGTTCTCGGAATTTTGCTTTTCCTCATTTGCCCAAGCGCTCATCCGCTTGACCTTTACGTTTCGACCCAAGGCAACGACGCATGGTCGGGGCGGGTGACTTCGCCCAACAAGGCGAAGGGCGACGGACCGATGGCGTCGCTTGCCGGAGCGCGAGACAAAATCCGCGAACTTCGCAAAGCAGGATTGCAGGGTGAAGTCCGCGTCTTGATTCGCGGCGGGAATTATGTTTTGGATCAGCCGTTCGTTCTGGAATCGCAGGATTCGGGAACCAGTCGGACGCAGGTTATTTATTCCGCCTACAAAAAAGAGTCTCCGATTTTCACCGGCGGAACGATCCTTTCGGGATGGAAGAAGGAGAGCAACGGACGCTGGACCGCTCAGATTCCCGCGGGCGAATCCCAAGACCCGCAATCGTCCCCATTTTATTTCCGGCAGTTGTTCATCAACGGCGAACGGCGGATTCGGGCGCGGTCGCCCAATTCCGGTTTCTACGAAATCGCCGGGCGGGTCGCCGAAAAGAAAACCGATCCGCAAAACAACCGCGCCTTTCGATTCGCGGCGGGGGATATTCGGGACTGGAACGATCCCGACGCGGAGGTCATCGCCATTCACAGTTGGGAAGCGACGCGCTTGCATATCGCATCCCTTGACGCGGCGACGCACACTGTCAATTTCAGCGGGCCCTCCCCTTGGCCGTTTACGCAATGGGAAGATCATCAACGCTATTACGTCGAGAACGTCGCCGACGCGCTCGACGCTCCGGGGGAATGGTATCTTGACCGCAAAAGCGGGGTTCTCGCATACAGTCCTTTGCCCGGCGAAAAGCTGGAAAAGGAATCGGTCGTCGTGCCGCGTCTTCACGAACCGTTCGTGATTTTCAAGGGAGACTACGCCAAGGGACAATTCGTCGAGAACGTGGCGATCTCCGGTCTGAAATTGTACTACGCCGATTGGACGCTCCCGACCGAGGGTTATGCTGATCATCAGGCGGCGAACACGATTCCGGGCGCGATTGAAATGGAAGCCGCGCGCGATTGTGTCATCAAGCGATGCGAGGTCGCGCATATCGGAAACTACGCGATCCGACTGAAGAAAGGATGCAGGGACAACCGGATCGAAGAAAATCATCTCCACGACTTGGGTGCCGGAGGGATTTGCGTCGGCGAACAACGGATTCCGAAGGACGAAAAAGAGGCGGTCGTTCGCAATGCCGTCTTCAACAATTACATTCACGATGGCGGGCGCGTCTATGAAGCCTCCGTCGGCGTTTGGGTCGGACAGAGCGGCGACAACACGATCTCGCACAATGAGATCAGTGATCTGGGCTACACCGGCGTTTCGGTCGGATGGACGTGGGGCTACGGCGAGAGCGTCGCGCAACGCAACATTATCGAGGACAATCACATTCATCACATCGGTCGCGGCGTCCTAAGCGACATGGGGGGAATCTACACGCTCGGCAATTCCAGCGGCTCGATTTTGCGCGGCAATCTCATCCACGACGTCACCGATTTCCGCTATGGCGCGTGGGGAATTTATCCCGACGAGGGAACGACGAATCTGCTGATAGAGAACAACGTTGTCTATCGTTGCCGAACCGGGACTTTTCATCAGCACTACGGAAAGGAAAATCTCGTGCGGAACAACATTTTCGCTTTTTCACCGACCGAACAATTAATCCGCAGTCGCGCCGAGGATCATCGCTCGTTCCGATTTGATCGCAACATCATCTATTTCGATCAGGGGAATTTGCTGGGCGGGAATTGGAAAAGCGATCATTTCTACATGGATTACAACCTCTATTGGAAAGCCGGAAAGGACCCCAAGTTTGATTTCCAGAAATCGAGCTTCGAGCAATGGCGAAACGATAAGGACATGGACCATCATTCGATCATCGCCGATCCGCTTTTTAAGAATCCGGCGAAGGGAGACTTTCGGCTCGATTGCCGTTCTCCGGCGCAGGCGCTGGGATTTCAGGCGATTGACATGAGCAAGGTTGGTTTAGCGGGGCCGTCGGCGTGGAGGAAACTTCCGGGCCGTTCTAACCGCCGATGAACGCCGATTCGCGCTGATTTTCCAGCGACGGCGAAATCCATCGGCGTGGATTGGCGTTCATCGGCGGTTAAAATTCAAGGTCCCACGCTGCGTCGCCAATTCAACCGCATGTTGTGGGTTGGTTTGGGTAGCGGAGCGCCGGGGGTGAGGTCCTTGGCCGGATCGGGTTTCCATTGGAGTCGCGCGGTTTCGCGTCCCATGGCCGGAACGAGCGGAAGCAAAATGCGCCCCATTTCATTTTCCGGCGTCTTCGGATCGCCCCGGTAAAAAACGACCAGGACGTTGTGCGCGTCGGTTTCCCCTTTGTTCAAGACCTCGCCGGAGAGCCAGTATTCCGTTTCGCCCGCCGCATTTTTGATTTGTTCCAGCCGCGTCTCGCCCTTGACTAATTCTTCTTTCTTGCGAACATGGAATGTGATTGCGGTTTTCAAATCTTCGGGCGTTGAGTCTCCGGTAGCGCGCGGTTCGTCCAGACCGATCCAAACAGTCTGCTCTCCGGCGTTATCCACCGGATCCCATCGCAGGAGCAATTCGCGCGATTGTCCATCCGGCAACGCCTCGCACGCGATCTTGGAACATCCGGCGATGTGGGAAGGGAGAGGGGTTTTCTCCCGCGCCGGATCGCCTCCAAAGACTCCCGCAGTGAACGATCCGGTCGGCAAGTCGCCGACATTCTCGACGCTAAAATGAAATATCACAGTTTGGCCGTCGAATGGTTTTTCCGGCTCGATATGGATTGACCCGGGACGAATGCGCAAATGTGATGGCCGTTTTGTCTGCGTGTCTTCCTGCGCCTCCGCCTTCTCCAATTTCGGAACGGCAATCTCGAACGATGCCGCCGCCGCGACATCATCTTGGGATTTATCTCCCCAAGCATACAGGCGAAGATGAACCGGACCGGGTGGAGCATTTGGAGGGATCGAAATTTCCAAGGGGATTCGGCCGTTTTGGTAAGTCTTTTCTTCGCAGTGCCAGAGAGTTGATTCATCCGCTGTTTCGAGCGAAGCGACAAATCGCCCAACCGCCGGAGAAATGTCCGTTAAGTCGGCGCGAATCGAGTCGCCCGGGCGGTAGTATTTTGAGGGCATCTGAAACGTAGCGACATGCGAGGTCATCAACAAGTCCATCGCAGGATCGCCAAGGAGAATGAACATATACGAAAGGTCTTTGTTCAATCCCTGCGCCAAATATCGCGCCTTGGCGAGCGTCGTCAGTTCGCCGAGTCCGCGCAGGCGATCCTCAAAAAGCGCGCGATGAAGCTCGATCGCCATTTTTTGCTGAACACCCGTGACCCCCGGTCCTGACGGAACCCAAAGCGCGATGGCGCCGCCGTTTTTCACGCGCATCATGTCCTCGCTGATGCAGATGTTCCATCCCCCTTTGTCGCCGCGTCCGGGGAGTCCTTTGGGTTCGGGATAATCAATCGCGCCGGTGTTACAGGTCATGTTGACGACGAAGGCCGGATAACCGGAATCGGTCAGAAGTTGGTTGTCGCTGTTGGGGGAATTGCCGCCGAACCAGACGCGCTCCTCCATCCAAATGTTCGGCGAGCCGTGGCCGTAATAGTTGAGATAACTCAAGCCATGGACGAAATCGTCGCGTATCTTTGCCGTCAACTGCGGACAGACCTTGAGCCGATTCTGCGCGACGACCTGCGGCGAAAGATACCAATTCACTTGAAGCAATTTGTGCTCGTCGAGGTAATCGAGCGATTGTTCGTAAGCGGGAGGGGTGTGATCTTTGCGAATTTCCTCCGCAGGCGGAACGAAACCGTCGTTATCGGCCACGAAACAAGTCCGCGCGCGCCAAGGACCCAAGTTCGGATGCTCGACGTAATTGATGATTTTATCCGCGATGGTGTCGGCGTCCTCGCGGCTGGCGACCGAAATCCGTCCGATCATAAAATCGGGCAGATCGTCCGGACCGGCGACGACGCCGAACCAAGTGTCCGACGCGATCTGCTCGCCGCCGGCGGGAAAAGAATAAGAGGGAACCCAATTCTTCACGTCGCAATGAAGTTGATTCAGATAATCGCTGGTGCAATCGCCGATGAGCAGAACGTCTTGCGGCGCGCCTATGCGCCAATGTCCCAGCGTGTAGGCGAGAAAGTCGCGGATGGCCAAGGGGGTCAACTCCCCATGACTAAACTGGTCATAGACGGATTGGATTTCGGCCAAGCGCGTTTTCATGCCGCGCTTCTCCTTTAATTGCGCGATTCGTTTCGCCGAATCCATGAATTCTCGGTGCGCGATAATCAATTCATCGGCTCCTTGATCTTCGGCGGTCAAATCATCCGTCTCCACCGTTTCAAACGGAGGCGTGTCAGGAATAATTTTGGAATCGTAGATTTCGACGCGATCGCCCGAACCCGACGGCCAGAGGAATCCCTTGCGGCCTTCGCGCTCCGCGAGAGGAATCACCCCCAGCGCGGCGTTGGGTTCGACGGAAGGTTTGGTCTCGCGGGATGAAACAAGAAATGCCAAAGCATCCGAAAATGCCGGAGGTACGGCGGGATCAATCGGCGTCCAAGCCGAACAAAGAGCCGGCGTGGTCCCCTCATCCCCGAGCGTCAATCGCCCCTCGGCCAATGTCGGTTGGCTGGGATAGTTGACTTCCATCCGATCAAACCAAAGTGGCGCTTCCGGTTCTGATTTTTGCGATGCCGGACGCGGGGCAAGGGCGAGCGACCATTCATTGCGTCCGTTGTGAATCACAGGAGGCGGTATCGAAATCGTTTGCGTCAATTCTTCGCGATTCATCAGGCGAACCGAACCGATCTTCCGCGATCCCGCGAGCAAAATGACATCCGACGGAATAAAAGGAGCCGAATCCTCGGCGTAAAAGGTGAGGCGCGCGGTCAAGTTCCCGCTCGGCGCGGCGTAACCGGGAAACTCCAGCGGCGCTTGCAGGGGCGCGTCGCTCTTGATCGGCGCGTCCACCCATTCGATCCGATGCACCATCAGGAAACTACCCGTTTCAATTTTCACCTCGCGGTCGCGCTTCAAAAGCGCTGTCCGAGTCGTGAGGGGATGGGGCTGGATTTCCTTGGGGAATAGTTCGGGATTCGTTGCGGGGTCGAGAGGCTTTAACAGAGGATCAGGAAGATCGTCCCCCGGCGTCGCCCAATAAATTCGTTCCGGCGTGTAACGGGAATCAGATTGTGGATTCCACAAATAGATTTTCTGATCCGCCCCTTCCCCGACGCGCAAAAGAGGGACGGGCTTTTCATGAGAAAAAAGACGGATCGAAGCCGGCCGGATTTCATTCGGAGCAAATCCGGCGACGTTCAAACTTTCGGGTTTGAGGCGATGAATTCCTTCGTCCTTCAGGCGCAATCGCGCCCAATGTCGCTGACCCTGAATCATTTTCCAAGGAGCGGTTAAGGTCGGCTTGACCCCTTCTTTGAGCGGCGGCTCCGCAAGCTGGAACAATTTCAACCCGTCCGGATTGGCGACGAGGTGGGATCCCACACTCCCCCACTCCATTTCAGGAACGACTTCCCTCGGCGCCACGGCTTGAGCGTTCAACTCGACGGGTTTATCCCACCGCAAGACGATTTCCGCCGTAAGATCCCCCCAATCCTTGTGATCCAGCGATGAAAAAGCGGAGAAGAATTCCGGAGCAAAATCCAGCGCAACCAACGTCCATCGCCGCATGACGCCCAAATTTCGAACCTGAATGGCTTTGGAGGAAATCTGACCATCCTTGACAATGGCGATGCCTTGGACCGAGTAATCCCGCAAACCAATCTTGTAGGATGCGATTTCAGGAACAATCGTCCGATCCGGTGGAACGCAGAAAATCAACGGATGATCCATCATGGGAATCTTCCCGGAGCAGACAAAAGTCAGCTTAAAGTGAATCGCCGTCGGATCATGGCTGACGTCGCTGATCTTGGATCCGGCGGGTTCGGCGGGGGAATCGAGGCGAAGTTCGACGACGGAAGGTCGCCGCGTGACCGTCGGCGAAGGTTTCGCGGACGCCTCCTTCCGATTCGGTTCTCCACATGCGAGGATGAACACCGTCAAGCCGACCGCAAGCAAATGCGATCCGGTCAGAATCGAGAAGTCAGAGAAACGATTGAACTTCAAGGATCGCTTTGCATCAAACACAAAGACTTAAAGAAGGCGCGAAGATCACCAAAAGCCTCGCCGTCATCTCCGCGTCCATTGTGCTTGGGTGCATTTCGGCTTTTCGATAAAATACGCAACCCCCTTTGGGTTGCGGCGATATGGCGGTTGACCCAAGGTAGCCTCGCCACGCTCGGCAACCTTGAGCTTTGATTCGGGACGCCCTTGGCGTCCTCATGCGCTTTGAAACTCTTCTTCCATCGTAAAAGTGAAATGCATCCTTTGTGCCTCCTTTGTGCCTTCGTGTTTAATCCCGTTCAAATTTGAAATGTTTCCGGAGTCACCAGATGGAGATTGGCCGCCATCCACTTCGCGGCGCGGCCCACGCCTTGCTCCAAATCCACCAGCGGCTTCCACCCGGTTTCCTTCTTTAGCCGCGACGCATCCGCGATGAGCCGCTCCACCTCGCTCGGTTTGGGTCGCTTCCGCTCCTCATCGCTCACAATCGGCTTGGTGACGCCGACGACCTTGATCGCCAATTCGGCAATTTGCCGCACCGAAGTTCCCTGTCCCGTTCCCAAATTGTAGAGCCGCCCCGCGACCCGATCCAACGGGGCGCGCGCCAGAGCGAGATAACCTCCCGCGGAGTCCTCGACGTAATTCCAATCCCGGACGGTTTCCAAATTTCCCAACCGAATTGCGTCACACCGATCCGAAAGGGCCTGCGCCAAGATCGTCGGCACGACGCCGCGCAGACTTTGACGTGGTCCGTAGGTATTGAAGGGCCGCAAGGTCGTCACCGGCAATCCGAAGCTCAGATGATACGACTCGGCGAGTTTGTCGGCGCCGATTTTGCTCGCGGCATAAGGAGATTGCGCCTGAAGAAGATGTTGCTCGCGGATCGGAACCTCGCGCGCCGTGCCGTAAACCTCCGATGTCGAGGTGACGATGATCCGCTCCGGACATTCCTCGCGCGCCGCTTCAAGCACGTTCATCGTTCCAATTGTATTGGTTCGCATATAACTTGCCGGGGCCTGATAGGAATAGGGAATTCCTATGAGAGCCGCCAAGTGAAACACCAAATCGCAGTCGCGCATGAGATCGCGCGCGCAACGCTCGTCCAGAATGTCGCCGTGAACGATTTGCAATCGTCCCTCGATCACCCACGACTCGCTGTTTCTTTTTCCTTCTTCGATGACTTCGGCCAGATGCCCGATGGAAGCGAGGGCGTTGTAATGAACAAGAGCGCGAACGCGATATCCCTCACGAAGCATGAGTTGAGCGACGTGGCTCCCGATGAAGCCCCCGGACCCGGTGATGGCAACGGTTTGTTCGGAAGAATCGCCCGACATTATTCGATGTCCCGCTCCCGTTCCTTCAGCAAACCGTATTTGAACATCTTATTGTGAAGACTCTTGCGACTGATCCCGAGCAGGTCCGCGGTTTCCTGTCGGCGATTGTTCATCTGCCGGAGCGCGATTTGGATGACCCGTTTTTCCTCGGATTCAACGATCTTTTCGATCCTCGGCGCGAGCGGACCCGCAACGGTTTCGTCGCCAGCGACGACTCCCTCGCGTGACGGTCCGCCGTTCACTCCATCAATCAATACGGACGTGGGAATCGCGCGGCCCGTTATTGTCGGAGGGAACGATCCCACGTCCAACACGCTCCCCGTGGTCATGATGATCGCGCGCTGGATAACGTTTTCCAGCTCGCGGACATTGCCCGGCCATGGATACGATTCGAGAAGTTTAAGCGCCTCCGGCGTGATCGCGGTAATCTGCTTGCCTTCGGGATTGCTGTATTTTCCGATGAGATGATCTATCAGAATCGGAATATCATCCACCCGCTCGCGCAAGGGGGGAACGTGAATCGGCACGACGTTGATTCGGAAGAAAAGGTCCTCGCGAAAAATTTTGTTTTTGACCATTTGCGCGAGGTCTCGATTGGTGGCGGTCATGATCCGAACATTGATGGGACGCGGGCGCGTCTCGCCGATCCGTTCCACCCGCTTTTCTTGAAGGACACGCAAAAGTTTCGCCTGAAGCGCGAGCGGCATCTCGCCGATTTCGTCGAGTAAGATCGAACCGCCGTCGGCAATTTCGAATTTGCCGGGCTTGCTCGCAATGGCTCCGGTGAACGCGCCTTTTTCGTGGCCGAAAAGTTCGCTCTCCAAGAGTTGTTCCGGAATCGCCGCGCAGTTGACTTTGACGAACGGTTTATCCGGGCCTGATCCCAAATCGTGAATCGCCTGAGCAACCAGTTCCTTCCCGACGCCGCTTTCCCCGGTGATGAGCACGGTGATGTCGTGCCCGGCGACGCGCCGGATCAGATCCTGCACGGTCTTCAATTTTTCACTGTGGCCGATGATGCGTTGGAGGGCGTTCTTCTCAACAAGCCGCTTTTCCAGTGTCTTAACCCGATTGAGAAGAGTTTGGTTCTCCATCGCCCGACGCAGAACGATCCGCAACTCCTCCAACTCGAACGGCTTGGTGAAATAATCGTAAGCGCCCGCCACAAGCGCCTCGGTCGCAAGTTCCTGCGTGCCGAACGCGGTGATCATCACCACCAACGCCTTGGGATACAGTTTCCGAATGGCTTTCAGCGTCGCCATTCCGTCCATCTTTGGCATTTTCATATCGAGGATGTAAAGGTCATAGGGAGTCACCTCCGCTTTTTGCAACGCCTCCAAGCCGTTGACCGCCTGATGCACTTCATATTTCTCCTGCTTGAGAAATTGGGTCAGCACGAAGCGGATTCCCTCCTCATCGTCCGCTATGAGAACTCTTCCCCGTTGCTCGCCGTTCACGTTCCAACCGCCTCGCGTTGCATTCGAATTTCATCGAAGGGAGCGGTTCCGTTCCCGCAGTCCCGCTCGGACTCTTGCGCTTCCTTAAACTGTGCGATAAACGCGACTTCATTGTCTCCGACCGTCACGTCCAAAGTCCCGTGCTGTTGCGCGATGATCTGATGCGCCATCGTGAGGCCCAATCCGGTCCCCTTGTCCTTGGTGGTGAAAAACGGCTCGAAAATTTTCGGGCGATCTTCCGGTCGAATCGTGGAGCCGGTATTTTGGATTTGAGCAATCGCATACCGATTTGCCCCCTCCGTCCGCGCGGACGTTCGCAGGGTAATTTTGCCTCCGGCGGGAGTCGCCTCGCAGGCGTTGCGGATGATGTTGAAGAACGCCCGTCGCAGACGCTCCGGCTCAATCAATACCGGAGAAGCGTCGGCGTAATCCTCGATCAGCTCGATCCTTTTCTCCGCAAAACCCTCCGACGAATCGCGCGCCGCCAACGCCGCCGCCCGGAGAACGTCGCTCAGTTGCGTCGGCTCCGGCGGAAGAATGGACGGGCTGGAAAGATCGAGCAGTTCCCGAACAAACCGATCAAGCCGGTCCACCTCACGGACGATCCGATCCAAATATTCCCGCGAGGACGAAGGAACGGACGAATCGAGTTTGAGAAGTTGCACCACTCCCTTAATGGATCCCAGCGGATTGCGCAATTCGTGAGCCAATCCCATGGTGAAGGTTCCGAGCGCGGCCAAACGGTCCGTTTTGCTTAGTTGCTCATTGAGGCTCCGAATCTCCGCCGCGTCTCGAAAATTGACCATGATTCCGGAGGGATGCCCCGCCGTGTCGCGCAAGAATGACATAGCGGCAAGAAGCGATTTCTTTTCGCGCGCGTCGCTGAATTCGATTTCGACGGGCATCCGGGTTCTTTCCTCGCGCAAGGATTCCTCCAAGTAATCCCAGAACGGATGCAATCGGGACGGAAGAGCGTCGCGTAATTCGGACACGGTCTTTCCGGCGATTTCCGAACCTTCGATGCCGAGAATTTTTGATCCGGTGGAATTGATCGCCGTGACTCGCCCGACGCGGTCGGCGGTCAAAATACCCGTCACGATTCCCTCGATCAAATATCGGTTGCGTTCCTCGATACTGGAGTTGACAAACTCGATCATGCTGTTGAAAGAGCGCGATAGATCGCCCAACTCCGGCGCCGAGGTCAGGCGCGGAGCGCGAAGATCAAGCTCGCCGGCGGCCACCTTGCGCGCGGTTTCCCGCACTGCCCGGATGGGGCGGAGGATGTCAAACGCCAATCCCAGTCCCGCCGCCACGGCGCAGACCGTCAGGATCAGCATCGCGTAAAGATGCCCGCGCAAAAGGTCCGCCGCGATCAAGCCCGCGCCTGCCTTGTCCAACGCGTCCCATTGCCCCTCGATCAACAATAGCGAAGTCACGCCATAGGCAAGAATCGCAAGCGTCAAAATCGCCGGAATCGAAATAGCCAATCGAAGGTAACCCCGCCCTGCGGTTTTCTCCTCCGCCAACCGGTTCTCGGACTTGGCCGTCTCCTTCTCCCCTCGGGCGATGGTTTCCGATGGTTTCATCAGCCTTTATCATCGGCCAATATGGAGTGCGAAATCAACCCTTGGCGCGTGACCAATTCCACAGGCCCTTCCGCATCTGATGAGCAATCCGCGATCAAACTTGGTTTTGAGCGTAGTTAATCCTTGCCGTGGGAAACGCGAGACTCTAAAATCCGCTCCGCTTCCGCGTTGCTTCCGGAAGCAACGCCCATGAGCAAGTTATCTCCTTTGCGCCGAAATGCCTTTATTTTGATCGTGTTTGTGTCGCTTGTTGCTTTTAGCGTGCAAGGCCAGACTCCGCCCCAAACCATTCCGACTTATTACAAAGACGTCCAGCCGATTCTCCAAAAGCACTGCTTGAGTTGTCACCACAAAGGGGGAACCGCGCCGCAATCGTTCGAAACCTACGCCGAAATGCGCCCATGGATTCGATCCACGAAAAAAGTCGTGAACGACAAATCCATGCCTCCTTGGAAGGCCGATTCGGAAATCGGAAAATGGAGAAACGGGGGACGACTGACCGAAGCCGAAATTAAGACGATCAGTTCTTGGGTCGAAACCAAAGCCACGGAAGGAGACGCCAAAGACGCGCCCGCGCCAATGGATTATTCCAAGCCTTGGACGCTGGGCAAACCGGACAAGGAAATCGCGACGGAGGAATTCTCCATCCCGTCGCAAGGCGGGGACCTCTACAATCTCGGTTTGCTTGATCCCGGCTTTACCGCCGACACTTGGGTCGAAGGAATCGAACTTCGTCCGGGAGAAATTGACGCCGTTCAGCAAATGTCTCTTTCCATCGTTCCGGCAAGCATGGAAAAATCCAAGTTGGAATCTTGCTTCGACTTGATCCAAGCCGAAATGGGCAAGCCGGGCGTCGCCTTCTGGAACAGAGGGATGAGTTTGATCGAGAAGTTTCCCGGCGGAACGGGCATACTGATTCCGAAGGGATCGAAACTCGCTCTGATCAACCACTACAAGACGAACGGAGCCGAAATGAAGGACCGATCCAAGGTCGCCCTTCATTTCGCCAAAGGCGCGCCACCGAAAGAACTGATAACCAAGACCGTTCAGAATCTGAAACCTGAAATTCCCGCCGAGGCGATGGAACAAAACGTGACGGCGGAATTGAAATTGGACAAGGGCGTTAAAATTTACTCCATCCTTCCCCAAATGCATTATCTCGGAACCAAGCTGGAACTGATTGCCCACCAGCTCGACGGCAAGGATGAAAAACTGTTGAAAATTGACGGCTACAGCTACGACCTGCAAACTCTCTACGCCCCTGCCGAACCGATTTCGCTTCCGGCGGGAGCGAAGCTGGAGGCGATTGCCTCCTACCAAAATTCCAGAGAGAACGCCAACAACCCGAATATGACCGTCAGGAAGGCGACCTATGGCACGGCGCCGGAGGGGGAGACGCTGAGCGTCGTCCTGCAACTCACCGAAGAATGAACGAACCCACCCCACGCACTCCGGTTCCGCCGCTTCTGGGCTGGTTGGGATTGCTCATCGGATGGTTGATCCCCGGCGGAGGGTTTATTCTTTGCGGCCGTCGGACCCGCGGCTTGACGCATTTTTTTCTCGTCGCCGTGACGTTCGGGATCGGCATCTCGCTCCATAGCGCGGTGGCGTGGCCGAGCTGGTCCATTCACGACGAGGAATTCAACCTCATCAACAATTTCACGTTCATCGTTCAACTGGGGAGCGGGCTTCCGGCGCTGATTAGTTTCGCCGCCGGTCATTGGCCCGCGATGTTCAGGGGACTCGGACGGCTCGGCGGCATTCCCCAGCATCCTTATTATGAATTGGGAAGTTATTATCTGATCGTCGCCGGCGCGCTGAATTATTTCGCCATCGGCAATTTTTACGACCGCCTCGTCAAACCGCATCTCCGTTTTCTGGCGCAGGAGCAAGCGTTGGAGGAATCCGAGGACGCCGAGGAAGGGAAAAGCAAAACATGACCCCTCTCGGAATCCTCTATTTCAGTTCGATGATTTATCTTTCTGGCGCGATTTGTCTCTCCATCAGCGTGAACGAAAACCGCCGTCCGGCGGTCATTGTTAAGGAAACGTTCCGCAGGTGGATCAAGTTTCTCGCCCTGACGCTGGTCATTGCGTTGGTGGTTTTTATTATGAGCCGTTAAGCAGATGCTTACTGGGGGTCACGCGCCACCGTGCCATTGGATTATTTTTCCTTCCTTCGAGATCTTAACAGTCGCGTGTCCGCCCGGCCTCGGAGGCAAGAAAATTAACCCCACCCAGTAATGTTCATCGTCGAACCAGACCGAAATCGAGGATTCATCTATTTTGGCTTCCCCCCTTTTTTTTGACTTCGGCTTTTGCGATGGCGATGGCCCAATCCTTTTCACTATCCGAAACATCTTGAGGTTCGTTTTCCGAGACAGGTTGAGGCGGCTTCATATGTCCGCTCGTCTGTCTGACGATTGGTTTATTCTCGTTGTGACAGGCAAGTCCACACGCAAGCAAGAGCGGGATTGATACAATAAGATCATATTTCATTCTTAGGAAAACCCCTTGAAGCTGAGTCAGCCTCTCGATTTCTCGCTTAGCTTATCTCTGCCCGGTGGTTCGTCGTGCAAGGCCGTGAAAATTTGTTCCGCAAGGCGGTTGCCGATTCCGTCGGTCTCGGCCAGATCGAAAATCGAGGCGCGGATGACGCCGGGGAGATTTCCGAATTTTTGCAGGAGCGTCTCGGCGCGGAGCGTTCCGACGCCGGGGAGTTGGCGGAGCAATTCGATCTCTTGCTTGCGTCGGCGCGATTCGGGCGAAACGGATTTTCTGCGGGGACGGGCGGGAACTTGGCGGCGGGGTGTTCTTTGTCCGGTCGGCGAGACGTTCCGCCAATCGGGGGAACCTACGGATTTTTGAATCCGGCCAATCAACGCCTGAATCCACTGGGCCGTTTCCCGGACCGACCGCGCGCGCAAAATCGGAACGCCCCAATCGAGACTCACGCTCAACATTGCCCCGCGCAACGCGCGCGCTGAAATTCCCGAACCGGAATTCGGATCGAATTCCCCCTCCAAAATCAGAATCGGCTCGAAGGGTTGCGACGCCAATTGCGCCATTTGGTTGAAGAGCCGCTCGTCGAGAATGGAAGCGATAAAATCGGCGGTAGCCTTGCGTTCGATCAAAAACCGCCTGCCGACCAACACGTCGCCGACGGTCAATCGTTCGACGCGGGGCGCGACGCCGGATATTTCCGCAACGGCTTGATCCAATTTTGCCGCGCGTTCGCGGTCGTCAATCACCACGTCCACGCCGTTGTTTTCATCCGAGCGCACCATCTGGCTTTCATTCCAACGAATTGGAATTCTAGCGCTAGGCGCGGCAGACGGCAAGCAAGGACGAACAAATTATTCATACAAATCCCAATTTCGCGTGGAATTGTGGGTGGGAGTCGGCGTATCGGTGGGTGAAGGGGTTGGGGTCATCGAGGGAGTCGGTGTTGTGGTATCGGTGATGGTTGCCGTGGGGGTTCCTGTGGGGGAAGGAGTGGAAGTCGGGGTGTCGGTAGGAGTAGGAGTGATGGTTGCCGTTGGCGAAGGAGTAGGAGATCGGGTTGGAGAGGGGGTGGGAGTAGCCGTCGGTGTCGTGTAAGTGACTGTTAACACAGGCACTCCGGAGGTCGCCTCGGATGTTGCGTATCCGCGAATACTTTGGGAGACGGCCTCATCGCCAATGAGAATCCATCCGAAATTATTTGTCCCGCCGGTTGCTATCCAAGATTGAACGTCGTTCGCGACCCCCGCGCCCGACCATGTATAGACGCCGCCGATTGATTTGGTGACGCTCAGCGTTGCCGTCGGGGTTGTAATGAAATCGCCTCCCGCCGAAGTCCAAGTGACCGATCCTTCCATGCGTGAATTCCAAGAGACTGCTCCGGTGACGACATTCAAGCCATTGAGGTCGGTCCCCGTGCCTTCCACCCATGAGTTGGTCAACAGGCAGAGCTTTTGATTGGTCGAAGCGGGACCGCCCACTGGCGCGGAGGTCAGCGTAAGGTCGAGCGAGGCGGAACTGACCGTTGCATTTGCTGGAATGGTGGAAAGATCAAACCAGATTAGAAATCTTCGATACGCACCCGTGCCGTTACGCCCGGAGCGACATTCGGTTGCCGCCCCCGCATTGCCCGTCGGTTGATCGGAAAAAACCGTCGCGTCGTCCGTTTCGGCCGTTCCGCTGAAGGTTGCGGCAAAGGGGCGCGCCAAAAACGCGAGACTGACGATGAACAAAGTTGGGGTTAATTTCTTCAATTTCATTGGCTCTCATTTTTCCTTCATTAACTTGATCGAGATCACCGCATGGTCTGCCCGGCGAAACCTCGAACCGCCCCGCCCGCGCGATAGATATTGCCCAAACTCACGCTTCCATTCGTTGGATCATAGACGACCGTCAGCCAAGCTCCCGGGTCGAGGTCGCATTTGTAAAATTTCTTCCACAGATTCCCCTCGGGATCCTGAACAGGGGCGCCGAAGCCGAATCCTTGATCCGGTCCGCGGCTGGCGATCCACCACCATTTGATCGGCGCGCCATCGGGAGGCGCGCTGTATTTGGATTGAGGTGGAGATTCGATCATGCGCCCCTCGTCGTTGACATCCTCATACAGGAGGACCGATTCGTAACGGGAACGGTTGCTCTTTGCGAAGGGGTCCTCCACGTCCCCCGATGCCATATAAGCAACGGGAGTTGAAAGCGACTGGAGCGAGTCCCGCCCTTCAACCTGTAGCCCCCAAGCAATCGGATAGTCCCCATGATCGACTCCGTAGCTCTCAATGGCGACCGCCAAGGCTCGCATATCCGCTTTGGCTCGCGATATTTTGGCGCGGACTTGGGCCTCGAGCATATTGGGCACCGCAATGGCCGCCAAAACGGCGACGACTCCGACCACGACGAGCAATTCAATCAGGGAAAAGGCGGCGTTTTTAGGGGGATGCACGACGCAATTCCCCAACCATCGGAGGGACAATTCTTCGCATATCCACGATCTCAAGACGACGGAGCTGGCGGATGGATCTCGATCCCTTCATGTCCGACAGCGCGATTAGCCGCAAAGGACCGGAGTCCGGGGGAAGCGGTTTCCCGTCCACCCGCCAGACTATCAAGACCTTGGAGGGGCCGATTTCCCCGAACACTTCGGCGCAGGTGAACACGGCTTGGAATCCATCCGGCGCCGATGCCACGATCACCTTCCGCCAGCCGCTACGCCGCTCGGCGTTGTTTTGAAGCTCGCGGCCGTGCGGGCCGGAATCGAAACCGAATCGCGTGAGAATTCTCTCCAATGGAATTCCAATCACCCGGTGGGTTTCATTGTCATGACTCCATTCAACTTCGATGGATGCGAGCGATTGAATCTGCTCAAGAGACAAGACTCCGGTGGTCGGCAGATCGCCGGAGACAATCAACGCAGGCGGCAATAGGTTGGTGCCGTTCGAATTTTGGGCAAACGCGACCGCCCCGATAAGGAAAAACAAGAAAATTGGCGTCGGCCTAATGCCCCGCGTGGTTCTGCCGCCGGACTCGTTATGCATGGATAAACATAACGAGATCTTGGCGCGGGGGTCAACGGTAAATTGAAAACTACCCGCGGAGTTTCTGGCGGAGCGCCGAGATTCCCGGCTCGGCGGCCTTGGTGGCGGAAACTTCGGCCGAGCGATAGTAACGCAAAACTTCGATGCCCAGCGGACTGAGCCGGGCTTTTCCGCCGGAGGCGCCTCCGACCCGAGCTTCCACAAGCGGGGCGGAAAAGCATTTGTTCATCTCCCGCACCAGCCCCCATGCCCGGCGGTAAGACATCTTCATCTTGCGGGCGGCATCCATGATTGAACCCTCGCATTGGATTCCTTCCAAAAGATCGGCCTTCCCCGGACCGATGGCGCGAACTCCATCCACAATCAAACGTAGCTTCAAGCTAAGTCGTCCGCCAGTTGCCGTGGCCTTCCGACCAGTCTCGCGTCTGCGGACATTCAGGTTTCGTTTGGGAGAATTCAGTTTGCCCATGACCATTTGCCGTTGATCATACTCTTGGCTTTCTCTCCTCCGCAACCCGGGAAGCGTGGGCGCTCGTTGTCTCGGTGTTTAAGACTCGCTATCGCTTCCTTTCTTACCCTTGCTCTTGTCCCTGCTCTCGCTTAAAGTCTTACGAATTTATCCATACCGCTTCCTTGCAGGAAGCGGGAATGGCTCAAGGGATTTCATGACGATCCAAATCATGCCGGCCTCAAAATCAAGCGCGCCCGTTTCATCCGCGCGGAACGAACTTCTTTTCCGCGCCAAGCAATTCGGATTCTCCGACAAGCAAATCGCGCACATCCTCACCCGCGCCGCGCAAAGCCGCGATCCGAAATCCGACGCGCGCGTGACGGAAGCCCAAGTGCGGAAATGGCGCAAGAGCCTCGGAATCGTTCCCGTTTTCAAATCGGTGGACACTTGCGCGGGGGAGTTCGAGGCGATGACCCCTTACTTTTATTCCACCTACGAAACGACCAACGAATCGCGCCGAACGCCCAAGAAAAAAATCATGATTCTCGGCGGCGGCCCGAACCGGATCGGCCAAGGGATCGAATTCGATTATTGTTGCGTGCAGGCGGTCTTCGCCCTCAAGGCCGAAGGCTACGAAACGATCATGGTCAACTCCAATCCGGAAACGGTCTCGACCGATTACGACACGTCGGACAAACTCTACTTCGAGCCGTTGACCGTCGAGGACGTCGTCGCAATTTGCGACGTGGAAAAGCCCGACGGGGTCATCGTGCAATTTGGCGGACAGACGCCGCTCAATCTCGCCAAGGGTTTGGAAGCCGAAGGCGTGCCGATCATCGGCACTTCGCCCGAGTCCATTGACTTGGCCGAAGACCGCCGGCGATTCGGCGCGATGCTTGAAAAACTCGGGATTCCCCAACCCGAAAATGGATCGGGACTCACGTTGGAAGAGGTCAGAACCATTGCGCATCGAATGGGATTTCCCGTTCTCGTGCGCCCCTCTTATGTCCTCGGCGGCAGGGCGATGGAAATCGTTTGGAACGAGGAGCAACTGGAAAAATTTACCGAAGCGGCAATTCAAGCCGCCGACGGGCATCCGATTTTGGTGGACCGCTTCTTGGAGCGCGCCGTCGAGGTGGACGTGGACGCGCTCGGCGACGGAGAGAACGTCACCATCGCCGCGATCATGGAGCACATCGAGGAAGCGGGAATTCATTCAGGCGATTCGGCTTGCATGATTCCCACGCGGACCCTTTCGGACGTCGTGCTCGAAAAAATCCGCCGCTATACGTGCCAGTTGGGCCTCGCGCTCAACGTCAAGGGATTGATGAACGTCCAATACGCCGTCAAGGACGAGGAAGTTTACGTGCTGGAGGTCAACCCGCGCGCCTCGCGCACGGTTCCCTACGTCAGCAAGGCCATCGGCGTCCCCGTCGCGCAACTCGCGGCGAAAATCATGGTCGGCAAAAAGCTGACGGAACTCGGCTTCGTGCAAGAGCCAAAAATCAATTTCTACGCCGTTAAAGAAGCCGTCCTGCCGTTCCAAAAATTCGCGGGTTGCACGATCGCGCTTGGTCCGGAGATGCGCTCGACCGGCGAGGTCATGGGCATTGACGAAGATTACGGCATGGCGTTCGCCAAGAGCCAAGCGGCGGCGGGCGTCGCGCTCCCCACGTCGGGCAAGGTGTTCATCAGCGTCAACGACGAGGACAAACCCCTCTTCGAGCCGGTCGCGCGCAAACTCCACGAGTTGGGATTTCAGATCGTCGCCACCGGCGGCACGTCCGATTTCCTCCGCGCGCAGGGAATTCCGAACGAGCGGATTTTCAAGATCAATGAGGGCCGTCCCAACGTCGCCGACATGATCATCAACGGCGAGATTGCCATGGTTGTCAGTACCTTCACCGGCGAGGAATCCAAATTCGACGAGCGGCCGATCCGCCGCCACGCGGTCACGCATTCCGTCGCGCTGGCGACGACCGTCGCCGCCGCCCGGGCCGCCGTCGAAGCCATTGGGCAAATCAAAATCAAACCGATCACCGTCAAGGCGCTTCAGGATTATCATGCCGGGCTTCCCTGCAAGAACTTGGCTTGAATGCGTGTTGCAGGCGTGATACGTTCATCATCATGAAATCCGCCGTCGTTCATGCCCGTATTGAACCGCGAGTCAAGAAGAAGGCCGAGGGCGTCCTCCACAAACTCGACTTGACCCCGACCGAGGCGATTCGGCTCTTCTACCGCCAAATCTGCCTGCGCCAAGGTCTCCCATTCCCCGTGCTTGTCCCGAACCAACGCACCCGCGAAACCCTCGGAAAAAGCAAAAAGGGAAAGGATTTAAGGCGGTTTGACACGTTGGAGGAAATGTTCGCCAGTTGGGATGAATGAAGACTCTTTTCCAGACTCGCCAGTTTTTGAAGGACGTGAAGAGAATGAGAAGGAGGGGCAAGGATTTGGAAAAGCTAAAAGTCATTGTTCGCCGATTGGCGCAAGGGGAACCGCTCGATGCGAGGCACCGCGATCATCCATTGGGCGGAGAATTCAAGGGATCGCGGGATTGTCACATCGAGCCGAATTGGGTTCTCATTGACTCAATGACAGTTGTCAATCTGGTTCTCGAACGGACTGGTTCCCACGCGGATATCTTTGAATAAAACCCAACGGAAAGTTGCAAAAATTTGGAAGTCGGCATCATCGGTTTCGAGCGGAGCGGCAAGACGACGCTCTTCAACGCCCTCACCGGCGCCAAGGCGCAGACCGGCGGCTACACGGCTCAGGAAGCCCAGCCCAACGTCGCCGTCGTCAAGGTTCCCGATCCGCGGCTGGACCGCCTCGCCGACCTTTTCAAATCCCCCAAGATCGTCCACGCGGCGATCAAATACATTGACGTGGCGGGCATCGCCGCGCGCGAGGGAGAAAGCGGCGACGCGCTGAGCGAGGTGCTTCTCCGCGCCGTCGCCAACTGCGACGCGCTCGTGGCGGTCATTCGCGGTTTCGAAGAAGGGGGACTCGCCCCGCGAATCGAGGCCGACGCCGACGCGATCCAATCCGAGTTAATCCTGTCCGATCTTCTGCGCGTCGAAACGCGGTTGGAGCGGATCGAAAAAACCATCGCCAAAATCACCGGCGACCAGCGCAAGACGATGGACCGCGAGCAATCCGCGCTCAAGAAATGCAAAATCGCGCTCGAAAATGAAAAAACGGTCCGAAGCGTTGACTTGGACGCCGACGAAGCCAAAGCGCTTCGCGCCTTCCAACTCATCACGATCAAACCTCTTTTGCTCGTCGTCAATCTCGACGAAAACGAATTGAGCGGGGCGTCGACACGGGAGGAGAAAATCAAAGCCAAGGGACTCGCGCCGCAAACCGCCGTCGTCGCGCTTTGCGCCAAGAGCGAAATGGAAATCGCCGCGATCGAAGACCCCGCCGAGCGGAAGGAATTTCTCGCTTCGTTCGGCATCGAGCGTCCCGCCGCCGACCGTGTGATTCAGATTTCCTACGAAATTCTCGGGCTGATGTCTTTTTTCACCGCCGGACCGACCGAGGCGCACGCATGGACGATCCGCCGGGGCCAGACCGCACTCGACGCCGCAGGCGCGATCCACAGCGATTTGGCGCGCGGCTTCATTCGCGCCGAGGTTGTTTCGTGCGAGGATTTGCTTCGTTGCGGCTCGATGGCGCAGGTCAAGAAGGAGGGGCTTCTCCGGCTCGAAGGCAAAACCCACGTCGTCCAAGACGGCGACGTGATAGAAATTCGGTTTTCGGTTTAGAAGATATTTTCACCACCAAGACACCAAGGCACAAAGAAGAAGGGGAAAGTTCTTGGTGTCTTGGTGACTTGGCGGTGAAATAAAATTACGTCAAACAGTCGGATAACCCAACTCGCTCCGGACTCCCCCCGCAATTCCGGCAATCGCATGAATCTCTTCCTTCGTCAAACGCTCCCTCCAAATTTCCGCCATTTCCTTGGCGGAGCGCCCCGTTCCCGGACCGGACGGATCAAACTCCTTTTCCGATTCGGCGAGATGGCGGAGCGTATCGTGTTGGAGTCGTTCTCCAAACGGAACGCCAAGGAATTTTGCGATTCTCCTCATGGTTTCCAACGGGAACAAACATAAGTCCTCGTATTCCACGCAGAGGATCCGCTTGTTGTCCAAGTGCCACGCGAACGACTCGCTCAAAGTCCAGAGGATAGCGTAAGATTCGATTTCGGTTCGCCCCTCCAAGGTTTTCAGCAAATCCAGATGAGGAACTTGCTTCCGTTTCAAAGTTTCCATCTGTCCGCTCCATGATCGGGCGCAATCAACCCAAATGTCCCGGTGTTGGGTCATCCAGTCGGGCGCGGCGAGTCGGCGATGGGAACTCCAAACTCCCAAAATGTCGCGGGTGAGATGGACGATTCGCAAAGCGGGAAATTCACGGAGGAGCCAGTCTTGTTTCAGCGGAAGGCGAATTTCCTTCCAAAAGATTTTCGCTCGGGCAGAGTTCAGTTTCGACCGCAGATAATCTGAAAAGTCCGGAGCCGAATCGCCCGGCGCGAGAACTTTCCCGATCATGGATTTCCAATCGGGGAAAATCCCGGCGGGCGTCGGATGATGAAACGGCTCGTAGTAATAGGCGTAGCCTTCGTCGCGGAGAAGAAGTTCCATCAAGCGGCCGAGGAGACTCGTGCCGGATCGGGCGATGCCTTCGAGGAGAATCATGCGGTCTCAAGATTAAACACAAAGACACAAAGAAGACACGAAGAACGCAAAGGCCGCGCGTATTTCAGCGATTGGAGTATGATCCGAGTCGCGACCGTAAGGGAGCGCACAACGCGTATTCCATTTGCATTTGGACGCTCCCTCACGGTCGCGGCTCGGCTGCTTCAAATGCGGCTGATTCCAAAACTGAAACACGCCCAAAGGCCGTCAATCCAACGCGCCTGACCAGACCAAATAGGAGCCTGATTCGAGGGAGAGATCGGAAAGCGGCAAATCCACGTTGCGAAGAACTTTGGCTCTTAATTCCGATTCAAGTTCATCGAGCCGAAGCAACTCCGAACTTCGCAGAAGACCGAATTCCCCCGCGCGAATTCCTTGACGGATGGACTGGAGAATCGGTTGGACATCGCGGAATCGCGGGAGATTCAAGAAGCAAAAAAACCACCTCGCCGCGTCGGACATCGGAAAAAGTAACCGGCGAACCCCGGCGCAATCAACCTCGCCGAGACCCAAAATGGATTTGAGTTCGCTAGGCGCGATTTCGGAGCGAAAGTGAGGCTCCAGCGTTCTCATTGCGGCCTCAAGCAAATCTTTCTCCGAATGAGGATCGAGAGCGAACGGAAGAACGTCAAATTGCGTTTCGCCAAGATATTCCTGCCCGTGTCGAGGCAGGTGGATTGTTCTATAAATTGAAAAAACGACGGCGCGAATTTCCGCGATTTTGTCTTTCAGCAGTCCCGGTTGAAGGAACGCGCGGAATTTGCGTTCGTTCGTCCCCGAGAGAATTATCTCCGCCAGATCAAGCGCGCGTTTGGTCCCGTTGCGATCCGGGACGACAAACGCCAGCGCGTTGCGAAATTGGCGCCGTGTCTGTCCCCAATGCCGATGCAGATCATCCAGATTCCGACGCAGATTTTCGGCGTCGAGAATGCCCCACTCCAAACCGAGCCAAGCGATTCGGAACAATAGGGTCTCGTCCGGTATATCCTCGGAGGCGACGGGCCAAATGGCGGCGGAGGGATGCGCCTTGAGTTCGTGACTGAGAAAGCGCCTTACAAAATCCAAAGGAGAAGAAATCAAGTCGGCGTTCATCTCTCGCTGTCTCCGTAATGGCTCTTGGCGAGCTTTGAAAATTCACCACAGAGGCACAGAGAGGTCATGAACATGCGGTTGGCGTGCATGAAATATGAAAGTGGACTCATACTGGAATTCGTGGGTGATTGATTTCCTTCGGTGACTTTTGTTTTCCCAAACACGTTTAATCCGTTCGGTTACCTCTCTGTGTCTCTGTGGTGGATCTTCCTCTTATTTTCCCAACCACGGCTCCACCATGTAAGGCGTTCCCGGAACGGCGCATTGCCAGAGAACGCGCCGCGACGCGCGGTCGGCCTCGACGATTCGCCGATTCCCCGTGTCCGCCACGATCAAATTGCCGTCGGAAAGCAGATCGGCGAACTTGGGAAATTGAAAACCTTCCATCGTCCAAATTTCATTTCCGTTCAAGTCAATCTCGACGATTCGGTTCTCTTCCGAAGCGGAATAAAGGATTGTTTGCGTTTCCGCGAGATAGCGCGGCGCGTGGCATTTGGCTCGCGCCCGGACGCGCCGGACCGGTTTCCCATCTCGGAAAAATAAAATTTCTCCTTGAATGAAGCACGAGATCATCGTTCCCAGCGGCGTCTCTTCCGCCCAGTTGACGTGACAACTTTCCCGCGCCCAATCCAGCGGCATTCGCCTCAAATCCCCCTTCCATCTCCCCTTCATCGCCGCCAAATCCTGCGCCATCCACGGCGTCGCGGGGAACCATCGGTGCAGATCAATCGAATCCGCGATCCGCCCCTCCCAATCCACCCAGACGGTCTGGTCCACGCCCGTGTTGCTTGTCAGCAGTCGGTCGCCGCAAGGAAATGCGCTGTGGATGTCCGTGAATTGTGGAATGGAAAGGTATCCACGAATCTTCAACTCCGAATCCAAATCGTAAATTCCGAATATGTCGCAAAGAACAAAACCGGTTTTCGTTTGTCGGATCGTTTTCAGTCCTCGATTCCACGCGCGCGCGTCGGCGCTGAGCGAGATTTCCAGAGGCGAGTCGAGCCGTTGCTCGATCTCGGCCACGACATCGCAGGCGGACCCTCCCCGATCCACCGCAAAAACTTTCCTGCAATCGCGGTCAACCGTGACCAGAAGTTTGAATGAAGAATCCGAGGCCAAAGCGACGCAATCAGCCGTGAAGAATTTCGTCCATGGTCACCGGACGCCGCTCGTCCACGGCCTTGCGGACGAGCAGGCCGGTTAGTGACGCGTTGATGCCGTTGCCGATACTGCTGTTCGGTTGGCGTCCCTCGCGCACACATTCGAGAAAATGCTTAACCGATCCGGAACTCATCTCCGGCTCGCCGGGGTGAAGCAGTTTGGGTTCCTTCGATCCGTCGGTGTAGGAAATCCTTCCGTTGCCCAAATCAATCGCTCCCTTGAGTCCGGCGATCCGTTCATAGACGCCGCTGATCGTCCCGTTGTCCCGGTTCGGCGCGAACCACGTATGATTGTAGTTGACGAGGAGGCCGTTCGGGTACTCGAGCGTGGCGATATAATAATCGGTGACGTCGCGCTCCGGCTGGACCGACTTGAACACGTCGCGTCGTCCGGCTCCGCAGGCGCGTTTGGGCAAGTCTCCCGCGACCCAACCCAGCACATCCCAAGTGTGGCAAGCCTGTTCGAGCATCCAATCGCCCGATCTCGCCCGTTGGCTGAGCCAAATTTTATCCGGATCGCTTCCGAGCGGATGTTGGACGTTGGAGTTGTTGTTCCACGCGGCGTGACCTTCCCACATCTCGCCGATCTCCCCGTCGCGGAGCATCTTGATTCCGTCAATATAGCGGTTGCTTACTCGCCGCTGAAATCCGATCTGCACGATGCTCTTGGATTTGAGCCACGCTTCCTTGAGCATCTTGGTTTCGGCCAACGTGATCGCGGCGGGCTTTTCGCCGTAGATCGGTTTGCCCGCCGTCATCGCCTCGATGTAAATCGTCGCGTGAAGATCGCACGGGCAAGCGCTGAACGCCGCCTGCACGTCGTCGCGGTGGAGAACTTCTTTGAAATCCGTGTCTTTGGTGTAACCTTGGGGACGCTTTCCTCGTTCTCTTTCAATTCTGTCGAGCGTGCTGTTCAAATGTTTGGGATTGCTGTCCACGCAGGCGAGGATCTCGACGGTAGGGTCCTTCAGAAACACAGGCAGAAGCGCACCGTTCATCCGACCGCCGGTCCCGATGAGCGCGACGCGGAGCGGTTTCTCCGCCGAAAACGGAATCGGCGCGACGGCTCCCGGCGCGGTGGTCGCTCCTTGCGAGGCGACGCTTCCCGCCTCGTGCGGCGTCGCGCAACCGGCCCCCAAAATCAGGCCGCCGGTCATTGTCGCCGCCTTGATCATGAAATCCCGGCGAGAGACACTCTCTTTGGATTTCTCGTCGGCGTGGCGTTCGTGCGGGTTCGTTTCCTTCGTCATCGGCAATGCTCTCCCTTGTTCAGCGGATCAGTTCTAATTCCCATATCGGCAACCCTCTGATTGTGAAGCGGGAGCGGCGCAAAATCAATGCTTTCAATCGTCCTTTTTGCGCTTTGCGGCATGATCCTCCAAACCAAACTTCGCTTGGCTAAACCGAGCGCGAGGCGGTAGCATCCTTAAGCAGAACATGCATCAACCGGAGCTAACGTCATGCTTTTCTACTTAATCCGACTCCTTCCGAAATTAAGATTCGCCGTTCTTCTTCCCATCATTGTCTTTGCCGCGGAAGATTTGTCCGCGGAATCCCAAGCCGACTTGAACGCCTTGATCGGGACTTGGACGACGGCCATCATCGGTTTTCCGGGCGATCCGCAATACGCGACGCTCAAGGTGGAGCAAACCGGCGACCATCTCACCGGAACCATCTCGACCGAGATCGGGGAAGCCAAACTCAATAACATTGCAGTCGAGGGGCCGAATCACGTCTTTAACTTCAGGCTCGAAATGTTCAATAAGCCGATGCCGTTCCGCATTTCCATTCGCGTCGAGGGAGACATTTTCAAGGGGGATTTTCCGTTCGTCACCTCGACAACCAAGGATGGGTTCCGCGGCGCGAAAGCGGGAAGCCCAAGCGAGGCGACGCTGAAAAAAGATATTCAGGAAATTCTGATGAAGAGCGTCGGCGCTCCGACTCTTCCGGCCTCCGATGCCAAACAATTTCTTGGGGAGTGGGTCCTCCGTTGGGAAAGCTCGATGGGGGGACAGACGGAGGTTCAATGCGCGATCAGCGACGTGGACGGTAAAGCCATTGCGAAATTGACGCGCCCCGTGCCGTGGGGAAGTTCCACCGTCACACAAATCAAGAAAACCGCGAACGGACTCAATCTGAATTACACGATGGATTTGGTGGGGACTAAGATGGTCAGCTCGCTGGACTTGGAAAGACACGGAGGGTTCATTACCGGCCAACTCGACGTCGCGCGCGGGCAAGTCCAAAGTCCGGTCGAGGGCGTTCGCAAGGGGCGAACTTTGGCAAAGATGAGCGCCGAGGGAGAAATTGTTTTCGTCGAATATGGACAACCTCGGAGAAACCCGCCGAAAGCATGGGAACATTCGGTTGCGCCGTTGGGCGCGGATGAAACCGCCACCTTAAGGACTGAAGTGGATTTGCATTTCGGCGGACAGAGCATCAAGGCGGGGGGCTACACACTTTGGCTAAACAGGAGTGGCGATGCGCCAACTTTGATCTTCGCCGATTGGAGCGCCTCAAAAGTGGAAGCCGTCATGAAGGGCGTTCCTGAAATTCCGCTAACAACGGCGAAAATTGACGCTCCTGCAGTAAAATTCCGCATCGAAATCAAACAGGATCGGGACGCTCTTGAAATCGGTTCCCTTCGGATCGCATTGGGAAATCAGGAATACAACGCGAAATTTACCATGAAAATTCCCCCTCCTCCGGAACCGACCATCGCCAAGACGGGAACGGCGACCACCACCGAAATAACGATCCTGCGAACGCCAAACGAAGGCATTCAACCGCAAGCCGTCGCCGAAGCGGACGGAACGATTCATTTGGTTTACTTCAAAGGGGAGACCGATAAGGGCGATCTCTTTTACGTTCGGATGAAACCGGGAGAAGCGAAATTTTCCGATCCCATTCGCGTCAACAGTCAGGATGGTAGCGCGACCTCGACGGGCGCGATGCGCAACGCGCAGGTCGCGTTGGGCAAAGGGGGACGCCTGCACGTCGGTTGGAATGGTTCTTACATCGCCCAGACCAAAGGTCCGGAGGGAGCCGATCCCTTCCTTTATGCGCGGATGAACGATCAGCGAACGGGGTTCGAGCCGGAACGGAATCTTGCCACCTCGACGCGAGGGCTTGATGGCGGCGGGTCCATCGCGGCGGACGCCGAGGGCAATGTCTATGCGGTCTGGCACGCCAAGGGGAATCAAGCCGGAGAAGCTTTCCGCGCGGTTTATATCGCCCGATCCTCCGACGACGGGGGAACCTTTGCCCCCGAGAAGCAGGCCAATCCCAATCCCACCGGCGCGTGCGGATGTTGCGGTCTGCGCGCCTTCGCCGACGCCAAGGGAAACCTCTACATCTTCTATCGCGCCGCCGGAGAGGGAGTCCATCGGGACAACACCTTGCTCGTTTCGCGCGATCACGGCGCGACGTTCACCGATGCGAAAATTGACGAGTGGAAAACGGGAACTTGTCCGATGAGCAGTTACTTCCTGAGCGAATCCGACTCGAAAATTTTCGCCTCGTGGGAAACAAAGGGTGAGGTGCATTACGGATTGGTCGAGACAGCGGGCAAGGGAATCAAGCCCATTATCGCCCCCGCCGAACCGGGAACCTCGCGCAAACATCCGGTCGTCGTCGCCAACGCCAAGGGAGAAAAATTGATGGTCTGGACCGAGGGAACAGGCCGACGCAACGGCGATCCGTTTTGTTGGCAACTCTACGACGCCAACGATAAACCGACCGTCAAAGCGGGACGAAAATCGGGACTGCCGGTTTGGGGCTTGGTTGCCGCCGTCGCCAAACCGGACGGGAATTTTGTGATATTATATTAGGCAGAGCCATGAAGTCCGGGACAGAAACATGTCAACCCGTAATCAAGCAAACAATCTCATTCCGCCGCGCAGTTATCCCAAAGTCCCCGATCTACGGACCGAATTGCCGGGGCCACAAGCCAACCAACTGATCGCGAGCGACGAACAGTATTTGTCGCCGTCCTACACGCGCTACTATCCGCTCGCGGTTCGACGCGGCGAAGGCGCTGTGATCGAGGACGTGGACGGCAATGTCTTTTTGGATTTCACGGCGGGAATCGCCGTTTGTGCGACGGGACATTGCCATCCGCGCGTCGTCAAGGCGATTCAAGACCAGACGACTCAGCTAATGCACATGTCGGGAACCGATTTTTATTACGCGGGTCAGCGCGATCTTGCGCGCAAGTTGGCGCAAATCGCTCCGGGCAATTCGCCGAAAAAAGTTTTTTTCACCAACTCCGGCGCGGAGTCGGTCGAGGCGGCGTTCAAGCTGGCCCGCTATCATACGAAGCGTCCCCACATGATCGCTTTCTTCGGCGCGTTTCACGGACGGACGATGGGCGCGCTTTCGCTCACCGCCAGCAAGATCACGCAACGCCATCTGTTCGATCCGCTGGTTCCCGACGTCGAGCACGTCGGCTACGGCTATTGCTATCGCTGTCCTTATAACCTTACTTATCCGTCATGCAAAATCGAATGCGTGAGCTACATTGAGAACGTCCTTTTTCACAGGACCGTTCCGCCCGATGAAGTTGCCGCGATCATCGTCGAGCCGATTCAAGGCGAAGGGGGTTACGTTGTTCCGCCTCCCGAATACCACCGCCAACTCAAGGCGTTGGCGGAAAAATACGGCATCCTCTACATCGTGGACGAGGTTCAAACGGGCATGGGACGCACGGGCAAAATGTTCGCCATCGAGCATTGGGGCGTTGAGCCGGACATTATTTGTCTCGCCAAGGGAATCGCCTCCGGTTTGCCGCTCGGCGCAATGATCGCCAAAGCGGAAATCATGGATTGGGAGAAAGGCTCGCACGCCAGCACGTTCGGCGGCAATCCGGTTTCTTGCGCGGCGGCGCTGGAAACGATTGCCCTATTGGAGGAGGGCTTGATCGAGAACGCCACCAAAATGGGCGATCTGATTTTGGAGCACCTGCGCGAAATGCAAAAGCGTCATCCCCTGATGGGGGACGTGCGCGGAAAAGGACTGATGATCGGCGTCGAATTGATAAAAAACAGTTCGACGCGCGAATGGGCCGTCGCCGAGCGCGACGCGATCATCCAAGGTTGTTTCCGCAGAGGATTGTTACTTCTCGGATGCGGCGAATCGGCGATCCGGTTTTCTCCCCCGCTCATCATCACGCGGAGGGACGCGGAAACCGCTTTAGGAATTTTCGAAAAATCACTCGCGGAGACTGAAGCAGGCCTTTCGGCCAGTCAAATCGCTTAACTCGTTGTTTTCCCCGCTCCAATTCTTTTCCACAACGTCCACCGTGTCCACTCCGTCCACGAAACACTTCAATTGACTCCCCTAGTTTATCCGCCGAATCGCCTCGGTGATCGTCATGCGTGAGGCCGAAAACGCGGGGGACAAAGCTGAAATCAATCCAATAAGCAATCCCACGACCACCGCGAGCGCGTAGGTCGGAGGGGAAACGGGAAATTCGCGGATGAAACCGCCCGTCAGGGCGCTCAGGTTTAGATGACGAAGGGTCGTTCCGCCGCCGCACCCCAAGACCGCTCCGATCAACGCGATAAACGCCGATTCGCCGAGGATCATGCTGAAAATCAGGCCCCGCGGATACCCCATGGATTTGAGAATGGCGACCTCGCGGATGCGCTCGCGGATCGTCATGCTCATCGTGCCGGTCACGACCAAGATCATCGTGAAAATCACCACCGCCGCGATGGATCCCATAAGGACCCTGATGTTTCCCATCATGGAGAGGAAGCCAAGGACAAACGACTTTTCAGTTTGCGTGCGCGTCTCGGCGGGACTGTTGTGAAACATCGTGTCAATCGCGTCAATGACCCCCGGAATGGCCTCTGCGGAGTCGGCCTTGACCCAAATCATGGCGATAGTCCCCGGATTGCCGAGCGCCTCGCTGAGATAATCGAGGCGAAACCAAAAATTGTCGCTCTGATTGGCCAGATCGGAGTGATACGTTCCGACGACATCGAAGTCCAAATCTACCGGGAAAATCGAGCCGAGAAGGGTGACACGCTCGCCGACCTTCCACCCGAACCGCGCCATGAGTTGATCGCCGACGATGGCTCCGCGGCGATTGGTGAGGAACGCCTGCCGGGCCGCCTCGCTCAGCTTCATCTCGGGAAACATCTCCCACATCCCCGCCGGATCAACCGCGCCGCAACCGAAGAAATTTTTCGGGTCCTTGTAAATGCCGGGATAAATCTGGAATGGAATAGCCTGTTTGACGTGGGCGACTTTTTGGACCTTGGCCAGATGCGAGATCGGCATCTGGTCCACGAACGTTGTGGACCGCTGGACGATCACGCGAAGATGGGAATCGTCGCTTTGCGGCGGATTGGAGAACATCTCGACGACGGCGCGAAGGAGGATCAAAAGAAACAGCGAGAATCCGATACTGAGTATGGTTAGCACGGTCCGGCGCTTGTTACGGAAGGCGTTCTTGACGATGAATCTGCGGAAAGTCATACGCGGCTGGGATTATACGCCGAAATTGGAGAAAATTGAACACAAAGACGCGAAGAAGACACGACGACGCGGCGGGGGGGCGACGCGACGACAGGTCAAGGCGACGGTAGATGGGATTAAGGCGCACGGGGATTTGCCGAATTCATGAATTCCGTGGGGCGGTCCCCCCTCGAAAAAAAACCTTAATCGGCTTGCAAGTTCCAAGCGAGCCATGCAAACTCTTGACGGTTTTTTTGATTCAATTTCTGAGGGGGAATTCCGCTCTTGGCCCGACAACTGAAACCCGTTCAAATCGCCTTGGCGCTGGTCGGCGTGAATTTCGTCTGGCGTCTTCTTTGGCTCCCGGTGAGCCAAGGAGCCTACACCGATGCGATTCTGCAAATCACGGCGTTCCAGCATGGCCTCACGTTTTGGCCGCCGCTTTACACGGCGTTAGCCTATATTCTTGGTTGGATTCCACTGTTGGGCTTGGAAGGATCGGCGCGGTTGATTTCGATCATCGCGGGGTCCTTGACCGTTCTGCCGTTGGAGGCGATGGCGCGGCGGCTCTTCGGCGCGCGCGCGGCGATGATGGCCGTGTTGCTCTACACCATCAGCCCGATTCCCTTGCGGTGGAGTTTGCAACCCCAGACCGACGCAACCTTCATGGCGCTCTGGATGGCGTCGCTCGCGTCGTTAATTCTCGCGGCACGGGCAATCTGGCCGGCCCTCTATGAGCAAACCAAGGAAAAACCGAAGGGAGACGCGAAGTCGGGAACGAACTGGCTGTTGGCCGCGTCGCTTGCCGGAGTCGCGGCTTCGCTGACTCGCTATCAGGGAATTCTTCTCCTGCCCCTCATAATCGCGGTGATCGTGCGGTTCGGAAAAACAAAGGCGGAATTCGCCACCCCTCCAAAATTTCATCCTTTGTTGACCCTCATTCCTTGGGCCGTGCCGTTGGTCTGGCTTGTCGGCGCGTTGAACAAACACGTTTCACAAATGGTCGCGCGAACGAGTTCAAGTTTGAGTCAAACCTTGCTGGATTATCTCTATTATTTTGAGCAATTTGTCTTGGTTGGGCCTTATTTCATCGGCTACGGAATTTTCGGCTTCTTTCTCTATGGATTGTTTCGCGTCAACTTCGCCACGAAGCGAATCGCGCAAAGCGTGATCGCGGCGGGTTACCTGACGCTGGGACTTCTCATCATGCACTCAATTTTTTCCGCCTATCAATCGCGCTACCTTCTTCCGGTGGTTCCGTTCATCGTGATCTTGGCCGGGCACGGCATGGCGGTTTGGGAAAAGCATTGCGAAAAACATCGCGGACGTTTTTTTGCCTTGGCCATTCCGACCCTCGGACACGCCTTGATTTTTTCCGCGCTCGTGGCGTTCTATCAGGGCAATCCGTTCATTGACCTCAAGCAAGCGGGAAAATTCGTCAAGGCGAATGTCCCGGAAGACGCGCGGATTTTCAGCAACGAGACCTACAACGCCGAGATTGGTTCGGCCAAACTCCAATACTGGAGCGGCGGGAGAAAAATTGAGCGTTTCGAGTTCGGCGCGCCGCAGGGGGGCGACTACATTGTCCTTTCCAGTTTTTACGGCGCGGCGACGTTCTCCAAAGAGATCGCCGGCCCCGGTGGCTGGACCGCATATCAAAGCGTGAAAGACGCTCTCTTGGACCGGAAGGCGTATGCGCAGGTGAAGAACCTCAAGGAGCAAGTCATCAGCCAATTCCCGGCCAAGGAAGTCAAAACATTCGCTTACGCTTCGCTTCCGCTTCTGCCCGACATCATGATGGAGCCGTTTACGCACACTAATCCGCTGGCGTGGTATCTGCGGTATCGAACGCAACTGTTTGAGACTTCGGTTCTGCGCGTTTTGACCGTCGAAGAGGCCATGCAAGAGGAAGAAAAGGTTAAGGAAGAAGGAAAAAAGCAAGCGGCGGAAGCGATGTCCTCGGCCAAGCCGCGACCCGCCAAGAAACCGGCAACTGAAACAGCCCCTGCGGAATCGTCCACCGAAGAACCGAAGGGTGAAGAACCGCCCGCCGAAAATACACCGGTTCCCAAACCTAAACCCGCGAGCGGCGGCAAAGCCAAGGCCCCTGCGGCATCCAAACCATGAGTCCGCGCAAGCGGAGCATCTTCCCGTTTCCGTTATTTTTTGTATCCTGCTTTGCGGTGCTGATTGCCTCTCCGAAAGATTCCGCCGCCGAAACCGATCAACGGCTTGCCTTGATTCGCGGTTGGCTCACCGATGATCGGCCCACGACTGCATCCGCGACTTCTTCACAAGCAGAACCAACCAACGCCGCCGATCCTTGGAGCGTTTACCTTCGGGAGTCCATTCACGGCAACGGCCGCACCGATGAGGAATCATTGCGGGCGTTGCTGGCCCTTCCCATTCCCGATTCCCTGCGTCGGATTGCGCTTCAGGATTTGGCGTCGGACGCGAAATTTCAAAGCCGTCAAGCACAGTTCATCCGACGCTACGGATTTTACGCGGGAGGGTTCAATCGGCTTGCCTATGTCGCGACACGTGTTTTGTTGGGAAACATACAGGCCGCCGGACAACTGGGCGTGGACGCTGTCTTTGCGGTCTTTGGACCCAAACAAGTCACCGTTGCCGAGCGGAGACTTTACAAAGCGTTGCAAGATCAGGAGCGCGAAGGACGGAGCGACCGTCGGGATCAAGACCGAATGGCGAAATTGGAAATCCGCGTGAACGACGCTCTGGCCGCCGTGGATCTGGAACGCGCCCAATGGGCGTTGAAACATGACGATCCCGATTCGGCGAATTTCTACGCGCGCGGAGCGTTGGGGCGAAAACCGGACTGGAGCAAGGCCGAACCAACGCGCTTCGAAGCCGAGCGCGAAATCGCGCGACGCGGGCGCGAATCGGTTGCGTCGGATCAAGTGGGATATCCGGACCGCGCTCCTCCTGTAATTCTTAATGCGCCCGATCTCTTGCGCGCGGCGTCGTCTTCCAAAACCGACGCTTTGGAGAAAGGAGCGAATGAGAAGCATTGGAGCGACGAAGAAAAGTTATTGGTCTCCGCGCTTTCCATCTTGAATGGCGAGAATGCGGATCGCGTGAAGGTCACGCGCGACATTGCCTCGACACTTGCCGAATCGGAAGCGAATGAACACGAGGCGGATTGGCTTCGCGGGCTTCTTCTGAATCCGCAATACAACGTGGAGTTGAGACTGGCGCGGGCGCATGCGTCGCGCCGCGCCGATCTCGCGCGGTTCATTTTTCTTGGACCGGAAACGACGCGCGAACGGGCTTACACGCTTTCGTCCCGGCTCGCGCAAATGTGGAACGCGCTTTCGGGCGTCGGTGTCTTTTACGTTTTTGAAACGGCCTATCGCGGCGGAATAGCCTACTTCAGTCCCCCTCCTCCCGCCGACGAGCCGCTCGACGCGACGGCGGAATTTCTTCGCCTTGCGCCGTCTCACCCGGATTCACCCGATTTGGCGAGGCGGCTCGCGCGCGTCTATGAAAGGGAAGGACGATTTGATCAATCCCGCGCGCTCCTGAAAAGGTTCGATCTTCTGGACGCAAAAAAAGACGCGAGCCTGACCAACGCCGAGGCGCGGCGCATATTGTCGCAAGCCGAATTGCTCCCGCCGGACGATCCGAGGAGGGAAGCATGGCTCAAAAAAGTCATGGAGCTTGTCCCCGATTCGAGCTTATCCGCAACGGCCGAACGTCAAATGAAACGCAATCCACGCCGCGGCGACAAAATTGAAATCCGTATTTCATGGGAAACTTTTCGTGATTGGTTCGGTGATCGGCTTCCACCGGGGACCTCACTCAGAACAGAATGGTTTGACGGCGAAAGCGGGAACGGCGAAGTCGAACAATACGGCATTGCCATTCTGAGCGAGGGGAGTCAACCCGCGAAAGTTCAACTCCGGTATGGCGTTCAAATAAACGGTGAGCATAAGGTCATCGAGCAACCCGTCGCTCTGTCCGATGATTCCTCCGAATTGCAAAGGTGGATTCGATTCTGCCTCGACGAGAACGACCGCAATAAGCGCGGTCTTCGGGAATTGAACCGCCTTCCTTTTCCCTTTGAAATCACGGGCGGAGCGGGGCTGTCGGGAGTGGATTTTTATCCCCGTCTTTTGCCGATTGAAATCAAACCCAACGAGCGCGCCTTGTATCAGGATTGAATTGCGCGCTTGAGCCGATCCGCAAAACGGCTACAATTCAATCATGATGTTCGCCGCCGTTCCGCATCCCGATCCGCTCGCCCAAACTTTGGATCCCTTCTATCGCCTGCTTCCCTTTTTCGTCGGAGGCTTGGCGGCCGCGATCTTGATCGCGGGATGGATTTGGATGTCGCGCCGCGTTCGGGCGATGCATGACGCGCAGGAGGCCGAGGCCCAGACGTTCGAGCGGACGATGATGCGAACATTTTCCGCCGGCCAAACCGCAAAAAACACCCCGACCGCCATCCGCTCTGATCCTTCGCCATCGGTCATGCCGACTCCCTCGGCGGGAGAAGGTCTGTCCCCATTCGGCGAATCGGTCGCCGCCAAATTGCGGGCGGCGAATCTCCTCGAATCCATCGAAGGTCCGATTCGCTCGAAGAATTCCCAAATCGCGGGCGTGGTTCTCAAATTGCGCGGAAGCAAAAAGATCGCCGTCCTCGATGAACCGCTCAAAAAAGACGATCCCGACATGGAAATGTTGATCAGCCTTCTGGATGGGGTAATCGTCCCCGGCCCCGGAAGCGAACCGCTGTTCGTGAAGCGGTTTCAGTATTTCCTGAGCGATTTGATCTCGCCCTAATCCACGATACGAAAATGTTTGAATTGCTCGACGGTTTCATACCACCGCTCGGCGGGTGAACGGCCATCGTCGGCAAGAAGGGCGTCGGCGGCGCGCAGTCCCATGAAGATCGAATGGTCGGTGTTGTTGTGGTTGAAAAGTCCCTGTCGTCCCGCCGTTAGCAAATTGGAAATCGAGCGCAAGCCCGCAAAAATCGCATTCAATCGCTCGCGGTAATCCAGAGAATAGAGCGGATAGCCGTAGCGCAACCGATATACAAGCCGTTCGTCAACTTCGTCGGCGTGGAAAAGTCCGGTCTTCACCATCTGGGCAATGACCTCGCGCGCGAGATTTTCGTCGGTCTCGCGGTCCGTCGCGTCGCCGGGGCGACAGGTTAATTCGACGCACAAAACCGAGCGATCCTCCGGTCCCATCTCCGGATCAAAACTTTTGGACTCATAAGCGCGGTTGAAAATCCACTCCGGCTCGGGGAAGTAGAGCCAGTTGTCGCCAGAGATGATTTTTCGTTTCACAATCACGCAAACGAAAATGATGTTGAGATAGGTCAATCCCGACGCGGCCTCGCGCGCCGCCGCCAACTCCGGCAGAGAGGGAAGCAGTTGCCCCAGCAGAACCGGAAGCGGAACCGTTGAAATCAGGGCATCGGTTTCCAGCCGTTCGTCAGTGCACGTCCGGACCGCCATCGCGCGGAATCGGCGTTGCGTCGAATCTGGATGGAGTTCAATCGCGTCCACGGAATTCGAGATCCGCAATTCTGCCCCGGCCTTCCGCGCATTTTCGACCAGATGCCGAACCAGCGTTTCGACTCCCCCTTTGACGTAGCGAAATTCCCGGAGCGCGGTCTCGCTCCCCCGCTTCTCTCTCCGGATCAAACCCGAGATCATCTTGGCCAGACTCCCCGCCGAAACCCGCACCCGCGCCGTGTCGGGATGGATTTGCGCCGGATCGGTCTTCCAAACTTTTTGGCTGTAGGGGCGAAGCATGAACTCGTAGAGCGACGATCCGAACGCCCGGCGCATGAGCGATTCGTAAGTTTCGGGAGCGGAAGATCGCGGTTTGATTGCTCCGAATGCCATGCTTGCGCCGAATCGCGCCACCCGCGACACCCCCAAATGCGCCGCCGTCTCCAACGGCGACGGGGGATAATTCAAAAACTTCCCACGAAGAAAAATCCTGCTTCTGCGTTGAACCTTGTAGAGCGAAGGAGCGGCCACCGACGAAACCAATGCTTCCACTTCCGGCAATTCGGTGTGAAGCCGATGCGGTCCCAAGTCGGTCGAAACTCCTTTGAAATGGAGCGACTTCGCAAGTCCGCCGGGTTGGTCTTCTCGTTCGAGAATCAGCGGCGCGAAACGACCGCTCTCTCCAAGCCGGAGCGCGGCGGCCAAACCGGCCACGCCTCCTCCGATGATGATGACGCGGGAGGGATTCAATTAAATTTCCGTTTCGAGAGTGATCGGACCGTTCTTATCCGCATTCCGGCCTGCTGAATTAATTCTCAGTCCGATTCCGACAAGAGTTCCTCGACATGTTCCAAAAGTCCGGGCAGATGGACTTGGATAATATCTCACACGACCGAATGTTCAACGACGTCGTATCCGTGGCTCAAAACATTTCGGTAGTCAATCACCCGCCGATAATAAGGGATGCCTTGGGCGGCGACGGGATCAAGTTTAACGATACGATTGAGGGCTTCTCCAATTACCTCGAATTGCCGTTCGACGCCGGAGCGCAACAGATCGTCGGTCCGATAATCCGAAAACTGTTTTCCCGAAGTGAATCGCAGAATCCGCTCGGCGGACCCGCGTATGTCTTCCTGCAGTTTGCGGGTCTCAATCCTCATGGAGCGTGACACGCGACGGCTCAATGGCCTGAAAGAAATATGGATTCGTGACGGCTCGCGACATGACGAGATCAGTGGGCCGACCCAAAATCATTTGAAGCTCCTCCTTCAATCCGAAATAGGCTTTCGCATGTTGGCCGGCGGCAAGAGGATGAAATTCAACCCTGAAATCGAAATCGCTCGCTCCCGCGTCGAAACGCTCGCAAGCGGCAGAGCCGAAAAGATCAATTCTGCTGACGCCGAATTTGTGGCAGAGACGGATCAAATCGTCACGATGGGATTCAATCGGGGAAGCGATTCTCGGTGATGAGACGGATTTCATTTTATGGTTCACAAGATTGTATACGCGGGAGGATCACGCTCTCGGTCCATCCTGCCACGTAAGATAATATCAGATCAAGCAAGAGGCTTCCAGAAATGTAAGGGCCGCTACTCAAAAGAAAAACCCGGCACGGCTTTTCGCCATGCCGGGTTTTTTTTGTTTCCCGATGCGGGAACCGACCGCTTAGTTCGCGTTCGGATCCAGCAACCATTGATCGTAACCGTAGGGGTTGGAAGGCAGTTTGCTCGGCGCGCCACCGACCGCTTCGGCCAAATCCTTGACTTCCTGCGGATTCTTGATGTCCGCCTGCGAAGCCAGTTGGAAATGAGGCGTCACGATGATGACGACGTCATTCTCGCGCTGGATATTGTTCTCGCCGCCAGCCAGATAGCCGATGATGGGAATGTCACCCAAGCCGGGAACCTTGCCCGTCTCGCGGATGTCGTGCTTGCGCTTGAGGCCGCTGATGACGTAAGGCTCGCCGTCCATCAAACGGATCGTCGTGGTAATTTCGCGATTGTTGATGAGCGGTTGCCCGTTGGGAGCCACGCCGTTCAGGTCGGCATTGGAGATATTGAGGACCAATTCCATGGACTCAAGCCCGACGAAGGGCGTGACCGCAAGGAAGAGACCCGTCGAACCGGCGGGACGATGATGAAGCCGACGATCATAGTCTCGAACCGGAACCGTGAAGATGCTCTCCTCGCTCGGTTTCGAGACGCGGATTCCTTCAAGGTCGGTCGCGGAGATGCCTTGATGGGTATCGGCGCCGACGGTGTCCAGATCGGACGGCGAACTGGTCGTGGCGACGATGACGTCATTGGTCGCAATTGTCGCCGTGTTCGCGCTCTTGACCCGAAGGCTCTGTTGGGTCATCACGCGGGCTTGTCCCTTGACCTGAAGGAAGTCAATGTAGTTGGAGGTCAGCAGATAATTCACGGCGCGATAGGACTGCTCGAATTCCGCCTTCAACACTGCCGCGCCCGACGATCCCGCAAACCCGAAGGTCACGGGGTCGTAGATGCTGGTCAGGGTCTTGTTCCGGCTTTCGGCGTGAAGCAATCCGGAGGAGACGAACTCCCAAAGACTGCGTCCCGGGCCGTTCTTCCAATTGATGTAATCCAAGCCGAGTTTCAGATCGTTGTTGGAGTTGAGTTCCACGACCTTGACGTCGAGCGAGACCTGATTGGCCGGGATGTCAATTTGCTTGGCCGCTTCCATGTATTTGTCCGCGCGGAAGGCTTCCTCCAGCCGCGTGACGGCGTTGTTGGTGGTGTCAATCACGGTGAAAGCTCCGGTGGCCGAGGTTTCCGAGGCGTAGTGCGAAGCAATGAAGTCAATGCCCGCCGCGTTCCGGTTCTTCGCCTTGTAGTAGAACGTCACCGATCCGGTGTTTTCCTCGCCGACCCACGCTTTGTCCAAGGCGGCAATGGCCTTTTGCAGATACGGAAGTTGAAACTTCGGGCAGATGACCTGCACGAACTTTTTCTCGATCTGCGGCTTGCCGTCCTTGTCTGGAACCGGCTTTCCATCCTTGTCCACGATGTAGTGGATCACGACTTCGGCGCGTCCGCCTTCCAAACCGCAAATGGTCCGGATGGCGTTGCGGATTTCCCGCACGTCCACGTCCTTTACCTCAATCAGGGCGGTGACGAAATCGTTCAGCAACGCCTTCTGGCTGGTCCGCAGGACGCGAACATTGCCCGCGTTGGCGTCAAGATTCATCTGGTCGTTCTGATTGGTGTAGTCGTTGATGTGGCTCTCGTCGGTCGAGGGTTGAGGTCCCACAAAGACCGTCGGTGAGTTGTTCTGGTTAATCAGTCCCCCGTTGTCGCCGTTGACCGGAGGAATGGAGATCAGCGACTGCGCCTGACCGAACGCCAACGGAGAGGCCAAAAGCCCGCTCAGTAGCGCCAGTCCGGCGATTCGCGTGTGTTTTTTGGATTTCATGTCAATGCTCCTTTAATCTTTCTTCGTTACTCGGGGTTACTTCGTTTCGAAGGCGTAGGGTTGCTTCTCTTTGTCCAGACAGAACATGTCGAAGCCCCACTGCGCGGCGGGAACGGGGACCGGACCTTCGGCCACGGCTTTGTCCTCGGCGCTCATCGTGGTCTTGGCCTTGGGATCGAACCGTTCGATCTTGTCAACCTTGACCGCAAGAACCACTTCGGACTTCGTGCTCCGTGTGGTTTCGCCGCCGACGGCCCAGCCGAGAATGGGAATTTTCCCAAAGATCGGCATGGCGTTCTTCCCCTTGACCTTGCTCTCGCGCATCAGCCCGCCAAGGATCGTCTCGCTTCCTTCCTTGAGCCGAAGACTCGTGGAGATGGAGCGATTGTTGATCTTGGGCGCGCCCGTGTCGTCGAACCCATTGAAGTCGCTGATGTTTCCGGCAATGGTCAAATCCAATCCATTGTCATAAATCAGCGGCGTCAGGTTGATCTGAAGTCCCGTTTGAACCGGCGCAAGCGTCGTCGAGGTCGCCGTGAGCGCCGTCGTCGTCTTGACGCTGGTGTCGCCCGAGGTCGTGGTGACTTCGAGGGTTCCAATCGGCACGTCGGTCGAGGTCGCCGAATTTTGCGTTCCCAAAACCGCCCGTCCGCTGTTGGCCGCGAACGGAGCGCCCTTGGGCCGAACGCCCGAAGGATCGGAGGTCGCTACCGGATAATAGAGAACCTGATCGCCCGCAGTGATGGTGGCCGAGCGAGTGTTGAGCGCGGCGACTTTCGCCGAGTTCAGCACCTTGGCTTTGCCCCGAACCGCGAGGAAATCAAAGTAAGCCGACGGCACGTCGTAGGCGTAGGCGAAGTTGTATCCATGGCTGGTGAAGTTGGATTTCGGCATGGGAAGGGTGTCCAACCCGTTGAGGGCGGAGGTCCCCAAGCCGGTGCCCTTGTGAATGTTCACGGCTCCATGCTCGTAATACGCTCCGAAGGCGAAAAGATTTTGTCCCGGACCGTTTTTCCAAGCGATGTAATCCAAACCCAACCGCGCGTTGTTGTTCATGTCAAGCTCATACAACTTGGTGTCAATCACCGCTTCGGGCGTCGGCTGATCCAGCTTGGTCGCGTAATCGGCGTCCAAGGTGGCCAAGCCGGTCGGAGGATCCTCGATGTAAACCGCGTTCTGTTCCGGGTCCACGATGATCTTTGTTCCATTGCCCGTCAAATAAGGCAGGAACGAATTCGGGAATCCTGAATCGTCAAGCGTGGAATTGACCGGATCGATGTTGGCGCGCCGGTGCTTCAACTGGCGATACACCCTGGTCGTACCGTCCTCGTCCGTCAATCCGGGCATGTCGAGTTTCTTCGCCAAATCCTCGATGTAGGGAATCTGATATTCGGGAACGCCCATCAAAATCAAGCCGTCGTTCCCCTTGTCGCTGACATAGGTGTAAATCGCCCCTTCTTCGGACGAAATCGCCCGATGAAAGAACTGAACAACGTGATAGGGATTGACGTTCTTCATCGTGACGACGATGGGAACGTAACGGTTTAATTGAACCTTGCTCGTCGTCCGCAGAATCCGCACGTTGCGGTTGAGTTGTTCATTGGGAGCCGTGTCGAGGTCCTGATAATGATGCGATTCCGGCGGAAAGAAAACTCCCTCCAAGGGATGCGCGTGCTCATTAACCACTTGAATGTCATCCACGGGTTCCTTGCTGTAGGGGATATGTTTGTGTCCCTTGCCTTCATCCTCGTGGGAGTGTTTTTCCTTGGCAGGGGCTTTCTCCTTGGCCGGAGCGGCGGCCTTCGCGGCCGGAGCCTCGTCCCCGTCGGCCCGGGCCAACCTCGGCCCCGCAATCAGAATCCCCGCGGCCAAAAGCCACGCTAATCGTTTGAACATCACGACATTTACCTCCGCTGATTGATTTGGAAGGGGACCGCTAAAGGATCCCCGATGAATATCAATTTCTTTTCCCTTCCTTAGATTCTCCCGCGTTGGGATTGGAAAAATTCGTCTTGGGGAACAATCTTGCCGGAGGGCGTTGTCCGGCGGAATCCGATTCGGCCTTCATCTTCGGATCGAACGGTTTGACCCGCGACCGGATTTTTCCCCAATAGGGATCCACAAGATAGCCTGTCTGAACTTGCTCCCCTTGCGGATTCTTGTAAGTGAGATTGATCCACCAGACCAAAAACCCAACCTTCTCATCTTCGACCAACAGAGCATCGGACAGGGGCGAACCGGCTTGAAGATCCGCCGAAGCGATTTTGACGGCGTCCTTCCGTTGAAGCAATCCGCCGTTGTCCCGCTCGAACAGACGATCTCCGTAAACTTGATACCGGGGCGCGTTGCTGAAAATTTTGCTCGTTCCCGAGGAGTCGGCGTCCGCGTACGGAATCATGTGGACCTGCGCGACGTAATCGCCATCCTCCGCCGTCAGACGCGTCAGCAGAAATTGACGCTCCCACGATTCTCCCGGCTTGAGCTCGTCAACTTCGGTTCCAGCTTCGTTGATGGATTTCTCTTCCAATTTACTCACGACCGCGTTGCGCTCAAAGCGCCGTCCTTCCCTCACGTCGCCGAACCAGAACGTCAGGGACTTGGCGTTGAGTTTCTTGATGCTGAGCGATTGTGGCGTCGTGTTGGTCAGGGAGACGCGCATCAGGATGGCCTCGCCCGGACGATAGGCGCTTTTATCCAGCGTGGCCCGAAGCAGGAGTTGATCGGCGGGTTCCGGCTCTTTGTCCTTCGCGGATTTCCAAGCGGACGGCGAAAATAAAGAACAAGAAGCGAGCAACACCGCGCAGATTGACGAAGCAAAGGAAGTTTGGAAGGCACGACGAATCGTTGGAACATGGCCGGGGGTGGAACTGGAAAACAGCGTGGACTTCATGGCGTGAAAACCGCCGCGACCGCCTCTTCCATACCAATTCGTGAAATTTTTCTCAAGCATAAAAAACTTATCACCCGGATTAAAGCGTAAAATCTAATCCTGCGGTTGGGTTGAGCCAAATTCAGGCCAAGCTTCATACGGAATTGCCAAGGTGAAATCAACAGCCTTAGATGACTGAATTACCATGAGTTATCAAGCTATTTCATCCCCATCCGTTGCTTTGAAAAAAGACGGGACCGTTCCAAGGGCATGGTCAAGTCACACAAAGTGCTCAAAAGGTATCACTTTGAAAAATACGTTGACGACCCCGCGAGGAGCCGTGAACAATCCGTCGGTTGGTCCGGGTTGAAGGAATTCTCGTGATTGAAAAAAACATCCTAATCGTTGATGACGAACGTCGAATGGCCGATTCGCTTCGGGATTTACTCGCCGCGCAAGGTTACGAGGTTCACACCGCTTATGGAGGCGCCGAAGGCATCCGCGCGCTGGAAGAGCGCGGGTTCTCGGTCGTTATCACCGATCTGCGGATGCAGGAGGTGGACGGATTGGAAGTCATCCGCCGGATTCATGAAATGCATCCCTCCACGTTGGTCATTGTGATTACCGGTTACGCCTCGACCGATTCCGCGATCCAAGCCTTGCATTTTCAGGCGTTCGATTATCTGCGCAAACCATTCGAGTTCGACCTGCTACGGTCCGCCGTCGAGCGCGCCTTCCACAAAATCGAAGTCGAGCAGTTGAAGCACGACACGGCGGCGATGATCACGCACGACATCAAGGTTCCGCTCACCACCATCATCGGTTTTGCCGCGATGATGCAGGACAAGGACACCGGAAAATTTCATCCCCGCGCCGAGGAATTCGCCGAGACGATTCGGGTCAACGGTCAGAAAATGCTGGCGTTGATTGACAATTACCTGATGTCCTGCCGGGCCGAGGCAGGCAAACTTTCGACGCATCCAAGACAGGTCCATCTGCGGGAATTCGCCGAAGGCTTGACGGCGATTTACGGAACCGAGGCGCAACGGCGGGGATTTGAAGTGAACATGGATTTATCGGGCGCGCCGGAAAGCGCGGTCTTCGATGAGTCCTTGCTCTTTCGCGCTGTCGGAAATCTTCTGCAGAACGCAATCAAATATGGCAATCCTTCGGAACCGATTTGCCTTTGCATCCGCAGGGAGAACCTCTCGGGTCGTCCGGCCTTGTGTTTTGAAGTCGTCAACCTTGCTCCTGGCCTCCAACCGGAATCCTTGCCGGAACTATTCGGACGATTCAAACGCGCGGCGATCAGTTCGGGGGTCGAAGGTTCGGGGATCGGTCTCTACGTCGTGGATGCCGTCGCCCGCACCCACGGCGGAACGGCGGAAGCGCGCTGTCTGGATGGCGGACGGGTCGCGTTTTCGATTACGATTCCGTAGCCGACAATCCCAATTTACTCGTAAATTTCCCAATTTCGCGCGGAGTTGGGTGTGGGGGTGGCGGATTGGGTTGGGGAAGGCGTTGCGGTTGGGGTTGGCGAGGGGATCGGCGTTTGTGTCGCGCTGGGGGTCGGGCTGGGGGTGCGCGTTCCGGTGCGGGTTGCGGTGGACGAGGCCGAGCGGGTTGGCGTGGACGTGGTGGACGCGGTGAATGTCGCGGACTTTGAGGCGGTTCTTGTCGGCGTCGCGCTCTGCGTCGCGGTTCTTGTGTTCGTCCGTGTCGCGGTCCGCGTCGCCGTGGCAGTCGCCGTGCGCGTCGGGGTTGGCGTCGGCGTCGTGCCGCAGGTGATCGTCGAAGTGATAAACATATCATCCACGTTGATTGTCGTGGCCCGATCCGGACTGGGATTGGTGTCAAACGTCAATGAATCCGCGACACGAATATAAATGACCGACGGCAACGACGCCGGAAGCGCGAACGTCTGCACCCCGTTGTTGTCCGCCGTTTTCGTCACCGTCAGCATGTTGCTGAACGTCACGTTGTCGGTCGAATAACTGAAAATGAAATCATCCTGACCGTTCGTGTTCGTCCCGTGGAACGCCTCGACCGAGAAGGTGTGAACGTCCGAACCCGGCGTGATCGGGATCGTCCACTTGTGCTTCAACTGCCAGTAGCCGCCGGTATAGACCTCGGCGATCGTCTCGTAGCCGTTGTCGCTGGAAAGCGTGTTGGTGTAGTTCCCCGTCACGGTTCCGGTGACGGGCAGATCGGCGTTGGCGCGGTCGGTGAAAGTTCCGGGGACGCATGGGGTCGGCGTCAAGGTGGCCGTCCGCGTGGGCGAGAGCGTCGCGGTGCGCGTCGGCGTGCGCGTGGAGGAGCGGGTCGGCGACTTGGTCGCCGTTCGGGTGCGCGAAAGGGTCGCCGTGCGCGTCGGAGACTTGCTGGCCGTGCGGGTCGAAGTTCGGGTTGAGGATCGGGTGGGGCTGGCGGACGCGGTGGACGTTGCGGACTTTGTGGACGTTCGAGTGGGAGACAAGGTTGCGGTCCGTGTTGCCGTTGCGCTTCCCGTCCGCGTGGGAGAGGGCGTGAGGGTCCCGCTCGGCGTCACGGTTGCCGATCGCGTCGGACTGGGGGTAATCGTTCCGCTTCCCGAAACCGTCGCGGTTCGCGTCGGACTGAGCGTTGCGGTGCGCGTGGGAGTTGGCGTCAACGATGCTGACCGCGTCGCCGTGAGCGTTCCGGTGCGCGTCGGGGACAAGGTTGCGCTTCGCGTTGATGTCGTAGTCGCCGTCCGTGTGCTTGTCAGTGTTCCGGTCCGCGTCGGCGTCCGTGTCGCTGAACGGCTTGCGGTCACACTGCCCGTGCGCGTGGGAGAGAACGTCGCGGTCCGGGATGGGGTTGGCGTCAAGGACGACGTCCGGGTGGGGGAGAACGTCGCGCTCCGCGTCGGACTGAGTGTTCCGGTGCGCGTCGGCGAAAGCGTCGCGGTGCGGGTCGGCGTTCGCGTGGATGAGCGCGTTGGACTCGGCGTGATCGTGCCGGAACCGCTGACGGTAGCCGTGCGCGTGGAAGTCGGTGTCGAGGACCTTGTCGCCGTCAAGGAGGCGGTTCGCGTGGGAGTCGCCGTCGAGCTTCGCGTCGGAGTCAAGGATGCCGTCCGTGTGCTGGTCACGGTTCCGGTCCGGGTCGCCGTCCGTGTTGAGGACCGGCTTGCGGTCGCGCTCCCCGTGCGCGTCGGCGAAGACGTTGCCGTCCGCGTGGAAGTCGCCGTCAAGGACGACGTCCGAGTGTTCGTCGGCGTTGCGGTTCGCGTCCCCGTCGCGCTGGCGGTCCGCGTGGGCGTCGGAGTCGAGGATCGCGTCGCCGTGAGGGTTCCGGTGCGCGTAGGGGACAACGTCGCACTTCTGGTCGGCGTCAATGTGACGGTCCCTGTCCGTGTGTTCGTCAGCGTGGCCGTCCGTGTCGGTGTCCGGGTTGAAGAACGGGTTGTCGTCGCCGAAGCCGTCGGCGTCGGGGAGAGCGTCGCGGTTCGGGTTGGGGAGAAAGTTGCGGTGCGCGAGGCCGAAAGCGTCGCGGTTCGGGTTGGAGTCGCCGTCAAGGTTGCCGTCCGTGTGCCGGTTGGCGTCGCGGAACGCGTTGCCGTCCCACTTCCCGTGCGCGTGGGTGTGGGGGTTAAGGAGGCCGTTCGCGTTGCCGAGGAGGTCGCCGTGCGACTTGCCGTCGGGGTCAACGACGCCGTTCGTGTCGCCGTCGGCGTGGAAGTGCGGCTCGGAGACGGCGTCAGCGTGCCGGTCGGGGTGGGCGTGGGGCAAACGATCGTCGAGGCGACAAACATGTCGTCCACGCTGATCGTCGTCTTCCGGTTGGCGTTGCTGTTGGTGTCGCTCGCCAGAGAATCCACGACCCGGATGTAAAGCGTCGAGGGAAGCGACGCCGGAAGCGCGAACGTCTGCGGCGTGTTGTCGTCCGCCGTCTTGGTCACCGTCAGCATCGCCGTGTAAGCGACGTCGTCGGTCGAGTAACTGAAGATGAAATCATCCTGTCCGCTCGGGTTGGTCGTGTGAAACGCCTCCACCGAAAAGGTGTGGACGTTGGATCCTGCGGTGATCGGGAGGGTCCACTTGTGCGTCAATTGCCAATAGCCGCCGGTGTAAACCTCGGCGATGGATTCATAGCCGTTGTCGCTCGAAAGCGTGCCGGTGTAATCCCCCGTCACGGTTCCGGCGACGGGAAGATCGGCGTTGGCGCGGTCGGTGAAGGCTCCGGGGATGCATGGGGTAGGACTGGGGGTCAGACTCGGCGTTGCCGTTGGCGTGGGCGACGGCGTTGAGGTCCGCGTCGTGGTCCGCGTCGCCGAGCGAGTGGGAGACAAGGTGAAGGTCCGAGTTGGCGTGAGACTGGCGGTGCGCGTCTGGGTCGGCGTTGTTGTGCGAGTCGGGGTTACCGTTGGAACCAATGAGGCGCATGTGAATGCATAGGCGCTCCCCGCGTCGGTCACCCCGCCGGGGTCGTCATATAGTGCGCCGATCACAGCCACGGTTCCGGAAATCCCGACCGTCCAGCCAAATTGATCCCCCGCCGTCGGCGCGGGATTATTCAACGTTGCCGCGAGCGCGCCGGTCGTGGCATCAAAGACATAGGCGGTTCCGGCGTTAGTCATCCCTCCCGGGTCGTCCCCATCCGCTCCCACCAACGCATTGTTACCCGAAATCGCAACCGACCTTCCGAAGAAGTCGCTCATTGCGGGCGCGGGATTGCTCAGCGTTGCAATCATCGCTCCGGTCGTGGCGTCAAAAACGTAGGCCGTTCCCGCACCGCTTACTCCGCCGGGGTCGTCCTGAGGCGCGCCTACAACGGCCAGATTGCCGGAGATCGCCACCGACGCGCCGAAGAGATCGTCGGCGGTGGGCGTGGGATTGCTCAACGTCGCCACCAATGCGCCGGTCGCGGCGTTAAAGACGTAGGCGGCTCCCGCGTTGCTAACACCGCCGGGGTCGTCCCATCGCGCCCCCACAACGGCAAGATTGCCCGAGATTCCGACAGCCCAGCCGAATTCATCACCCACCGTGGGCGTAGGCTTATTCAGGGTCGCCACTAACGCGCCGCTCGTCGCGTTGAAAACGTAAGCCGTTCCGGCGTCAGTTACCCCGCCGGGGTCATCGTAAGGCGTACCCACGACGGCCAAGTTGCCGGAAATCGCGACCGAGGCGCCGAAAGAATCATTTGCCGCCGGAGCGGGATTGTTCAGCGTCGTCACCGATGCGCCGGTTGCCGCGTTGAAGACATAGGCCGTCCCCGCGCAACTCACGGCGCCGGGGTCGTCTCCAATCGCTCCAACCACGGCTAAGTTGCCGGAGATGGCAACCGAATAGCCAAACCAATCGCTCGTTGCCGGCGCGGATTCATTGAGCGTCGAGACCAACCCGCCCGCCGTCGCGTCAAACACGTAGGCGCTCCCGGCATCCGTTACCCCGCCGGGATCCGCATCCCAAGAGCCAACGATCGCTAGATTTCCGGAAATCGCGACCGAGATTCCGAAGTTATCACTAGGCGCCGGGGCAGGATTGTTTAACGTAGCCAATAGGGAATTGGGGGGGCAGGTTGGGGTTGGCGTGGCCGTGGGCGAATCCGTCGCCGTGCGCGTCGGCGAGGGGGTGATCGTTCCGCTCCCCGTCACCGTCGCCGTGCGCGTCTTGGTGGGTGTGCCCGTTCGCGTGGGGGACGGCGTGCTCGTGCGGGTAGGCGATATCGTAATGGTCCGCGTTGGGGTCGGCGTGGCGGATCGCGTCGGAGAAAGGGTCGCCGTCCGCGTCGGACCGGTTCCGTGATCAAAGATGAAGACCGTCTCCACCACCGGCGCGTTGACCGGCGAAACGTTGCCCAAGATCGCATTCGCGTTCGGAGACGAAATCGTGAACAGAAAAAATTCCGTTGGTTCGGTCAAGCCATCGTCAATGATCGGAACCAAAACGTTCGTCGAGCCTTGATAGGCTCCGATCGTCGCCGTCCCTGAAACGCTAGTGTAATCTCCGGGCCGGACGGCTGTACCATTGCTCGTCGCGTAATTCACCGTGACATCCATGTTCCAACTCGCCGTCACCGGATTCCCCTGCATGTCAATCAAGCGAATCGCGATTGCGGCGTTGGGGTCCATGCCTTCGGTGACCGTTTGACTCGTCGCGCTCAGCGCCACCAGCGGCGTTCCCAACCGGACCGTCGCATATTTGCGTTGTCCGGTCGGTCCCACGGTATTGCGCGTCAGCTCGATCCCATACGATCCCCAATCGGTGTTGATCGGCCCCATCGGACTGGAATCATTGGCCGACGGGGCGCGCAGGACGAGGTTGAAAAGTCCGCCGCTGATCGCGTCGGTGGCGCTCGTGCCGGTGTCCGTGATTTCCGCCGTCATCTGCGTCCCCAAATCGGACGATCCGCTGATCGTGAAGAGTTGCCCCCAATGCGGCCATGCCGGATTGATCGCGAGGTCCCCGACGTCGGCGTTGGCCGCGACGCTGTAATCGTTCCCGATCACACTGCCGGTGACCAACGTGTCCCAACCGTTGAACGTTGCCGCCAGACTTCCGGCCGAATTGTTCGCCGTGACGTCGGCCTGCGCCAAATCTATGAACTCGTGCGCCGTGGCGTTGTAGTAGGCGTTCTTCGCCGAGGCGGCGTTGACGATTCGGCGGGAATTGTCCCACGGTCCCCGCCCCGTCGAAACCGTGTTCGTGAAAACATGCGTGAACGTGAAGCCCTGCGAGGAATCAAAGGGAAGATCAATCGTTGTCGCCGGGATGCTGGTAATCGTGGCGAGTCCCAAGGTCGGCATTTCCAGATGGATTGTTCCGAACACCCTGCGGAGCGGACGGCTCTGCCAATTTTCTCCCGGCGGCTGATTGGCCGTGTCCAGCGGAAAATCGGCATACTCCAGAGGCCGGTTGTACTCCATCGTGTAATTCAGAAGAAATCGGTTGTTGAAAGGATTGGGAACGGGATTGACGTTGATGCATCCATCATCAGCCGTCATATTCGATCGTATCGTCCCGGAGAGGTTGAAGCTTTCCCGAACCTCGGCCATATCCGAAACCTGTCGCCAATCGAGGCCGGCTGTTGTGCTCAGAGACGTCAAGTTCAATGCCGCCCGAACGTTGTATCCGGGAACATTTGTCGCGATTAAACCCGTGCCCGTTGCCGTGGTGTTGGAGCGGTTGCGGAGATAAACCTTGAACGGTCCCCCCAGCGAATTGTAAACGCCCGCCGGTATCGGCGTCGTGGTATCCACCGTCTTCGTAAATCGTTCATTGATTTGGAGCGTCATCACGTTGATCCAACTCAGCCTTTGGCTGGTGGGTATTCCCAAAATGAACGTCCGGTCATACTGCCACCAATCCCCCGCCTCCTGTACCGGTACATCCAGCGGTCCCCCCGCGAATCCCGGGGGCGGCACCGTCGGCAAAGGGCTTGCCGTGCCAGTGGGGGTGCCGGTGGGGCTACGGGTTGGGGTCGTCGTCGGCGAACGGGTAGGCGAAGGAGTTGTGGTGGCGCTCCGCGTAGGGGACGGCGTGAATGTACGGGACGGCGTGATTGTTCCGGTAGCCGTGCGAGTGGGCGAGGGAGTTCCGGTTGCGGTCCGCGTGCGGGAGGGTGAAACTGTCCCGGTCGCCGTGCGTGTCGGCGAAGGGGTTCCGGTCGCGGTCCGCGTGGGGGACGGCGAAACTGTCTTTGTCGGCGTTGGGGTGGGTGCGGGATTGACAAAGGTGGTCGCATCCGAGCCTATCCCATTGGCGACCACCTCGAGCAAATACGATCCCCCCGCCAAAGACGCCGGCAGCCTGAACTCCGTGCTCACGACCGCACTTCCGGTCGTCACTCCGGTCGAACTCCAATTATACGTCCGTCCATACGAAACCTTGCCCGATCCGTCCGTGAACCGCACGAGAGGATAATTGCTGTCCATCTGCGCGTCGTCGCCATAGGAGGACCCCTCGGATATGCCGTTCAATTGAGTCCCGGTCAAGTGATACGAGCCGTCGCCGTTGGGGGTGACGGCGCTGATGGTCGGCTTCCATGAAGCCAACGGGGAACCGACCGGCTGATAAACATAAAGCTGGCTGTCAATCTGGGCGAAGAGCACGTTGCCGTCGGGCAGATCGAGCATCATCCCGAAGTAGGCTTGGACGTTGTCGGTAAGCCCCCCAGTAGGGCTCCCCGTCCGAGTGAACGACCCCGCGGCTCCGACGGAATAGTCATACTCATAAAAGCTGGTGGGGGAGGTAAAGTTGTCGCTGGCGGTGGGAACCGCCGACACGGCGCATAAAGCCTTCCCGTTGACCATCATGGCCGCCGCCGCGTCGGCCATCCCTTGGCCGTTGGGTAGGTCGGGTCCGGTCGCCCAAGCGCCCGGACTGCTGGTCCCCGAAGGGGTATAAAGGGCGGTGTGTCCGCTCCCGCCAATGAAGAACGCTTTGCCGTTGGGTAATAGAAGCGGCCCTCCCAATTCGGATATAAAGGGATCATGGATATCCACCGGAACGACTCCGTCGTCCACCCAGCTGTTCAGCGAGGGAATGTAACGCTCCGAAGTCGTGCTCCCCGGATCAATGGTCAAAATGCTTTCGTCGGGGAGCTTGACCCAATTCGCCTCGGCTTGGTTCCCGCCGCGATACAGCGTCGGTCCCGCCGACAAGGTATTGGTGACGGGATTGAAAATGACGGTCCCGCCGAAAATATAGGGATAGACCGGAGCCACCAGCACGTTGCCGTTGGACAGGATTTTGGATTCCGAGTCCACGAAACCGGAACCCGTGATCAAGTTCGGCGGGATGACAATCGGAGTCCAGACGTTGGTCTGCGGATCATAAACCTCCGCTTTGGCTCCCCCCGTGCCGTTCTCCCCTCCGGCGACGAAAACTCTGCCGTCCCTTAAAACGTCGGAAGAATAATAAATGCGCGTGTCGGTCATCGGAGCCAGCGCGCTCCAAACGCCGTTGACGTAATGGCCTTGGGTGTCCGGCGACAGGCGATACCACGCATTGCCGGGACTGCCGTTATACGTCGCGGCCATGACGGTCCCGTCGGGAAGCAGGAGCATCAGCCAAACCCAGCCCGGCGCGGGGTTCGTCAGAGGGGTCCAAGTTCCGGTCTGGCAAAGCGCGGCGTTCGCCAGAAGAATAAGGCACATTCCGGCAAGTTTGGTTTTTCCCTTCAGCCTCATTCCGGCAAGCTTCCTTCGGATCAGGCAACCGCGATTGTTTGACGGCTTACACCAACAGGGAACTTTATATGGCTAATTCCACCGTTCGGCAACTTCTTTTGCGGATGAGGGACTTGATTGGACGCGGATCAACACGGACTGAGCAGGAGCAGGAAGGAGGAATTTTATTGCGCGGCTTGAGAGCGGCGCGATTCGCGACGCAGGACAAGTCGCCAATAAAGGACCATCGCGACGGAGGCGGCGATCCAAACGGCGCATCGCGCCGAGAACCACGGAAGAACCGCATAGAGCAACGCCAGCGCGTCGCAGAAGCGGAAAAATTTCAGATTCAGCAACAACACTTCCCGATGGGTCATGCCGCAGATCATCAGGCGCTGATAAAGGTGACTCCGGTGCGGGGCGAGGAGATTTTCATTTTGGCGCGCGCGACGCAAGAGCGTGACCGTCGCATCAAAGATGAAAGGAAGAAGCAAAATCACGACCGTCCCGGCTGGGATCGTCGGGGAATGCGTCGGAATTCCCTCTCGGGCGACATAGTATTCCCCATCCGCCAGTAGGAGTTGAATTGCCAACAAGTAGCCGAGGAAATGACTTCCTTCGTCTCCCATGAAGACTTTCGCCGGCGGATGGTTCAGCCGGTAAAATCCGCCGCAAGCCCCTCCCAGAATCGGAAGCAAAAACACCTCGATCCGCAGGTTCAGGAAATCCATGCCTCCCGGTCCCTTGGCGAGGATGCTCCGCAATATGATCGACAGAAAAAGCCACCAGCAGAAATTCATGGCGAAGCGCGTGGCGAATCCATCCATCCCGTCCATGAAATTAAAAACGTTGACGAAAAAAACGACCCAAAGGATTCCCGCGGCCCCGGCGACGAACGGCGGAGCGAAACCCGGAATCGCAGGCATCTGCATACTCAGAAAGCGGAGATTCGCGGCGGGCAGAGTAAGCGCGGCCAGAAATTGCCCGGTCAATTTTGCCAAAGGCGGGAGGCTGATCAGATCGTCGGCCAACCCCACGGCGAACATGCCGATCGCTCCAACGGTAATCCATCCGAGCAACCCGATGTTTCCTCCCCATGTCCAATGCTCCAAGGATCGGGGCTGAAGCCAAAGGATCAGGATCAGAAGCCAAAAGGGGATCACCCATCCCGACCCCAATGCGATACCGCCGAGCCGTGAGGTCGGGGTCGTGTGGGAGGAACGATCCGAGACGCGGCTTACCACGCCCCATCGCGCTCCCGCGATAATGCTCCAGCCGCCGACAAGTCTCGCCAAGACGAAAGCCAAGCCCGTCGCTCCGGCCACGAACAAGACGCTTAGGAGAAGGGAAGACATCAAGTTACGCCGCCGCGCAACGTGTTTCCAAGCGATTAGTAGGAAGGTTCAGATTCGGGCGGCGGAACGCCGCCCGAAAGAGATGTTGCCGACGCGGGAAACGAGTCATGTCACCGAACTTCGTCGAAAGTCGGCAACGGAGACGAACATTCAAAAGGAATGGGTAAACACGCGGATGAGGCGGAGCGCCTCCCGAAACGAATCTCTGGACCCGCGTCCCAGCGGCGCGAAGATATCCCGGAGCATGTTGACCTCATGTCCCGTCGGCTTGAAGAGCGCCCAAAGCTCGTTGTCGTTGAGCAATTCGCGCAATCCCCTCGGCAACGACTTATCCTTATGGGAGGCGTCGCGAATCTGATCGCGGCTCTCGAATCTGGAGTAGTCAATCTTGCCGTCTTTCTTCTTGCCCTTGTATTCTTTCTCAGCTTCCGCGACCGCCGCGCCTTGTAGCTCGACGTAATCTTGAAGGTTCTCGGGAAGTTTGGCCTTGAGCCAAAGCAGAACGGCTCTTCGCTCGGTGATACCCGCGTCGGAAGCCATGCGAAGCCACAACTCCAATGAAGGGCGGACATAGCCCTTTTCAAACTTGAAAACCGCCGGACCGGAAATGTTGTATTTGGAACCGTATTGATCCTGAGTCAGGTCTTGTTCCAACCGGCTTTGATAGAGAATATCGCCCAAGTAATTTTTCATGATTTTGCCCTCCTCTGGCTCAATCTTCGATCCTCGGACCCATCGGCGCAATGTTTTTCAATGCCGATTCCATCTTTCGCGCGCGCTGAATTACCAAGGCGGGAAATCGAAAGCTAAAGCCCTATGGCGTTATCTGGCCGGTGCTCTTGAAAGCCGCATTGGATCTCTTCGCCGCTCACTCGTCAAATGCTGGACCAGTTTAATTAAAGTTTTGGTCATGTCAAGCCGATAAATCACTTAATATAGGAAAATTTCAGGAAGTTGACGGGCCTTTCTCCAACCCGGAAGCTTGGTTCGTGAAGCGTTGCCCGACGGACTAATCGAACATCCGCAGTATGACAAACATCATTTCGCTTGACAATCCCTCGCTGATCATTGCTTGTTAAAGATCAAGCGGGGCGTAATTATCCAGTGCCGATCAATTACGTCCCACTTTGTCAGCATTGCACTTAGACAGGAGGTTTAAGATTCTAAACAACGATGGGAACTACGATTATCCTCACGTTGGTGGGGATCGTTGTAGGCTCAGCCGTCGGGGTCGGAGTGGGCGTCTGGATTAACCGGACGCAAACCGCCAAGAAAAATCAAGCGGCCCGGACCTCAGCCGAGGATATTGTAGCCAAAGCTGAGGAACAGGGACGAAAAACTCTTCAAGAGTCAGAGAAGAAAGCCGAGGAGGAATACAACCGCCAGCTCAATAAGTTCGAGCGGGAATTCGCCAAAAAACGCCACGAGGCGGAGCGACACGAACGACGACTCGAATCGCGCCAATCGGCCTTGGATCAGAAGTTCGACTCCCTCGAAAAAAGGGAAAAAGGGCTTCAGTCCAAGGACGCCGAGATGGATCAGATTCGGGGTCGTCTCCTGAAAAAAGAGGAAGCGCTCGAAGCCATTCGGGTCGAGTCCAAGAGGCGTTGCGAGGAGATTTCCGGTCTGACCGAGGAGCAAGCCAAGAAGATGTTGTTGGAGAACCTTGAAGCCGACGTCCGTCAAGAGGCAGCGGCTCTGGTTCACCGGCTCGAAGCCGAAACCAAGGAAGGCGCGGACAAGAAAGCGCGGCAGATCATCACGCTGGCGATTCAGCGATGCGCTTCCGAGCAAGTCAGCGAGACCACGGTTTCGGTGATTCAGCTTCCCAACGAGGAGATCAAGGGAAGGATCATCGGACGGGAAGGACGCAACATCCGGGCGCTGGAGGCGGCGACGGGATGCAACATCATCGTGGACGACACGCCCGAAGCGGTCGTTCTCTCATGCTTCGATCCCCTGCGGAGGGAAATCGCGCGCCAAACGTTGGAAAAAATGTTGGGCGACGGACGAATTCATCCGGGACGAATCGAGGAAGTGGTTGCCAAGGTTGAGAAGGACCTTCAAGACCACATCCGGAAAGCGGGAGAACAGACGGTCTTCGAGTTGGGTCTGGCCGACATGCACCCGGAGCTTGCCAAAATTCTCGGACGGCTGAAATACCGGACGAGCTATGGGCAGAACATCTTGCAACACGTCGCGGAAGTCTCCCATCTTTGCGGCTTCATGGCCTCGGAGTTGGGGGCGGACGTGACGGCGGCCAAGCGGGCCGGACTGCTCCATGACATCGGCAAGGCGCTCAGCTACGAAATGGAAGGGACGCACGCGCTGATCGGCGCGGACTTGGCGAAAAAATACAACGAAGCCCCCGGCGTGGTGCACGCGATCGCGGCGCACCACAACGAGGTGGAACCCCGAACCATCATCGCGATTTTGGTTCAGGCCGCGGACGCGCTGTCCTCGGCCCGACCCGGCGCCCGACGGGAGACGCTTGAGAATTACGTCAAGCGGCTGAAAAATCTCGAAGGGATCGCCGACGGCATGAAGGGCGTGGTCAAAGCGCACGCGATTCAAGCCGGACGCGAAATCAGGATCATGGTCGAGCCTACGGAGATCAACGACAACGAAGCCAGCCTGCTGGCGCGCGACGTCAGCAAGCGAATCGAAAAGGAGCTCCAATATCCGGGTCAGATCAAGGTGACCGTTTGCCGAGAAACCCGGTTTGTGGAATACGCGAAGTAAACGACAAGCGATTGCGGACTACGGATTTGGGATTGCGACTCGAATTGCAATCTCGAATCCCAATCCGCGATCTGAATACTCACCACCAAGTCACCAAGACGCCAAGAATCTTCCGAGTTTTTCTCATCTCCGTGTCTTGGTAACTTGGTGGTGAAAGAATCCCGTGATGAAACATTTCAGGGTTTTGCCTCCAGCGTGATATTACCGGTGTTAACCCGCGCCTCGATGCGATTGCCGACGATGGTGAGCGGTGTGCCGATGGCTCCGTTGAATTCGACGTGGGTTAGTTGGCGTTTGGGTTCGCCGGTGATTTTTTCAAAACCTCGAATGAAAATACCCTCGCCGACGTTGATTTCCGCCTGAACGAAAGCCGAGGCGCTCTTGGGCAAAGTCAACCGGACGTCGCCGGACCCTACTTGCAAATCGGTCATGAGGGGCGGCTCGATTTCCATCTTCACTTCACCCGATCCCAGCACGACCCATAAACCGAAATCTTGCGGCTTGATCGAGCGCGGAAGCGAAATGTAGAGATCGGCGTCATATTCGAAATCATTTCCCGGCTCGGCAAGCGACAACATCATGACCTTTCCGGCGGTGATCCCTAGGTCCAACGCGGCGGCCCGCAAATCGGTGGCTTTGCGGTCGCGTCCCCGGACCCGGAGCGTTCCCTCCACGACGATTGCAGTCTGATCCCCTTGAACGAAAGCCAAGTTCCCGGTTGGAACGCGCAATTCGAGGCGCTTGACCTGTTCCGCCGGGATTTCGTGATGCAGGGTTTTGGCGGTCTCGAATGCCCCTTCCCCTCGCGGGCGACAAGCGACGGCAAAGAGAACCAAAACCAAACAAGGGAAAAGTCGCATTGGATTCACTCGGCTGGCATTCTTTCCGGGAGCGCGGTTTTAAGACTCGCATGCTCCCGATGTCTACTCGACATCGGTCAGGTCTCCATCGGCCGGAAGCGCGACGCCGAAGAGATCGAAGAAGTTGGCGATCATCCGGTAGGTCAATCCCCAAATGATGTAATTTTCATAGTGAAAAGCGGAGAATTTCCTGCGCATTGGATCCGGGGGATACAGATACGGTTTGACGTTGGCCGGATCGGACAAATAATTCAAGGGAATCCAAACGGCATCCGCGACTTCGGAGCTAAGGGTCAAGGCTCCGGTTTCAGGGGCATGGAAGACAAATGGGGAAACGGTTAATCCCGATTGACGCAATCTTCCTCCGCTCAGCTCCGGCAGACGGCCGATCAACATTTTTTCGCTAAGCGATAAACCGACCTCCTCAAGAGTCTCCCGCCTCGCCGCCGCCGCCGGCGAAGGATCATCCGGATCTTGATGACCGCCCGGAAACGCCATGTGACCGGACCATGGGTCTTGGGGATGGATGGCGCGTTGGATGAAGAGGGTTTCCAAACCTGAATCGGCCGACGCGCGCAGGATGATCGCCACGGCGGCGCGCCGGATCGGGAAGGAAGCATCTTCCTCTGGAAAAACTTGGCGAGCCAAAACTTGCGCGATTTCGGCAACGCCAAATCCTTCCATGGGCTTGGGGGGATTTTCGAGTTTCATGTTCCTCGCCCGATGGAGAGGCTCGGGATGGAGCTATTTCTTGGCGAACAGGGCGAAATAAACGACCAACGCCAACACCGACGCCACGACCGCGCCCATGAAGGCGTTCCAAGAAATGACGGTGAATCGAATCCGGTTGACGGCGTCGCGGATCGAAGGCTCCAAACGGTCCCTCATTTGCTGTTCCAATTCGGCCCCGACGTGCTCGCGAACCATGCCCGGAACTTGAGCGGCAACAACCTCTTGTGTCTTGCGCTCGACGATCTCCGGCGCGATTTCACGGGCGACGCGCGGGAGAATTTTGCCTGCGGCATCCTCCACGGTGGCAAAAAGCTGACGCCCGATTTCCGGCGCTTCCTTCTCCACCGCTTTTTGCACGCGGGTTTGCACTTCGCGGGGCAAAGTGTTGTTCAGGGTGTCCTTGAGCCGTTCCCGAATGGAGCCGGGCAAAATCTGATCCGCGATCCGCTTGACGGTTCGCTCGGATTGCTCGGCCAAGACGGTTTCCATCGCTTCGGTCACTTTGCGTTCGGCCAATTTTTCGACCATGGATTGGGCGACTTCGCGGACCGTGAATTTGACCAATTCCTGTTCCTTTTCAGCGGTGAGCGCGGTGACGGTTTCGTTGACCTGCGTTCGCGCCCGTTGCTCGACGGCGGAAGCGACGTTCTGGATGCACCGTTCGACGATGATCTGCGTTTTGCGCTCCACCGCCGCCTTGACGTGCTTTTCCGCCAGACTCTCCATCAACGTGTCTGCGGCGTTCTCCAGATATTGATGCGCAAGATCAGCCAGATGTTGCTCTTCAAGCAGGCGGTTCACCCGCTTGGCGAGCGATTTGGCGTCGTACGGTTTGAGCAGATAGCCGTCGGCTCCGCGCGCCGACAGGTCTTGACGCGAATCAATTTCGTCGTCCGGGATCAGAAGCAGAATGGGAATGGGATGAGTTTGGGATTGCTGGCGGAGCATTCGCGTTGCCTCAAAACCCGTCACACCGGCCAAGTGAGCGTCCATCACGATGGCGCTGACGTCCTTGACGTCGGGCATGGTGAGCGCGGCGGCGGCGTTGCCCGCCGACATCACGCGGAATCCCACGTCTTCCAGTGTGGCCTGCGCGAAATCGCGCTCGGCGGAATTGTCTTCGACGACCAGTATTGATTCTCCCGGCATTTTCCTTCTCCTTGCGGCCCGCGCCGTTTATTCACGGCGCGCATTGCGCGATCACGTCGTGACCTCGGACATCCATCGGCTCAGCGTAAATTCCGGCGCGCCGATGACAGCCGTGCAATTTTGATGGGATCGCGATGCTCTCTCAACGAGCTGGGCGACGCGCTTTTCGTCTCCCAAACTTTCTAGGGCGCGTTCCTTGAGTTTGCCCCAAAATAACCGCAAAGCGCCCATGCTGTCGTCATGAGCGCCGCTGATCGCCTTGGTCACTTTGCCCTCCAACTTGGCGTACCGATCATACTGCTCGGACGCGAGGCGATGCGCGTTATAGCGAATTGCGTCGGCGCGGGGGTGCCGTTGTTCGGCCATGCGCCAGAGCCATCCGATCCAGTCGGGCTGGGCAGGGGCGGCGATTTCCGCTTGAACGGCCTCGATGAGGGCGTTGACCAACGAGCAAACCAGACCAACGTCGGTAAGAAATTCCTTGGGAGGAGCCTGACCGGAAGGGGCTAAATCCGCCCTCGCGGCGCCTTTTCCGGAATCCTTGCCCCCCCCTTTTTTCCTTCCCAACAATCCCAGCAAACTCCCTTTGTTGTCGGTCTCGCCCTTGTCCCCCTTTTCCCCGTCGGTGGACGAGGCGATCGGCGCATGTCTTTCGGTTGCGTGGGGGATCAGCATTTTGTCCTTTTCGGCGTTGGGGTCCAATCCGCGTGAAATGATTTCGAGATGGAGAAGATGATCCAGCGCCCAATAGGTGTCGAACCGTCCCAAGTTGGAAAAACGGGCGATGGCTTCGACGGGGAGGCGACCATTGATAAGAGAAAGAACCCGCCAAGTCTTTTCGTCCAGCGGTTGCTCTGGCGGACCGGAAAACTCCGGATTGATGGCGAACACTTCCATCGGATTGTTGATGTGGGCGATGAGGGATTGCCATTCCTCCATCCGGCGCAGGCCGACTTGAAGAAGCGGCGCGACCTCAAGTTCGACGGAGACCACTTGGGACTCCTGCGGCGGAACCTGCTCGAATCTAAAATTTCCGCTTTCCCAGCTGAAAAGCTCCCAAATTTCCTCCTCCAGCTGGAGTTGGATCGCCGCTTTGAGATCATCGAGGGGAATCGCGCCCTGCTCGACGAGAATTTCGCCCAGAAGTTTGACTTTCCCGCCTCGGTTTTGAGCCTCCAACGCCTGTTGCAGGGTTTCCCGGGTCAGTTTGCCGGAATAAATCAACATCTGGCCGAGACGCAAATAATGCTCGTCGGTGGAGACATTGACGATCTTACCGTCGCGGAACGCCAGTTCGACGTCCCGGTCCTCGCGGGACAATTTAAGCACGCCGTTCCGCTTGCCCATCGAGAGGAATTGGAGGATTTCGGGAAACTTGAAAACGCGGAGATTGCCCTCGAATTCACGGTTCCCCATTTCCATGGACTTGACTTCGTGTTCCACCGGCATTCGGATTCTCCGTTCCTCTTCCTCCGTCTCTCCTCCGGACGCTCCGTCCATGCGACGGGCTTTCCGTCCGGAGGACACGATCCGGGTCAAAGACTCAACTGGTTTTATATTATCGGCGGAATTCGCCGGAATCTCAATCTCAACCTTTACTCAAAGTTGACCCTACTTAAATGGCTGGGCCACGCCCGACTCGGTTTTGGCCGTCGGAGGGGGAGGATTAATCGCATCGCGGACGAAATCCTCAGCCTCCTGCTTGCTTTTGCGCAGGTCTACGTTCAGCGTCGCCGCGTTGGCCGACAGAAGCGTGCCCCCAAGGAATTTATCCCAGACCGGAGTGGCCGGATTGTTGTCTCCGAGATAATGCGTCATGATCTTCTTCACGATCCCCTTAGAACGTGCAACGTCCAAGTCGTCGCGCATGGCCCTGCTGTTTCGGATTTCGTCGCAGACCACTCCCCCGCTCAGGAGATACTCCTTCAAGTCAAACGTCAGCGAAAAATAAAATTCCTTCCCCTTGGTCAGGTGTCTGAGACCGGCAAGCTCGGGCTCTTTTTCGGCGTGTTGCTGGATGAACTTGTTCACGGCGGGCGAAAATAGACCCGCTCCCCAACTGATGGAGCCAAGCTTAATCTGTCCCAGCCGCGGTTGCCAATTCGCATTGGTCGTAAGATTGGGCGCGCGCTTGGCGATCACGTCCAAAGTCTGGGTCAGGTGATCCTTGTTTCTTGCCAAGAGCAGGATGTTGGATTTCGGAAAGGCGAGATGGTAATCCGCCGTCTTCCCGGCGTCGGTCGTCATGGTCGCGTGTTCAAGCGAGTAAACGGAGACGCCTTGGTGATCGCTCACGACGAACGGGGGGGGATTGGTCAAATAATGTTGGGCCAAGAATTTCTGAAAGCCGTCCACCAGCAAGGGAGGGTTCTCGAATTGCCCCACGAATAGAACGACGGCGTTTTTGAGCGGATCATCAAGGTCCAGCGGTTCACGGAAACCCACCGCGACCTTGTCAATTTTCTCCAGCGGATTCATGCCGAGGTCCTTGATCAAGTCTCCCATCCACTTTTTGCGGTCGGGATTGTCAAGGATGCCGTCGCGGGCTTTCTCATAGATCGAAAGCCGCCGAATGGATTGAAAATTAACGAAAAAAATCTGGTCTTCCGAACCGCCAAAAGCCAGATGCGGAGACTGGGCAATCAAGTCGTTTCCGACGGGGGAGGCGGCATTTTCGGACGGGGGAATGGGATGCTTGTTGGAACAGGCGCCGCCGATCCAGAGAGCGCATGACGCCACGACTCCCCAAGCGATCCCTCGCCTCGCCTTCGCCAAGCTCTTGCGGAATGACGCCATGGATTGAAACGGAGAAACCATTGATTGGGTTCCTGCGAGCCTCCCCCACGACTCCGGAAATTCACTTTCTCAACGCCAAGGCATTCTAGGCCGATCTTTGATTTTCTCGCCACTGGAATTTTTGAGGATTTGGAGGCGGAGGCAGATTTCTTGCAAACCGCGCCTTATCCAGTTCCGCCCCGTTCGCAATCAAAAGAAATTCAATTTTGAATTCGGTTCGACGCAACAGAGACGCCGGGATTGGGAAGCTAGGCGAGAGGCAAACTAGTTCGGAACCAAAAGATCAATTACGAGGACAAGAGGGCGCACTGACACGCATGGATCACTGCCGGGGGAAAAATAAGCAAGCAAATCTGAACTTTGAGAGCGCACTGCAACCGATTTCGCGGGAGGTGCTCCCTGACGGTCCCGTCTGTGAGCCTTTTTGCCATGTTGTATTGCGATCACGCAAGTTAAACAATTTCAATGATCGAGATTCAAGGAGACAACTGGTTGATGAATTGCGACGGCGAATCTCTGAAGTTGGTGTCTCCATACGAGATTTGGCTTGTCAATTGTCCGTAACCGACGTCTGTGCGCGGTATTGGCTTCGCGGTTCGAGGCTTCCAAAAAGAGAAATGGCGGTTCGGATCAAAACCCTGCTCGACACATGGACGGGAGGGAGCGGGATGGAAGTTATGAACACCCCCAACTGAGGAATTTGAGACCGCACGATCCGACTTGAAATGAGACGGCATCCCCGCGAAGATCCGGCATACGGAGGGCAAGGAAAATGGCGGGCGGGCGGAGAGTGGGGAAGTTAGTTGGGGCAATGATGGAGTTTGGACGGCAAGCCGTTTATTACGCCGTCGCTTTCGTTGGCGGATTCTTTCAGAGCCGTTCCCACGCCGCGATGGAAATTCTGGCCTTGCGGAGCCAGTTGGCGCTCTGCCGACACCGGATCGAAATGAAGAAGCATCCGAAACCACGCCCGCCCTTGGCGTTTCGGTGGCTGTGGGTTATCATGTGCAAAACGTGGGGAGGCTGGCAAGGCGCGGCATGTCTGATGAAGCCGGCCACGGTCCTCAAATGGCATCGGACCGCCTTCCGGTTACATTGGCGCTGGAAATCTCGCAAGCGCGGTCGTCCGGCGATCTCCGCCCGAACTATCGCCTTGATTCGGCGGTTGAGTCGAGAGAACCAACTGTGGTCCGCCGAACGGATTCACAATCATTTGGTCTTGCTCGGCTACAATCCGCCGCATCCCGACACGATTCGCAGATACATGATCCGCTCCAACAGACGGGGCGGCAAGTCGCAAAGTTGGTTGACGTTCCTGAGAAACCACACGGGCGAATCTTGGGGGATGGATTTCTTCACGGTCCCGACCTTGACTTTCCGATCTCTTTACGTCTTTGTCGTTCTGAATCACGCCCGTCGCCAAGTGGTGTATTTCAATGTGACGGAGCATCCGACGTCGGCGTGGGTGACCCGGCAATTGGGCGAGGCCATGCCGTTCGACGTGCGGCCTCGATTTCTGTTCCGGGACAATGACGGAATCTACGGGCGAGCCGTTCCCGACTTTCTGAAAAGCCACGGGGTCGGGGAAATTCGCAACGCCTATCGCTCGCCTTGGCAGAATCCTTTCGTGGAGCGGTTCATCGGCACACTCCGAAGAGAATTGCTCGATCACGTCATCGTCATTAACGACCAGCAACTGCGCCGATTGCTCCGCGAGTTCATTGACGGATATTATCATTGCGCTCGCCCACACCAAGGGCTGGGTGGGGGAGTTCCCCTACAGGACGAAGACAACGGCGCCGGACCGATTCTCGTCCGTCCGGCAAATGACCCGGAAGGGGATCAGCTTCTTGCCTTTCCGGTTGTCGGCGGTTTGCATCACCGATACGTCCGGCTGGCGGCGTAGCTTTCGGGTTTCGGTTCTTTTTCGCGCGGAAAATGGACGGCAGAGTTGCATCCTTGGCCTGAACTTTGGTCTATCCCGTTCCCGTGAAATCCAATTTTCACCACAAATCACAACCTTCCTGCGGACCATCCCAACTCGAACGCAAGGAATTCTTCAGGTAAAAGAAATCGTTTTTCACCCGTTTCGCGGAGACCGATTTTTTCGAAGGGACACGTTGAGCGTCGCCGCGCCCAACGTGAAGGGGAAGAGCGTCTTGGTCGTGAACGCGCCGACGGGCGAACTCGGCGGCGTCGGGATTTGGAAATGCGCCGACTTGTCCTCGGCGTCGTTGATCCAAGACGTGCCGGCGCTCAGAGCGAGCGCTTCGCCGCTGGTCTGCGGGACGTAAGTCGCGTTGGAGATCGCCGCGTCGTAAACCACCTCGGCGACCGTCAGGGCATTGATATCGAACCGATCCACGCGCAGATTCGTCACGCAAATCGTGCCCGATCGCTGGCTGGCATGGATTCCCTCGTTGGTGTCGTCAATGAAGAACGTCAGGTTCATGTCGCGGAACGCGGCGGTCGAGAGATCAAACGCGCCGTTCGAGGGATCAACCGTTCCGTTCCACGATTGCGTCAACGCGGCGTTGGGAGCGATCCAGAACTCAAACTCCGTCCGGCCATTGGGTCTTCCAATTCCATTTGCTCCCCCCGACCCATCAAGGAACGTCGCCTGACCGCCGTAGGTGTTGCCGTGGGCGTTGTCGTAGAAGTTGTCATATTTGATTCCCCAATACGGAATCGTGTCGGTCGTCACCGCGTCGGTCGAGGCCGTGACGCCGACGCGATAGACCGAATCGGGAACCAGCGGAACGAATGAAGAGACCATTTCACTTTCGATCCTTCTGGCGATCATGGATTTGGCGCAATGCGGCGGCTTCGGGGGTTTTGCCCGCTTTGTCCAACACGCTCGCGTAGAAGTTCGCGGTCCAAAGGAAATCTTCTTTCCAAATTGCCAAGGGACGGTCTTGGAGGAGGGTTTCAAGGCGTTGATTGATCTTGGCCGCTTCTTCGGGGTGGCCGTTGAGGGTTTCAATCGAGGCCAGCGCAACCAAGACGGGAGCGATGCGAGCGTGGGTCGGGACCACAGAGGCGTCCAGAACGTCAAGAGCCTTTCGGACAAGAAGCGTCGCGCTGGTCAACTCATTGCGGGAGACCGCGATGGCCGCCAATCCTCTCATCGTGACGGCGTATTCGGGATGGGTCGCAGTTGTGGTCGCTTCGCGCAAGGATTTGGCTTCCTCGTATGCCTTTGAGGATTCCTGCAAATTGCCGTGCCGGAGATAAAATCCGCCGAGTTGATTCAGTGCGTCGGCTTGTTGCGTACGATGCTCTTCCGGTCTATTTTCTCGCCAAGCGCGGAGCGCGGATTGATAAAGGTCCAGTGCCTCGCGGGAGTCTCCGCGATGCTCCGCGATCCGCGCAAGCATGGTGCGTTCGGCACTACCGCGCAACATTTCCTCGGCCCTCACCTCGTCGTTCAGATAAAAGTAGGCAAGCCCCAACAGGGTCTGCGACCGCCCCGAGTAGTCCTCACGTATCAAATGGAACTTGAGGAAAATGTCCAAGCTTTGCTGAAAGTAATCGCGCGCTTTTTCGTATTCTGCCTGTTGTAGGTGGTATTTGCCGAGATGAGGATAATGCTGAGCCAAGGTGGCGTCTCTTTCTTCTTTGCTCCCTTTCTCAAAATATTCAGTTTTCAACGCTGATTCAAGGCTTTCAAGGGCTAAATCAGATTTACCCCATTCTAAATAGAAATCTCCTGTTTGCCAATAGTGCATCCTATCATCGCGGGGCCTAAATCGGAATAAGTCGGGATACTTGGCTCGAGATCGCTCCTCTTCTTCATTATAAAGTTTCCAACCGACCTCACCCATTTTATTGGCTTCGGAATATCTTCCTTGTGCAAGATAGATGGAGAAAAGACTTCCATAAGATGAGGACCACGGCTTTCCCCTTTCCTTCGTTTCAAGTTCCAACTCCCTTAGAAGGTATCCCTCAGCCCTTCCGTATTCTTGTGACTCAATCGCCCTCGAAGCATCCTCACTTGCCACCTCGGCTTGATCAGAAAAATACTTGTCTTGCACACCAGCTACGACGCTCGCTGGAAGTGCTGTCAAGGCTAGGCAACCACACATGCTAACAGATGCCGCCATAAACGCGGAGCAGAAACAAACGTGAACTAATTTCACTTGCGGTAACGCCTCGGGAGTGCACTTTGGTAAGGGATTGTGCTTGTGGTCATGGAATCAGGTTCGCCTCCTCTCGGGGGTCAAACAACCGACTTTCGTAAAGGTCACTACCATTCTCACGTTTCGCTTTGACCCACCCATAAGGTACCAGAACTGGAGGCGCAGGATGTGTGGTTCCAGTTACCCATGATTTTTCCGCGGTCACGTAGCCGTTCCACCACACGACGCCATTTCCTGCCAACCATTTCTTTTCCCCATGAATGTTACCCTTATTACTTAGGCAGATTGGACCGCCGTTATAATGGGTCCACCATCCGTAAGTGTTATCGAGATAATCAGACGTACCCCAAGGATGAAATTCGTGGGGAAGGAAGGGGTGGCCGAATGTTATCGCCGGACTGTTAATGATTTTAGACTGTTGCTTCAGTTGGTCGGGGAGGAGGTTCTCGGGGTTAAAGAAATGATGACCACCGGCGAAACCTTCAACAAGGTCGCCACTCGTGTAAACAAAATGCGCGTCGCCACCACAAAGTTTATAGAGAACGTAGGAATAACCCGAGCCGAACAGGACAACATGCAGTCGGTGGCTACGGTTTCCCCAGCTGAACACACGCCAACCCATGATGCGCGTCAAGGCAGGCGCCGTGATGAGGCCGCCTTGGCTATGGCAAAAGTGAACAACCTGATTCTTGCCATTAGCGTCTAGTATTTGGACCCAAGTATTAAATAGATCTCGATCAGCCTTGGAAAGTAGCTGGCTGGGATTGAACCAAGCCAAGCGGTTATATCCCCATTGCTCAACGGATTCAATGATGTCGAAGAAGCCCCCTAGCAACTTATCAGTCGGATTATAGATTAGTGTCACTGGGAATCCATAGGATTCGTTGAGACTTTTAACCACCTTTCTGGCACTCACCTTATCATTGAAAACTCCGTTCACAAACGTGCCCTCGTAGTGAACTGTGGGTGGATTAAACAAACGGGGATCCTGAAAGTTTTGGAACGTGCCATCTTCGACGATTCCGCCAGTTTGATCGAAACCAAAATTGACCTGCACCAACAGGTCCGTTAACATACGGCCAAAAACTTTTGTGCCTGTTGTAAGTTTGCCAGTGACCTCAGCCAGATAATCTCGGAGCGCTTGGCAGACGGCAAGCGCCGCCGGAAGCGCGCCTTGGCTACCTTCCTCATTCGGGTTGCCCGGCGAGGCTTCCGCCGCCCAGATCGCGGCAATGGCGGCCGAGCCTGTGACCTGCGGATCCCCGTAGTTGTTTATGGCATCGAAAATGAGGGCTTGTGTTACGGAGGTTGGATCATCCCCGAACCAGTAATTCATTTCTCCAGCCAGTTGCTGAACAAGCGTCTCGAAGCTGTCTGGGATGCCATTGTTGTTTTGATCGAGAGCCAAGAAGTCTCCCTGCGGGTGGCTCCCCGGATGGTTCGGATCGAACTCGTCATCGGGAGTGCCGACGATGGCGTCGGGTCCCAACGGATCATATTTCCCATCCCCGTTTTTATCTTCCCCGACGCGCAACATGCGGATTCCGCCCGGCGACGTGACCCATATATCCGGTCCGTCCCAATAGCCGTCCCCATCCGTGTCGGGTTTGGTCGGATCGGTGGTGGTTGTGGGATCAACATCAAAAAGGCGCACACCATCGGCGCGGATGCCGTGGACCGGATCAACCAGCGGTCCGGTTCCCAAATCCGTGCCTTTGATGTGAACGGGATTCCCGCCAATCATCACGTCATCGTCAGGAACCAGCGTCGTGACACCCAACTCAAGTCCATCCGCCAATCCGTCTCCATCCGTGTCCCATTTCAACGGATCGGTTGCGCGTTGGAGGAAAGTGCATCGCCCGACCCGCAGGACTTCCTCGCCGTCTCCAAGTCCGTCATCATCCGTATCCCGATCATAGGGGTCGGTTCCGATCATGACCTCAAGCAAATCCGGCAGACCATCCTGATCCGCATCCTCGCTGAGCGGCAACTTCGGGATTGGTTTCGGCGTCGAGACAGGCGTCGGAACCAACTGCGGTCTCACCAATTTTTCAATCCGAATAGCCGTCACCGCCAAGGGATCGGTTCCGTTCCCGCCCAAATCATTGCGATTGGTGAAGCGCGTCTGCAATCGGAACCGATTGGCGTCCGGAACCAGACTCGCCGTGGAATTATGCGAAGCAAAGAATCCGACGTAGGGTTGCGCGACATTATTCGTTGTCGAAAGCAACCTTGGAGAGGCGGCATGAAGCATATTGCCCGCCGATCCCGACGTCGTGAAATGCGACTGGATCAATTCGTTGGTTGGCGTATCAAAAATCAACTCGATCCCGTCCACGGGATCGGTCCCTTCGACGGGTCCCTTGCCGTTGCCGATGTCGGAGCGAATATAGACGCTGGCTCGATAGAGCGAGTCAGAATCCCACCGGATCGGATAAAGCTGGGCGTTGAGGTTCGCCGCGCCCGTTTGGAACGGAAAAAGCGTTTTCGTCGTGAACGCGCCGACGGGCGAACTCGGCGGGGTCGGGATTTGGAAATGCGCCGACTTGTCCTCGGCGTCGTTGATCCAAGACGTGCCGGCGCTCAGAGCGAGCGCTTCGCCGCTGGTCTGCGGGACGTAAGTCGCGTTGGAGATCGCCGCGTCGTAAACCACCTCGGCGACCGTCAGGGCATTGATATCGAACCGATCCACGCGCAGATTCGTCACGCAAATCGTGCCCGATCGCTGGCTGGCATGGATTCCCTCGTTGGTGTCGTCAATGAAGAACGTCAGGTTCATGTCGCGGAACGCGGCGGTCGAGAGATCAAACGCGCCGTTCGAGGGATCAACCGTTCCGTTCCACGATTGCGTCAACGCGGCGTTGGGAGCGATCCAGAACTCAAACTCCGTCCGGCCATTGGGTCTTCCAATTCCATTTGCTCCCCCCGACCCATCAAGGAACGTCGCCTGACCGCCGTAGGTGTTGCCGTGGGCGTTGTCGTAGAAGTTGTCATATTTGATTCCCCAATACGGAATCGTGTCGGTCGTCACCGCGTCGGTCGAGGCCGTCACCCCGACGCGATAGACGGAATCGGGAACCAACGGAACGAATGAAGAGACCATTTCACTTTCGATCCCTTTGGCGGTCATGGATTTGGCGCAAGGCGGCGGCTTCGGGGGTTTTGCCCGCTTTGTCCAAGACGCCCGCGTAGAAGTTCGCGGTCCAAAGGAAATCTTCTTTCCAAATTGCCAAGGGACGGTCTTGGAGGAGGGTTTCAAGGCGTTGATTGATCTTGGCCGCTTCTTCGGGGTGGCCGTTGAGGGTTTCAATCGAGGCCAGCGCAACCAAGACGGGAGCGATGCGAGCGTGGGTCGGGACCACAGAGGCGTCCAGAACGTCAAGAGCCTTGTGGGCAAGCAGCGTCGCGCTGGTCAACTCATTGCGGGAGACCGCGATAGCGGCCAAGCCCTTCATCGTGACGGCGTATTCGGGATGGGTGGTCGTGGTGGTCGCTTCGCGCAGAGCCTTGGCTTCGTGGTATGACTTTGAGGATTCCTCAAGGTTGGTTTGGCGGAGAAAGAATCCGCCGAGTTGGTTCAGGGCATTGGCCTGTTGAGTCCGGGTTCTTTGCTCTTGCTTGATATTTTCCCGCCAAGCGCGTAGCGCGGAATAATAAAATTCCAGCGCCTTGCTAGTCTCACCACGATGCTCTGCAATTCTGGCAAGCAAGGTTAGCTCAGCGCTACCGCGCAATAATGCCTCGGCTTTCACTTCCTCGCCAAGATAAAAGTAAGCAGTTCCCAAAAGTGATTGCGAACGTCCTAAATAATCCCCTCGAACGAGATGGTATTTAAGAAAAAGGTCCAAGCTTTCCTGAAATGTGTTGCGCGCCTTCTCGTATTCACCCATTTGCAGGTAGCATTTCCCTAAGTAGAGATCGTGTTGAGCCAAAGTCCCTTCTCGAATATCTTGGCTTCCGGTCATAACGTATTCGCATTTTAAGGCCAGCCCAAGAGTATCGAGCGCCATATCATACTTTCCCTGTTCAAGGTAAATCTCGCTTAATCTCCAGTGATACAACCTCGTGTCATTGGGTTCACGGGGCGTCCTAGGAAACCTGCGGCGCATTCCTTCATCAATCTCGTTTTGAAGTGTGTAATACATTTCACTCGCTTTTACTGCTTCTGTATATCTCCCCTGTGCAGGGTAAATCTCGAAAGCGAGACCTTGATATTTCGATATCACCCAAGAAGGCCATTCCTGCTTTTTGTCCTTTTTACTTTCCTCGATAATCCTAAGACAATACTGCTCTGCCACACCGTATTGTTGCAATTCCAGTGGCTCGTGTGACTGCTCACTCAATTTCCATAGTGGATCGGGAAACATCTTATCATGCACGTCAGCAATAGTGTTCGCCGTAAGCCCGGTAATGAAAAGACACCCACACTGGCTAAATAACATAGATAAGCCACACACCTTAACACAGTATCTGAGAAAGGCTACTCCGGCTGATGTAATAGCTTCGATGGTGTGTTTGTCCAAGCTGACACCTCTCATGGCGGTAAAGTGGCTTCCTCCCGCGGATTGAATGTCTCCGCTGGGGTGTCAGGATCAGCGGGATACGTCACAACCCAGCCCTCCGGAACGTTCCCGGGTGATCCTAGTGAGTAGCCCTTATGGATGCTGAGGTAATTGCGCCATGAAGGAGAGTTGTGATCCTGGAGCCATTGCTTGTCACCGTGAATGGATCCTGAGGATCCTGAGCTACTTATGCAAATGGGTCCGCCGTCGTAATAAATCCACCACCCGTAGGTGTTGGGAAGGCTTTCTGTATCATAGGGGTGAAATTCGTGTGGAGCAATCAATCCTGCAGGTTCATAAATGATCTCCGATTGCTTGGTTCGTTGCTTTGCCGCGAGATTCAGAGGATTGAAAAAGCGTAGGCCGGCAAAGTTGTTGACAATGTCTCCCGTCGTATAAACAAAATGACTGTCTTGAGGGAGAATCTTATACAAGAGATAGGCGTAACCTGAACCGAACACGACAAGATGAATGCGATGTTTTCTTTGACCCCAACTTGTCGCGTGCCACAGCATGATACGGCAGAGGGCTGGTGCCGTGATAAGTCCGCCTTGGCTGTGGCAAAAGTGGATTACGTGGTTAGCATCCTTGTTCGCATCCAGAATTTCTATCCATTTGTTGAAGAGGTCACGATCCGCCTTCGTCAGTATCTGGCTTGGATTAAACCACGCTAATATGTTATATCCCCATTGTTCCGCAGATTCAATCAGATCAAACGCGATATTATGAGTCGGATTATAGATTACGGTTACCGGAATCTGGTAAGACCTATTGAGTTCACTCCCGACGTGCACGGCTTGGCTTCCCGTGTTGTTCACGCCGTTCACAAAGGTGGCTTTGTAGTGCGCCTGGGCAGTGTCAAGACGCGGATCGCTGAATGTGTTGAGGGTAACCGTCGTTCCGCCTGACTGGTCGAAGCCGACATTAACGTCCAATAGGGCCGTTGTGAAAATCTTCCCAAAGAGCTTGGCTCCCGTTGTAAGCGGCCCAATCATATCCGCCAAGTCTTTTCGGAGTTCTTGGGACGCGGCAAGAGCCGCGGAAAGCGCTCCCTCGCTTCCTTCCTCGTTCGGGTTGCCCGGCGACGCCTCCGCCGCCCACATGGCGGCTATTGCGGCGGAGCCAGTAGCCTGCGGATCACCGTAATTGTTTTTGGCGTCGAATTTTAGAGCGTCCACTACATCGGTTGGGTTGTCGCCGAACCAGTAGTTTGCTTCCTCTCCAAGCTGTTGGGCAAGAGCCTCAAAGCTATCCGGAATTCCATTGTTGTTTTGATCGAGCGCCATGAAATCACCGTGGGGATGACTTCCGGGATGATTGGGGTTGAATTCTTCATCGAGCGTGTCGGCAATGCCGTCGGGTCCCAACCGATCATATTTCCCATCCCCGTTTTTATCCTCCCCGACGCGCAACATGCGGATTCCGCCCGGCGACGTGACCCAAATGTCCGGTCCATCCCAATATCCATCGCCATCCGTATCCGGTTTCGTGGGATCGGTCGTGGTTGCGGGATCGGCGTCGAAGAGGCGGACGCCATCGGCGCGGATGCCGTTCACAAGATCAACCACATGATCCGTGCCTTTGATGTGGACCATGTTCCCGCCAATTATCACGTCATCGGCGGGAATCAGCGTTGTCACGCCCAATTCCAACCCATCCGCCAACCCGTCCCCGTCCGTGTCCCATTTCAACGGGTCGGTTGCGCGTTGGAGGAAAGTGCATCGCCCGACCCGCAGGACTTCCTCGCCGTCTCCAAGTCCGTCATCATCCGTATCCCGATCATAGGGGTCGGTTCCGATCATGACCTCAAGCAAATCCGGCAGACCATCCTGATCCGCATCCTCGCTGAGCGGCAACTTCGGGATTGGTTTCGGCGTCGAGACAGGCGTCGGAACCAACTGCGGTCTCACCAATTTTTCAATCCGAATAGCCGTCACCGCCAAGGGATCGGTTCCGTTCCCGCCCAAATCATTGCGATTGGTGAAGCGCGTCTGCAATCGGAACCGATTGGCGTCCGGAACCAGACTCGCCGTGGAATTATGCGAAGCAAAGAATCCGACGTAGGGTTGCGCGACATTATTCGTTGTCGAAAGCAACCTTGGAGAGGCGGCATGAAGCATATTGCCCGCCGATCCCGACGTCGTGAAATGCGACTGGATCAATTCGTTGGTTGGCGTATCAAAAATCAACTCGATCCCGTCCACGGGATCGGTCCCTTCGACGGGTCCCTTGCCGTTGCCGATGTCGGAGCGAATATAAACGCTGGCGCGATAGAGCGAGTCGGAATCCCACCGGATCGGATAAAGCTGGGCGTTGAGCGTCGCCGCGCCCAACGTGAAGGGGAAGAGCGTCTTGGTCGTGAACGCGCCGACGGGCGAACTCGGCGGCGTCGGGATTTGGAAATGCGCCGACTTGTCCTCGGCGTCGTTGATCCAAGACGTGCCGGCGCTCAGAGCGAGCGCTTCGCCGCTGGTCTGCGGGACGTAAGTCGCGTTGGAGATCGCCGCGTCGTAAACCACCTCGGCGACCGTCAGGGCATTGATATCGAACCGATCCACGCGCAGATTCGTCACGCAAATCGTGCCCGATCGCTGGCTGGCATGGATTCCCTCGTTGGTGTCGTCAATGAAGAACGTCAGGTTCATGTCGCGGAACGCGGCGGTCGAGAGATCAAACGCGCCGTTCGAGGGATCAACCGTTCCGTTCCACGATTGCGTCAACGCGGCGTTGGGAGCGATCCAGAACTCAAACTCCGTCCGGCCATTGGGTCTTCCAATTCCATTTGCTCCCCCCGACCCATCAAGGAACGTCGCCTGACCGCCGTAGGTGTTGCCGTGGGCGTTGTCGTAGAAGTTGTCATATTTGATTCCCCAATACGGAATCGTGTCGGTCGTCACCGCGTCGGTCGAGGCCGTGACGCCGACGCGATAGACGGAATCGGGAACCAAGGGAATGTAGCCTTTGTGGTTTGCCGGATGGGCGGGGTCCCAACTGGTCCAGCCGACAAAATTGCTTCCCATGGCGGGGACATCCATGCACAACCCCTGACCCTCGGAGAAATTCAGGCCCGATCCCTGCAGGACGCCCGACGTCCAGCCGTGAGAATAATCCGGCCCGAGCGTGAAATTGACCGCCTTCTCAACCGTATCGGTCGTCAGAATCACCAGTTGGGGAGAAGTGAGAACGTCTCCCTCCTTGGTCGTGAAGGTCAGCGATTGGGACGCCGCGGCCGCTTCGTCGTCAAGGCGAATAAGCCAACTGTAGAAATGCGTCGCGTCGGCGGCGTGAATCTCCGCGACGTCGTTAGTGACGTCCCATTCGAGCCAACCGGTCGGCGAGGTGTTCTCGTCAAGCGAAAGCGTGTCGGAGGGGGCGGAGAAATAAACGGAATCGTTCGCGTTGCCGGCCATGTCCCAATTCACGCTCGTGTCGGACTGCGCCCACGTCGCATGATCCTCGGTCCACCCCGTCGTGAACAGATGCGCGGAAACATTGGTCGGCGCGGAGATGGCGCGCGCGGAATAATAAAGGCGAAGCTTGGCCGAGAGCAAACCGAGATGGTTCGTCGCCGCGTCATTCAGCGCGCCGTCCACCGCCGTCACGCCGAACGCCACCAGCGATCGTTGCGCGCCCGCCGTCGAAGCCGCCGTCGTCATGCTCGGCTCGGCTCCGTGATTGACGGTCGTCGCGGAACTGTCCACATACGTATCCTGATTGGCGCTGATGACCGCCTTGCTCGGCGTCGGGACGGGCGTCGGTTGCGGAGTCGGTTGGGGCGTCGGCGTCGGCGAGGGAACGGGCGCCGGATCCAGCGGCGAGGATTCCTGCATCCGAATATCCCAATCCAACCCTTGGCACGGATTCCTGCTCACTTGTCCGTTGATGAACGGTCCGCTCCCGTCCTCCGACGGATAATCCGCCTTGTAGGAATCCCACGTCATCACCCATTTGCCGCGCCGGTCGGTGGCGATGAACGTGTGCGTGTCGAAATCAATCAGGTTCACGTTGGGTTTGCAGACGATCCGCGGACGCGCCCACGTTTTCCCGTCGTCGGCGGTCGTGGCGTAGAGAACGTCGCTGTCGGCGACGAAGAAAAAGAAAAGCGACTGAATGTCCCACGTCAGCGTCCAGTTGCCGAACCCGTCGCCGGCAAACCGCAACGCGTGCGCCGTTTCCGAGGTCGCGAAGCCCCGGTCAACCAGCGGATCGTCGCTCGGAAGGATCACGGGCGCGCTCCACGGACTCGGTCCTTGCGCGCCGACCGCCTGCTTGAGGTCGCTAAATTGGACGCTGGAAACCGAAATCTCTTCCAGCACCCGCCCGAGGTAGTTTTTCGGCTTGGTGACGATGCCCGGAGGATTGACCGCGCCTCCCGTGCCAACATCCGGTCCGCCGATCCACGCCACCTTCCAAAGCCCCTTGCCGTTCGTGGCGATGGTCGGCTCAAAGCCCGTTCCGGGGGAGATGAACGGTTGGGCGGAACCTTGGCGCAGAAGCTGAGGATAGGACCAAGTGGCGCCGTCGTCCTGCGAGATCGCGTAGTAGAAGTCGTGGCAGTCCGGCGTGTTGCAGGTGAGATCGAGCTTTTGATTCGATCCCCAAACCGCGACCCAATTTCCCTGTCCGTCGCCCTGAACGTCAAAGTCGGTTCTTCCGGGAACAACGACGCCGTAATTCGCGAGCGCCTTGCCGTCGTTGGTGGGCCAGTTCCCCGGCCCCGTGTTGTTGTCCTCGGTTCCCCACGGATTGAGGAGCGTCTGCGGCGTCCAGTGATCGCCGTCATCGGACGAAATCGAATAAACAACGTCCCAATCGTCTCCCTTGGAGCGGCGGGGATGATCCTGCGGCGTTTGGTCCGTCACTTGTTGAAGGTTCGTCAGGTCCACGTCGAAAACTTGGTTCGTCGGCCAACCCAAGAGCCAATGCCCGGCCTTTCCGGCGCGAAGCGTCATCCCGAACCCTAGGAAGCCGACCCCCGAGCCGTCCTGATCGGGGGGCAACTTGTCCGCGTAGCTCGGCGAGAGAACCGTGCCGTAGTTTTCCGGGAACCAAAGCGGAATGTTAAAGCCCGCTTTCTTGACCGGACTCCATGTCGCGCCCATGTCGGTCGAGCGCGTGACGTAAACGTCCCAATCAACCCAAGGGGGTATGTTCCCCGCGGTTTGCGGAGAATTCTGGTCGGGGTGGTCGTAGTTCCACGGAATCGTCGTTCCGTCGGGATAATTATAGGAGAGCCAAGCCATGACCCACGTCGTCTGATCGCCGTCGGTCTTCGTCGCGATCATCGGATTGTTCGGAACCTTGAACGGAACCGATCCCTCCTGCACGGAGGGGAGAACCGCCTTGGCGGGCGCGGACCATGTCTCGCCGTTGTCACCCGAAGTGGTGAATGCGATATAGGGGAAGGTCGGGGAACTGAGCGTGTTCTCCGAAGTCGTGTTGGTGATCGGAATCGGATTAGTCGCCGTCCAAACGGCAATCCAATGTCCTTTCCCATCGTTCGCGACGTTTTCCGTCACCGAGAAATCGTTCTGACAATCCAAGAGGGCGTTGTTGTTGAGGAAATCCGACGCCGTGACCGGCGAATGCCGATCCTTGCAGAAGACCGGCGGGCCGGGGTTGAGCAAATAAACGGCTTCGAGCGTGTGCGAGGTGTCGGTCGAAATCGTCGCCGTCGCGGGCGAATCCCCCGGAATCTCGGGCGTCGCGTCTTGGCTCGCGCCGTCCACGATCCAATGATCAAACAGGAACGATCCGGTGTAATTCGGGGCGGTGTAGGTCGTCGGCGCGACCACCTGAACGCGCCGGGGCATGTCGTAGGAAAGCGTCACGTTCGGAACGACTTCGCTGACACCGCCGTTTTGGTCAGGAACGACAGCGATTGCGGGTTTGGCCAAGGCGTCAAGCACGTCGCTGATGTTTTGGCCGATGACGGGCGTTCGGAGCGAGCCGTTGATGGTCAACGGCACGGGGGTTGCCAACGGTTGGGCGTAAATCGCCGTCGCGGTCGTCTCGGCGTCGATCGTCAAGAACGTCCACGACGTCCACGCGTCGTTGGGATTGGTTTGCGTCGGCGTCGGCGGCGGCGGCGGGGGATTGAGGTCCCAACGCAGGAACTTGAGTTCCGCGCTGTGCGTCGTGTCTTCGGTCGCCAGTAGCGTCACTGCGGTTTGGGTCAAATAGGTCCGGTCAAACGGCGTCAGGCCGTCGGCTTGGGGCGGGTCTTCGATGTCGGGGGACAAAACATGAACCGTCTCGCTCAACGGATCGCCGGATTCGAGTTTTTGCGCCCGAACGTGAAGAAGAACCGGAACCGGCGTCGGGGTCGGCGTCGGCGTGGGAGTGAGATAGACGGCGACGACGTTCACCAAGCCGTCAACATTGACGTTGACCGTCGCGTCGGTCGTGAGCGTCGCGTTGTTCTCGGTCCACGCTTGGAAACTCCCTTGCGCGCCGCCGCTAAAAATGGCCGTCGGCGGAGCCGTCAGCGTCACCGACGCCGGCGCGTCAAAGGGAAGCGCGAAGAAAGTCGTATGATCCCCAAGGCTCGTCTGGATCGCAACGCCGTTTGCGGGCGACGAACTGACCCCCAATTGATATTGGACCGCGACGATCGGTTGTCCGTAAACGGCGTAAAGTCCCAAATCTTCCGTGAGACCGACCGTCGTGCGAAGATCGGTGGATTCCACGGCCAACGTGTCGGCCCGATACCAGCCGCGGAAAACCAAACCGTCATGCGTCGGCGGCGACTCCAGCGTTAAAACGACGTGGAGCGGCTCGGTCGGAAGCGTGAAAACAAACTCCGCCGGCGTGTTGAACGGATCCGGGTTTTGCGCCTCGGGCGAGGTTTCCGTCAACGTAATTGCCACCCCTAAATCCGCAATCGCGACTGGCCCGCCCAAGGGAGGATTGAGGGCGGCCCGAATGTCGCTTTCGTTGGCCGAATGAACGACCAAACGGGCCTGCGCCCCGCACGCCCCCGATCGCGCGATTCGCACGTCATAAACGCCCGACGGCCCTCCGGTGGCGCAATGCCACGCCACGAGCCACTCTCCCTTGGCGTCGGTCGTGATCCACGGGCGGTCGTCGAAATAATTGTCCCCCTCGGCGTCCGAATTCACGAATGTCGGCCAAGTCCACGACTCGCCGTTGTCTCCCGAGAAGGCGGCGAAAATATCCCCGTCGCTTCCATTCAGTCCGGTCAAATTCTCCGTCGAACTCCACGCCGCCATCCAATTCCCGCGTCCATTGGTGGCAACGTGAACAAAATCGTCGTCGCCCGTCTGATTGAACGGAGCCGAAAGATTCAGAAACCGCGGCGCGGTCCACGTCGTCCCGTCGTCTTGGGATCGGGCCACCAGAGCGTGGCGCGTGCCGAGCGTCGTCGTCGTTCCGTCCAGATTGTCCGTTGAAACCCACGCCGCCACCCACCGTCCTTGTCCGTCGGTCGCCAATTCGGGAACGCCGTTCAGCCCCGCGCTTCCGGCGGGATTGGGATTAAGGGAACGGGCGTCGGACCACGTCGCCCCGTGATCGGTCGAGCGGGCGTAAAGAACGTCGGACCGCGTCTGCGTCGTCGTGGTGATCCCGTCGCGGCTGTTGTTGTCCCAAAAAACGAGGAACGTCCCGGTCGTCCCGCTGTCGTCCACCGCCGCCGTGATCCCGTTGTTGCCGTTGTCGTGCGGGTCGGTCGCGGCGTTGGAATTGAGCACCGCCTGATCGGTCCAGTGCGCGCCGTTGTCCGCGGATTTGCTGTAGAGCAATTCAACCGTCCTTTTGCCCAAGTTGGGAGGCGTTGTCGTGGTCGCCGAATCATTCACCGCCGCCCACACGACGATCCAATTTCCATTGCGGTCCGTGGCGATCCGCGGATTGTAGTCTCCGGTCGAATCGTCCACGGCCGCAAGCGAATTGATGGTGAAGGGATCGCCCCAACTGGCCCCGTTGTTGGTTGAGATCGCCCCTAAAATGTCGGGGTCCGTTCCCGTTTGATGCGCGCGGAGATCGTAATTTGAACTCCAAACCGCCATCCACGTTCCGGCTCCGTCGGTCGCCACCTGCGGCGCGTTGTCCAGCGCCATGTCCAACGGGGCGTAGGAATTCAGCGTCGTCGTCGTCCAGCCCGCCCCGTCGTTGGCGGAATATGCCGCCACGATTTCATAATCCGCCGCTTCCCCCTGCGTAGAGCCGCCAAAAGCGGGACTATTCGAGGCCCATACCGCCACCCAATCATGGTTCCCATCGGTCGCCAGCTTCGGCGTGATGTCGTTCCCGCCGTTGTTCGCTCCCAAGACTACCGGCGGATTGAAGCACGCCGCCAACGCCTCGGGCGTCAACGTCGGCGTGGGTGTTCGCGTCGGCGTCGGAGTCGCCGTCATCGTCCGCGTCGGCGTAGCGGTCGCCGTTCGAGTCGGGGACGCCGTGGCCGATCGCGTCGGGCTTGCCGTGGCCGTGCGGGTCGCCGTCCGCGTCGCGCTCCGCGTCGGGCTGGGGGTCGCGGTCGGAATCGCAATCACCTGCAAGACCAACTGCGCCGGATACGCATCCTCCCGCGAGGAAAAAGCAACCTGTCCAGCCTTGGTCTCGTCTTCCTTCTTAATCAACCATCCGTTGTCCGGCGTCCATCCCGAAACCGTTCCGCTCAAATATCCGGCAATGTCCGCCGTCACGTCCCACTCTTCCCAAACAAGCGAACTGTTGTTCTGAACGAGCGTCGAGGTGGGGGTGGCGAGATAGGGCCATAGGGTCGAATCGCTTCCCCCCATCGTCCACAAAACTCCGCCGCTGCTACTGGAATCGGTGAGATTAAAATCAATCGCGCAGTTCCACGTCGCTCCGCCGATCCCCGTCGGACCCTCAAGCCAACTCGGCGACGATTTCATCCGATGGACCCCCACCGCCAAACCTCCCGCAGGCCAATTCCCACCGTTGCTCGAAACAAAGAGACGCAATTTGGCCGACTGCAACGTCCGCCCGGCAATCCCGTTCGTTACCGCCGAAGAACTGAATTTGAGCAAACCCCGATGGGGTCCGCTTTGTTGGAGATTCAGGATCGTCTCGCTTCCTTGGTTGGAATTGGGCGAGCCTCCTTTGAGATAAGTGTCGCCCGAAGGGGTGACCGTCACCGACACCGGCGTCGAGGTCGGCGTCGGACTGGCCGTCGGCGTCGGGCCGACGTGGGGCGAAAAACTCAAGGCCAATTGGGGACGATTGGCGGTGGTGGCGTTTTCTTTCGAGGCGTAATCCGTGGAACCCGCCAAAGCCTCGTCATCTTTTTTAATCAACCACCCGTCGTTGGGCGCGGTCCCGGCCAAGAACGCCGAAACGTCCGCCGTGACGTCCCATTCCAGCCAGACCCCCGTCGAGGTTCCTTCATATACAATGGCGGTCGGCGAAGCCACATACGGGAGATACGCAATCGTGGTCATGTCCCACAACTGCCCTTCGGCAAGCGAATTCGCCGTGTTCGGATCGTTCGCCGAATTCCACGTCGCTCCCGCTTCAGTCCACGCCTGCGTCATCCGGTGAATGTCGACGTATTGCGAGATCCATCCGGAAACCGACGCGACATAGAGCCGAAGTTTGGCGGAAAGGAGCGTGTCGAAACCGGCGGCGGAAAGTAGAGCGCTTTGGTCAAACGCCACAAGCCCCCGGTTGGGGCCGCTTTGTTGCAAATGGATTGTCGTCAAACTTCCTTGGTTGGCGTTGGGAGAGCCGCCTTTGATATACGTGTCGGCGGAAGCCGAAAGCGTCGCGTTGCGCGGCGTCGGCGTGGGAGTCATCGTCGCCGTGCGCGTCGGCGTCGGTGTTCCCGTTCGGGTCGGCGTCGGCGTGATCGTATGCGTCGGGGTCGGCGTCGCCGTCCCGCTTGGGGTGGGCGTGGGAGACGGAGTCGGCGTCGGCGTGGGGGTCGGCGTCACGTCCAGATTGGCGCTGTAGGACATCCACACGTCATAATTCTGATTGTCCGGCGTCGTGTCCCAAACCACCAACCAATGCCCCAAGGCGTCAGTCGCCACGCGCGGCAACTGGTCCGTGGCGACTTCGGACCCCAGCGACGGATGAATCAACGCCGGTTGACTCCAATTCATCCCGTCGTCCCGGGAGCGGGAATAATCAATATGCAAGAGACCGCTCTGGGACGGATCGTATCTCTGCCACACCGCCACCCAATTTCCCTGCCCATCCGCCGCCAAGTCCACGTTTCCATCCGAGAAACTGTCGGTCTGCCAGTCCGGATTCAACCCCGTCGGCTCGGTCCACGTCGACCATTCGTCGAGCGAATGAACGATGCCGATGTCGCCGTCGCCTCCCTGCCCGTCCAGTTGCCCCGACGCGTTCCAAGCGATGATCCATTGGCCCAACCCGTCGGCGGCGACATGCGGAAAGAAATTGTTCGATTCCAACGTGGGCGTGGTCGCGAAGATCGAGGCGGCCGTCGTCCAATTCTCTCCCGCGTCCGAGGAGCGCATCGTCAAAATGTCGTGCCCCACGAATTGATTGTTGACGCTCGGGGCTTCGGCGACGTTGAACGCCAGAACCCATCGCCCCGCGCGGTCGGTCGCCAACTGCGGAATGTTGTCCCCCCATCCGGCGTGGGTGTGGGCGTGCAAGACGGCCGGTTCCGTCCAGTGCATTCCATTGTCCGTCGAACGCGCGATCAGCAAATCGCAGTCGTTGCCGATGCTGTAGGAAAGATTGCCAACCGCGGGCGGCAGGCCGGCTTGGCGGCTCCAAACCGCCACCCACGTTCCCATGCCGTCGGTTTGCAACACCGGATTGAAGTCGTCCGAGGCGTCCGTCGTCGCGTCATTATTGAGCGGCAAGGGTCGCGTCCACGTCTGCCCGTTGTCCGCCGAACAGGCGACAAAAATGTCCAAATCGCTTCCCACCGTGATCGTGTTGTTCTGGTCGTCGTAAAGGGTCGGCTGACGGGATGCCCAAATCGCGACCCACCTTCCCGCCCCATTGGAGGCCGCCCGGATGCTGGAAAGGAAAGCTGTCCCGTCGTCCCCGGTGTCGGCATAGGCGTTGGTATTCAGAGGGATCGGATCGGGGAAGACCGGAGCGAACCCGCCGCCATTTTGGGGGTAGCGGGAAAAGAGCATGTCGAAGTCGGTCCCGAGTCCCAAGGTCCCGCTTGGATCATTAAAATTGAACATCGTGATCCAATTCCCGGCCCCATCCGTCGCCAGTTCCGGAATCACCAAGAAACCCGGCGTGGAAGGAAGCGAAGCGGAATGCGTCGTCACCTTCGCCGGCGGACTGAAGACTGTTTGGGCGGGAAGCGAAGCGGCGGAAAGTAAAAAAAGAAACGAAAGAACGCAGGCAACGACCGGCGCGGGGTGGCGCGCGCGCGTCGTCCAAGTCGTCCGAATCAAAGTTTTGGCCGAATCCGCAGGCATCGAATGGAAACTCTCCCTGATTCCCTTTTCCGAAACAAGCCTTTGGCTCGTCGCCGCCAAACGCGCCCCAAGCATCCCTCGACGGTGAAACGGTTTCCAAGAGGTGAAAACACCTATTCTCGCTATTCCCCGTCCATCGCGATCCCGCCCTCGCCAAGTCTCCGGCACGGCAGGATCTTCGGCGGGAGCCCTTCAATTTTTCTCGGCGGGAGCAACGCGCAAAAAAACAACGGGAGCGGACAACGCGCGCATCTTTACGCCGCGAAAACGGGAAAGGCAAGAGGTATTTGAAAAGGTTTTGAGGAAAATTAACCGCAAGAGTGAAGAACGATCCAAGTCTTCAAATGACGGTGTGAAAATTAGTCCCCGTTTCCTTCTTCACCCGTTTGGGCGGGGATTTGGAAAAATAAAAAGACGGCTTCCCTTGGTGGAGAAGCCGTCTGTGCCCGTTGTCGTTTTCATCCGATCATCGGGCCGCTCGCGGGGTGTGGCGCGAGTCTTTTCGGGCGCGAGCGCGAAACCGCTTGGGCCTTTCGCGTTTCCGTCGTCGCGTTTTCCGAACAGGGTTCGGAGATTCGGATTCCGAGATGGATTCCGATTCCGATTGGGGTCCGGTTTGGTCGGGCGCGGATTCATCCTGTTCCGATGATTCCTTCGCTCCATCCCTTCCGGCCTGCAAGCCGTCGGGCGTCGTCGGTCGGGTCGCGGCCCAATCGTCCGTGACCTCCTTGGCCCACGCCTTGGCGTAGGGGATTGCCCCCGCGGCCTCGGCCCGGAGATTGGAAAGATCAAATCCCAACATGGCGCAAATCCGCCCGGCCTCGGCGTAGTGGAGATCGTTGTCGCGGTCTCCCCCCGTCAAGGTCAGACGCGACGCCCAAACCGGAATCGCCGTTTGGAGAAGTTCCCAACAAACGCCGTAAAGGAGTTTCAGCTTGTCCTTGGGACCGAGTTCCTTCTTGTCGGCGAGCGCGCCGTCCCAAGATTGAATCATGTCCCAAGGCAGGTCGTCCGGCATTCGGAACCCGCCGTCCTGAATCCTCCTGCGCCAGCCTTGGCTGTTGAGCAGAGCATTCAGAAGGCAGAGGGTCTTGACGATGAACGCGCCGCCGACCAGCGCTGGGCCTCCTTCCAAACTGAGAACTTTCTCCGGATCGGTTTCGACGGCGATGGCCTCCAGTTTGGCCTTCACTGCGTCAATGACGACCTGACGCCGGCGCTTGTCGTAAGCTTCCCGTTTCATTTCAAGCGTTTTTTCGGGGGGCGGACCTCCGACTTGGGATTGGGCGTCGCGCGTTCGACCCTTGCGAGCGGGTGACTCTTCGTCGGTGAGTTGCACCCACTTGAGTTTGCCCAGTCCCGGGCCGTGGACCACAAGGGCGGGTTTGGCCCCCTTGTCGCCCTTCTTGCAGGCGACCGCTTCCCAAGGCTCGACGATCGCTCCCGAACCGAGCGCGCTTTTCGCCCTTCCCGCCTCGACGTGATTCGCGCCGTTAAGAAGGATCAAATTGGGATGCTCGCGGCGTAGCTCCTCGGCGCGGCGCTTGACGAACGCGACCGCCTTGGCCTCCCAGCATTGGGGATCAAGGCATTGGTCGCCCGACAGGGGCCGCCCCTCGGCGTCGGGAATCTCGTCGGGAAAGAGATCGGGAATGCGCGAGGAACGCTTGGGGCAGGTCGAGCACGTCCCGGCCCGCGGACAAAGCGTCGCGTCCTCCATCGTCCACGGCGCGGCGGAGAGTTGGCGGAAAAACCGCCCGGTCACCTCCTCCAAGTCGCGGACCGAGGGAACGTGGCTTCGCCACGAACCCCGCCAGTTCTCCAGCATTCGGTTTTGAACCTCTTGCGGGAATCGGGCGACAACCTCCAGATGGCTTGGGGGCCAGATGGAGATTTTGCCTTCGCAATCGCGGATCTCCTTCAGCCAATCGTCGGACAGTTCGGTGAGGCTCGATCGCCGAGCGACCCACGCCCGGCTTCGCCCGAGCGAACGGGCGACGGTCTCGGGTTCAAGACCGCCGTCGAGCAACGCCCGGACGGCGGCGGCCTCCTCCAAGGGTTCGAGGTTCTTGCGCTGGTGGTTTTCGACCACGCGCATCACCTCGGCCCGTCCGTCCTCCTCCTTGTTCGAAAGAATGACGCACGGGGCGGATTCCTTCTTCAAAAGTTTCAACGCGCGCCAGCGGCGCTCGCCCGCGATGATCCGGTAGTGTCCGTCATGGTCGGGATCGGCCTTGACGACGATCGGATAAATGAGTCCGACCTCGGCGATGCTCGTCGCCAATCCTTTCAGGTCGGCGTCCTTGCGGATCTCGCGGTTGGAAGTCGCCGGAACCAGAGCGTCCAGTTCCAGCAACGCGGATTTCCCGATCGGTTTGACCGATGGGTCTTCTTTTTTCATGTTTCTTCTCCTTTTGCGGGGTGAGGATTCGCGGTCCCAGATAATGGGGCGGCGAAGACACCTCGCAAAGGGGGGATTGAACGCGAGGAAAACCAAGGCCAAATCGGGGATGTGAAGGAACTGCGCCTCCGCCCATGGGGTGGGAAATAAGACGTGAATTGGAGATGGAAAAAGGAAAGGGGGACGGCGTCTGACCCCACCCTAGCAAAATTGCGGAATCTGTCAAATGCGCGCGGGAGTTTGTAAATAGACGACGCCGATCAGCCCTCCGTGAGGGTAGGGATTCTTCTACGGGTTGACCTGCACTTGAACGCCCAAATTTTCCAAACCCTCGCCGACTTTGTCGAGAAGCCGGCCCAAGCGGCCGCTTTTGCCTTTCAGGGGATTGCTCAATCCCGTCACCTCAAGATCGTAATCGCACTCAAGCGACGGCTGAGCGGGGTCGTCAAGACAGGTCAGGGAAGAATGGAGCCGATAAAGACCGGGGGCGGAATGGAGGCCGAAGCTGAACGTCGCCGTTGCGATTCCTCCGGGGGGATCGACAAAGAAATCCTGCGCCCTCGGCGGCGCGATCTCAACGTAGCGTCCGTTCTGGAGGGCCAGCACGGAATCGAGTCTGCGGAATTGTAGGCGTCGTTGCAGGTTCGTGACGGCGATCCCGGCCTTGATCGTTTCCCCTTGGCGGACGTTGTTGCGTTCCAATTTCACCGCTTCGAGTTGGATCGTTTTCGGAGCGGTCGGAATCTCCATTTTTCCAACGGGCGGCGATTCGGGCGGTTTTTCCTGAGCGGACGAGAGAGAAACGGCTTTCGTTTTCACTGCAACGACGGGGGAAGGTTTCGGCGTCTTGACGGCGGGACGATCCTCGCTTGCCGGGTTCTCCCCCTTGTTCGCCCTGCTCGGATTTGGGAGTTCGGGATATTCGGTGTCTCGGCTCATCGGTGAATGTGTCGTCCTTGATCGTTCGGATTCGTGTGCCGCCTCGTCGCCGGAACCGCCTTGCGAGGAATCAGAGGATTCAACTTTTTTGTCCGCCCCCTTGGGATTCGCCTCGGCAATTTCACGATTCTTTCTCGGTTCAGCTTCCGGACTTTGGAGCGCGTCCATCTTTTCCGATGAGCGCGGGAGAGATTCCTTCTCCGGCGGGGACGCCGCTCCCGATTCCTCGCCGGCCTTGTCCGCTCCGCTCGCCAAATTGGCGGCAACTTCCACCGTCGTTGGCGACGGCGTGGGCGACTTCTTCGCCAATGAGGGCAATGCCAGCGTCTTCACTTCGGTCTTCGTCAATTGCGTCGGCCCGGAAGGCCTCATGAGAAAGTAACCCGTCGCGCAGGTGAACTCCCCGTTGCTCCAACCCTCCTTCACCCTCAAGATCGCGGTCTTTCCGTCGGCGTTGACAAGCCCCGCCGGTTTGGCCTCGCGCCACTCTTTGCCGAACAATTCGGTGAACTCCTTTTTCTTCATCGGACGGACCGGCTCGGCGGTTCCCCACGCGCCGTTTTGCTTCTGCGTCAGAAAATATGAGGGACCGCGTTTTTCAACCTTGGCGATTTCCCCCGCTACGCCGCTCGTTTCGGCGGCGAAAAGCGAAACCAAATCGTCGTGCGGCGGCGTGTAGAAATATGCGCGCCAAACCCAAGCCGACGCGCCGAGCGCAAGGATGATCGCAAGGAAGGCGACGTGGCGCGCCCCGATTCGACGCCGGACAAAATCAAAGACCCCATCCTTGAACTTGCCAATCAGCGAAATGATGGGACGGAAACCCGCCCAAGGATCGCCGTGGAAGGGTTGGCGATTTTGGATAAGCCGGGCCAATTCCGGAATGGACGCGCAAGGGAGCCATGCGGGCATCCCGGACTTCCATACCTGAGTCTTTAGGCTCAGCCTGCCCGTCGCCGCAAGCCGGTCCATCTCCGCGTCGTTGAACGGCCCCTCTTTCTTTCCGCCGATGTTGGCGTGCCAGCGCCGCTCTTGAGCGTCGGGCGAGTCGTGTTGTTCAGATTCCGGTTCCATCCCTTGCATTTCCGCGCGGTCGGAGTTCCTCTTAATGGTGAGGGAAGATAGCAAGAGACGGCCTTCCAAGCAAGAAGGCCGTCTCGATCAATCCGAAGCTCGATCCCCGCCGGGGGATGGATCGGCGATTCCGAGCGTTCGCTCGATCTCCCCGATGATCCGCGCCGCCGTCCGCCGAATCGTCTCCAAGCGGGAAAGAAGAACGTGGGAATTGGAGTCGTAGAGCAAAAGATAATCCGAGGCATTCGCCGTAATTCCGAAATGGCGGCAAACGACAAACGCCGCCGCTTCGGCTTCGGTCTCGCGGATCGTCTTGTTCGGTTCTTTGCCAACGCCGCGCGAGGCTTCCGATGTCCCGTCCTTGGGCCAGTGCAAAAGTTCGTGGGCGAACTCATGCGCGAGCGTCAGGAACGCCTCGGCGGAATTCAGATCGCGCCGAATGACGATCCGTCCCCCGTAGGACGCGCCGTGCGCCGTGGCCGATCCCGGCGTCCAATCCAATTCCTCCAGAGCAATGTCCGCCTCGCGCACCGCCTCCTTCAAGGCGGGCAGAACCGTATCGGCGTCCCCGGTCGCAAGGACCAAGGCGGGAAGTTCCGCCCCCTCGGTCTGCGAAACGTCAAAGACGTAAACGGGTTTGAAGATCGTGACTTTCTCACGCGTCTCCTCCCGCTCGCTCTCGATCGTCTCCTCCTCGGAAGCGGGCTCGGCTTCTTCCTTGGGGCGGTTCCAGACGGCCATTGGAGCAAGAATCATCATGCCCCGCTCGCCAGCCTTCACCCGCCGACCGAGTTTGTTCCATTGGCGAAGCCCAGCCAAACGGGTGATCCCGCTTCGCTGGCAAATCGCCAACAAGATGTTGCCGAACGAATAATGATGGAATTGCGCGCTGAACTCCAGATAGCGGATCAGGTTTTCGGATTTCCCTTGGCGCATCTGTTCGGCCAAGGATTGAACGTGCTCCTCAAGCGTTTGTTTGGCTTGACGAACCTTGTCGGCCCGCGTCGGGGTGGGCATGACTGTTGTTGAACTCATGGGTTTCTCCTCTCATGGTGCGATGATTCGCGGCCTCGGACAACGAGGCGGCGAAGACGCGCCACGAGCGAAGACAACGCACGGTTCCTTTTTCACCCGTTCGGGGGTGGGGGAATGAAATGAAAGGATCAAAAGGGGTCTGGCTTCAACTTACCAGACCCGCGAAATTCGTCAAATGGGGAAGCGCGAGGGGATGACATTCAACTCCTGCGCCGCCAGAGAAACCTTGAAGGCCAAACCCCGTCCACTTGACTCTGATACCACGCGCACCGCCCCGTCATTTGGCGCGAATCCGCCGCGATCTTCAGAACGAACACGCCGATTCCGGCCAAGACATGCGGGTCGTTTCGTCGGAACGTCCCGAAGAAAACATTGCGCCGGATAAATCCCTCATAGCGGAACGGATCGCCCGGTTCGCCTTCCACAAAGCCGATTCCCGAAACGCGCCGTCCGAATTGATGAAGCCGCGCGTCAATCGCGCAGGGGCGCGCGCTCCGATCCGGCGTGGGGTATCGGAACCGGACAACCCACGCCGCGCCGATGCGAGGAACGTCTCCGGCGAGGTTCGTCGCCCACCGCTCCAACGTTCCTTGGAGGGAAGGGGAAACCAGCCGGGCGAACATGGAAAAAAGCCGCGCGATCCAATCCTGCATTACTTCCTTCATGCCGAAGCAATGAGCGATTTGTAAAAGACGACCGCGTCGCCGCCGGTCGGCATGATGGATTGAATGTGTCCGACTTGCCGGAATCCGTGAGCGCGATAAAATTTCCGCGCGCGGGCGAATTCGGGAGTCGAGTAGGTTTCGATGTAGAGATTCATAAAATGGCTACGTCGGGCTTCGCGGATGACGGCTTGAAGCATCGCCGATCCCAAACCTTGCCTCTGAAAACGGGGATCGAGCGCGAACCATGAGAGCCAGACGTTCTCCGGCGGGCCCCAAGGGCCGTGGTGCAGTCCCGCCACTCCGGCGATCTTGATTCCATCGCCAAGAACGTAAAGAAAGCGTCCGTCGTCAACTCCGCTCTTGCGGCTCGTGAAATGAAGATGCAAAGTTTGGGCGGCGTAACCCCCCTCGTCCGCGTTCATCGCCCTGCAGATGAGGGAGACGGCGCGGCCGATGTCGGCCTCCTCCATCGGGCGGAGGGCGAAGTTCTCCCCGCGAACCCTCGCCTTGAATCGGCGGGGAGAAGGAGCTGGTGCGGCAATGGGAGAAACCGTCGTCATTGTAGCAAACGGGCGAGGAAGGCGCAAAACGGGCCGCGCTTCCCGCGACTTCGACGCAATTGTATCGCACATTTTGTCTTATAAGACACAAGAAAATACTCACGATTACGATGAATGATTTCACCAAAAGACTCGGACGACGCTTGCGAACCCTTCGGGGGGATGCCACGCTCCGCGAATTCGCGCCCCGGTTGGGACTTCAGCTCAAAGCCCTTCACCGAATCGAAACCGGCGCGCAAAATGTCACGCTCGAAACACTCTTCACCATTTGTCTGCGCCTCCAGTGCGACGCCGGAGAACTTCTGGACGCGCCTGAAATCGCCCTGCGACGCCCGAAAGTACCGGCCAAGAAAAAGAGAACTCAGAAGTTAAAGAAGCGGTCTTGAGGCGACGGGAAGCCGGCATTCGCGGCCTCTCCCCGCCAAAGAGCGAAAACCGTCAAAAGTTGAATCTGAGTCAGTCGGACGGTGCGCGGTTTTGGACTCAACCGGATTCACCCTTGAACGCGAACCATCCGGCCTGCGAAGCGATGGCGGAAGCGCGGCTCGTCCCTCTCAAACGCCCCGTCGTCTTTTATTTATCGCCGCCCGTTTTCCGATCCGACTCCGCCAAGAGGTCCACAATCCTGCATTTGAGCCGTTCGCTCAATTTTTCCAAGGTCGCCAGCGTGACGTTCTGTTTGCCCATTTCCAAGCGGTTGAGCGTGGTGTGGGAAATTCCGAGTTTGCGGGCGTAGATTCGGAGCGGCAGGGGGCCGCGGAACCTGCGAAGTTTTTGACCGAGTCGTTTGTGCGCATGGCGCATGGCAAGGGAAACCTTTGCTTGACTTCTGTAAATCATGTGTTACAAATGTCCGTGCGTTCAGGTTTCCGCGCGAGTCTCTTTCAAGGCTCATCGCGTCCGCCGAAGGAAGTTTCGTCATGGGTTTGTCCAACCTTGCCATTCGTCTGAAGCACCGTCTTGGGACCTCATCATTTGCGCTCCTCGGATTCAGCATCTGGATATTCAACAATGAGAACGCCCGCTCACAGTCCTTCCAGTGGCCGATGGACAGCCCCACGATCACCCAAGTTTACGGTTGCCGCGATTGCATCAGCAGTTCCAGTTCGACCTATTTGGGCGGGATTGACCTGCACACGGGAATTGACATGGTCAGCGCGAATTGGATCGTCCGCGCGTCGGCGTCGGGCACGGCGCGCGTCGTTCCGAACAACACCTATGCCAATCAGAATCACGGCATGGGCAACGCTGTGGTCATTGACCACGGTGCGGGGTTGTATTCGCTCTATGCGCATCTGGCCTCTTTCAATATCAGCAACGGGGATTCCGTGACCGCTGGCCAGCAAATCGCCGTGGCCGGCCTGACGGGCAACGTCACCGCCGTCCATCTGCATTTTGAAATCAAAGACAACAACGCCTTGGGAAATCAAAGCGACGACAGCGGTCCTTATTGGGGCTACACGCCGGGGCATCCCGATTTCTACGGCTATCACGATCCCCGGGAGTATCTCTTGGCGCTCTCGCCGCAGACGATCACGCCGCTTCCGATTCAAAACCCGTCGGGCAACGTCAATTTGCGCCAAGCCCCCGGGACCACCTACGCGTTGGGCGCTTCAACGGCCGTTATCGGCACGTTGGGCTCGGGTCAGGAAGTGGTGGCGACAAAACAGGTGATCGCCAATGACGGGGATCTTTGGTATTTCGTCTATCTCCCCACCCGCAACGCGACGTATCACGGACCGCACGGGGCGTGGGTGTCCAGCACCGTGGTCAACACCGACGCTACTGCGACCCAAGCGGTCTTGACCAGCGACGGCATCAATGTTCGCGACGCGGCGGGAGCGTCGGGAACCAACATTTTGGGTCAAGCTTGGACGCCGGAGCGGTTCGTAACTTTTGGCCTGCCGCAAACGGCTACGGGATGCTCCAACTACTGGCGGGAAATCCATGTCCCCGGAGCGCCCGCCGGAACGAATTTATTCTTACAATCACCGGTGAACGGCTGGATCTGCGGCGATTATGCGACGGTGAGTGGCGGCACGACATCCACGCCAACGCCCTCGCCCACACCGACAAGATCGGCCACGGCCACTCCGACGATCACCCGGACGGCTACGCGGACTATTACCCAAACCGCGACGTTCTCGCCAACCCGCACCACGACCTCCAGTATTACGCGGACGCCGACTGGGACCGCGACGCCCTCGCCAAGTCCGACGGCCGGAGGCAACTTGCCCAATCTCGTTCCGGGAGGCGCGCCGGGATTTCCGCTTCCGGTCACGGTCTCCACCACCCCCTACGCGAATCAGGACGCGGCCACGCTCCTAACCACCGACACGATCTATTTCACCTACACTTGGTCCAACGGCGGGACCACTACGGCCGCATCGGGATTCCACGTTTACCTTTACGTGGATGATGTTTTTCAATTCGACGCGGTCGAAGCGCCGGGACTGGCACCCGGGGGATATTTTGATCTCTCGCAGTCCTTTGGCGCGCTCGCGGCGGGACCGCACAGCTTCCGCGAGGTGGTGGACGCCTTGGGGAATGTCGCCGAGAGCAACGAGAGCGACAACGAATACGTCAAGGCTTTCACGGTCCAAGAGCCGACGACTCCCTCGCCCACCGCGACCGCTTCGTTGACAAGAACGGCGACGAGAACTCCGACTCGCACCCCCACGCTCACAGCGACGCGCACAAGTTCGCTCACGGCCAGTTTTACGCGGACGGCCACATTCTCGGCGTCGCGCTCGGCGACCCTTTCTCCCACTCGGTCGGCGTCCCGGACTGCAACTCTCACGCGCAGTTCAACCAAGACCGTGACGCGAACGGCCACACCATCACCAACACGGAGCGCGACCAAGACGCCAACCAAGACGGCGACCCGCTCGCAGACGCGGACAGCCACGCGCACGCCGACGCGCACGTTCACGCCGTCGGTGACGCGGACCGGAACGATCACGTCCACCGGAACGATCACGCCTTCCCCCACGATGACCGCCACGCCAACGCCGTCGCCGACCCCTTTCGACAATGCCCAACCCCTCATTCACACGATTCCGGCGCAGATGAGCGCGAACCAAGGGATGACCGTGGGGATTTGGGTTTGGAACACGGGGAACACGACGTGGGACGCTACGGTTCCCTATTCGCTCCAAGTGACAAACGATCCTTGCGGGATGATCGGCGGGGGACCGCTCAACATCGTGTCGGGTTTGTCGGTCACGCCGTGGGACATTTACATTTTCTCCGCCGTGTTGCAGGCTCCCGCTTTACCGGGGAGTTGCGATTTGGGATTCCAGATGCAGAAAAACGGTGTACCGTTCGGCGCGCCGCTTGCGGTGAGCGTTAAAGTCGTCGCCGCCACCCCGACGCCCAACGCCGCGCGCGATTGGGAGTTTTACGAATAAAAGGGAAGTCCTTTCCATCGTTTCGGGCATGCCTGCGGTAATCGGAAAGTCTTTGGTATAATGCGGAAAGGAAACTCCGAGCGGCCACGCCGCTTGGATTCCGAATCAAGCCTCTATTACCCCGGCGGCTCGCCCAAAAACGCGGATGTCGCTGGCGGGCGGTAGCCCAAGAGATGCAAGGGCAAGCGTCGCATGACGAAAATCGCGTCTCCAAGGAGTAGGGGTTTGCTTGGGAATCCATGCCCGAATCAATCGAAGCGGTGATCGGCGTGCGAAACGGATGGGGCGGCGACGCGCCGTTCGGTCTTTCGCGCGCCGACCGCCGCCAGCACGTTTATTGCGTCGGCCAGACTGGCACGGGCAAGACAACACTTCTGCGGAATTTGATCCTGCAAGACATTGAAACCGGGCGGGGCGTCGGCGTGATTGACCCGCACGGCGACCTCGCGCGTGATCTCCTCGACCATATCCCTCGCCGCCGAACCGATGACCTCGTTTATTTCAACCCCGCCGACTTGGAGCATCCGGTCGGGTTCAATCTCTTGGAGCGGGTCGCGCCGGACCGCCGCCCGCTCGTGGCGTCCAGCGTCGTGAGCGTCTTCAAGAGCATCTGGCGCGACTCGTGGGGACCGCGCCTCGAATACATCCTTTACAACGCGGTCGCGGCCCTGCTTGATTGCGAAAACGTCTCGATCCTCGGACTCCAGCGGATTTTCGTGGACGACCTCTATCGTTGGTGGGTGGTGAAACAAGTGAAAGACCCGCTCGTCCGTTCGTTTTGGGAAAACGAATTCGCCCGATATGACAAGCGGTTTTTGCAGGAAGCCGTCGCGCCGATTCAAAACAAGGTCGGCCAACTTCTCACTTCTTCAACCGTTCGGAACATCTTGGGGCAAGTGCGGAGCAAAATTGACCTGCGCTGGATGATGGACCGCCGGCGCATCCTGATCGCCAATCTGTCAAAGGGGAAGCTGGGAGAGGACAAGGCGAATCTGCTCGGCGCGATGCTCGTCTCCAAGTTCCAGCTTGCCGCGATGAGCCGGGCCGACACGTCGGAGGCAGATCGCGAGGACTTCCATCTTTACATTGATGAGTTCCAGAATTTCTCAACCGACGCCTTCATTTCGATTCTTTCCGAGGCGCGCAAATATCGGCTCTGCCTCACGCTCAGCCACCAATACCTCGATCAACTGCGCGAGGAAATCCGCGACGCCGTGCTGGGGAACGCCGGAACGATCCTCGCGTTTCGGGTCGGGAATCGCGACGCGCAAATTTTTGAAACTGAATTGGCCTTTAGCGCGCGACATCTCGGCAATCTGGCGAATCGCCAAGTCTGCGTGAAGTTGCTCCAAGGGGGGGATTATGGCGAGACGTTCGTCGGCAACACGCTTGCGCCGATCTCGGCGCGAACGGGGCGGGGCGAGAACATGATCCGCCGTTCGCGCGAGAAATATGGAACGCCGAGGGCAAGGATCGAAGACAAAATCGAGCGGTGGATGAACGCGCCGAACTGGTAGGGGCAATCCGGTGGGGTGGGGGACTGGAGCGGGGCTTTTCAAACCCCGTTTGCGTGCTATACTCCCGCGAAATGCCCGAACATACCCGAAGCAAGGGAATTGTGCTTCAGTCGCGCGATTACGCCCTTTTGCGGGGGCTATTCGACTCGCGCCTGATGACGCTCAAGCACGCCGCCGCGCTTCATTTTGAGGGCAAGATCGAGGCGGCGAAGAAGCGTCTCCAAAAACTTCAAGCCGCCGGGATGATCGCCCAGCGGGCGCGCCGCCCGCAAGAATATGCCGTTTATCTCGTCGGGCGCGAGGGCTACCTGAGCCTTAAACGCGCGGGATTGATTGATCCCGCGCACGATGCGGGCTGGGCCAAACTCTACAAACGCCAGCGGATCGGCGATCTCATGCTCGCACACGAACTCGCCGTTATGGACGTGAAGGTTGCATTCGTTACTGCGATCGAAAAGGATCCGAATCTTGAACTCGTCGAGATGAGCGTTTGGCCGGATCGCCACAAATTCCGCGTCGTCGAGGCCGTTCCCGCTTCGGGTGGCGGCGTCCGTTTCCGCTCGCTCTACGCCAAGCCCGACGGCTTCCTCCACTTCCGCGAACACAGCGAGGATGGAACCGCGGTGAATCGCCAGTTCTTCTTTGAAGTAGATCGGGGAACCGAAAGCCTAGGCCGCCTCGTGCAAAAGGTTCGGCACTACGTCCAGCATAACCGCAAAGGCGGATTCGCAGTGCGGCGCGGCCACAAGCGCGAAGATTTCAAAGGCTTTCCGTTCCGTGTCTTCATCGTCTTCAAGACCGCCGCCCGGCGCGACAATGTGGGTAGAAAACTGCTCGACGCCAGCGCGCCGATCAAAGGCCAAGTGTGGCTCGCGACAATGAATGAATTACTCGCTGATCCAATGGGTAAAATCCCCGCTTTCTTCACCGGCTCCATAATTTAAGTAAAGTCATGTCTGCCTCCCAAGCCTTATGGGCCGTAAAATCTTGCGGATTGGGATTCGAGGCTATTGCTGTCGTTACCTTGTGAAGTTGCCTCTCAGACATTTTATTGTAGTTCTCTTGAATCATCGACGCCTTTTGAACGCATGATTCGGATATGAGTTCGTATAATGGAGAACTCGCAAAGTCCATATTGATCGAGCGTCCAATGTGAATGCGAAAATCGTCCCACAGCGAGAGGAGCTGTGCTTCCTCGCTGAAAATCATAACGAAAATTATTGAGGGTATCTTGACATAAGCGACCCACATCGTGGGAGAATCATGCGGTGCGGTTTTGGGAATTTTGTTAGATAGAATCGCTCCGATGTCCGCAGGAGAAAAATGGTAATCGAAGACGGCACCATCTATTGAATGAAAAAAGTAATGGTTGATCCCCGGAGGAAACATCTCATTCCGTGTCACAATATAGTCTAGGAATTGCATGTGAAAGTAGGCTGGGCGAGGAGAATACGCCCCTGAAAGCAATATATCGCGCAGGACGGAAATCATGATATCTAAAATCGGTAGACAATTTCCTTCATACTGTGATCTCAAGAAGTGCAAATGTCGGAAATGAAGCGAAACCGCAAAGAGGTATAATGACTCATCCGCGACCGGGGAAGACAGTTGTCCCGCGAGAAGTGGGTCATAAATTGATTGGCAAAACGAATTCTCAAGGCGCGAGAAATACTGTTCGCAATCTAGGCAGAGGAGCGGTAGCTTCCAGCCATCCTGTCGCGGGAGATTTGGTTCATCCGAAAATCGCAAATTGTTGAGCGGCGAGTCGTCCTTGAGCCGTCGGATAATCAAGTTGGGGACGATATGGCTGTTCTCGATTGATTCGTGTGATTGGCAAAGAACGCACGTAGGCATACGGTTTCCCTGCGGCGGCAAGGCCGCGGCTCGGAGTGGAGATGATCCTCTAAGTGGATGAGTTTTGCAAGTTTGGGATGAAAAAGAGCGACTCTTCCGAAGAAGAATCGCTCTTGAATGACGGTTCAGGCTGGCTCCGGCAATTTTCGCGCAAGTTCATCTTGCGGGAAGTCGCACGGATCTTTGCCTTCGTCCAGCGTGATCCAGCGGAGCAACCGGCGGGGAGCGAGGCGCGTGAATAATTCCACCGCGCATCGCGCTCCCGCCTCGTCGCCGTCGGGCATGAGCTAGACGCGACCGGCTTCGCCGCCATTTGGGGCGGTCAGCCTCACGATCAACTCCGCTTGCTCATGGGAACATGAACTCCCCATGAGCGCGACGGTGTTCGCCCAGCCGCATTGGTGCAAATGAAAGACCGAAAAGAATCCCTCCACTACGATCAAGTCCGTGGCCGGAGCCTGAACGCGGTGGCCGTTAAAGAGGAACGCCGATTTGCGGAACTCGAAAATCTCGCCGTCGCGCTCGCGCGCGCCCGGCAGACGATATTTCGGGTTCTCCTCGCCGATCTGGCTGTCGTCCACAATCCGCCCGGCATAGCCGATGAGGTTGCCCTCATGGTCATGCAAGGGGATCGCGATGCGCCCCGCCATAAGCCCCCGTCCGCAGTAGCCCAAGCCGAACGTCCGAATGGTTTCGGGCGTCAGGCCGCGCGTTTGCAGGTAGGGGTGATCGAGGTCAAGGCCCTTCAACTCGAAATCGAGCGGCGCGTTGATGACGCGCGGGCGATTGTCGGGTTGTTGAGCTTGCGGCGGATCGGCAGGTGGCTTTTCGGGATTGAGTTCGGATTTGCGCTTTGCGGGTCTCGGCGGTCGTTCGCGTTGGCGTTGTGGTTGCAGGCGATTTCCGCCGTTGGGTGGAGATCGGCCTTGTTCGGTTTTCGTCGCGTCGCGCGTCGGCGTTTTTTGCGGGGAATTATCCGGCGATTGCACTGTTGTCCTCGGCGGCGGCTTCGCCTCTTCTTTCAAGAATCGCTCTTGAATCAGAAGCGCGGCCTTGCGAACGTCGCGCGGATCGTCGGGATTCAGGCCCTCCATCAACGCGACAAAATCAATCGCGTTGCCTTGGGCCTGACAGCCGAAGCAATGGAACGCCTTCTTCTCCAAGTGCGCCGAGAAACTCGGCGACCTCCCTTGACCGTTGTGTTTCGGCAAAGGGCAGAATCCGTGATGCTGGTGGTCGCCGCGCAGTTTGAGCGTGACCCCGTAGGCTTGGAGCACTTCGCCGAATTCCACGGTTTCCCGGACGTGCCGGAAATCCACCCATTGTTTTGCGGGCATAGCATATGACCTCCTTCTTCACCCGTTGGCGGTTGCTTGGGGGCATGATCTCGGCAGACCATGCCCCAGCGTTGCGGATCGAGGAACGTCGCGGGTTTGCCGCAGATCAGTCCCGATTCCGTGTAAGCGATACAGCGAGCGATCATGAACGAGTCTCCCTTCTCAGTAGGGCAACTCGTCCTTGGCCGACTCCGTCTGCGCCTTCGCTTCAGCCTTCGGACCTTGAGGTTCAGCCTCTTGGTCCTCGGGTTCGGCTTCGGGTTCCCCGTCATCGTGATCGGCCAGCGGGTCGGGTTCAAACTCGTCGTTTGCCCCGTCCGTCGCTGTCCGTTTGGACAGCACAATCCGATAATCGGGTTGAGTCGTCCCTTTCTTTTTGCGATCATTCCTGAAGATGGCGATGGGCACTTCGCCCAAGCCGCCGAGATCGAGAATGCCGGTCAGGAAAATCCCGACTTTCTCGTGTTCGTGACGCCATAGGGCGCCGATTTGCTTCGCGGATTTGCGAGCCATGGTTCATCCCTCCTTTCGGTTTTCAAGGGGTCTGCTTACAGACAAGCGCACTTTGGGAAGCTTGTCAAATCGGGGAACAACGAATTAGCCGTCCGTAGCGAGCGGCGAATAAACATGAGTGTCTTACCATGAACAATCACGAGATTGACGTTGTGCTTGCTACTTGCCGTGACAATGGTATTCCGGAACCTCCAAGGGATCGCCTATCCACAAGAGATTGGGCATACGTATTTGCGGATCGATGGGGGAATTGGACAAATAACCGGATTCGCCTTCTTGGCGTTTTAAGTGACTATATGACTCCGTGCGAGTATGCTCGCACAATTCGGTATGTATGGTCGCATGGCGAGAATGATTTGATTGGTCCCGCTGTGGAGATTGCCTTTGGACGCTTTGGAGACATTAGTCTTCCCGTCGAAGCATTTATGTCCCCAGTCGAATTGGATTCGTTCCGCAGATGGCCTAACACCATAACGGTATTTCGAGGATGCCAAAAATCCACAATGGCGGGATTTTCATGGTCGCTAGATCAGGCTGTGGCGCGGACTTTTGCTACTCGCGCATTGAATGAAGCCGAGAACGGATCAAGCGTAGTAATTCGTCTTGATATCCCAAAGAATCGAATTCTCTGTTATTTTACGGACATGGGCGAGGAGGAAGTATTGTTTATCCCATCTCACCAAGAGATGAGTCATGCTAGTATTGTTGAGACTCTGACAAGGTAAGAAGCCACCAGCACGGCTTGAGATACACTACTCGTTCGCGCGCGTTGTCGGCGGCCTGCGGCCCCGACTCCGGGGAATTTGTCGAGCACGGCGGCTTTGCCCCGCGCGCAGACCGAGCGACGGCTCCTTTGGAGCTGGTAAAGCGAAGCCCGTGGGTGATGCGCTGTCCGATAGGACCCATCGCGCCATCACCACGGGAAAAGACCCGGAGTCGGGGCCGCAAAAGCTTTGCGACGGCCCCCGACAACGCGCGCTACGCGTTAGTTCTCAGCGTCTTTCGCGGAATTCGTCGCTCCGCTCCCCTTCCCGATGGCGGGGAAGGGGGCGGGGAACCCCGTTGAAAGTGAGTTGCCGCCATGATACAGTCGCGCAAGCCCCAATCGGACAGGGGAGCCGTCAAATGCGTACGTACATTGTTGCATTCAAGCCTATATCCTCAACGCCTCATGGATTGTCGGCTTGTAGCCGCTACACTCTGCCGCCCTTCATTGATGGATCGTGTCGGCGTGAGCCGGATTTGCAGTCTGCGTTTCCATCAATTACCTGCTGTTGTCGTCCGCCACTTGCAAAACGACTGCAAGTGGGAGACCAGCTAATTTACATTACAACGAAAAGACCGGCAAACGGTCGGTGCCCTTGTAATCGCAACTGCGATCATGCCCATTTGATTGCAAAGCTCATTGTGGTTTCCGTGTTTCCCGATCATCCTTCAGCTGCCGGATGGTATGGCTCCCAAGGCTTGCAAGTGCCGAGCAACTGTTTTGTTTTGGGCAATGGCCCCTTGCCCTTGCAACAGACGGCCGGTTTTCAATGGCTTCCACCACAATATCGTCGGCGCATCCGGACCTTGAGGGCGTGGGACGCCAATTATAGGTCTAGATGTTCGAGACCAAATACATCATTTGTGGTATGCACAGTGTCCTTCTTGGATACATCTGCAAATGCGCCGGTGATTGGGAGAGTATATTTGTCCCGACAGATCGAGCGTTCAGGCCGTGGCTGGCCCGCATTGCAAAACTATCAGATCAATAGCAACGCATGGCGCGCCTTTAGCCCGTCAATACAAATGACGCCCTGAACCGGAATATCATGCTACATTGGGTGTGCTGGAGCCATACGCTTTACTCAAAGCTTCCTCAAGTGCCGCGATGATCCGCTCCGGCTCCAGCGTCGAGTTCATGCTCTGCACAATGACCTTTGCCTTGTGGCTGGTTTGATAGACGCGCTTCGGCTTGGCCTTGCCGGTCGAAGCGCCTCTCCCCTTCAGGCGATTGATCCGCTCGCGGATATCGCGATTAGTCGCGCCTTCCAGTAGCGACTCAATGAGCGACGCCTGCTCGGGATGAGTTTGGAGACGTGCGATTCCCGCCACGGCGTCATAGGGTATGGAAAGTTGCGACGTCGCAACTTTTTGCTGTAGCTCCGCGGGCAAGTCGAGGATGCGGAGAATCCGGCTCACCCACGTTTTGGTTTTGCCGATGGCGCGGGCGAGGTCTTCCTGCGTTTGAATGTCGGGGTCTTCGGTCATCAAGGACTGCAACGCCTCGGCCAGTTCCACGGGTCCCAAATCCTCGCGTTGGACGTTGGAGACGACGCTTTTGCGACGCCGCAGGGTTTCCTCCTCGGGATCGCGGATCAAGACTTCGACGCGCTCCAAACGGGCGGCGATGGCGGCGCGATAGCGGCGGTGGCCGGTGAGGATGCGGTAGCGGTCCCCTTCGGCGGGGGTGACGGTGATCGGCTCGACCAGTCCCACGGCCTTGACCGACGCGACCAGTCCTTCCATGTTGCGGAAGGTTTTGCGCTCATTGCGCGGGTCTTCGACGATCTTGGCGACGCTCACGACAAGCCGCCCCCGCTTCTCCACTCCGGGGGAAACGCCTTCCTTGACCAAATCCAACCGCGATTTACCGGACGGGAGTTGCATGTTGGGGTTGAAGACTCATGGATAATGATTCAAGGGCAAGGTCCACAAGGCGGCTCGCGTCCGCCGCTCCTTTCGAGCGGGGGCGGTAGTGAAAGATCGAGCCGCCATGCTCGTCCACTTGGGCAAGCCAGCCGCAACTTCGCATTTCGGCGGGGGCCAGCGGGATGGCTTCTTCTTGGAGGCATTGCAGGACGCGCCGCCGCAATCCGGTCTGGCGGGAGAGATTGCTGAGAACGTGGAGAACGAGGTTTTCGGTGTCGGGGCGGAGTTTCAAAAGCAACTTGTAGAAATTGGCGTAGCTACGGACGGCCTTGGTGCTCTCAAAGGGAACGATGAAAAGATCGGCGGGGAGAATGGCGTTTTCCATGATGGGACTGATTTGGTTCGGGGAATCAATGACGATGAAGGCGTAGGGGGCGAGGGCGTCGGTCGCCAAGCGGCGCGCGAGCATCGTCGGATAATCGTCGCGCTCGGTGATCCGTCGTCCGGCGTCCTCCAACCCTTCCGCGCTCGCAATGAAGTGAAGCCGGTCAAAGGGGGTCGGCTGGATGAGTTCGGAGATCGCGCGCTCCCCTCCGATGGATTCAACGAGCGTCCCGTCGCTCTTGAGACCGTCTCCGGCGTGGAGCCATTGGGTGAGTTGGGCTTGGGGGTCCATGTCGAGAAGAAGGGTTTGAAAACCGCGCAAGGCCAGACCCAACGCGAGATTCATCGCAATCGTGCTTTTGCCGCATCCCCCCTTGGCGTTGATGACGGTAATGATTTTCATGGTGTTGTTTGTGTTGAGGCTTGCGTTCGCGCCGATGGTTGCGCGGGGTTAAATGGCTTTGGATTCAACCGCGCGTCCCACGTCCAGAAATCGAGAATTTCGGGGGCGAAGAATTTTTGGAAATCGAGCAATCGGCGTTCTTCCCGGTCGTAGCGGGCAAGACGCTCCTCGATGAAAACCGCCCAAGGGGATTCGATCATCCGGCGGCGTTCCTCGGCGCGGTGGGACTCGAATTGGGCGAAGTCGTCGGGACGTTCCTCCTTCACCCGTTCGGCCTCGGTTTTGAGGTAGGCAATCCAGTCGGCGCGGTGAAGGGCCAGATGGTTGTCCCTCGCGGTCTGTTCAGCCCTGATGCGCTCAAGTTTCATGGCGGTCTTTTGACGTTGATAGAAGGCGTCGCCGCGAAGCGTGAGGGCAAAGGAAAGGAAAATTCCCCTTTGCGCGAGGCTCGGCGGTTCCTCGGCGATTAGGCGGGCGAAAGCGCATCCCCAATCGGCGGGTCCGGTTTTGCCGTCGTCGAGCGCGGTCAACTTTGAAAAGTATCGTTCCCCGGCGGCGGTGTCGCGGGAAGAAGGTTCGGCAACCGGTTCGCCGTCGTTGCCGGCGAGGGCGGCGTGGAAATGGGCGGCGAAGACCGCGCCCGGCGAGTGAAGATTCGCGGTGCTGATCGTCGGATCGGGCCAGTCCTCCTCGATGGCGCGTCGCAACATTCCGAGCGCGTTGCGCGCGGGATTGCGAAGCGCGAGCCAGCGGATTTGGTTCTCGATGTCGGTTTTGGCGTATCGGCTTGCCAACGCATTGGCGGTCTTGGAATCGAATCCCTGCTTTTTCAACGCCTTCCAAGAAAATTGAATTTTCGCATCATCAAGCTCTGTTTGCTGTTTGAAAGTTTCATTTGTTTGTTTCATTTCTATGCCGGTTCGGAAATCTGACCGTTCTTCCGGTTCAATTTTCTGACCGATCCCGGTTCGGATTTCTGACCGATGATCCGAATTTGACGCGAATTCACCCGGTTCGATTTTCTGACCGATGATAGCGCCGTATCCGTCGGCCCACTTGAGGGCGTAGAGCGCGGGGCGGCTCGCGCGCCCGGCGTCGGGATCAAAAACGCCCTGCTCAAGCCGGAGGATGTAGTTTCTGCGAAGGGCGGTCGCCAACGCCGCGCTCAAGGTGGCGCGTCCGGCGATGCGGGCGTAACGCTGGATGTCGCTGTAGGAAAGCCGGACCTGCTGGCGTCGGACGCCGCGTTGCGCCTGAAATCCGATGGAGAAGCGGATGATCGAGCCGACCGCCTTGATGACGGCGAGCGGTTCGTTGGGAATCAAGCGGTCGAAGAATTCGTTGGGGATGTCGGTTCGGTTTCCCTCGCGTTCAAAGAACCCTCTAAATTGTTTGGGGTCTTTCACGTAGGAGTCCGAGTCATCCCAACAAAGGGTATAGAGCGCGGTCTGGCCGGCGTCGCCCGAAGCTCTTGCCCTTGGTGATCGGACGCAACGGATGAAATGTCCCGCGAGGGCTTCGTTGAGCGATTCGCGGATCATTTGCCGGCTGATGCCGGCGCGGGCAACAAGCTCTTGGTAGGAAACGGCGACGCGCTCCTCCTGCGGATTTCCCTCGGCGTCGCACCATCCGAGCGTCCGTCGGATGAGGTAAGCGACAAGGCGGACCACGCCGCGCGAGGAATGCGGAATACAAAGGTCAAAGAATTGGTTGGGCGTGTAGGTGGTGTTGGAACGGGGAGAGGCGAAGCCTTGGAACGACGCCGAAGACTTTACCGCGACGGCGGATTGCTCCTCGGCGGAAACCTTGATTCGATTTTCATGGGCAAGTTTGGGCATGAAATGGGTTGGGATGGGAGTGGAAAATCAGGCGCGGATGACGGGCGGCTCGCTTCTTCTGCGAAACTCGGCGGTTTTGGTCTCGCGCTCCTCGCGGAGCCTTTGGGCTTTCTCGCGGACAATGGCGTTAATCAGCCAACTTCGGGGCCGCTCGGTCTGGCGGGCGAGATCGGCCAAAAACTCGATCACTTCGGGATCGAGGCCGATGCCGGTATAAAATTTGCGGGGGAGGGACATAGGGGCGATGGGAGAGGGAGTTGAATGACGGCCCCCCTTGGGAAGTCTAACAGACCCTGTCAGATCGGCAAGCCGGGGGTGTTGATAGCGAGACGGGCTCGCAACTTCGATGATCGAGGCTCACCTCAATGCGAAATCCGGAGGTTCAATCATGCTTTGAGATTGAGAATTGCGGAGCCGCTTCTAAAATGGGTTGCGCGTGGCTCACAAGATTCACGGGATGAATGAGGCGTTCCATGACAGACGATTCGATGGCGCATGATCTGACCCAAGCGCTTGGTCCCTTTTGGCCGGGAGCGCGCAAGACGCGCAAAGCGGTGGAGTATGCGAGATGGAGCCATCTCTTTCGCAAAAGCCGATTCTCGCCGCTTGAATACTATGCCGCCGTGGAGGAGGTCATGGCGCGAAAGAGAATCCCGGAGCTTCGAATGGGACGAGTGACGTGGAAGGAAAGGGGACTCTTCTCGGCCCGTCGCGAATATCTCCGTATCGAGCGGGGGCGTTACGTGTATGACATCTGCGCCGCCCCTTTCGGAGTGGACTTTTTCTTTTCGTCATGGCTGGTGATTCTCCCGCCCGCGCTGACGAAATTCCATTACCTTGGCATGGGGGCGACGGCGCTGTCGATCGTGATTATTGAGAGGCTGGGAGGCTTTTGGTGGCTTTTGGTCAGGGGATACTTGGCCTATGGAATCTTCTGGGTGCTCGCGTTGGCGTTTGTTCCGCTCCTTATCATCCTGACGATCTGGCTCGTCCGTTCGGATCCTATGGAGAGCACGGTCGAGAATCGAATCGCGCTGGAGGAGTTTTTTTCCGGCATGACGTTTTTTCTGGCGATCCACGACCGGTTTTTCCGCCCCCTCACCTATTTCGAGCAGGACACGGCGGCGATGTTCCAGAAGTCCGTCCATTCTGCGATGATGGAGGTGATTGACGGGTTGAGCGGCGCCCAAGGTCTAAGGCCCATGAACGAGGACGAACGCAAACCGGAGTTCGTGCTGAAGCCGCTCTTCTCCGGCCTTTTCGGAAGATGATGCGGCGGAGATGACCCATGAACCGCGGATCCCATCCGCCCCCGGCCTATCTGCCCTCCTCGATCCAAGAAGCCCTGACGCGCCAATTTTACGATTGGGAGATCCGCGGGCGGGGCTGGTTTCTTTGGGACAATCCAGTCGGGCTTGAGCCTCCGTTCCTTCCCTTCCTCCGTCTTCCCGATCTTTGCCCGCCCCTTCCCGGCGCGGATGACGGCCAGCGTGAGGATTTTTTCAGTTCGATTATCACGGGACTGCAACGGCTTTTGAGCGGAAGCCGGCGCTCCCGGGATGAGGACTTGGAAGAAGATCAAGCGGAGGCGTTGGCCGAACCCGATGTCGAGATCGCGCGGGACGACTCGCCGATCCTTGAATTCGAGGTTGCGTTGCCCGCATTACTCAAGGTCTCGCATACGTTCGCCAGCCAATTTCTGATCGCCCTGACCTACTGCAAAAAGCCTCTCAGCTTCGAGATCATCGGAGTTCATGAGGGGATCACCGTTCAACTGGCCTGCCATGAAGAGGATCAATATCCGCTCCGCGAACAGCTTGCCGCCTACTTCCCCGAAGCGACCGTTCTGGAAAGGGAGGGGCATTTGGCTCGAAGCTGGAATGGACCGGACCCGAAGGCGTCGGTCCTTGTGGATTTCGCCCTTGCCCATGAGTTTGTCCGTCCGCTCAAGAGCTACGGGGGATTTGATGCAGATCCGCTGATCCCGATCGTGGGGGCGCTTTCCAATCTGCAACAGGGTGAACTGGGAATGCTCCAAATTCTTTTCACCCCCGCGCGAATGCCTTGGGCGGAGAGCATCCTGCAGTCGGTGTCCAACTCCGAAGGAAAGCCCCTCTTCGCCAACGCGACGGAGATGGTGGCTCTTGCCAGACAAAAGATTTCCCAGCCCCTTTACGCCGTGGTCCTGCGCGCGGCGGCGCAAAGCCCCTCCGAAGACCGCGCTTGGGGGATCGTGAAGGCGCTGGGGGGCGCTCTGGCGCAATTTGGCGATCCCACCGGCAACGAACTGGCCCCGCTCCACAACCGGGATTATCCCGAAGAGAGCCACGAGCGGGATTTAGTGGAGCGCAGGTCGCACCGGACGGGGATGCTTCTCAATTCCGAGGAACTGGTCTCGCTCGTCCATCTGCCGTCGGCGTCGGTCCGCTCACCCAAACTCAAAAGACAATCAACCAAAACCAAAGCCGCGCCCGCGCTCGCCCTTGGGCATGAGTTGGTCTTGGGGGAGAACGAACATGAGGGGCGGAACCGGACGGTCACGCTTTCGGCGGACCAGCGCGTGAGGCACGCCTACGTGATCGGCGCGACGGGGACGGGGAAGTCCACCTTCCTGCTCAACATGATTCTTCAGGACCTTGAACAAGGAAACGGTCTGGCGGTGCTCGACCCGCACGGCGACTTGATTGACCAGATTTTGGAGCGCGTTCCGGAGAAGCGGTATGGAGACGTGATCCTACTCGACCCATCGGACGGGGAATATCCGATCGGGTTCAACATTCTCTCGGCTCATTCGGAAACGGAGAAGCATCTTTTGGCGTCGGACCTTGTTTCGGTCTTCCGGCGGCTTTCGACCTCATGGGGGGACCAGATGACCTCGGTCTTGGGCAACGCGGTGTTGTCGTTCTTGGAGAGCGAGCGGGGGGGAACGTTGCGGGACTTGAGGCGGTTTCTGGTGGAGAAGGAATATCGGATGGAGTTCTTGAAAACGGTCAAGGACGCCGAGAATGTTTATTACTGGCAAAAGGAATTCCCGCTCCTCGCGGGCAAGCCCCAAGCCCCCCTTCTCACCCGTTTGGACACGTTCCTCCGCCCTAAATTGATCCGCCACATGGTCGCGCAGAGGGAGAACAAGCTCGATTTCGCCGAGATCATGAACACGGGGAAGATTTTCCTCGCCAAACTCGCGCAAGGGGCGATTGGAGAGGAAAACGCTTATCTGCTCGGAACGTTGCTGGTCTCCAAGTTCCATCAATTGACGCTGGCGCGCCAAGAACTGAAGGCGTCGGACCGCCGCCCCTTTTACCTTTACATGGATGAGTTCCATAATTTCACGACCCCCTCAATGGCGTCCATCCTGACCGGCGCGCGCAAATATCGGCTGGGGTTGGTGATGGCGCACCAAGAGCTACGCCAGTTGGGAGTCGGGAGCGAAATCGCAAGCACGGTTCTTTCCAGTCCCTTCACGCGCGTCTGTTTCCGCGTCGGGGATCAGGACGCCGCGAAGTTGGCCGATGGGTTTTCGTTTTTCGAGGCCAAAGACCTGCAAAATCTCGGCACAGGAGAGGCGGTCTGCCGGATGGAAAGGGCCGAATATGATTTCAATTTGAAGACCTCGACGCTTGATGCCGTGGATCGGGCCTTGGCGAAAGAACGCCTCGCGTTGATAACCCAACTTTCGCGCCAGCGTTATGGAACGCGGCGCGACTTGGTTGAAGCGGAATTGGCGCGGGACGCGCCGGAATTGGGGAGCACGGAGCAACAGAAGCCCGCCGCGAAGACCAAAGAGAAAAAGGAACCATCCGGGGCAACCCAACCGGAAAGCGCGCGGAAACAAGAAGCGTCCGGTGCCGGGCAGTCCCCGCCAACGGAGTCGAAAGTTCCTCCAGACTCAATGGCGCGCGATGAAAAGCCGCTCCCGTCTCCGCCTTGGACGGGGGAGGCAACGGTTGCATACGAACGGTCGGCTCCATCTCAACCCAAGCCCAAACCGATTCCGCCCGAGCCGCCGACGCCGGGGCGCGGGGGACGGGAACATAAACATCTGCAACGCCTCATTAAGCAATGGGCCGAGGGAATGGGATGGAAGGCGACGATCGAGCAACCGATCCTTGCGGGAGCGGGAAGCGTTGACGTGGCGTTGGAGAAGGAAGGACAAATCATCGCCTGCGAAATCGGCGTGACCACGCCGGTCGAGAAGGAAATCGGCAACCTTGAGAAATGCGTGAAGGCGGGAATCGGAAGGATCGTTTCGGTTTCAACCGACCCCAAACACCTGAAAAAGATCGAGGACGCCGCAAAGAAGAAACTCTCCGCCGAAGACATGGAAAAGGTTCGGTTTCTGAATCCGGACCGATTGTTCGAGATGATCGAGGAAATTGACGCGCGCCTCGCGTCGGGGGAAAGACGCTCCAAGGGGATCAAGGTGAAGGTCGAGTTTCGCCCATCGGACAAGGTCGCCAAACAAGCCAAACGGCGGGACCTTCACGAATCGGTTGTCGAGTCCATCGAGGAATTGCGCAAGGCAAAGGAAAGCAAAAAGCGCGGGGCATGAGAAAGGCGGCCCCGTCAGAGGCCGCCATGGTCGGCGAGGGAGTGGTAGCTCCCGTAGCCGACAATCAGATGATCCAAAACCCTGATCCCAAGCATTTGGCCGGCGGCCTTGACCGCGTTGGTCGCGGTTCTGTCCTCCGGACTCGGCTCGGGGTCGCCGCTGGGGTGATTATGGATCAGGATGACGGCGGTGGCGTTGGCCGCCAGTGCGGTCTTCATGACCTCGCGGGGGGAGAGCGGCGCGTTGGTAATCGTCCCCAGCGAGAGTTGCGACAGGCACGTCACGTTGTTCCTGATGTCCAGACACGCCACCCAAAGGGCCTCGCGGTCCAAGTCTTCGGCCAGATGCCGAAACATTTCGTAAACCGCTTGGGAATTTTCGAGATTGCGGGTCTGGTAGGGGATGGTTTTCTCGCGGACAAGCCGCAGGGAAACCAGTGGGATACGCTTCATGTTGCCTTGCCTCCTTTCTTTTGGAATTGGTTAGAAAGACCTATCTCCGGCATTTTATCAGAGTGAAAAAAGGGCGCAACTTGACGCGGCACGAAGTATAATGCGGTGTGTTCCATTGAAGCCGTCGCGGCGGAATGTTGAATAGATGGCTCGATCGGAGCCGATGGACCGCGAACGCTCGCTTAAACGGCTCACAATTGGATGAGGGGAGGGACAAACGATGATTGCCAAGAACGGAGAAACAATGGCCGGCAAGCGCGTCGGCATCTGGATTCGGGTCTCGACCGAAGATCAAGCCAAGGGAGAAAGTCCCCAACACCACGAGGCGCGCGCCCGTGCCTACGCTGAATCCAAGGGGTGGCGCGTCGCCGACGTTTATCATTTGGAAGGGGTCTCCGGAAAATCGGTCATCGGACACGCCGAAGCCCGCCGCATGATGAAGGACGTGGAGCGCGGCCACATCACCGGATTGATCTTTTCCAAACTCGCGCGCTTGGGGCGCAACACGCGCGAACTTCTCGAATTCTCCGAGTTCTTTCAAAAGCACGACGCCGATTTGATTTGTCTTCAGGAATCGATTGACACCTCGACCCCCGCCGGACGGCTTTTCTACACGATCTTCGCGGCTCTGGCGCATTGGGAGCGGGAGGAAATCGCCTCCCGCGTGGCCGCCTCGGTCCCGATCCGCGCGAAACTGGGCAAGTCGCTCGGCGGTCCGGCCCCGTTCGGCTATCAGTGGAAAGACGGGAAACTCATGCCGCACGCGGACGAAGCCCCCGTCCGGCGATTGGTCCATGAGCTTTTCGTCCGGCACAAACGAATCCGAACCGTGGCCCGGCTACTGAACAAGGCGGGGCATAGGACACGCAAAGGCAAGCCGTTTGCTCCCAATACCATTGAGAAGTATCTGCGCGATTCGACCCCCAAGGGACTTCATCGCGCCAATTACATGAACCACGACACCCAAGGCAAGGGGTGGAAGTTGAAACCCGAGTCCGATTGGGTCTATCAAGAGGTCGAGCCGATTCTGGACGCCGAAACATGGGACGCCTGCGCCGCAATCCTGCGCGAAAGGGACGAGGGGCGAAAACCGGTTGCCAAACCGACCGTCCAGCTATTCTCCGGCCTTCTCTATTGCGCGTGCGGACGGAAAATGTATGTCCCCTCCAACACCCCCAAATATGTCTGCGCCAAGTGCCGAACCAAGATTGAGGTCGCCGATCTGGAGGAACACTTCATCGCCCAGCTTCGGGGATACATGCTTTCGCGCGGGGAACTGAACAAGTATCTGGAGGCCAAGAACCAAGACCTTCAAAACCGTCTGGAACTGCTGGAAACGCTTCGACGGGAGGAAAAAAACCTGCGCTCCGAGATGGACAAAGTCTATCAGCTTTACGTCGCCGATCAGATCACCCCACAGGGATTCGGGGAGCGCCACAAGCCGATGGAGGCGCGCCTGTCCGAACTTCGCGAGGAAATTCCGAAAACGGAAGCGGCAGTCGATTTCTTGAAAATCAATTTGCTGTCGGCGGATGAAATCCTGAACGAGGCCGGGCGCTTGTCGCATTTCTGGCCCAACATGACGCCCCAAGGCAAACGCCGCGTCGTCGAGGCCGTCGTGGAACGTCTCACCTACGACGGGGACGAGTTAACCATCGCTCTGTCCTATTTGCCCGTCCCTCCTTCTTCACCCGTTGAAGATTCGAGGACAGAAAAAGACGCTGACGATTCATCCTCAAACGACAACGAAGAAGACAACGGAGACGACAATAATGAAGACGACGCCAATGGAAACCCCAATCCCGCAACCTCAACAACCGCAAAGGCTGACGCCTTTGCTGAAAATATGGCAAAAAGGCGCACAGCCGTTCGCGGCTCGGATGGCGCGTCACTGTTTCCCCGCGTCCCATATCGTCGCGGCGATGTAGCGTTCCGGCCCGGTTTGGCGGTCCCACATATAATAAAGCGTGACGATTTTTCCGTCGGGGCGTTGGAGAGATCGGGTATAACCCAAGTCGCGGTTGCCGCCGTCGTCGCGCAGGACGAGTTCCTTGCTCCATGAATGACCGCCGTCCGCCGAAAGCTTGGCGCAAATCCGATACGGCGCGGCCCGGACGCCGTAGGTCAGGCAAACCCTGCCGTCGCGCAATCGGATGAGCGCGGGGGGATTTCCTTCCCCCGTGTCGGGAACGGGTTGTCCCAAGAGCGTCCAAGATTTTCCGTCATCCGCCGAGGACCACGCTTCAATCCAACTTTTTCCGTCCGCTTCTTTCCCGGCCCGGCAACGGATCGCCGTCAGGATTTCGTTGGGCGACAAACGAACCGACGCGGGCATGATCGAGTAGCCTTCGGGTTCGGGTCCGATCCATGACACAAATTGAAACGTCGCGCCGCCGTCGGTTGTGCGCGCGCAGAAGGGGCGTCCTTCTTTGTCGTTCGATTTCGTCGCCGTCAGAAAAAACGTGGCCTGCTTCGGTCCGTCAATAAGGTAGGCGGTTCGCGCGGCGATGCCGGGCAAACCCATGCTCGGAAGGTTAAACGGTCCCTTCCATTCATGCCCTCGATCGTATGAATAATAAAAGCGCGACGGACCTTTGTTGATGTCGGTCATGCGGACCGTCATGGCGAAATTCGGGTTCGTGAATTCGATTCCGCCGGAGCAATCGGTCGGCTCAACCTTCGGAAGGCCGGGCGTTTGAATCCCTTGCAATGCCGCGCCTTGGTCGAAGGTCGTTCCATTGGCCTTGGTGAATTCAATCGTCCACGTCTCGCCGCCGTCGAGGCTCCGCGCGAAGATGTGCTCCTCCGGTTTCTCGCGATCAATGTTGTGCCGCGTATCGCCGAGGTCCTTGTAATATCCCCGGCTGAACCCGACGAGAATTTCATTGCCCCAAGACCAGATGCCATGATTGGCCGGCCACCCGCCGAAACGTCCTTTTTCGTAGTAAACCTTGACATGCTTGAGGACGTGAGCCTGCGGTTCATCGGCAGATGCGAGCAGGCAGAAAGGAAGAGCGGCGGCAAATATCATTATCGCCAGATTTCCCATGAACCTATTTCTCAGCCCCGTCAGGGGCGACATGATTTTAGCCTCGCTCGGAAGAGCGGGGTCTCCTCGCATCCTATATTCTCCAAGCTCCGGCAGGAGCCGCATAAACGCAATTCGATTTATGTCGCCCCCACAGGGGCTTGAAGAGGGGGTATGACCAGAATCCCCAACCTTCCGGTTGGGGCAAAAGATATTTCGCCGCTTCCGCGGCTCGGCTTGTGTCATTGAAATCATGATTTTTTCCTAATCCTTTCCCCCAATTTTTTGATTTCGTTTTTCATTTCGCTCATCGCTCTCCGCAGACCCTCCTGCGTGGGATTCGACCTCTTCAAATAATCCAGCACGATCTTTTCCGCGAGCATGAATTCCGCGCAGGCGTCGGCCACTTCCGACGCGATCTCCAACGGAATCGTCGTCACGCCGTTCAGGTCGCCGTGAAGCAAATCTCCCGGACGGATCATGATGCCCCCGACGCGCACCGGCACGTTGATCGAGGGAATATGGCAATATCCATGCGCGCAAATCGTCCCTTCCGTGAAGACGGGAAATTGCAAGGCGCGAACCTGTTCCAAATCGCGTCCCGCGCCGCTCGTGATCAATCCCGCCGCGCCGAAGGTTTTATAGGTTGTGCACATGATCTCGCCGAACGTCGCGGCAACCGGAGGATCGTCCAAATCCTGAAACACCACGACGGGCGGACTGGCCAACGCTCCGAACTCCGCAACCTGATCCTCGATGCTCGCGTAGGCAGAGTTTTCGGCGGGAGAAGCCGAGCGAAACGTCGCCGTCGCCGCGAAACCGACCATCGGAGGAAACTCCGGATAGCACGCCTTGATTCTCGCGCCCATGAATCCCTCGGCCCTCGAGCGAACGGCGAATAATTCAATGACGTTGCAAACCGTTGGCGTGTCGTATCGCCGCAATGAATCCAAGGATGCCTTGGGAAGAATTTTGCCGGCTTTTGCCCTCATGCGTTTCGGGGATTATGAGAGGCTGACCCCGAAAGCGCAAGACGACTTCTTGGTTAGGATTGAACTTAGAGCGTATGTGATAAGCTTCACCCGGATCGCCTTTGTTTAATTTCCCTGCTCGGGAAGAAGGGGGCAGGGGGAGGTCGAATGCCCTCGAACCCTGAATGAACCGAAGCCGACGAAACTCCGCGATCTCTGCGCCTCTGCGTTAAAAAAACCTTTCGTAAACGCAGAGACGCAGAGGACGCAGAGAAATCAGCTTTAACTCTTGTCGGCGTCAGGTTGGCAATCATTCGCATTGCCTGCGTTTTCATGACCCGCGGTTTTGGTTTTTCTCCCGATCCACTCTCGATAAATCCCCTCCGTCATCTCGATCAGCGATTCCTCCGAAAAATTTTTCCGCACAAATTCACGCTCCGCCGCCGCGCAACGCGCCGCGAAGTCCCGATCCGCGTGGAATCGGAGGATCGCGCGGGCGAGCGCCTCGGGGCAAGCCGGCTCGACGAGCAATCCCCGTTCGCCATCCGCGACCACCTCCGGAATCCCGCCGACGTTGGAGGCGACAATCGGCACGCCCGCCGCTCCGGCTTCCAAGGCGGCCGTTCCCAGCCCCTCGGAGATCGAAGGCATGACGAACAGATCGAGCGCGGCCAAGACCCGGGGCATGTCGGATCGGAACCCCGCGAAAATTACGTAAGGGTCAAGATTCAATTCGCGGACCTGCCGACGCAGTTCTCCCTCCAGCGATCCGCTTCCGACGATGACCAGCGCGAAATTCGGAATCTCCGCGATCACGGCGGGCAATGCGGCGATGAGATGGCAATGCCCTTTTTCCGGACGCAGACGCCCCGCGATTCCGGCGACCCAGCGATCCCGCACTCCCCATTCCTCGCGCAGGGAGCGGTTGTTCGGCTCAAACCAGCGCGACTCGACCGCCGCCGGGATGATCGCCAAATTTTCCCGCCGAAGATAAGGTTTGGACGCGCAATACTCCAAAATTGCCGACGAACTGCAAACGATGCCGTCGGTCCAACGCCCGTAATAGAGCCGATTGAAGAAATGATCGCGGATCGGAAAGACGTTGTGCTTGGAGCGCAGGACGATGGGACGCGGGGGAAAACCGAACAGGGCCAGCGTGACGGCCCACGAATCCTGCGAGCCGTGGGTGTGAATAATGTCGAAATGATGCCGCCGAAAAAGTTCCTGAAGGCGGCTGAGATCGCGCGAAAGGTCCCACGGACGAAATCCCCTGCTGAAGCGAAACCGATCATGCGTTTCCAATCCGGCTTCGCGCGCGCGCTGGGCCAACGCGCTCCCCTCCGGAACGGCCAACGCGACCCGATGCCCCCGACCGGCGAGTCCCTTGCACTCCATCAGGATGCGGTTGGATTGCCCCCCCCAACCGCGATGGAAATTCGTGTGGAGGATTTTCAGGGGAGGTCCGGCCATCGTTTCCGATTTTTCCTTTCGTGAATCCAGTGGTAGAGACTGGAGAAGTAATAGCGGAAGCGCAAGGGGGTCGTGTCGGACATGACCATCACGCGCGGAAGCCAATAAAGTTGACGCGCCGTCGGGCGGTTGTCGCGGATGACCGAGCAAGCTCCGGTGTAGCCCAATCCCCCGGCCATTTGCGCGATGGGGCGATTGAAGCTCCCGCTGGGATAAGCCAGCCATCGAACCGGTTTGCCGAGAATTTGCTCGAGCGCGGATTTGGATTCGGTCAGCTCGCGCCGCGCGTCGTCGGGCGGGATTCGAGCAAGCCAAGGGTGAGAAACGGTGTGCGAGCCAAGGGTCATGCCCGCCGAGTCCATCTCGCGGAGTTGTCCTTCGCTCATGTAAGTTTGTCCCTGTCCGTCCGTTTTTCCGATCCTGCCCGTCGTGATAAAGAAGGTCGCAGTGAACCCGCGCTCCTTTAGAATCGGGAAAGAATTCTGAAAATTATCCTCATAGCCGTCATCGAATGTGATCGCCGCCGAGCGGGGCGACAGGGGTTCTTCCCCTTCCAATGCGGCTCGGAGGCGGTCGAGCGCGACGACTTGAAATCCCGCGTCCGCCAGAAAGGACATCTGATTCCTAAAATTCTCAACCGAAACAAACAGATTGCGCGAATCCGAATTCTTCGGAGGATCGCCGATGTGGTGATAGGTTAGGATGGCGGTCATGAAAAAGGATTGGATGCGGGTGACTCGACAGCGGATTCCCGCACGTCAATTTTGTTGATCTTAGATTGACCGCGCCGATTTCTCAGTGAAAAATTGCGAATGGCTTTGCTTTGCCGATTCCTCTCCCGCGTTTGCCGAACCATCGGCGCGAGATTTCCTGTTCCGTTTCTCTTCTTTGTTTCGATCCTGACGATCTGTTGCGGATTGTCCGCATGCTCCAAAGAGAAGACTCCGCCGGAACACGCGTCTGCTGTCCCCGCGCCGCGCCCGACCGCCGTTCCCTCGCCCCCTCCCCATGAAGACCTGCTTCTTCTCGGCGAAGAAGAGCCTGTGATTTATCTCCGAGGATTCCGGTTCCACGCAGAACTGCGGCTCGATCAGGAGGCGGTGATGGACCGGGACTACCGATTGGAATTCATCCCCGGCGTGGAAGAAGACGCTCCGAATCCTCCTTTCATTGAAACCTACATCCGCTCGGAGGGACGCGAAACCCGGCTGGATCGTTCTCCAGCCGTCAGTTTGAAGGAGGCGTCCCGATGCGACGAACGGCGACACCTTACGAAGCGCGCGATCGGCGTTGATCTTTCGGCCTATCAGGGAAAATCCGTTTCGTTTCGCTGGCGGCTGGATGCCACTGACTCCCAATTGACGGGAGTGATCGGCGATTTGAAATTCATTCCCAAGAAAATTGACTCCGCCGCGCGCCCTCCCATTCTCATCATCTGCTCGGACGCGCACCGTTACGACTACGCCCTTGGCGAACCGGGTCGGCGGCTCATGCCCCGCCTCCAAGAATTCCGCAAGACCGCCGTCACCTACTCCCATGCCTACAGCACGGCAAGTTGGACTCTGCCATCCATCGTTTCGCTCTTCACGGGACTCAACCCCCGATACCACCGGACAGGCATTCGGACCGCGGAAGGCGAAAAATCGTCGTTCGACGGCAAACGGGCGTCCCCTGAAAATTTCACGGTCTTTACCAAGGACGAGTATTTTTCCTATTCGCGCTACAACCAAGATTTGATCTCGCTCTTCGAGGTTCTGCAGGAACAGGGCTACGCCGTCCGGCTCATTTCCGCCAATCCTCTTTATTTTCTTTCAGGTCTCTGCGCCGATGGGAGCGATTTGTCGGTTTACGTCAACGACAACGGGGAAAAGATCAATCGCGTCGCGTTCGAGTTGATAAACGACCTTCCAAAGGATCAACCCGCCATGCTGGTCGCGCACTACATGGACACGCACCAATACACGGTCTGGAAATATCAGAAACGATTCCCGGACAAGGATTACGCCGAGGCGGGACGCGAGGAGTTGCTCGCCGCCTACGAAGAGGCCGTCGCCGACGCCGACCGCCACGTCGCCGAGTTGCTCGATCAGTGGAATTCGGTCGTCGGCTTGGATAAAAGTTTGGTGATCTTCTTCGCGGATCACGGCGAACATTTCAGGGAGGCGGTTCCCGCCATCACGTTCCGAGGGAATGAAGACCGCAAGATCCCCGGTTGGGATCGTCCGATCACCCACGGCAACAGCATGGATGACGTTCTCCTCCACGTCCCTCTTTTGGTTCATTATCCCAAAAATCTCGGACGGGCCGGAGGGGAAGAAAACGCGCCGGTTTCTCTCCTCGACGTTTTTCCGACGATTCTGAATATTCTCAAGCTGGCTCCTGAAACGGACGCGCTCGGCGGGCATTCCTTGTTGAGCGCGGAAGCGTCCGACGCAAAAACCGAACGCCCCTTCTTCGCCGATTATCAACTCACCGGAGCCGACTTGGCGTCGGTTCGTTTGGGAAACTTCAAACTCATCCTCAACCGTTCCGCCTCGAAGGAGGCGCTCATCAATTTGTCCAAACTGTCCGGTGTCCCCTCGGAAGTTGAGGCCGAGGAGCATGACGAATCGCGAATCCAAAAATTGCGCGCAATCTATGGCGGCTTCGCCCTTAAAGCCGAAACGGCGACGCGCGACAGGAAACCGAACACGGTGACCGCGCCCGGGAATCAGGATCAGTTGATAAAAGGACTTAAAGCGCTGGGTTATTTCCGCTAGAGCGGAGTAACGGAGGGTTATTCCGCCGCCGGTTTCTTCAACTTGCCGTTGGCGTCCAGCAAGTCCTGCGGCGTCACCGCGTCGCGCACGACCACATTCACGGTGTCAATCGGTTGCGTTTCCAAAGGTTCCTTCGTGAGAAAATAAGTCGTGTTCTCGAAATTCACGCTCGCGCCCGCTTTGACCTTCCCCCAAGCCTTGGCGAACTCCTGAAGCTGTCCCCGTCGTTCGGTCAACCAATCCTCATACCGCTGGGTTTCATCGGCGCGTTTGTTGATTCGCCCCAGCATGTCGGTGAACATGCGAACCGATTCCTTTTCCCGCTCCCCCGCCAGCCTGACAAATTCGTCGCGGAACGCGTCATTATGGTGGGGGTCGGCGTAATCGAGGTCTGGATTGAATTCGGTCGCCACCTCCGAGGTGATTTCCGCGGGTTTGGGAGCCGGCCCTTTACCCCTACCCCCTTTGCCGCCCTTGGCCGCCGCGACCGGCGTCTTTTGGGCGGTCGGTTTCTTGCCCGCGCCCGGTTTTCCCGATTTTGCCGCATCCGCCGCTTCCTGTTGCTCGCGGATTTCCTTGGCCGCGTTGAGAGCCTCTTCCGCGTTCACCCCTTCAAACCCTTGGAGACTCTGAAGATCGGACGCGCGCTGGAGGTCCTCGCGTGAACTGGACGCCTTGGTCGCGTCGGTGTCGTTCAGCAGAACGCGGCGACAGTAAAATTGCCACAAAACAAATTGATCGTAATAAAAAGTCCACTCCGCCGCCGCCAACGGATCCATCGCCGCGTTTTTGGCTTGCGTCCCGCCGACTTCCACGTAGTTGTAATTCTCATCGAACGCGACCTTAGGCTGACTGCCGGGATTATTGGCCACGTTGTAGGCTTCTTCATAAAACGCCTTCAATCGCCCGACGATGGCGTCCTTGTTGGCTTTCCAAACGTCGTTGGCGACGGGAATGCGCTGAATCTTTTCGCCAAGCGGAACGGTCGCGTCGCCGTTGACCGGACCGGTGTAATAAAATGTGTAGAACTTGAGGGAATCCTTAATGACCTCGGGTTTCCCTTCCCAAAAATAAGTCGCCGGATGAGGGTCTTTGGCGGAAGGCGCTCCGCCAAGGTCCACCGAAGCTTGGGATTGCGTTTGGGCGTTCGCGCGTCCAACCGGAATCAGTCCGACCGCCAAAGCAATCCACACTGTCTTGGCAATATGTTTTCTCGCAAAAGTCTCAAGCATGACCGTGACCGTTCCCTTCCGATGAATGCCGTTGTCCGCCGCGCATGACTCATTTCCCGTTTGGGGAAACCGCATGGCAAACGGCGCACTCCTCCAACTTGCCGCCATCTTGACCCATCCCAGCCCAAAACGCCAAGGAAATAATGCCTTCCTGAAATTCGATTTCCCTTCAATGGCGCGGCCTAGAAAAGCGCAATTTGCCACTCCCCGCTTTGTGTTCGTCTCGGGGCTACTTGGCCGAAGGTTTAGATTCGAGGACGCGCAAGGCTTCGGTGGTTCGGGTGCTCAGTGGGGTATTGGGTAAGAGCGTGGATTCCGTGTGGAGGAGGCTTCGCCCGTCGGGGGAAAGAACGGCGGAATTTTCCTCGTCGCCGACCCGCCAATTCAACTTCGCCCCGTCCCATCTGGCGTTCACAATCTCCTCGCCCGGAGGGGTGACCAGATGAACGCGATACCCGTCGGGGCGAGGATCGAGGATGTAATAAACGGTCTTGGACTTGTCCTCGTTCTGCCAGCGATATAATCCGGCGAAATCGAGCGGGGCGAGGGTCGGACGATACCCTTCGGGAATGGCTCTGCGGAAAACAAACTGCGTCGCGCCTCCGCCGTCGAGCAAGGGCTCGATCTTGACCAGCTTGAACCCCTCGCCGGCGAGTTCTTCAAACGAGCGATTGAGGGAAGCCATGGCGGGAAAATTTTTCGCCGACCCATCGGGGTCCTCGACCAATCGTTGCGGCGTGACCTGATTCTTCAGGAGGAAAACGCGATAGCGTTCCTCATAAGTCGTGTAGATGTTGTCCCCCGTCGCGCAGGCCAATCCGGCAAGCCCCAAAGCGGCCAGCGAGGCGAGTTGCAAGGTCCGGCTCAATATCCTCGGTTTCATGGGTGGACTTTTATAGCCGATGACAACCTATTGTCAAATCAAATTCATTCTGCCAAACTGGTTGCCGATACTCCAAAGATCAAAAGGAACTCATGAAAAAGGTCCGCGTCTCCACCCTCCGTGAGAAAAAGGAATCGGGCGAAAAAATCGTGGCCGTGACGGCGCACGACGCCTTAACCGCCTCCGCCATTCAAGCGGCGGGCGCGGATGTGATCCTCGTCGGCGATTCTCTCGGCATGACCGCGCTCGGATTTCCCTCCACCCTGAACGTAACGCTCGACATGATGCTTCATCATTGTTCCGCGGTTGCGCGAGGAGCCTCCCTTCCGCTTTTAATCGGCGACATGCCCTTCATGACCTACAAGGTCACGCCCGAACAAGCGCTGACCAACGCTGGACGGATGATTCAGGAAGGGGGAATGGAAGCGGTCAAGATCGAAGGAGGATCGGAAATGACTCCCGTCATCGAGAAACTGTCTGAGGCGGGATTGCCGATCATGGCGCACATCGGTTTGCTTCCGCAATCGGTTCACGCACAGGGGGGATTTCGGGTTCAGGGAAGAAAACGGAAGGACGCCGACCGTCTGGTCCGCGACGCCAAGGCGGTCCAACAGGCCGGAGCGTTTTGCGTCGTTTTGGAAGGCATGCCCTCGGCCATCGCGCGGCGGATCACCGAATCCCTTCGCATCCCGACCATCGGCATCGGCGCGGGCAAAGGTTGCGACGGACAAATTTTGGTCGTCTCGGATTTATTGGGAATGTCGGGTAAGCGACTTCCAAAATTCGCCAAGAATTACGCCAACCTTTTCGACGCTTCGGTCAAGGCGCTGGAAAGCTACGGAATTGAGGTTCGGGCGGGGAAATTTCCCGGCCCCGAGCACGTTTACGACAAACCTTGAAACTCCCCGCTCCCATCCTCCGATTCGACCCCGCGCTTCTTCGTCTCCTCCGCGAATCACTCAAGGAGGACGCCGCTTCGGGCGATATTACAAGCATGAGCATCGTTCCCCGTTCGCTCCAAGGGGAGGGACGGATCATCGCCAAGGCTTCGGGAATTTTTTGCGGCGCGCCGGTCGCCGAGCGGATTTGGGGATTCGCAAGCCCGCGTGTTCAGGTCGGCTGGCGCGTCGCCGAGGGGCAAGCCGTGCGCCCCGGACAAATGGTGGCCGAGTTGCGCGGTCCCTATCGCGCCTTGCTTCTGGGAGAGCGCGTCGCCTTGAATTTCATGCAACGTCTTTCGGGCATCGCCACGCTAACCCGCAAGATGGTTGAAGGGGCAAAAACCGGCGGGGGACACGCTCCGCCTAAAATCTGCGACACGCGCAAGACAACTCCGCTTTGGCGTAAACTCGAACGTTACGCCGTTCGGATGGGGGGCGGAATCAATCATCGGTTCGGACTGTTCGATATGGTTCTCATTAAGGAAAATCACGTCCGAGCCGCAGGCGACCTGAGAGAGGCCATTCAGCGCGCGAAGGCGGGAATCAATCGGCGCGAGGCGCCAAAAATCGCCGCTGAAGCCACCAACCGAGACGAAGTCCGCCAAGCCTTGAATGAACGCGCTGATCTGATCTTGCTGGACAATATGCCCCCCGCGCGGGTAAAAAGAATCGTTCACGAATTTCGCGCCGAGGGGATTCCCTTTGAAGTGTCCGGGGGTGTATCATTGAAGAACATCGGAGCCTATGCCGCGACGGGGGTGGATCGCATCAGCATCGGCGCTCTCACCCATTCGGCTCCGGCGTTGGATCTGTCGCTCCAACTCGAACCCGCGCGATCCGGCGGATGGTCCGAAAGCAAGGTCTCTCGCTCATGAGCCGTCTTCCCGAAAATCTAACCCAAAAAATCCGCAAGGCGGTCCAGCCCGAAGAACTCCTGCGCAAAATCAACTACCGCCCCGAAACGATCCAGCGCGCCGGCCAGACCGTCAAATCCTTCTGCCCCATTCACCGCGACCCCATCTTCCGAACCCTTGTCATCGACGCCGACGCTTGGTCCTATCGTTGCACCAACAAACAATGCCCCGGCAAGGACGGCGGCGACCTCATTGACCTCTACGCCCGCTCCCGCGCCGTCACCTACGAGGAAGCCTTGCTCGAAATGGCCAAACTCTTCGGCATCGAGATGGACCCCAACGTCATCGCCGATTTCGTCAAGGAAGCTCTCGAAGTCGGTGACAACTATCTCGCCATGGGCGTCTTCAACGAAGCCGAACAACAATACGACCGCGTTCTCTTGATTCAACCCGCCTCCCTTCCCGCCTTGCGCGGCCTCGTCCGCCTCTATCAAGAAACCGGAAAAGCCGCCAAACTCACCCACACCCAAGTCCGCCTCGCCAAAGTCCTCGTCGAGACCGGACAACATCAAGAGGCCGCCACCCTCCTCCGCGATTACGCCCATTACAACCCCGACGACACGCCGACCCGCTTGCTCTACATCCAATGCCTCGAAAAGCTGAACCTCAAGGACGACGTCGCCCGCGAATACCTCGCCCTCGCCGATTCCAAAGCCTCAACCGGCGACATTGACGAGGCCCTCAACCTCTATCGCCGCGTCGAAGCCATGGGCCTCGATTCCGTCGACGTCTCCGCGCAAATCACCCAAACGCTCATCTCCGCCGGACGACAGGATGAAGTCGTCGTGGAGATGATCCGGAAGGCCGAGAACCTCTTGGGGGGCGGCAAAGCATTGGAAGCCATCGCCCGTCTGCAATCCGCCCTTGAGTTGGATCCCACCCGCGACGATCTGCGCGTTAAGGTCGCGGGGATCATCGCCGGGGAAAAACTTTCCGGGGAACCGCTCGCGGATTTCTGCAAGGCGCTCGCCGTGATGATTCGCGGACAGGTTCACGGTCCTGCGGCGCAATCGCTCGATCTGCTGATGGCCGCTTTCCCCGACCATGCGGGATTGGCCGAGTTGAAGGGAGATTTGGAGGAAGCAAGAGGCTTCGACGAAGCGGCTGTGGAAATGCGTCTTCACGCGGCGGAACTTTACGAACGAAAAAAGGAATTCGCCAAGGCGCTGGAAATCGCCAACAAGGCGTTGCGCCTCGCGCCGGACCAACTCCCTCTCATGTCGCGCAAGGCGGAGCTTTTGCGCCGCTTGAAACGAAACGACGAGGCGGCGGAGGCGTATTTGGCGATCATTGCGCAATTCAAGGCGTCGGATAATTTCGAGCAGGCCGCCGCCGCGTATCAGGCGGTCATTGACCTCCAACCCGATCAAATCGCGCATCGTCAGAAGCAGTTCGAGCTTTATCTCCGCTCGAATCAGAAGGACGTCATTATCGCCAAGTCGCTGGAACTGGCCGAGGCCTATCGCGCCCGCAACGAGCGTAAGGAAGCGGCTCGCGCGCTGGAGCGGGTTCTTGAGACCGCCCCGGACAATCCCGACCTTCTGACCTCGCACGCCGAAATTCTGGAAGAGATGGGACGCAAGGGAGAAGCCGCCGAGCAATTCCTGTCCGCCGCCAAGCACTACATGGAGCAGACGCAGTATGACGCCGCGCGCAATCGTCTGGACCGCTCGCTGAAATGTCTTCCGGAGCACATGGAATCGCGCGAACTGAAGGCCGACGTGCTGGCCGAGCAGAAGCTGATTCCGCAGGCGATCCACGAATACAACGAACTGGCCCAATTTTATTTGCGCGCGCGGGAGCCACACCACGTTGTCCGCCTTGCCAAGAAAGTGCTTGGGCTTGAGCCGGAACATTTGGGGGCGATTCAGCTCCTAGTGGCCGGTTACGGCGCGATGGGACAAAAAGAGGAACAGCGCGCCTCGCAAATGAAGCTGGTGGAAATCTACCGCCGACAGCAATCCTTCACCCCCGCCTCGACGCTCTGCGAGGAAATATTGGGCGAGGACGAAGACTACACCCCGGCCCTCGAACAACTGGTCGCCATCGCCGTCAGCACGCGCCAATCGGAAAATTCTCTTCGTCATCTTTGGAAGCTCGCGCAAGTCTATGCGCGGTCCGGACGCCGGGTGGAGGAACTTCGCGTTTTGGGCGACATCTTGGAACGCGATCCCTTTCACGCTGAAGCGGTCCATCGGCGCCTTGAACTTCTGGCCCAATGGGGCGACCCGCAAGAGCTGGCCACAGCGACGGAAAAGGCGATCCAGCAATTCAACGGAGCGGGACGGCTGGAGGAGGTAGGCCGAATCCTCGAAGACCTTCGGCATGGAGCCGCGCCGAAACCGGAGATACTGTCCGCGCTCGTCACGTTGCGCCGGCTGGCGGGAGATCAAGTCGGCATCAAGGACGCCCTCCGCGCCCAAGCGCAACTTCTGGCGCGCGCCCTGCGCGACGATGAAGCAATCAAGGTTCTCGGTGAATTGGCCGAGTTGCTCCCGGAGGACCTTTCGATCCGTCGCTCGCGCATCGAGCTGATGCTTCGCTCGGAGCGGCAACCCGAGGCCGCCGAGGAATACCGGTTCCTCGCTAAGACCTACACCAAGCAAAATCAGTGGGAGGCCGCGGAGTCGGCCTGCTTGGAAGTTCTGAAACTTTTGCCTGAAGACGGACCGATTCAGGAATCGTTGATCGCCCTTTATCTGCGTCAGGGCAAAATCGCCGAGGCGTCGCGGGCGATTGAAGCCTTGGCCGCGCAGGAAATCAAAAACGGACGATTCGATGCCGCCGTCGCGGCCTACGAGCGATTCCTTGCGGCGGAACCCCAATCCGAGGAAACATATCAAAAAATCATCGCCATTGAGCAACGCGCGGGCAACGTCGCCGGCGCCTTGGGACATTTCAACCGCCTGCTCGATTTGTTCGCGGAACAGGGTCGGTCCGGGGCCTTCGAACAGGCCGCCCACGACGCCATGAACCTCGACACCGCTAATTGGCAGATTCGCAAGCGCTTGGCCGATCATCTCGTCAAGTCGGGCCGCTTGAGCGAGGCTGAAGGGACTCTCCGCGAGATGGCTTCGCTTCAAATCAAGAGCGGCCTCAACGACGCCGCGGCCGAAACCGTGGAACAAATGCTCCAGATCAACAAAACCTCGGTTCAAGGTTTGGCGTTGCGCGCCCAGCTCCTTGCCCTTCAAGGCAAGACCGACACCGCGCTCACAGAATTCATGCAACTCGCCGGCAACCTGAGCGAGATGCGCGGCTCGATCGTCGGTCAGCCCGCCACCCCCTTCGCCTTCGGCAACTATGAGGGCATGACCCGCGTCAAGGAATACACCTTCGATCAGTTCGTCGTCGGCTCCCGCAACAACTTCGCCCACGCCACCGCCCTCGCCGTCTCACGCGCGCCCGGCAAAAATTACAACCCCCTCTTCCTCTACGCCGACGTCGGCCTCGGCAAAACCCACCTCTGCCACGCCATCGCCAATTACGTCCTCGAACACCACCCCAACCTCAAGGTGATGTACACCATGACCGAGGATTTCATCGGCGTCCTCATTGACAGCATTCAAAACAACACGATCACCGCCTTCCGCAATCGCTACCGCCAATGCGACGTCCTCATCATTGACGACATCCAATTCATCAGCGGCAAGGAGCGCGCGCAGGAAGAATTCTTCCACATCTTCAACGCGCTCTTCCAAGGCGGAAAACAAATCGTCATCACCTCCGACCGCCCCCCGAAGGAAATCGCCCAGCTTGAAAAACGCCTTCGCTCTCGTTTCGGCGCGGGGATCATCGTGGACATTCAATCCCCCGACCTCGAAACGCGCATCGCCATCATCCGCCGCGAATTAATCCAGCGGGGTCGCAATCAGGAAGTCTCCGACGAATCCGTATTTCTCATCGCCGAAAGCATCCCCTCCAACATCCGCGACCTCAAGGGAGCCATCACGCAGGTCCTCGCCCGCCACGACGCCACCAAGGAGCCGATCGATTCCCGGCTCATTCAGCAGGTCGTGGACAAGGTGATGGATCGGGTTTGAGCGCGATGGTGGACGAAAAGAAGGAATTCGATTCGCGCCTTGCAATCTCACGCCTCCCTAATGTCCCGACAGTCTTCGTTCCTCCCAAATCACAACTCGGTCTTCTTTGTCCTCCTTTGCGTGTTTTCGCGGCTAAAGATTTCTCGATTTTCAATCCGTTAAGCGCCGGTAAGAACCCGCAAGGGAACCGACGCGAATCGTCACCTATACCTACACGGCCACGGCGGGGAACAAGGCGGGGCTGATTTCACAAATTGACGACAATTTCGGACCGACGCTGACCTACACCTACGACGATTTCAACCGGCTGGAGCGAGAGGTTTATCCCAACGGGCGCGCCGTCGAATACAGCTACGACGCGGCATTCCGGCTGGCCGGGGTCAAGGACCCGTTCGGGTTCATCAACAAAGTCGCCTATCAGGATTCGGCCAAAGGATTGCTCGAAAGCCTGAATCATTCGACGCTTGGCACGGCCAATTTTGCCTACAATTCCGCCGACCGGTTGACGACGCTGACGCTCGGCAACAACGCCTCGACGCTCTACGATTACGATTCGACCGGACGGCTCGATTATTTCGACATCCGCGACGGTTCGGCCCAGCGTTTGCTGAAACATTCGTGGGGATACGATCATCTGAACCGCAAGGGAAACATCATGATCGCGTCCGCCGCTGAAGCCGCGCTGGACGGACAGGAAATTGACCTCGCCTACGACGGGTCGAGCCGCCTCACGCAGGAACACTTGACCGGTAGTCCGGATCCGTGGGACATTCATTACGGATACGACGGCGCTGGAAATCGAACCTCACAGACGTTCGACGCCCCCATGACTTTGACTTACACCATGACCTACGGCACGGGCAATCGGGAAGCGACGGCAAGTTCGGGAGACGGTCTCACCTACGATTTCAAGGGGAACGTCGCGACGCGCTCGCCGCTCAACGGCACGGACCCGACGCTGACCTACTCATGGAACGCATGGGACCGGATGACCGAGGCGACCGACAGTTCCAGTTACGCCGCGTTGTATGATTACGACGCGCTCGGGCGGTTGCTGGGCAAGGCGCGGATCAATTTCTCGGACTGGAGTCTCATCGCCACCGGCAATTATTGGCTCGGCCTGAACAAAATCGCCGAGAGCCGGTTGGTCGGAAGCGCCGACCTGTTGGATACGACGGTCCTGCGCCCCGATTCGGAGAGCGGCGACCTTGATGATCCCGCCGCCCCCGCCGCCAACGGGTGGTGCATCCTTGGAGGCTCCCCCGACACGATGAGCTACCAGAACGACGATGACCGCGGCAAGGTGCTCTACATGTCCGGAACGCAGTTGCTGTGGGGCAACGGCGGCTGGCTGATCGGCGATAATCCCGATTCGCCGACCAATCCGAATTATGACAAGGCCGGACTCCAGACCCCCAATTCGGCGGCGGGTTTATGGTTCAAGAACGCGGACTCGGAGCACGGCGGGATGATTATCGGTTTTGTGGTCGAATATGACGACGGCACCTCCACGGGGACGGCGCAGATGTGGTTCTCGACCAGCGACGGGAGGGACGGCGGGAGCAATCCTTACCTCTACTACATCGGCACGGGCTGGAACGACGGCTATTGGCATTACTTCGAGGAGGATTTGCAGGCGCGACTCCATGAGTTGGACGCGGGGCGGACGCTGACGAAGATTGACGCCGTGGGGTTCATCGGCAAGGAGATTTACGCCGACGACGTTCAGCTGGCGATGACGGTGATGGAGAAGAGTTATCAGGTGGTGCCGCGCTCGATCAATTACCTCGCCGCGCAAAGCGGATCGGGGGGCGGAATCAGTCAGGATGCGTGGGCAAAGTGGTATTACGCCGCGAACGATCTGGCGACGTCGTTGGTGACGACGGATGGCGGCGGAAATGAGATTTCGGTTTCCGAGCCGGATGGGTTTGGAAATTATCGGGAGGTCCTTGGAACGAGGCCGGATACGCTGGGGTTGGATGGAAAGTTCTTTGAAGCCGACGCTGGAGCGTATTATTTCCGCTACAGATGGCAGGATGCTGAACGCGGACGATGGTTGTCTAAGGAGCCGTCGGGATGGGATGGGCCGAATTTGTACCACTTGGACTACAATGATCCTGTCAATTACTACGATCCTGATGGATCAACAGCCGAGGGAGCCATAGAAGGTGGAGCAATCGGAGGTGTATTGGGAGGATTGGTAGGGGGAATTTTGGGAGGAGCGGGCGGAACACTGGCTTTGCCGGGCGGCGGCACGATTGTGGTAGGAATTGAGGGTGCCCAAGGTGGAGTCGCGCTTGGAGCTGCTCTAGGGGGTGTGATAGGTAATTGGCTAAGCAATGTCTGTTTAGCCGAAGACCACACGGATCATATGGGCGACAACTCCAAGCCAAATAAACAAGCACATGATGCGGCGAAACAATTCGATCTTAATAAGGACCAACAGCGTCTCCTTCACGATCTCCTTCAGGGTCGAGATGTTGACAGCTTCCGGGATATCGTTGATATAATTATACATGAGATTCTTGAATAAAGGAGATTTTGCTATGGGCGAGAAGATAATCCAAGACGATCATGGCGTGAATTGTATATAACATGAGTGATGATATATCTGTTTCACGGTTTCGAGAAAACTTAATGAAATTTGCCGGCGCTACGTGTTGGAGCGTTCTTTTGGGTAAGAACACTGGTTCGGCTGTGGACATGAAGTTTGGAGACAAGTTGCCACGAATACGCCCCCTAAACAATCCGCATTTATCGAGTGACGAGAGGAAATATGATGGAGAGATGTCATTGTATATAATTGGTTGTGTATGGCGAATTGATTCAGATGAAGAGGTAATATCTGTAAGCCATGAGAAAATAGAGACAGGGAGTCCATCATATGAAGTCTTTAAGAGTTTTATTGGTCACACTCTTGATAACATTAGCCTTGCGGTACCCGGCCTTGATGCATCGTTCAGATTCAGCAACGGCCTTACCTTGAAATTGTTTTGTGATCGCACTGGACCAAAGGAACCGGGAAATGATAATTATTGTATATTTGTTCAAAAGGACATTTATTGTGTAGATGCAGGAAGCAGGTTGTCTCACGAAGTTCGGCGCTCCATCTAGCCCGACGGTTTTTTATTCCGGCACCGAGTGCGGAACGCCGTTATTACTACCACCTCGCCCTCGTCGTCTGGACGTGGGCGAGCGTGGAGCTATCGGCGACGATGGAAAGTGGAGCGGTTGTTCGCTTGGCTTCACAACTTCCGCCGCCTCGTGGCGCGATGGGATTATTACCCCGACAGCTACGTTGGCTTTGTTCACTTGGCTTGCATCCTCATCCTCTTGAGACGTTTATGAAACCGCTTCTACTATGAGAGATGGATACTATGTATTCTTTGATGTTGATAGAAAAAGAATTCCAAGCCAATGATTATAGCCTTCTGAGAGGAATTCCAGATGATATGACATCAGGGTTGTCGAGAGGCGTAAGATTTGTTGGAAAAATAGATCCATTACCGCAGGATTTTCAAACCACCTATAATATTATGCACCGCAATTTAAACACAATTTATCATCTCTTCAAGCAAAAGAATGAGATTGCCATTCTTTATTTTCGAGGGCCACTCACCAGTAGCAAGATGGTCACAGTTCTTGGCTGTCTGTTTGATGAGTCGTGTGATCTGATGCCATTTTTTATGGGAGAAATATACAATGTCGAAGGAGGATCGGGGTATGTGGATGCAATCTTACACTGTGTGTGCTCCGAGGCGATTATTGATAGAATTGCAAGAAACCAAGATGTCTGCTTTTACCCTGATATAACTGTGTGTATGGCATTTGTTGATGCGGATAAGATGAGTAGCGCATTAAAATATCCATGTTACCAATCTCATAAGCCTTTTTCAATCTACAAGCATAGTAGTTCTATACTAGACTTTGATCCTGATTTCGACAGTTTTATTGGGATAACGAAGATGTGGGAATCAGTATTAGAGCGCATATCATCTGTTAACATACACTAGAACTGTTCTCATAGATGCTTGCCACGCTTAAAGCGGAAAAGGTTGCCCGTTGGAGGACAAAGCCATTACAGGAGATTCCATCGAATGAATAATCGCACTTTCTGGGCCATCGCGTTTCTGTTATTTGTCTGTTGCCTTGCGGTGGCCGCCGCAAGGAATGAGAGCTATTTGAACTGCTTCAAATGTCGTCTGATCAGCATAGGATTAGATATAGCCAAGCAAGCCGCGGTGTGGTGTTGTATAGGTTCGGGACTTACGCAACTAGTAAAGGATATACAACTTGGGCGTTCGATCCCCATTTTCGTCACATCCGGCATAGCGACCTAGACATAAGGTATCACGATTATGGCAGTATCATGTCGGTTTAGAATATATAATGGATACCAGAGTCCACCGAAAAATTGCAAAAATAAGCTTATTAATATTACTGTGCAAACCGCGTATATACTCTACGTGATAATCGCGTATTTGGGTCTGATGGGATCTTCGCTTGCATTAACAGGTATACCATTTAAGGCTTTATCATTGTGTAGAGCTTTACTTAGTGCAAATATATACCATGGACTTTTCGTTGGCCTTATGATATGGCATACGTTCATTTGTGCGTATTTTGTTGCCCTCTTATTTAGGGCGATTAGGGTGAACAAGGCATTGGAAATCGACTTGATTCTTATACTTATGGGATTTTCTATAGTTGAGGTATACTACGCCCCTAGGCTGTTTGGCCTTACATTCTGACCGAAGCCCTGAAAATCAGGAATCGGATAGAGTAGGGAGAAGGCGCGGAGATCGGGAGATCGGTAGATTGGCGCGGGCCTTCCAGCACACGACGCGGACGTTGCCCTCCGGTAGAGCGCCGCGAACCCAGCTTGGACTGGGCCAATATCCCGATCAAGGAGAAAAGAAAAAAAGAAGAACCATTCCAGTTCCACGGGACTACGCCCAATCAAATGCGCGAAAAATTCTGGACACTACCAACCGCGAAAATGGAGAATGAACGCGACAATTCTCACCACCGACCCCGATCACGATAGAGCAAAAAAAGAGACGGCCCGGATTGCTCCAAAACCGTCTCGATGCCCAAGAGCGCGATTCGCCCTTGGATTCATTTGTGCTTCTTGATTGAACCGCGTCGTTTCCGTTTGGCGGATTTCCTTTCCCGTTTCGGACTGACGGGCAATGAGTCCGCCGCCTCCCTGGCGGCTTCGCCCGTTTCGGCTTCCGCCTCGCGCTCAGCGTGATCTTCTCCGCGCGCGGATGGCGTCTTGGACTTTCCTGTCCCGATCCACTCATCCTCGACCTCTCCTCGCCACGTCTTGGCGTAGGGGATTTCGCGGGCGGCGTCGGCGCGAAGCGCGGGCAGATCGAACCGCAAGAAATTGCAGATGATCTCCGCCTCGCCATATTGCGAGTCATTGTTGCAACTGGCGGGACTGACCGACAAACCCGACTGCATCTCGCCGAGAAAGACCCGAAGCAAGCGCCAGCAGGCGTCCAAGACCGCCCGTTTCATCTTGCCGGAACCGAGGGCGTCGTTTTTCAACCGTAACCCCCGCAGGTGTTCCAACGTCAGTTGGGATGGGAACGTCATCTCGCGCGGCGTCTTCGCCAACCCGTGGGGCGTGAACATGACCGAAGTGATACCGATGGCCTTGACGACCAAGGCAGACGCTAGCAAGACCTCGCCTCCTTCGATCTTCTCCGCTTCCGCGCGATCGGCGACGCAAGCCAGCGTTTCCAGCTTTTTCTTCACCGCGTCAATGACGATCTGGCGTCGGCGTTTGTCGTAGGATTCGCGCTTCTCGGCCAAGGTTTTCTTGGTCGCCTCGACGGTCCCGGCGGCTTTGGCGAGTTTGCGCTTCACGGCGGGACTCGCCATGGTCGAAGCGGATTGGACCCATTTCAACCGTCCCATGCCGGGACCGTGAACCACAAGGGCGGGCACGGCGTTCTTCTCGCCCTTCTTGGCCGTTACGACGTTCCAATCCTCAAAGACCTCCCTCTGGAACATTTCCTTGAGGTTCACCGTGTCCAAGTGCGAATCCCGTCCGCCGGCGTTCAAAAGAATTAGCTTGGGATGCTCTTTCTTGAGTTCCCCGATCCGCTTCTCCAAGAACGCCTTGGCCTTTTGCGTCCAGCAAATCGGATCGAGGCATTGGTCGCAGTCTGAGGGAGATCGAACAACAGACAAAGGCGGCGGAAGTTGGCGATGTAGCCAACTGGATTGATCTGACAATCCTTTGATTGTCCTTAAGGTGCCTGAGCCATCATTTCCAAGAAATAATCTAGAACATCCGATTCAAAATGAGTTCCACGTAATCCCTGCATGTGCGATCTGATTTTTTCTCCCGGCCATTTGGATCGGTAAGGACGATCCGAGGATAGGGCATCCCATACGTCCACCACGGCAAACATCCGAGCCGCGAGAGGAATTGCCTCTCCCCTCAATCCGCGGGGATAGCCGCTTCCGTCCCATTTTTCATGGTGGCAGTAGGGAATATCCAGAGCGGGGCGCAGAAATTGAATGGGGCGGAGCAAGTCGCGCGCATGCGTCGGATGGAGTTTCATGATCTTCCATTCCGCCTCAGATAGGGGACCGGGCTTGAGCAGGATGTGGTCGGGAACCCCCATTTTGCCGATGTCATGGAGCAACGCTCCCCAGCGGACCATTTGAAGGTCGCGGCCTGAAATGCCGCGTTTGATCGCAAGAGCGACGGTCATATCGGTGACCCTGCGGCTGTGTCCCTCGGTCTCCTTGTCGCGCAGGTCGAGCGCGCGTGACCATCCCTCGATGGTCTGATCGTAGGCAACAGTCAATTCCATGTTGGAGCGTTGGAGGCGCTCGAACATGCCCGCATCGGAAATGGCGATGGCGGCCTGTCCCGCGAGTGTCTCAAGGAAGTTGATCCACTCGTCGTCCACGTTAAGGCAATCCGTGTGGAAAATCTCAAGGACGCCAACGGTTTCGCCCTTGGCTCCAAGTGGGATGGCGTAATAGGCGCGGAAGGGACATTCCTTAAGGAAGGGATGAGACTTGACGATTTCCGGCTCCGATTCGATGTCGCGCAGTCGGATTTCACGAATGAGCGAGGATCTGCGGGCGGTTGCATCTTTGGCCCAGCGGTCTTCAAGGGACGTGGGGATTCCGCGCGCGGACTTGTAACTGACGGCTTTGGACTCGGGATCAATGAGAAGCAAGGCGGCGGCGGAAACCTTCAGCCCCTGAACGACCCGATCCAATATGACTTCCAAGGTGATCCGAAGATCGAAACTCCCCTTGATGGAAGAGTCTATCAAACGGAGCGCGCTTAATTGTTCCATCTGCCGTTTAATCTTCTCATGGCTGAGCAGAAGCTCGCGGTCGGCCCGTTCCTTCTCCCTTTTGCGTTGGGAAGAAGCCAAAGTTCTGCGGACGGCGGGGACGAGGCGGGACCAGTTTCCCTTGATGATAATGTCCTCGACGCCAGCGACCATGAATTCCACAGCTTCCTCCTCGCCGATGGAACCGGTGACGACGATGACGGGAACGTCTCTGCCCGATTTTTCCCGCATCGCCAAAACGTCCACGACGCCGAAGGCGGAAAGATTGCAATCGGCGAAAATCAAATCCCAAGTGTGTGATTCCATGGATTGCGCGCACTTGGGCATCGTGTCAACTCGCGTGATCTGCGCCTTAATGCCCGCATTCTTCAAGTGGCGTTCAACAAGGTAGGCGTCATCCGCGGAATCCTCGACGTGAAGAACACGGATATATCCGGGGAATTCCATCCCCAATTCAGGGGGCGCGACTGACACCTGCGATTTGGACGTGTGATCGTGGGATTGAGCGTTCAAGAAAATGCTCCGCTTTTACAATGCGCGTCAGCTTGCGCTGGTTCTCTCGTTCGGCGTGCGCAACAAGGCGTTTGACGCGACGGACCCGAGGACGATTTCGGCGGGCCAACCCTTGCCGACCTCTCGTTCGGGGTGCTTGCAACCCCACTCTGGAAGGTTTTCGACGTAGCGCGACAGCACTTGCGTCCTGCAACCGCAGATCGAGCAGACGTGATGCCCCCTTTTGCGTCCCAGATTGGCGCACGAGACGCAAATTGCCGCGCGCAGGTTGGCGATTTTAGGCGCGACCTTTTTATTGCCCATCAAAGCACGCAGAAAATTCTTTAATTTTCGAATCATGAAACCGCCTCCATTGCCGTCGGCGAAGTTGGGAGAGGCCGGTCGGTAGCCTGTCCCATGGGGAAGAAATACCGAGTGAATCCCGCGACGATTTGCCTAGTCAACGCATCGGCGTGTTCCCTTTCACGGAATGCAACCCGCTGTGTCTTACGGCGGATCAATTGAACAAGCATCGAAGCGCCCATCGCCGCGTATCGCGACGCCGATTCGCTCAGAAGCGCTTGCGCTCGCCCGAGCGCGTAAGAGTAGGAGGCGGAGACAACTAGAACCCTCTCTACTTGCATCGGAGCGGTATTGCGGACATCGGCATTTTCCAGTCCTTGGCAAAATTGCAATCGGGCCAGCATCAGGTTGGGAATTCCGGCGGAAAGGTCTTGACGCCAATCCTCGAAGTCGTCGCACCACTGCAAGGCGACGACAAGGGGCTTGTATGCCTCCAAAACCCGTTGGATGAAGTGATCCGGGCAACCTGCGGCGGACAGCATTCCGCTCGTGGCAAGGAAACCCAGCGCGGCGCGGCCATACGCCCCTTCTTCAAGCTCCGCCATCGCACCGCTCCAATCCCCGTGCGGTAAGGTTTCGTTTTCGCTCTTCCATCCCTGAAATACCACGTAGTCATGATGCAGTTGCCGCCACCACGACGCGCACGGAGGGGACATGGTTTGGAGCATACGCTCGGCATGAATCAGAACGAGGCGATTGTAAAGAAGAAGCTGGGCGTCTTTGGAAATTTGACCGTCCAGAATCCGGTCGTCCAGTATCGAATGAATCAGATATAAGCCGTGCACGACATTCCAAGGTCTGATGGTTTCCAAAGGTTCCCCCACCAGAAGATCGGCGTGGAGGATCGGGTAGAGCAATGTGAGGGGATCAAACTGTCGCGACCATCCCTCCGTGGCTGGATAATTGGATCGAAAACGCGCCTTCTCGATGAGCGACGCGGTGAGTTGAGGATAAGGTTCGGGCCATTCGGAAACGGATTTTCCGATTTCTGCTTTTAGTAGCTTTGATTCGCTCTCAAGAAATTTTTCTAACATCGGGTCCATTCTTAAATTCTCTTCGAGTCCCACCTCAGGCGTATACAGGTTGTATATTCACGTCACTTGCCACGGAAAGCCATAAGGCGAAAACCTTAATTTTCGGACACAAAAATAAGGTGATCACCTTATTCAAATCTTTCGGCAAAAACGTAGGATAACATCCGGCGCGAACATGATTTCGCCCCTTACTCTATTGAACGGGAGGTATTTGTTATGACGATCCGTATGGAAACACTGACGTGTTTGAAAGAAAGGTTGCTCAATGTGGGTCCGGCCGGGAGCGTTTTCGCATCCGCGCAAGATCAACAGAAATGGTTGCTTGGAGCCGAGGGAGCAAGTCCCGGCCTCGTACGCGACCCCAAGGCCGCGATGGCCGAGACGGTGAGCGGCGCCAAACTGCATCACGGAGTCGCCATCAGCGAAACTGAGGAATCGGAGATCAGAAAATTCCTCGGCAAACTGTTCGCCACGAATGCGGGATTGCTTCCACAGTTTGCGATGGACGGTTCCCTGTCCGACGGAATTGCGTTGAGTTGTCCCGATCCCACCAACCCCGCTTGTTGGTATTAGACACCGTGATTCATTCAATCCGCCTTTGAAAAGCAAAGACCAATCCCTCCCGCGAGGTAAACTACATGAGACGACCGATGACCCCCGACGCCGCCGACGTTGTTCGATATTACGATGACATGACCGCCTCCTACATGCGATACGGCGGTGAAACGTTCGCCCTCCACACCGGCCTGTTCGATTCAACGACAAATTCCAAAATGGAGGCCCTCCTGCTCTCCAATCATCTGCTCGTTCAGGGACTTGACCTCGGCCCCGACCGGCGCGTGCTGGACGCCGGTTGCGGGCTGGGGGGATTGGCCATTTACCTCGCCCGAAAATTCCGCGTGAACGCCGTCGGCATAACGCTTTGCGCTCCGCACGTCGAGATCGCCTCCCGGAACGCGAAGGCGCGCGGTCTGGAAGACTTGGTCCGGATTCAATACATGGACTACATGAACATGAATTTTCCCGACAACCATTTCGACGCGGTGTTGAGTCAGGACGCCTTCTGCTACGCCTCGGACATGGAGGGGTATTTTCGCGGCGTGAACCGCGTCCTCAAGCCCGGCGGAAGCTGGAGGGCGATCGACGCCTTTCGTGCGCGCACCGCTTCGCTGGATGACGTGACCGGTCTTGAAGAAGTCATTTGTCGGGGATGGAAAACACCGGTCTTCTCAAGCTGGCGCGAAGTCCGCGCGACCATGGAGCGCGCGGGATTCGACCAATTTCTCTCGGAAAATCTTTCGCCGTTGGCCGAACCGGCTTCCAAGGATTTCATCAAGGAAAAACTTATGTGGGATTTGGCCGTCGAGTTTCAAGGAGTAAAGGAGCGAAATCCGGAGCCGGTTTTCAGGGACCACATGGCCGCCTGCGCGGCCTTCGGCGCGGGGGTGTTGGACGGAACCATTCAATATCTTCTCGTGGGGGGACGTAAAATCTAACTGGACATAGAAGGAGCGGACAGCAAAGAATAGGGCAACCTTCACACTCGTGGTTTGCTTGGAGGAAGTGTGCCCTTGGACAACCGCTCTCTGGAACTCCAATCCGTGACCGAGATTGAAAGGCCCGCGACGGAACGCGCTCCCTTTTTGTTTCGCGTTTCCTCCGTTTCCGTCATGGGCGCTACGACATTTTGGTTGTTGGTCGCCTTGACCGCTACGACGGGTCTTTATTCTTTGAGCCGGATTCTCTCGGTTCAAAGTTCCAATTTTGTGTTTCTTGACCTCGATCCGAATCTTCGCGTGGCGAATCTGCCGATCGCTCCGGAAAGACGCGACATTCTGGGTATTGTTACAGGGGATCGGGTGATCGAGGTCAACGGTTCGAGCGTGGCGGATTTGAGCGAATACAAACGCGGCTTGCGTCAATCGCGTGACGGCGCGACTCAACTGGTCCTTCAAAAGCAGACGGAGGGGGAGAGAAAGCATTTTCTGTATCTTGTTCAACCGCGCCATCCTGTGTTTTCGGTGGATTCAGGGGGCGGAATTGTTTCCTCGCGGTTTGGCACTTTGGAGAAATGGGATCTTTCGTTGGGCGACAGAATCATGTCAGTGAATGGCAGCGCCGTCGCTGGGCCCGAGGAAATTGGCCGGGACGAATCGCTCGATGGTCCCATGATGGACGTGAGGATTGACCGATCCGGTCGCGGATTGCCCTCGCTCGAACTGTGCGCCCTTCTGCTTGATCCGCGCGTCTCTTGGATCCATTTCCTTCTCGGAACGGCGTTCTCTACATTTGGCGCGGTAGTATATCGGATCAAACCGGCGCGAAGGACGTCGTGGGGATTTTTCATTTTTTGTATTTACGCCGGAATATTCTATTTCTTGCGGGGGATACCCTCCTTGTTCAAGACGTCGCTCGAATACAGGATGTTCCTTGGCCTTCTGAATTTCGCCGTGTTTCCGCTTCTGTTTTTGGTCGGCACCTACACGCCGATGCGCCGTTTTGTGTCGGGGATGCGTCGTCTCTTGCTCTTTGCTCTTGCCGTCGGAACGACGGTCAGTCTTTTGCATCTTGCGCTTGAGGATACGATTTTCTTCGCTGTTTGGGGAGCGTGCCTCTTGGGATTGCTTTTGGCCATGAGCTTCATGGACAAACTCCTGATTCCGTTCGGGTTCGCGATCGAGCCGATTGACCGACAGAGGTCCAACGCGATGCGGCTCGCGCTGTCGCTGGCCTTTGGGCCTAATCTGCTTTACTTGGTTTTCCGGATGGCGACGAAAAGCGGAGCCGGGATGCAATGCTGGTTTGAACTGACGCCATTTATCTTCCCGGTGGTCATCAGCTACGCGATTGTGCGTCAAAATTTCCTGAGCATCAATGAGCTCCTGATTGAGGGGCTGGTATTCGGAACGTTGATGCTCGCCGTAGCCAGTAGCTACGGTCTGATGATCGGTTCTGTCGTCCCTCTGCTCGACGCTCTCCGTCCGGGGCTTACGCCGTGGGCCGTCGGTGCTGTCACGGGAGTTCTAGCGGGGGGTACCCTGCCGATCTACGTCCGCGTCCGACGCGCGCTGGAGCGGCATTACGAGCGACAGCAGGCGCGCTACGACGATTTGATTCAGGCCATCGAACGAGAAGGAGGGAGTCATCCCACATTGCAAAGCTACTGCGCTGAGCTGGTTGAAAAGCTTCGGCGTTTGACGGAAACCCCCGACGTTTGTGTGCTTGCGTATGTTTCACGGACAGGTAACGCTGTAGCTCAGATCGAGCCGCCAACCGGACGCTTGGAAGTTGTGGCTCAGTCGGTGGCGGAAATGCGGGATATGTCTTTCGCAGGTGAAATGCCCACGCCGCTGATCTCGCTTCTTGAGCGACGCCCGGAGGGTATTTACCGAGAAGAGTTCGACGACGCCATCCAGAAGGGAGAAGTCGGGCGGCCCCTTGCCGACATGATGGCGCGACTCCACGCGATCATGTTGTTCCCGATCATCGTCGAAAATCATCTCACCGCCTTGCTTACCCTTGGCAACAAGGTCAACTGCTCGAATTATTCGCAGGCCGAAATCGCCAAAATTCGCCACGTCGCGCGGTGCGTGACCGTCGGCTTCTACGGTTTTGCGATGCAGATGCGACTCCGCGAGAAGATGAAGGCCGAAGAGGAACGACGGGAGATTGAGACCCAGTTACGTCAGGCTCAGAAACTTGAAGCCGTCGGAACGCTGGCCAGCGGAATCGCTCACGACATCGGCAACTTGCTGACGGCGATTTCCGGTTTTACCTCGATGGCGCGGACGACTCTTCCCTTGGACCATCCGGCGCTGGAATCGCTGTCCAATGTCGAGGAGGCTACTCGACAAGCCGGTGGCGTCGCTAAATTTCTTTTGACTTTCGCCAAGGAGACCGGATGCGAGAAAACGTCCGTAAATTTCGGACGTGTTGTCGCAAATTCCCTCAAACTTCTGCGGCGATTCCTGCCCGCCTCCATTCAACTTGTCGAAAACATTCAGTCCAGCGAGAAGACGTGGATTCATGCCGACGAAAATCAGATTCATCAGGCCCTTTTTAATTTGGTCCTTAACGCGCGCGACGCCATGCCCTCCGGCGGCAGACTTACGGTTTCGGTGAATACCGAGGGATATCAAACGGCGAGCGACCGGAAAGCAAATCACGTTTGGCTTGTCGTCGAGGACACCGGACACGGAATTCCCGACGCGCTTCGCCAGAGGATTTTCGAGCCCTTCTTCACCACCAAACCCGCGAGTCGAGGAAGCGGCCTCGGCTTGGCGATCACGCGAGGCATCGTGACGGACAACGGAGGCTCGATTGAGGTTTTTTCCGAGCCGGATATAGGAACAAAATTTGTCGTCGGCTTTCCCGCCTGCGCATCCCCGGATACAGAGGAAAATCCCATTCTCTCGTCTGAACCGAATTCAGGGGCGGGACAGATAATTCTGGTCGCCGAAGACAATCCCTTGGTCCGGAATTTGATTGCTCTGCGGCTTGGCGACCTCAATTATGAGGTCGCGGTCACTGGCGATGGATTCCAGTTCATGCATCTTTATGCCGAGCGTGGCGCGGACGCATCGCTGGTCGTGTTGGACGTGGACCTGCCGGGGATCGGTGGCCTTGAGTGCCTGCGACGTATCCGCGACAAGCACCCAAAACGGGAGATCATTCTGATCACGGCAAATCCCTCCGCCGAGATCGAGAACATGGTTGATCTCTCTACCCTGCTTCTCAGGAAGCCGTTCCCTATCAACATCCTAGCCGACTTAATTTCAAGAAAATTGAACCGAGCCGGAATGGAGATCTCGATATGACGTTGAAACATCAAAGAAAGGAGACGAATTTTATATCCAATCCGGTCAATCCGATCCGGATTCTTCTTGTGGATGATCACGCCCTAGTTCGTGAGAGTCTTTCTCAGACTTTGAGCGAGAATCCAGACTTTCAAATCGTTGGCTTGGCCGAAGACGCTCAGGTTGCTCTCATGCTTGCTGAGAAGACGATCCCTGATGTGATCATTATGGATATAGATATGCCCGGGATGATCTGTTTCGATGCCGCAAAACGGATTTCGGCTCAACTGCCTCATGCTAGGCTGATTTTTCTCAGTGCTTTTGTTCATGATCGTTACATTGAGCAGGCCATCATGGTGGGCGCGCGGGGTTATTTGACCAAACATGAACCAACGGAAAAGTTTGTTGAAGCAATTCGCGCTTCCATGCGTGGCTCCACTTATTTTTCGCCCCAAGTTTGGAAGCGACTCGTAGTGGATGAGAAGGGATTTAGGGTAAACTCCTCAACCCCCTCCCGTTCTTCCACGCTGACTGTTCGGGAACTGGAGGTTCTCCGCTACTTGGCCAATGGCTTGTCCAAGAAGGAGGTCGCTCGGATGATGCATGTCTCGCCTAAGACAGTTGAAGTTCACACGACGAATATGATGAATAAATTGGGTATCCACAAACAGGTTGAATTGGCGCGCTTCGCGCTGAGGGAAGGGCTAACCCATCTGTAATTCTCCGAAAACTCCGTTCGTGATCAGGCGTTGAATGATTGCGGCACATTCTACTGTGAGCTTACCCCCATTGGTTGGACAGGATTGAGGGGAAAATAAGCTATAGGGACAAACCGTCCCATGCTCAAAACTAATCAGAAAGGAACGGCGGAGAATGCCTCCGTGAACTCCGTTCCCCCCTGTTTTTGCCACGGCTCCAATCTACCATTCGGCTTTCTTCGAGTCAAGTCTGGGGTCCCTCCTTTCTTCCTCCTTGGGGCTGGCTCAGCCGCCTGAGTAAACCTCCTGCGGCGTCCGGTATTCCAATGCTTGATGCAGACGCTCGTGGTCGTAAAACTTGAAATACGCCCCGAGGTTCCGCCGCGCGTCGCTCCCCCCGGCGTAGTCCTTCAGATACATCTCCTCGTATTTCACCGTCCGCCACAGCCGCTCCACGAAAATGTTGTCGAAACACCGGCCCCGCCCGTCCCTGCTCACCGCGATCCCCGAACCCTCCAACCTCCCGGTGAAGTCCCCAGACGTGAACTGGCTCCCTTGGTCCGTGTTGAAGATCTCCGGCTTGCCCATCTCCAACGCCCGCTCCAAGGTCTCCACGCAGAAGCCCGACTCCAGCGTGTTGGACAGCTCCCACGCCAGCACGTAGCGGCTGAACCAATCCATCACCGCCACCAAATACAAAAACCCTCGCGCCATCCGAACATACGTGATGTCGGCGCACCAAACCTGATTGGGCCGCTCGATCTTCATCCCCGCCAGCAGATACGGATAGCGGCGCATTTCCTCCGCCGGACGGCTCGCCGACAACCGCGGCATCAGCGCGCGCAAACCCATCAACCCCATCAATCGCTCCACCCGCTTGTGGTTCACCCCCCATCCCTCCCGACGCAACGCCTCGGTCAACTTGGGCGAACCGTAAACCGGCCAGCGCGTGTGCATCTCGTCCAACCGCCGCATCAACGCCACATTCTCCTCCCTCTCCCCCGACGGCTCGTAATACCACGTCGAGCGCGCCAGCCCGACCAGCTCGCACTGGCGCGCCACCGACAAGGGGCCTTGTCCCGCTTCGATCCATCCCCGTCTCACTCCAACCTCAGTAGCCAGACTTTATTTTAACCAGTCCAGCTCCATCTTCAGCCGCCCGATCTCCTCATACAGCCGCTCGGCCAGCTTCTCCCGTTCCCGCGCTTCCGGACCTTGCCCGTTGGCGAAGATCCCCGCCAGACCCGCCAGGGCCTGCTTCTTCCAACCGGCCACCAAGGTCGGATGCACCCCACGCTGGGTCGCAATCTCGTTCATCGTCCGCACTCCGCGCAGGGCCTCCAAGGCCACCTCCCCCTTGAACTCCGCGCTAAACCGTTTACGTTGTCTGGACATCTTCCGCTCCTTTCACTGGACTATTTATCCCCTCCAATCCAGCTTAACCAGTTGTCCGGTTTTTGGGGGTAAGTTCAGCTTATCCTAATTATGTAAAAGAACTTGCAGACAATCTTGATAAGGTCAAAGAGTTTCGACCGACGCCTGACAATCCGCCTAAATAACAGCCACACACTCTTAGGCCACGACCAAAAAAGGGGTCGAAAATTGGCTTTATTTCGCAATTTTTTATTTTTCCACCCGAATCCCTCTCGTCCCGGGGAAATTCGGCGTCCGGTTTGCGGGGGATGGATTTGAGCCGGATCAGCGGGTTTTTCTCGCCGCCAGGTAGCGCGCATACGCGGGAGCAAGCCGCTCAACCCCGCGAGCGTGATAGACCCGCGCGTCGCATTCCTTGTCGGTAATCCGCCGAGGAACGGACGGGGGCGAATACTTGATCGGCTTCACTCTATAATTCGCGGCCAAATGATAACCCGGATAAAACTTGTTCAATCCCTCCTCATAGGAACAGGGAGCCGGCGTCGGGATGGTGATGACGTTTTGAAAATTCCAAGGGAGCGATCGCGCCACGATCGAGCCGAACCGGTTCCGTATCTCGCGGAGGCGCATCCGCGCCAGTTCCGCCAACTGCGGATCGGCGCGTTCCAACCAATCCTGCTTGAGACGTCGAACCCGGCCGTCAAATCTTTTGCCGTGCCGGACGTTGCGAAGAAGACCGTCAAACTTTTCGCTGACGTGATACAGCTCGTGGACCAGCGTTTCGAGCGGGTCGTCGGTGAAAAATCGGGGAAGGTGGAGCAAGATGAGGTAGCGGCAACGGACGCCGTGGAAACAAACCTCCACCGACGGCTGGCGAAACCAAGGGGTGACTTGCGTCACGGTTTTGGTCCCGCGTCGCGTCCAAACGGAGAAGGTCGGCTTGTTCTCGTTGCGCAAACCGATGCAGTGCGCCAAATTTCCCTTGGAAGTGCCGGCCCAGCGTCCCGCCGCCGCCACCGCGATCTTATCCGGTTCCAGATGCGAAAAATCCGGAACCTTGCGCGCCAGATCGGCGATGATCTCTCCGGCTAATTCGGTGTAGTTGAGCATGGTCGGACCTCAACAAGAAGGCTCGCAAATAATTCTTCTCCTTCTCTTACTCCTTCTCTTACTCATTCTCCTTCTCCATGATGAATGTCCGACGCTGAATTTGAGAAAGTGAAGGAGAAGGAAGATGTTCCGATTTGCAAATCCTTCCCTCCGTCAAAAGGCAACGTCAAAACCCTCGCGCGGCTCCAACGGAACGTCCCATTGCAGATGAACGTGAGTGACACGCGAGAGTCGCGGACCTTTCCATAATAGCTCGATCAGCCGATCCAAACCAGTCCGTTCTCCCCTCGCGCGGACCTCGACCGAGCCGTCGGGCATATTGCGCACGGTCCCGCTCAATGCCAGCTCGCGGGCGTGCTCCAAAACGAAATAGCGGAACCCGACCCCTTGCACTCGTCCCTGCACAAGGGCGACCAGCGCCGACTGACCGGATGCCTCCGTGTTCGCCCGTGTAACTCCGTGGTCCATATTCAAAGGGAATCCTACCGCTTCGTCGCCGTCTTCCGCGCCAACTCCAAATTATGAAGCGCCATCGCGTTGCCCGGATCATATTTCAGCGCGGTCTCCCAATGGTCAATCGCCTTCTGGGTTTTGCCGAGGTTCACGGCAAGAACTCCCGCGGCCAGCTGAACCGCGACAAACCCCGGACGCAACTCCAGTATTTTATCATAAACACTTTCGGCCTCGCCTAGGCGCTGATTGCGATCCAAAAAGTCGGCCAGCATGTAGAGCGCGATGGTGTTGTCCGCGCGGACCTCCAAAGCCTGACGATACGATTTTTCCGCCTCCGGAATTCGTCCGAGTTTGTCCAACGCGCGCGCGCGGGTGATCATGGCTTCGGCGTAATCGGCCTTGAGGGCCAAAGATTTTTCCGCGTCATAACGCCCTTTTTCCGCCTCACCCCGCTTGTTGGCTTCAACGCCGAGATTGTTCCATCCCCGATACGATTTCGGATTGTTTTGAACGACCCGTGTCCAGAGGGTCTGATCGTCGCGCCAGACTCCCCCGTAGCCGAGAGCGCTTCCGGCCAGCAACGCCAAGAGAGAAACCAAGGCGAAACCGACAACCGATTTTGCGCGCGGGGATTTGCGCGAAACGGCGTCCCAGATCTGCGCGACGCCCATCGCTCCGGCCACGCTCGGAAGGTAAAGAAAACGATCCGCCGCCGGAGCATTGATCGGAATGAATCCCATTGAGGGAACGAGAAACAGAAAGAACCAGACCCAATCCAATTTTATCCGGCGAGCGAGTGATGATCCCGTGGATTGCTTGAAAAAAACAACCCCAAAACCGCCGACCAGAAGCGCCGAGCAAATCCAAAACCAAAATCCGAACCCCGACGTGAAATCCACGGGGGGTTCCATTGTCGCCGCGAACGGACCGACCGGAAGAACCAGTTCTCCAATGTAATGGACCAAAATCGGGGGAAGAGTGGAGAGCAATCCGCGAAGGCCATGTTCCCACCTTCCCTGTTCCACGCCGCTTAAGAGCAATTGCCGAAGGGCAAGGTAGAGCAACGCGACCAGCAACGCCAGTCCGGTCGCGATTGCCAGCCCTCTCAAGGATGAAGGATAAAGGATGAAGGATGAATTTGGGGTATCTTGCTCCGTCACGTTAATTCTTTCGTCCTCCGTCCTTTGTCCTTCGCCCTTCGCTATTCCCCAGATTTCCACCGCCGTCAATGCCGGGATAAGCATAAGCGCGTCCTCTTTGCTGAAAATAGCCCATGCGACCGCCAAGGTAAAAAAGAGGAGCCAAAGATTTCGCCCCGTGGCCCGCCAGTGGACGTAACATAGGACCGCCGCCAGAACGCCCATCGCCGAAAGCATCGCCCCGCGCGCCGTGATCCACGCCACGGCCTCGACGTGAACCGGATGAATCGCGAACCATGACGCCCCGAGCAGAGATGCCCCAATGGAACACCCCCCTTGGCGGAGGAAAATGCCGACCAGAGCGCAAACCGCGCCGTGGAGAAGAATGTTGGTCAAATGAAATCCCCGCGGATTCCACCCCCAGAGGGCATAATCCATGTGAAGCGTCAGATATTTGATCGGGCGATAGAGTTGATACTGAGCGCGAAAGAAAAGCAGAGGCCATTGACCCGGCGTGAACAAACCGTCGAAGTTTTGCATCTCTCCGTTGTCGTCGAAAATGAAATCGTGATGCAGGGTGGGAAGAAAAATCAAGATTCCGAGAATCGCGGGCAAGAATAATGGAAATAATTGGCGGGGAAAATTCGCCGAATCCCAAAGCAAAGATGGAACGTGATCAACTCTTCCGTTGCTGTTCTTCATCCACATTCACCTCGCGGGGTTACTCCAATTCATTGTCACCGCTCATCCTCTGCATCATCAGATTCAGATATTCGATGTATCCGTTAACATCCATTGCCTGCGGTTCCGGCGCGCCTTGAATTTGGTACAGCCACCCTTTGCCGTAAGGATCGGATCCGACGAGTCCGAAATTTTCAGCCGTCATGGGATTCCCTCCGGCGAATTTTCCCTCCGCGACACTGTGAATGTCCGAGATCGCTTTGAACCCTTCGATCCAGCCGATTGCTTGGCCGAGTTGAATCTGACCCTCCTGCGCGACTTTGAAATCGAACTCCACGATTTCCCCCAACATTCGCGTCGCGACGCTGGTCAATCCTATCCGCCAAACGCCCACGCTTTCCTCCCAAAGCCAAAAATGAGTCCGAGTGTAGAGGAAACGCTTCGGAAAGCGGGCCGAAAATTGATCGCACTTGAACCGGACGAATTCCTCTTGCGCCATGGAAATCAAGAATTGATGAAGGAGCGCGGGGAGTCAAGGCGTTTGGAGATGACATGGAATTCAAAGGTTGCGCGGATCACATTTCAAAACGGATGAAAATTTTCCGTATCGTGGAGTAGGATGGGACCGAAGGGAGTGGTCGTCCCGCCCATGCAGGAAGTTCGCAAATATCTGGCCGCCGGACAGGCGCGCAACGCCTTGTCCCGATTCGCGGCCTGTCTCAAGGAGCCGTCTCAAGCCGCGCCGGACAAAAAGGAAGCGTTGGTTCGGGAAATGGCCGCCGTTCTCGCCGCCGAATATAATCGGTTTTCATTCAAGGCGGTGCTTGAATTCTGCGAGTTAATCCGCCCGCTGATTTCCGATGAAGTTTACAAGCTCCTCCTGACCGATCTGCGCCCGCTCGTGGAACGCACACATCATTGGATCGGCGAATTGGAAGCCGTCACGCGCGAGAGATTGGCGCGCGAGGCAAGGGCGGCGGTGACGCTCAACGATTCCCCGACGGCCATGCGGCGCGGCGCGGCGCTCATCGGCCGCGGCAAATCCGACGCCGAGACCGACAAATTGGCGCGCTATTTCATCGAGGCGTTGGCCGGATTGGTCCGCGACAAGGATCGCTCGGCTAAAGTCATCTTCGATCTCGTTCAAAGCGGCGCGATCAAACCTCTCTCCTTTGATTGGCGCGGCGTTTTTCAAGCGGCGTTGGACCGGGCGAATCGCGGCGGCATGGAGGAAAGCAACCGCGAATGGACGCGCGAATGGGTCGCGGCGTGCGCGGCCATCCGCGAATTTTGCCCGGGCAAACTGGATGCGGGGGAGCCGACGCCGGAACAAATGCAACGCTTCATCGGCGAGATCATGGCCGTTTTGCGCGCGGGTTGGGCGTCGGGCAACGACGGCGATTTGATTGACGCGATCAACATCGTCAAGGAATTTTCCCCCGGCGACCCGCCGCTGATCGCCTCGGCGGTCGGCGTCGAGCCGCGTTTGTTTCTCGATCTCGGTTTGCGCGCGCGACTGACCGCCGTTCGCGGATTGGCCAGAATCGGCGAGATCGAGCCGCTCCGCGCGAAAGTGCTCGCGCTCGCGCAATCCCCCGACGGCGAGGGGCGAATCGAAATGTTCGCGCCGATGATGGGCGGGTTGCGCCACACCGACTTCGTTCCGTTTTTGAAGGAAGCTTTCGGACAAACGAAGACCCCGCGCACGGAAGAGGCGGTCGTGGACGCGCTGGGACGGATCGCCAATCCCGACGCCGTGCAATTGATCCTCGACGGACTGACCCAATCCATGAAGAGCATCGGAGACAAAGGAGAAGTTCGCAAGGCGGCGCTCATCGAGCTTGTGGGGGCTGGAAAAAAGCCGAACGTCATGGCGGCGACGGAAATCAAACGCGCCAAGATGTATCTGACGGCGTTAGGGCGGATCGGCCGCGGGCGCGATCTCGATCCGGCGTGGCGCGACGCCATCGTCGGCGAAGTGATCGGCGCGGTCGGAGAGCACGACACGGCGCTTTCCTACTTCGCGGCGTCGAAAATGTTCGCCTCCAAGACGAACGAGCTTCAACGCTCCTATCGTGTCTGGGGGGCGAAACAAATTCTGCGCGCGATGTTGGGACACGACACGGGGCAATATCAAGCCCCGACGTCCGCCTCTCCGCTCGGTTTTCGGGAGCCGATGGTCGCGGAGTTGGCTCGTCTGGGAAAAGAAATGTTGCCGGAGATCCTCGCTTTTGCCCAACCTTACGCGGGCAAGTTTTCCGGCGCACCGCCGGCGTTCGCCGAGGCCATGCAAAAAATCGGCGACGAGCGAGCCGTCCCTATTTTGGAGACGATGGTCCGCACCGTCATTCTCCAGAGCGATACGGCCGGCGAGATGTATCTTCTCAAGGAAAAAGTCCGCGACGCCGCTACGGGCGAATTGCGCGATCTGGACCGCGATGAAATGCTCCACACCTTGCTTTTTACTCTCGAAAAGATCGGAGGCGAAGCGGGGCGGCGGGTATTGCTGGGCGTCGCCGATCAAGTTCAAGCCGGACAAATCATCAGTCCGGGCGACAACACGTCCTCGTTCCTCTTCGAGATGAAACGAAAATACGGAACGGTCGGCAAACGCGAAACGTCGCTGGAGGAACCGCGCGAGGAAATTCCCGGCGAGGAAGTTGCGACGGCGATCAAGGAAGCCAAGGGGGGATTTTTCGCCAAACCGCAAAAACAGGTCGCCGCGCTCGCGCTCTTGGGACGGGCGCGACGCCCCGAATCGCTCCCCGCCGTTCTCACCTGCCTGCAATCCAAAGAAGCCATCGTATATCACGCCGCCGCGACCGCGCTTGCTCACTTCGTCAATCCCCTTCCGAGTTCCAAGGATTACGGCGCAATGATCGAGGGACTTCTGAGCGAACCCAAACTTTTGGGCGACGCCGCGCTGGAACGTCTGATTGAGATCATGACAAAGCATTTTCCCAAACGCGCTCCCTATGACGCCGTGTTTCGCCGAAAGGTCGAGGAAATGATCACGGACGGAGCGACGGCGCATCGCTTGAACGGCGCGATTCTGATTCCGGAAGAACCCGCGAGAAACGTGGATGACGCGCAGGAAACAGATTCTGAGGAATCCGGCGAAAAGAAGGAACCCGCCATGAAAATCGGCGGACTTCCTTTGACCGACCTCGACCGCAAACGACAATACATGATCCAGCGTCAGGCTTGGATTCGAGGAGGCAAACGGGGTCCCGCTCCCGTTCCCCCCGAATGAGCGACCTCAAGAAAAACAGCTCGGTCACACTCGACATCGAGGACCTCGCTTATGGCGGCGCGGGAGTCGGTCGCGTGGACGGCATGGTAATTTTCGTGGACCACGCCGTTCCCGGGGACCGCGTGCGCGCGCGAATCACGAAGAAAGCCAAGAACCACGCCCAAGCGATTTTGGAGGCGATAGAAAAACCTTCCGAGCGGCGCATCGAGGCTCCTTGTCCGCTGTTCGGAACGTGCGGCGGTTGCGCGTGGCAGAATTTGCCCTATGAAGATCAGTTGAAGTGGAAACAAAAGCAAGTCGCCGACACGCTGACGCATTTAGGCGGACTGGCGTTGCCGGAGATTCGCCCGATCATCGGCTCGCCGGAAATTTGGAATTACCGCAACAAGATGGAATACACGTTCGGCTCCGCGCCGGATGGAAAAACGATCTTGGGATTTCATCTGCCGGAGCGTTACGACCGGATTTTGGAAGTGCCTCGGTGTCTGATTCATCCCGGATCGTTCGACGCGATTCTCAAGACGCTCGGCGAGTTTGCGCGAGCCCACGGCTTGAGCGCCTACAACCAGCGGACGCATCAGGGATTTCTCCGTCACGCCGTCTTGCGCCATTCCAAGACGACCGGCGGAATTGTCCTCGTCCTCATCACTTCCGAGGGCGAATTCCCGAACCCCGGCGGCTTGGCGGCGCGGCTCAAGGAGGCATGTCCCGCGTTCCAAGGATTGGTCTGGGGGATCAATCGCGGCGTCGCGGAGGTCGCGGTGATCGAGGAGCGAAAATTTCTTTGGGGCGATCCGATCTTGCGCGAAACGGTCAACGGATTGACCTTCGACATTTCGCCCGAAGCTTTTTTTCAGACCAACACCGCCGCCGCCGAGATTCTTTATCAAACCGTCGTTGAGATGGCTGAATTAAGCGCGGATGACCGCATTCTCGATGCCTATTGCGGAGCCGGAGCGATCGCGCTCCATTGCGCCCATCGCGCTGGAAAAATCGTCGGCGTCGAAATTTCGCGCGAGGCGATTTGGAATGCCCGCGCCAATGCGCGCGCCAACGGTTTCTCGAACGCTCTTTTCATCTCCGCGCCGATGTCCGATGGTTTGGCGTTGGCCCGCTCCGCCGTCGCCGGCGATTTCAGTCGGGTCATCATTGATCCCCCGCGCGGCGGCATGGACAAAAAATCGCTCGCCGCGCTGATCTCGGCGCAGGCTCCGGTTTTTCTTTACGTCTCCTGCAATCCCTCCACGCTCGCCCGCGACTTGCGCACCATCGCCGAGGGAGGTTACTCCGTTGACGCCGTTCAGCCGATTGACATGTTTCCCCATACCCATCATATTGAAACCATCGCGCGTCTGAAAAAATCCTAATCCCATGCCCCCGTCCCCTTCTCGTACTCTTCCTCTTACTCTTGCTCTTAATCCTAATCCTAATTTTTCTTCGCCTACCCATCCGCCTCGATGAAATCCACCAACTCTCATCCCCCCTTCTTTCGCCGCGCCGTCGGCCCCATGTCGGTCATCATTGTCCCGCGTCGGGGATCAGGTTTGGCCTCGGCGCAGGCGTTGATTCGGCGCGGGAGCACCGACGAGGGACCGGGCGAAATCGGCGTGGCTTCGTTCACGGCTTCGATGCTGAAACGGGGAACGCAACGGCGGACTTCCGCGAAAATCGCGCTGGACACCGAATCGCTCGGGGCGATGACGTCGTTCGGGGCCGGCGCGGACGCCTCGGTCGCGTCGGTCCAATCGTCGGCGGATGATTTTCCCGCCGCGCTCGAAATTTTCTTCGATTGTCTCCGCAATCCCGTCTTCGAGCTCGCCGAATTGGAAATCGAACGGCAATCGGTTCTGGCGTATCTGAAACGGATCGAGGATGAAAAGTTCGATTTCACCTATCGCCAGTATCTCCGCCGGATTTTTGCCGGCCACGGCTACGGCCACTCGACCGAGGGGGAAATCGCGAACGTTCAGGCGATCGCGCCGGAGCGATGCAAGACATGGCACTCGCAAACGTTTCATCCGGCGAATATGTTGTTCGTCGCAAGCGGCGATTTGGAACCTGACGCGCTTTGCGCCCAGCTTGAGAAGTTGACCGCCGGATGGACCGCGCCGAAAAATTCTCCGGAGCGGTATGCCGTCCACGCTTCCTCCTCGTTTCAATCCGAACGACTCGTGCTGAAGAAGGAACTGGAACAGGGATTCATCGTCCTCGGTTTCCGCGCGCCGGATGCGACGCACTCGGATCATCTTGCCCTCCGATTGGCCTGCGCCGCGCTTGGCGAAGGATTCGCCGGACGGCTTTTCACCCATCTGCGCGACGAGCGGTCGCTTGCTTATGCCGTCGGCTCGATGTTGCGGCTTCTTCGGCTGGGAGGGCATACGGCGCTTTACATTGGAACCCAACCGGATCGTCTGGAAGAAGCCGAAGCGGGCCTCCTCGCTGAAGCCGAACACCTTCGGAATAATCTCCTCAGCGCCGAGGATTTGAATCGCGCCAAGAACTACGTCGCGGGAAAATATCTGATGGATCATCAATCCATCATGAGCCGCGCCGGACATCTGGCGCGATGGGAAGACCTCGGTCTCGGCGCCGAATACGACGCGCGTTATCTGGATGACTTGAAGCGCATCAAGGCGAAACAAATCATCGAAGCGGCCAACAAGTGGTGGACAAATCCCTGCACCGTGATTCTGACGCCAATCCAAGCGAAATGACGCGGATCACAACCTTCACGAATCCGAGATAATTCCTGCCGTCACTTCAACGGCGTGGGAATCGTGATGTTGCCGGGCGTCGGGAGCGCATTTGCCGGCGCGGTTCCGGATTGCGGTTTGCGTTGTTGGTCTTCCTTTTGCTCGAGCTCAACCCATTCGTAATGAAGCGGACCGCTCGCGGGATCCGTTTCCCCGTGAGCAACCCAAAAATGTTTCACCCAAAAGAACCAAGGAAAAACCACGAACCGAAACGGATCGTCGAATCGCGCGATGAAATAATTGGCCGGCGGCTTGGACAGACGCTGTTCCATGCCCAATTGGCTGTAAAGCTCATGCCAATCGCTTCTCAATTTTTCCAGCTCGTCTCTGAGCTTGGGATCATCCATCTCGGCCCGCGAGGCTCCGCCCCAGATCTTGGCATAGCGAAAAACGATTTTGTCCTTCTTGGCGATCTCAGCCGCCTTTTGCATGGAGGCCGTTGTTCTTGAATCTTCCGGAGCCGTTTGCATACGCGTCTTCGGGGCCTTTCTGGAATCCTTTGACTGATCTTGCTTGGATTTTCCGGCGGCCTGATCTTGGCCTGATTCGGCGGACACAAAACCGACCTCCTCCAACCGATACCCCTCAAGGGCGGCGTGGGGACGGATCGCCCCGGTGAATTCCATGCTCGCCAGAAAGGCGGGGTTGAGATAGCTCCAAGTCAATTGTCCCCCCATCACCAATCCTACAAGCAAAAAGAAAATGACGCTGATGAACTTATATGTCTTTAATCTCACGCGCATAAGGTCGTCGGGTGGCTCGTTCACAAGGAGGAAAAAATCCTTCGGCGTCGGGTCCGCCGAGACGTAGGAACCGACCCAAAGGTCGTGCCATCCCCGGCGGCGCGGATGCGTGACCGCGCTGTAGGAATGGGTAAAGATGATCGTGAGCGAAATCATCGAGAGAAAATCACCGATGAAATAGGGAATCAAGCCGTTTAGATCAAAGACGTCGCGGAACAAACGAAAGATCGCCCACGCAATCGGCGGCAGTTGAAACAGGGTCCTGCGAAAGCTCGTCTTCAAATCCAGCGGGCTTCCGTCGACGCCGACGACGTGCAAATTCAGAATGGCCTTGCCCAGCGTCGCTCCGTGGCCGACCGGTCCGTTTCCGAGCCAAAAATAAGCGAACGCGCCGCAGGAGGATAGGAACGGCAACAGCGGTCCCAACCTCAATAGCGGCTCCCTCGCCCCCATCTGAAGCGTGTAGCCGACGAAGTAAATCAGGACGACGTCAATGATGAAGGCGAGGGCGCGCCGCGTGAACGCCGTGAAGGGGCGCGGTTGCCGGGTCGCGGTGGAAGGCAAGGGAAGCTGTGGATTATCCGCCATGTCGAGGGGTCAAAAGCCGTGGTCGCAAAATTCGCCGCTCATGTATAGGGGAAAATTCGCGCGTCCTCAAGTCAAACCCGTCGTCGGGGGACTTTGCGCCTTTGCTTGAGGTTGGTTAGGGGCTTCGCGTCCTTGGTTCTTCCGCTCGCGGATCGCTCGCCACTCTCGTTTTTAATCAAGGAACATCTTTTTTTCCATCACCGCTTGACAATCCCCTGCCGGAAATGAATAGTAATGCCGATTTCACCGCCCGGTGTGCGTTGGGGTGAATTCGAAGGGGCAGGGTTCGGTTTTCCGTTTTGGGAACCTGCGGGTCTTGAATCGCCCGGCGCGATTCAAAAATCGCTCCCTGTCAAAAGTCCTTGAAATTCCGGCTTGGCTTCATGCATATAAGGCTAAACTTGCGTGGGGTCTTTACCGTTAATTACATTGGACGAATGAAAAAGGACGCAAAAGTGCCGGATCAGCGCACGGGAGAACAAGGCGAATGTTAGGTTCCAAAACATGGATTGGGGTGGACATCGGAGCCACCAGCGTCAAGGTGGCCCAGCTTCGACCCGCCGGAGATTCCTACGAGTTGGAGAAAATAGGCGCGGCTACAATCTATCCGGGCGGCGAGCGTCCCGCCGACCCCGAACAACAAAATAAAGCCAAGGCCGACGCCATCAAGCGGGCGGTCGCCGAAGCCCGAATCACCGCCAAGAGCACCGTTTCCGCCGTCAGCGGCGAATCCATCATCGTTCGATATTTGCAACTCCCCAAGATGCCCGAGGATGAGTTGAAAAAAGCGCTCCAATGGGAAGCCGAGGAATACATCCCCTTCCGGTTGGATGAAGTGAATTTGGATTCCATGATCCTTGGCGTCAACGCCTACGACGCCGAGAAGCTGGACGTTCTCCTCGTCTCCGCCAAGAAGGATTTGGTCGAGAGCCACGTCTCCCTTATCCGCTCCGCCGGATTGACCCCCCAAATCGTGGATGTGGATTCCTTCGCGTTCCTTAATTGCTTTGAGGCCAATTACGGCGCGGCTAATAATGAGTGCGTCGCGCTGATCAACATCGGCGGCGACGTCACCGGCATCGCGATTTACCACAAGGGCGTTTCCCGTTTCTCGCGCGAAATCCCCATCGGCGGCAATTCCATGACGCAGGCGGTCCGCGCCCGGCTCCGTTGTGCGTTTAACGAAGCCGAGACTCTCAAGGTCACGCATGGCGCGTCGGCTCCCGTAGACCCCCATCAGGACACTTCGCGCACGATTTCCGGCTCCAGTTTGGTGGAT
>CAZRCZ010000007.1:61218-168412 GCA_964598765.1 uncultured Candidatus Sumerlaeota bacterium | reverse complement strand
GCGAGAACGGCGCGCCGGAGCATTACCTCACGCGGATCGTGGACCCGCTGGGGCGCAACGGCATCCGCAACGAATACTACGACGACGGGCGGATCAAGAAACATATAGACGCCAACGGCCATGAGATCGCCTACGCGCACGACGTCGCGGGACGGAGCGAGATCGTCACCGACCGCCTCGGCAACCCCACGACCTTCTTCTACGACGACCGCGGTCTGGTCACGACCAAAGTGGACGCGCGAGGCATGAGGGGCGACGTCGCCTATGACGCGAATCGGAATCCGATCCATGAAGTAATGGCCGTGGGAAGCCCGATCGAACACGCGATCACCATGGGATACGACGGTCGCGGCAATCTTACCAGAAGGGAAGAGACTGTTTCGGTTTTCGATCTGGATTCGATGACGACGGTTACATCAACTCTGGCCGACGCCTTTACTTACGACGTCCGGGGGAATATGCGGACCCATACCGACCCGCGCGGCTACCGAACGATCAATGAATACGACGAGGGAAACAATCTCACAAAAATAACGGATGAGGGCAATCCCGCCGATTCACAGGATGACATTGTAACGGTGAACGCTTACGATGCGAACGGACAACTGACGCAGATGACGGATGCCTTGGGGAACGTCGTCCTCTACACTCATACGTCTGAAGGTTTCCGGAGTTCTCAGAGAACCGTGATTGGACAGAACGACCTGACATCAAGCGAGCATGACGACATCGTGATCTCGACAACTTATGACGCAATGGGGCGTCCCAAATTGAAAATCAACGGGCGTGATTATCAAACCGACACGGCTTACGATAGCATCGGGCGTCCTGTCCGCACCACGGCATTCGGCGATCCCACTACGTCCCAAGACGATATCGTGAATCAGAACTTTTTCGACGCCACGGGACGTTTGGTCCGTGAGGTGGATTCGGTCGGGCATGAAGCGCGCACCATCTACGATGCGTTGAGTCGTCCCGCTGAACGGGATTATCCGGACGGCGGCGTCGAACGCTTTGAATATGATGCGGCGGGACAACGCACGGCGCGGATTGATCCCTTGGGACGGAGAGCCGAATTCCGATACGACGAAATTGGAAGAATGTTTGAAACACATTCGCCCGATGGTGCCGTGGTGAGTCGGGAGTATGATTCGCTCGGTCGCGTCGTCCGGACCGTGGATGGCCGCGGGAACGCAACCACCTACGGATACGACGAGACGGGACGCAAGGTGCTGGAGCGCGACGCGTTGGGCAACGAAATCCGGCATCAGTTCGACGCCACCGGAAACGAAATCGCGATGCGCGATCCCCTCGGTCATGTGACGAAAATGGAGTATGATCCATTCGGACGGCGAACGCGCGTCATCTATCCCGATTCGACCGTCAAGGAAACCCGCTATGACAAACTGGGACAGGCGGTCGTCGAGATTGACCAGAAAAACCGAAGGACCGACCATGTTTTCGACGCGGCGGGACGTTTGATTCAGACCACGCGCTACCTGAGTGGACGGCCTATCGTCTGGCAGTTTGCCTACGACAGAGCCGGCAATCGGATTCGACTAACCGATCCCTTGAATCGCGCGACTCTCTGGGATTATGATGCCCACAATCGGATGAGTCGGCGGACTCTGCCGATGGGAATGTCCGAGACCTTTGCCTATGACCCTGCCGGAAGAATGACCAGCCATACAAAATTCGATGGTTCAACGGTCAATTACGCCTACGATTCGATGAACCGCCTTACGCTCAAAACTTTCCCCGACGGTCGCCGGATTCGGATGGACTACGACTTGGCGGGAGAGCGAATTCGGGTGCAGGTCTTCGACGGGCTGACAACCAAGACGTGGACGTATGAGCATGATCCCATGGGGCGGCTGAGCGAAATCGCGCAACCCAATGGCGCCGTGATCGGACACGCCTTCGATTTGGCGGGGAATCTGCTTTCCGTTTCTTCTCCGCGCGGGACGGTCGGCTACCATTATGATCCCGTGAATCGTTTGGATCGCGTCGCCAACGCGCGCGGCGAATTGACGGCCTACGGCTACGATTCCGCGGGGAACTGCAAATCCGCGTCCTATCCGAATGGAACAACGGCACGATACAACTATGATAATCTCAACCGGCTCATCAGCCTCCAAAATCTCGCCCCCGATCTTTCCTCGATTTCCAGCTATGCCTACACCCTCGACGCGACGGGTCGGCGTCAATCGGTGGTGGAGAACACCGGCAGGCGCGTGGATTATGGCTATGATGACATGGATCGCCTGATTTCCGAAACGATCACCGAAGCGGGCGGGTCGCCCGTTTCAGCAACAACTTACACTTTGGACGACGTCGGTAACCGGACGGCGAAGTCGGGACCCGCCGGAACGACCGGCTCGACTTATGACGCCAATGATCGGCTTCTGACCGAGGGAGCCAAGGCTTTTGCATATAATACCAACGGCAACACGCTGAGCGTGACTGAGAATGGGATCACGACCACGTATTCCTATGACTCGGAGGATCGGCTCCGCGCGGTTCAATCTCCGGCCACGACGGTGAATTTCGACTACGACGGCGACGGCAATCGAACGCGGAGCGACGTCAACGGCGCGGCGACGGAGTTCTTGGTGGATCCGGTGAATCCGACCGGCGTCGCGCAGGTGTTGGAGGAACGCGACGCGGCGGGCGCATTGATTGCCGATTGCACCTACGGGCGCGAGTTGATCAGCCAAGCGCGGGTCGGGGTTGTCTCCTATTTCCATCACGACGGGCTGGGGAGCGTTCGGGCGTTGACCAACTCCGTCGGAGCCGTCACCGATGCCTACACCTTTGACTCTTTTGGAACGCAAATTTCCGGATTCGGAACCACGCCCAACCGATACCGCTTCGCCGGGGAACAATTTGATCCAGAAACTGGTTTCTATAATTTGCGGGCGAGATACTATAATCCCACCGTCGGCAGATTCCTCACGCCCGATCCGCTGGGCGCTAAGGGTTCTCTTCACCCCTACCTCTACGCCGATGCCGATCCGGTCAACAGGGTGGATCCGATGGGGACGCAAGCCTATCCGCCGTGGCTACAAAGAATGCTTTGGGGAAAAGAGGTTGAGCAAGCTATATTCCGCCACTTTCTCGCTTACAAAAGAGCGGAAAGCAATGAAGCATATACGAACAAAACAATTAACACAATCCTTGGGACATCATTGACCCACGCCCAGAACGGGTTCCGTCAACCCGACATGGTGGACGTAACAACGACGGAGGTTTGGGAGATTAAAACCGTACGCGGTATTCCACAGGGCTATAAAGATCTCGACTTCTATTTGGGTATACTTAACGACAACGATCCCCAACACCGCTACTGGCAACGGGCGCACTTCGCTTCATACTCACCGCCCGGTGCTGTCTCTTTGGATATTACTACAATTGCCGTGATATACCCACCCCAGAGGGGCGTAATACCTTACAGTATAATTAACATGCGTTCCATAGTGGATGCTGTCGGCGCACTCCTCCAACTCCAATTGGCATATCAATTAGCCTTCACCGTAAGTAGTGAGCTGGCGGAGAGCATCCTTCCTGCTACTGAAGCCGGCTCTGTGGAAAGCGTAACACCGCTAGGTTCCGCTCAAGTTGAGGAGCTCTTTCCAGCGATCGAAGAAATTGAAATTGCGGCTTGATGGAAGGAGCGAAATTTTGTCTGAGCAAGCCTGTCACCTAAACGCCGTTTATTTTGGTCGTTTCTTGAAATGGGCTATTGAGGAGGCTGAGAAGGAGGTCGAGAACAACTTCCGGCTTGCTAGGTCCATCAAGGACGATTCACTGGATACTTACTGGGCGTGGATAAGTCGATATTCATCCTCAGACTTGAATTCCATCTTGAGAGCCGGATTGCGGTGCAAATACAAGCAAGGGGCTACGTGGTTGGGCCGCCCGTGTACCACCGCCGAGGTGGACCTATGGAAAACGTTTGCGTTTGGGCATGTGGATTATCTCAGAAGGGTAATCACCTCTACGCCCCCAGTTGACGACCCAAAAGCGCGGATCGACAAGCGCGCGCTTCGGAAAAATGTAAAAGCTGGTATTAAGGATGTTCTCGGCAAACCGCATTACAGTGGTGGGGCAGTGTGGCGCTACCAGAACGAATACAGAGGTTGGATCATTGAGACCGAAATTGACACGGGAGGCAATATCCTTCACAGACAGATCGAATATGAGCATATCATCAAGAATAAGAGTAATGTCGTTCTTCATCGACAAATTTCCTTCCTTGAATGGACCCTTAGACACGGGTTAACAAAGTGGAATCGCTTGCACGAGGAAGACGTTCCGGAAATGGTCGAGTCACTTCGCGGCTTTTGCAAAACCTTTCTGGACGTGGCTCCGAGTTTTCTGGAAGGGCTTGATCCGAATGATCTGACCCTACCGCCATCGCAGAAGCGCGAAAGCCAAGGCCGTGCGTTTGAAGGAAGGTGATCTCATGGAGCTATCCACCCGCTACGTGCCCCGACCTTTCCACGATTTCCGGCTACGCCTATGAAGACGCATACCGATCCGCTCGGCTTTGTCAGTCGCAATACTTATGACACAGCGACGGGCAACCTGACCGAGACGCGCCAAGTGGGCAATCCAAGTGATGGCACGGATGACATCGTCGCGCAGAACAGCTACGGCGCGGGAGGCGTGTTGACGCAGACGACCGATCCGACGGGGACGGTGACGAAGTTCGGATATTCGGCGGAGGGATTCCCGCTCTCGACGCGGCTTGTTGTCGGCGCCGACGATTCTCCCGCCGCCGGCGACGACATCCTCACGACGACGCAACCCGACGCCATGAGCCGCCCGACCAAGCAATTCGACGCGCGCGGGTTCGAGACCGATTTTACCTATGACGCCGCCGGGCGCGTGAAGAAGACGACCGCGCTGGGCAATCCCGCCGATCCGGGGGACGACGTCGTCACGGAGAACTTCTACGATGCGGCAGGGCGGCTCTTCAAGACCAAGGACCCGCTCGGCCATGAGCGGATGACGATCTACGACGCGGTCACCCGTGACGTTCGCGGTAACATGCGCTCGCACACCGACCCTCGAGGCTATGCCACATGAAATCCCCGCGAGACAGTCCCTGGAATGGCGCTGGACGAATGGGAATGGCGATTATCCCCTTGACAAAGTATTGATCTTCGGCTATCCTGTCCGCCAGAGAATAGGAAAGGGACAGGACCATGACCGTCAAAAAGCAAAAGCAACCGACTCTGATTGAGGTGGTGAACCGCTTCGATTCCGAAGAAAAGTGCATCGCGTATCTTGAGCGTCTTCGATTTCCCAAGGGACTTGAATGTTCCAAATGCGGATCGAAGCGCGTCTTCAAGTTTGACGCCAAGGGCAAGACCGAAAAGATTCGTCACCTTTACGAATGCGTGGATTGCCGCTATCAATGTTCGATCACCGCCGGAACGATTTTCCATGACTCGCATCTCCCGCTTGTGAAATGGTTCCTTGCTATCTACATGATTTGCTCCGCCAAGAAGGGTGTTCCCGCCACTCAACTCAAGCGTGAATTGGGCATCACCTACAAGACCGCGTGGTATATGGCGCATCGGATTCGGCTCGCTATGCAGGATGACTCGGATTTTTGCCGGAAGTTCTCCGGCGTGGTTGAAGTTGATGAGACTTACATCGGTGGCAAAAGAAAAGGGCGGCGTGGGCGCGGATCGCCCAATAAAGTTCCCGTAGTCGGAATAAAAAACCGGACTTCGGGAGAGGTTCGCATGAAGGCGGTGAAGAATGTTTCATCGTCAACCCTGAAGTCCATGATACGCGGGAACGTCGCGCCGGGCGCGGAAGTTCACACAGACGAATTCAAATCCTATCTCTGGCTTGATTCTTCCGAATACGTCCACTCCGCCGTGAACCATCAACAGTGTTATGTTGACGGGGATGTTCACGTCAACGGATGCGAGAATGTCTGGTCGCTTTTCAAGCGGTCCATTGTGGGGATTTATCACAAGGTTTCCGCGAAGTATCTCCCGCTCTACCTTGACGAATGCTCGTTCCGGTTCAACCACAGGGGAGCACACGACCTGATGGATCGGGTGTTGCAAACGAGTTTCTAAACCGAGGAAATAGGCCATTCTTCATAGGCTTTCTTGAGGATCGAATACGATTCTTTATCCATTCGCTTGATATGGATGCGAGGGTTGTGCCTTGCTAGTTCTTTAAGAACATATCGTTCTTTGGGATAATCAAACAAAGGAATCGTTGGGTCTTTCATTCTACACTCCATCGCCTTGTAGGTTTCAAAAGCCAGCATATCGGCAATTTGCATTGCCGGAAGGCTTTTTTCTCCTCCACCGACCATAGCTCCAATAAACCGCGTATGTTGAGGAAACTTCTTTTTTAACCAGAGCGCGTGATCTATGGCTTGACCTATATTTGGACTTCCAGCCTCGAAAAAAATGTCCACCTTGTTGCCGTTTGCTTCCCCTTTAATTTCAGCACAAACCCGACAAATCCAACTGATAACACACTCTGATAGAAACGAAAGCGGTTCCCATTGTAATTTATCGCTTAATCTTTTAACGCAAAGCGGGAAATGCCTAAGTTCAACATCGAAATCCCGTGCATCAAGCGCAACTCCATATCCGGCAGTAAGCCCGCTAACGAGAGGAATCAATTTGTTCTTCAATGTTTCAAGTAGGGATTTATCCCATTCGGAAAATTCGCCCCAACCCCTTCCATTATTTGAAGGCTCGCAATCGGTCGCATGATAAATTGGAGCATCGGATTCTTCCAAGATTTGATTCCATGATTTTGAAAATGTCTCCCATTGCGACACCGAAGCGATGAATCCACCAATCGCAAAGATCGGACGATTTGGATTGTCTGGTGATCCACTCGCATCGAAATAAAATCTCGTCACCGCAATCAGTCCCTTGGAAATCCCGCGGATTCTAAAATCCGTCTGGTAATCGCAGACCCAACGATCCAGAATCAGATTCAGGAGCCGATAATCCGTCGGTTCGCTTACTTTGTCAAGGGGATAATCGCCATGGGAATTTATGCCGCCCCGCTGGGGCTTAGAAGTTTTTGGGGAGACCTTCGCCCCGTTCTTACGAGCGGGGCTAGGATTGTTCCGCCGCTACCGCGGATGAGAATGGCCAGTTCATGAAATCTGGCTCAACCACAATCATTTGTGGTGTGCGCCCGCGAACTCATAATTCCTTGAGCGGTGCGTTTCCTCATGGTAGAGTGCGGGGTTCAACCCTTCCGGGGCAAGGGGAAGGGGAGGAAGGATACCGCGAGCGGGCGAAGCATCGTTCGTCCGCCGCAGATTTCGGCTCATTATGACGACCAAAACCAAATCCAAAGACGCCAAGCCGCCTGAGCGGTCGGCTGAACGGTCACCTGAACGGTCGGCTCCAACCGGACCCATGACGGGGGCGGATATTGTCGTGGACGCGCTGATCCGCGAGGGGGTCAAGGTGGTTTTCGGTTATCCGGGGGGAGCGATTCTCGACGTTTTCGACCGGATCAATCAACGTCCCGACGAGTTGCGGTTTGTGCTGGTTCGCCATGAGCAGGGAGCCGGACACATGGCCGACGGCTATGCCCGTTCGACGGGAAAGGCAGGCGTTTGTCTTGTGACATCCGGTCCCGGCGCGACGAATTTAGTGACGGCGCTGGCGACGGCGCACGCCGATTCCGCGCCGATGGTCGCCATCACCGGGCAGGTCCCCACGCACGCCATCGGAACGGACGCATTTCAAGAAGCCGACGTGGTCGGGATCACGCGCCCCTGCACAAAACATAATTTCCTCGTCAAGGACGTGAAGGACTTGGCGCGGACGATCAAAGAGGCGTTTTTCATTGCGACGACCGGACGCCCGGGACCCGTGTTGGTGGATATCCCCAAGGACGTTCAACGCGCCGTCGTGCAGGATTACAAATATCCCGAAGCGATCAACATCCGGTCGTATCGTCCGACGGTTGAGGGGAATTTTCAGCAAATCAAGCGCGCGGCCAAAATCATCAGCCAGTCCAAGCGGCCTTTGCTCTACTGCGGGCAGGGAGCCGTCGCGTCCGATTCATCGGAGGAATTGGTCCGGCTTTCGGAAAAATGCGATATTCCGGTGACGACGACGCTTCTGGGGTTGGGGGGATTTCCCGAATCGCATCCCAACAGCGTTCGGATGCTGGGGATGCACGGGACGCAATACGCCAACTACGCGATGCACCATTGCGACACGATCATCAGCGTCGGCGCGCGATTCGACGACCGCGTGACGGGAAAGATTGACGAGTTCGCGCCCCACCGCGAGCACGTCATTCACATTGACGTGGACCCTTCTTCCATTTCCAAGGCGATTCCCGCTTCGATTCCGATTGTGGGGGATTGCAAAAGCGTTCTGGGGAAATTGGTCGAACTGGCGGAACCGTCGCGCCATCCGGAGTGGATGGAGCAGATCAACAAATGGAAGGCCGAGTATCCGCTCTGGTATCCGACGGACGACAAATTGCGCCCGCAATACGTGATTGACGAACTTTACAAGGCGACCGGCGGCGACGCGATCATTACCACCGAGGTCGGTCAGCACCAAATGTGGGCGGCGCATTATTGGTTCTACAAAAAGCCGCGCACGTTTATTTCGTCGGGCGGATTGGGAACGATGGGATTCGGATTTCCGGCGGCGCTCGGCGCGCAAATGGCTCATCCCGACAAGCTGGTGATTGACATCGCGGGGGACGGCTCGATTCAGATGAACATTCAGGAACTGGCGACCGCCGTGATCGAAAAACTTCCGGTCAAGGTGATCATCCTGAACAATCTTTATCTCGGCATGGTCCGGCAATGGCAGGAGGTTTTCTATCAGCACAATTACTCCGCCGTCTGGCTGGCCGCGCCCCCCGAGCCGGGGAAGGAACCGTTTTATCCTCCCGATTTCGCCAAACTTTGCGAGGCGTATGGGGCGTTGGGAATCAAAGTGACCAAAAAGGCCGACGTCCGCGCCGCGATTGACCGCGCGCTGAACCACAAGGGTTGCGTGTTCCTCGATTTTTGGGTCGAGGCGGAGGAAAACTGCTGGCCGATGATTCCCGCGGGCAAGAGCGTCAAGGAAATGATCGGACAACCGAAGGAAGCGTGATGTGGGAATTTTGCGGAGGATTTAACCGCAGATTTCACAGATTACGCAGATGAAAATTTGCCGACCCCGAACGGGTTGAACAAGAAGATTAAGATTACGATTAGGATTAAGATTAAGAGCGAAAGTTGAATGACCAATCCCACCACGCCACTCGCTAAAACCAAGGAACCGCTCTACTCCGGAGTAAAGGGAGGCGAGGTCCACGAGCATTTGATTTCGGCGCTGGTGGAGAATCGCCCGGGCGTCTTGGCGCGGATCAGTGGGATGTTCGCCGCGCGGGGATTCAACATTGCCTCGCTGGCCGTCGGCTCGACGACCGATCCGGAAGTTTCGCGCATGACGATCGTCTGCCGGGGCGACGACCGCGTCATGGAGCAGATCATCAAACAACTCCGCAAGATCATTGACGTGATTCGCGTTTCGGATTTGCGCGAGAGGGAGCACGTCGAGCGCGAAATGATTCTCATCAAGGTTCAATGCTCCAAAGAGTCGCGCTCCGAGATCATGCAGATCGTGGATATATTCCGAGGACGAATTATTGACGTTCACCACGAGTCGGTGATCGTCGAGATCAACGGAACGCAGGATAAAAACAACGCCCTGATCGAATTGCTCGAGCCATTCGGGATTCTGGAAATCGCGCGGACCGGACGCATTGCCCTCTTTCGCGGACCTGAAATTCTCAAATTGCCGGAATGAGCGAATTCGCGTTTTTCGCGTGTTTCACGGGCAAAAGAATTTTCATTTCTCAAATGTTCCGTGTCTTCCCGCGCCTTTCAGGAATTTTTCCGCGCCGCTGAAGATGACGCCGCTTTCCCGCGAGGCTTGGCCGCGTCGAAATTCGTTTTTGATCGCCTGATCGAGATTCATTCCGGATTGCTCGTAAGCCGAGAGGCGGTCGTTGCGCATGGTCACTTGGGGGAATTTGGCGATTTGCGCGGCGAGATTCTCCGCCTCCTCGCGCGATTTTCCCTTTGGGACGACGCGATTGGCCAAGCCCATCCGCAATGCTTCCGCCGCGCCGACGGGGCGTCCGGTGAGGATCATGTCGAGCGCGTGGCTCAGGCCGATCAATCGGGGCAGGCGGATCGTTCCTCCATCCACGAGCGGCACGCCCCAGCGACGGCAAAAAACGCCGAAGACGGCGTCCTCCTCGACCACTCGCAGGTCGCACCAGACCGCCAACTCCAATCCCCCCGCGACGGCGTATCCGGCGACGGCGGCGATCACCGGTTTGGAGAGCAACATCCGGCTCGGTCCCATCGGCCCGTCGCCGTCTTCATTCCAGCGGTTGCCGACGCCTCCGGCGATGGTTTTCAAATTCGCGCCGGAGCAAAACGATCCATTGGCTCCCCAAAGGACCGCGACGTGGGATTCCGCGTCCTGATCGAATTCGCGGAAGGCGTCGGCCAACGCGCGTGAGGTCGGATTGTCGCAAGCGTTCTTGACCTCCGGGTTGTCAATGATGACGGTTGTCACCTTGGTCTCGCTGTCCTTTTCAGTCCTCACCGCCATAACAGGTTTCCCTTCTTAATCATAATCGCAATCTTAATCTTGCTCTTACTCTTGCTCGAAAACTTCAGGTATATCCACAAACGTTTCAAGAAAAGAATTCTTATGCCGCCCCTTGCGGGGCTTTGGGGGTTAAGGCGAATATCCACCCCGCGCTCACGCGCGGGGCTGGGATTCTGTCGCCGCTACCGCGGCTCGGCGGGAAAGCTTGTCCTTCCGGCCACAATGACTCGAGCGAGATCGTTTCGAGTTTCACCCTCTGAATTTCACATTTCAGATTCCAAATCTGAAATTTGACAAAGCATACTCTTGGTTCTAGCGTGGATTGATGACTTCCGCCAGTTCGATTCTTACCCCGCTCAATCCCGCCCAGCGCGAAGCCGTCACGACGACCGAGGGTCCCCTGCTCGTGATCGCCGGAGCCGGATCGGGCAAGACGCGCGTCATCACGCATCGGATCGCGTATCTCGTGCGCGAATGCGGAGTGCATCCGTGGGAGATTTTCGCCGCGACGTTCACGAATAAGGCGGCGGCGGAAATGCGGCACCGCATCGGCGCGCTTCTTCCCGGCTTGGAAACCGCGCGACTGACCGTCGCCACGTTTCATTCGATCTGCGTTTCAATCCTGCGCCGCGAGGCTCCCCACGCCGGCCTAACTTCCCGATTCACCATCGCCGACGACACGGACCAGATGGCGCTCATCAAGGATTGCCTGCGCGATTTGGAGATTCCCGCTTCGAGAATCAAGCCGGACGAAATTCGGAATTGGATCAGCCGGGCGAAAATTCACATGGCGAAGGCGGATGAAGCGCGTTCCGCGCTGGAGGCTCCGGCGCAAGTCCGCGCTCAAATGAATGCCGACCCTCGAATCGGCGAACTGCGCCAAGCGTTGAACAACGACCGGGTTCAGGATTTTGTCCGCGTCTATGCCGCATACGAGGCGCGCCTCGCGCTCAGCAACGCCGTGGATTTCGACGATCTTCTTTTGAAAGTCGTGCGTCTTTATCAGGAACAGCCCGACATTCTCCGCATGTATCAGGACCGCTGGCAGTTTTTTCTGGTGGACGAGTATCAGGACACGAACGGCGTTCAGTGCGAACTGATGAGACTGCTGGCCTCGCGCGAGCGGAACATCTGCGTCGTCGGCGACGAGGACCAAAGCATCTACTCGTGGCGCGGCGCGGAGATCGAGAACATTCTCAACTTCGACAAGGAATACGAAGGGACCCGCATCGTCCGGCTCGAACAAAATTACCGCTCGACCGAAACGATTCTCCAAGCCGCCGACGCGGTGATCGCGCACAACAAACAGCGACACGCGAAAACGCTTTGGAGCGAACGGGGCATGGGAGAACCGATTGCGATCATCGAAGGGATGGACGAGCGGGAGGAAGCGGCGAAGGTCGTGGACACGGTGAAGAAACTCCACCGCCAACTGGACGTTCCCTACCGCGACATCGCCATATTTTATCGCGTCAATGCGCTGTCGCGTCTCTTTGAGGATTTTTTGCGCGAAGCCAAGATTCAATACCGCGTCGTCGGGGGCGTTCGGTTTTATGATCGAATGGAGATCAAGGATTTGCTCGCTTATCTTCGGTTGATCGCAAACCCGCTGGACGGTTTGAGTCTGACGCGGATCATCAACAAACCGCGCAGGGGAATCGGAGAGAAGACGCTGACCAAACTTTTTTCCGATGCCGCACGGAACGGGACGCCGATCTGGATGCATCTCCAAGCGGCGGTGGAAAGCGATGAACTATCGCGCAAGGCGAAAGCGGGAATCGCCGGACTACTCGCTTTGATGGAGCGATGGCGCGAAATGAGCGTAAACCATTCTCCGGCCGAACTTCTTGATGCGATTCTGAAAGACACCGGCTACGAGGAAGACCTCGGTGATCCTCGCGCGATGGAGACTCTTTCGCGCTTGGAAAATATCGCCGAATTGCGGCGGGCGCTGGAGGAATACACCGAAAACAATCCCGATTCGGCGCTCGACGATTATCTGGAAATGGTCTCGCTCACGCAGGCGATTGACGCGGTCAACGACGAGGACGATTGCGTTTCGCTGATGACGCTTCACAGCGCCAAGGGGCTGGAGTTTCCGTGCGTTTTCATCACCGGATTGGAGGAGGGGATTTTTCCCAACGGTCGGGTGATCAGCGAGACGGGGAACGTCGAGGAAGAGCGGCGGCTTTTTTACGTCGGCGTGACGCGCGCCAAGGAGCGGCTTTTCCTGAGCCGGGCCGACAGCCGTTCGCTCTACGGACGGCATCAATACAATCCTCCGTCGGTTTTTTTGATCGAGGTTCCGCGCGACTTGACGCAGTCGCTTGCGTCAGCCATAAGGTCGTGGGGAACCGCCGAACCGAAAAGTATATCGCGGAGTCCCCTGCGCGATTCCGGTTCGCGGGCCTTGGCTCTTGCCGAAGGATCAACCCTCATCGAAACCGAAACCCCGCTCAAATTTCCTCCCGGCTCTCGGATACGGCATCGGCAACTGGGCGAAGGGGAAGTGCTGTCGGTTCGCGGAACGGGGGAGAAGCGCAAGGTTTCGATCCGCTTCGACGCGGGATTGGAGTTGGAGGTTTTGGAACAGTATGGCGGTTTGGAACGAATGGAGGACTTGCCGTTCTGAGTCTTCGCACTCCTCGGGATCCCCGATCCGCGTGTTCCGTGTCCATCCGCGTCCAAGTTGCCCGTGATCCACGTGAAAGACGCGAATGATTTTTCGAAGCGTTCGGCGTATAATCCTTTGTTCGCGTTAATCGCCATGCGTTGCAGTAATTGCCACCGCGAAATTCCCCATCCGGTTCATCCCTACACGATGCGGATCGAACTTTTTCCGCGCGTCGAGGAATCGCTCCAATTCTCCGAGGCCGATCTGGAAAAAGATTGCGACGAGGAAATAAAAAAGATCATCGCCCAGCTTGAGGCCATGGACGATGAAGAAGCGCAATTGGAGGAGGAGCGGGTCTATTCCGCGTTCAATTTTGTGCTCTGTCCGGCTTGCCGGGATTTTTTGGCCAAGCAATTGAAATCCAACGTGGCCACGCCCAAGAACTGAAGCGACGGAATGAATTCCGACGGAAAAACCCGCGTCGAGTTGGAGGCGATCCACACGCCGGAAGCGATCCGGCGGCGGCTGAAGGAGGGCGTGTCCCACAGCTATCTGCGCGACTTTGTTTTCGGCGCGATTGACGGTTCGGTCACGACCTTTGCCGTCGTGGCGGGGGTGGCGGGCGCGCGACTTTCGCCCCACGTCGTCATCATCATGGGGGTGGCGAATCTTTTGGGAGACGGTTTCAGCATGGCGGCCAGCAACTTTTTGGGGACGCGGGCCGAGATTCAGCAACGAGACCGCGCGAGGGCGATGGAACTTTCGCACATTGCCCGCATTCCGGAAGGAGAGAAGGAAGAAATCCGCCAAATTTTTGCGTCCAAAGGATTTTCAGGCGACGGATTGGAGCATGTTGTTGAGACAATCACGGCGGATCGAGACCGATGGGTCGAGACGATGATGCGCGAGGAGCTGGGTTTGAGCGTCGAGATACGCTCGGCGCGGCGGGCGGCACTTTGGACATTCGCGGCCTTTATCTTCTGCGGATCGGTTCCCCTCTTGCCTTATTTCATGCAATTCCTATTTCACGCCGCCGGGAGCACCTCCTTTAATTGGAGCATGATTTTGACCGGCGCAACGTTCTTCGGGGTTGGAGCGTTGAAGAGCCGGTTCGTCTTGCAGAAATGGCCGATCTCCGGTTTGGAAACGCTTCTGATCGGGGAGGGCGCGGCGACGCTGGCCTACGTTGCCGGGGTGATTCTCGACCGAATGTTAGGCTCCGGTTAATCGGGGGAAGGAGGGGGCTAAAATAATTTTTTTAGTTGACGCTTTCGCAAGCCGATATATGAATGTGGAAGGGGCAGGGCAACTCCAAGGGACACGTCGGGGGTTTTTGAGAGGAAAAGGGCATATTTCAAGGATCGAGGCGATAGGCGACTACCTTACATGTTGAGATCATCCGACGAGAATCCCAAAAATCAGCGACCCGACCGTTTAGATTGGACGGGGAAAAAGTCCCCGATGGGTTCGGTTGGCGATTTGACTCCCATTCCCACCTCCCGGCGAAGCGGGCATGATCCTGCCTGTCATCCCAAGATGGGATGGTTCAAGCGGGTGATCGCGGGATTACCCGACGTCCGGCTCAAGAAAATTCATGCGTTCAAGCAATCCGTCGAGAGCGGGAACTACAGGGTCGAGAGCAAGATTTTGGCTCGTGCCGTGGTTGATGAAGCCGCTCAAGATGCCGTTCATCGCGGTAAAAAGGGACTGGAACGCTGGCCGCAGTCGTAGGCGTAGTCCAATATTCCTTTCCGCAGATTTAATTTTACAACGTTCGTCCTTGATTCCATGCGTGTCTGCGGCATGTTCCAATTGGAACCGTCCCGCTGACCAATTGGGAAATCGAAACAACTGTCAAACGGTATAACCTCAATCTCATCAAGGGATTGGAAGGTTGAAGTCGCCATTCGGGTTTGGTGGCGTAGTTGTTGCTTTTGCAAATTGAGCATAATCACGGCGACACTGCTCCAATCTTGGGGGTTGACTGAGCCGCCTGAAAATCATTGTGAATCTTAATTTGGAAGGAAACACCCATGAACCTCATACGTATTGGAAATTTTAGAGACGGCTTGGCGGCCTCAATTTTGACGGCCTGTGGATTTTGCGCATCAACGAACGTCTTGACGGCGGAAGTGACGAAGGAACCCTCGGCGGATTTCAAGAAGGCGGATCTCAACGGCGACGGAAAAATTGACGCGGAGGAGTTCGCCAAGTTTTTGCAGAGCCATCCCGCCGAAATTCCCAAGGCTCCCAGCCCGCAAGAGCGCTCGGCGCCGCTCAATGCCCAACCGTCTCATCTGGCGGAGATGGAGATTTCGCAAAAGATCATGGAGCGACTGGACGTCAACGGCGACGGCAAAATTGACAAGAGCGAAGCCCCGCCGAGGCTCCTCGAAGTTTTCGATCAGTTCGACACCAACCATGACGGATTTCTTTCGTCCGGGGACGCCGGAGTGATGAAGCGTGTCAAGGAACACGTCAAGGGAAAGGGTAAAGGGGGAGCGCCGAACTTGATTCAGAAGCATGACGAGAACAAGGACGGCAAACTTCAGAAGGAAGAGTGTCCGACAAGTCTCCAAAAGCGGTTTGAGGAATTGGACAAGAATCACGATGGAGCCTTGGACGCCAACGAAATCAAGGAATTCCGTGAGGAAACGGGCAAAGCGCCGATCAAGAAGAAGGGCGCGCTTGCCGCCAAGGCTTCCGCCGGTCAAGCGCCCGCATCCGCGGATCCGGCGGTTCCCGCCAAATCGTCCGATGGCAAAACAAACTGATTGAGCCACGTTTCGAGTTTCGATTGCGAACTCCTGAAAACCCGCTAGAATCATTGCTCTCATCGGATCGAACGTCCGGAGCGTGACGAGAGAAGGAGCATGCGATTTCATGAAACGAAACTGGTGTTTGGCGGGTTTGATTCTTGGCGCGATGGTTTTTCACACCTCCGCCTTTGCGGAATTGCGCGCGGCGGCGGCGGCGCGAATTTTGACGCCCGATCCTCTTTTGCCCGTCACGTCGGGCGGGGGAAGCCGTCCCGTCACGAGCAAGCAGGGGGAATTGGAAACCCGCGTATTGGTTCTGGACGACGGCGCGACCAAAGTGGCCTTCGTCAGCGAGCCGTTCCTCGGTTTTCCGGCGGGTTTGTGCCGGCGCGTTTATGAAAAAGTTCAGGGCATCCCCGCCGAAAACATTCTCATCGGCGCGACGCACACCCATTGCGCGCCCGATCCCTATGGCTTTCCCAGTTTCGCCAAAGGGGGCGGGGCGAACATGGATTTCCTCAACGGCGTGTGCCAGAAAACCGCCGACGCGATCAACGAGGCGGTCGGCAAACTCCAGCCTGTCACGCTGAAAATCACGACGGGCAAGGCGGAGGGAAAAATCGCCTACAATTATTACGCGCCCCAACTTTACGATCATCGTTGCAACGTGATTCAAGCCATCGGCGCGGATGGGAAGCCGATTGCGACGCTGGTCAATTACGCGATTCATCCCGAAATTCTTCTGAGCCAACCGATTCTCAGTCCCGATTTGATCGGTCCCTTGTATGATCGGATCGCGGAAAAAGGGGGCGGGATCGGCGTTTTCATGAACAGCGCCCAAGGGGGCATGATCACCGCCGACATTCGCGGCGGCGACGGCAAAGAGAACGAAAGCTGGGATGAATGCTTGCGGATCGGGCATCTTCTCGCCGACGAAGCGCTGCGGCTCATCGCCAACGGCGAAGTTCAAACCGATCCGAAGGTTCACTGCCTATTCAAGAACGTCAATTTTCCTCTGCCCGACGGCAATCCGATGTGGAAGATGGTTTCCAAGTCCCCCGTCGGCTACAAATTCAACGACGATAACACGCTCACGGCGCGGATCAACGCGGTCGCCGTCGGCAACGCGCAAATTCTCACCATCCCCGGCGAGGCGTTCCCGAACATCGGCTTTTATCTGAAACGCAAGATGCGCGGAAAATATAATTTTCTCTTCGGTCTGACCAATGACGCCTACGGATATATTTTAACCAAAGTGGATTTCGACAGCTTCGACCGCTACAAGTATTGCAGTGACACGAGCCTCGGCGAAATGACCGGAGAAATTTTGATCGAGGAAGGGTTGAAACTGGCGAATTCATTGCCCGCTCCGCAAGCCGCGCCTGCTCCCAAACCTGCCACCGCTTTCGCGCCATGACGGCGGACGGAAATTTAGAAGAATGAGCGAGCGAAAGGCAACGCGGGCGATGTCACAGAGCAATGCCGTGATTGGTCAATCGGGCGGTCCGACAGTGGTCATTAACCAAAGTTTGGTGGGGGCCGTTTTGGAAGCCCGCAAGCACAAGAAGATCGGGAAATTCTACGGCGCGTTGCACGGGGTCAAGGGAATCCTCGATCAAAAATTCGTGAATCTTTTCGCCGAATCCAAAACGAACTTGGAAGCGGTCGCGCGTACCCCCTCCGCCGCGCTCGGATCGGTTCGCAAGAAGCCGACCGAAGAGGAATGCGCCGAAATTTTCCGCATTCTCCAGCGTCTCGACGTCCGGTATTTTTTCTACATCGGCGGCAACGATTCGGCGGAGACGGCAAACATCGTGCTCACCGTGGCGCGGAAGGAGAATTATCCCCTTCATGTTTTTCACATTCCCAAAACGATTGACAACGATCTGCGCGTGACCGATCACTGCCCCGGATATGGCTCGGCGGCCAAGTTTGTCGCGCAGGCGTTCATGGGGGATGATCTGGACAATCGCTCGCTTCCGGGGGTGAAGATCAACGTCGTCATGGGACGGCACGCGGGGTTTTTGACGGCGGCGTCGGTCTTGGGGCGCGCGCGCGCCGACAGGGGTCCGCATTTGGTCTATGTTCCGGAGCGTCCATTCGATCGTGAAAAATTTGCAGACGACGTGAAGAAGATTTACGAAAAGCTTGGCCGTTGCGTCGTCGCCGTAAGCGAGGGGATTCAGGACGCGCAGGGGAAATTGATCGCCGAAGGTTTGGTTTCCGGCGTGGATGCCCACGGCAACAAACAGCTTTCTGGGAGCGGCGCGCTGGGGGATTATCTGGCCGAACTTTTGAAGGGTGCGCTCGGTCCCAAACTGCGCGTCCGCGCCGATACGCTCGGTTATCTCCAGCGGTCGTTCGTCGGCGTGGCGAGCGAAGTGGACGCCCGCGAGGCGCGCGAGGTGGGACGCTTCGCGGTCCGGTCGGCGATGCGCGGCGTCGAGAGCGGTTCGGTTTCGATTCTGCGCCGTCCGGGCAAAACTTATCGGGTGAACTACGCCTGCACGCCGCTGGCCGAAGTCGCCAAAGTGACGCGAAGTCTGCCGCCCGAATTCATCAACGCGGAAGGCAATGGCATCACGGCGGCATTTGAGCGCTACGCGCGACCGTTGATTGGGAAATTGCCGACGGTGGCGTTTTTGAAATCAATAAACATTTAATCAATCACCGATGACCAATCTCGAATGACCCGAACGAGATCGGGATTTGTTCCGTTGGTTTGCAATTCCCGTTTCGGTTGCGAACCGTGTCCATCCATTGCCTTCCTGAGAAATTTTTCCGTCAAATCGGAAGAAAGCTCATTCGGAGTAATGTGGAGAATTTCATTTGTCCCTGCCGAATCGGGCAGAGCGGAGATTTCGCCCAGCGCAACAAGCGGAAGATTGAGCGACACACATTCCGTTGCGATGGCGTGGGAATCGGTGAGCGCGACCCTGGCCGACGACAACGCGATTGCGTATTCGGGATAGGGCAAGGGCGGAACGGTGAGCAAATTAGAGGGGCGATCCGGCATGGAATTGATTGGTCCTTCCAATCGCGCGTCGAGCGATCTGAAAATTAGCCAATCGGCGTGAGGCACAACGCGCGCCCAAGCGGCGCAAGCGTTCACGACTTGCGCGAGAACACCTTGAACGCCCCAGAGCGGTCGTCCGACGAATAGGAGTGCCAAGGGGGCGTCGGGACGGCGTCCGGAAAATTCGAGAGAAAGGCACGCGGACGAATCCTCGCGAGCCAGCCCCTGAATTTCCCTATCCTTTGTTCTGGACGTGAGCACCTGCACGCGATCCACGGATCGGATGATTTTTTCGAGTCCCCCTTCCCAGCGCATTCGGCAATTCAAATTCGCGCGGTCTGCGGGGCGGAGCCAAAGTCCCGAGCAGGAACGCGAATGGCAAACGAGCGACGCGGCGGTCGCTGTTGGGCCGAAACCGGTGAAAATGGCGTGGCTGATCCGATGACGCCGCGCAAAGCGTTCGATCTCCTCCATCAATCCGATCAGCCGGATCGCCGGATCTTCCGCGACGTGGCGAAGATCACATTCCTCGTGGGGATGGAGTTCCAGAAAATCCAGCGCCTGATGCGCGGCCATGCCATGCTCGCCGGTGAAGACGAACCAATGCGTGGCGTCGCCGTCGCCGCGAGGATGATAAAATTCTCGGAACAAGGGACCAAGGCTCAGAATTTCGCCCCGCGTTCCGGCAAACCACGCGACCCGCGTCTTGCGGTCCTTCACCGTTCGAGCCCCGCCATCATCAAATCGAAATAGTAGCGCGCGCCGGCAACGAGTTCGTCCAAGACGATGAATTCATCAGCGGTGTGGGCCTGATCTATCGAACCGGGTCCGACGACGATGGTGGGGATGCCGATCTCGGAGAGTTTACTTCCGTCGGTTCCATAGGGAACGCCGGCGGGTTGGGCGTCGCGTCCCTGTTCGGCGGCGATTGCGCACGCGACGCGGACGAACGGATGATCGGTGGCGGTTTCCAGCGGCGGGTCAACGAGGAGAGGTTCCTCTTGGCGCGCGCGGAAATTCGGAACGTCGCGCCGAATTTCCTCAAACATTTTTTCGAACTCGGCGTGAACGACCGAGCGGCTTTCCCCCGGCAATGCGCGGCGGTCAATCAGGAGGCGCGTCTGGTGCGGAACCAAATTGACCTGCGTTCCCCCCTCGATTTTGGAAACGTTGACGGTCGGCGAGCCGAGCAAGGGATGGAAGCGTCCGGCGAGTTCCCGTGTATAATCCTCTTGGATGCGTCGAATCAAATGCGCCGCGTGATGAATCGAATTGATTCCCAAATGGGGCTTGGCGCTGTGCGCCGAGCGTCCCTCGACGGTGATCCACCATCGTTGTGTTCCTTTGTGTGCGACGACGACGCGTAAATCGGTCGGCTCGCCGATGACGGCCGCATCGGCCTTGACCCCGCGACGGACCAGATTGCGGATGCCCGAAAATCCAGCTTCTTCGTCCATGGTCAACACCAATTGAATGTTGACCGGCGGACGACGACCCGATTGCGCAACGGCGGCGAGGGCGTGAATCATCGCCGTGACCTGCCCCTTGGCGTCGGTCGAGCCGCGCCCCCAGAGCCGACCGTCGCGGACTTCGCCTCCGGTCGGATCAATCGTCATCCCCGTGATGGATACGGTGTCAACGTGCGTGTTGAAAAGAATCGTCCGCGTCGAATCTTCTCCCGGAACGACCACGCGCAAGTTGGGTCTGCCGGGAAAAACATCCCATCGTTCCGTCTTGAGATTGAGCGAATGAAGAAATCCTTCGACCCAATCGGCGACGCGCCCTTCGCCTCCTTCGGAACCGCCGTGGAGCGGATTGACGCTGTTGATGCGCACAAGCGAACGGAGGGTTTCGATCAGCGCGTCGCGCGAAAGAAAGGATGACGTGGAAGAGACGGTTGAAATCGCAATTCTCCAAATTCACATTTCAAATCCGAGAATCCAAAAACGACAAAACTTCCGGCGAATCGAGTGGACGCTGACGCCGGATTTCATTGTGAAATTATTTCTTCAGCTTTGCGCGAAGCTCTTTGAGCCGATCCCTGCAAGCGGCGGCTTTTTCGAAGTCTTCTCCGGCGATGGCTTGATTCATCTGCGCCGTCAATTCGGTGATTTCCGCCAAGGGGTCCGGCGCCTTTTCCTTCAGTCCTTGCTCCACGGAAGGCTCGGCGATCTTCGGCGGAGGTTCGGGAAGCGCTTCGGGAACGGGAATAATTTCGCCCGCCGTCGCAGGAGCTTCTTTTCCCCCGCCGGGCTTGCGACCGATATGCTTGACGTTGCCGTGAAACTTGCGAAGGTCCTGCATCAGCTGGGGCTGGAAGGATTCGTAGCAATCGGGACAGCCAAGGAACAATGTCTTGCGGTATGCGGTCAACGGTAATCCGCAGGTCTTGCATTTGATGTTCGCTTCCCCTTCCGCTCCGGTTTGGGCGGCCTGCTCTTGGCTCAGAAAGCTGGCGAGTATTTCACTGAGCGGAATTTTCGGCTTCAGGTAGGGACTTTTCTCGATGGCGTGTTCCTGACAAAGGTAAAGATCGAAGACCTGATTCTTCTCGATCTTCACGATCTTGTGCGTCGCCTGCTTTCCGCACTTCATACATTTTTTATTCATAAGTTTGGTCCATCATCGAATTCGCCGCCGAATGGAGAAAATTCAATCACCCGCCGTTAGTTTACCTTACATTGCGGAATTGGACCATGACAAAACGCCTCTCAGCGTTGGGTTTCAGGCAAAGGACTCGTGATTCTCTGCTTGGTTCCCTTGATCCAGACCTGAATCCTGAATCCGGTGTTCCCTTCGGCGTCGAACAAGGCGGAGCGTTCCTTGAAATTCCATTCATACTGCACGGGCACGGCGGATTGAGGAGGAACCTTTTCCACGACCGTTTCCCAAATCAGATTTTCAGGGGAGGTTTTTTTTCCCTTGAAGAAGGCAATCGAAACATTGCGGGCCTCGGTTTCCCCTTCATTCACGATTTCCGCATGAAGGAACATCCTCATCTTCGCCGCATCCTCGCGGTTTGCCGTCGCATGAACGCCGCGATAGCCCAGTTTGGCCTTGGTCCGCGCGCGCAGGGAACCGCTTGTCAAGAGGTCTTCTCGTTGGGTCTTGGGGTCCAGAGGATTCGGTTCGAGTTGAACCCAATACGTTTGATCGCCCGCGTTGAAGGAGGGATCCCAGCGAAGTTTGGCGGAGAATTCCCGACTTGCGCCCAAGGGTTCGATCTGCAAGCGGTTGGGAAGACGAAGCGGCGTTGTGTTGTGATCGTAGGCCGGTTTGCCCCCCTTGGCGGGATCGTTGTCGAACAGAATCAACGACGCGGGATTCGACGGACGGTCCCCTTGGTTTTCCACGACGCACGAAACGAAAATGGTTTCTCCCTCGGAAGGACTCAACGGATCGGTGGCGAGGGAGCTGGGGCGAATCCGCAGATGAGGTCCGTGCCATGACGGAGCGACGGCTTTGTTCAACGCGAGTCGCATGGCAGGCTCGGCGGCCTGAATTAATTTAGAAGATAGATGAGAGGGCTTGAGGCGAACCTCGAAGACGCTCGTCGTCGTGGCGGTGGTCGGATCGGAGGAATTAAGAACGTCGAAGTCGAGGCGTTTCGCTTCACCGGCCTTGAGGGTGTAGGGTTCTCCCGCAACGGGAAACGACCGTTCGCCGGAGAGTTTGGCGATTTCAATCCGTCCCCCTTGGCTTTGAACTCTGCCTTTGTTTTGAATCTCCGCCCGGATGTGAACGCGACTCAATCCTGTGGCGCGAATCGAAGCGGTCGTCAAATCATCTTCGGGCAAAGCAACCTCAAATCGAGCCGAAGCCGCGAAGTCTTTCCTTTCGTCGGAATTCCATGCGTAAACGCGCAGAACTTTTGGCCCGGCGGCGATGTTCCCCGCGAGTTTGACTTCCATCGGAAGTCGCCCTTGGGTGTAGGTCGTGTTCTCTCCCTTCCAAAGCGTCTCGCCCCGCTCATTGTCAATTTGCGCGACGACAAGACCGGACGCGGGAACGACGTCGGCGAGCGTCGCGCGAATCGTTCCGCCCGGAGAGGCGGCGGCATCGGGAAGAGCGAAGGTGGACACGTTCGGAGTAAGATGCAATTCCTGAGCGGGATCGCCAAGCGTGACATACATGTAGATGTAATCGGCGGAGCGATCGGTCGCGGCGTAGCGCGCCTTGGTCAAATTGTTGATCTCGCCGATGCGCCGCGCCCGATCTTGAAAGAGAGCTTTGAACAAGACGCTCCCCAACGCCTCTTGCACCGGCGAGAGTCCCGGCCCCGAGGGAACCCACGCGCCGATGGCTCCGCCGTTCTCGACCCGCGCCATGTCCTCGACGATGTCAATGTTCCATTGCGGAATCGGATAATCTATCGCGCCGGTGTTGCAGGTGAAGTTGGCCACGAACGGCGTGTATCCGGTTCCGGTCAGATAGAGGTTGTCGCTGTTGGGACTGTCGCCGCCGAACCAAAGCCGCTCGTCCGCCCAGACGTTGGGAGACCCGTGGCCGAAGTAGGTCATCACCGCTTCGCCGGATCGGAAGAGATCGAGGATGCCGCGCGTGGCGACGCCGCTGATTTTCATCCAGCGCCCCTCGGTGGCGAAAATTTGCCGTCGCCGGTCATCCTCGGCATAATAGTTGTCCTCGCAGGGAAGTTCGCTCAGGAAGACGCGGTCCGATTCGTAGGCGCGCGGAAGATGGCGGTCGCGCAGGCGATCCAACGTCAGGGGAAATTCGGGCTCATTGTCGGCGATCATCGCGGTCCGCGCGCGCCAAGGACCGAACGGATAATCGGTCGCGTAGCGAATTTGCTTTTTCACGACCGCCTCCAAGTCCTTGACGTTATTGACCGAAATTCTTGTGAGCATGAAATCGCTGAGGAGGTCTTCCCCGGCGACAAGGGCCATCCATTCATCCGACGCCCACTGATCGCTTCCGCTTTCATGGGCGTAGGTCGGGACCCAGTTGCGGACGTTTTTGCGCGCGTAATCGCGGTAATCGCTGTCGCAGTCGCCGACCAAAAGAACGTAGGACGGCGCGCCCTCCCGCCAATGTTCCAGCGTGTAGGCCAGAAAATTTCTCAAGGCATGGGGAGTCAATTCGCCGTGACTGAAGGTGTCATAAACGGTCTGGACATCCACCACCCTGACGCGAAGTCCTTGTCGGCGATGGAGTTCGGCCAATGGCTCGACTCCCTGAAGAAAATCATGGTGAGTGATGATGAGATAATCGGCTCCTTGATTCTCGTTCGCCAGATCATCCGACGCGGGTATCTCGAAACTCCCCGCCAACGGAATCGCGGAAGGATCGTAAACCTCGACCCGCAACTCGGGATTGTTCGACCAAGCGACGCCCGGAACGCCGACGCGCTTCGAAATCGCCACTTCACGCTCCGCTTGTCCGAGCGAGGTCACCGCCAAAGCGATCAAACGTCCCGCGGAGGAGGAATCCCCTTCCGCCAGCGGCGTCCAATTCAATCGCCAGCGCGTCGGATCGTTATTTGGATAAAGAGTCATCCGACCGGAGCGAAGGCGCGGCGGAGCCGGATACCGGACGGAAAGCGAATCCAGCCAAACCGCCTCGATAAACGGACTCGCTTGCGCTTGTTCCAACGTCAGCGCGAACGTCGTCATTCCGTCGTGAATCAGAGACGCAGGAAATTGAAATGTCCGCTTGTTGTCCTGATCGGTCGTAAACGCCGTGGAAGTTGTTTTGCCGTCGCCGGTTGCGACCTTCAATCCCATGCCTCGCGCCAAGACCGGACTGTGGCCGAAATTATCCAGCAAAAAATAGAAGCTGAACGTCGCGTTCAAGAGCGCCGGAGCGGTGGGAGGATCGTCGAAGCGGACCGTGATCGGCACGGCCGCGCCCGGCTTGAGTTGCGTGTCGGCCCAGCGCATCGAACGGACGGCGCGAAAATCTCCGTAGGAAATCAAAAGCTCGTTGTCGCGATTGACCGACGCCGTCCGAAATGTCTTGGAAACCGGGCGCGCGGGAAGCAACGTCAGGAGAGGGTCCGGCTTCTCGATTTTCGCGTCAGGCAAATCGCCGCCGAGCGTCACCCAATAAATTTGTTCCTTGCTGTAGATCGAATCGTTCGGTTCGCTCCAAAAATAAATCGCCGTTTCTTCTCCTTGACCGCGCTTCAAGAGAGGATGCGGTTTGCCGTGATGGAAGAGCCGGACTTGATCCGGGGTGGACTGCGCTTCGGGCAATCCGATTTCGGCCAATCGCGCCAAATCAAGTCGGTAGAATCCGGGCTGAGCCACCCGCAGACGCGCCCACGGACGAGTCCCGGGGACTAAAGCCGATGACGTGGTCGGCTCCATGCCGATACCCTTGCGCAGGGGAGGATCGGCGACTTCAAAATCGTTCAGGGCGTCGGGATTGACGATCAGCTTTTTGCCGACCCATTCCCATGGCGCGCCGACTCCAAGCTCCGAAGCGAATCGAAATTTGGCAATCGGCGCAACGGGTTGTTCCCAGGCGATTCGGAGAGAGACCTCCAAAGCGCCATGCCCCGCGTCCGATTTCAATGGGTCGAAAAACGCGGGCTTGATCGCCAAGGCTCCCATCGGCCAGTGGCGCAGAATGCCAAGCCGTTTGATGTCGAGCGATTTCGGCAGGGTATCCGCGAACGATTTTTGCGAGGCGGTCGTGGATCCGTCGTCGTAAAGAGCGCGGTCGCCCAACCGATAGCGAATCGTTTTGATTTGGAGTTTTCCCTCGCTCGGAACGCAGAAGATCAAAGGCTCGGGGTCTTTAGGGATCGGTTTGCCCGCAGGGAGTTTCAGAGTGAAATCAATGGCGGTCGGCGAATGGCGAACATCGGCGATTTCCAATTCAGGTTGACGATCCTCCGGCGTGAGGCGAATCTCGCCCGACGCGGGAACCGGAAGGGGCGTCGGCGCGAGGGGTGGGATTCGATCCTGTTTGGCGATTGGGGTCGGGAATTGAGACGGAGAAGAACCAGTCCCACGAATATCTTTTGTCAGACCAGTTCTGGGAGGATTTTGCGGGGCGGGCTTTTCCTTGCTTCCGCAAGCGGACAAGGCCGCCAACGCGAGAATCGAGGTGAAAATCGTCAGGAAGCGTGAAGGAAATAATTTCAACAAGCCCAATCCCGCCCCGTTGAGGATAGCGAACCGTTCGGCGCTTTTCACCGTCTTCTTTCGCGAGAGACTGTTGAGGACGTGTTTCAGAAACTGGAGCGATGATCCGAGCCGCGACCGTCAGGAAGCGAGGCCTGTGGAAATTCAGGGACCGGCTCGCGGGGCTTCCGGCTGTGCTTCGGCTCGTTCCTGTCCCTCGAATTTCCCAGCCGGGGGCGGCTGGGCCATGTCCGCAGGAGGGGTTTCCAGCGGGTCGGAAATCAAATTTTGCGAAACGAAGCCAATTTGGGGGTCAAGAGGACTGGATTCACAAGACTTATAGGATTCTTGATCGGTCAAGGAAAGCGGGTCGGGGGAGGTTTCCACGATGATGGAGAGACCGACGGTGGCTGGGCGGGAAGATTGGAGTTTGCGGTAGTCGGCAAGGTCGCGGCGAAAAAGTTTGTGGAGGTGGGACTCGTAGCGGGTGAGTTTTTCCAAGGCGTTGATCTTTTGGCGAGAGTCCTTCATGAGGGCAATGGCCTGACCTTGGAATTTCAGGGGTTCGTTTTTGGGGGCGTCGTAACCCAAGAGCAGGAAGGTGTCTTTTTCCACGCGGAGGATGCGGTGGAGACGCCAAGCGGAAGCAACGACGCGTTCGGCGAGATACGTTTCCAGCAGGCCGGCGGGGTTTAGTTGAATGAGAAGGCTTTGGGAGAAATCGTCGAACTGGGCGCGGTCTTCATTGGGGAGAACGAGGTTTTTGGCGAGAAGTCCGTGGGTGAGCGCGTTTTGAGAGGCGCGGGATTTGCCGTCGGGAGTCATGGGGCCGGTGGAACGGAGGGAGTTTTGGCGGGTTGGCGGCGATTTGTTTTTCGGATGCGGGCATTGGAGAGACCTCACGCAGAGACGCAAAGCTCGCAGGGGAAGAATGATTCCCCGGCGTTTGTGGGGGATTATCGGCGGGAACGTGGAGATTGAGAAGAGGGGAGAGGCAAGACCATGCGGATTAAGGGACAATAAGGGGCGTTAAGGGAAGAGAGGAGATTCTCACGCGGAGGCGCAGAGATCAAAGAGATGAAATGGCTCGAGAGTAAGCGGTGTAATTTTGTTTGGCGGCTGTCCGCTTGTTTTGAATTAGGAATGCAGTAAACGTGGGGCTGTTGAAAAAGCCTTCGTGGCGCAGGCGTCCCGCCTGCGAACCCGTCGTTTCCGCTGGGGAAATTCGCAGGCAAGATGCCTGCGCCACGGAAGGAAAGGGGTTTTTCAACAGTCCCAACGTCCCGCCTTGTCAAACCGATCCCTTGAATCGCCGGACCGATTGGGTTTACGATCCTCATGGGCGCAAGGCGTCGCGCGCGTTGCCCGCCGTCGCGGGGCAGAGCGTCGCCGGGGGATTCCACTACGATCCGGCTGGGAACATGGATCAACACACCAAATTCGACGGGCGGCTTGTCACGAGGACTTACGACGCGCTCCATCGGCTGGTCGGGCGGAGTTATCCCGACGCGACTGGGGCAGGTTTTTCATGGGGCAAAGCAAGCAGTATGAGGTCTGGGAAAACTATCTCAATAACATCGCTTTGCATTGGCATGAAAGTGCCCGTACAACTGGCGATGGAGCCATTACTTTTCCGATTGAGGAGTTCTCCGAGAACCCTTGGCGCCGCCAGCTTCCGGCGGAATACCGCTAGAAAGGAATTGGTTATGACGAAATCTTGTTTGATCCTCTTGGGCATAGCGGTCGTGTTTATCGTCTTGGTTCTTGTGTTCTTCGGCCCAATATTCGAATCAGCGCGTCGAGATTTCGTCAATCGACGCATGCAGAGTCTTGCCAATCGCGTGAAATCCACGCCTCCGGACAAAGCGGCTTTGAGTTCAATGATTCGGTCTTTGCATTCATGGGACGGCTGGACACGGCTGGCCGCAATAGCCTATCTTGGGGTGGCTGGCCCACATGCCGAACCAGCCGTTGATGAGATTGTGAAATTTCTGGACGGACCGGATGCATTCGCACGGAGACAGGCCACCATCACATTGGGTCAAATTGGGCCGAGCGCAAGTCGCGCCGTGCCAGCCCTGATGAGGGCGTCGCAACAACGCCCCGGCGATGATGTAAGTGTTTTCGGCCTTGAATCTCTCGGAATGATTGCGGACCCGGAAGATCAATCCGTGATTGATCTTCTTAAGAAGGCCTCGGGTAGCCCGGACATGGACATAAGGGAATTTGCAAAGCGCGGGTCGCAGTCTCTTGAGTCGAGGCGATCCGGCGGAAATCCACATCCGTGAATCGGCGGACGGAGTGGACTTATGATGAGCAGGGGCGAAAGAAGACTCGGAAGTTGCCGTTGGGTCAGATCGAGAGTTTCGCCTACAACGCCGATGGACGGGTCACGACTGCGCCTTGGCGCCAACTTTGACATCTCTGATGTTGCTAGGCGGCTGTAGCGTATTAAATAAGCCATTGATTCGGCATTGGGGACATAATGGCAGATACCGTCTCCTGAATGATGAATATGAAGTAATTCTTTCTGGATATAGCCTATGGAGCCGTTATCCAAGCGTCGCCACTCTATACCATGTTGAGAAATGGGGACATCATATCTTGGCTTGGGTCAATGCGGGGAACGTGCGCACGGCTGGGGATTTTGTTTCGATTTGTGATAGCAAGGTATCGGCGCACGGATGTTCCGTCGATTGCCCCGCATTCTTTTTGGTCAGGCATGGTGACGAAGCCGTTCTGATAAACAAAGCGCTGAACAGGATACTAAAATCACGCCCTAGCTTCATTACCACTGCCGATTCTGAATATTGTTTTGACACCAACGAATTTGATGCGCCAACGCAAGGAGGTATTCGCGTTCACTACGAGCAACGATTACCAACCGTGAGCATGGATGTCTTCGGCACTGAGTTCTCTTACGACGAGCTTGCGCAAGCCTATGATGAAACTAGGGCACGCGGAGTAGAGGATGAAATGGCCGGTGTCAAATACCTCTTCTAGCCTTGACGATGCGCTGGGGAACGTCACGCGGACGCAATACGACATTGACGGGCGAGTCGTGGCGACACAGGACGCGCTCGGCCGGATCGTCAAGTTCCAATACGACGCCTTTGGCCGTCCGCTCAAAACGATCTTCCCGCCCGACGGTTACGGTCAGGGGGAGACGTTCACGCAGAAGATTGACAACCGGACAACCGGGGACGCTGACCACAAAACTAATTCGTTCTGACCCTCGCGTTCCCGCCGCCATCCACGTGGAGGAGGCCGGACCGCACGAGTCGCGCGCCGTCGAGAAAGTCTTGGAGCAACGTTTCGTCGAGGAGTTGTCTCAACGGATCATCGGCGACAAGGCGCGGGGACGCAGGGAGGTGGGTTGTTTGGTGGACGGGGTGGACGACGTGGAGGGGATTTTGCGCAACCTTTTGAAGGTTGGAGCGTGTGGAGGCGCATCTCTCCTTGGCATTCAACCCTCACCCTACCCTCTCCCTTTCGAAGGGAGAGGGGTTTGGGAGACTCGGGCCATGGAACCCAAGGTAGCTTCGCGTTGCTCGTCAACCTTGGGCTTTGATGCGGGAACGCCGTTGGCGTCCTTTTTCCCCTGATCTGAGGGCGGCAAGGGGCGAGGGATAAGGAAAAGGAAGTGGTGTTATTTTAGTGGACGAGGTGGACGGAGTGGACGAGGTTGGACGAGGTTGGACTGGATCGAGGAGGAAGGAAGAAACTATTTTCCCTCCGCGCGGTTGCGCAAGCCTTGGCGCAATTCGGCGGCCACGCGCAGGCGGTTCAAGTGTTCGATGGTATCGGCGACGCCGGGGGTTTTGAGGTCGGGATCGAGTTCGATCACCTTCTCAAACGCATGGAAGGCGTTTTTCATGGCTTCGGTCGCCTCCTTGAGTTTGCCCAGCGTCTTTAACGACTTGCCGCTGTCCTCGCAAGTCAATCCCAACTGATAGTAATTCATCGGGTCCTTGGGATTTTCCTGAATGGCAGTGGCGAAGTTTTCCGCCGCCATTTTGAGCATGAAAATTTGCTCCGGATTTTTGTCCTTCTGCCATTGCTGGTGTAGGTTCATGCCCCGCTCGTAGGCGGTTTTTGCGGAGTCGGTTCCGGCGCTGAGCATCTTTTGCGCGTCGTCAACCGAGGGAGGAGGAGCGGGGGTTTCGGTGGCGGCGGGGGGAGGTTGAATGGGAGGGGGAGGCGGTTTGCGGAGCATTCCCGGAAAAATTCGAGGGCGATCCCTCAAGGGGGTTGTGCCCCCCTTTTCCATTTTTTCATCGGGGGAGTCGGATGAAGCCGCGCCATCCCCCTCGACCGGTTTTTTGCTCTCCGCGCCGGCTTCCTTCTCCCGTTCTTTTTCCTTTGGCCTGCCGAGAATCTTGTCCGCCTTGGGCATCGGAAGCTCGCCCGCTTTTCTGGCCTCGCGGAGCGTTTCCATCGCCTCGCGGATCTTTTCCTGCTCGGTTTCCTTTTGCGGCGTCGGCGCGACAACGACCGCCGGGACGGCCGTCGCAACGGGCGGGAGAGCGGACGCGACTTCGGCGGAAGCGGATGCGGTTTGCTTTTGCTGAATCATGTGAATGATCGTGACAAAACCCGCCAGCACCACGACGACCAGCGCGACGATGCTCCAGACGATCACACCGTAACCCGCAGGCGCAACGACCGGTTGTTGCGTCAGCGTCGGGTCCTCCGATCCGGCGTAACCGGGGGGATAGAATCCCGCGCCGCGCGGCGTCGGAGCGGTGGCCGTCGGGCCGAGCGTGCCCGGGTGCGTTCCGAGCGGCATCGAGGCGGTCGGCGTGAGGGAACCGGCGCCGCCGGAGGTGGATGGCGCGAAGATGTAGGGACCCGCCGGAGTTCCCATCCCGCCGAAAGCCATGTTTCCCATTCCGGCGGCATTGAGCGTCGCCATCGTTTGGTCAATCATCGCGATCATCGCCTCGGCGGTTTGGGGACGCTCCTCGATTTCGTAGGCCGTCACCGTGCGCAGAAGGGGCTTCAGCAATGGGTGAACCGTGTCGAGGTCCATCGCGGTCGGCGGTTTTCCCGAAAGCATGTGATAGAGGGTCAGCCCGAGCGAATAGAGATCGCTCCGGCCGTCAATGTTTTTGGAGTCGCGCGTTTGTTCCGGCGACATGTAAAGGGGCGAACCCATCACCTCGCCGGTCCGGGTATGCTCGTGGGTGGCGGTGTGCGCGGCGATGCCGAAATCTCCCAGCTTCACGATGCCGTCGCCCGCCAAGAAGATATTGGCCGGTTTGATGTCGCGGTGGATGATTCCGTTTTTGTGCGCGAAAGCCAGACCGGCGGCGACTTGCCGCGCCCAGCCGAGCGCCTGAAGCGGCGGCAAGGGTCCTTGATCCTTGATGAATTGCGAAAGCGATCCCCCCGGATAAAACTCCATCACGAGTTGAAGTTTCCCCTCGTCCTGCGTGATGTCGAAGATGTTGACGATGCCCGGATGGCGGAGTTTGGCGCTGGTCCGCGCCTCGAAGATGAACCGTTTTGTTTCGTTCTCTGTCGCGCCCGAAAGGGTCAAGACCTTGATCGCGACGTTTTGATCCAGTATCCGATCGTGGGCGAGATAAACGGTTCCGAATCCCCCTTTGCCCAAGACGCGGATCAGGCGATAGCGATCCGCCGCCACGCTGGTGATGTTGACCCCTTGAAGATCGGTCGAACCTCCCTTGGAGCCACCGGAGCCGGACGAGGGATCGGCGACGACGGTCTGCGCGTTTTCCGAGGTCAGACGGGGCGGAGTGGTTCCGGGTTGGGGACTTTCGGTCGGAGGAAGGTCGGCGGACATGATGGCTTGGCCGGAGAAACTGGCTCCCGAAGGATTGAATTCGAGGCCGATCATAACGCAGAGCGGGGACGAGGCGCTACAAATCTTCGCTCCTTTCGGAGGTCAATGTGCCGAAGGGTGCATCTCACTTTTCCGAGAAATTGCCCAACCCCGTTGGGGTTGTCAGAGCATGGCCGAAGTCCCATGGTAGCCTCGCTCCGCTCGGCAACCATGGGCTGAGTTGCGGGACGCCGTTGGCGTCCGCATGCGCCTTAATCTCGTCACCGATCGGAAGAGTGAAATGCACCCGTGCCGAACCTATCCAAACTTTTCTTGCTCTTGCGGTTAATCTTGCTTTGGCTCGGTTGCGCAAATAATCCGGCGATGTTCTGTTCTAAGCAAGCGCCATGAAGAGTTAGAGCAAGAAATCGGCCAAGATTGCTCAAAGCCGATTGACAGGGTTGGGAGGTTCCTGTCCCTGCAGGACGCAAACCAAATTTCTTGCCGCGAGCATCGCCATTTTCAGCCGCGTTTCGCGGGTGGCCGAACCCAAATGCGGCGCGAGGACGACGTTGGGAAGTTTCGCCAAACCTGGCGTCAGGCGCGGTTCGTTTTCGTAAACGTCCAATCCGGCGGCGGCGATCCGTCCCTTTTGGAGCGCCTGAACCAGCGCCTTTTCGTCCACAACCGCGCCGCGCGAGGTGTTGATCAGAACGGCGGTCGGTTTCATCTTCTTTAATTCTTCCGCGCCGATCAGGTGGCGCGTTTGGTCGTTCAACGGAACGTGGATCGAAACAAAATCGGCGTGGGCCAGCAATTCGTCGAGCGAAACGCGCTCGGCGCGAAATTCCGATTCCAACGTCGCGTTGACCCTTCGGCCCGTGTAGAGAACCTGCATGGCGAAACCGCGCGCCTTGAGCGCGAACGCGGTCCCGATCCGTCCCGCGCCGATGATCCCCAATTTTTTTCCCGTGACGCCATGTCCCAGCATTTGCCCCGGTTCCCAGCCCGTCCATTTTCCGGCGCGGAGGAGGCGTTCCCCCTCCCCCAACCGTCGCGCGGCGGCGAGCATGAGCGCCAGCGCCATTTCCGCCGTCGCGTCGGTCAGGACGTTGGGCGTGTTGGTGACGCGGACGCCGAATTCGGCCGCGGCCTTGACGTCAATGTTATCGTAGCCGACGCCGAACTGCGCAACGACGCGCAGACGCGAGGGAGCCAGCGACTGGAAAAAATCGCGGTTCAGCTTGTCGAAAAGCGTGCAGAGCAATCCGTGGCAATCCTTGGTCGCGCGAAGCAATTTGTCGGGAGGTTGCGGCAACGTCCCGCGATAAACGTCAATCTCCCATCCCTCGCGTTGGAGCAAATCCAGCGCGGGATCGGCGATCGGAAAGGTGACGTGAACTTTGGTCATGCGGCTCTTTTTTTACGACGGATGGCTTCAAAAATCCAAGCGCAATCCGGGCCGAAACCGCAAGAGAGCGCCCCCGGCGCGTGGCATTGGGTTTTGAACACTTGCTCACGCTTGCGCGTCTTTGTCTCGAAGATGGGCTTAAAAATTGACTTCTCCCCTTGGGGCGTCCAAGATAATGCCCGCTTGGAATCGCGTTCTCGATTTCGATTGAAGACTTGAGATTTCAGAATTGAAATTTCAGAAATCCCGCGCCGGAGCGCGCCGATCATGTCCATTCCCTTTTCCCTCGGCAAAAACATCCAGCATCTTCGCAAACAGAAGGAATTAAGCCTCGACACGCTCGCCGAGCGATCCAAGGTTTCCAAGGCGATGCTGTCGCAGATCGAAAAAGGGAAGGTCAATCCGACCATTGGAATCTTGTGGAAGATCGCCGAGGGATTGCACGTCCAACTCCGCGATTTAATCGCGAGCGAGCCGGGGCGCGTTCTGTTCGAGCTTAAAGACCGCCCTAGCTCCACGATCCTGACCAGCGACGACGGCAAATGCGAAATTCAGATCCTCTCGCCGCCGAAGATGATCGAATCGGTCGAACTTTATCTGCTTCATTTCCAGCCGGGGGGAACGTTGGGATCGTCTCCTCATTCGCCGCGAACGGAAGAATTCGTCACCGCCCTAGAGGGAAAATTGGAGGTTCGGTCCGGCGACCGCACGGCGAAAATCGAGCCTTATCAGAGTCTTCACTATTCCGCCGACGTGGCGCACGAGATTCGCAACGTCGGGCGGCATGACGCCAAGGCGTATTTGGCAGTGCGGTATCAGTAAATTTTCCTGAAAAACAAAGACCGGACGCAGTGCGAAATCGAACCATGAGGAAATTCACCGCCAAGGCACAAAGACAACAAGAAGAACAAGACGGAAACTTGGATCGAGGGATAATTCTTCTTGGTGACTTGGTGTCTTGGCGGTGGAAAAATCATGACGAGTTTCGATCCTCCGCGCAAAAAAGGTAAGGGTTACGCGGGAAGATTCTCGATGCCGAAGTTGGTTCCCATGCCGGAAGTTGAAGCAAATCCGCCCGAGGCTCGAGGACTTGAAAGCTCGCGCTTAGTCGCCGAGCGTGAGGCGGTTGAGTCGGAGCTGAACGCGAAATCGGCGCGGTCCCTGACCGGCGAGGAAGTAGATCATCTTGTCGAACAGGGCAACAGCGCGCGGGATTGGCGCGGCGTCAAGGTTCTGGAAAAGTTCAGCGTGGATTCAATCGTCGGCAACCGATTCGAAGGAACGGTCATTTTGGGACGGTCGGAAATTTTTTATTCCACGCTCGCGGACTGCGTCGTCGGTCCGGATTGCCGGATTTCCCATTGCGGAAGGTTAAGCCGCTATCTCGTCGGAGCCGGAGCGTTGATCGAAAACGTGGGACGGATCGAAATGTCCCGCGAAACTTCAGAGTTTGGCAACGACCTTGAACTTTTTCACGAGGAGCTTTTCTCTCGCGCGCTTCGCACCGTCGCCGAGCTTCCCTTCGGATGCGCGGCGTGGATTGGCGGTCCCGAAGCGGCGAGAAGTCGCAAGCGCGCCGACTCACTTCGCGCCCAAATCAATTCCTACGCGCTCGGAATGAAATCGGATCGGGGCTACCTCGCGCCCGGCGTTCAAATCCTCGGCGCGACCGCCATCGAGAATTGCTGGATTGGGCGCGGTGTTGAGATCATCGGAGCCGGAACGCTCCGCGATTCGACTTTCTGGACCGACGGCGGCAAGCCGACCGTGATCCGCGACGGCGCGCAGGTTCGCCATTCGCTCATCGGGCCGGGTTGCATGATCGAGAATCTGGCGTGCGTCGAAAATTCGATTTTCTTCGAGGAGGTTTTCGCGGGATGCCAGGCCATCGTCAAAGGCTCGGCGGTTGGAGCGAACACGCGCCTTTCGGCGAGCGAGTGTAACGATTGTCTGCTCGGTCCGTTCAGCATGGCGATTCACCATGGATTGATCTTGGCGGCGTGGTGGCCGGAGGGAAAAGGGAACATCGCCTACGGATCGAACGTCGGATCGAATCACACGGGTCGCGCGCCGGATCAGGAAATCTGGCCGGGCGAGGGACTTTTTTGCGGGCTGGGGTGCAACGTCAAGTTTCCTTCCAATTTCCGCGAGGCTCCCTACACGATCATCGCGACCGGATTGACGACGTTGCCGCAAAAGGTGAGTTTCCCCTTTTCGCTCATCTCGGCTCCGACGCAAGTTTTCAGGGGAGCGCCTCCGGCGTTGAATGAACTTCAGCCCGGATGGGGTTTGGTCCGCAACGCTTATGGCATCGAGCGGCACGAACGCAACATGGCCAAGCGGAACCGAGCGCGGAGGATGCGGATCGAGACCGAAATTTTGCGCCCCGATATTCTTGGGTTGTGCGAACGCGCCATGATCAGATTGAAACGCGCGAAGAAACAAATCCGTCCATTTTACACCGGACGCGAAATTCCCGGATTGGGAAAGAACGTGATGACCGAGCGGGCGCGAGCCGAGGGGTTGAAGGCTTACGCGTGGGGCTTGCGGATCGGCGCGGCGCGTCGGCTCCTGCGCGAATTGGAGGTCGAGGAAAATTCGGCAAATTTGGAAGGATTGAATTGGTGCGTCGGCATCCTTGGCGAATCCGCTCCGCGTCTCCTTCTTGATTTGGCGATGAAGATTCATGCGGAGTGGGTGAAATTGGTCATCGAATCGAAAGCGGTGGATGACCGGCGCGGAATCGCGATTCTCGACGATTATGAAGAACGCCACCTCACCGTCGAACGCGATCCGCTGGTCGCCGAAATTCAAGCCGAACACCGCCGCCACCGCGACGCGATGAAAAAATACCTTTCAGTTCTACAGAGACTGCGCAACCGATAGGTCGCGCCAACGACCTCCGGATCAGTTGCCTTTGTTTCGGTTGCAATAAATCAGTTCAAGGAGACGGCGCGTTCTTACGGAGCTGTTGCCGGACCCGATTGAGATTGTCTCGCGCCTCGGGGTAATCCGGTTGAAGATCCAGCGCCTTCTCGAATTCCTTCTCCGCCTCTTCGGGTGCGCCCGAACCGGCCAACGCCACACCCAACATGTTGTGCGCCTTGGCATCATCGGGATGAAGGCGAACGACGGCTGAAAATTGATCGGCGGCGTCGCGGAATTTCCCCTGTTTGAGCCAAATGACTCCCAAGTTAAACCGCGCGTCGGCGTATTTGGGATCAAGTTGGATGGCGCGTTGGTATTCCTTGACGGCCTCGTCGTTCCTTCCCGCTTTGTGGAGGACGTTGCCGAGATTGGAGTATCCCTCCGCGAAGGTGGGATCCAAATCCAAAGCGGTTTGGAAATGTTGAACGGCTTCGTCGAATTTGCCCTGCTTCAACAGGAGATTGCCGAGATTGTTGTGCACGTCGGACCTTCCCGGATCGGCTTGCAGGGCGCGGGAGTAAAATTCAACGGCCTCCGCGCTCTTTTCTTCCTCGGCGTAGAGGAAGGCCAATTGATAATTGGCGACGGAGTGTTGGGGATTGATCCGAAGCGCTTGCCTGTATTTCTCAATCGCTTCATCCGTCCGATGCAATTTGCCCAAGACCGCGCCGAAGTTGACCAGCGTGTCGGGATCGTCGGCGGGTCCGAGTTTGGCGGCCTTCTCGAAGATGCTTAAGGCTTCTTCGTATCGTTCGTGACCGGCGATGCCCGCGGCCCAGTTTCCCACGGCGGCAGGGGAATTCGGGTTCAATTGAGCGTTGCGCCGAAACAAGGTTTCGGCGTCCTTGTAATAAGAGGCTTCGCGACGGGATAAGATCGTGAGCGACAACAAAACAAAGGACGAAATCAAAATCGGGCGAGACCTTCCGCGACCCAATCGTGGCGCAAGAGTGAAAATCGCCGCTCCTAAAAGGACAAGGGGACCGATGCTTGCCAAGTATTGATAATGATCGGCGGCCAGCGAAAGGCGCATGGTGCTGTAATTGAGAAATCCAAGGGCCGGACTCAGGGTGATGACGAAATAACCCGTGGCGACAAACAAAGCTCCCGTTCGCCATCTGCGCAAGCGGGTCAAAACCGGCGCGGCGAGTCCGAGGGCGGCCAAGCCGAACAACCACGTCCAAAGCGGCGGCGAATGGGGGTTCCAGCGCGGGTAAATCGCGGTTTGAAGGCTCGGCCAGAGGAGTTTCGAGAGATAAAACCACAAGGCCCGGGCGGCGATCCAACATCGTTCGATCAAGGTGAAATCGTAATCGGTCCCGACGGAATGAAAATGTTTGGTCTGCCACGCCGCGGTGATCGCGCTCAAGACTCCCGCCGTGAAGAAAAACGGAAGGGTTGAAAAAATCTCCCGTCTCCAGTCCTTGGGATTTTTCCACCAAGCCAGAAGCAGGAGCGCGGCTGGAAACGTGCATGTCACGGTTTTGGAAAACATCGCTCCGATGAATAAGATTTGAGCCAGAACGTAGCTTGATCCCTTGCGCGTCGAGACGAAATTCAACCACTGAAGCATCGCCCAAAGATAGAAAAGCCCGGAGAGAACGTCCTTGCGCTCGGTGATCCACGCCACCGATTCGACGTGCGCCGGATGAAGCGCGAAGATCGCCGCCGTCAGCCACGCGCCCGGAACCGCCAGACGGACCAGAAGCCTCCAGAGGAGGAGCGAATTAATCCCATGAAGAAGCAAATTGGTGAGGTGATACCCAAGCGTACTCTGTTTCCAGAGTCGAAATTCAAGCCAAAGCGTGCTGAAGGTGAGGGGATAATAATCGGGTGAGGAGTAGGGGGAAAACCAGATTTCCCACAACCCCGTGGGTCGGCGAAGGGTCAGGTTGTTGGCGACGTACGATTCGTCATCCCACAAAAATCCTCCGCGCAGGGCAGGCCAATAGGCGAACAGCAACAAAGCCGCGATCGAAAGCGGCAACACGAATTTGCGGAGAGGCAAATCGCCGAACGCCGCCGGTCTCGAAGGGATGCGTGGCATGGGCGTTTGCATTTTTCCGGCGGGACGGATCGGGAGGAAAAATTAAGGGTCGAATCTCATGGGCGGATGATGAACAATCGCCCCACGACCACTATGAGCGAAAAGCGAAAGATTATCAAGACGACCGGACTGTTGAGCCTCCTGACGTTGCTCAGCCGATTCACCGGACTCATCCGCGATTCAATCATGGCCGCCGTGCTCGGCGCGTCGGGCATCTCCGACGTCTTTAACATCGCCTTCGAGCTTTCCAATCTTCTGCGCCGCGTGTTGGGGGAAGGCTCCCTTTCGGCTTTCATCGTCCCGCTGTTCGTCGAGCGGCGCAAGGAATCGGAGCCGTCGGGCTGGCATTTCGCCAATCGGGCGATCAACGCCATCGGGATTCTTTCGCTCGTTCTCACTTTGCTGGGAATGATTTTTTCGTGGGGAGTTTTCTACGTCTTCGGCGGCGCGGGGATGTTGGCCGGCGCGGACGGCGATCCCGCCGTTCTGGAGCGATTTCACCTCGGCGTCCGCCTGACGCGCCTTATGTTTCCAAATCTGATCGCGCTGGCCGTCGGTTCGATCATGATGGGCGTCTGCAACGCGCTCAACTCCTTCACCGCTCCGGCCATCGGGTCGGCGATTCTGAACGTCGTGATGATCGTCGCGGGAGGCATGGCGCTTTTTCTGCGCATTGAGCCGCAACAGGCGACGGTCTGGCTCGGCTGGTCGGTTTTGGCTGGGGCGGCGATTCGCGTCTTCGTCATGATCCCGCCGATGACAAAACATGGCTGGCGGTGGGAATTGGATTCGCCGCGCGGCGACGCCGAAGTCCGCAAACTTTTCGGCATCATGGGGACCGGCCTCTTCGGCATGTCGGTCAATCAGATCAATTTGTCCGTCGCCAGCATCTTCGCCACCTACTCCGGCGTCGGCGTGAAAACGTATCTGACCAACGCCGGACGGCTGATTCAATTCCCCATGGCGCTGACCGCCACGGCGATGGCGACGGCCATGCTCCCGCAACTGACCCGCTACATGCTCGAAGGCAAAAACAAGGAACTGCGCGACGTGATGGGTTTCATCAAGCGCGTCGAGATGGTCCTCATGCTTCCCGCCGTTTTGGGATTGATGTTTTTCGGACTGCCGATCGTGGAGTTGATTTTCCAGCGGCGCAAATGGACCGAGGAGGCGAGCATCGGCACGGCGGACGCGCTCTTGTTTTACGCCCCCGCGCTGATTCCGTTCGGCTGGTCGCGGATCGTCCTGCCGCTTTATTACGCGCGCAAGGACATTGCCACGACCGTCAAGGCGGCCATCGTCGGCGTGATCGTCAACATCGCGCTCGGCGCGTTTTTCACGTTTTACAGTCATCTCGCGCAAAGGGGATTGGCGATAGCCTCGACCGCCGCCGCGTTCGCCGATTACGGCATGTTGACTTGGCAGATGCGCCGCGACCCCGCCCAACCGCTCGCCGAATCCCGAACTGCCGAGACGTTTTTGAAATGCTTGGTTGCGGGTTTGATCGCCATTGGCGGAGGACGCATGCTCTACGGATTTCTAGCCGGGCAATGGCCGTCATGGTTCGCCGGAATTTTCGGTCCGCTCGATTCCACGCTGGGCCGCGGCGTTCTTCTTTTGCCCCTCATCGTTCTCTCCTCCGCGATCTATTTCCCGCTCTGCCACCTCTTCCGTGTTCCCGATTCGGACAAGGCGTTTGGGATGATTAAGAAGCGGTTCAGCCGAGGATCCTGAGGTCGGCAGACTCAGACCGAATTACTTTTGCGGTCAACATCCCCGGGAGACCAGTTCGACAGCCACCAGCACGTTTCCACCGGAGAGGATGCGCCTTTTACATCTGACAATTTCTCCGGGTTTGAACCTCCAATTTTCATCCGCTGAATTGTAATCATCCATCGCTTTGATGCGAAACAAATCGTCCTCCAGCTCTTCCGCCTTGACCGGACGCCAAACGTCTGTTCCTTCGTCAAGAAGGGGAACGTAGATAATGCATTCTTCCCTGTTCATTTTCTTGGGAATCAAGCTCATCGTAAAACCGCCACAAATCCGGCCTGTTCAAAATGTCGGTCGGTGGTCAGGGCCGAGGTCAGACCTTCGTCCTCCATGACGAGAAACGAGACGCAATCGGTCAACGACCAGTCCTTGTCCGGCCGTTCGGCCATGCGGCGCAGACCCCGGTTCAGCGATCGAGAATCGAGAGGAACGATTTCAATTCGGCGATTCTCGCGTATGGTCGCGACAAGCTTCAGAAAATCGGCGTGGTCCGAGGCTCGGTGGCAAGCGTTGCCCAATTCGAGAACGACGAACTCAGTCGTGATAATTCTTCTGCCGATCTTCGATTCCGCAACCGCGCGCGAATGCGCGGCTTCGTTTTCGCGCATGAGAGCGAGCCAATAGGAAGCGTCGGCGAATACCTTGGCGCTTTTCACGATTCCTAATCGGCGCCGTAGAGATAATGGTCAAGATTCCTCACGTAGTCTTCCGGCCAATGCGGGCGGGGCTTGGCGATTTTGGGGATGAGCGCGACGAGGCTGTCAGTCTCAGCGGTTAGCAGGACAGGCTCCACGATCACCTCAGCTCCTTCGGGCAACTTGGCCTCGGGAGGCAACACCACCACGCCGTTTTGGACTTTTCCCGTGTAGGTCATGGCTCATTCTAAGCGGCGCGATTCTCCGGGGCAACCGATTTTCCGTGGCGGTAGGAGATCGGGAAGATTTGGATTCACCACAGAGCCACGGAGGGCACAGAGAGGAATCCGGCACGCGTTCGGTGTTCGAGAAAATGAAGGGGTCTTTATTTTCTTCCATATATCGTCATTCACCACCTTGAAGATCTTCCAATACCTCTCTGGGTCTCCGTGGTGAATTTTGCGGTTTGAATATGAGTCTCCTCCGCAATCTTAGCCTCGCCTACAACTTCCCAACCAACATCGCAAACTTGCGATAAGGCTCCTCCCATCGCTCCGAATTGTGCGGATGAAATTCCTCGATCGCCGACGACCGGCGCGCGACGGCGCGGAGGTCGTCCATGCCGTTTAATCTTCCTCCGGCGACCGCTTGGACCAACACATTTCCCATCGCGGTCGCTTCGCCGGGTCCGGCCAGCACGACTTTTCCGCAGGCGTCCGCAGTCGCCTGACACAGGAACCGATTCTTGCTTCCGCCGCCGACGATGTGAACTATCTCAATCTTCCGCCCAAGTAAATCCTCCAGTTGCTCGATTTTGAGCCGATATTTCATCGCCAGACTTTCGATGATGCACCGCGCCGTCGCGGCGACCGATTCCGGCGGCGATTGCGCGGTGCGGCGGCAATAATCGGCGAGGACGGCGAGCATGTTCGGCGGATTGAAGAAGGAAGGATGATCGGGGTCCACAAGCGCGGCGAAAGGGGTCGCTTGTTCCGCCGCTTGCAAAATTTCCTCATAACTCAACTCGCGTCCTTCACGGCTCCAAGCCCTGCGCGATTGTTGCAGGAGCCAAAGCCCCATCACGTTGGTCAAAAGGCGGTTGGTTCCGAACGCGCCTCCTTCGTTCGTGAAATTGTATTCGAGCGCGCGGTCGTTGATGATCGGCTCGCGCGTCTCCGCGCCGAGCAACGCCCATGTCCCACTGCTGATGTAGGCCCAATTCTTCCCCTGCGCCGGAACGGCGGCGACCGCCGATCCCGTGTCGTGCGTCGCCGGAAGCGCGACGGCGATTTCGCCCGCGAGATTCAGCTCCTCCATGATCGCCTTGCCGACGTTGCCCATCACCCTGCCCGGCCGGGTGACCGGACCGAACAATCGCGTCGGAATGCCGAACGCCTCGATCAACGGCCACGCCCACTCGCCGCGACGGGCGTCGTAGCATTGCGTCGTCGTGGCGATGGTATATTCCTGTGTTCGCTCGCCAGTGAGCCAAAAATTAAAAAGATCAGGCATCATCAGCAATTTATCGGCGGCGGCGAGAAGGGGCGAACCGCTCCCTCGCAGGGCAAAAAGCTGAAAGAGGGTATTGAATTGAAGAAACTGAATTCCGGTTTGCTCGAAAATGTTTTTGCGCGGGACAATCTTGAAGGCGCGCTCGAAAATGCCGTTGGTGCGCGGATCGCGGTAGTGGACCGGATTGGCGAGCAACTCCCCCGAAGCGTCAATCAATCCGAAATCCACGCCCCACGTGTCAACGCCGAGGCTCGCCAAGTTTCCGTCCGCCGCGCGGTGCGCGAGCGTCAATCCTTTTTTCAACTCGCCCAAAAGATAGAGCGTGTTCCAATGCCATCGCTCGCCGACGAAGCAGGGGCCGTTGGGGAAGCGGTGAACCTCTTGCAGTTCCAAACGCTCTTCGGTCAAACTGCCGAGCATGGCGCGGCCCGATTCCGCGCCGAAATCGAGGGCCAGATAATTCTCCTTTTCGCCTGCCATCGTCCATTCCGCTCCGGGGCAATATAAATTGCGGATCGGCTCCAAAATCACAATCGGAAAACGACCGGAGGCGTTGGTTCTTGGTTTGTTTCTCGTTCATTCCTGCGCGGTCGTTTTGCTTTTTAAGCCCATTGGGGGCTTGCTGAACAACGAGCCGCTCATCGAGCAGGACTACGGTTTGCACTTCCATCATTTGACCTCGATGCTGGGATTTTGGGAATCGAGCGGACGGCTCTGGGGCTACAATCCGCGATTCATGGCGGGATATCCGTCGAACACGATTCAAGATGCGAGCGTGAAATTGTTTGAATTGGTGGCGCTGGTGTTGCGCGGATTGGGCGCGATTCGCGTTTTCAAAATTGCCCTCTTCCTTTCCGTCGCGTTGATTCCTTGGATCATGTTTTTCGCGGGGCGAAATGTTCTTGAGGAATCCGAAGTGGAAAGTGGGACAGCTATCCGCGCCGGATCATGGTGCGCGCTTTTGGGAACGGCCTATTGGTGGAATTCGCTCCCGCGCGAAATGTTCTTCTACGGCATGGTCGGATTTCCGTCGTCGTCGTATATGGCTTTGTTGACCCTCTCGCTCTTTTGGCGCGTCTCGAAGGAAGAGCGCATGGGCGTCCCGCTCGGCGTCGGATGGATCATCGCCATTTCCATCCTTCCCGCGCTTCATGTTCAATCTCTTGTCGTCTTCGCCGTTCCCGCAACGGTCTTGCTCATTTCGAAACGACGCGGCATCCGTCGCCACGCGGCGTTTTGGATTGCTCTTGGCATTTTAATTTCGGCGTTGGTCAATTCGATCTGGTTGATTCCCTTTTGGACGCATCGGGGCGACGATAACTCCTCAGCGCTTGTCGCGGAGCTTCCGGTTTTCACCACCGCCGACCCGTGGGTGTTCGCCAAGGATTACTTCTCAACGTCCGGCTTCTGGACGTTTCGAACTTCCATGTTCGAGAAGGGTCTTCGTCTCGCGCTATTGATCGGCGGAGCGGCGGGCATGGCCGAGCTTTGCACGAAGGATGGAAGAAACAAAGTTCGAGCCGTGCCTCTTGCGACAGCCATCGCCTCGCTCTTCCTGCTGACTTATTTCGGATCCTCCGTCCGATTCCTTAGCGCAGGGCAACCTTTGCGGTTTAAGGTTCCGCTCGATCTTTTTCTCGCCCTGTCAGCCGGTTATTTCGGTTCAACGATTCGCCTGAAAAATTTCCCCAGCCCGCGCGGATTGTTTGCGTGCGGGTTGATGGCGTTCGGCGGATGCTCGTTTTTCCTCAATCTCATTCAGACCGAGACCAAAGCAGACATGCGATTGCGGACCGGATTTTCACCGCAAATCCAAGCCGTCGTGGATTGGATCGCGAATGAAACGCCCAAGAGCGGAAGAATTCTTTTTGAGGAATCGGGAGACGAGTCCGGATTCATTTATGACGGAATGTATCTTTCGTCCTTTGTCCCGCAACTCACCGGACGCCAACTGATCGGCGGTCCCGCCAACCTTTACAACGACCGCCACCACTTCGCGGAATTTCATTCCGGCGTTCTCTTTAAGCGCGGAATTGATGGAATGAGTCCGGCTGAAATTCGGGAATATCTTGGCCTTTACAACATCGGCGCGATTGTTTGCTTCTCGCCGTCGGCGCGGCAGAGTTTCCAGAGATTGCCGGATTGCCTCGCTCTTGAGCGCGACTTGGGCAAGATCGTCTTGATAAAAGTGAATCAGCCCTTGAATTGGTTTTTGAAGGGCGAAGGAGAATTGGCCGCCGATCTCAACGCGATTCATTGTTCCGAGGTCAAAGGGGAAGAGGTCATTCTGAAATATCATTGGATCGCGGGGATAAAATCCGAGCCGCCGCTGAAAATCAAACCGACGTTCGTGATGGACGATCCGATCCCATTCATCAAGATCGCCCATCCGCCGTCGGAGTTCACCCTCTTCGCCGGAAAAACCAATCCGCGAGCGGGAACAAAACGAAAATGAACCCCCGTTGTCCGAAGCGCGACTTTCTCTGCCTCGCTCTCTTCGGAGGGGTCGCGCTCGGCTTCTTCGGCCATCCTCTTTTGTGGCCGAATTATCTGGGCTACGACGGCGATTCGGCGTTCGGGTGGTATCCGTTGATTCATTTCGCGCGAGAGGAATTATCGGCGGGACGGTTGCCGATTTGGAATCCCTACAAATTTTTCGGCGTTCCGTTTCTCGCCGATCCGGTGATCTCGATTTTTTATCCGCCGCAAATTTTGGGATTGCTTCCGCCTCTCGCCTTTGGACATCACCTCGTCATCGTTCTGCATTACGCGATGGGAGGCGCGTTCATGTTTCTGTTGGCGCGGCGCGGATTCGCGCTCAGCCGGTTGGCCGCGCTCCTCGCAGGCATGACCTTCGCGTTTTCCGCGCCGATGGTGAACCACGTCGTTCATTTCAATCACATTCGCACGGTGATATGGATGCCGCTGGCGTGGATGTTCGCCTTGGAAGAACCGGAAGGAAAGCGGTGGTGGAAAAAAGGAGTTGGCTTGGGGACGGCTTTGGGATTGGAAATCCTCGCGGGTCAACCGCAATTTATTTTTTACACCGCCATCCCGCTCGGTTTCGTCTTCTTGGGGCAACTTTGGAACGGACGCGGCGCGCGCGCGCGGATTTTGTTCGCCTATGGAATCGCAGGCGTGATCGCCTTCGGACTTGGCGCGGCGACGCTGTTCCCGATGGCGGAATTTTCGCCCCTCTCCGCGAGAAGCCTTTGGACGCGCAAGGTCATGGTTCAAGGTTCCCTCACGTTCAAATCGGCGCTCTCCCTCCTGATTCCGTCCCTGCATGTATCCCCAACCACAGGCGAATTCGCGTCCGGTCCCAATTCGGAAATGGAAATTTTCTTCGGCCAGCCCGCATTGTTGCTTGCTCTGCTCGGAATTTTCTCGCGCCGGACCGATGCGCGGAAATGGCCGTTGGTCGGGATCGCCTTGATCGGGTGGCTTCTTGCCATGGGAGACCACGGGCCGATCTACGATATGTTGGGGCGCGTTTTTCCTCCCGTGACGCAATTCCGCGCTCCGGCTCGGGCATTCGTGCTCGCGTTGATCGGCGCCGCGCTCTTGGCGGGGATGGGCTTGGACGCCCTGATCGGTTGGTTGTCGCAAGAGGCCAGCGGCGTTCGAAAAAACCTCATCGCGCCATTCGGTTTTGGTTTGCTTGTCCTTCAGTTGATCGCTCTGGCGTGGTATCGCGCGAGCGATTTGTCGCTCCCGTATCACGACGCTCGGGCCGTCGAGGTTGCAGGCTACGAGTCGCGCCTTCCCGGAGCAGGAAAGGAAAATTGGCGCGTGTTCCGTCTCATGGACGAAGTGGACTATCTGGACGATTCCCCTTCGGCCATGTCCGCCAAGGTTCGGTCGCTTCAACCCGACCTAAACGCCGTCAAAGGGTTTCGGGACATTTTGGGTTATGAGGGGGGACTCTTTCCTCCGGCGCGTTGGGCGGGGTTCATGTGGCATTTTTATCGGAATTTGTTCTCGCCGCATCCCGACGCGCGGTTGCTCGGCTTGATGGGCGTCAAGTATATCCTCGCCGACAAGCCCGTTTCAGGAGATCGGCTCAAGCAAATATACACGGACGGGCGCGTCGCCATTTTTGAAAATCTCGATTATCGCGGGGAAATTTTCCGCAGAGAGGATTGGCCGGGAGTCAATTTCTCGTTGCTGGGTCAATCCTTTGACCGGAGGATTCCGGAAAATCCGGTTTTGATGGACGACGCAAACGAAGCGCGAGATTCGTCTCCAACCCAAAAACCAGTTCAACGCATGAGCTACCGCAGAATCGCTCCGGCGAAGTTCGAGGTCGAGCTTCCCGATGATTCGCCAGATGAAATTCTCCTGAGCGAGGGTTGGATGCCGGGATGGGAAGCGGTTTCGGAATCGGGCGCAAAAACCCGCGGTGAATACGTCGCGCCGTTTCTCATTTCGTTTCGCGTTCCAGCGGGCGCGCGCCGATTGACGCTAATATATGTACCTCATGCCCTCTACGTCGGGATTTGCATATCCACGCTAACGTCTATATTAGTGCTGGTTTCGATGGTTGGAGTATATTTTTCACGCCGCCGGAGGCGGCTCGGCCTGCCAGCCGAACGTCTTGGCGACCGCCGGATGGAAAATTCTTCCGTCGCCGATGTTCAGGCCGCGCCGTAGCGCCGGATTTTCGCGCACGGCGCGTTCCCAACCTTTTTCCGCCAGTTCGCAGAGATAAGGAAGCGTCGCGTTGGTCAGGCCGTAGGTCGAGGTGTGCGCGACGGCTCCGGGCATGTTGGTCACGCAATAATGAACGATCCCCTCGTGGATGAACGTCGGCTGGCTGTGCGTGGTCGGTCGCGCCGTTTCGACGCATCCTCCTTGATCCACCGAAACGTCAATGATGACCGATCCCGGCTCCATCTCGCGGAGCATCGCCTCGGAAATCAGAATCGGCGTCCGTCCCCCCGGAACCAGCACCGTTCCGATCACGGCGTCCGCTGAGGGAAGAATTTCGCGGATCGTGTAGGGATTGGAGGCAAGGGGATGGATGTTCGGCGGACATATATCAAAAAGAAATCGCAGTCGCTGAAGATTCGTGTCGAGCACAAACACTTCGGCTCCCAATCCTGCGGCGATCCGCGCGGCGGAGGTTCCGGCGATCCCGCCGCCCAGCACCATCACCGTCCCCGGCCGGACGCCCGGAATGCCGGAGATCAATTTTCCCTTGCCTCCCATCGGCCGCTCCAAATACTTGATCGCCGCCGAGACCGCGACCCGTCCGGCGACGTCGCTCATCGGCGCGAGAAGAGGAAGCGAACCGTCGTCGGTCTGGACCGTCTCATACGCGATGCAGGTCACGCGCCGTTCGGCCATCGCTTCGGTCAGCTTGCGGTCGGCGGAGAAGTGAAAATAGGTGAAGACGACTTGCCCCTCGCTCAGAAGTCCGTATTCGGCGGGTTGCGGTTCCTTGACCTTGACGATCAGGTCGCTCTGCGAAAAGACTTCCTCGCGCGAGACGATCTGCGCCCCGCTCCGGGCGTAATCCTCATCCTTGATCCCGCTTCCCTCTCCCGCGCCTTTCTGTACGAGGACGCGCTTGCCCATGCGGACGAGCGCCTCAACCCCGGCCCGCGCGATGGCGACGCGATATTCGTGATCTTTGATTTCCGTCGGAATGCCGATGACGTTCATGGCCGATTCTCCTTGTAGGTCGGGCTTGTAGCCCGACAGACGTCGGCTTGCAAAGCCGACCTACGCACGAGATTTTGAGCAAGAGCAAGCGTAAGAGCAAGAGCAAGAAAAGAAGCCGCTAATGGATTTTGAATTTACAAAGAGGAATTCTCACGCGGAGGCGGGGAGATCGCGGAGGGAAGGACCGACCTGCGCAATGCGCCCATCTTTTCGACTCCTTTAATCATGGCTTGATCTCAACCCTTGTTCCCTTTGCGGTTGCCAACCAGATTTCCTCGATTGCCTCATTCTCCAGCGCGATACAGCCCTCGGTCCAATTCGATCTCGTTCCTCCCCCATGAATCCCAATCTCCCCTCCCATTGCAGTTTTCCACGGAGGTCCAACGCGAGCTTTTTCCGCGTTGCGGATTTGTAAAACGTCCGACTCTCGGATGATGCCTTTTTGGAGCGCGATTTCAGCGTCGGCCGAGTTTGGATAACTTAAACCCATAAAGAGATGAAAACGGCTTTTCCCATTTCGCGTGCAAATGAAATACGATCCCTCGGGCGTTCGATAGTCGCCCTTCTTCAATTTCGGACCCTGCGGATTTCTGCCAAAAGCAACGGGATATTCCCTTGCGAGGCGATCCCCAGAATACAGCCTCAATCGTCGTTCCGTCTTTGAGATGAGGATGTGCGTATCAGGAAGCGGAAGGACGACACCGTTGCCCAAAGCCGCGCTTAATCTGGCTCGTGCGGGCTGTAGATTGATGGTAGTTGATTGCATCATATCGGTAATCCAAGACGCCCAATGATTTTTCGATCCGAACATCAGAAGCGCCATTGCAAATGCCGCTGTTGAACCCACTGCAAACCAAACGCGTCTCAATCGACGCCGTGCGGTTTTGGGATCCATTGGTGGATCCGGAGCGAGGCCATCTGAGGGAATTGAGTCGGTCACAGTTCTGCTCAAAACGTATCGAAAGCGAACCAGCGACTCAAGGATATTGATTCTCGCTTTGTATCCGCCGATTTTAGTCGAAAGAAAAATTTGCCAGAATCGGCGTTCGGGTTTATACTTTGAATCAGTGATGGATGGAATTTCCCTCCAAGCTCTGGCCGATGACGTCCAGCGGCGATTAAAACCGGAAAAATATCTGCATGTTCTCGGCGTCACGCATACTGCGGTGGCGCTGGCGATACGGCATGGCGCGGATCCGATCCAAGCCGCCGCCGCCGCGTTGTTGCATGATGTTTCCAAGGATATGCCTCTATCCGAAATTGAGTCGGACATGAAGCGGCGCGGCGAGCCGATCGGCGAAGAGGACCGTCCGTTTCCCGCGATTTGGCATGGGCTTCACGCCGCCGCGCGAGCGCGCCAAGATTACGGCTGGACGGAAGTCGACGGCGTCTCCGCCATAGCCGAGGCCGTTCGGCTTCACTCGACCGGCGGCGCAAAGATGGGAACGCTCGCCAAAATTTTATTTCTCGCCGACGCGCTGGAACCTCTACGCGACTACGAGGGGATCGAACCCATGCGCCGATTGGCGCGGGAAAATATGCAGGAGGGTTTTCGCCAAACCTTGATTCAAAAATGCCGCCATATCGAATCGCGCGGCAAACAACTCAACCTCCGAGCCAAACAGGCTCTGGCCGAATTCAACGAGAGGAGTCAACCCGATTGATTGAATTAAAAAACCCCGAATTGGAAACCGCCGAAGGACGCGCCGCGCACGTCGCCGAAATCATGGACGATCTCAAGGCCGAGGAGATCGTCGCGCTGGACATGCGGGGCGTCGCCGACTTCGCCGATTTCTTTCTGATCGCCACCATGCGATCCGCCTCGCACATGCGCTCGACCGCCCGCAAAATTCACGACACCCTCCGCGCCGAGGGTCTGCGCCCCTTTCAGCCGATCGAAGACGAAAGCCCCCGCTGGACCATTTTGGACTACGGCGTCGTCGTCGTGCATCTCTTCGACGCCGAAGCCCGGCAACATTACCGATTGGATTTGGTCTGGGGGGACGCGGGGGAATTTGACTGGCGCGAGGCGCGGAAGATCATTTAATTACCTTCGCCTCCACTTTGCCCTTTCCCTTTTCCTTGGCCTGTCGAAGCGCGTCGGATGCTCCGGCCAGCATCGTGTCCGGTTCGGTGATGGAACGGCTCCATTCGATCATGCCGCAGCTGAGGCTGGCCTGTAGATTTTTGCCGAATCCCAGCGTCAACGGCCTTGAGCCGACTTGAAGCAAAAGCCGCTGGACGAGGACGTTGGCTTGGGGAACCGCCGACTCGATGCACAAAACGCCGAATCGCGCCTTTTGAATTCGCCCCGTCTCGTCAATTTTACGGACGTTGTGTTTCACGATCTCGGCGAGCATCCGCAGGACCGTCCGAAAACTTTCGGGACCATAGGTGTCCGCAATGATTTGGTAGTCGTCCAATTCAAACAGGGCGAGCGTGAATTTGTTGCCGTAACGCATGGAGCGCAATAGCTCCTTGTGAAGCCGGTCGGTGAATTGCGCTTCGTTGTAAAGTCCGGTTTCCTCGTCAATTTGCAGGAGTTTTTCCAGCTCCCTCCGACGCAGGATGGATTTGGTTTCCGATTCGGTCGCCAGTTTGCGGCGGTTCGCCGCGTTGCGCAGGAGACTGCGAAGCGCGGGGCCCTGAACGTTCCGAAGACAGAGACATTCCTCGAATCCGGCGCGAATCGCTTTGATCTCGATGCTGGTGTCTTCAGGCGAAGTGAGTAGGATCAACGCGGTGGTCGGGGCTTGGACGCGCAGGCCGGGAATGGAATTCAAACTCATCCCCCGGCAACGCCAGTCAATCAATGCCACGTCGTAGCCGCCGTTGTCCAGAATGGCATAGACGTCGGTCAGAGCGGAGGCGGTTTTGAGATGATACCAACCTTCGCCCGCCTCGCGCAGACTTTGCTCGACCGCGTCCGCTTCCTGCGAGTTCGCCGAGGCTAGAAGGATGGATAGGGGTTCGGTTCCGGGAGTCACGTTTGCGTCGGTGTTCGTCGCCGCTCCGGTGAAATTCACTTCTTAAGAGTCGTCAACTCTCTGACGTCAAAACGGTAACTATACCGCGTTTGCGGCGTTTCCGCATCTAAAACCAGCTTGGCCTTGGCTTCCGGGATGAAAAGATCAAAAAGGAGTTGGGAATAAATCCATCGCGCCTCTCCTTCGCCCGGATGGGGATGGTTGAAAATGGCGACGGTCGAGCCGGGTTCCCAAGTCGGCGCGATTTGCTGGACGGCCGCCGTGAATCGTTCGACGTCGCGCGCGGTTTGGCGATACCGAATCAGGGTCGGCGAGAGATAGAGGGAAACCGCAAAGGAGATCCAGAGGAGAGCGATTCCCAAGGCCGCGAGTTTTTGGAGCGCCGTCCAATCGGACCATCCGAGCCGCGACCGTGAGGGAGCGTCCGATGACAAAAATGTCGCGCGTTGGGCGTTCCCTGACGGTCGCGGCTCGGTTAATCCTCCCAGCAATGCACAGAGAAACGGCAACGCGGGATACAGAAACCGAACCTGCGGCGAACCGGTCAGGACACAGGCGGGAAGAAGAGGAACGAGCGAAGCAAGTATAAGAAACGACATTCGGCCTTCGGCGGAATTGAGCGCAAATCGAACTCCGACGAACAGAAGGAAAATCAGAACGACCAACCGGATGCCCCAATACGCGGAATGGGACAGACCCCAACTTCCGCCGGGAGGTTCGATGACATGAAGATAAGGAAGAAAGGCCGAAGAAGAATAATCGGCTAGCTGCCGGATAAAATTCTTCGGGGACGCGGAAACCATGTCTCCCGCCGAATAAGAGGCTCCGGTCTGGCTTTGCCGCCCAACGAACCAACCCGCATAGACCAAATCCGCAACTCCGAAAACCAGAATGATTCTCCGTGCCAGACGCACGTCATCTTTCCGATTTTCCCCAGTAGAGACGCCCCGGTGGGGCGTCTCCGGTTGGCGTTCATCTTCCGCATGGAGACGCCCCGCCGGGGCGTCTCTACGAGAGAACAAAACCCAAAGCGTCATCAATGCTGGAAACATGATCCCCGTTTCCTTCGAGGCCAGCGCGAACGCGAAACCGAATGCCGTTGCGGTGAGCCATTTTTTTTCTCCGCGCTCCAACCATTGATCCCACGCCAGCAACCCGGAGATGAAACCGATAGCCAAAAGCGGCTCGCCGATGTTGCAGATTCTTGTCGCAACGCCGTAAGCCCCCAGATGACTTGCCATCAATCCGACGGCCAACCACGCCGCGAGGAATGATTCTTTCCAGACGCACCGAGCCAGAAATCCGGTCAAAACGCAAACGAGCGAATGAAGAATGAGGCAGGCGAGATGAAAGAAGATCGGCCTCAGGCCGCACGCGACAACGAGCGCGCGGGTCGTCAACAAGATCGCGGGACGAAAAAATCCGTTGGAGATTGGGCGGAAGGCGTCCAGCCAACCCTTGGCGAGTTGCGGCGCGACGTTGGCGATGTTGGAAATGTCGTCGCCGAGAAAAAAGGAATTGAGCGACGGCCAATAGAGAATCAGACTGATCGTCAACGACGCAAAAAACCAACCAACAGTCGTCGTTGCCGAAACCGTCGGTCGAATTCTCTCCGCGTCTGGAACTTGGTGTCTTGGTGTCTTGGTGGTGACCATTCCGGAACAATCAGGATCAAATTGATTCTGATCCCCGATTCCGCGATAATCCTACAATTTGGCGGAACAGCGAATCCGTTCGGCGGGCACTATAGCATCCCGTGACGGAAGACTCCGCCCGAAAAAAGTTTCATGCCCCAGCTCGAAGAACAACCCGCCCCGCAACGCCTCGTCTCGCTCGACGCCTATCGCGGATTCGTCATGCTTTGGATGGTTTCGGACGGACTCAACCTCGACCGCGTCGCGCATCACTTCAAGGGGAACCGAATCTGGGATTTCATCGGCTACCAATTCAGCCACGCGCCGTGGACCGGATGCGGATTTTGGGATTTGATTCAACCGTCGTTCACCTTCATCGTCGGCGTGGCGATGCCCTATTCTTACGCGGCGCGGAAGGGCAAGGGGGACAGCGCGCTCCGCACCGCCGGCCACGTCCTTTTTCGCGCGTTCGTCTTGACCTTTCTCGGCGTTTTTCTCCGTTCCAACCACAGCTACCGAACCAACTACACTTTTGAAGATGTGACCTCGCAGATCGGCTTGGGATATGCCTTCGTGTTCCTTCTGCTGGGGAAAAATTTTCGTGTTCAAATGGCCGCGCTTCTTGCCCTTCTCCTCGGCTATTGGGCGCTGTTTGCGTTCTGGCCGCTCCAAGGGGCGGACGTCGCCCTTAACCTCGGGGTGCCGAACGATTGGAACAAATTCACCGGGTTCGCGGCGCATTGGAATAAATATCTCAATCCCGCCGGAGCGTTTGATCGTTGGTTTCTAAATCTCTTTCCGCGCCAACCCGTGATGGACGGGGGATTCCCGGTGGTCGGGGAAAATGGAATCGTCAAAACGAATCCTTTCAAGTTCAACGGCGGCGGCTATCAAACTCTCAGTTTTATTCCCTCGGCGGCGACGATTCTTATGGGGATCATGGCCGGAGAAATGATTCGCGGGCCCCTCTCTCTCACTGCCAAATTCCGCCGTCTGGCGCTCCGCGGGGTGATCTGCCTCGCGCTGGGCTTGGCGGTGGACGGCAACACTTGGCCTTATTGGGACTGGCATTGGTCGCTTTGCCCGATCGTCAAGCGCATTTGGACGCCTTCGTGGGCGATTTTCAGCGCAGGTTGGGCGTTCCTCATTCTCGCCGCATTCCTCTGGATCATAGACATTCAAGGATTCCGCAAATGGACCTTTCCCCTTTTGATCGTCGGCATGAACTCGGTGGCGATGTATGTCATGTCCTATCTTTTCAAGGGATGGGTCGAGGAGACTTGGCGGACGCATTTGGGAACGTTCACCGCTTGGGCGCACGATCTGGCCGTCAAAGGGGGGATCGGGAATCAGTGGTTGGTGGATACCCTTCAAGATCACAGTGACAAAAAGTTTTTCACGGCAGGAACCTACATGCCGATTGCCGAGTCCGCGCTGGCGACGTTCACGCTTTGGCTCTTTTGCCTATGGCTTTACCGTAAGAAGGCGTTCATACGGATATGAGATGAAATAATGAAGCAATCTAAGCAAACGTCGTCTTCAAACCAAGAAATTCACAACGGAGACACAGAGAGGGATCCGGTTCTCTTTCGTCGTTCCGAAAAATGCGCGGAATTTCATGATGAGGTCATCGGTGTCGCTTTGCATCGGCTGGGCTTTCATTCTCTTTTCCGTAGGCTCCGCATTTTCCAATCACTCTTATTCAACCGGATTCCTTTCTGTGTCTCTGTGGTGAATTTATTTTGAGATGGAGAGCTTTGGTTGTATGATCCAAAAAGACTTGCCGCCGCTCAATCAGGCGTTGGAGGCCATCGCAAAACGCGAGAATCAACCCTCATGACGTTCACCCGTTTCATCGTCAAAAGCTCGTTCCGCAACAAGCGGCGTTCCATCCTGACCGTCCTTAGCATCGGTTTTTCGCTTTTTTTGCTCATCGTCTTGCGGTCGGTTCTGAACACGCTTCTCAATCCTCCCGCGCTCGGCAAGGGAGACCTACGCTTGATCACGCATGGCGCGACGGCGCTCGGGGATCGCCTACCGATTTCCTACCGCGACACGATCCGGAAAATTCCGCACGTCAAGGGAATCGTGCCGATGCAATGGGTCGCGGGAATCTACAAGGAGCCGAAAAATTTCTTTCCCAGCTTCGCCACCGATGCGGACGAGATTTGGAACGTTTATCCCGACTTTGAAACCGACGAGCAGACGAAAAAGGGTTTCCGCGAAAACAAGAACGGGGCCGTCGCCCAGCGATCGCTGATGAAAAAATTCGGCTTTCAAGTCGGCGATCTCATCACGCTGACGACCCCCCAATTCGGAACTGACATTCCCCTTAAAATCGTCGGCTCATTCGATTATGCCGAGGACAACAAACTTCTTTACATGCGTTGGGATTATTTCGACGAAGTCTGCGGCAAGCAGGGAATTTGCGGGACTTACGTCGCCATCGCCGACGCGCCAGAGGCGCTTCCCGCCGTGATGAAAGAAGTGGATACCTCGTTCCGCAACAGCGCCGCGCCGACCACCACCGAAACCGAGCGCGCCTTCCGCCTCAGTTTCGTTTCCATGCTGGGCAACGTCCAAATGCTCCTCGGCTCCATCATCGTCGTCATTGTTTTCACGATGCTTCTCGTCACGGCCAGCACGATGTCCATGACGATCCGCGAGCGTCTGCGCGAGGTGGCGATCCTGAAATCCATGGGCTATCCGCGCCGAACGGTTTTGCTCCTGATCCTCGGAGAAGCGGCCTTCATTTCCCTTTTGGGAGGGGCGATCGCGTGTCTTTTCGCCTTTGTGCTGGGCAACACCGACCTTGAACAATTCACGCAGGGCTTCATCCGCCATTTTCAAATTTGGCCGACGAGCTATCTCATGGCGGTCGCGGTCGGCGCGATGGTCGGAATTCTCTCCGGTCTCATCCCCGCCCTCCGAGCCTCGGCGATCACGATCACCTCGGCGATGCGGGGATTGAATTGAGATGGGCTTCACCACCAAGACACAAAGACACCAAGAAAAAGCGAGCACTCCGGAGACAACTCCGATTTCCATTATTAATTTGATCATCCGTGCCATGCGTGAAATCTGTGTCTTCTTCTTGGTGTCTTTGTGTCTTGGTGGTGTATAATCCGACCATGAAATCGAACTTCACCAGCTTTTGTCTTGTCCTCGCCCTTCTGTCCGCGCGGATCGTTTCGTCCGCCGAGACTCCGAAAACCGAACCCGCCAAGAAGGAGGAAAAGAAATTGGAAACGATCACGCTCGCCGGGGGATGTTTCTGGTGCGTCGAGGCCGCGCTCCAGCGGATCAAGGGGGTCGAGACGGTCAAGTCGGGATACTCCGGCGGAACGGTCAAGAACCCGACCTATGAACAAGTCTGCGCGGGAACGACGGGGCACGCCGAAGCGACCGAAGTGACCTACGATCCCAAAATCCTGCCGACCGAAAAGCTGATCGAGTTTTTCTTCGAGCTTCACGACCCGACGACGCTCAATCGCCAAGGAGCCGACGTCGGCACGCAATATCGCTCGGCGATTTTCTACCACACCGACGAGCAGAAAAAGGTCGCCGAGGCGGTGAAGAAAAAACTGACCGATGATAAAAAATTCGCCAACCCCATCGTCACCGAGATCACGAAGTTCAGCGCGTTCTATCCCGCCGAGGAACACCATCAAGATTTCTACAACCGCAATCCCAATTACGGCTACTGCCGCGTCGTGATCGCGCCTAAGCTGAAGAAGTTGGGGTTGGAGACAAAGTAGGAATAAATTGCTGTTGAGACCCGGGTAAACAGCTTATCGCGGGTTACTTTTGTTCCGATTTCACTCGACTCAGCGCTTCCAGCGCCGCGCCCAAGCGTTTCATTTCTTCGCCATAGCGCGCCCAATCTCCCTCTCGCGCGGCTTTTTCCGCCGCCTCGTAGCTCGCTTTGGCGGAGGAGATGAGATCGGCGAGGTTGGATGCGGTTGGAGAAGGAGTATGAGAAAGAGAAGGAGTAGGATTGGGAGAAGAAACAGACGGAATGTTTTTAGCCGAGAAAATCCGCTCCAACGCGAGTTCCAACGTCGGCTCCATGACAATCTGGCTTTCATAGCCGACGATCACGCGCTTCAATTCCGGAATGCTTCCCGATGACGCGCGCAAATACAGAGGCTGAACGTAAATGAGCGACTCCTTGATTGGAATAACCAGCAAGGTTCCGAGATGCGCCTCGGAGCCTTGTTGCCCCCAGAGCGTCAATTGCGGCGAAATCGTTTCATCCTGATTCACCCGCGCGACCAAATTGTTCGGACCGAAGACCAATTTTCCCTTGGGAAAGCGATAAACGACCAGCCGTCCGTAATTTTCGCCGTCGCTTCGCGCCGCCATCCAAGCCGACAAGTTATCCTTGCCCCTCGGCGTGAATGGGAGCATCAGAATGAATTCCTCCTTTTCCTCGCCCGGTAATTTCATGATCGTGTAGTAAGGGGTCATCTCGGTTTTCCCCTTCTTCCCGTCAATGCGCGGAATTTCCCATTCGTCCTCGCGGTTGTAGAAGACCTGCGGGTCCTCCATGTGATAGGTCGCAAAGACGCGCGCCTGAATGGCGAAGAAATCCTCCGGGTGGCGCAAATGCGCGCGCAATTCGGTCGGCATTTCCTTGAGCGCGTGAAACATTCCCGGAAACGCCCGCGACCACGCCTGAATGATCGGATCGGAAGGATCGGCGACGTAAAACGTCATCGAGCCGTCGTAAGCGTCCATGACGACCTTGACCGAATTGCGGAGATAATTGCCGATCCGTCCGAAGCGTTGAGAATAAGGGAAACGATCCGAAAGGGTGTAGCCGTCCCGAATCCAAAGGAGGCGGCCTTCGTGAATGACGAGGTAGGGGTCCTCGTCGTAGGCGAGAAACGGCGCGACGCGGTCGGCGCGCTCCCTAATGTTCCGACTCAGCAAAATCCGCGATTCCGAAGTGAAATCGGAGGAAAGCAAAATTTTGATGTCGGTCAATCGAACCGCAAAGAGAAGCCGCTTCAGCAAACTGCCGATGCCGACGCCGCCGCGCGGTTTGAATTTGAATTGCCCCCCCGCACTTTTCTGAGTTTCGAGCGCTTGAGTCTCGCTCACGATTTGGCCGGGCTTGAGCGGCGAATTTCCCGGATCAACCACGACGCAATTGCGGTCGTAATATCTCGAAACGTTTTCGTTCCCCGACGGATAATCGAACTCCTTCGTCTTCGTTTTCACAAAAACGTAGCTTCGGCTGGATTCGCCGAAGTAAATCTCCGGCCTCTCGATCTTGAGTTCGGGATAGCGCCACTTCGGAGGCAAATCTTGGATGAATAGTTCCGGCAATCCCTCGGACGTCACCTGATTCACAGGACCGAGCGCGACACCGTAGCCGTGTGTGTAGATCAATTTTTCGTTCACCCACGTCCGGTTGGGAAGATTCGCCGTGAGAAGTTCGCGCGCCGAAAGCATCGTCTGGCGCAATTCGCCGTTGATTACGTAGCGATCGTTGTCCACTGCGGGAAAATCGTAATATGTGCGGATTTCCTGCACTTGACTGAACGTCTGGCGGAGCGGCTCGTGATCCCAAAGACGGACGTTGTTGATCGTGGCGCGATTGGCCTCGACGTCGGCCTGCGTGAGCCGGTCGTCTCCGGCGAGCGAGCGCTCCTCCATTTTCTCCAGTCCGAAAGCCCAGCGCGTCGCCTTGATGTGATGCCCGATGTAATCCCGCTCGTAATTCAGTTCGTTCGGCAGGACGCTGAAACGCTGGAGCAAAAGGGGGTAAATCGTCGTGAGACCGTGGGAGATGAGGACCAAAATCCCCATGATGACGAGCCAACGCCATCGCGCGCGCTCGACGGCGACGATCAAAACGACCGAGGCCGCGAGCAATGTCAATGCTTCAATCGTCAGGAGGGGAAGCGTTCCAAAAACTTCCGCGTAGCCGGGTCCGGTGAAGGTCGGCTTGCGTTCGTAGAGCAAATCGAACCGTCCCAGATAAAAGCCGACGGCAAGCAGGATCAACACGCACGATCCGTGAAGCGTCAAATGCCACCGCGCCGCCGGAGCGATCCGAACGCCTCTCGGAAAAAGTCTTCCCTCGATTTCCACCAGAGGAATAACGAACGCTCCGCGCGCGAGATAAATTCCAAAACTAAGCAACGCGGAAACTATAACCAATCCCCACGCCAAATGGCGGAGGTGGTCCAAAACCGGCAGGGCAAAAACGTAAAACGAAGCGTCTTTGCGGAACAACGGATCTTCAAATCCGAAATCGCCGCCGTAATGAAAGAGAGTGAAATCCTCCCACCATTCCGATGCCGCCCAGCCGAGCGCGACCGCCACGAGCGCGCAAAAGAAGAAAACGAACCGCCGCATGGAAAACCGCGAGACGATTCTGCCGAATGTCCCCTGCGTCATCTCCGCCGGCAAGACCAGCGCCGGTTCTTGGCTGTGGTTGATTCCCCAGTGCGCGTTGCCATACAGAATCAGGAAGGAAAGAAGTCCCATCGAGGCTCCGACTCCCCAGCGGATCAAAATCACGCGGCGGAAGACGACACCGAATTCCTCGGAATCGAACCACATCCAGTCGGTCAGAAAACGCGAAATCCAACCGCTGGACAAAATCAAAAGCCACACGGCGACAAGTAATCCGATCACGAGAATCAGGGGAATTTTGCGCGGACTGGAGAATTTCGGCATGGGCGATAAAATTTCGACGCGAATGAGGCGGCGCAGGAGAGCCTATCGAAACATCGCCGCGCTTTGCAATCAAACTTGCCGGCCCCAACCGCGTGATTAAAGTGGTCGTTTGAGTTTGCGCGAAATATACTCTGAATCATCTTGTTCGTTGCGAAACGGGTTTTGAATGGCCTTGTTCTCACCGGAATTCAACGCAAGGACGCCAAGGCGCAAAGACGCGAAGGGGAGTTCCGTTCCCTCACTGCGCCGTGGCGTCTTTGCGCCCTTGCGTTTGGTTCTCTTTCTTCTTTGCGCGTCCGGCTTCGCCGACACCGCCGGCATCACCGTCCCCGGCACGACCATCTACCTCCACGGCGGAATGAGAGACAAAGGTCATCTCATCCTGAGCGACGTCAATTACAGCCATCTCTACAACGCGCTCTACGATCCCAACACCGGCTACGCGCTTTTCATGACCGCGGGGGCGATCAATCCGGGGCGGATCGTCAAAGTTGACCTCAACGGCGCGCTTCCGGTCGAAATCGGCGCGGCTCAGGCCACCGGAACCAGTAACCTGATCGGCGGAGCCTATGACCCGACTACCGGCTACGCCTATCTCGGCAACACCGGCGGGCCGGGCCGGATCATCAAGGTCCGGATGGAGTCGGGCGCGACGCCACCGACCTATCTTGGCTACCTGTCGCTCAGTTCCGGCCCCCCTTCGGAAAACCTGTCTTGGGGGATGGTCATGGACACGACCGATCCCGATCCGGCGAATCATTATCTTTACATCGCCTGCGGCACGTCGCCCGGGATTGTCGTCAAGGTTGCGCCGGGGGTCGGCGACAATCTCCCGACGCGCGTCGGCTCGCTCCAGCTTAATTCCGGCGAAAACGCGATCCGCCGATGCGCGATTGACACCGCCGGCGGCTACGCCTATTTCGCCACGGCGGGAAACAACGCGGGCATGGTCATCAAGGTCGCGCTCGGTGCGGGAGCCGCCCTCCCGACGCGGATCGGCGCGGCCTCCTTCGCCGTCGGAGAGAACAACATCGGCGCGGTCCTGCTCGATCCGGCCAACGGCTACGGCTACTGCGCGACCTACACCTCCGCCCCGCACGTCATCAAGTTCGACATGGGGGCGGGGGCCGCCGCGCCAACCGTCGTCGGTTCGCTCGCGCTCAATGCCGGGGACCGCGAGGCATCCACCGGCGTCATTGACACGGCAGGAGGGTTCGCCATTCTCGGAAGCGACCACACCCATCCGGCGCGGATTTACAAGGTCAAGCTGGGAGCCGGAGCCGCGCTCCCGACCGAAGTGGGAATGCTCCAACTCGCCACCGGAAGTTGCGGCTACAGTTGCTATCCCGCCGACGGAACGAACGCCGTCCCGCCGAACGACCCCAATCTTTACGGCGACCTTTATTGCCAAAGTTCCGTCGGCAACACGTCGCTCGGCTACGTTTGGTTCGGGATGGACGAACAACCGGGGAACGTCGTCAAGGTCGGCTCGTCGCACAAGGGGGCGGTCAAGGGGACCAAGGTTTCGATCCCGACGCTCGCGGCGGTCAATGGCGTTTCGTTTTATTCGCACACGGCGGCGGGAAACGTCCGGCTCGGCATTTACGACGACGCCGCGACGAAAAATCTTCTTTGGGAATGTCCCTCGACCTCCAACACCGCGACCAACGCTTGGATTGACGTTCCGGTCGCGTCGGGTTCCCCTTCGAGCCTTTCGCTTGCGAGCGGAACGTATTGGCTCTCGTGGCAGACGGATAGCTCCGCCGACGTGCCGAGTTATCTTCCCGGTTCGGTCGGCGATGGATTTCTTTTTGAGTCCGCTTACGGCTCCTTCCCCGCGACGCTCTCTGGCGTCCAAAACACGACCGACACGTTCAGCATGTATGTCACCTATAATCTCGGCACGCCAACCCCGACCGCCACGCCGACAGTGACACGGACGGCGACATCTTCGCCAACAGCGACGCCAACACCGACGGCGACAAGAACGGCGACCGCAACTCCCACACGAACCGCGACCGTCACGCCGACTAGGACATCAACTTTCTCGCCTACCGTTACACCCACGTCCCCATCAGAACCGTCGGCAACTTTGACACCGACAAGAACCGGAACGCCGTCTCCAACCCATTCCTCAACGCGAACTCCGACGGGAACGGCGACCTCCTCGCCGACAGCCACGCCCACGGCGACGGCAACCCCATCGGCAACTACGACCCCGACGAGGACGGTAACGCCATCCCCAACCCGTTCCTCCACGCGAACGCCGACACAATCGGCAAGCTCATCCCCGACTCGGTCTTCGTCGAGGACACCGACCCGCTCGCCCACGTTGAGCGCGAGCCGGACGACAACCTACTCTGCAACGCGAACTGTCTCGGCCACCTCGAGCCGAACAGCAACCTCCTCACCCACCTCAACAAGCTCGGCGACCTCTTCGCCGACAGCCACCCCCACGCCGACGGCGACTAGAACGGCGACTGCAACCGCCACTTGGACTGCGACGCCATCCCCCATCCGAACCGCGACGCCAACCCCAACCCCCTGTGTCCCCGGACCATTCATCAATCGGGCCAGCGGCGATCTGCCCGTGACGGGAACGGTAACGGGGGATTACACGGCCACGCTGGCGAGCGACAACACTTATGAGACGATCACGGAGGTCTTTACCGACATCGGCGACGGCAACGGAACGCATTGGCAATTGAAACACAAATGGACGATACCGATCACTCCTGCAACCAACGCCCACACCTTCTCCATCGAGGGATTCCATGGCACCAACACGAATGGACAGGATGATTTCATTTTCAGTTATTCGACCGACAACTTCGCTTGGACGCCGATGTTGACGGTGACGAAAACGGCGGACGACGACGCGCCGCAGACGTTCGCGCTTCCGGCGTCGTTGCCGTACGTGATTTATATTCGCGCCACCGATTCGCTTACGGGCGACAGCAACTCCAACCCCGACCGCGCCACGACGATCAGCGTGGACGACCTGTTCATCGCCTCGACGACCTTGTGCGACGACGCGGTCGTGGCCAACCACACCATTCCGGCGCAGATGACCACGAACCAGAACGGGACCGTGGGAATCTACATGCGGAACACCGGCAACACGACTTGGGACCGGCTCGCGGGCTACTCGCTCAAAGTCACGACCGATTCCTGCGGGATGATCGGGGCGGGGCAACTGAACATTGTTTCGGGTCAGACGGTCGCGCCGGGGGAGACGTATATCTTCTCGGCGGTCTTGCAGGCTCCGTCCGCGCCGGGATTGTGCAATTTGCGGTTTGACATGCAGAACAACGGAACGGCGTTCGGCTCGCCGTTGATCCTCGGCGTCAGCGTCGTCACGCCGACCGCCACGCCTAACGCCGCGCGGGGTTGGGAAGTTTACGAGTGAAGCCGTAAGCGCCGGATTTTTCACCACCAAGGCACAAAGACACCAAGAAGAAATTAGGATGTTTTGAGCGTATCTCTCTCTCCTTCTTCTTCTTTCTGTCTTCGTGTCTTGGCGGTAAAGTTCAGGAAGAATTATTCCGTGCATCGAAGGGACATTATGTTAAAATCCAAGGCGAAGAGCATTTCAGATAAAGCATCCCTTCCATGTCATCCCAAACCCTGACCCGTCCCGATCTGATCGCCCCGCGACGGAAATCGCGCGAGGTGAAACTCGGCGCGCTCGTCATCGGCGGCGACAACCCGATCCGCGTCCAAACCATGACGGCGACCGACACCGCCGACGCAGGGGCGACGATCGCGCAGATTAAATATCTTGCCGAATCGGGGGCCGAGATCATGCGCGTGACGGTGGACACGAAGAAAGCGGCGCAGGCGCTTCCCGAAATTCGCAAAAATTGCCCCGTGCCGCTCGTCGCCGACATTCATTACAACCACCGTCTCGCGCTCGAATCCGCCCCTTACGTGGATAAAATTCGGATCAATCCGGGGAACATCGGGAGCGAGGAAAACATCCGCGCCGTCATCGCGCGCGCCGATGAATTCGATCTGCCGATCCGCGTCGGCGTGAATCAGGGTTCGCTCGAAAAGGACATCGCCGAAAAATACGGCGCGCACGTTTCGGAGGGAATCTTGATGCCGCCCGAAGAGGGCTATCCCGCCGAGGCGCTCGTGGATTCCGCCCTGCGCAACATTGAAATTTTGGAGAGCCACGGCTTCACAAGGACGATCATCTCGGTCAAATCGAGCAACGTGCCGTTGATGGTGCGCGCGTATCGCCTCTTGGCCGCGCAATGCGATTATCCGCTTCATCTCGGCGTGACCGAGGCGGGGACGCATGAGAACAGCGCGGTCAAATCGTCGGTCGGGATCGGCGCGCTTTTGCTCGACGGCATCGGCGACACGATTCGCGTCAGCATCGCCACGCGCAAGACCGAGGAAAAGGTTGAGGAGATTCGGACGGGATACAAAATCTTGCAGTCGCTTGGTCTGCGGCGGTTTGGCGTGGAGGTCGTCGCCTGTCCGACTTGCGGACGCGAGGACGTTGGTTTCGACACAGCGCGGATCGCGCTCGAACTGGAGGCGACGAACCAGAAGCTCACCACGCCGCTGAAAATTTCGGTCATGGGATGCTACGTGAATGGTCCGGGCGAAGCCGCCGAGGCGGATCTGGGCGTCGTCGCCAGCGGCAAAGCGGCGAAAATTTATCGCCGAGGCAAACTTCTCGATTCGCTCGTGCCGTTTCATGATGTCATTCCGAGGATGAATCGGTTGATTCAGACGTTTTACGATCTTGAAATGGGAGTAGGACAAGTACGAAAATGATGTCCGAACGCGACAAGACCATCTTGGACTTATTCGCCCGTCAGTTGCGCGGACAATATCCCGAGGCAAAGCTTTGGGCTTTTGGATCTCGCGCGAATGGAACCGCGCGGGAGAGTTCCGATCTGGACGTCTGCGTTGTCTTGCACGATTTGGATGAAGAAAAGGATCGCCAAGTCATGCGAACCGCTTGGCGGGTCGGATTTGAGCATGACCGTCTGATTTCGACGGTGACATATGATGAGAAGGAATTTGAAAGCGGCCCCTGTTCCGTCAGCGTTCTGGTCCGGACGATCCGCCGTGAAGGGATCGCCGCGTGAGCGAAGAACTTCGGGCGCTGGTCGCCTATCGGATCGAGCAAGCTTCCGACAGTTTGGAAGTTTCCCGACTGGCGCTTGACGGCCGTTTTTTCCGTGAGTCGGTCAACCGCTCTTATTACGCGATGTTCTACGCCGTTCTTGCCCTTTTGGCCCAACTCGGGTTGGGAACGTCCAAACATGGGCAAGCCATCGGCTTGTTTGATCGGGAATTCATTAAGTCGAAAATTTTCGACAGGGAATTTTCCGGTTGGTTGCATGAAGCTTTCGAGCTTCGACAACGCTCCGACTATCGGGAGATGTTCGAGGTTTCCCGCGAAAGGGCCGAGCAAATGCTTGAACATGCCGAAGCATTTGTCGCGATGGTGAGAAAAAACATTGGGAAGGGTTAGATGAAGGCGGCTCAAAATGCTCTGCGATCTCTGCGCCTCTGCGTTAAAGAAAGCCAATTTCAACGCACAGGCACAGAGTTCGCAGAGAATTCCGCATAAGGCAAGGTCAATTCATGATGAAAATGAAATCCAACTTCTTGCTCTCAATCTTGCTCTTGCTCTTCCTCCCAAGGGTCTCCCGCGCCGCCGAGCTTCAGCCGATCCCCGACCGTCTTGTCGTCCTGACCTTCGACGATTCGGTCAAATCGCACGCGACCACCGTCGGGCCGCTTCTGAAAAAACTTGGCTTCGGCGCGACGTTTTTCATCACCGAGGGATTCACTTTCACGACCGACAAAACCCACTACATGACGTGGGAGGAAATCAAGGCTCTCAACGACATGGGTTTCGAGATCGGCAATCACACGCGCAACCACAAGGGAGTCAGCAAACAGAGCGACGAGGAATTTCTCGCCGATTTGGAGTTCATCGAAAAGCAATGCGAAGCGCACAGAATCCCGCGTCCGGTCAGCTTCGCTTATCCGGGCAATGACATTCACATTCATGCGCTGAAAGTTATTCAGCAAAAGGGCTATCTCTGGGCGCGGCGCGGCGGCGCGCCGGAATATCCCTACGACAAGGGGCAGGGAAGCGCCTATACGCCCTACGACGACCATCCGCTGTTGATTCCCTCGGCGGGGGATGCCCGCCCGGCGTGGACGATGACCAATTTTCAGATGGCCGCCGCGTTGGCAACCAAAGGGAAAATCGCCGTCCTCCAATTCCACGGTGTCCCCGATAGCGAGCATCCTTGGGTCAACACCGATCCGACAATGTTCGATTCGTATATGAATTTCCTAAAGGAAAAGAATTTCACCGTGATAGCCCTGCGCGATTTGGCGCGATACGTGGACCCGGCCAGAGGTCCCGCCGATCCGTTTGCGACAATCCAGCGGCGGCTGAAGGTCCAAAAAAATTACCAATAAAGTAAAGGGTCTATCTTGGTCAAACAATGGAACTTTTGGCCGGTGGTCGTGTCTCTACGGGCAGGAGGAACTCCTTGCCCGGAGCTTTTGCGCTGGACATTCGGGGAGGATATTCCGATAAGTGAGCGTAGTTGGGGGGGAAAGCGCTGAAAAGGAGATCAAACCATGAAAATCTTACGAGAATACTGGCGTCCGATCATCGCGGTTTCAACGCTCCTGTTGAGCGGTTGTTATATCACGACCAGCCCTATCGGGGGAGCGGCCCCTTCCGGGGGATATGTCGCGCCGGAGGGCGCGAAAGTGGAAGCGCAATTGCCCGCTCCCGTTTATGGCGAGTATTACGCCGGTCCCCCGCTGGCGGTCAACGTGGCACCCCCTCCCATTGTTGAAGTTAGACCCCAAATGCCCGCCGTCGGGCTAGTTTGGGTGGATGGTTGGTGGGTGCTCGATGGGGGACGATGGCATTGGAGAAACGGATGTTGGTTGGAACCTCATCGCGTCGAATTATGGGAACATGAACGACACCTGTGGGTCGGAGGCGTGCGCATCGAGGAACCGGGCGTGCATGTGGAAATAACATTGCCGGCCGTGTATGGAGAATTTTACTCCGGTCCTCCGCTTGCCGTCGGCGTTGTTCCGGCTCCCATCATCGAAGTCAGACCCGTCTGCCCCGTCGTGGGTTGGGCATGGGTGGACGGCTGGTGGGAAATGGAAGGGGGACGTTGGCATTGGAGAAAAGGATGCTGGCTTGAGCCTCATCGCGTCAAAGAGTGGGAAAGCGAGCGCCATATTCGGGCCGGACATGAGCGTCACGAGGAACACCGTGCTCGGGATATGGAACGTCGGGAGGATCACCGCCAAATTGAAAAAGAGCGGCGCGAGGATCACCGGGACATGCGGGAGGAACATCGCGATGAACACCGCGATATGAAGCGCGAGGAACCACGTCGCGAGGAAATGCGGAAGGACCGGCAGGCTCCACAGTCGCCCCAACCTCAACAGTCCGAGCGTCGGGATGATAGGACCAAAAAGGAAAGCGGAAAAGGCAAAGAGGAAACTCGAAAGAATGAACAGCGCCCGCAATCATCCGAGTCTCAATCCTCCGAACATCGGGGAGACATGAAGGGAGGAAAGGAGCGGGAGAAAGGCAAGGAGGATACTCGCAAGGGCGAACAAAATCCGCCGTCCTCGGAACCTCAACCCTCCGAGCATAAGGGCGAAATGAAGGGGGGCAAGGGCCGGGAGAAAGGCAAGGAGGATACTCGCAAGGGCGAACAAAATCCGCCGTCCTCGGAACCTCAACCCTCCGAGCATAAGGGCGAAATGAAGGGGGGCAAGGGCCGGGAGAAAGGCAAGGAGGATACTCGCAAAGGCGAACAAAATCCGCCGCCCTCCGAGCCTCCACCTTCCGAACGCAAGGGGGAGAAGAAGGGGGGCAAGGATAAGGAGAAAGGCAAAGAGGAAACTGGAAAGGGTGAGCAACACCCACAGTCGTCTCAACCCCAGCAGTCGGAACACAAAGGGGAGGACAAGGGGAAGAAAGACAGCGACAAAGGAAAGAAAAAGGATAAGGACAAGGACAAGGAGAAAGAACATAAGAATTGAAAGATTCATCCGATAAGGTAATAATGCTTTAGTATAGATTGCTGAAGAGGAGAAAAATCATGAAAAAATTCCGATCATATTACTGGCCGATTGTCTTGGCGATGCCGATTCTGTTGGGCGGATGCTACATCTCGTGGCCGGGCGTAACTGTTTCGGCTCCGGGAGTCGCCATTGAGCCGCTACCGGCTCCGGTTTGGGGCGAAATTTACGCCGGTCCGGCGCTGGCCGTCGGGGTTGCGCCCGTGCCCATCATCGAAGTCCAACCCATTTGCCCGACCGTGGGATTCGTTTGGGTGGACGGCTATTGGTGTTTCAACGAAGGGCATTGGCGCTGGCGACGGGGATGTTGGCTGGAACCCCATCTGGCGGAGCATTGGCGCGTCGAGCGGCACGAATTTGAGCACGGCGATTTCAGTCGCAGACATGAGAGGGAGCGTATGGAGTCGCACCGTGGACGCGAAGGCGATCACCGCGAAATGCGCCATGAAGAACGCGACATGAGGCATGAGGAACACCGCGCGACTGAACAACCGCGTCAAGAACAACACGCTCAGCCTCAGCATCAGTCGAAACCCTCGCAACAACACTCCAGCGATAAAGGAAAGAAGGACGACAAAAAAGGCAAGGATCATCATTAACCGACAATAGGGATTTGGGAGACCGGGTCAAAATGGAACGACCGGGTCAAACGGCCCGGTTCGTTTCATACGACCCGCCTCCCGAAACGATTTCGCTCCCGCGAAAAATTTACATTCGATTTTTTGCTGGCGTTCTCGGGCGAGATAAGTTAAAGTCATCGTAGCAAGGTTCCATGGAGGGATCGCCCAGGCCTGCCTCAAGATTCCCTCCGAACCTCAAAATTCCAAAATCATCGTTGCATAGGAGGAACTCCCGATGTTTAACCGCTCCCGTTCCCTTTCTCCGCTGATGTTCGCCCTGTTGGGACTCGCTGTCATGCTGGGTCCCGCCGGATGCGCCAGTGGCAAGCCCCGCGAAAAGTGGTGGCAGTTCTGGAGGCCGAAGGTCGCCAACCTCGCCTCGATTCATAATGGCGACATAACCGGTCTTCCCCCGCCCCCCGACGTCGTTGACGCCAACGGCGGAAAAGACGGATCCAAAGTCGCCGACGCCAACGGCGGTCTCCCGGAAGTTGAGCCTCTCCGCCAAGATCCGCGTGGAATGATCAACGATCTGGCGATGGTTCATTTCGCTTTCGACAGCTCCGATTTGGATTCCTCCGCGCAAAAGACGCTGGACGGCAACGCCCAATGGCTTCAATCCCACGCAGGGGTGCAAATCCTGATTGAGGGGCATTGCGACGAACGCGGGACCGTGGAATATAACTACAACCTCGGCCAGCGCCGGGCGAACGCCGTCAAGTCGTATCTGGTCCAACATGGCATCGGCGATGCATCGTTGCACACGATCAGCTACGGCGAGGAACGACCGCTCGACATGGCCAAGTCCGAAGACGCCTTTGCCAAGAACCGAAGGGCGCAGTTCTTGGTTTATTAAATCCATTCGCGCTCAAGGAAACATCATGTCCATCCTTGAAAAAATCGGCATCGAATCGTTGAGGGGGAGTTCAAAGCTCCCCCTCGCAATTTTGGGTGTTGTCACTTTGGCCGCCTGCGGGACGCTCCAGCCTCCCGGAAGTCAGGGACTGGTCGCTCGCGACGTGCTGGAGATCAAGCAACTTCTCAAGGATCAGAAAGAGGAACAGGCGTCCACCCAGCGCAAAACCGATTATCGGCTCGACACGCTGGATGAAAACGTCCACAGCCGTACCGACCTACTCAAGACCAATCTCGCGGACACCGATAAGACGATCCGCGCGCAAGGGGAGCAACTCGAAAAGCTTCGCAAGCAAGTTGAGGATTTGAGTTATCAGATTGCCGCGCTTGGCAACAAATTGGGAATGCAACCCGCGCCGCAACCCGCCGACAAGCCGGCCGATACCGCGGGAACCAAACCCGCCGGAGGCGAGGATGATTACGCCGAAGCGTTGAAGCAATTTCACCTTGGGCGTTACGAAGCCGCCCGCAAGGGATTCGAACAGGTTCTCGCCAAAAATCCGACCGGCGACGCGCTGACGCAGGCGCAATTCTATCTCGGCGAAAGCAGTTTTGCGCTGAATGATCTCCCTTCGGCGCACGATCAATACACCAAACTCATCACGGGCAACCCCAGCCACCTGCTTGCGTGGCAAAGTTTGGAGCGGCTCGCGCAAATCAGCCAAAAGCAAGGCCGCACCGCCGAGGCGTTGAAACTCTACGACCAAATCATCACGCGCAATCCCAACTATGAGGGATTGGATCGCGTCAAGGCTCAGGTGGATGCGCTTAAGAAGGGAGGAGGTCCCGCTCCCGAAGCGGCGCAGAATCCAGCCCCCGCGCAACCTCCCGCGGCCAATCCCGCTCCGGCTCCCAAAGCCCCCTAACCTTTTCATGCCGGGGTTCAAAAATCTGGCGGAGAGAGAGGGATTCGAACCCTCGATAGAGCTTTTCAACCCTATAACAGATTAGCAATCTGCCGCCTTCAGCCGCTCGGCCATCTCTCCATTACAGGCCATTCTATCGCCCAAGGGAGGCCAAGATCAAGACGGTTTGGTGCGCAAGCCTCACGCCAACCTTGAAAATGGACCCATTGCCTGAAAGACTGACGGGCACAGCAAGCGGATCGAGCGAGAGTAAGCAAATTATCCGGGAGGAAGAAGATGAATCAAATACGCTCAACCATCATGAATCGCATGAGCCGACTGGGGCTTTTTATACTTTTGGTTTTGACGCTTGGGACGGCACGCGCGGAAGAGACCGCGCTGGACCGCTACATCGCCAAGCCTGATCCGACGTATTCGTGGAAATTGGTGAATTCGCTTCCGGGAAAAGGCTACAAAATTTTCGTTCTCGAATTGACCTCACAGACGTGGCGTTCCTCGGCGGACGTGGATCGCCCGGTCTGGAAGCATTGGCTCACCGTCGTCAAGCCCGACGCGGTGAAAGGCAACACCGGCTTCCTTTTCATCGGCGGAGGAAGCAACAAGGATGATGCGCCGAAGAACGCTCCCGAACGGATCATACCCTTGGCGATGGATACAGCAACGCCCGTTGCCGAATTGGGTCAGGTTCCGAATCAGCCCCTTTATTTCGCCGACTCCAAGGACCAGGGACGTTCCGAGGACGATCTCATCGCCTACTCGCGGATCAAATTCATAGACACCAAGGACGAAACGTGGCTCGTGCGGCTGGCGATGGTCAAAAGCGCGGTACGCGCGATGGATGCCATGCAGGAGCTTCTGGCGGGGGACCAAGGGGGCAAACTGAAAATCGAAAAATTCGTCGTGGCCGGCGGCTCCAAACGCGGTTGGACGACGTGGCTGACCGGCTTGGAGGACAAGCGCGTCATCGCGATTATTCCGATGGTGATTGACGCGCTGAACTCGGAACAAATCACGCGGCATCACTATGAGGCTTACGGATTTTTCTCTCCCGCGCTCAACGATTACGTCAAGCATCACATTTTTCCGGACAAAATCGGCACACCCGAATATCAAGCCGCGCTCAAGATCGAGGACCCCTACAACTACCGCGACCGCGAGCGGCTGAAAATCCCGAAGTTCATGATCAACGCCTCGGGGGACGAATTCTTCCTCCCCGACAACTCGCAATTTTATTATGCCGATCTTCCGGAGGAAAAGCACATCCGCTACGTTCCCAACGCCAAACATTCCCTCGCCGGAAGCGACGCGCGTGAAAGTCTGGCGGCGTTTTATCAGGCGATTCTGGACGGCAAACCGCGCCCGCAATTCTCATGGAAGAAAGACAAGGACGGCTCGATCCGCGTGACGGTCAAGGACAAACCGAAGGAAGTGAACTTGTGGCAGGCGACCAATCCCAACGCCCGCGACTTCCGCCTCGACACCATCGGCAAAGCCTACACCAGTTCGCGTCTCGACCCGCAAGCCGACGGAACGTATCTGGGAAAGGTGAACAAACCGGAAAAAGGGTTCACTGCGTTTTTTGTCGAATTGGTGTATGAGAGCGGCGGAAAATATCCGTTCAAATTCACCACCGAAGTCAGCGTCGTGCCGGACGTTCTGCCATTTAAGTTTCCGGATAAGGGAAAATGACGTCGCTCGATTTTTTGATGTTCGGTGAGTTGAATTCTTGACAAGCATGCCCGAGATGGCGAATCGCCGGAATAGCTTGAATATCCGCCCCCGGATTATCCGACGGTGAACGAAGGAAGAGAAAATTTCCCGTATCGGAACAGAACGGAGGAACCCCTGCGCGGGCCGTTCGGCGGCGGAGCGATTGCGCTGGGGCGCGTCCTTGGCATCCGCATCGGTCTCGACTACAGTTGGATCGTCATTTTTCTGCTCGTCACCTTTTCACTGAGCCAAGAATTTTCTGAAGAATATAAAAACTGGCCAAGCGTCGCGGCTTATTCCGCGGGAATCGTCACGGGCATCCTGTTTTTTGTTTCGATTCTTCTGCATGAATTGGGCCACAGCCTAACCTCCAACGCGCTGGGACTGCCGATCCGCTCGATCACCCTTTTCATTTTTGGAGGCGTCGCACGCCTAAGCCGAGAGCCGGACCGCCCGCGCGACGAATTTCTGATCGCGATTGCCGGTCCGGCGGTTAGCTTGGCGCTGGGGGTCGCGTTTACGTTGCTGGCGCGCGCGATCCCGCCACCCGATCCCTTCGCGCTCGTAATAGTCCCCTCGGAATTGGTGAAGGCCATCGCGCAGTGGCTCGGTCGCATCAATTTCACTTTGATCCTCTTCAACTGTGTTCCCGGGTTTCCGCTCGACGGCGGACGGGTTTTTCGCTCGGCAATCTGGGCGTGGAGCGGAAGCTACGCCAAGGCTACGCGCATCGCCGCGCGAGGCGGCGCGATCTTCGCCTATCTGCTCATTCTCGGCGGAATCTTCTCCATTTTCGCCGGCGCGCCCGCGGTCAACGGACTCTGGATGGCTTTCATCGGTTGGTTCCTGCGGAACGCCGCGCGATCCAGCGTCGCGCAAATGATGCTCAAGGAGGGTTTGACTCACATTTTGGTTGGCGAAACATTCATCGAGGATTGTTTTCGCGTGCCGGGCAACATGAGCGTCGCGCAGTTGATCGAGGGACCGATTCTTCGCCAAGGGCATCGCGCCTTTTCGATTGAAGTCGGGGACCAGTTGGCCGGATTGGTGACTCTCAACGAGGTCAAGCAAGTCCCCGAGGAGCAACGCGTCAACGTTCCCGTGCAGGCCATTGCCGAGCCGATCGCTCGGTTTCCCCCGCTTTCACCGTCCGATTCGCTCTGGACGGCCCTGCAACGAATGGATCAAGCCGGAGTCCATCAACTGCCCGTCGTCGAAGGGGATGCGCTTCTAGGCGTTTTAACGCGCGAAACCTTATTCCGAATCGTGAGAAATCAGATGGAGTTTGGAATCTAAACGGATTGCGGATTGTAGATTTTTAATTTCAGCGCGCGAATCAATTCTTTTCTGCGTCTCTGTGGTGAATCTTCTCCAAATTAAAAAAATGGAAACAGCGTCTTCCGGTTCTCCGCCGTCAGCGGTTTTCCGTATTCGCAAACCTCGAACGCCTCGGCGTATTGAATTCTTTTTCCCCGTTCCTCGCCATACAGGCGGACCAAGACGTCGCGGAATTTGTCCGCCGTGTTCGCGCTACGCTCGCGCGTGATTTCGCCGAGCCATTCGATCCGCTCCTCCGGCGATTCCGGCACGTCCTTGTTCATCCCCTGATTGAACGGCAACCACTCGTAAAATTGCGAGGCGTGGCAATCGAGCATCTTGATTTTGTCCTCGATCGTGTTGTCTATCGAAACGACGATCTCCGGTTTGAACGGAACCGGTTTCTCGAATTCGTCCTCCATGTAGCAAATCACCGGCGGTCGGCGCAAAAAGGGAACTCGCGGACAAATTCCCGGCACGGACAGAAGATAAGCCGCGTCCTGAATCAAGATCGAAGTGTAGCGGTGGTCGGGGTGATAGTCGTTCGGGCGGTGCGTGAATATCAGGTCGGGATTTGCTTGGCGGATCATCCCGATCACGTCATCGCGCATTTCCAGCGTCGGATAAAGCCGCGCGTCGCGGTTGTTGAGAATCTGGTATTCCACTCCCGCGATCCCGCTGGCGACAAACGCCTCGCGCTTGCGCCGCTCGACAAGGGCCGGACCGCGAATTTCGTGATGTCCCATGTCGCCGTTGGTCATGGAGATGAATTTCACGCCGTGGCCCGCGGCGCTGTAGCGTTTGGCCGTTCCGCCCGCGCGATAATCCGGATCGTCCGGATGCGCCCCGATGAATAAAATTCTCATTGCCTTCGTCCCATTTTGCCCATGCGATACGCGCTCTCGATCAAACGGTGGGCCTTGAGGCCGACCTCCGCGCCCACCGCGCTGGGTATAGCCTTCCCCATGACCGATTTCAAGAAAACATACATTTCATAACCGATCGTGGAGGGAAAGTCAGCGTTTTTCGCGTCGCGCCAGCCGATCATTTTACGCCACCGTTGCTCAATTTCGGTCTTGGTGATATTTCGTCCGCGTCCGTTGCCTTCCTCGACGACAATCGGCGATGTGAACTTGCCGTCGGTCTGATAGAAACGTCGCTCGAAAAAAATCTCGATATGCCGCTCGTTTTCGCGCGCCTGATTCTCATGCCAGACGCTTGCCAACTGCGCGGACGCGCCTCCGGGCAGACGGAGATTTAACGCCGCGAGCTTTTCAATCCCTCGCCAATTCGAATCCAAAATGATCGCGTCGGTCAGCTTCGCCTCGCCGAAGAACCATTGCAAAACGTCAACGTCGTGGATGCTGTGCTCCAGCAACGCGCCCCCTCCGGCCTTTTTCACGTCGCCGCGCCAGCGCGATTGATACGTTCCCCCTATGGGAAACCGCTGATCGTCCCGAAAGCGACAGAAAATCAATTTTCCGTTGCGCGGATCGGCGAGCAGTTGCCTGAGCGCGTTGTAGGTCGGCGAGAACCGCAGGACCAATCCAATCTGATGCGGGATTTGCGCCTTGCGGATGATCGCAGAAATTATTTCCGCCTCGGCCAGATTCCGTCCGATCGGCTTTTCCAGAAAAATCGCCTTTTTCGCTTTGGCGGCACTCTCGACCAGCGGAAGATGCGAAGCGGTCGGCGTGGCGATAACGACCGCGTCTATATCGGGATTGGAAATCAACTCGTCGCTGTTTTCAAAATATCGGCAACCGCACCGCCGCGCCAATGCCCGGCCTTGCGCGTGATCCAATCCGGCGATACCCTCCAACGCGACGGGCATTAATCCCCGCCGCGCGATGTCCCTGATCGCACGCGCGTGCGTTTTCCCCATCAACCCCGCGCCGATAATTCCGATCTTCAGTTGCTTCATAAGTTGACTCTCTGATTCTGTCCTCAATTTCCGATCCGGCAGAGTTTATTTTCTTGGACACGGAAAGACACGGATTTACACGGATCAGTTGTGCCGACGCAAATCGCACGACTCGTCGTATTCGATCAGTTCCTTGATTGTCGGGTGATCGCCGCAGAGGGGACATTCGGGATTTTTGCGGAGTTTGACCGACCGGAAATCCATCGCCAGCGCGTCGTAGATCAACAACCGGCCAGCGAGCAGGTCGCCGACTCCCAAGACCCATTTCAAAAATTCCGTCGCCTGAATCACACCGATCGCGCCGACCGTCGCGCCGAGAACGCCTGCTTCCTGACACGAGGGAACCAATCCGGGCGGCGGCGGCTCCGGATAAAGACACCGATAACACGGCACGTCGGGACTGGTCAAAAAAGTTGAAACTTGTCCGTCGAATCGCAAGACCGCGCCCGAAAAAAGGGGCTTCTTCGCAAAATAGCAGGCGTCGTTGACCAAAAATCGGGTCGGGAAATTGTCGCAACCGTCAATCACGGCGTCGTAACGCGAGATCAAATCCATCACGTTTTGCTTGGTCAGGCGAATTTGATGCGCCTCGACCTTCACGTCGGGATTGATCGCCTCGGCGCTCTCCTTGGCGGATTGAACCTTCGGGCGTCCCAGATCGGCGGTCGAGTGCGCGATTTGCCGTTGGAGATTGGAAACGTCCACGACGTCGGCGTCAATCAGGCCGATCCGTCCGACTCCGGCGGCGGCGAGATATAGCACGACCGGCGACCCCAATCCCCCCGCGCCGATGCAAAGGACGGAGGAGTTCAGGAGTTTCTGTTGTCCCTTGCCTCCGACTTCGGAGAGGAGAATGTGGCGCGAATAGCGCTCGATTTGTTGGTCGTTCAAGCCGCTCATGTCTAACCTCAACCGCAGGGTTGTTCGCCGCCGTATGATACACCATGAACCGCGAAAGAGCCATTTGAAGTTGTCTAAAATTTCAATCTTCGGGTCGCAAATCTCAAAATCGGGATTCTTTCCAATTTACACCGCCCGTCCAAATCGGTATGATCGAACGTCCGCTTCGGAAATCCAACGCAATCGGGGTGTGGCGCAGTTGGTAGCGCGCTGCGTTCGGGACGCAGAGGTCGCGGGTTCAAGTCCCGCCACCCCGACCATGTTTTTAGTCAAATTGAGGGACCGGCCCCCGGCGATTCGCGCATCTTGGCGTGAACCGTGATCTCCCCGTTGTTTTCAAGAACCGCGAGCCGGACTTCGGTGGCGGCGGCGCATCCGGCCGCGCGAAGCGCCGCGTTCAATTCATGCCGCGTCAGCTTTTCTTTCCGCATGATATCCTCGTCCACCCTGCCGTTGTGGATCAAAATTAACGGTTTCCCCTCGATCAAGGTCTCCAAGCGTTTGCTCCGGTAGGTGAGATAGCCAAGCCCGAAGTTGAGCGCGATCAACGTCGTCGCGCTGATGACGCCCCCGATGACCGAATTGTCGCCGCCGTTCATCGAGTTTTGGACGGCGTTGCTCAAGACGAGCAGAAGAACCAAATCAAAAGGAGCCAGCTGGCCGATCTGCCGCTTGCCCGAGATGCGCAGTAAAACGACCAGAAAGACGTAGATGATTACGGCCCGGATGATGAATTCCCACCAAGGGAGCGCCATGGTCCACATGTTGAAGTGACTCCTTCCATTAATCTCCGATTTTTCTCGCGCCCGGCGATTCAAAGGAGAAGAGTAGTCCAAACCCGTCGGAAGGGGAAGAGAGAGAAGGGGCTGAAGAATCCGAACATGAAAATAGGATCGCTTTTCGTGCTGGCCGCCGTTTGGTTCTTTCCGCGTCTTCTTCAGTCCGGCGCGCCTGATGCGTCATTCACTCAGGAAGTCCATGAACCGCATCCCTTAGGAACATCTCCCAAAGCCAATGACGTCCGAGCCGTCGCCGTGGATCGGACGGGAGCGGCATGGGCCGCGACGGAGGAGGGGATTTTCGCCTTGAGTCCGGGCGAGAGCGAGTGGAAGGAAATGATGAAAGGAAAGGAACGGGGTCCCGGTTTCGCCGCGATTTGCGACACCAGAGGCGAAGTTTGGATCGGCGCGTGGAACGGCCTGTATCGCGCCACGAACGGAAATGGATTTGAGAAGATCGCGGGGATTGAGAAACCGATCAGCGCCGTCGGTCCAATTTTGGGAGGGGGAATACTCGCAGTCGGACCGGACGGCGCTTGGCGCGTGGAGAAAGAGGGAGAAGCCAGCCCCGAATCAATATCCCTCCCCGGCTCACCGCGCAGAATTATTGGTGCCCCCTCCGGCTTGTGGATTGCGACGAGCCTTGGACTCCATCGCCAATCGCGCGAGGGCGTTCGTTTTCTTCAAGACGAGCAAGATTTGTTGACGCCCGTTCTGAACGCTTTGGCCGTGGACCGCGAGGGGAAAATCTGGGCCGGAGGGATGGGGGGCATCACAATCTTGCGCGAGGGGCGGCGCGAAGGACAACTTACGCCGACCGACGGGCTTCCCTGCTCCGAAGTTCGCGCCCTTGCTCTCGCCCCCGACGGTCAAATGTGGATCGGAACGGCGCGGGGCGTCGCTCGATGCGACGGCCAGAAGTGGTCCCTGCTTCATGGACGATGCTGGTTGCTCGACGACGACGTTCGGGACATCGCGTTCGATTCGCAAGGAGCGGCATGGATCGCGACGGCAAAGGGAGTAAGCGTGATCCGTCCCCTCCCCATGACGCTTCAGGATAAGGCGGACCGTTTTCTCCAAGCCTGCTACGCCCGTCACATCCGCCCTCCGGGATTAGTCGAGAAATGTTTGTTGAAGAAACCGGGAGACTTGACAAGCTGGACGCCCCGTGACGACGACAACGACGGCCAATACACCGCGATGTATCTGGCGATGGAATCCTTCCGCTACGCGGCGACCGGCGATCCACACGCGCGCGACCACGCCCGCTCTGCCTTCAAGGCGTTGAAATTTCTGCAAACCGTCACTGGAACCGACGGTTTTTTCGCCCGCTCGGTCGTCCCCGGTTCGTGGAAACAGGTCAGCGATCCCAACGAAAAAATCAGCGACCAAGAATGGGGAAATCGCCGCGTGGCCGATCCCCGCGAAAAACGGGTGGAGACCCATTGGCATCGCTCGGCGGATCGTCGCTGGCTTTGGAAAGGGGACACCAGCAGTGACGAGGCGACGGGGCATTTTTACGGCTACCTCATGTTTTACGACTTGGCCGCGGACGAAAACGATCGGCGCGAGGTTGCCGAACACGTCGGGCGAATCATGGATCACATCATTCGGAACGGCTATGTTCTGCGCGACGTGGACGGCCAACCGACGCGTTGGGGCGTTTGGTCGCCGGAGCGATTGAACCGCGATCCGAACTGGAGAACTGAACGCGGAGTGAATTCCGCCGAAATCCTGTCCTTCCTAAAAGTCGCGCATCATGTCACGGGGGAGGCGAAGTATCGGGAGCAATATCTTCTTCTGGCTCGCAAGGAAGGCTACGCGGAGAACGCGCGGCGCGCCAAAACCACGAACCCGGCCCTTCGCACGCACATTGACGACGAATTGCTGGCGCTGGCCTTTCCCGGCTTGCTGTTGCCCGAGGACGACGGCGATCTGCTGGCGATCTACCGCGAAAGCCTCGAACAGTGGCACGCGGTCTTCAAGGGAGAGAAGAGTCCTTATTTCAATTTCACCTATGCCTCGCTTGGGGGCCGGGAAGGTCCGGACTTGGATTATTCTCTTTTCTTCCTCCGTGATGCGCCGTTGGATCTGATCCGCTGGAAGATGGACAACACGCGCCGCGAGGACGTTCAACTCACGCGGCTCCCCGAGTTTGAGCACGTTCAGACCAATCGCCTGCTCCCGCCCAGCGAACGGGGCATCCTGCGCTGGGACGGCAATCCATGGATCGCGGTCGAAGGGGACGACGGGCGAACGGAGAGCGATGGCGTCTATTGGTTGCTTCCCTATTGGATGGGACGCTACTACCGGTATCTTGAATAGCCAGGGCAACCGCGCCTTCGGACATGGAGAGGTCGAATGAGCCGCCCTCGTCGCAAGATGCGCGGGCGGTCCATCCCGCCTCGTTCGGAAGGAACGGACTCACCGCGGATTGGACGAATGTAGGGGGGCAAGAGGGAAGAGGGGGCCGTTGGGGAGAGGGGAGCATTTACTATAAAAGCAATTCCTTTTCGCATTTGTCATCGGTCCTGTGGCTCTCCGCGCGGAATAGCTTCTTCCACGAACCGTCGGCGTTCGTAATTGCTCCGGAAATGAATTACCAATGTAGTAAACGTCCCCATCGTCTCAACGTACCCATCGTCCCCCATCGTCGCACAGCCACTAACGGGGTTACGGAATTCTCCGAAAACTGAACCACTCGGAGAATCCATGTGGCACAGCCGCCCTCGGCTGTGTGTCCGTGTGCTTGTCCCTCGCATTTCATTTGTGAAACCGGTTCGAGTGCGACGGCAAGCCGCCGCGACGAAAGTAGGAACAAGCTCCGACGCTCCGCATCAACCTTGAAGCGATCCCGCCACCGGCGTCCGGCTATCAACAATTTGCTGGAAGGACGAACATTTTCGAGGTAAGTTCGGACTTGGAGAGGAGCGGTGCCGCCTTATCCACGAAATTGAATTACCTTTGCAGTAAACATCCCTCGCGTCCCCGTGTTCCTATGCGGAGATGGTAATGACGCGTAGCGTTAGGATTGCATGTAGCATGTGTGTTGCGATGGTCGCATGCGGTTGTGGATCAAGCCAGCGTCTGTTGCCATTATCGGCATCCGATAAAGCGATCGTGCGCGGGACTCATTTGCCTTGGACCGTGGAGGTTCAACAAAACATATCATCAGTAGAGTCGAATAATTTATTCGAGGATTTAAATGAAACTCATCTGTTTAAATCAGTTGTTCTGTCGCAAAGCGTAGCCGATAAGGCCAAGTCATCAGCCGATTTTATTGCTCGAATAGAGGTTGAGTACCGTTCAGGATATCCAAACGTATACCCTAATCCAATACCAGTATTTTTTATCTTGTCTTGTGGTATCATACCTTCGATTATTCCCGATGTATACGGACAATGCTTCTCGCTGTCATCCCCGGCACTTCCAAGTCGGAAGATAATAGTCGATACTAGAGTGGTTGGCTATACGGTAATGGGATTTGTCGCTATTCCATTGAAAGTATTACCGGGCTGGAGTGTGTTGATATCCCCAGATAAGGAGTGCCGTTATTACGATCACTTGGCTCTTGCGATTATCAAACACAAAGACGAACTAGAGGCATTGGTTGAGGCCAAGCGGGACCAAACAGGACATTAACCGCAAGAGACCAAGGGGGAGCAAGGGGGACGCTGACTACCAGCGTTTAATGGTTTAGGAGTCGTTGCCATTTGGCTCTTTGGGCAAGGGGGACGTTTGCTACAGTGGTAATTCGATTTGAAGAAAGAGGTCAGGCGCGGAGAGAAACAAAAAAGACGGATTTCGGCAAAATCGGCCCGGCCGTTGCGCGAGTCGCCCAAGGCGCACCCTCAAGCTCGTGATCGCTCGACGCACTTCGGTCCGCCCCTTCCGGAAACGATCCGGTCTTTGGCGCGCGGGGTTCGATCGGACGCCAACGGCGTCCCGAAACAAAGCCCATGGTTGCCGAGCAGAGCGAGGCTACCATGGGCCAACGGTTTTCGCGCTCTCCCGCAACCCCAACCGGGGTTGCGGAATTTTGCGCGATCAATGCGCAACCTCGTTGAGGTTGTAATCGAACTTTTTCTTGCGAACCTAGGGTAGTCGCGATGCGCCAACCCTAGGCTTTGATGCGGGACGCCGTTGGCGTCCGACCAAGAGAGACGCTGACTGCAAGTAATTCTCTTTTCTGTGGTGAAGTCGCCAGATGTCTCGGCGTGGAGCGTCCCTCCCACCTTGAAGAAAGGATGAGGGATGAAGGGGAAGAAAAGACCGCCGAATGCAAAATGACCGGCGGATGTGTGAATCTTCTCCGCGGACTCCGCGCCTCGGCGTGAGAATCCTTTCTTATTTTTTGGACACGGATGAACACGGATTGGATGGATCATGGAAATTCGAGGGAGAATTGCGCGGCACACAGCCGAGGGCGGCTGTGCCACATGAAATCCCCGCGAGCCGGTCCCTGAATTTTCACTGACAAATAGGCCGCGCGGATGGGCGCTCCCTGACGGTCGCGGCTCGGATGAGGTTCTCGTCATTGAAGCGCATCCGGCAAGTGAGCGTCAGGGCTTTTGCATTTCGGCAAGCCATGCCATGAGTTGGTCGCGATAGGCTGGGAAGGGAAGTCCCCCTTCGCGCAGGGCGGTCACGCCGCCGCGCTCGGCGGTCGAGATAAATCGCTTAATCCGCTGGGGAAGCGTCGGCGCGATTTCGGTCCAGACCGGCTTGTCGCTCGCGGCTTCCCCTTTTTTCGGTTTGGGGCGCGCGCGCTCGATGATCGCGTAATCCACGCTCATCCGCGCCAGTTGGACCTGCTCCAATCGCGCGGGATCGTTGGCAACGGCGGTCTCGGCCTCGCTCCAGAGTTTGTCGCTCTGCGCCAGAAGATCGTCGGTGAGGTAAGGCGCGTCCGCGTGAACCCAGATGCGGACGTGAATGTTTTCCTTTTCGACCTTGTCGTGGATCAGGTCAATGTATCGCCGAATCGGGCTTGCCGCCGCGCCGTAAACTCCCCCCAGAAATTCATTCATCGCCTTGTTCTCGTCGTAATCGGGATTCCAGAGAAACTTCGCCATCATGTAACCGCCGAGCGCGGATAGCTCGCCGTCGGGCGAGATGTAATCGTCTTCCTCGAAAATTCCGGTGACGTGATGATCGGCGTAAAAGCGGATGTTGTCATTGAGAACGCGCAGATTGGGGAACGGAACGAGGAAATCGGCGAAGGAGGTCGTGTAATCCCAGACCCAAAGCCGATTGCAGATTTTGGACCAGTCCTCCGTGTCGCGCCGAAAGTCCGCGTTTTCCTTGCTGTCGCACGTTGCCAAGGGATGCGAGAAGCAACATTCGATACTGCACAGGCGGACAATCACGTTGGGTCGGGGCCGGAGCGTTTGGGGCGGCTTGCGCGTCCATTGGTAAGCAAGCGTGTCAATCGCCTTGTCGGGAAATTCCTTTTCCACCGCCTCGGCGACGCGATTGACCATCGCCAGCACCGGCGCGATCTGCGAGCCTTCGCTTTCCGCGAGCGCGCTACACTTGGCGCATTGGCAAAAGTTAAACCAGTCATTTTGCGAGATGGAAAAAATTTGCGCTTCGGGATGTTCGCGCATCCATTGGCGGATTTTCTCGGTGACGAGCCGGATCACCTCTTCGTTCGTGCAACAGAGTTGCGATTTGTCCTTGAGGCGCCGGCCTTTCACCTCGGAAAAATACTCCGGATGGGCGTCATAGTATTGTTCCGGCGGAATCAGGCTGTTGAATGTGTGGACGAAGCCGAAATAGACGGTCTTGCCGCCGTGTTTTTCGCCGAGCGACGCGGCGGTTCCGTTGAGTCGATTCCGCGCGCACCAATCGCCATCGAGGCAATCGCGGACGTAAGGCTCGCGGTATTCGAGCCGGGGGATTTGCGTTTCATCGAGCGGACCGAGCGCCAATCGGGTTTGTCGGGGTATCCGGCTGACCGAAGGAGTGAACCACCGGCAACCGAGATGGTCCTCCAGCAATCCGTAGACGCCGTAAAGGTTTCCGCGCAACGCTCCTCCGGCGATGACGAGACGCTGGCCGGAAGTTCGGAGAACATAGCCCTCGTTGCCGAGTTTCTTGAAATCAATCGGGACGCCGAGGCGGTTCAAATGGGCATTGTCGCCGAGGATAATTTCGCGTTTGCCGAATTTCGATTTGTCCGAAACGATCGGCAACTCCGCGCCGGCGATGTCCTTGAGATATTTTTGGAGTTCGGTCGCGGCGTATTTGGTGGAAGGTGAAGCGTCGTCGGCGAGGACGATCTTGTAGTCGGAACGTCCCTGATCGGCGAGGAGCAATTCCTTGGGACGAAAACCGAAATGGGAACAGGCTGAAAGGATTAGCCACAGAGAACACAGAGAAAAAATGAACCGCACTTGGGCACCACGTGAGGGCTTTGCTATGCCTGCCAGTAGAAGACTTCCCTCAGAAAATCGATTGCGTGTATTGTTTTCCAAGTCGAATTCCTCGTTGTAATGCTCTCCATCCGTGGGATGTTCATTGACGAACTTTTTGAGAGCTTTAGTCAAAAGGGCATACCCTTTCTGAACTTGTAGGTTTTCCACGGCTTAATTCCTCCACGTTTCACCGAGTTAGGATTCCACTGGGCATCGAGATAAGGAGCGGGATTCAAGGCGATATCTGCCCACTTCGCCTTCGGAAAGGTCGTGAGTTGCCAATGGTCACAATCCCAAGTTCCGTATAATTTTTCATTCGGTAACCATAGGAGTATAAATTCAGGATCGTAATTTTCACACTCTCCAGTGAGCGAAACGGCTGGAATATTGTAATAGCCATCCGCTCCGAAATTGGGGTCTTCCTTTGATTCAGGATGTAGCCAAATTTCATCCAGAGAAAGGTTTCCCACAGGCTTAAGGCGGACCAAACCCGGTTCGCAGGTCCCCGGATCGTATACGAGTTGCTTACCAGATTCGAGGTAGATGACCAAGTCTCGTGGGGGACTGAAGTGTTTCGAACGATTCGGTGGCATTGAATCTCTCGGTTGCCAAAGGCGAAGGATATGACGCAAAACCCTCTTTTATTTCAGCGGAATCGCCGGAAGCCTTTTCAACGTCATGTCGGCGGGATCCACCATGATCCCGACCGATTCGAGCGCGGTGACGCCGAGCAGGGGTTCGGATTGCGGATCCCCGAAAATAGCGCGTCCGGCAGTCGTTTCCCCCATGAACTCAATTTGAGCCAAGCCATAGGGATATTCCTTGACCGTTCCGTCGGCCAATTCGTAAGCCATTTTGCCTTGCGGCGTGACGCCGATCTTTTCCAACTCGCGCGCCGGGATCATGCTGTCGGTGGCGCCGGTCTCCACGAGGAAGAGGGCTTCGTAGGCTCCACGCGAGCCTTCGAGCTGGTAATTTTCGCCGTGACTTTGGTCAGACCCATGGGGGGTTGAACATTCCCTTCCGATCGTCGCTCCGGGGAAATTGGAGCATGAAATCTGCCTCCCGTCAACGCCCGCCGGATCAACTTGACGCAAAAAGATTTACTCTCTCCGCCGGGAGTTGTAAAAGGGGTCTTCCGGAGAAATGAATCAGCCATGAGCAAACTTGTCATCCAGCCGCCGGTGGTGCAAGTCGCCATTGACGTCCTGAAAATTGACGACGCGCTTCGGATCGCCGAGGCGGCGGTCAAGGCCGGCGTGGATTGGCTGGAGGCCGGCACGCCGCTCATCACGTTCGAGGGAACCAAGGCCATCGGCGCGCTCGCCCGCGAGTTCCCCGGCGTCCCCGTGCTGGCTGATTACAAAATGATGGACGGCGTGAAAAAATACGTCGTCGAGACGCGCGCTCAAGGGGGCAAAATCGCCACGATTTGCTCGGTCGCCTCCGACGCGAGCATCCGCGCCGCCGTCGCCGCGGGAAAGGAATCCGAAATCGTCGTCATCACCGATCTCTACGCGCATCCCGACGTTCCGGCCCGCGCCGTCGAGTTGGAGGGGATGGGAGTGGATTCGGTCTATGTTCACCTCGGCGCGGATCAGCGGAATGAAAACATGGACCGCAGTCCCTTCGACGGGCTGGAGGAATGTGTGGCGCGGGTGAAAATTCCCGTCGGCGTCGGGACGTTCCGGCACGGCGAGGGCAAGACCGCGTTCCGCCTCGGCGCGTCCATCTCCGTTATCGGTATCCCGATCATCACCGCGCCCGATCCGGAATCGGAATTGAGAAGGTATGTGGAGGAATCGAAAGCGGAATATCGGGCGAGGAGATGAAGATTAGGTAAAAGAGGATTCACCACGGAGACACAGAGAGGTATGCGAAATCGGGTTCTTGCTTTTTCATCTTTTGCGTTTCCGCGATGAGAATTGTTGAAGACGCGACATGCGCGGCAAGGTGAGACTTATCTTCGCTCTTATCCTAAGCGGGATTGCATTTTGGACTCCCTTTCTCCTTTCCACGTTATACCAACATTTTGTTTCCCCATGGTGGGCGACATTTGCCAGCCTCGGCCTTTTCACTTTTTTTCTAAATTTTAGAAACGGCACTCCTGATCCACTCAGGTTCGGATGGATTTGGGAAATCGGAATTTGGGTTGTGGGTCCTTATCTTGTGCTTACGGCCTTGTGTCTTTACAATGGGCAAACTCCGCTGAATCGAGCCGAAATTGGCATTCCGCAAATCGCCACACTCATTTTGGGTTGCCCCATAGTCGCGGCGCTATGGCTATTTGGCAGTGCTCCCTTTCGGCTACCAGCCGCCGTAATCGCTTGTCTTATCCCTCTCATTTCCCTTTCGGACAGTCTTTCTCGCGGACATGGGCGGTTGGGAAAATTGCGACATGCGCCGAACCTGATTGGTTTAATTCTGTGGTCAGGAGCATATATCTATGCACACTGGGCGGTGGATCTCACCGCGCATTGGGCTTTTACAGGAAGCTCGAAGGATTTGAAAGAGACGGTCATCGTCCCAACTTTAGATACGCCGACCCCTGAAGGAAAGAACATCATTTGGTGTTCATCGTTTCAGTTGACGTGGAACGAATTGCGAAATCAAGTCGTTGGCGAACCCGTGAAAATTTCAGGCGCACAGGAAATCGCGGACCGACTGAATCGTGCAAAGGAAACAGAAACTGATTTGCCGCCGGATTCCTATTATATCGCTTCTGGTTGGGCGTTCGAGGGGAAAGTCGAACAGATCCAAAACCAGATGGCCAAGAAATTTCCGAAGGTGGCTTTGCCCAAATTTATTCCGGCTCCGGGTGAGTTCGTTTTGTTTTCCTACCTTACGGCAAGAGTCCGATTTACTCTCCCTTATTTTCCAAACGACGATCACTTTGCGTTTAGATCATCCTCAGGCAAAGAAATTTCCGTGGTGTGTTTTGGGATTCGAGCCTCGGACGAGAGCGACAAAAAGGAACTGCGCCGTCAAGTCGGCGTTCTCTACTCACGGACGAGGCATGATGATCCTGATGAAATAATTGAAGATGACGCTCAGGAATGGGTTCTCGATTTATGCAAGGATTCCGAGCCGAATCAGATTGTAGCCGCATGCGTCCCTTTCAAGCAGACCTTGGGCGGAACGCTGGATTACGTCTCGTCGCTCATCGCGAAATTACAGCCATCGGATTTTCACGTAAACGATGTCATGCTGGTCCCGGAGATTGGGATGAAGGTTCAGCATGAATATGACGAGATCGAAGGGAAAGGACGGAGTTTTCTAAACAAAGATTTTCTTACGGCACATATTGCCAAAGCCGTTCAGATGATTGACTTTCGACTGGACCGGAGCGGGGCCGCCTTGGAATCCACCACGTTCGTATTCGTCAGTGCGGCGCCGCGCAGATTCATCTTTGATCATCCCTTCCTCATTTACATGAAAAAGCGCGAAGCGGAGCGGCCGTTTTTCGTGATGTGGGTGGACAACGCGGAGCTTATGACGCATGACGAAAAGAAATAATGCGCTTGCGGGATGAAGATGATTGAGCAAGGGTGAAGAATGTGAGATGACGACGGAGACACACAGACGCGGAAACAATGGGACGCGGCGACACGGAGAAATTTGGAGAATAGGATATTCGCATTGCTTCTGCCTTTCTGTGTCTCTTTGGTGAGTATTAAGGAGAATAAATCATGAATCCCGAAAAACCCCCCGAAAACCCCAACGAAATCTCCCGGCGCCAATTCATTCAAGGCGCGGCGATGGCGACCGGCGCGATGGCGCTGGGGTGCGCGAGCAAGCCAGCCGCGCGGACGATTCCCGCTCGCGTGATCGGCGCGAACGATAAAATCGTCTTCGGCGTCGTCGGTTGCGGCGGACGCGGGACCGGCCACGTCAGCGAACTCGTCAAGCGGAGCGAATCGGACAACCTCGCTTTGGCCGCGGTGAGCGATCTCTATCAGCGGCGGTTGACGCGCGCCAAGGGGATTTGCAAAGGGGAGGGATTCAGCGATTACCGCGAGTTGCTCGAGCGCAAGGACCTTGATGCCGTTGTAATCGCGACGCCCGATCACTGGCACGGAAAAGTTTCCATGGACGCGATGGACGCGGGCAAGCACGTTTACGTCGAGAAACCGATGACGCACACCGTCGAGCAGGCGCTGGCCGTGCGCGACGCCGTTCGACGGACCGGAAAAATTTTGCAGGTCGGTCCGCAGGACACCGCCAAGGACGCCTATTGGGCGGCGCATGACGCGATCGGCGCGGGGAAAATCGGCAAGGTGACGTGGGCGCAGGCGAGCTACAACCGCAACGCGCGGACCTGTCTCTTCAACGTCCACCAGACGATTGATCCGACGGCGGGACCGGACAAGGAAGGGGAGGACCGCGTTAATTGGGAAATGTTTTTGGGGCATGAATGGGGACTCGCGCCGAAAAGCAAATGGAACCCGGAGCATTTTTTCCGGTTCCGCAAGTATTGGCCCTACAGCGGCGGCGTGGCGACCGATCTGCTTTATCACAAACTCGCGCCGCTCCTGATCGCGCTGGCCGGACCGAACGGCGCGTATCCCAAGCGCGTGACGGCCAACGGCGGACTTTACATCGAGAAGGACGGGCGCGACATTCCCGACACGTTTCTCATGACCGTGGATTATCCGGACAATTACACCGTGCATTTGGTCAGCACACTGACCAACGACGCGCAACTGCCCGAGCGGATTTACGGCAAACATGGCACGATGGATTTGGAGGATTCGCCCGTTTTGCGCGCCAACGGCGATTTCGAACCGGAGTTCAAAACGGCCAACGGCGGGCAGAACGAAGCGCGCCTCACCGTCAAACCGCGGCGCGACATCATGGGGAATTTCCTCGACGTGATTCGCGGCAAGGAGAAGACGCTCTGTTGCAACGCCGAACTCGGCGCGGCGACCATGGTCGCGATCAAGATGGGGGTCGAGGCGTATCGGAAGAGTAAGACGATGGTATGGGATTCGGAGAAGGAAAGAGTGATGGGGTAGCTTGACGAACGAATCCAAAGATACAACCTCTCCCGATCCCGGCTGGACGATCTACGCCGGATTGTTCCTGACCACGATGGCGACGCTCCTCTTGGAGCTGGGTCTCACGCGGATTTTCAGCGTCATCATGTATTACCACATGGCGTTTTTCGCCGTGTCCGTCACACTCTTCGGCATCGCGCTGGGAGGCGTGATCGTTCATTTCCTTCCGAACGTCTTCGCTCCCGCGAGCGCCGGGCGGCGGATGGGTTGGGCGTCGCTCGCGTTCGGCGTGACCCTCGCTTGGGCGCTCTCCGACATGCTCGACGTGAATTTCCACATGTCGAACAACCGAATTCTCGCGCGCCAGCTTTTCAACGTCTGCCTCGTTCTGGCGGTTCCTTTCACTTGCGTCGGCGTCGCGGTGGCCGTCGCGTTGACTCGATTTCCCAGCAAGACCAATCTTCTCTACGGATTTGATTTGGCCGGCTCGGCGGTGGGCTGTTTGCTCTATGGACCGCTCATGTCGTTCTTCGGCGGACCAAGGTTTGTGCTGGCGGTCTGCGCTTTGGGAGCCGTCGCTTCGTTGCTCTTGGCGCTGGGAGATTTGCGGGAGAAGTGGGTCGGGGTCCGAGTGTTGGCGGCGCTGATGGGTTGCGTCGTCTTGAGCGCTTTGACGTTTTACGCCCCCGACTTGGAAGCCTTCAAGGTCAAATACGCGCGCGGATGGGCGTATCGCCCGGAACAGTTCGTCTATGACAAATGGAACGCGATCTCGCGCGTGACGATCACGCACGAGGATGGTTTTGGTTGGGGAGTCTCGAAGAAAATTTATGAGCAGAGCCGTCTTGAATCGAACATGATGCACATAGACACGCTGGCCGCGACGCCGATCAACAAGTTCGACGGCAAAAACTTCGCGGGCGTTTATTATCCCTTCCACGACGTCAGCTACGCCGTTCATTCGGTCATCAAGAACGCGAAGGTGGCGGTGATCGGCGTCGGAGGGGGGCGCGACATTCTCGCCGCCAAGGCGTGGGGACAACCCGAAGTCACCGGCATCGAAATCAATCCGACGGTGCTGGAGGCTTTCACGCGACGCTTCTCCGATTTTGACGGCCAACCGCTCAGTTGGCCCGGCGTGAAGATCGTGCGCGACGAGGCGCGAAGCTATCTGGCGCGAAGTCCGGAAAAATTCGACGTGATTCAGGCGTCGCTCATTGACACCTTCGCCGCGACCTCCGCCGGCGCGTTTGTCCTGACCGAAAATTCGCTCTATACGATGGAGGGATGGAAAATTTTCCTCGATAAATTGAGCGACCGCGGAATTCTCACCATGACGCGATGGTATGCGCCCGGCGAACCGGTGGAGTCCATCCGTCTGCTCATGCTCGCCCGATCCGCGCTCGAGGCGCGCGGCGTCGCCCGTCCGCAGGATCACATGCTCATGGCGCTCATGCCCGATCCGGGGGACCCGCAGGAGCAACCGATGGCGACGCTCCTTGTGAAAAAAAATCCATTCACCGACGAGGAGATAGCCTCCTTTGAAAAATGGGTCGGGGAAAATCATCTGGAAGTTCTCGTCACGCCGCGCCGAATTGAAGCCGGGCCGCTCCGGGGCGTTTTGGGATCGCGGGATCCGGCGGCCTACGCGAGGGAGTATCCGTTCGACATCTCCCCGCCGCGCGATGACCGCCCCTTCTTCTTCGACGTTCTGCGCTGGCGAGACGTTTTCGGCAAAAAATTCCGCGAGGGAGAAAGTTATATTCTCTCCATTAATTTCAAGCCGCTCGTCATGTTGGGGACGCTGTTGCTCACGGTCAGCGTCCTCGCGCTCTTGTTCATCGTGGTTCCATTGCGGATCGAGGCGTCGTTCCGGCGAGTGAGCGAGGCGATGCCCGCGAAACAGCGCCTTGGACAGGTGACCTACTTCGTCATGCTCGGCCTCGGTTATCTGATGATCGAATTGAGCCTGATGCAACGTTTCACGATTTTTCTTGGGCATCCGAGCTATAGCCTGACGGTTTGCCTTTTCACAATGCTCTTGGCGAGCGGTTTGGGTTCGATGATCGCGCCGACGCTTTTCGGAACGCGAAGCGGCAGAAATCCGGCGGGACGTGTGCGCGCGCTGAATTTGATTTTATTTGCCGTCTTGGTCGTCACCTTGATCGCCGCGCGGCTTGTGCTGACCGGCATGGTTTCCTCGCCGACTTCGATCCGCATATTGCTGACGATTCTCGTTCTCATCCCGGCGGGGATTTTGATGGGGATGCCCTTCCCGCTCGGATTGCAGGCGGCGGCGCTGAATCCCGACGCCCCGCTGAGTTGGTATTGGGGAATCAACGGGGCGTTCTCGGTTTTCGCGTCGGTCTTCGCGGTCGCGCTGGCGCACTCGTTCGGCATCACTTGCGGATTTTTGTTCGGCGCGGCGTGTTATTTGATCGCGGGGGTCGTCGCGCCGACTTTCACTTTGAGAAACAATGGAAATTAAAATCCACACCACAGAGACTCAGAGGCACAGAGGCAAATCCTCCAAGGCGTGGGTCATGATCTTGATGGCGGCAGGCGCGGTTTTGGGCATCGGCTCGGTCTTGTCAATCGCCGCCGAGGAAAAGACCGAACCCACGATCGAGGAATTACGGGCCAAACTCAGTGAGCTGGAGGAAAAGGAACGGCAAGCCCGGAAATCCGAGTGGGAGATTCCTTGGGAGGCCGATTTGCCGATGGGCGTGGGCGAGAATTCGGGACGATTCGCCGTCGTGGAAATCGCCAACTCGGCCACGGTTGTCGCAGGGGCGTGGACGTTTCGATCTTTGGGCGATCCGACGGATGGTCTGTTGCTCAAGCCGATTCGTTGTTGCCTCGATTTTCAGGGGAGCGAAAAGATTTTGCTCCCGCCCGGAGAATGGGAGATCAATTTTCGCGCCGGGGTCGCGGGGAGTTACGCCGTCGCGTTCGAACCCAAGACGGTTCGCCTCGCGCCGGACCACGCCTATCGAACTCCCCTCGACGCGAATTTGGAGCAACGATTGCAGGAGAGGTTTCATCCCGATCAGCCTCTCCCGCCGAACAACGGCAAATCTTCATCATCGAACAGCAAACGCGCGCGTCCTCCAAAATGGGGAACTCAAAATAATGGTTCTCTCCTTTCGCGTTTGTTAAAATTGCTTTGAACCTTCCATGGATCACAAAATTCGCGGCGTCGCGTTCGGAGAATTTCTGGCGGCCTTGGTTCTTGCGATTGCCGTCGCCGCGTTTGTTCTGCCGCCCTATTTGCGCGCCCGGGAGCGGACGGCGGTCGCGCTCGCGCAGGACCGCATGAGAACGACGGCGGTCGCCATCGGCGCTTACTTCGTGGACCACCAGACCTATCCCGCGTGCGCCGCCGCCGTCGGCCAAGACCGCTTCTACGAAGCGCAACAAATCTGGATGCCGAAAGAAATCGCGCGGATTCCGGGGGGCGTTCCGACGATCAATTCCTTCGCGCCGAAAAATTCGGGCGCGGCCCGGCTCGTCACGTTTCGAATCGCGGCGGGACCAAGCTACGGCGAATATCGCGCGCCGAACCTCGCCACGCTCACGACTCCCGTGGCTTACCTCGACCATTTTCTCGCCGATCCGTTCGCTTACACGCGCAACGCCTCGCTCGGCTACTTTGCGCAGGGGGATCACAACGGCTGGATTCTTTTCAGCCTCGGTCCCGACCGCGACGAAAACGATCCGAACGGTCCGGGGGACATCAGTCCGCGCGTCGAGCGGCTCTATGACGTCACGCGCGACTTCCCCGGCATGTGGACTCCATCGGCTCCTTTAATTGAAGCGGGCTACGATCCGACCAATGGATTGATGAGCAACGGGGATCTTTATTGGTTGGGAGGAAAATAAGGCTCCCATGATGATATGGGAACGGACGCGGATCGCCTTAGGGCGCACTCTTGCTCAACGCTCGAAATCTTCGCGGTTGAGCCGCTTGATTGCCCAAGCCGCCTCGGAGGAGGAATCGCCGTCCGCTCCCTCGAATATCTCAACGTCGTAACCAAGCCTCGCAAAATCATTCGCCTTCCAGAATGACCGTTGGCGCTCGAGCGCATTGGGGTCGGGGGATTCTTGGCTAAGTCGTCCAAGCGGCGAATAAATCACGATCCCTTGCTTCAACCGCCGCTCCAATTGACAAAGAAGTTTCAGGACTTCTCGCCGCTCCAGTTCCATGACGACGTTAAGCAAGAGCGCGACGTCGAAATTCTCAAACTTCACGTCCTCGGCCGCGTTTTCGATCCGCCCTTCGACGACCTCGTGATCCGCCGCCTTGATCGGTTTGGCTTTCAGACGATGAATGTTGGGAATGAAGGCCTCGACCGAAACAAGCCGCTTCCAAGGAATTTCAAGAACTTGCGCGCCGAGAAAGGAATCGCACGTTCCCGCTCCCAAGTCGAGCGCGGAAAGCGCGGGCAAATCACCGAAGGCGCGGTTCAACCGCGCCGGGAGTTCGAATGCTTCTTGCGGGGAAAAAGAACCGCGTGGATGAGAGAGGATCGTCCCTTTCTTCGGACGGCCCAAGCGAAACCACGCGGAAATATCGGCGAGACCCACGGAAACTCTCCTTCCAAGGCGAGCGCCAAAATCTTACGAGCCGACGCGCGCATTTTCAACCTTCGCGACTTTCCTGTTGGCCTCGGGCGCATCTCCCGGATCCTGAGATGCGCCCGCCGCCGGTGAGTGTGGTTCAGTATCCGGAATCAGCCGCATTAAGCAACCGAGCCGCAAGCGTGCAAAATGGAAAACGACGCGCTCGTGAGCCGTCACGGCCAACGTTTGGGCGACATCGCGGCCAATACGGTCGTGATCGTGAACCCGTCCGTGATCCTCCCCGATTCGGAGACCATCAAGCCGGGCAAATGCAATTCATTTCACGAGCATCCCCGCATCGAGGCGCGGTTGCGGCAGAACACACCGACGGAGGCGATGATCGTTTTGCGCGCTGTTCTGCGTCGGAAGGAACTCAATCGCGAAGCGAGGATCAGGCTTTTCAGCGAAATTCCGGCCCGCCCTCGCGCGATCGCGGAATTTCCCGCCGAGGCCGACGACGGCCTTTCGGGCGAGCAATACGTTCGCAACGCGGTTGATGCGACATTTCGCGCGAGGGATCCGGCGAATGATTGATCCCGGTATTGGGTGGAATCGGTTGCCTCCGGCCGATTCGGCGCCAGACGTCGTTGCCTACGTTCGAATTCCTTATGTCGTCACCCCTTTCGTCTTTTGAGCGCCATGTCCAGCAGGACGGCCAAAATGATCGCCGAGCCGATCACACATTGCTGGAGATACGAGGAAACGTCGAGCAGGTTCAGGCCGTTGCGCAGAACCCCCATGATCAGCGCGCCGACGAGTGTTCCGAGGACGTTCCCCGTTCCCCCCATGAGGCTCGTCCCGCCGATGACCGTCGCGGCGATGGCGTCCAGTTCATACATCCCGCCGGCGGTCGGTTGAGCGGAATCGAGCCGCGCCGAAACGATGACCGACGCCAACGCCGAAAGCAAACCGCAGAGCGCATAGACGATGATTTTTTGGAGGCCAACGTTGATTCCCGAAAGCCGCGCCGCTGTTTCGTTGCCGCCGATGGCGTAAATGTAAACGCCAAGCCGCGTCCGCGTCAGACCCCAATGCGCGAGCGCGTAGATGGCGATCATGGTAAGGACCGGCATCGGGACGGCGAGCAGTTGTCCGTTGGCGAGAAATCGGAAAGAATCTCCGAAGCCCGAAATCGGTTTGCCTCCGGCGACGACCAACGCCGCGCCGCGCGCCACGCTCATCATTCCGAGCGTGGCGATGAACGGCGGAAGCTTGCCGACGGTGACGAGCAGGCCGTTGATTGCGCCGAGCGCAGAGCCGGAAAGAAGTCCGACCGCCAATGCCAGAGGCAACGGCCAAGGATGCTCCGCTTTCAGCGCCATCGCCATCAGGATTCCGGAGAAAGCGAGGATCGAACCGACCGAAAGATCAATCCCGCTCATGATGATAACGCAAGTCATCCCGACCGCAATGATCGCGTTGATGGTGGTTTGCTGGGCGACGTTCAGGAGATTGGATACGGTCAGAAAATTCGGGGAGAGAATTCCCAGCGCGAGGCAGAGAATCGCCAGACTGATCCACGTTCCCAGTTGGCGTCCGTGATGGGCGATCCAATCTTTGGGCGTCATGTTCGCCGATCCTTAACCTGACGCTCGATTTGCGCGATCAGTCCGCCGACGGTGAACGTTTTGCCGTCGAGAAAATCTGCGGGGAATTGCATGCCGAAAAATTTCTCGCACGCCAGTATTAACTCGATCATCTTGAGCGAATCCAATCCCAGACCTTCCTTGAGAAGCGAAAGATCGTCGGTCAAATCCTCGATTCGCCAAGCAGAGGTTGAATGGCGGCGGATCAAGCGGCGCGTTTCGGCGGGGATGTCGGTGGGGGCGGGATTCGGAGTCATCGAATATACCCCAACGCCTTCATGTTGTTCAGCAACTGCTCCTGATTGGCGACAGAGGGCGCGAGGGTGGTCGGTCTTCCCCGCGTGGCTTGATCGGCGCGTCGAACGTATTCATCGTAAATTTGCCGGAGTTGGCGCGCGCGATTCGCGTCGTTTTCTTCCGCTTGCGCCTCGGAGGGAACGGTCCGCAAATTGGACAGATGAATCAACGCCTCCTTGGAGGCGGTTCGGTTGATGATGAGCTTCCACGATCCCAATCGAACCGACGCGAGATCGGGACCGGTCAATTGATAATCGGCGAAAAAGGGGCGGACTTTTTGCTCATTCTCCGGACTGATCCGCAGAAGCGATCTTCCGGCTAGCGGAGCAAAATCGGCCGGAGCCTTCAGCAATTCCAATATCGTTGGAAAAAGGTCCGTCAGCGAAACGGGCGACTCTTCCTCCTTGGCGTGCGGTCCCATCCCGGCAGGATATTGAACGGCCAACGGAACGTGAAGCAGAAGATCGTCCATCGTGTTGCCATGGGTGATGGGACGATTCCAATAGGGAGCCGATTGGTCCTCGTCGCCGACGAGCGTGACGGGATGGATTTCCTCGCGGAAATGCTCCCCGTGATCGGCGAAGAAAATGACAAGACTTCGATCCAGACCGATGCTTTTGTTCCATTGATCCAGCAACTCGCCGAGGTAGCGGTCGCAATCGGCGACGGCCTCGGCGTAACAAGGGAGCAGTTCCTCGCGCGAGGCCGCCGTGTAGTCTTTCCCCGGATATCGGCGCTGATATTTCCAAACGGTATATTGATGAACGTCCATGTAGTGGATCAGCATGAAGGGGGGGCGATCCGGCGAAAGGTCGGTCATCAGGTTGAACGCGGCGCGATTGACCTTGTCCCCTTCGTCGTCCACGAAGACGGATATATCGCCGCCGTCGGCGGCGAGGCCGGAAAGAAAATAAAGGGGATTGGCGGCGACCATGCGAAGCGCGTAGCCCTGATCCTGCAAAACCTCAAAGAGCGTGGTGAGGTCGGGATGGTAGCGCGTGTAGCTGTAGGAATGACTGCCGCGAAAGACGGTGAACGTTCCCGGCGGGGCATTTTGCGGATTCCACGCGGATCGTTCTCCCTCAGCGACTCGAATCCCAGTTTGGTGATAAAGGGGATTGAGTCCGGTGAATAGGGAAACGAGGGAAGGGAGCGTCCAACTCGCGGCGCTGTAGGCGCGTTGATAAACCACGGCGTTCTTGGCAAATTCCTGAAGGCGCGGCATGAGGCGCCTTCCGGCTTCGCCAAACGCGTGGTCGTAACGATGCGCGTCGGAGCAGATCATCAGGATCGGAGGACGCGAGGCGCGATCGAATTCCGCGGGCAAAAATTTCACGCTCAGAATTGCTCCCGTCAAACCCGCATCGGCGGAAGCCATGCGCCACAGGAACGAAATCGGTTTGCCCAAATAGGGCGCCAAATCGAGGCTGACGGCGCGCTTTGCAATCCGGCAGGGATTATCGCCGTCGGCGGATGCCGACTTGCATCGGAACGCGGGCGAGCGGGCAACTTGAATGTCTTTTCCGCCAACCGTGATGAACGATTCGATTTCCGGCGTCGACTCCTTGATCGTCGTGGAAGAATTCGTTGTTTTGTCGTCGGCGTCGAGTACGGCGGGAATGAATTGAAGTTTGTAAGGGCGATCCAAGACAGTTTCCATCTGGACGCGCAGTTCCTTCTGAAATCGAAATCCGCGAACGTAGAGGGATGGATTTTCCTTGGAGATGAGCAGGAGGTCTTCGCGCGGAGGAGGCTGGCGGTTGGCCGTTTGAGTTTCCTCATTGGGCGAAGGTTGCGTCTGTTTTTCGCGCGATTGAATTTGCGAGGGAGTCGGAGAGACCCGTTTGGCTGAAGCAGATTCCCCTGATTTGGAACATCCCGCCGCCGCGCAACACCCTGCCAAAACCCACGCGATCCATCGGGTTTTGGATACGCCCGAAGTTTTTGCTCGCTCGAATCGTATCACGGGTTTCGTTTCCGTCGCGCGATGACTTTTTCATACGCGGCCAGCGTCGCCTCAGCGCGTTCCCGCTGGGTAAAGTTTTCTTCCATGTTTTTTCTCGCTTGACGTCCCATCTCCGCCGTCCGTTCAAGGTTTCCGAGCGCGTCCATGAGCGCATCGGCCAACGCGTGAGATTTGTTCGGCTCAACGAGCCAGCCGGTCTTGCCCGGCTCGATGGTGTCGGCGACCGCGCCGACGTTGACCCCGATCACCGGACGTCCGCAAGCCATCGCTTCGAGCATCGCCCGGCAGGTTCCGTCCGATCCCTGCGCGAGCAAAACGGCGACGTCCATCGCGGAATAAGTCTCCGCCAGATCATATTCGCGGTAGCCGACCAGCTTCAAATGATCCTTGAGCGGATGTTCCGCGATTTTGGCGCGGAGGAATCGTTTGCGTTCGCCCCTTCCGGCAATGATGTAGATCGCGTCGGGAACGCGGGGGACAACTTCCGAAATGCTCTCCACGAATTCCAGATGACCGCGATGGGGTTGCATTCGGGCGACAATCCCCGCCGTCGGAGCGTCGGACGGAATCCCCCAGAGCGCGCGGTTCACGTCGCGCGAGATGCCGGGATGAAACCGCTCCAAGTCCACGGCTCCGCGAATCCAAACGACCTGTTCATCGGGAACGCGAAGCAAATGGAGCGCGGTCTCGCGTCCCGAGCGGCTGACGGTGATGAGAAGATCCGTCGCGGAACCATAGAGGCGGCGATGGAGAAAATCGGCGCGGGGAGGAACGTCGCGGTGAAAGGTCCGGACTAGGATTGGTCCGCCGTCGGCTTTTCGGCCTTTCCACAATCTTCCCAGCGCAATCGCCGCCAACCAGTGGTCGTGCTGAAGGTGGCAATGGACCACATCGTAATTTTCAACGGCTACGAGGCGGCGCAATTTGCGGAGGTCGCTCAAGAGAGCGAACAGATGCGGCCCGGCGCGAAGATCGAGTCCTTCAATGAAGGGAATTCTCCGCCGCTCGACTTCGCGCCAAAAGCTTCGTCCCTCGATGCAGGCCAAAACCGCGTCATGCCCCAAGGCGCGTTGGGTTTGAGCGAGATCGGCGGCCGGCTCGGCGGCTCCCGTCCAGCGATAACTGCTGACCAGATGAAGAATTTTCAACAGAGTCTCCGATGCAACGAAGATAAACGACAGGCGAGCGGGTTAGAAATTATCATTCATTCGACGCCGAAGCATTGCGGCCTGAAAGGCCGCTCCATCGTAGCCGAGGGCATCGCCCTCGGAAGACGAGCGCCCCTCTTTTATTCACCCTGAAAGGGTGATCCAATTATTTGGAATGCCCTTTCAGGGCGACCAACCTTTTCCTGCTCCCATTACCGAGGGCGTTACCCTCGGCTACTATGGTTCAGACCTCCGGTCTGCGGAACATGCGCGCTAAACACATACAAAAGTCCGTGCAATACGATCAATGTCCCCCGCCCGCGAGAAATCGTTCCGCGTCAATGGCGGCCTGACACCCGGTTCCGGCGGCGGTGATCGCCTGTTTATAGGTGGGGTCCATCACGTCGCCGCAGGCGAAAACGCCGGGAACGGAAGTCCGCGTCGAGGGATGCTCCACGAGAATGAAGCCGTGGGGATTGGTCTTGAGTTGGCCGTTCAGGAATACGGTGTTGGGTTCGTGGCCGATGGCGACAAAGAGTCCGTCGCATTTGAACTCGGAGATTTGTCCGCCGACCGTGTCGCGCAGTTTCAGCGCGGTGACTTTCTTTTGCGAAAGATCGAGGATGTCCTCGACCGCCGCGTTCCAAATGAATTGAATTTTGGGATTCTTGAGCGCGCGATCCTGCATGATCTTGGAGGCGCGGAGTTTGTCGCGCCGGTGAATTACCGTGACCTTGGAGCAAAATTTGGTGAGGAAGGTCGCCTCCTCCATCGCCGTGTCGCCGCCGCCGACAACGGCGACTTCTTTGCCTTTGAAGAAATAGCCGTCACAGGTGGCGCAGGCCGAAACGCCGCCGAGCTTGGACATGAATTCGCGCTCGGCGGGAAGACCCAGCAGTCGCGCCGACGCGCCGGTCGAAATGATCAGCGTGGCGCATTGAATCGTTTTTCCCCCTGACAACCGCAACGTGAAGGGACGGGAAGCGAGGTCGGCGGAAAGGATCTGACCGACGATGAACTCCGTTCCAAACCGTTGCGCCTGCTCGCGCATTTGATCTATCAGAACGGGTCCCATGATTCCCTTGGGAAAACCGGGATAATTCTCGACCTCGGTCGTGATCGTCAGTTGCCCTCCGGCTTGGTCTCCCTCGATCAACACGGGATTAAGGTTAGCGCGACCGGTGTAAAGCGCGGCGGTGAGTCCGGCGGGACCCGATCCGGCGATGACGACGTTGTGAACTGGGGATTGGGGATCAAGGCTCAATTTTGCGTAACTCCTCCAAAATATCCCGCACCGATTGCCAACGGTCGTCGGGTTTCTTGGCCAAGCAACGCAAGACCAAGGCGTTGTATTTTTCCGGAACATTGCCCAGCGGCTTGGCTTGGGTGAAGACATGGTGATAGGCGAGGTCTCCCTCGGTGAAGGGAGGATTGCCCGACGCCATTTCGTAAAGCACCACGCCGAGGGAATAAATGTCGGAGCGATAATCCACCGGATGTCCCTGAACTTGTTCGGGCGACATATAGAGCGGCGTTCCGACGATTGCTCCGGCGCGGGTCGAATCGGGCGACGGCGCTTTGCCCCCCGTCGTCCCCGCGTCCTCCATCGCCTTGGCGATGCCGAAGTCGGTGATTTTGATTTTCCGATCCTGCGTGATCATGATGTTGGCCGGTTTGATGTCGCGGTGGACGATCCCGGCCTCATGCGCGGCGATCATGGCCGCGCAGGTTTGCTTGGCGTAGTTCAACGTCTCGGTGAAGGGGAGTTGCCGTTTGGTCTCGATCAGCCGTTGCTTGAGGTCCGTTCCATTCACGAATTCCATCGAGATGTATTTCCGCCCCATTTCCTCGCCGATGTCGTGGATGCGGACGATGTTGGGATGGGAAAGATGCCGCGCATTGCGCGCCTCCTGCCGGAACCGGCGCACGGCCTCGGCGTTTTGTCCCAACGTCTCGGGCAAAATCTTCAGAGCGACGACCTCGTCCAACTCGTTGTCGCGAGCCTTATAGACGATGCCCATCGCCCCGCGTCCCAATTCCTCGATGAGTTCGTATCGCGCCTTGGCTTGTTCCGAGAGTCCGGCGATGATCGCCGTGCGCTCCGCGGCCATGACCTCCGCGTTTCTTCCCTCCAAGCTTTCCAATTTCCCCTTCACGTCAAGGTAACCGATGTCCACGGCGAAGATCGCCTGATAGACGCCGCGCGCCCCCTTGACGTCGTTGACCGCCTCATACCTCTGCCCAAGCTCGTAGAGGATTTTCTTGACCTCGTCGTCCATCGCCAGACGACGCGCTTCCTGAAGAGCCAAGTCCAGCATCCCCTTGGCCATGAAGCACTGCGCGAGCAATTTCACGGAGGCGTTTTCCCAGCGGTAATCCTTGTCCGTGCGCTGGAAGCAGGAAATCGCCTGATCAAATTTGCCGGTTTTCATCGCCATCTTGCCCAGTTGGAACCGCACGTCCATGGCGTCGCTCTTTTCCAAAATCTTTTCGTAGAGTTCCATGAGGTCGCGGTTGATCGCTTCGTCGGCGGTGCGGTAACGGTGGGCGAGTTCGAGGGCTTGGCGGGCGTCGGCCATTCTTCCCATGCCCATCAAAATTTTTCCGCGCTGATGATGCGCCGAGGCGTCCTTCGCGTTCTTGTCCAAAATTTTGTCGAATCCGGCCAACGCGCGGGCGTTTTCCGAGGGAGCGATGCGCAAAATGTCGGTCAGATGCCGAACCGCGTCGCGGAGCCGTCCGTCGTAGGTGAGCGAATCCACGAGGAACCAGCGAAGCTTGAGTTCCTTGGGCGCATGCTCCACCAATTCCTCCATGAGCGTGATGGCCGCGCTAATTTGCTTGGGAGCGTGGGAAAGCAAATGCTTAATCGTCGCGACGACCTGATCCCAGTTGTTTTGCTTGCCGAAGGCGCGGGCAAGCGCGGCGTGAAATTCAAGACTGTCGGTCTGAATCCGGACCGCTCGCTGATACACCTTCAACGCGTTGTTGTCCGAGAGTCGTTTCTTCCCGTAGAGCGACGCCAGACGACATATCGTTTCGGCGTCGTCGGGATTGCGATCCAGAACCTGCTCGTAACCTTGGATCGCCGAATCCATTTGATCGAGCGAGACGGCGGAATGGGCCGCGAGTTTCTTCATGTCTTGATCGTTGGGGTCTTCGGCCAGAAGCTTCTGCGCCAACGCCAATGTGCGGTCGGCCCGTTCGGCCTGATTGTAGGAGAAGGCGAGTTGGCGTCCGATGTCGCGCCGCTTGGGATCGCGGGTGTAAACGGTTTCATAGACCGCCATCGCCTCGGCGTCGGCGCGTTTGGCCTTGGCGTAGATGGTCGCCAACTGCGCGGCCACCGTGGCGTGATCGGGCTGGAACAACAACGCCTCGCGGTAGATCGGCTCGGCCTTTTCCTCGACGATTCCTTTTCGGCAGTAGGCGTCGGCAAGTTGGAGGACGAGTTTGCGCGAATGTTGACCAAGTTGAAGCAGGCGTTCGGCGGTTTGGATCGTCAGGGCGTCGTTTCCTTTTTGCGCCGCCAGATCGCAGACGTGGCGCAATATCGTTTCGTCATTCGGACTGGCCGCCAAGGCGCGGTTGTAAATGTCCGAGGCCTCGTCGTCGTTGCGCCCCGCCTGAATGTATCCCTTGCTGACGGCGACCAAAATGTCCTTGGCGGTCGGATTGGATTCCAACGCGCGCTGGAAAATGCGCATCGCGTTTTCGTCGAGGCGGTTTTCGGCGGCGTAGGCGGCTCCGAGCAAGCGAAGCCCGATGGAATCGTTCGGATCGTGGGAAAGAATCGCCTCGGCGTGCTGAATGGATTCGTTGATCGAGCCGGTTTGAAGCGCGGTGGAGGCCAGAATGGTGTGGGCCTCGGCGGATTGGGGATCGAGCTTGAGAAGGGAGCGCGCGGCTTTCTGCGCGGTTTCATCCTGCGCGTGGCTTTCTTGCGCGGTTTTGCAATACAACCGGAGAAACGCCGCGTCGTCCTGCCGCCGATCCATCACGCGGCTGAGCATGGGAAGAATCTCGCCGCCGGTGACTCCCAGTTTCAGATAAAGGTCAACCAACAGGTGGGCAAGCTCGGGATGATCGAAACCGTCGCGGATCGCGGTCTGGAATGCCTCCAACGCCTCGCGGTCTTGACCCAACGCGACGCGGCATTGGGCCAGCAAAAACGACCAAGGTCCGGGGCGTTGCGATACGCGCATCACCTGCTCAAAAACCTTGGCGGCTTCCACGTCGCGCCGATTCAACGCGCTGTAAGCCTTGGCCGACGCCTTGAGGTAACGCGCATCGGAGGGAAACGCGACACGGGCGAGATCGAAGACCGGAGCGGATTCGGCGGAGAAATTCTGCGCGTCAAGATAAAGGTCGGCCAAGGTTTGCAAATAAGGCTGATTGGCCGGATTGGCGTGGTGAAGTTGTTGGAAGAGATGAATGGCTCGCGGCTTGTCCTTTCGGGCCAGCGCGCGATTCGCCATCCGGAACCGGACAAACCCGAGAATCGCGGTGAACGCGAATTTGCCCACGACGCCGACGATCAGAATCGTGGCGAGTATCAGAAACAAGAAGAGGAAAAGGTGATTGCGAAAACGGGCCCGACGAAGCATGGATCGGGCGGTCGCGTTGCGCGGATCCGCGCCCAAAGCCGATTCGAGATTGGCAATCGCCTCGGTCAGTTTGCCTTGGCCAAGTTGATCCTTCGCCTCGGAGATGCGAGCGTTCATCTCATCCGCAAGGTGGCGGGATTGCTCCCGAAGATAGGCGGCGAAATTACCGGAAAGGGAGGAAGTCCGCCATGAATTCCCGTATTCCGCAATCCATTGGGAATCGGCGTCGGCGCGGAATGGGAGATTCATCATGAACGCGGTTCCGCCGCGCAAACCGAGGCACAACGCTTGCGCCGATCCTTTCGGTGTAAACCCTCCAGCGACCGACACCGTTTGCGCGTAATCTCCGGTCTGAATTTTTCCATCCGGATTCTGGCCGAGCGCGGCCAATTTGCGCCCCGGAAGGTCCAAGACCGTCACCCCTTCAAGCTGGCCTTCCATCTGCTCGGAGAAAACAGCAAACGCTTTTTTCTCCTCTGAAACAAGAACCGCCGGAGGGGATTTGATGATCGAATCGTGAATGTACGGCGCGCCATTGGGCCAAATCGCCGAGCGGGAACCGGTCTTTCCGTCCACCAGCAAAAACTGCTTGTCGCCCTTTGGGATGAGAACGTCGGCGCAACGGTCGTTGTTCACGTCGACAAGAACGGGCGCGTCGGAAGGTTTGGAATCAATCGAGAGCGCTTCCCAAAGCGGGGAAAATTTTTCGCCGCTAACCGTGTAGGCGCGCAGATAACCCAAGTCGTCGGCGACCACGACGTCATCCACGCCGTCGCCGTCCAAATCGCCCAGCGCCAGCCATGCGTCGCCGATGCCGCGTCCGATTGGGAGGGAAAGTTGGTCATGCGTTCCGGGGCTGGCGGATGTGACGGTGATCTTGCCATCGTTGCTCACCGTGACCAGATGCGGTTGGGGCTTGTTGTAGCCGGTTCTGCCGACGGCCACCGGACGCTTGATGACACCGCCGACCTCAACGCTAAAATCGGAGATCGGTTTCTCGCCCGGCTGGAAAATGTAGCCTACCATCCGTCCCGACGAGGCGATGACCACCGCTCCGTCGCGGAAGGTCGGGTTGCCCGTCGGCGCGGTCTCGACCGGAAAGGCACTGGGAGCGTTCGCCGGCGCGAAGCCCAGGTCGGATTGAAGAAGGACTTTTCCGGTCGCGCCGTCCAAAATGACCATTTCCCCCTCCGAGCCGACGGTTAAGATCTCAATCGTGCCGTCGTTGAAAAACTGGCCGGAGGCGGGACTGTAAGGGAGTTTGCCTTTGATTGAAAGTTTGGTTTCCCAGAGCGTTTTGCCGGTGGCGGCGTCGAGCGCGCAAAGCTTGCGGCTTTCGGTGTCGGTCAGAATGATCGTCCATGCGCCGGTGTGGTCCAAATCCACGGCGAGCGGGGCGGCCCCGTAGGTGTATTTTTTCTTCGCGCGCCAGAAGATTTCCGCTTTGGCCGAATCGGCGCAAAGGGCCGTTCCGGCAAACGACAGAATCGCCGCGATCAATAGAAGAAAAATTGCGGCGCGGCCCCCCTTGGCTGTGCGCGGAAATAGCCGCCGAAATAGCCAATGATCCGTTCTGGTCTGCCCTTCACCCATCTCTAATCCCATCACTGAGCCTTGACCCGTCCGTCAAACCCAACCGAATGCCCTAAATAGTATAGTTTCTTCCTCACAATATACCATCTTGAAAATGCCCCGGCGGAAAGGGAATCTAAACGCGGGAGAGGCGGTCCTCCGCCGCGAACTCAAGCGAAGGGTAGCCAGACGCAACCATGCCGCAAGCCGAACTCAAGCCCGACCCTGAACAACCGGCGCGCGCCCGACGCCTTGCCGAAGGACTGCGCGTCGCGCTGGTCCACGATTGGCTTTTGGGAATGCGGGGAGGCGAGTGGGTCCTCGAAGCCCTCCTCGAACTTTTCCCTCGCGCCGAAATTTACACGCTCTTTTACAACCCCCGAGGCGTCAGTTCAACCATCAATCGCCGACCGATCTTCCCTTCTCCGCTTTCTTCGCTTCCGGGCATCGGACGGTTTTACCGCGCCGGGTTGCCGTTCCTTCCGACGGCGATTGAGACGATGCGAATTGCGGATGGTTACGATTTGGTGATTTCCACCAGTCATTGCGTCGCGCACGGCGTCCGTCCCCCGCGCGGAGTCCCGCATTTGACTTATTGCTTCAGCCCGATGCGTTACCTTTATGATCAACAATCGGCTTACGCCGACGGAGGAGCCGGGATTTCCACCCTCGCGTTGAGGACGATTGCCCCTTATCTCCAAACGTGGGACGTTCGTGCGGCCCGGCGATGCGGAAATTATCTGGCCATATCCGATTTTGTCTCCCGAAGAATTCGCAAGGCCTACGGCCTGAAAGCTCCAGTGATTTATCCTCCCGTCCGGACTGATTTCTTCACTCCGGGATCGCCCAATCAAGATGCGGAATCTCCCATCTCAAATTTGAAATCTGCAATCTCAGATCTCAAATCGCAAATTTTGGATTCCAAGTTGCAAATTCCGGATGACGATTCCCGCCCCCACCTGATCGTCTCCGCTCTCACGCAATACAAACGTATAGACATTGCCATTGAGGCCGCGAACCGCCTCAAAAGAGAATTGGTCATCGCCGGAGCGGGACCGATGGAACGACGCTTGCGAAAAATGGCCGGACCGACCGTCCAGTTCACCGGTTGGGTCGAGGGGACGGCGCTTCGGGAACTTTACCGCTCCTGCTCGGCTTTGATTTTCCCCGGCGAGGAGGATTTCGGCATCGCGCCGTTGGAGGCAATGGCCTGCGGCAAACCGGTTCTCGCCTTGCGCGCCGGAGGCTTGATGGAAACGCACATCGAGGGTGAAACCGGAACGTTCTTCGATCGTTGCACGTCCGATTCGCTGGCCGAGGTGTGGGATCAATTCAATCCCGGCGTCTTCAACGCCGCCGCCATCCGCCGCCATGCCGAGCGCTTCGGAATCGAGCGGTTTCTGGATGAATTCGCGGTGGCGGTGGAAGAATTTCTGACCACGGACGGAAGATGCGAAGATTTGGCGGTTTGAGCACGATCGAAGAAATAGCGGACGCGTCCCCGACGAGGACGGCGAAGACCGCCTTGACGTCGAGATGGGAGAATCGCGGACAGGATCAGGAATAAACCAAAACACCGCGGGCGTTTTTGCCGGAGCGGAGATCGTTCATCGCGTCGTTCGCCTCGCGGATCGAATAGGTCTTGGTCACCAATTCATCCAACTTGAGTTTGTGTTGCCGATAAAGCGTGACCATGCTCGGAATCGCCTCGTGAATGCTGTGGGACCCGGCGAGGCTTCCGCGCACGCACTTTTCCTGCATCACCGTCAGCATTTGCGGGATCGAAATTTTCTCGATCATGTGCGCGATGCCGACGCTAACGACGGTCCCGCCGCGACAAAGGGAAAGATACGCCTCGGTCTCGATCTCGACGTTGCCGACGGCGTCGAAGGCATAATCCACCCCCTCCTGATGGTCGGTGAATTCCTGAATGGCCTTGCGGAGTTTCGGCGTCTTGGCGTTGAGCGCGTGGGTCGCGCCGAATTGTTTGGCGAGTTCCAGTTTGTTGTCGTCCAGATCAATGGCGACGATGGTTTTCGCGCCGCAATTTTTCGCCCCTTGGATGATGTTCAATCCGACGCCACCGCAACCGAACACGGCAACCTCGTCCCCTGCTTTGATTTTCGCGCCGTGACTCGCGGCGCCAAACCCGGTGATGACGGCGCATCCCAAGAGAGCCGCCTTTTGCAAGGGCATGGAAGGATCAATTTTGATGAAGGCATTTTCGGACAGGATCGCGTATTCGGAGAATCCGCCGACGCCGAGGAATTGATGGATCGGCGTTGAGCCGGACGTGATCCGTCCCGTCGCCGCGCTGGTCGGATCGTCCCCCAGCCGGCACAAATGCGATTTCCCGTTGAGGCAATATCTGCATTTTCCGCACGCCGGACGCCAAAGACCGACGACGTGATCCCCTTTGGCGATCCCCGTGATCTTCGCGCCGACTTCGACGACTTCGCCTGCGGCTTCGTGCCCCAAAATGATCGGCGTCGGACTTGGAAAAAGTTCATTAAGTATTGAAAGGTCGCTGTGGCAGACGCCGCAGGCGGCGAGCTTGACGAAGATTTCATTGTCGCCGATCCGGCGATATTGAACCTCCTCGATTTTCATCGGCTCTTTTTTGTTATAGACGATGGCGGCGTAAGGCATGGGGAAGAATCCTTCTTTTCATTTAACTTTGTGAAGGAAGGTATGCCACACTCCGCCCCGAAAATCACACAAAAAGGGGCTGAAGACGCGCGGCGCTCTTGGCTCGACGAAGATTTGGCAAGCGAAAACACCCCGAGCCGATGATCCGGGAACGACTCCTTCGACGGGTGTTTCGATGATTGGCCGGGTTCATCATTCATAGACCTCCCAATCGCGAACCATGTTGGGCGTCGGGGTCGCGGAGTCGGTCGGCGCGGGGGTGGGCGTGCGGGTCGCGGTTCGGGTCGGCGTCGAAGTCAGCGAGGCCGTGCGGGTCGGCGTGGACGTGGCGGTCCGGGTTTGGGTCGGAGTAAGAGTCGCCGTGCGGGTCGCGGTTCGGGTTGCGCTTCGCGTCGAGGTCCGCGTGGAGCTTCTCGTCGGCGTCGGCGAGGCGGTCCGCGTCGGCGACAAGGTTGCGGATCGGGTCGGAGTCGAAGTCAAAGAAGATGTTCGCGTCGGCGAGAGGGTGGCGGTCCGAGTCGGCGACGATGTCGCCGTGCGAGTGGCGGTGCGGGTTGAGCTTCGCGTCGCGGTTTGCGAAGCCGTTCGAGTGGAGGTCTGCGTGGAAGACCGGGTCGGCGACGGCGTGATCGTTCCGCTTCCCGTCACCGTCGCGGTGCGTGTCGCCGTCTGGGTCGAGCTACGCGTCGCCGTCAGCGAAGCCGTGCGGGTTGGCGTGGGGGTCAACGACGCCGTTCGCGTCGGGGAAAGCGTGGCCGTTCCCGTGGAGGTGGAAGTGGAAGACCGGGTTGGCGAAGGGGTGATCGTTCCGCTTCCGGTCGTCGTCGCGGTGCGGGTCGGCGAGAGCGTTACGGTTCGCGTGGGGGAGAGCGTGGCCGTGCCCGTGGCGGTCCGGGTTGAGCTTCTTGTGGGGGTGGTGGTCCGCGTTCGCGTTCGTGTGCGCGTCGAACTGCGGGTGGCCGTCGGCGTTCGGGAAGCCGTCCGCGTCGGAG
>CAZRCZ010000007.1:0-61118 GCA_964598765.1 uncultured Candidatus Sumerlaeota bacterium | reverse complement strand
TGCGGGTGGCCGTCGGCGTTCGGGAAGCCGTCCGCGTCGGAGAGGAAGTCGCCGAGCGCGTGGGGGAAGGCGTGATCGTTCCGGTCGGTGTCGGAGTCAACGACGCGGTTCGCGTGGGGGATGGCGTTGGCGTGGCGGATCGCGTGGGAGTGAGGGTGAAGGTTCTCGTCGGAGTCACCGTGGCCGAGCGCGTCGGAGAAAGAGTGAACGTCCGTGTCGGCGTTTTGGTGGCGGTTCGGGTCTTCGTGCGCGTCGAACTGCGGGTGGCCGTCGGCGTTCGGGAAGCCGTCCGCGTCGGAGAGGAAGTCGCCGATCTCGTGGGGGAAGGAGTGATCGTTCCAGTTGGCGTGGGCGTGAGCGAGGCCGTGCGCGTGGGTGTCGGTGTCAGGGAGGCGGTGCGCGTGGGCGAAAGTGTAAAGGTTCGCGTCGGGGAGGGCGTGGCGGTGCTCGTTTTGGTGCGGGTGGACGAGCGCGTGGGGGATTTGGTGGCCGAGCGCGTGTTTGTTCGGGTTGAACTGCGCGTTGGGGACTTGGTGGCCGAGCGCGTTGGCGTGCGCGTGGAACTGCGCGTGGGGGACTTCGTTGCCGTCCTCGTGGGTGAGAGAGTCGAACTGCGCGTCGGGGAAGGAGAGGGAGAGGAAGTCGGCGAAAGCGTGGACGAGCGAGTCGGCGTCGGCGTAGAGCTTCGCGTCGCCGTCAAGGTTGCCGTGACGGTCGGTGTCGGGGTCAAGGAGGCCGTGCGTGTGGGTGTCGGCGTCAAGGAAGCCGTTCGCGTCGGCGAAAGCGTGCCGGTCCGTGTTGGCGTTCGCGTCCCCGTCCGGGTCGGGCTGGGTGTCGCGGTTTTTGTGGGAGTGCGCGTTGAGGAGCGAGTCGGCGACGGCGTGGCCGTCACCGTGGGGGTTGGGTTGCCCTGCAACGTCGCGCGGAACGCGCTGCGTCCATGCGTGAAGGCAAAAAGTTGATACTCATTGAGGAAATTCACGGCGTAGGTGCAGACATTGGCGAATCCGGGGGTATTCATTTGCGCCCAAGTTCCGCCGCCGTTCTTTGAGACGAAAACCCCAAGGTCCGTCCCGACGTAGAGGTTGGTCGGATGGTTCGGTTGGATTGCAAGGCAGAGCGCCGGAAGGTCGGGCAGGTTGTTCGTGATGTTGCCCCAAGCCGTGCTTCCTCCGTTGGTGGTCCGATAAACATGATTCCCCGCGCTGAACGTGGATTGCGTCGCATAGACGGTGTTTCCGGTCGAGTCGGAACCATCCACTTCGAGCCAACTGATCCAGCCATTCGCCAACAGGCCCGTCGAAATGTCGGTCCAAACGGTCGAGCTGGTCGCGCTCAGCGCCGTGGTGCACTTGAAAACTTTTCCGGTGCTGGTTCCGACGTAAACGATATTGCCGTCGCTCGGCGCGATGCCCCAGCAAGTGATGTATTTGAAGGACCCCGAAGGCAGAATCGCGGTCCCCGATTCCGTCCATGCGACGGCGGAAGCAGTGGCGGCGGTCGAGGCATTGCTACTTCGCCAAGGGGACTTTCCGCCATACCAAAGGACATCGGCATTACTCGGATCCATGCGGTAATTGACGATGAAGGCGAAATTGGAGGAGCTTTCGGTCACTTGTCCCGCGCCATTGACGATGTCGGAGGGACTTGTTCCGCCCGTGGTGGAACGCATCAGGTTTTTGTTTTGTATTTCAAGAAAAACCGTATTCGAATTGCCGGGGTTATAGCTGACCCAACCTCCATCCCCGCCGTAGAGATTGGTCCATGCGTTGATACCGCCAGCATCGGTTCCCATGTTCGTTCCGTTATCCTGCGCTCCACCGAAGTAGCTCGATCCCCCCGGAAAAGGAAGCCCATGATAAAATTGCGTGACCTGATAATTGTTGTTGAGATTCGTCCAGTTGACTTGACAGGTTCCGTTTTCGCAGATTCCATTATTTGTGCCCGAAGCGGTTGCGGCCAGCGCGTTGGCGGATTTGAAGAGTCCCCCGTCATTGCCGACGTAGAGCGACTGGTTGGAAGTCCCATTCCAACCGGGATCAAACGCCAAAACGTGATTGTCCGCGTGGACATAGATGCTTGGCGCCCAAGTTTTCCACCAATAACTGATGATTCCCCAATTCGCGCCGCCGTCGTCGGAGCGAAACCAATCAATGCCTCCGGCGAAAACGACGTTTTCATTATGCGGCGCGACCGCGATGGTATTGTCATACCAACCTTGATTCAGGAGCGAATTGGTTCCGGGGAAACATGAGGAAAAATTTGCCGAGAGAGGATTGGTCAGCAGAAGCCAATTCGGAGAGGTTTGGTCAAAGGAAGCGGGATTAGTCACCCGCGCCGACCAAGTGGCTCCCCCATCGGTGCTCTTGTAAACATTGAGGAGGCGATTGCCATTCACGCGGTCGGCGCAGAGGGCGTAGGCCGTGGCTTGATTGCTGGGGGCGAAAGCAAGCGAAGCGCGGCCGATCCCCGCCGGGAGGAGAACGCGGGTCCACGTCGCTCCGGCGTCGGTGGAACGATACACGCCGTCCGAGGTGAAATAATTGCCGTTGCTTGCCAGAAGATTATCGGTTCCCAAATCGGTTCGCACGACGACATCCAAGAACCCGTCAATCGTGGCAACCGCCGTGCCGGTCGTTCCGCCCGTCCCGTCGTTCTTCAGCACCCGCGACCAACTCGTGCCGCCGTCGCCGGTTTTCCAGATTCCCGTCTTGGTCGCGGCATAAATGACGTTGGCGGTGTTGGGGCTGGCCGCGAGTTTGGCGACGTAATAAAAATCGGAAGTGGCCGTGGCGGCCAACTGCGACCATGTTCCGCCCGAATTGGTGGATTTGAAGATGCCCGCTCCGCGAACGGCGTCCCCGGGCATGGCGGCTTCCCCCGTTCCAGCGTAGATTGTGGCGGAGTTGACCGAGGCGGTGCCTTGCCGCTCAAAGACCATCGTGTCCACGGCCAGATTCGCCATGAAGTCGTCGAGAGGATTCCACGTTCCGCCGCTGTTGGTTGTCTTCCAAATTCCTCCTGCAACTCCCGCCGCATACATCGTCGCCGGCGTTCCCGGATCGACAAGGAATGCCCGCGTTCGTCCGCCGACGTTCCCGGGTCCGAGCGTGGTCCAATTCGTGATGTCGCCGATGGCCTGCGGCATGAACCGAATTTGGTTCTTGGCCTTGACGTAGAGGCCTTGATCCAGCGGCTTGCCGCCGGTGCGCTGGTGAAGATACCAAAGTTGGATTTTATCAGGTTCGTCGAATCGCGCCTTCTCCCGCGACTCTTCGATTTCCTCCTCGATCGCCTCCTGCTGGTCCTCCGTCAGCGCGGAAACTCCCTTCGAATTTCCGCTTCCGAATCCCTCCTTTGTCCGCCGCTCTCGTCCTCCACGCTCCTCCCGCTCTGTCTCTTCGTTCTCCTCATTTTCTCCCACCAAACGAGCGAGATTTCCGATTAGTTTCGGAACATGATTCTTGGAGGAATCCAAGTCTGCGGCAATGCGACGGGAAGGACGGGAATCCGAAGACGAGTCTTCCGCGATTTTCTCTTCGTTTCGGTCGCGCTCGCGCGCGAGGCGGACACCCAACAGAGGCAACCACTTCGCCGCGCATCCGGGAATGACGGGCAACGACGCGAGAAAGAGGATCAGACAAAGAACGCGGTTCCTCGTCACCCCTTGCCGAAGTTTCCTTCTCCGACCTTGAATCACCGGACGCCGCCCCTTCTCAACCGATCAAACTGAACGGGGATCATCTTGAACTCGCCAACGGCGGTATGTCAACCGGAAGACGGGTTTTTTTTCGACCTCACGGCGCCGAGCGATCGACCTCCGACTCGCGACCGTAAGGAAGCACCCAGCTCGCGTCATTTCTGTTTTTGGATGCTCTCTCACAATCGCGCCTCGGATCGGACTCCGCTTTTGAGGTAGGCACGCCGAAAACTTCTTGCCTGCCGTCCAGCATCCCGCGTAAAGTCCGGCCGGTTGATTACCGGTATAGATTCATCCGGGGCGTTAGGGTTCGCGCAAGCAGGAAGGGAAAGCGGGATCGCGTATGCAATATGACCAGAGATTTCTACTTCATTTGATCGGCGTGGTGGTTCTTGGCGTCATCGGTTTGTGTGGATTGTGGGGTATTTTTTTTCCGAAGACTCTTATGGAGGAGGATGCAACGGGATTGATGGGCTTTATTCGGGACATGCTCAAGGCGATTCCGGAAGGAATCCGTTCCTTGTCCGCGCGAGTCATTGGTCTTCTTCTCTTTTGCCTTGCCGCTTGGTATTTTATGAATTCCCGCTCGATGTTTCAGAGCGAAGCCGAACCTAACGATCCGTTTGCCGAGGAAGTCGTTGCGTATCTCAAAACCCGGGAAGCAAGTTACGATCTGAAGATCTTGGGGCCAACCATCACAGTCAAAGACACCGCCTCGGGAAAGTCCGAAATTTACAATGTGTATGAGCTGTCAAGAGGAGACGTCGGACTTGGCGCGTCTGCCGACCGCATGGGAGAGAAAATCTTAGAGGAAGCCGACAAAGCTTTCGGCAAACCGCATCGCGCGCCGCCCGCTCCCAAACCGGCCGCCGTCGCCGCGCAACCTCCGGCGCAACCGCAACCACCTTCCCAACCACAGTCGCAAACCCAAACTCAACATCAAACCACGTCGGCTCCCGGAGACCAAACGAAGGATTTGGCGCGCGCGGATGATCTCATCAAGCAAGCCGGAGCCAAGTGGGAGGCGAAGGATTACGAAGGGGCAGTCCGCCTCGCCGATGAAGCGCTTGCCATCCGGACCCAATATCTACAACCCGAAGATCAAAAGGTCATTGACGTCCAAAAGATGATCCAAACGGCCAGCGCGATGATGATGAAAGCCAAGGCGGAAGCCAAGCCGACCGCAAAACCGTCTGACGCGCAGGAAAAAAGCCCTTTTGATTGAGCTTCGCTCCATCAAATTTATTTTTTGAGTTTGAATCGGCCATGGCGGGAGGCGCGGTCCCCGCGGCGAGGGCGCATCACACTTTTCAGGGGGAGGACGCGATCAAAAGACGTAAGGACGACAACGGCGTCCCGGAACCAAGCCCAAGGTTGCCGAGCGGAGCGAGGCTACCTTGGGAAAGAGACCATACCCTCGCAACCCCAACGGGGTTGCGCAATTCGTCCGCTAACCGAAATGTGCCACGCGATGATGAATACTTGAGATTTTCCTCTTCAAGTCGCGGCTCGGAGCGCTCCTCCCACGTTGATCTTTTAATTCAGGTATCTGGCCGCGTCTGGAATTTCGCGCAGGCCGAACCACGCGTTGACATCCGTATAGGGCATCAACGCAATCGAAAGCTCCAACGGTTGACCCGCCGAAGCCGCGCCATCGGGAAGCGTCAGGACGTAGATGCCGTGACTCACTCCCATTGCGCGGTTGAGATGAAGATACTCCAATTTGTATCCGCTCTGTTGCCAGACGGCGTTGCCCGAAATCGGTTGAAAATCCACGGCGGGTTGGCCGTTCACCAGCAACCTGCAATGAATCGCCGTTCCGTTGACGCTTCCCGCGAAAACAATCGCCTCGCCGTTTTTCCCGCTTAAAGGAGCCGTTTTCCACCGGACGCTTCTGCCCGCCGCGCTCTGCTCCGGATTGGCATAGTCCAATGGAGCCGTTCGGTTGACGTCCCAAAAGTAATCCGTGGCCCGCTGGGGACCTTCCAGTAGCTGGGCAAAACCGGAAACGACAGTGCGCTTGGGCGGACGCGCCTGCAAGAACGGTCGGCGGAAATAGCAGGAAACCGGCGGGCAGTATTTCCCTTCGGGGACAACGAGCCGCGCTTCAACCCGAACCTCCTGCGGATCGGATTCGGGCGTGAGATTGAGTTTGAACATTTGAAATTTCCCGCCGCGTGGGGAAAGCGGAACGGGAAATGGCTCGCCAAGCCGTCGGTCCCTCTGAAATACGGTAAGCGACAAGGCGGCCCCGGTCGGCGTGTTGGGACTTGGATTGGGCGCGATTCCCAGATACTCGAAACCGAACGCGCTCTCCTTTCCCCGCTCGGCGGGAAATGAAAAGATCGCCGACATCGCCGCCGGGTCCGCGCCTTGCCAAGGGGGAAATTGCAACTCCGTGCCGCGATAGGAATGCGCTTGGGGAAAGAACGTTGCTCCGTTGGTGTTCACGCCCCAGACCGAATGAATCGTCAGCGGAGTTCCGGGAGGCGGAAGCGACTCAAGACCGGACGACGCCGGACGCTCCTCGAAGAAAATCTGCGCGGCCGGCAGATCCAATACGTTTAGGTCGCGATCCAAGCCGTGTTTCCTGAGATTTTGCTCAACGAGGTCGGCCCGCTCAGGATCCTCCTCATAACCAAAATTGGGAAAAATCCAATTTGGCGGGCCGATGACTCGAAACTCCCCTTGCGCGCGTTTCCCAAGCAATTCAAACGGCGCATCCACCTTCGACATGGCGGGATACAGGATTTCCTGATAATCCAGCCGACGAAGATATTCATGTCGCGAGGCGAAGGCGTTGACTCTTTGATGGATTCCCTTCATCCCAAATTCGCCTCCCAAGGCAAGAAGAAAGAAGACCAAACCAAACCAACCTCCCCGCCGAAGCAGAATTTCGCGTCGGGGACGCGGGATGCGCGCAAACAAACAACTCAACGTCAACACCAAAAGGGGCCAGCCAAGAAAGGTCAGCCTCGGCATGTGGCTAAGCTTTCTCCAGAAGGTGTAAATGACGATCAAGACCAGCGCGCTTACGATCAGAGTGCTCTCTCCCAGCGGCGGAAACAGCGGTGGAGATACTGCCGGATCCCTCGACTTTGACTCCAAGATTTGAGGCGACTTTGAAACCCTCCAGAAGGAGCAACCCGCCGACAAGAACAGAATCAGAACCAGCGCGATTCGAGTCCGCACTCCCGCCGCGGGAAGAGCGGGGAGAAGAATCCCGGCGAGGCCGAGAATGATCAGAACAAAAACCGCTTTCCTCCAACGAACCACGCTCCCGTCGGCGCCACGACCCCAAAATAAGGCGGCGCACAAGACGAAAAGATGAAGGGGATCAAGCTCCAGATATTCCCGCAACCATAACCCGTAGGGACCTTCATAAAATTCCCTGACCAGCCGCTCATGAGTTTCAAGCCGGTGAAAATAGGATCCGCCCGAGGTTCGCGCCCAAACTTCCAGAAGAAGCAGGGGTGCGGCGGCAGACGCGGCTCCCATCACGGGCGTCAGCAGGATGGTCCGCAACCTCCATAGAGGAGATTTGTGTTTGAAGAAGGCCAATTGCGCCACCGAAATGCCGAGTCCGGCGGCGACGGCGATGATGCACGTTGCGGCTCCGTAATGGGTTCCGAACGCCAATCCGAGGCACAGTCCCCCGCAACCCCAGTCCCAAAGTTTCCAGCAAGGGCGGGTAAAAAAGAACAACGCGAGGCAGAGGCAAGTCGCCGCCCCCATGGTGACCAACAATTGGGAAGAATAATTGAGAAACAGCGGCGAAACTGAAGCGAACAGCAGGCAAAACAAGCGACCGTCGTCGCCATGAAGATGTCGGGCGGCTCCGGCCAATGCCAGCATCGTAACCAACGCGAGCAAATTATTCAGGGCGAACGCGAGCGGACCGTCGTTGGGGAACACCGCGCCCCAGAACAATTGAGCCAGAATCCCAAAAATGCGCGCGCCGACGCCGTATTCCTCCACGATCCCCCATCGCTCCGCCCAAGTGGAGGCGTGAACGAATTCGTCGGCGACGCCGTGCGACGCCGCCGAATAGGTGAATCCGGCGTCGCCGGCCGGAACCATCGGCGAGGAACCGAGACAAAACCGCGCGAACCACGCGGCGGCGCAGACCGTGTAAATGAATTTGCGGAGGGGAATTTGGGGAAGCGACAAACGCACGGGATCAGATTTTCCTCAACCGCGAGGCGTCGGAGGGACGCGGAGTCTGAAGGATCGGCGCAATCAGTTTTTCGGCTCCAAATCGGATGACGTCGGTCGCGGGGAGGCCCGAAAATTTTTCGGCCTTTACGATTTCTCCCCGGGCATCGTTCTCCGAAAGTCCGAACGTGTTGACGGCGACGCCGATGATTTTACAGGGATGAATGAAATTGGAGCAGGTCGTGTAAATTTCCATCGCGCTTTCAAGCGAGGGCATGGGGCGATCCGTTTCCACGATGCAAGGACGCGTCGGCAACGTGCAGAGAATCAAAAAGTCGGGCGCGCAACCATGGAGCAATCCCAACGTCACGCCGCTGAAAAGGGGATGAAAAAGCGATCCTTGCCCTTCAATCAACTGAATCTCGCGGTCCAAATTTTCCATCACCAATGTTTCGGATGCTCCTGCGATGAAATCCGCGACGAATCGGTCCACGGGAAGACCGTAATCGGAAACCATGATTCCGGTTTGCCCCGTCGCAAGAAATCGGGAATTGTAGCCGAGTTTTTGAAGGGCGAGATCAATCTCAATCGCGACCGTCATTTTCCCGACCGAACAATCCAACCCGACCGTGTGAACCCGCAACGGCTTGGCGTCCTTGGCGACGTCGCGCGAGCATCCAATTTGCGGCGGAGGTCGCCTCACGTCCCAGAGACGAACCCCTTTGGCTTTTGCCGCCGCCGCAATTTCCGGTTCGTCGCTTAAAAAAGTGTGGATGCCGCTCGTGACGTTCATGCCGCGCAAGATCGCGTCCAGCACGATCCGCTTCCAAACAGGAGGAAAGGTCAATCCCGCCGGAGCCACGCCGATGACAAGTTCGTCGGCTTCAAAGGAAGACAAATCGGCCCGAACCGGCGTTTCCCCTCCAACGCCGAACAATTCTGCCGCCGATTTTCCGGCCTGCGTGGAATCAACCACGCCGACGACTTCCTGTCCTCGATAACGGAGAATGGATGCCGCGGTTTTTCCCTTTCCGGGATTGGAGTTTCCTTCGGTCAACAATACGATTCGCGCCATGAATGATTCCCGTTCGTTCGTGAATTGGTCGCAAACTGCGAATATACCGCTCGTCCGTCTCTTCTTCCACGCAAAGATTGCCTTTCGTCCCCTCGCATGGGATTCAAGCCCAAACCATGAAGATATGACGGATCCTTCCAAATCTTTTTTATTCCAATTTTATCGCGGGCAAGGCAAATTGGGGGGGAGATTGAAAAGAACGGCTCCCGGCAGGAAGGATGGGGACACAATAAGGATGAATGCCGACAAAAAACGCGAAGTGCAGATGGTCATTGGTGTTTTGGCCATCGTTGTCTCCTTGACCGTCATCGCGGTGGTGGTCTCCCGCCGCGCCGGAACCCCGACGCCCCGCGCGCTCGAAATCGCCCTTGGCGATTGGAGATCGGACATGAACGCCGGGAAGCAGGCCTCCGATCAGGGTAGATTTGAGGAAGCCGAAAAATTGCTTCTCACCGCGTTGGAAAAAGCGCAAAAAATCAAAATCGAGCCTTCGCCGGTTCCCGACACCTACAACCAACTGGCCGAACTTTACATGATGCAGAATCGCTTCACCGAGGCGGAGTCCTATTACAGGCGCGCGTTGGAACTATGGGAAAAATCGCTCGGACCCGACACCATCCAATACGCCAAGGCCGAGAACAATTTGGGATTGTGTCTTTTTCATCAGCGCAGGTTCGATGAGGCCGAACCCCGATACAAGCACGCCTTGGAAGTTTGGGAAAAGCAAAAGGGAGTAGAGGATTCCGATGTCGCCGCCGCGTTGAACAATCTGGCGGCCTTCTATAAAAACCAAAGCCGCTATGATGAGGCGGAAACCTATTACGCGCGATCCATCGCCATCAAGGAAAAAACCCTGAAGAGAGGGGACCCGAGTCTGGCGAGGGGCTACAACAACATCGCTCAACTTGACGACGCTTGGGGCAAATACGCGGAGGCGCAACCGTATTACGAGCACGCGATGAGAATCTGGGATAAATTGCCGGAATACAAAAACTACGCCGACGCGGTGCGGGAATCCTACGTCGCCCTGCTGAAGAAGATGGACAAGGAGGACGACGCCAAGAAGGTTAAAGAGGGGGGATATTTGTTGCCCGCCGAGGATGAAACCACAACGGCAACGCTCATCGCCAATCCGACCGAGCCTCCGGTCACCGCAACGGAAACTCCGAAGGAACAGCCTCCCAAGGCCTCGCCGCCGGCCGAAAAACCCGCCTCCAAATAATCGCGAGCGCGCATTTCATTTTTCCGATGGGCGACGAGTCAATGAACATGAGAACGCCACCGGCGGCTCGGAACACAGTCCAAGTTTACCGAGCGGAGCGAGGCTACCTTGGGACGCCGGTCATTCCATTGCAACCTCGACGGGGGTGCGCAATTTTCCGGGAAACTGAAATGCGCCAAGCCCCGACCGACCACCCATTCCGAGGCGCGCCGGAATCATGAATTATGAAAACCTCACTCTCACCCGGCGCGGGCAAATTGCCATTGTCGCGCTCAACCGCCCCGACAAACTCAACGCCTTGAGTGTGGATTTGATGACCGACATCGAAAACGTCGCGCGCGAATTTCACGACGACGCGGAAACCCGCGTCGTCATTTTCACCGGCGAGGGGAAACATTTCTCCGCCGGAGCCGACCTCACCGATCCCCGTCGCAGGGAAACCCAATCCGCCTCGTTGCTCGCCAAGCGGCGTCTGCACCGCATCGGTCCCCGTATGATCCGCGCCCTGCGCGAAATGGAGCAAATCACCATTGCCGCGATCATGGGAGGCGCGCTCGGCGGCGGAGCCTGCATCGTCAGCGCGCTCGATTTCCGCGTCGGCGCCGAAAATTGCTTCGTCGCCTATCCCGAAATTCATCTCGCCATGAACCTCAGTTGGGGCGGGCTTCCCCTCTGCGTCCATCTGGTCGGTCCGGCCCGCGCCAAGCGGATGGTGATTCTGGGAGAGCGCGAAAATGCCAAGACACTTCTGGAATGGGGCTATCTCGACGAAGTCGTCCCCGCCGATCAATTGATGAACCGCGCCATCGAAATGGCCGAGGCTTACGCCGCCCGTCCGCCGGTCCAAGCCCAAATGATCAAGCGGAGCGTCAACCAAATCGTCGGCGCGCTCGACGACGCCATCCTTCACATGGACACTGATCAATTCCTCCTCGCCTCTTCCACCGAAGACCATGCCGAAGGAGTCAAGGCGTTCTTCGAGAAGCGAAAACCGAAGTTCAAGGGGAATTAGGGTCTCTCTTCGGATTTATCCGACAGTCATCTCTGGATGTTTTGATTGTGGGCGGCGCGGTCCCTGCGGCAACCGGTATCGTGGTCGCCTTTTCAGGATGTCGCGGCTCGGAGTACCCCTCCCAGCTTGACATTTGCAATCGTCGGAGAGACGCCTGATTTGTGGCTGAAATCAGCGATTGGCTGGCGGCGCAACGCCCGCGTTTCTGTTCCACGATTTTAAATTATGAGTCCGGTTCAAGTCACGAAGGGACCTAGGGGGTGTTGAAAAAGTTCTTTGTGGCGTAGGCGTCCCGCATCGTCCCCGTACCATCTCGCATCACCGAGTGACAATTGTGAGATGCGCCCGGGTCAACATGACGGATTGAAATTCTCTTTCAAATCGGGTATGACCCCCGCATGAAAATCGGCGGGGAGTCACGAATTTACGACATTTTGATCCTGACGGCGGTGGCTGTCGCGCTGTCGTGGGGCGTCGGCGGTTATGGTCTGTACGAGCCGCACGAGGCGCACTACGGCGGCATCGCTCGCGCGATGATTTTGCGCCACGACTGGATCGTTCCGCACCTGAACGGAAGCCCCTATCTTAACAAACCGCCGTGGATGTATTGGTCCATCGTGGTTTCGTATCTCCTGAGCGGTCATTTCAACGAGGCGTCGGCGCGCGCGCCGAGCGTCTTCTACGCTTGGCTCGGCGTGCTGGGCGCGTGGCTCTGGGCGGGACAACTATGGGGACGCGCCGCCGGACGCTTGGCGGCGATGATCCTCGCAACTTCGGTCGGCTGGCTGATCTTCACCCGACAAATCATGCCCGATTTGCCGGTGACGTCGCTCCATTTGTGGTCGCTTTATTTTATGTGGGCATGCATCCGCGAGCCGGATCGCCGAGCATGGCGCATCGGTTTGGCCGTCGCGCTCTCGATGGGAATGATGATTAAAGGTCCTCCGGCGATTATCTTTTCCCTCCTTGCGCTGGTTGCTTGGATGATCTGGCGGCGGCGTTGGTTCCGCCTAGGCAAATACGGCTGGTTCTGGATATTGGCGATGGTCCTCGCTCCCGTCGCGGTTTGGGCCTTGATCGTGGATTCTCGTTGCCCCGGATTTCTGCATCATATTCTCATGAACGAGATGGTCTTGACGGTTTTGGATAAAAGTTGGCCGCCGGATTATCGCGTCGCGGCGGTTTCGGGCATCGGTTTTCTTGGCATGATGGCCGTTTGGAGCGCGCCTTGGAGTCTATTGCTCCCCCAGGCGACGCGATTTGTCCTGAGCGATCGCGATCCGGATCGGACTGACGCAACAAACATGTTGGTCCTCGGAACCTTGATTCCCGTCATTTTCTTCCTACTGACTCCGACTCGTTTGCTCTATTACGGCCTTCCGGCGATTAGCCCCTACGCAGTCTTGTGCGCCGGATGTTTGGATCGGTTCGCCTCCTCCATCTCCGACGGACGATGGTTACGGTTCGGAGGAGCAATTTTCATGATCGTCGGCGCGGCGATCTTCAGCGCGGCATTTTGGATCATTCCTCTGGTAAAGGACATTCCCGAGATTCAAGCGGCTCCCGAAACGCTCGGCTTTATGAAGCCGACGGCGTTTCTTCTCGGCACGGGACTTACGGCGCTGGGTTTGGGTCTTTGTTTCACACGTCCGCACTTGGGCGTCGTCGCATTTTTTATGCCGATGATTTTCGTTTTCGGCGTCGCCTCGCGCGGATTCCACGCCTTTGAGGACATCCGTAGCGCGAAACGGATGGTCGCGGAAACCGAAGCGCGGATCGGAAAGGAGGCCCTTTGGATTTCCGAGGGATCGAAGGAAATCGGCGCGAGCGCCGGGACGGCCTTCTATCTTGGTCTCGATGAACAAGGACACGAACGGACAACGCGTGTCATGGGGGACGACGAGCGACGCCCCCTGCCCTATTTCGGCGAAGCTCCCATGAACTACGCCACGAACCACGCCGAGCTTGACGCGCTGTGGCACGGCGACCGCCCCATCGTGTTTTTCACCGACATGATGCGCCGGGATTTCAACGCCGACGCGCCTCTGCTCCCTAAGGACGCCGACGATCCGCTCGGGAAATACGGCTTTCGGAAAGTTTATCTGAATCCGGCGGCGAGGAAAATTATCCGCTAATACGACTTCGGCAAGCCCAAAACGTGTTCGCCGATGTAGTTGAGCGCCATTTCTTGGGAAACCGGCGCGATTTTGTAGAGTCGGATTTCGCGCCAGAGCCGCTCAACGTGATATTCCTTCGCGTAACCCATGCCGCCGTGGACTTGGAGCGCGACGTCGCACGCCTCGAATCCGGCGTCGGCGGAGCGGATTTTGGCGATGTTGCTTTCCTCGCCGCACGGTTGGCCGTGGTCGTAGAGCCACGCTCCCTTCTGAACCATGAGCGACGCCACCTGCAATTTGGAGTAAGCGTCGGCCATGGGGAACTGCAAACCTTGGTTCATGCCGATCGGACGACCGAAGACGATCCGCTCGTTGGCGTATTTGACGGCCATGTTGAGCGCGGCTTTGCCAATGCCGACCGCCTCGGCGGCGACGAGCAATCGCTCGGCGTTCAAGCCGGAGATCAAATGATAAAATCCTTTTCCTTCCTCGCCGATCATGTCGCCGGCGGGAACGCGCACGTTGTCCAAAAAAATTTCGTTGGAGTTGACGCATTTGCGCCCCAGTTTTTCAATCTCGCGGATCACGATGCCGGGGGAATGAAGGTCCATCAGGAACAGGGACATGCCGAGCGTTTTCTTCTCCACTTTTTCGTGGGGCGTGGTGCGCGTGAGGATGAGCGTGCGGTCGGCCGTCTTGGCGTTGGTGGACCAAATTTTCCGTCCGGTGACAAGGAAATCGTCGCCGTCACGGACGGCGCGCGTGCTGATTCGCGAGGTGTCGGTCCCCGCGTCCGGCTCCGTGATGCTGAAGGCGAGAGACATTTCCCCCGACGCGATTTTCGGAATCCATTTTTTTTTCTGATCTTCGGTTCCGTATTTGACGAGCGGCATCGGGGGAAAAATGGAGAAATGAATCGGCGAGGCGCCGCTCGTTCCCGCGCCCGATGCGCAAATCTCCTCCAGCAAAATACACGCCTCCGAAATGCCGAGTCCCGAACCGCCGTAAGCCTCCGGCAGGGCGATGCCGAGCCATCCGGCCTCGGCGAACGTCTTGACGAATTCTCTCGGATATTCGCCGGTCTTGTCGTGCTCGCGCCAATACTCCATGTCGAACTTGCGCGCAAGCTGGCGCACTTGATCGCGGATCATTTGTTGCTCATCGGTGAAATTGAAATCCATGAGATTCGCTCCCTCGACATTTGTTCGGAAAGATTAAGAGCAAGAGCAAGAGCAAGAGCAAGAAAAGAAATGAAACGGGAGAAAATTCCGGCGATGCACGGCGGGCGGCTCGATCAGACGAGAATTTGAGACCGGAAAAGACTGGTCTAAATTTCCGCGCTTGGCCATACTGTCGGGGCTAACGATTTTTGACTGTTAGGATTTCGAATTTGCGATTTGAAACCTGAATCTTGCAGATGGGGATTTGAAATTTCCAAGCCGTGGACAGCAGCGAACTGAAAAGACTCATCGTTCAGGAAATTTTGCGCGCCTTGCAGGGAGAAGAGTCCCAAGGCCACCCCTCCTTGCCCATTTCTTCCTCCCTTCCTTCTCCTCCTCGTGCTATTTCTCCTTCTCCATCCGCCGCCAAAACCATCGTCCTATTTACCGGTTCGACGCCCCCTTCCCCTTGGATTTTCGAATCGCTTTCCGCGCTTGCCTTGGAGGGGAAGGAGATCGCGGCGTTGTTGTCGCTCAGTTTCCGTCTGACGCAATACAATCGCGATTCGACCGTGATCGGCAATCTCCGACCAATTGCCAATCCCGACGACGAAGCGTGGATGCTGGAACTCGCCCGGCGTTGCGAGTCGGTTCTCATTCCCGACGTTTCTCTGAACACGCTTAATAAAGTCGTTTTGGGAATCGAAGATTCCGCGCCCAGCCGACTACTCGCCGATGCCACGCGATTCGGCAAACCTTGTCTTTTCGTCGAGAGCGTGAGTTCGCCGACAATTAAGGGGGGCGGTTCGCGGGTGGACCTGATTCGGCGATTATCGGGGCGAGGGGCAATTCTTTCCTGCCCCGACACGCTTCTGAAACAATTTCACGAAGCCATTCGTCCGCCGGAGGAAAAAATTTTCAAACCGCCGGTTCCGCCCCCTCCGACGCGCCGGCGAATTCTCACGAAGGAGGACGTTTACGAGGCTTCGCGGCGGGGAGTCGTGGATTGGGTCGTGGATGCCGGAACCATCGTCACTGCCGAGGCGCGCGAGGACGCGCGTCGCCGCGGCATGACGATCCGGAGTGAAGACGAGACATGACCGAACCCGCCGACGATCTAGGATCCCGCGAGGAACGCCGGACGGCCAACGCCGCGATCCTGCTTTTGGCCGTGATCGTTCTCGCGCTCAACAATCTTCCCTACATTTGGGGATGGCGCCTGACCCCCAAGGGGCAAATTTTCCAAGGCATCATCAATAACGTTACCGATTACATGTCGTATCTCGCCAAGATGCGTCAGGGGATGGAAGGAGCATGGCGCTACACCGACCGCTACACGACCGAACCGCATCATCCCTCGCTTCTCTTCTTCTTCTATATTCTGCTCGGTCACGTTGCGCGGTGGTCAGGGTTTTCTCTGAGAGCCACCTATCATTCCGCGCGAATCGTTTCGGGATTATTTTTGATGCTGGGGGTGGACCGCCTTGGGCGAACACTGGAAATGCGTCCCGCCGAAAGGGTCATCGCATTTTTTCTCGCCTTCACGGCTTGCGGTTTCGGATGGCTTCTTCAGTTGACCGCCATCAATACCAATCCGCCGGAAAATTGGTGGCAAGAAGCCTATGCCTTTCAATCCATGATCAATTTTCCACACTTCGCCCTTTCCACGGCTTTGGTCGTGTGGGGGCTAAACGATCTCTACCGTTATGCGAGGGAAATTTCCGGAAAGTTCATTCTCTCGCGCCTTCTGCTCTGGATTTTTCTTCTCGTATGGGTCCACCCTCGATTGGTGATGACTTTTCTGGTGGTCGGCGGTACGGCGGCATTGTTGGGACGCTTGCGACTGGGCTGGCCGCTTCGAAAATGGATCATGGGCTTGGCTTTTAGCTTGGCGGTTAGCATCCCTCCCTCTTTGATGATTATCCTCTCTTATCGCGGCGATCCGGTCTTCGGCAAATGGGCCGAGACTATCACAAGTTCGCCGCCCATCTATGTATTTGAGGAGGCGTATGGATTACTCTGGCCATTGGCGATCTACGGAGCGTATCGCGGATTCCGATCCGGCCGCCCGCTTGTGGTCTTCTTCACGGGTTGGCTGATCGCCGGTTCGATTCTGCCTTATCTGCCGATTCCCTCTCAAAGGAGATTAATCCAAGGTCTGAATCTCCCCTTGGCAATTTTGTCGGCTTACGCATTGGCAAGCGAATTTGTTCCGCGTCTCGCTAAAATCTCCTCGCTCGGCGTCGGAAATGCTTATGCGCTGGTTACCCTGATCTGCGTCGTCATGTCCATTGGGACGGCGGGTTTCTTATACACGGTCACTTCGACCCTTCTGCTGGATCGTTACCCTTGGTATTACTCCACGCAACGCGAGGAGGCATTCAACTGGCTTAGTCACAACACGAGCAGGGATGACGTCGTGATCTGCGACTATCTGACGGGCATGGTGATTCCGGCATTGAGCGGCAACCGCGTCGTCGCGGGACATTGGGCCGAGACGCTGGACAGCAAGACCAAGGTATTGGACCTCCAACAATTTTACAATGCCGCGACACTCCCCGAAGAACGCGATGCAATCATCCGAAAATACGGAGTCCGCTACATCTTCTACGCCATAGGAGATGCGATGCAGGGACGCTACAATCCCGCCTCGGAGCCGAAACATTGGCGCGCGGTCATGAGCAACGTCGGCTTCACCATTTACCAACGAATGGATTAGGCTTGGACTTTCCGCTTCGCAATCCTCTCCCATCGGGCCGGAGTCAGACAGGGAAATTTTTCCCCCTTCAAGCGCCGGCCCGCGATCTCGCCGATTTGGCGCAACGTCAGCCATTTCATCCGCAACCAATCGGCGCGGTTCCACCCTGAGCGTCCCAGATACTTTTCATGCAGGCCGGCTTCTTCACGCATCCAAGTTTCCCTCTGCTTTGAAGTCTTGGCTTCCGCGTGGCGGCGGAATTTGGCCATGAGCCGGGACAGATGCCGGACGTTGCCCCTCTCGGCAATTCGCAAAAACAGATCGTAATCGAACGCGAATTGAAGCAAGGTATTGATTCCATCCACCCCTTCATACGCGGTGCGCCGCCAGAAAGCTCCCTGTTGCGGAATCATGCAAACGCGTCGCAAATCCTGCCAGTTGTAAGCCGGAAGAACGTCCAATGCCAAAGGCTTTCCTTGCGCGTCAATCATCACGACGTCGCCGTAGATCAATTCGGCGCCGCGATTCGCTTCGAACGCCTTGGCGACGGCAAGCAGGGTTCCCGGAAGATATACGTCGTCGCTGTTGAGATAGCCGAAAATTTCGCCGCGACACAGATCGAATCCACGCGCAATGGCGTCGGCTTGCCCCTTGTCCGGCGCGCTGGCCCATCCGGTCAGGCGGCCTTCATACCGCCGGATGATTTTCACGCTGTCATCGGTCGAACCGCCGTCCATGACGCGGTATTCCAAGTTGGGATAGCCTTGGTCGAGGACGCTCTTGATCGTCTCCTCGATATATTCACCCTGATTGAGGCTGGGCGTGATAATGGAAATTGAGGGGAGATTCATGACTCAAGACCGTGAACCAACCCCAAAAATCCTCACGATCGTTTCCTTCCCCAACAATGGGATCTCAGCGAATGGAGGCTTGACGTGGTTCCTTGCTTCTACGGAGGCGAAACCAGTTGGTCAATCGCCATCTCATCCACACGCAGGGGATCCAAACCGAGCCCGTCGGCCAGCGCCATGGAATTTTGGAATTCCGCCATTAGGCGCAGGCGATTGGCGTCGGTGATCCCGCTCAAGGTCGCGTTCTGACCATGGAAGAAAACGACGTATTGTTGTCCCGTCCCGCCAGTCGTCGAGGCCAAACGCGGCGACGCGGCGTAGTGCATGTTCGACGGCGAGCCGCGCGTCGTGTAGAAGGATTGTCCCAATTCCTCGGTTCCGGTATCCATGTGCAGGAAAACAGCGTCCACCGGATCGGTTCCCTCCGGTCCCGCGCCTCCGTTGACCGTCGAGCGCAACTTGATCGAACCCATGTAAAGCTGATTTTGCGCCCAAGTCACAGGGTAGAGTTGCGCGTAGTAATCGGCCTGCGTGGGATCGAAGGGAAGAAGCGTTTTGCGCGCGCCCAATCCGCCTGAATCGCCCGAATCGCCGGAACGAAGCGCGTAGTTGGCCGTCGCCGTCCCGTTGTCAATGAACGCCGTGCCGGTTCCTTCCCCGGCTTGCGCGTAGGTTTGCGCCGCGTGGGTCGCCGTGTTGATCGCCGGATTCCAGACTCGGGTTGAACCGGACGTGAGCGTGGAGAAAGAGAATTGTTCCGCTTTGAGGCTGGTCAGGCAGATCATTCCAGAATCATTGGTCGCTCCGTAGCCTTGCGAACCGAGGTCCACCTCACGCACGACCAATCCAATGTCGTTGTAGGGATCAATCGAGGGATCGAAGGCGCTGTTGGAGGAATCCACCAAACCGCGCCATTGAGGCGTGAGCATGGCATTGGGAGCGACATAGAAGACGTAGCTGGTCCGTCCTTGCGCTCTGCCGATTCCCTCGGCTCCGCCGACGTTGTCCAGTATCCAAGCGTCGCCCCCGTAAACATTCCCTTGTCCCCCCGGATAATAGTTGTTGAAGGAGAAGCTGAAGAGGGGAATCTGGTCAGCGGCGGTTTGATTGGTCCAGAGACCCAGCGTCACCCGGTAAACGGCATTGTCCACGAGGGGCAAATACCCCGGAGGGGAAGCCCATCCGACGATATTGTCGCCGGGGAGACCGACGCTCATGCAAAGTCCGGTGGCGTTGGCGGCGGTTGTTCCAGTCCCGGCAAGGACTCCGGCATACCATCCTTGCGTGGAATTGGAGAAGGAAACATCGAAGAAAGAGCCGACCGTGACATTGGCCGAAACGATGGGACCGAAGAAGCTCGAACCGTTCTGAACCATCTGGAATTGAACATTGTAGGTTCCGGGCGTGACGGGAGCCGTCATGTTTCCCGTGAATGCGTATTTGCCGCTTCCCACGACGGCGACGTCCACGTCGCTCGCGAACAGTATGGACGTGGCCCCTCCGAACAATTGGGCGGGATCGGAGAGAATGGCCAGCGCGTAGCCCTGCGCGTTGCTCCAACTCACCGCGCTGGTATCCTTCATCGTCACCGATCCGGGGGCCGTTTGGCCGGGCAACATTTCGGCGGGAATCGTGTGGCTGACGAACTGCGCACTGTTGCTCTTGGCCGGCTGATAAACCGTCAGCGCGGCATTAACCGAGGTCGCGGAACCAGCTCCGTTTGTCACCACGCACTTGTAAAACGCCGAATCAAAAAAGGAAGCATTCGAAACCTCGTAACTTGGCGACGTCGCGCCGCCGATGGGCGCGGGTCCTTGGAAATCCGTCTTATACCACTGATAGGTCAGCGTCGGACTGCCGTCGGCCTCGACCGCAAAAATCACATCCTCTCCCAAATTGACCGATTGATCGGGCGTCTGACGGACGATCATGGGCGCAACGTAATTGTTGAATTCAATGGAGCGATCGTCGGCCAGTTCGCCGCCGATTCCGTTGCCGTTGCCGTCCAGATAATTTCCGGCCAGATCCTTCACGCCGAAGAAACCGTTGATCTGAGCCGTGTAATAACCGAGCGGCAGATTGTTGAACGTGACCGTCAGAGTATTGCCGTCAACCGAAATGTCGTCCGGCGTCACCCGTGCCCCGCCTCCAGAGACATGAAAATCAACGTCGGAGGGGAAATTCGGCGGCTGGATCGGCTCGCTAAATGTGGCCTTGAAGATCGTGCTCCCTTGCTCCACCGCGGTTGTCACGAGTGTCGGGGGAGTGGAGTCGTGGTTTTCCGGAATTCCGCCGCCTCCCAATCCCGGAATCGGCGCGTCGGAAGTGAAGGTCAGGCCGAGGAGGAGCATCTCCTCGGTGCTGGTGTAGCCGCCATTGACCGTCTGGTCGGAATTATTGTCATAAGTTCCCGTGAAATTAACCACCGTGCCGGCGGGGAGCGCGATCGGTTGGTCATAGATGTAGTGATTTTGCCAACTGAAACTCCATTTGTTGACGTCAATCAATGAAAACGGAAGCTGACCCGGAGGGGTCGCGGTGACTTCCATCAGACGGCCGTGAAGGTGCATGTGCGGAAAAACAGCGACCAGATGAACATCGAAGGGGATGTAAAACGAATACGGAACCTCGTATCCGATAAAGTGAGGGGGAATTGAAAAATCCAAGCGGGTCGGAGGAACTTGGATGAGTTGAATCACGTTGGGATTGTTGGTGAATTTCAGTCCGATTCTCGTCTGATCGGTCTCTGGGGTCACGCCGACGTTGATGTTGGAATAGTGCATCTGGATGATAATATTGGAGCCGGCGGGAATGGTGACCCCAAGCTTGTCACTGAAGGGTTGGGTGTTTCCGCCGGGAGCCCAACCACCCAAACCCGGAGCGCCGGGAACTCCGGAATCGCCAAAGCAGGTCCAGCCGTCATTCGGTCCGCCGTCGGCGGCGTCAACCGCCGGCGCGTTGTTGTAGGGATCGTAGAAAAGAATCGCATGATGCGCGATTTTGGCGTTGCTCGGCTGAACTTCCAGCCCCGAAATCGTCATGTCCTGCGTGAATCCCGTTTTGAGAACGAAGCAACGGTAAATTTCCGGATCTCCGGGATTCAAAGTCCAAGGGACCGGTTGTGTGAGAACCAGATCGGGGGTGCCGTTTTCCCAATCGTCGTTGTAAGTTTTCTGGGGAGGAGCGTCGGTCGGATCGCCGGCCGGAGCGCCCCCATCGGCCCAATTGATGATTAAATCAATTTCCTCCTGCGTCAACGAGCGGTCGCCGACGAAGCCTTGTCCGAGGGGAAATCCTTGATCGTGGTTGGCGTTCCAAGGGGGCATGAGGTGATTGAAAACCTTGTTCTTCATGTCGGCGGCCCAAGGCTGGGTGTCGGCGTAGGTCTGCATCGAAAACGGGGCCGCCCCGCCGACGTGATGGCACTGCACGCATTTGTTTTGAAGAATGCGGCCCACTTTTCCGTAGTAAGTCGCATCGGTCGTAAGAGCGGATGCAGGAAACGTCAAGCCCAACGTCAGGCAGAATGCCACGCCCATCGCCACGATTCGGCGCGAAATGCCTCCGCCGAAAGAATCCAAAACCACGGAAAAGCTTCTCATCGTCACTCCCTTTATGTTCTTCATCGTTCTTCATTTATCAATTCTTCGGCGGCACGGCAAGTTTTTTCACCGATTATCGGGAAAATTCAGCGTAACCCGCATCCTTCCGGATGCCCCGATGAGCGTAAAATTGCGAAAGGTCGTGTCCGCCTCGCTTGGCGAAATCAAAATGTATTTATCATTTCCCTCGTTTGGTCCGAAAAGGAATATGCGCGGAATCGGGCTAAAATCATGAAGAAGTTCATTGAATTCAGTTTGGACCATTCCTATGAATTATCGCCAATTTGACCAAACCCGCTCGCGGGCGTCGCGGTCAACTTTACGAAGGCTCGGGAAAAGCGTTCCCCGCGTTGCGGTGTGGCTTGCCTCTTTTTAGACGGTTGAGCCAAGGGTTATGGAAAAGGAGATCAAAGTGAAACACGGAAAACAAATTGGGTTCGGGATGGGGTCGGTCGCCTTGATGGCTTGTCTGGGGTTGGGTTCCCTTGCGCGGGGAGATGATTTCGCCCCCGCGAATCTGACCTACAGCCATGACGTGGCGCCGATCATGGCCCAGCATTGCGTCTCCTGCCACCGTCCGGGCGAAAGCGCGCCGATGTCTCTCACCAGCTACGAGGAAACCCGTCCTTGGGTCAAATCCATCAAAAAGTCGGTTTCCGAAAAAACCATGCCCCCTTGGATGGCCGATCCTCATTTCGGCAAGTTCACCAATGACATCAGCCTCAACGAGAAAGAAATTGCCACACTGGTCAAGTGGGCCGAACAAGGCGCCCCGCAAGGCAACCCCGCCGAGATGCCCAAAATGCCGGAATTCAAGGAAGGGTGGCAGTTGGGGCAACCCGATTACGTTCTCGAATTGCCCGAAGTGGACGTTCCGGCGGAAGGGAAGGATTATTTTCCTAATCTCACCGTCACGGTGGATATTCCCGAAAAGCATTGGGTTCGCGCCGTCGAAGTTCGCCCGGGCAACCGCGCCGTCCTCCACCACATCGTTCTTTTCAACAGCGGAGTCGGCATGGCCTCGGCGACCGGCACGTTTGACGCGCTCGCGGTTTGGGCCGTTGGAACGGGTCCCGTGGTTTATCCCGAAGGAACGGGCCGCTGGGTCCAGCCCAAAATGCATTTGATTTCCAACATGCACTATCATCCGAACGGAACCGCGCAGAAGGACAAAACGACCGTCGCCCTTTATTTCGGCAAGGGAGAATTGCAAAAGGAAATCAGTTCCGCGCTGGCCGGCACGATCAACATCAAGATTCCTCCCCGCGTGGATGATTACAAAATGACCGCCGAATACTACGTGAATCAGGACATCAAGATCATTTCGTATTTCCCCCACATGCACATGAGGGGCAAGGAAATGAGCTTCGTCGCCAAGTATCCCGATGGGCGCGAGGAGACCCTCCTCGATGTTCCGAAATACGATTTCAACTGGCAGTGGTTCTATTATCCGGCCAAGGAAGTGATTCTTCCTGCGGATACGGAGATCACGATCCATGCGACCTACGACAATTCGGAGAAGAACAAAAACAACCCCAATCCCGATCAAACCCTGACCTTCGGCGAAGGGTCCGCCGACGAAATGATGTTCGGGTTCATGGAATTCGTTCCGGTCGAGGGGGTCAAGCCCAAGCCGATCAGCCCCGAGCGGAAGCTGGCCAAAATGACCGCCAAGTTTCCCGCCAATGAGATTTACACCATCAACGCCGGGATGGGGATGATGAGCATGAAGACCTCCATGCACTTGCCCAAGGAAGGGGGCAAAGGGACGTGGTATTTCGCCTTCGGCGGATCGGTCATGCCGATTGACCTGACCGACGTCAAGTGGACCGGAAACGAGTTCAACTTCGATCTGGAATTCTTCGGCGGCTTGATCGGAAAAATGCACGGCTCGGGAACGGTGGACGAAGCCGGCAACATCAACGGAAAATTTGAGTTGGATGAAAAAGGGAAAGCGCGGATGGAGGAATTCCAGCGCAACGCCGGGGACGATCCCGCCCAACACCGTGGCCGCGCGGGGGCCGGAGCCGGTTTCATGATGAATTCCTTCAAGGGAACACGACAGGGCTGAGGTTGATTACGAGTCTTCTTGCGTCGCACAGCCGCTCCCGGCTGTGATTCGATCGAGTAAATTCGAGGGGCGGGTCCACGGTGGTTTCCGTGTGGCCGCCCCGTGAATTTCTCAATTTGCGTGATCTGCGAAATCCGCGGATTATTTCTCTTCCTTTTTGTTGACGGATCGCGCTTCCCGTCCTACACTTCTCAATCAGTTGGTTGCCGCGCTTTTCTGGGGGGACGAATTTTTTGCCGGTCGGCGCGGCTGAGATTTCCGCAATCGGGAAGAGGTCGGATCCATGAAGGCGTTTCCTCTCCGGAAAATCGCGTGGACGCGGGAATTGAAGCCATGAAAGTCTTCAATCATACTTTCCGCAACCGTGCCGTCCTCGCCGCCGGCCTTCTTTTTTCATCATCCGTATTTCATCATCCGCAGTTTGCCATCGCACAGGATTGTGTGCCGAGCGCACTACTGGCGACTCTGAACAATCCAGCGCCGGCGGCGGGCGATTATTTCGGCGGCTCAGTCGCGATCTCTGGAAATTTGGTTGTCGTTGGGGCGAATTATGACGATCCCGGCGGCGTGACTTGGACTGGGACGGCCTACGTCTTCGACGCCACGACCGGGGCTTTGGTGGCGACGCTCAATAATCCCGCGCCGAATGTGAGCGATCACTTTGGGTATCCCGTCGCGATTTCGGGGAACTTGGTTGTGGTCGGAGCGGGGGCGGCTGATTCGGGCGGCGTCACCGACGCGGGGACGGCTTACGTCTTCGACGCGACGACAGGCGCGCTAGTGGCGACTCTCAATAATCCCGCGCAGGGGACGAACGATTACTTTGGCAACGCGGTCGCGATCTCCGGGAACTTGGCCGTGGTCGGAGCGTGGCGGAACGACCCCAACGGCGTCGCTGATGCGGGCACGGCTTACGTCTTCAACGCGACGACCGGCGCGTTGGTGGCGACCCTCAATAATCCCGCGCCGGCTCCGGGCGATTATTTTGGCTTCTCGGCCGCGATTTCCGGGAATCTGGCCGTGATCGGGGCGTGGCGGGACGATCCCGGCGGCGTCACCGACGCGGGGACGGCTTACGTCTTCAACGCGACGACCGGCGCGCTCGTGGCGACACTGAACAATCCCGCGCCGGCGGCGGGCGATTACTTTGGATTCTGGGTCGCTATCTCCGGGAATCTGGCCGTCGTGGGAGCAAATGGAGACTCCCCCGGCGGCATACTTGGCGCGGGGACGGCTTACGTGTTCAACGCGACGACCGGCGCGCTTGTGGCGACGCTGAACAATCCCGCGCGTATCGTGAAGATTTTGCCATATCTTGCAGAGAAGCAGAATTCTTTGAATTTGCAGAGGTTATGTGAGGGGGGCTTTTGCGGGGTCGAGGCGGTTGGGGGTCGTCTTTCGGATCGGAGCTATCGTCCGGTTCTTCATCGGGCGGGATGAAGTAGAGGTCGAAGTGGATGCTCTCCCGTCCAATCGTGACCCGCTTGACGATGGCCTCGACCACCTTCCGCTTCTTGTCCAAGGTCATCTTGGGCCAGCGGTCGTAGAGGTTCTGGGCTTGCGTCAAGATTTCGTCTTGGGTGAGCATCCGGGCCTTGATGTAGTCCATCTCCCCCTGCAACCGTGAAATCTCGGCGTCCAACTGGTCGTGGCGTTCCTGCAAAGGGGAGTAGCGGTTCCCGAATCCCTCCTTCGGAATCTCCCCCGCAAGGTAGAGGTCCATCAGGCGGTCCATGTCGGCCTTTGCCTTGGCTTGATTCTTTCTGGCGAGGGCGAGCAGATCATCTTGGTGAACGAGGTTGGCGTTGGCCGTTTTGAGGTGGTCCGCGACCTCGCTTGCCGAGAGCGAGAACCGGGTCAGTCGTTCAAAGAAGATGCCCTCCAGCAGTTCGCTCGGGATCTTGTTCCGGCACTTCTCGCAGACGTATTTCGGCGTGTTCGCCCGGACATACATCTTGTGGCCGCACTCGCACCACGTCAGGCCGCCCAAAAGCTGGACCGGCTTCCGGGCGGGCCGCTTATATTTGGACGCCTTTTGCTCATCGAGAATCTGGACGCAGCGATCCCAGGTCTCCGCCGGGACAATCGCCTCGACCTCGATGAAAACCCATTCGCGCTCCGGCTTGATCCCCCGCCCCTTCTTGCCGTCGCCGTTCGTGATGTAGTTCATCCGGCGAATCCCCTTGGCGACGGGATCGCGCAGCAGGCGTTCAATCGTGGTGACGGTGAACTTGTGGCCGAATTGGGTCCGGTGGCCCGCCTCGTTCAAGATCGTGGCGACCCGGAGCTTGCGCCGATGCTCCAAAAAAAGCTCATGCACCTGCTTGCGAATCGGGGCGGTCTTCGGGTCAACGACCAGCTTCTTTTCGGGCGACCACATGTAGCCGAGCGGAGGCCGCCCGCCGAGGGGTTTGCCCAACTTGGCGCGAATGGCGACCGAAGCCGAGACGCGGGCCGCAATCTCTTCCCGCTCCCAACTCGCGATTGCCGCGTTCAGCGTGAACATCAGACGGCTCGCCGGGGTCGCAAGGTCAATGGATTGCTCGACGCAGACGAGCGCGGCCCCGTGCGCCTGGAAGAAGTCGGCGATCTCAAGCAGTTCCTTGGTGTTGCGGCAGAAGCGCGCGATCCGCGAAAAGATGAGGCCGGTGATATGGCCCCGCTCCACGTCCCGCATCATCCGCCGGGCTTCGGCGTGCCCCATGACCGACTTTCCGGAGACGGCTTCGAGGTGATAGACCTCGACGACCTTCCAGCCGTTGGCTTCGGCGTATCGCCGCCCGCGTTCCTCATGATGCTTCGGGCTGTCGCCTTGCGCTTGCTCTTCCGTGGACACGCGAATCCAGATTCCAACGTGCTTGCCCGCCGGTTCTTCGGGTTTCTTCGGAGCCATGATGCCGTCCCCCTCTCGCCTCCCAATGACGAACCGCCGGAGAGTTCGCGCCCTCATCGCGCCGCCCCCCGCTGCGGGTCCGATCAAACCACGCATTATACCCCGCCGCCTGTCAAGTTGCGCCTTTTTTACGCTCTGATAGACTGCCCCGCATAGCTCTTTCAACCCCAATCGAAAGGAGGTGATGCCGCTTGAAGCGCATCCCGATGGTCTCGCTTCGGCTTGTCCGCGAGCGGACCGTTCCCTACCAGACCCGGAACCTTGAGAACTCCCAGGCGGTCTATGAAATGTTCCGGCATCTGGCCGAGGACTTGGACCGCGAGGCCCTTTGGGTCGCGTGTCTCGACACCAAGAATCGCGTTACATGCCTCTCCCAGGTGTCGCTCGGAACGATCAATGCGGCCCCGGCGCATCCGCGCGAGATCATGAGGACGGCGCTCGCGGCGGGCGCGCTCGGAGTCATCCTTGTGCATAACCACCCGAGCGGCGACCCCGAGCCGAGCCGGGAGGATCGCGAAGTCACGGCGCAGGTCAAGGCCGCCGGGCAAATCCTTGGGATCAGGGTTCTGGATCACTTGATCGTCGGCGACGGGAGGTTCTACTCCTTTGCCGACCACGGCGGCCTCTAACCGGGGCCGCCTTTCTTTAGTCCTCCCCCTCATCCCCCGCTTGCGGCTTGGCCTTGGGCTTTCGCTTGCCCTTTTTCTTTGCCTCTTCCTGCTGCAATTCGTCAACCGATCCGACCAGCGCATCGCCGAGAATTTTCTTCTTGGCCTTTTTTTCCGTCGTGCCGAGCGGACTATAGCTCTCCGTCACGGTGTAACCGCCCGAGCGGCTCGCCCCGGATGCGAAGCCCGCGTTCAATCCCTCGATCAACTCGAACAGCTCATCGGGAGTCAGGAATTGAACGCGCTCCAGTTCCTTGATGGCGAACTTCTTTTCCGCCGCCGCGCGAATCCTTGAGAGTTGCTTGCGATCCTCGCAAACCGAGACGATGCGCGCGATGCCGGCCTTCACGCACTTCTCGATATTGTGGACCTCTTGCTCGACGGGCGAGTTCACGCAAATCTCGCAGGCAATCGAGTGGCCTTCCTTTTCGAGCGCAACGTCAATGCTCCCGGCCCCGCCGAGAATCGGCTTTTCAATCGAGGGCTTCCAGCCCATTCCGGCGGCTCTCAGCCGGATCAATTGCTGGAGCCGCTTGTGCTCGGTTCCGCCCCGGCCCACCGTCGCGGGTTCAGCCGGGACGATCTTTGGAGTCTCCGGCGATTTCGGCGGAGTCTCGGAAGGCGGAGACGCCGCCCCGATTTCGGGCGGGGCTTCGGCGCGGTAAGCCACCGCCGTTTCCGCCGTGGATGCGGATGGCGCGGGTGACGGCGGTTCCGGCGCGGACGAAACGTCCGATGGCGGCTTGGCTTCCGGTTGCGGCGGCGCGGCGTCCGCCTTTGGCCGCGATTCCATTCCCTTCGGGGCATCGGTGGGCTTGGTGTCTTCGCGGGCCGGTTCTTTGACCCGCGACTTAGCCTTGGGCCGTTCCTTTTCCTCCGATTCATCAGCCGTAGCCGTGCCGCCCGCGCCTCGCTCAAGTTCCTCGATTACCTCAGCGACCGGCGTGGCATAACGCTGGCGTGACAATTGAATGATCCGCCTTGCCCGTTCTTCCCCCAAGGCGCGATCCACGGGCGCAAGCGGCGGGGTCTGGAGATTGAAGTCATACTCCGCCCGCTCGACCCGGCAGAGAGCCTCGCCCGTTCCGAGATTCTGAAGGTCTTTGGCGTCGAAGAATGAGTAGCCGTCCGCCAGCTTCTTGGCGTCTTGATCCCCAAGCCGGAAGCAGACGCGCGTGTAGGGATTGGAAAGAACCGCACTCGCGATTTCCGACGCGCCCTGGCCCAACTGGCGAAGCTCTTGATGCGCCAGCACCAGACCCAGCCGATACTTGCGCGCGCCCGCGAGGATCGAAGCCATCGAGGGGGTTACGAAATTCTGGAACTCGTCAATGAAGAGATAGAAGGGTCGGCGATCCGCCGCCTTCATTTCTTGCCGCGCCATCGCCAGTTGATGGAATTTGGCGACGAGCAGCGTGCCGAGGAGATAGGCGTTTTCCTCGCCGATGCCGCCGTGCGCGAGCTTGGCGAGGAATATTTTTCGCCCGTTCATAATGTCGGCGAAGTCGAGCTTGTTCTCGCGTTGCCCGACCATGTGGCGGATGAGCTTGGGTCGGAGGAACGTGTCTAAACGGGTGAGAAGCGGAGCTTGAGGCTTGCCCGTTAGGAGCGGAAATTCCTTTTGCCAGTAATAGACATTCTCGCGGTCTTTGACAGTCTTCAGGAATTCTTGCCGAAAGTCTTTTTCCACGAGGAACCGCCGAAGGTCGGCAAGCGTCCCGCCTCTCTCGCTTTCGAGGAACGAGAGAATCGCGTTACCGAGCACCGAGGTCATCTGGTCGCCCCATGAGGTCGAAAGCCGCTTGAAGACGCCCACGAGGTCGGAGGAAAGGAGCTGCTTCTCCGTTTCCGAATGGGCCGAAAGGATGTTGAACCCGATGGGATATTCCTCATCGGACGGGTCGAAGAGAACGACATCGCCCCACCGCTTTTCGGGGATGCGCTCCAAAATTTGGTCGATCAAATCGCCGTGCGGATCGAGCACCGCGAGGCCGTCGCCCCGCTCGATGTCCTGCACGATGCAGTTCAGCATGAACGTGGACTTGCCCGTGCCCGACGCGCCGATCAGGTAGGCGTGCTTGACCCGTTGATCCGACGAGAGCGTGACGGTTTGCGTCTCCCCCTCATGCTCGTTCTCGCCGAGGACCAGTTCATGGCCGACGGTCAGTTGCGGCGCGGCCTTCGATTTGAGCGATTCCCGTTTCAGCTTGGGCGCGCGCACCGCCGCCGTCGGCAAATGCACGAGCGAAACCAGCTCTTCGGTGTTGAGCAGCATTCCGCCCCGATGCGTGAGGCGAAGAATCACGTCCACTTGATGTTCGGTCGGATCGTAGCCGTCATTGTTGAGCGGAAGAAGCTCATTGACCGTCGGATTGGTCAGATACGCGAGGCCGCCCCCCAAGCCTTTCGCGATTTGCCACGCGCGGTCTTCATCGTCGCTCTTGGCGGCGACGCGAATGACGGCGGCAAAGAGCGGCGACTTCGTTTTCTGACGCGCCAGCCCGACCATCTCCGGGGCGTCATCGAAAAACGCGCGCCCTTCGTCGTTCGTCACGGCCCGGAAAATGCTTTCGGCCCAAGGATGCCGGACCGACTCAAAGAGCACTTGGAGCACGCCGACTTCCCCCTCGCGCAGCTTGCCGAGCGCGCCGGCGACGGCCACGAGCGGGTCGGGGGCGGAGGGAATCGTCTTGAGCGGCAGCATGAATTCGCGCGAGAGGCCGAACTCCACCACCACCGCCGGAGCCTCAAGGTCTTGCGTCCAAATTTCGGAGAGATAGGAGGCAACGGCCTTCACCCGCGCTTCGGGAAAGTGGGCGACCAGTTGCTCCCGGACTTGCTCCGCGTCGCTCTCGCGGCAGGTCAGTTGAACCGTAATCGTTTCGGCCGTCCCGACGACCTCGAAGGAAAGCGGGTGGCCGCAATATGCGAGGCTGACGAGAAAGGCCGTGAAGGTGTCGTTCGTGACCTTGGCATCGGGCGGCAGGACGATCTGAAGCTCGATCAGTTCGTCCTCATCTTGGTAGGGCGGAAGTTCCGGTTCCTCGAAGACCGCGACCACACCGGGGGGAATCACCTGCACTTCCGGTTCTCGGTCGGCCTTTTCGCCGCGCCACCATCGGTTCGCCTTCTCGATCATAAGGCTTGCGAAGGTGTGCTGCCGCCCGTCATCCACCGGCGGCGGCGGCGGGAGTTGGTAGCGGAAAAAGGGCCGGAAGGGAGGCTCAAGGTAGGCGGGGCAATCCCAAATCTGCCAGCCGCGCCCACGCCGCTCCCAATCGTAGAACTGCTCGACGGGTGAAGCCGAGAGTCTTTGGACGAGTGCGGAATCCGGGCGGACAATGAGTTCCCGGTCGCTCATCGCATCACTTCTTCATGAAGTCGCGCAGCACGGGCGCGCGTTCCTGCTCCGTGAGTCGGCGGGCGTTCTGCTGTTCGCACAGCCTGTCAATGACCGCAAGCGTCGCGTCCTGAACGAGGCTTTGGAAGATGATCGCCGCGTCGATCTGGTAGTAGGTGGGCTTGAGTTCGGCGAAGAACTTGAGAATCGGACCGATGCCGGTGAGGCCGAGGAGGAAGTCGCTCTTGAATGAGTTTACGGCCGTGACCCGGCTCAGTTTCGACCACACGATGCCGCCGATAAAAAGGGCGATCATATAGACCAGCGCGACCGGGATGAGCCAGATGAGAAGGATCATCCCGACGAAATTGCCCATGAGATGCGCGGCGCTGATCTGCGGCGGGACAATGCAGAGCCAGCTTGAGAAGAACGAACCCGCGCCTTGCGGAGCGGCGCAAATGTCGAAGACGATCCGCGCGCGTTGGACGCGCAGATACTCGCGCTTCGCTCCGACGAACGCCTCCTCCTTCCAAAAGACACGGGAGAAGAGGACGCCGGGGAAGTTTCGGGCCATTACCTCCTTGGTCACGAGTTCGTAGAATTCGGAAGGCGGGATCGAGACGCCGACGTTGGGCTGGCACCAATGGCCCGTCACCATGTCCATCGTGGTCTTCACCTGCACCTTTGCGGTTGGCGGAGCCGGGCTTCTGGTCGGCGTTGCTGCCCGTTGCGCGGGAACCGCCGCCGCAGATGGCCTAACCGGCAATTGCGCCTCCGCCGGAAGCGGCGGCGGATTGTCGTCGGTTGGGCTGGCCGAGCCGTCAGCAGGCTGTTGCGTGGTGGTTCCGTCCATGTCTCGTTCCCCCCTTGGCGAAGCGATCCGGCGCGAGCGTCCGTGAACCTAAATCTTGCGCACCGCTGGCAGGTGGCCGTTTAGGCTTTCTCCTGAAATGGGGATTTTACACTTCGCTGGGATGCTCGCAATGTCAATCGCGCGGCCATGCGGAATGCACCCCAGGAGCCGCAGTCCCGTCTCCCCTGTTTATCCACACCGCCCCTATTTGACGCCCTTGTTAGTATCTGTTAAGATGTAACCAGATTGGGTTTTCACCCGATCATCCCTTTCCCGCATGTCATCCCCTCGCAAAATCTATACAGGCATCGGGCTCGACCCGGAAGTGATCGAGTTTTTGGGCGAGCTTGCCCGCGAGACCGAACGGCCCCGAAGCTGGCTCATCAATGCCATCGTCCGTGAGAAGGCCCGCAGTCTCCGAGAACAAAACGAGGCGGCGGAAGCCGAGGCGAGCCGCCAGCGGCCGCCCGTCATTCGCGCCTAATCCCCCATCGTCCATGCCCCATCTTGCCCATGAAAAACGAATAGGCTCCACAAACTCCCGCTCCGGCAAGGCCGGATTGAAGCCGTTCCAAGGCTTCGCCGCGCCGACCAGCAACACGACCTTCACGCCGAACCAGTTTTTCGACGTGTGCCTTCCGCATTCTTCGCGCGGAACCGTCCGCCTAGTCGCCTATATGATCCGCAAGACTCTCGGATGGTGCGACGCCGAGGGCAATCCGCAGGAGGAGCGCATCCTCGTTTCCTACCAAGACCTTGTGACCCACGCCGGGATCAGCCGCGAGATGATCCGAGAAGCCCTTGACGAAGCCATTGCCCACCATTTCATCCAGTGCGTGCGGGCCGGACGCTCACGCTCTTCCGGCGACTCCGGCGAGACCGCCCTCTATGAGCTTTGCTGGGACGACTCGCCGGAATATGTAAAGGACCCCAAGAGGTTTCGGGGCTTCTTCGAGGCCGAGGGGAACCGCACCGACATCCCGAACGAATACTTTGATCGTCTCATCCCCTGCGAGTCGCTCGCCGTCATCAAGGTAGTGGGCGCGGTCATCCGAAACTCCATCGGCTTCCAAGCCCGCCGAGGCGTTCGCCGTCAGCAGGTCCAGCTCTCCTACGGCCACATCCAACGCTACGCCCGCATCCGCAGCGCGGCCACGCTCAGCGCGGCCTTGCGAACGGCCATCACTCGGAACTATATCGCGCGCCTTGAGGAAGGCGTCTTTGACGTGAACGCGGGCCGCGCGAGCCGCGCCGCCGTCTATGCCGTGAAGTGGGCCGATTCATTCGGGGCAAGGATCATCGGTCAGAAATCCGAAGCGGCTCAAAATGGGGTGCCATCGGATCATCGGTCAGAAAATCGAAGCGGCATCGGTCAGAAAAACGAACCGGAAGAACGGTCAGAAAATCGAAGCGGCATAGAAACGAAACAAGGAAACGACACTATCAAACAGCAGATGCCCGTCGATGCTGAATCGGAGGAGTCCTTTGAACTCTTGAGGAAGCAGGGATTCGATCCGAAGACGGCCCAGGCGCTTGCTGGCAAATCCACCCGGAAGGGAATCGAAGATCAAATTCGCTGGCTTGCATTACGCAAACCCGCGCGGAACGCGATGGGGATGCTCCGCAAGGCCATCGAAGAGAATTGGCCCGATCCGGCGGGGAGCGCATTGCAGCTTGAAACGCCGGGGGCCATGTTCGCTTCGCATTACTACGCGGCCATCGCTGGGAACGACTCGCAACCCGCCGCCGAGCCATCCGCAAATGAAGCCGCCGTCGCCGAGCGATTCCTGCAAAAGCTCAAGTCGGCGGAGAAGGTCGAGATTGATCCGGCTGATTGGGGCCGCGCTTTCGGCCGTCTTGTCCGGGACGATTTTCCCGCCGCCGTGCGCGATGGATTCTCGCTTGCGCTCGCCTTGAGGCTTCGCGGCGACGGCTTCTATCTCCGCCACACCGCCGCGATGAAAGCCAAGCGCGTGAAGGCCGAGCGGGCCGCTCGCGAAGCGCACGAAACCGCCCATCGCGCGGAGTGGATCGCCTACCTAAAAGCCGAGGCGGAACGGGTGAAGAAGGAACGACCCGATGACCACGACCAATTCGAGGCGCACCGCGCCGACGAACGACGCCGGATAATCGAATCGCCCTTCGCCGTCTTCACCGACGAGCGGCTTGCCCGGTATGACAGGGAAGAGCGGCGCGTCCTCGATTTCCAAAAGTTCTTCGCAGGCGAGGTCTTCGATTTCTGGACGTGGGACGCCCGCTTGAATCCCACCGCATTTGGTTCCGAGTCATTACCAGCCCCAACACCAATCACACCATGAAAGTCATCACCGTCATCAATGCCAAAGGCGGGTGCGGCAAGAGCACCATCGCCATGAACCTTGCCGCCGGGCTTGCCCAGCGGGGTTTCAACACGCTGCTCATCGACATGGACCCGCAGGCGCAGATCACCCAATGGCTTGGCGCGGGAGATGGTCTTTCGAGCGAGGGAACAATCGCCGATGTGCTCACTGGGAAGAGCGACATCATCGACTCCATGCAGTTGATTGACGCCCCGTGCCTGAAGTTCATCCCCAGCGCGGAGACGCTCGAAGACATTGGGAGGCAGATCACCGATCACGAGAACTATGCGTCGTTCCTTGCGCGGCTTTTCGACGACAACGACGTGCATCTCCTCGACTATATCGTGATCGACAGCCCGAACCAGATCAGCCCGATCATGGAGAACGCCATCCTTCCCGCCGACCTTTTCATCGTCCCATTCGAGAGCACAAAGGCCGTTCGGAGCTACGCCAACTTTTACAAGCTCCTGCTTCGGCTTCGCGGCGACGGGCCGCACGAGATTCTTCACGTTCTCAGCAACCTTACGCGCCAGACCGGCCTTCGTCGCCGCGTCATTCGCGCGATGCAAGAAGAGGGCATCCCTATCGCGCCCGCCGAGGTTCGCTCTTGCGGCTGGCTGGCGCAGGTGGACGAGCACGGCGGTTCGATTTTCAACTACCGGCCGAAATCGAAGGGGGCGAAGGACATGAGCGCGCTCATCCAAGCCGTGCGGGTCGCATTACAAGAGGATTACCCTTTGCCGCCACAATGAAGCTCCCTTTCGGCAAATCGCGTTTGGATTTGGTCAAGGCGGGCGTCGCTCCCGAAGTGGAGAAGCGGGGCCGTCTTGTTGTGAGCGTCGCAAAGATCATCGAAGACCCGCGCAACGAGCGGAAGACTTTCCGCAACATGGAGGGCCTCATCGCTTCGGTCAGGTTGAATGGAATCATCGAGCCGATCACCGTTACCCCGGAAGGGGACTGCTATCGCATCCTCACCGGCCATCGCCGCCACCGCGCCGCTGTCGCCGCCGGACTGGATCGCGTCGAAGTCTTGATCCGCGAACCCGAGGAGGAAAACTTGCGCCGCCGCAAAAGCGTCGTTTCCAACGTCCAGCGCGAAGACCTTGGGCCGGTTGAACTGGCCGAGGCTTTGCAGTCGCTTATGGTGGAAGACCCGGAGATCGAAACGCAGGAAGACCTCGCCCGCACCATCGGCAAGACCAAGACCTGGGTGAGTCGCATTCTCCGTATCCTCGACTTGCCGGCGGAACTTCAGGGAAAAGTTGCGTCAGCGCAACTTTCGATCCCGTATGACGCGGTCGCCGCCATCGCGCGGCTTCAGAATCACCCGGAGCAGGGGACTCTAATTGACGCGCTCCTCGAAGGAGGAACGCAGCTCGAAATCCGCGAGCGGATCAATCACCTGAAGGGGAGAGGGGACTCCCCCGGCAAGGCCAAGCCGAAGCGGGTATTCCAGACCAGCCACAAGGCGATGGTTATTGTGCAGAGCATGAACTCGACGCTGGAGCCGGAACGTATCATTGCGGCGTTGAACGAGGCGGCGGACAAGTCCCGCGCACAAATGCGCGGGGAGTAGTGGGACGAGCGTCCCTCACGGGCGTTGATAAAGGACAGCGGCCACCATCGGGCCGCTTTTTCGTCCTTCTCAATTCGCACTTCGCACTTCGCATTCAACGGGGTTCCCCGGCCCCTTCCCCGCCATCGGGAAGGGGAGCGATGGGGCGGGTTGCGCGAAATGCGCGGAAGAACAACGGGTTGCGCGCGTTGTCGGGGGCCGTCGCATGGCTCTTGCGGCCCCGACTCCGGGGATTTTCCCGTGGTGATTGCGCGATGCGTCCTATCGGACGGCGCGATCACCAGCGGGCTTCGCTTCACCGGCTCCAAAGGAGCCGTCGCTCGGTCTGCGCGCGGGGCAAAGCCGCCGTGCTCGACAAATTCCCCGGAGTCGGGGCCGCAGGCCGCCGACAACGCGCGCGAAACGGGTTTGGCGATGCGCCGCAACCCGAACTTTTTCAACAGAATGAAGTAGGATTCCCTCAGGCGTAAAGTCGAAGTCAAATAGAACCAGCGGCCGAAAAAGAAGAGTGAATAAAATTCTCGATCGGCCAAACCGACTTGACGGAGGCGGAGTCACCTGCTATAGAACCGTGAATCGTGATTTCACGAATCGTGATTTCACGAATCGCGATTCCGTTCTAGCGGTCGAGAGGACTCACAGGATGACTCAGCCACCTCCTTCAGGCGAGCGGGCGGCCTCCAGGCAACGATATCGCGAGGCTATTCTCGGGGCGGCCCTGGATGTGTTTTCGGAAAAGGGCTTTCAGGACGCTCAGATTAGCGAGATCGCCCTTCGGGCGCAGGTTGCCGTCGGAACCCTCTATAGTTTTTTCGAGAACAAGGAGAACCTCTACAAAGAGGTTCTCCAAGAGCACGCCGTCGAGATCGCGGTGGCCTTTAACGAGATTTTCGAGTCCGGTGCCGATCCATATTCCAAGCTCCTGCAATACATCCGCGCCAAGGGGGACATATTTCAAACCAACTCGAAGGCGGTCCGCCTCTACTTCTCCCGCATGAGCGGAGCGCGACTGAATGTCCGCGCGACGCTCTCGGTTCAGTTCAAGCCGATGTATGACCTCCTTCTAGCGAAGCTGGCCGAGATCTTTCAGGCGGGAATCAAGCAGGGGCAGTTCAAGAAGCGAGACCCCTTCGCGATGGCCGTCGCGCTCGACAGCACGACCAACGCTTTCATCCTTCTTTGGATGGACCACCCGGACAAGCACCCGTATCCCGAGCGCGTTGACGAGATCGCCGCCATTTTCTTCGATTCCATTCTCACCAAGTCCACCAAGCCGCGTGCCGCGTCGGCCGCAATAAACGAAATGGAAAGTCATGCATCCGGAGGCGACAAGTGATTAACTCGACGCCTTCAGGTTGACAGAGCAAAAGAACGAATCGGAGCAAGTCAATGAGGCGAGCCATTATCGCCCCACAAATCACAGAACGGGAAAAGGAGTTCAATCCCATGAAGATGATGACCACCTGTCGGACACTGCTGGCCGCCCTTCTTGCGGCGGCGTCTTTCACTGCGGGCTCCGTGCGCGCGGACGACGACTTCGATCAAAGCGCCGGGACGCCGACGTTTACCGAGGACATCGCTCCGATCTTCAACAAGAACTGCGTCTCTTGCCATCGCCCTGGCGAGGGCTCCCCAATGATGCTGACGAGCTATGCGGAGGCGCGGCCATGGGCGAAGTCCATCAGGAAGGCGGTTCAGGAGCGCGTTATGCCTCCTTGGGACGCCGACCCCGTGCACGGGAAATGGATTAACGACATCAGCCTGACCGAGAAACAAATTGCGACGATCTCAAAATGGGTGGATGGCGGCGCACCCGAAGGCGACCCGGCGAAGCTTCCAGTCCTTCCCAACTTCACCGAGGGCTGGCAACTCGGCGAACCGGACTACATCATCGACCTTGACGAGGTCGCCGTGCCTGCCGCAGGTCCGGATATTTTTCCGAACTTGAGCGCGAAGATTGACATCCCAAAAGACCGATGGGTTCGCGCCGTCGAAGTGCGTCCCGGCAACAAGAACGTCCTGCATCATGTCGTCGTTTTCATGACCAACATCATGAAGGGTGGAGGATTCGTCCCCGACTTCCTTGTCGTCTGGGCCGTGGGGACTCCGCCGGCAGCCTATCCCGAGGGGATCGGACGGGAGCTGTCCAAAGGAAGCCAAGTCATCGTGAACATGCATTACCACCCCAACGGCACGGTTCAGAAGGACAAGACCAAGATCGGGCTCTACTTCGGCACCGGCGAGATGAACAAGGTCCTTACAGGCCAGTTCGCCGGTAATGTCAATTTCGCCATTCCCCCCCGCGACTCCAACCATGTGATCACGTCCTCCTACACGATCGACGAGGACATCGACGTGATTTCCTTCTTCCCTCACATGCACCAGCGCGGAAAGTCCATGAAATACACGGCGACCTATCCCGATGGGAAGAGCGAGGTCCTGCTGAATGTTCCGAAGTATGACTTCAATTGGCAGTGGTTCTACTATCCGGATAAGCCGGTTCGCCTGCCGGTCGGGACGCGAATCGACCTGGAGGCCCACTATGACAATTCCGCAAGCAACCCGAATAATCCCGATCCCGACGCCGAGCTGACCTTCGGAGAGGGATCGAACGACGAGATGATGTTCGGAGCTTACGAATTTATCGCCGTCAACGGGCGCGAGCCCAGGCCTTTGGACCTGAACAAGAAGGTGGCAGACATTCTCGCCACCGTGCCGCCGGAACAGGCTTTTAAGGTCACGCTTTCTCTCGGATTCCTGACCGTGCCTACGGCCTTTGTGCTTCCGAAGGAGGGCGAAGGAGTGTGGCACTTCCCCCTTGGTCGGCAACTCATGGAGATTCCGATCAAGAATATCGCATGGAAAGGCGAAACCTTCGCGGCCGAGGTCAATTTCCTTGGGCAGAAGGGCGGAAAGATCAACGGAACCGTGGACGCTTCCGGTGCGCTCAAAGGGCAATTCGACCTGAAGAGCATGCGGATGGACGACCTGCCCCTCGTCGGCGGCGACCAGAGCCAGGCGACGAGCATGTTCCGTCTGGCGGGCTTCGAGGGCCAGCGCATCGGCGGCTGAATACGCGATCCCCTCTCCCTGGGGAGATGAAAACCCTCTTCCCGTTGAGGTTGCATCAAGAAGCGGAAGCCGCCAAAGAGCGGCTTCCGCTTCTTCTAAGCCTTCGAGCGGACGGACGCGTCCGTTCTATTCGTCAGGATCAAAAACCAAGGTCCATGGACATGCCTGCAAGAAGCCGCAAACCACACTCCCCTGTCGGAGCCGCGGACGACAAAGGGAACAAGATTCTGGACGCCGCCGCGGCCCATTTCGCCCGACATGGCTTTCCACAGACGGATGTTCAGGCGCTCGCCGACAGCATAGGAGTGGGTAAGGGAACAATCTATCGGACGTTTCCAACGAAACGAGATCTCTTTCTTGCCGCCGTGGACCGAGGAATGCGGCTGCTGAGCGCGCACGTCAATGACGCGGCCGCCAAGGCGACCGATCCGTTGGAACAGATTGCCGAGGCGGTCAAGGCTTACCTGGAGTTCTTTGACGCTCACCCGCAATACATCGAATTGGTGATTCAGGAGCGGGCGGAGTTCAAGGATCGGCCACAGCCGACCTATTTCGCCCACCGGGAAATGAATCTCGATTCGTGGCAGGACTTGATCCGGTCATTGATCGCGTCCGGACGTATGCGTGACATTCCCGTTGAACGGATCACCGACGTTCTCAGCGATTTGCTCTACGGAACCATCTTTACCAACCATTTCGCCGGGCGCAACAAATCGCTGGACCGCCAGTCCAGAGACGTTCTCGATCTCTTCTTCAATGGAACCCTGACTCCCAAAGGCGGCAAATCCCAATGAAATCAGTCCTGGCCCTTTTATCATTCGCGATCATCTCCTCCACGGCTTTTTCCAGCGAGTCAACACCGGAGCCGACTCGCAGCCAGCCCCCTGCGGAAGCAACGGCCCTCGTTCGCCGGGAAACGCTCTTCGACGTCATGCCGACCCTCGGAACATTCAAGGCTCACCAAACCACAAAGCTCGGCTCGCAGGTTGCGGGCCGTGTGGAGGCCGTTCTGGTGGATGTCGGCGACACCGTCAAGAAGGGGCAGGAACTCGTCCGATTGGAGCGAAATTTTTTTGACATCGAAATGGCCCAACGCGATGCGGATCGAGAGGCCGCGAAACTGGCTGTTGAGGACGCGAAGCTCAAGCTGGAACGAGCGCGCGAACTCTGGGGCGATGGCGTCGATCCGCCGATCTCCCAACAATTCCTCGATGACGCAAAGACAGGGCACGCTTTGGCGCTCGTAAGATTGAACCAGGCGGAACAGGCGATTCGATTCACGGCCGAGCGCTTGAAGGAAACCGTCATTCGCGCACCCTATGATGGGGCGATCACGCAACGATTCGTTCATCCGGGCGAACCCGTGCAGGCCATGTTCATCACTCCGCTTGTGGAGATTCAGGAGATGTCCGTTCTCGAACTTCTCTTTTCCCTTCCGCAAGAGTCGCTGTCCAAAGTCAAGAAAGGGACGCCTGTTCTCTTTCGCGTGGAGGGATTGCCCGGAGGCCAAGGGATGGCCGTGCTGGATACGATCTTCCCCGCCAACGACGAAGCAACCCGGGCCTTTCGATGCAGGGCCATTGTTCAGAATCCGAGCCAAATCCTGCGTCCCAGTCTTCTCGCCCAAGTGGGCGTCGTCAAACGCCAATTGCCCAATGTCCTCGCGGTCCCAAGGGGCGCGCTCACCGAAACCCTCACCGGATGGAAGGCGACCGTTGTGGCCGAAGGCCGGCGCGAGGTTCGCGAGGTCAAGGTCGGATTGATCACATTCATGGACAGCGTGGAGATTTTGGATGGCCTGCGCGAGGGCGAGCGGGTGCTACTCGCCAACGCCGAGGCGTCGGCGAGCGAGGAATCCAGCAAATGAACATCGCATCGCTTGCGATCAAGCGTCCCGTTCTCACAACTATGCTCCTCTCGGCGCTGATTCTGTTCGGGGCGATTTCCTACACACGAGTCGGCATCGACCTCTTTCCGCGTGTCGAGTTTCCGATCATCACGGTCATTTCCATCCTTCCGGGAGCCGATCCAGAGACTATCGAGACAAAGGTGACCGATGTCGTCGAGGAGGCCGTCGCCACGATCAGCGGCATTAAGCACCTTCGATCCACCAGCGCGGACAACGTCTCGCAGGTCGTCATCGAATTCGAGCTCGACAAGGACTTCAACGAGGCTTATCAGGAGGTTCAAGCCAAGATTGGGACCATTCGAGCCGATTTGCCCGCCGATATCCAAGAGCCGATCATCGAGAAGCTCGACATTGACGCTTCGCCGATTCTTTCTATCGTGCTCTCGGCCCAAAAGCCCATCCAGGAGATCACAAGAACGGCCGACAAGGTCGTAAAACAACGCATCCAGCGGATCAAGAATGTGGGTCAGGTCAAGCTGGTTGGCGATCGCAAGCGCAAAATCTGGATTTGGCTCGACGGAGGCAAACTCGTCGGGCACTACCTGTCCGTCCAAGACGTGATTAACGCGCTTCGCACAGAACATATCGAAGTTCCCGGTGGACGCGTCGAGACAGGCCCGCGCGAATTGATCGTCAAGACAAAGGCCGAATTTACGTCGGCCGAGCAGATCGAAAACATGATTGTCGCCTATCGCAACGATGCGGCCATCCGAATCCGCGACATCGGCCGCGCGGAGGACGGACTTGAGGAGGAGCGAAGCTTCGCCGCGCTTGACGGGGTTCGGGCCGTCGCGCTTCTGGTTCGGAGGCAGTCGGGCACTAACACCGTCGAAGTGGCCCATGCGGTCAAGGCCGAGATTGAGCGACTCCGCAAGGACCTCGAATCCCAGGGCTATCGCCTCGCCATCGCGCAGGATCAGTCGGTTTTCATCGAACATTCCGTGCAGGAGGTCCGATTCCATCTTGTCTTCGGCGGATTGCTGGCCGTGGCCATCGTTTTCTTTTTTCTTCGCAACATCCGGAGCACGTTCATCAGCGCCCTCGTGATTCCGGCTTCGTTGATCGGCACGTTCACTGTCATGAACGCCCTCGACTTCACACAAAACATGATGACTCTGCTGGCCCTCTCTCTCGCCATCGGCTTGCTCATCGACGACGCCATCGTTGTGCAGGAAAACATCATGAGACATGTGGAGGATGGCAAGCCGCCACGACAGGCCGCCCTCGACGCAACCCGCGAGATCATGCTCGCGGTTGTCGCCACCACACTGTCGGTCGTGGCCGTCTTCGTTCCGGTGGCCTTCATGGAAGGTCAGGTCGGGCGGTTCTTCTACCAATTCGGAATCACCGTCGCTTCAGCCGTGCTGCTTTCGATGTTCATCTCATTCACGCTCGATCCCATGCTTTCTTCCCGGATTCTGCGCAAGCCCAGCCCAGGAGGGCTGTATCACCTCTCGGAAAAGTTCTTCCTCGGGATCGAGTGGGTTTATGAACGCATACTCGCCGTCTCCCTCCGGCTGAGGTGGCTTGTCGTCTTGGTCGCGCTCGGAACGTTCGCCGCCTCCGGCTATCTTGCGCAATTCCTCCGCTCCGAATTCATACCCCTCGAAGATCAGAGCGAGTTCAATATCCGCGTCAAAGCTCCCTTGGGCGCGTCGCTCACCTCGACAAGGGATATTCTTGACCGGATTCGCGGTTCCTTGGAGGGGCAGCCCTGGCTGGACTACACCTTCCTGACCATCGGTTCGGATGAATTGCGCCGGGTCAACGAAGGCCAAATCTACGTCAAGATGAAGGATAAGGAGGCGCGCGCCGTTTCCCAGAGCGACGCCATGCTCTGGGCGCGGGGCCAGATCGCCGCTATCCGCGAGGCTGTCGTTTCCGTTGAAATCGTCCCGCGCTTTTCCGGCGGGGGCCGCAAGTGGGCCGACATCCAGCTCGAAGTCCGGGGATCGGATCTCGCGCGGCTGGAGGAGCTATCGCGTGCTGTAATCGCCAAGATGCGCGCAACGAAGGGATATACCGACATCGACACAACCTACGAAACCGGCAAACCCGAACTCAATCTCTACATCAAGCGCGACGAGGCCGCCGACCTCGGGATCAGCCCGGTCTCGGTGGCCTCCACCGTGCGCGCTTTGGTCGGCGGCGAGGACGTTGCGCAGTTCCGGGCCGGAGGCGACCGATACGACATCAGCGTTAGGCTGATGGAAGCCTATCGCAACCGGCCCGAACAATTGCCGTATCTCACCGTCCGCAATCGCGATGGCGAACTCATCAGGATCAAGAGCATCGCGGACATCAAGGACGAGGGCGGTCCGGTTCAGATCGACCGATACAACCGCGCACGCCAGGTGACCGTTCTTGCGAACCTCGAACGAGAGCACAAGGTGCTTGGGGAGGCTGTCTCTGAATTGACCCAAGCGATGGAAGCCTCGGGCATCCCTTCAGGCTACACCTTTGGATTCGCCGGCATGGCCGAGAGCATGCAGGAGGCTTTTTTCAATCTTATCTTTGCCATACTGCTATCGGTCGCCATCGTTTACATGGTGTTGGCAGGGCAGTTCGAGAGCTTCATTCATCCCCTGACGATCATGATGGCCCTTCCCCTCTCCATCATCGGGGCAATCGGAGCGCTCCTTCTGTTTGGGATGACGGTGAACATCTATACCATGATTGGCGTCATCATGCTCATCGGCCTCGTGACGAAGAACGGCATTCTGTTGGTCGATTACATCAATAAGCTGCGCGAGCGCGATGGCATGGACCGCAGAGCGGCGATCTTGAAAGCCGGACCGGTCCGCCTGCGCCCCATCCTCATGACCACATTCGCCCTCATCTTCGGCATGTTGCCGATTGCGATGGGAACCGGGGAAGGGGCTGAATCCCCGGCGTCAATGGCGAAGGCATTGATCGGAGGTCTAATCCCCTCCACGCTTTTTACGCTCATCGTTGTTCCCGCGATCTACACCATCATGGACGACTTGTCCCATCCATCGCAGTGGCGTGTCCTCCGGTGGCTTCGCAGGCCGCCCCCCCGCCCCCAAGGAGAATCGACCACCGATCATGAATAAAGTGTCCTTGGTTCCCATCTCGTTGTCCGTTCTGCTTTTGACGGCGTGCTCGTCCATCCGGCGGACCGATAGTTGGCATTATCAATTGGATCAGTCGCCGTATCTCAACGGAACCCCGGCCGTGCGCGGAATCGTCTTCTCCGACCCGCTCTCGACCGCGTCGCAGGTGAACATTGATCCGCGGTCCTCGCGGCGGTTTGAACTAATCCCCAAGGAGTTCCAGGAACTCTATGACCGTGAGCCGCTTCCGGTCAATTTGCACACAATCGTCGGCAAGACGCTTGAGAATGATCGGACGATCCAAATCGATCATTATGACGTCAGAATCGCGCAAGAAGTCGTGGTGATTAACAAAGGCATTTACGACACGCTCGCCAAGGCGACGCTTCAGGCAAGCCGCGACGAGATTCAAAGTTCCAATCTTATCGGGCCGAGCGGGACTCGCCGCCTGGAGCTAGGAAATTCGGGTGTGACCCAACTCCTGCCGACCGGCGCCTCCCTCGATCTTGAGTATCAGTATTCGCGAATGCGGCAGAATGATCCTTTCTCGAATCTTGCGGCTCTTTTCCCTACAACGGTCGTCCTTCCCGAGAGCCTGAATCCGTCTATTTCGCACGCCATAACGGCGAGTCTTACCCAGCCGTTGTGGCAGGGGGCTGGCCCCAAAATCACCAACATCAATATCTCCCTTTCGCGATTGGACAAGGAAGCAGCCGGAGCGCAGTTCGAGGCCCGGCTCCAAGATGAGATCAAGAATTCTCTCGATCTTTACTGGGAGCTTCTCTTTCAGGTTGAACGATACGACATCAGACTGCTTTCCTACATGGCCGCGCTCGACCTGGAGCGCGTCAGCGCGGCCCGCCAAAAGGTGGGCGTGGGTTCCCACACCGACGTGCTTCAGGCGCGCGCGCGAGCCGAAGCTCGCCGCGATTTCGTCATTCAGGCTAGGCAATCGGTCCGTGACGCGGAGGATATGTTAAAATCGGCGATCTTCCTCAATCTCGATGAACCGGACTGGTCGCTGCAACTTCTGCCAACCGAGCCCTTGATTTGGCGCGACCTCTCGTTTGATGAAGCCGCGTTGGTCGCCGAGGGAACGTCGCGCAGACCCGAGGTGATTGCAATGGAACGGGTGCTCGACCGGCGCGACCTGGAGATTTTCAAAGCCAAAGACCGCACAAAGCCCAGGCTTGATTTGTTCGCCAAGGCCGGCGTTTCGGGATTGGATAATAATCAAAGCGACGCGCTCGACACGCTCGAATCGGGCGACTACAGCAATTGGGCCGTGGGTCTTCAGTTTTCCCGTCCGATACGCAATACCTCAGCTCTCCACGCTCTCGAAGCTGCCAAGCTCTCACGGGAAAAGTCGCTCTTGGAATACAAGCGTCTCAGAGATCAAGTCGCGCTCCAAGTCCGGCTGGCTTCGCGGCAGACCCGGACCGCGCGGCAGCGAATCGATGTGACGCTCGCGCGCGTTCACAGCGAAGAGGCCAATCTTCGCGACGAGAAGCGGCGGCTTGAGGTCGGCATCTCGACCTCCTTTGAGGTATTGGCCTTTCAAGAATTTCTCGCTAATTCCCAAGAGGCCTACATCCGCGCGGTTGTGGATTATAACAAGTCCATGACCGCATTGAGCCGGGCCACGGGCTCGCTGCTCGAAAGCTATGGCGTCAAGATAGCAACAGGACCATCCAGCGGAGTCGGTCCGCCCAAGACTGGCACTGCCGAGTCAAACTGACCAGGCCTTCGATCCTCAAACTGCCGCTTCCCTCCGTCATAGCGGTCTGCCCGATTTGACATGCCGCGCAAAGTGCGCTTGTCTGTAAGCAGACCCCTTAACAACCGAAAGGAGGGATGAATCATGGCTCGCAAGTCAGCGAAGCAGGTGGGCGCGCTTTGGCGTCACGAGAACCAGAAGGTCGGCCTGTTCTTGACCGGCATTCTGGACTTGGGCGGCTTGGGCGAAGTGCCCATCGCCGTCTTCAAAAATGATCGCAAGGAGAAGGGCACGAAGCAACCGGATTACCGGATCGTGCTCTCCGAGCGACCGACGGGCGGCAAACCGCCCGACGCGCCCGGCGATGGAGCCGAGTCCGGCGGCGACCTTCCCTACTGAAGGAGACCAACCATGACGCCGCTCTGCATCGCCATCACGGGATCGGGAGCGATTTGCGGCAAGCCCGCAATCGTATTCGATCCATTACGCAAGGGCATGGTCTGCACGGGCCATGCCGCCAAACCACCGCCAACGGGCGAAGAAGGAGGTGATCTCACATGTCCGCAAAATGGGTGGACTTCCGGCACGTTCGGGAGTCCGTTGACTTCGGAGCCGTGCTGGAAAGCTACGGCGTCGAGCTCAAACTCAGAGGCGCGGATCAGCACCACGGGTTTTGCCCGCTGCCCGGCCACGACGGCCAGCGGCGAAGCCCCAGCTTTTCCGCGAACATCGCGCGACGCATCTTCAATTGCTTCGGCTGCCAAGCCCAAGGCAATGCGATTGATTTTGTCGCGCTCATGGAGGGGCTCAATCCCGACGATCCGCGCGACGTGCGGGAGGCCGCGCTTCTGATTCAGGAGCGATTCCTGAATGAGGAAGCGAACCCGCCGCCGCAACGACACTCCACGGGGCGAGCGCCGCCCGAGCAACGACCTAACCCGCCGCCGCAATCGAATTGCAAACATCGGGCGGGGCAACCGACCGACCGAACCGAATCACGACCGAATCGCCGACACCGACACCCGCGAGGGCGCCAACGCCCGAAGCCCGACCCTTCCCCTTCTCCATCTCCGAGCAACCACGCAATCCAGCCGAAAACCGCCGAGCCAACCGAATCGCGGCCCCAGCCCGACAATCGGCAGCACGTCATCAATGCGCCGCTCGATTTCGAGTTGAAGGGCCTCGACCCCGATCACTCCTACCTGCAACAGCGCGGTCTGGCGCCGGAAACCATCCGGACGTTCGGCCTGGGTTTTTGCGGGCGGGGCTTGATGGCGGGGCGCATCGCCATTCCACTCCACAACGCCGAGGGGCGACTCATAGGCTACGCGGGGCGGATCGTGGACGACGCGGCCATCGGGGAGGAGAACCCGAAATACCGCCTTCCCGGCAAACGCGAGAAGGACGGCACGGTTTTCGAGTTTAGCAAGGGGGCGTTCCTCTTCAACGGCCACCGCGTTCATGCTCCGGCGACGGACTTGATCGTGGTGGAGGGATTCTTTTCGGTCTTTCATTTGCACCAATGCGGCTGGACGAACGCCGTCGCGCTCATGGGGAGTTCATGCTCCCCGGAGCAGGCGGAGTTGATCGTCAAGCTGACAAAGCCGGACGGCCGCGTTTGGGTCATGCCCGACGGCGACGACGCGGGGTTCAAGTGCGCGGGAAGCGTGCTCGCGCAGGTGGCCCCGCATCGGCTCATCGGCTGGTTCACGCTGGAACCGGGCAAAGACCCTTGCGACTACTCGCCCGACGAACTCGCGCGGAAGTTGCGGAGGCTGGCCTGACCCGGCATCAAGAGCGATTCTTCTTCGGAAGGGTCGCTCTTTTCTTGGCCCAGGTTGAAGCGTTATCGGAGGAAATCAAGAGGATGCGCGAGGACTTCCTTGATGGTGGCGAATCGCGCCCGTGATTTCCGGCGCGAGCACGCCGCTTGAAGGCTTGAGACGAAGTTCGCCATGCGCGTCTCCGAATGGAAGACAATGAGGAGGATGAAAAACCGCCCGTGATCTTTATGGTTGCGGCTTGCAGGACCAAATGCGCCGCCCTTTCGCCTCAGTTGATCGTAGTGCCGGAGCTTGTCGAGCAGCCGACGGTGTGATTCCGTCCCGCGATCAATCTCAAGAAAGATAAAGCGGTCCATGGAACGCGCCGCTTCATCGCGGTTGGAGACATGAAGGAATCCATCAGGCTTCGCGAAGAGCGAGCGGAATCGAACGCCGCCGCCCTTTGCGGGGACGGCCTCGACGACCCGGAACTTGTGGCGATCCGGCGAGGTGCTAATTTCGGCCAGTTCAAGGTCGGGACGCGCGGCGATGGCGGTCACGAAAGAGACCTTCACATCCATGACGGCGAGTTCGTGCGCGAGCATGAGATCGCCGATACTTTGGCGTTTGTAGAGCTTGGCCCAGCCCGGATCGTGCGCGGAGTCAATCAGGCCCGCGCGCTTGAGGTTCAGATAGCCCGCGCGCCCCAGCGTGTAAACGGCGGGGTCTTGAGGACGGCGCGCACGCCGGAAGATGAATCCGGCGGCATGGAGCTTTTGCAGCCGCTTCTTCGCCGCCTCGATCTTGCCCTCAAAGTGAAGCGCGGCGGCGTGCTTGAGTGTCATCAGGCGCGAGTCAAGGAGCCCTTGCAGGAGGGCGTAGTCGCGCGGCTGGAGAACGATTCCATTAGGCCGGAAATGCTGTTGCATTGGCGGGAGTATAGCACCCAGGCCGAGCTTGGGAAGACCCCTCGCCCGCTCCCCGCCCTACCACTCCCGCCCGCTCATCCAACGGTGAATCTTGTCCTCGATTCTTGCCCGTGGCGTTCCATATTTTTCGCGCGAGCGGCGGATCATATTCTCGCGCCGCCCGTGGCGCGTCGCCGTAGGCGGCATTGTCTGGCCGACAAATGGCTCGCCATAGTCTCCCCCATCGAGGAGCTTCACGCAGATTTGGCGGTTCGCCAGATTGCTCAAGCGCCGCGCCGTAAAGCCAAGTTCCGGCTCCAAGACTTGGGCATCACGATTGCCGATGCGGAACGAGATGATCGTTCCCGCGTTGCCGAGCGCGGCGTCCCGGATTTCCTCGCGCAGTTGATCCATGTATTGGTGGCTCAGCGTCAGACAGAGCCGATACTTGCGGGCTTCGGAGAGGATCGAAATGAAGGCATCGGTCGAGAAGTTTTGGAATTCGTCAATGTAGAGGTGGAAGTCCTCACGCTGCGCTTCGGACGTATCGGTGCGGCTCATGGCGGCAAGCTGGAACTTGGAGACGAGCATCGCGCCGAGCAGATTGGCCTTGTCCTCGCCCAACTTACCCTTGGAGAGATTGGCGATCAGGATGCGCCGGTCATCCATCATGAAGCGCAGATCAATCTTGCTCCGCACTTGGCCGAGGATGTTGCGGATCGTGGAGGAGGTGAGCAGTTGCCCGACCTTGTTTTGAATCGGCGCGACGGCTTCTTGGAGGAATCGCTTGTCGTAGCGCGCGAATTCGTTTTCCCAAAACGAGCGCACCAGCGGGTCCTTCACCTGCTTCACGACCCACCAGCGATACAGGTCATCCACGAAGATGCGCTGGAGACCGAGGAGCGAGGCGTTTTCGCAATCGAGCAGCGCGGCGACCGCGTTATAGAGAATGTATTCGAGGCGCGGCCCCCACGAGTCGCGCCAGATGCTTTTGAACACGCTCACGACGCTGGATGCCACGAGCGGGCGGCGGTCCGGCTCGACTCGCTCCAACATGTTGAAGCCAACGGGATGCTCCAAATCAGCGGGGTTGAAGTAAACGAGATCATCGGTGCGCGAGCGTGGGATATGGTCGAGAAGGTCATGCGCCAAGTCGCCGTGGGGATCAATCACGGCAACGCCGCGCCCGGCTTCGATGTCTTGCAGGATCAAGTTCCGCAGCAGCGTCGTCTTGCCCGCCCCGGTCTGGCCGATGCAATAGACATGCTGGCGACGGTCAGAACGCGAAAGACCGAAGGGCACGTCGCGCCCCCATCCGTTGCGCACGCCAATAATCGTTTCGGGTTCTTCGGGCATGGATTCCCAAGCAAACCCCTACTCCTTGGAGACGCGATTTTCGCCTTTCGGCGCTTGCCCTTGCATCTCCTGGGCTACAGCCCGCCAGCGGCATCCGCGTTTGTGGGCGAGCCGCCGGGGTAATAGAGGCTTGATTCGGAATCCAAGCGGCGGGGCCGCTTGAGAATTCCTCATCGCATTATACCCGCCGCCTAGCACTCCGCCAAACTTGCGGACAGCCCGCCGATTTGACGAATTCCGCAGGTTTGCTAGGGTGTGCGCAGACCCAATAGGTCTTTGCCAAACACTGAGCGTGCCCTTCTTTCGCACCGAATCTTCGTGAGGTGACTTGGCCGTCCCCTGCTTGTCAGGGACGGCGAATCCCACCTCATGAGGAGGGTTGCGCCATGAAGGCGAACGCCGAGGCCAAAAGCCTCAAACCGATCGGCAAGCCAGCGACACTGGCTCTCGCCGATCTCACGCCGAGTCCGGGCAACCGGGCTATCCCCAAGGACGACGAGTTGAAAGGCTTGGCGTCCTCGATCAAGACGGTCGGGTTGCTTTACCCGATCATCGTCAAGCCCGATCCCGAATCGAAGGGCCTCTATCACATCGTCGCCGGTGAGCGCCGGTGGCGCGCGATGAAGATGCTCAAGCTGGAGTCCGCGCCGTGCGTGATCCTCAGCGGCAAGGAGGACGAGGCGCAAGCCGAAGTCATCCGCGTCGTGGAGAATCACCAACGCCGCAACTTGGAGCCGCTGGAGGAGGCCGCCGCCGTGCGGGGGCTTCTCGACATCGGCTTGGAACCGGAGGCCGTGGCACGGTCGCTCGGGCGCAGCCGCGCCTGGGTGGCACGCCGCGCGAGTCTCACGGAGTTGTCCGAGCGTTGGCTTACCGAAGCGAGGAACCCGGAGACGAAAATCTCCGAGTGGCCGCCGAGTCATCTGGAGGTCATCAGCCGGTTTCCCGCCGACGTGCAGGACCGGATGCTGGACCAAATGAACGGCAACTGGCGATGGAACGTGCCGGGCTTCCGCGACCTTGTGGAAACGACCGGCCAGTTCCTTCGCGTCCTTTCCGCCGCGCCGTGGAAGGCAAGCGACGAGACGCTCTGCCCCGAAGCGGGAGCGTGCAACGTCTGCCCCAAGCGGTCGTCGCACACGCCCGATCTTTTTGAGGGCGAGATGGACGCCGAGGAGAGCAAGTCGCCCCCCGGCGATCAATGCCTCGACGCCCAGTGCTGGCGGCGTAAGGCCGACCTGTTTCTCACGCGCAAGGCCGAGGACCTTCGCAAGGAGCATCCCGAGGCCGTGCTCTTAAACAACGGGGAGCAGGACGGCGTTGACCTCGAAGAGACGTTCCAGACGGAAGTCTTGAACGCTTCGGAAGTCGCCACGAGCCGCAAATCCGACGGCAACGCGGTTCCCGCGCTTGTCGTCAATGGCCCCGGCTTGGGGCGCGTGAAATGGGTTCAGCCGGTTCACCAAAGCGGAACGGCGGAATCGCATGCTTCCCGGACGGACCGAGCGACGGAGGCCAATCAGGCTCCCGCCGAGAAGACCGTCCAGGAGAAGCGCAAGCCTTACGACAAGCGGCGGCGTCAGATCGTCATCGAGGCGGTCAAGATCAAGCTCGAAGCCCTCGCGGCGGAGAGCGACTTGGCCCGCATCGGCGACATCGAAGGTGGTTCCGCGCTCGCGCGCAAGGGGCTGACGGTCAAGACGCTTGTCTTGCTCGCGGCTCTTCTTTCGGAACACGGCTGGCGCAACCACGCGCAGAACGGCTCCATCGGCACGATGCCGGACGGGCTCGATTGGGAATCGCTGAGCGGTCTCAAGAACCACGAGACCGGCACGGGCGAAACTCGCGAGGCCGTCCAGCGGCTTTGCTGGGAGTTGATCCGGCTGGCGCTGGGGCGCGAAGCCTCGCGCCTGTCTGTCGCCCCCGGCGAGATGAACAACCACGCGCATTACGCGGAGGCCGAAATCCTCTGCACGATGCTCGGGTTCGACCTCGCCGCTCTGCGGGCCGAAGCCGCGACCGCCATCCCCTACGCGAAAGCGTGGAAGGATGAGGTCGAAGACGACTGGGCCGCTCCGGGCGGAAGCGAAGACGAAACGGATGAAGAGGAAGCGGTTGCGGTCAACGGGAACGAATCCCGATGAGCACAGCCACCGCCTCCCCCCGGACGGAGAAAGTCCGGGAAGCCGGGCAAATGCTCGACGACCACATCCGCGAGCTGGCCGAACAAATGGGGCGGGGCAAGTCCGAACAGCTTGTCCGCTACCTGGAGTTCGCCGCTCATTTCCATTCCTACTCGTTGGGGAACTTGATGCTCATCATGGTCCAGAAGCCCGAAGCCACGCGAGTGGCCGGGCTCCGGCAATGGAATCGTCTGGGGCGGCATGTCCGCCCCGGCGAGAAGGGCATCATGATTCTGGCTCCGATGGCGGTCTGGAAAAAATCCGACCGTGAATCCGAGCCGGCATCCGAGGACGAGACCAGCGAGAGCGAGCGAAGCGAGACCCGCGAGAAGATCACCCTCTTCAAGCCGGTCTATGTCTTCGATATTTCGCAGACCGAGGGCGAGGAGGTTCCCGACCTGCTTCATTCGGCGGGCGACGCCGGTTCGGCATTGCCCCACTTGAAGGAAGCGGTTCGGGCCTCCGGCATTGCGCTAGAGGAACTGGACCACACGCCGGAATCGGCTTCGGCTCACGGCGCGTCCTACGGAGGACGCATCGTGATCCGCAACGACTTGGGTCCCCCGGAGGCTTTCCGGACGCTGGCGCATGAGTTTGCCCACGAACTTTTGCACTGGCCGAAGGACGGCTCCCCCAAGGAGCCGAACAAGACCATCCGCGAAACCGAGGCCGACGCCACCGCGTTCGTCGTTTGCCGCCACTTCGGCGTCCAGTGCGACAGCGCGGACTATCTGCTCCTTTACGACTCCGAACCCAAGCTCCTGCTCGACCGGCTGGAAACCGTGCGGCACACGGCGGCGCGGATCATAGACGCGATCCGCGCCGCCCAAGACCCGCCGGAAAATCCGCCGGGCGAAAACGGAAACCACTGACCCGCGAGCGGACCATCCAGAAAGGAGGAAACGCGATGGACGTTCATTGCTCCAATTGCGGCGAACCGTGGGATCAATACCACCTTCGCCATGACGTGCCCCAATCCGCCGAAGACGCGAGCGCCGAAGGTTGGGAGTTCGGCCGCAGCCGATTGGTCGTTTTGCGATGCCCCTGCTGTCCGAAGGACGGCACGGGATTGCCCGACGCCAAGGAGCGCGGCGTGCTCCGGAATGAGGTCGCCCGTGTGCTGGGCGACGACGAGGACGGCCTCGCCGCGACGATGAAGGACTTTGGGCTTTGATCGCTCACCGATTCAGTTCGGCGGCGACCGCCGGGGACGACATTCCCCGACATCAAGACGGCTTCTTCCGAGAGGGGGCCGTCTTCTTTTTGGCGGCGAGTTTGTTGCGCCCGGCTGGATTGCTCACTGCCGCATCAATCAAGTCCCCGGCTCTGCAATTGAGACGCTCGCAAATAGTGGCAAGTGTTTCGAGCGTGATGTTTTGTTCGCCGCTTTCGATCCGGTGAAGGGCGCGAGCGTCGAGTCCCAGCTTAGGCGCAAATTCGCGAAGCGTGGCCTCGCCCCGAAGGGATCGAAGTCGTTCGCCGAGCCTTTTTGAGAAATCGTTCATCGAAATGCGCCGCGTTTTTCTTGTAGCTTAAAAGCCACAGTCTTCGGTAAAATCTCAGTGGAGGCGCGGAGAGCGTAGGCGGTTTTGCGCGATCCGCGAACGCTTGATATAATGACGACGGCATCCACCATCGCCACCGAGGTTCCCGCTTCAAGCCCATTCAACGCGAATGCGCTCGCAGCCGAGTTCGCCCTTCATCCGATGCAGGAGTCCCACATCGGGCAGGCCGTCTCCCTCATCAGCCGCGCCATGAACCCGGATGAGGGAGGCTACGCCGCCCAAACTTTGCACCTTCATTTTTCGAGCCGCAAGAGCGGAGTGGACGATGGGCGCATTCTCTACGTTCTCGCCAGCGGCCCAAAGATCGTCGGCGTTGTCGGACTTCACCATTATGCGTGGGGGCCGCCGCAAAACGTATGGCTTTCTTGGTTCGCCCTCGATCCCGAGCTTCAGGGTCAAGGGTTTGCGCCTCGAATGCTTGCGGCCGTAATGGCTCAAGCAAGACAGCATCATTTCATGAAATTCTACATCGAAACCTATTCCACCCCCGACTTCGACCGCGCCCGCGCCTTCTACCGCGCGCAGGGGTTCGCCGAGGTCGGCGGGATTCCCGGCTGGCTGCCCGAGGGCGGCGCGATGGTCGTGCTTTACAAGGACTTGGCCTCATGCGCGTAAATGGAGACTCTCCGCGACCTCATCGCGTTCGTTCTCTCGATCCTCGCCAAGCTCGCCGGGGCTGAACTTCGCGCCCGCCTTTCCCGACTCTCGCTTTGGCTTCTCCCCGACACCCCCGCCCTTGGCGGCGCATGGGTCGTTCGCTTCCTCGATCCCCTCTCCAGCGGAACGTCCCGCGTCCTCAAGATCGACGCCGTGCTCACCCAGTTTGGCCGCCGCGTCCAAGGCACGGGCCACGTCCAAGGCGAACCGGGAGACCCATTTGAATATCGAGGCTGGATTCGCCGCAACGCCTTCTCCGGCGAGTTTCGGCGCAAGAACCGCAGCGTCCTCGCCGGCACGGGCACGTTCGTCGTGAAGATCGCCGCCGCCGGCCACGAGATGGAAGGCCGTTGCGGTTGGTATGACAGCGACCTCGACGGTGTGTGGAGTTCGCGTTACAAATGGAGCCGACGGCATAATTTATAGATTCAAGCCAAACGGGTGAATGAAGACCGAATCGCTTGAGGCTACAGAGCCACATCTGCACAAATCAGTTCGGCTTGGCGGAGCACCGTCTTCACGGCTTCTTCTTGAAGATCCGGCGGATAGCCGAATTTGTTCAGGATGCGCTTAACCATCACTCGAATCTTCGCACGGGCGCTTTCCCGGAGCGTCCAGTCAATCGTTACGCTCTTGCGCACTTGGGTGATAAGCTCGGTGGCGATAACCTTGAGCTTGTCGTCCCCCATCGCCTGCACTGCGGACTCGTTGGCCGCGAGCGCATCATAGAACGCGATTTCGTCTTCGGTCAGTCCGAATGCTTCCCCCCGCTTCGTCGAGGCATCCATTTCCTTTGCCAGTTTGATCAGCTCTTCGAGGACTTCCATCGTCGAAATGGCGCGATTGTGATAGGCGTTCAGTGTCTTCTTCAGCTTTTCGCTAAATAGCTGGCTTTGCACGAGGTTCCGCCTCGCGCGCGTCTTCAGTTCATCCTTGAGAAGCTTTTCCAGCAATTCCGCCGCCACGTTCCTATGCTTGAGGCCGCGAATCTCGGCCAAAAATTGGTCGGAGAGGATTCCGATATCGGGCCTTGGCAATCCGGCTGCGGTGAAAACGTCAATCACCTGGCCTTCGGTCACGATGGCCTTCGACACAAGCTGGCGAATGGCGGCGTCAATTTGTTCCGGAGTCTTCCGATTGCCCCCGGTCTGTTTATTGAGGGCGGCTTGGAGGGTCTGGAAAAAGCTCACATCGTCGCGAATCTCTGTCGCCTCATCGCTCGCGGCGCAAAGGGCGAAGGCGCGGGATAGTTCGGTCACCACTTGGACGAACCGCTTTTTGCCCTCCTCCTGCTGAAGGATGTGCTCCTGTCCGGCCGGTATGAGCGCCAGCCGTTCGGCGGGCTTGCCGGTGGTCCATTTGCCCCAATCGAAACCGTGCAGCATGTCGCAGGCAATTCCATATTTCTCCAGCATCACGGCAATGGCTTGCCGCGTGTCGAAGGTCGGCTCTCCCTTTCCGCCGCTCTCGGTATAGGTCGCAAGTGCGTTCTTGAGTTGATCCGCGAGGCCGAGGTAATCCACGACAAGTCCGCCGGGCTTGTCACGGAAAACGCGGTTTACGCGGGCGATGGCCTGCATCAGGCCGTGCCCCTGCATCGGCTTGTCGGCATACATGGTGTGCAGGCACGGCGCGTCGAACCCAGTTAGCCACATGTCGCGCACGATCACGATGCGGAACGGATCACGCGCATCCTTGAATCGGTTCGCAAGCTGGCGGCGTTTCTCCTTGTTGCGGATGTGGGGCTGCCAGTCCGGGCCATCATCCGCGCTCCCCGTCATCACCACTTTGACCACGCAACTCTTCCGTTTCTCCGCTTCCGGGTCATCATCCTTTGCGCTCGCCCAATCGGAGCGGAGAGCGATCAGCGCGTTGCAAAGGTCCACGCAGATGCGGCGGCTCATGCAGACGATCATCGCCTTGCCGTCCATCGCCTCCAACCGCTTCTCGAAATGAGCGACGAGATCCTCCGCGATGAGCTTGATCCGCTTGGGGTCGCCGACCAGTGCCTCCAAGGCGGCCCACTTCGTTTTGAGCTTCTCCTTCTTCGTCAACTCCTCGCCTTCGGTGATCTCATCGAACTCATCATCAATCTTCGGGAGTTCGGCGGCGTTCAGTCCCAGTTTGGCTATCCGGCTTTCGTAGTATATCGGCACAGTAGCCTTGTCGGCGACGGCCCGCTGGATGTCGTAGATCGAGATGTAATCGCCGAAGACCGCTCGCGTGTTCGCGTCAGTCTTTTCGATGGGCGTGCCGGTGAATCCGATAAACGACGCTTGCGGCAGTGCGTCGCGCATATGCCGGGCAAGGCCGTCAATCAGGTCATATTGGCTCCGGTGCGCCTCATCGGCGATGACGACGATATTCCGACGCTCGCTCAGCGCGGGCATTTTCTCGCCCTTCTCGGGGAGGAACTTCTGTATCGTGGTGAAGACCACGCCGCCGCTTGCAACGGCCAATAGCACCCGCAATTGGTCGCGGTTCGCAGCCTGCACGGGCGTCTGGCCGAGTATGTCGTGGCATCGCTGGAATTGACCGAAGAGCTGGTCATCCAGATCGTTGCGATCCGTCAGGACGACCAGCGTCGGGTTCCGCATCGCGGGATGCAGGATGATCCGCGCCGCGTAGAAGAGCATGGAGAAGCTCTTGCCGCTTCCTTGCGTATGCCAGACCACCCCCGCGCGGCGGTCGCCCGGCTTGCCGCCGTGCATTCGCCCTGCCCAATATCCCCCCTCGGCTTCCTTGACCTCGAATTCGCTCGCGCTCATGCCGCTGGCGCGCACGGTTTCCTCCACCGCCGCGTTCACTGCATGGAATTGGTGATAGCCCGCGATGATCTTGTGCAGAGCGCCGCTGTCCGGGTCTTCCTCGAAGGCGATGAAGTGCCGGAGCAAATCGAGGAATCGCCTGCGGTCGAAGACGCCACGGACCAGCGTTTCCAGTTCGAGCGCGGACCGGGGCGCGTCCCCCTCGCCGTCGATCGTGCGCCAGACCTTGAACCATTCCTGATTCGCGGTAAGGGAGCCGATTCTCGCCTCGATCCCGTCGGACAGCACGAGCACGGCGTTGTAGCCGAGCAGCGAGGGAATCTCCGCTTTATAGGTCTGAACCTGCGCGTAGGCGGTCCAGATAGTCGCGTCCTCGTCCGCCGCGTTCTTGAGTTCAATTAAGCCCAGCGGCAGGCCGTTCACGAAGATCAAGACATCCGGTCGCCGATTCTGCTGCCCCTCGATCACGGTGAACTGATTCACCGCAAGCCAGTCGTTCAAGACCGGGTCGGAGAAATCGACCAGCCGGACATGATCCCCGGCGATGGAGCCATCGGCCCGCGCGTATTCCACCTCGACGCCATTGCGGAGCATCCGATGAAAGGCCCGGTTCGTCTGCACGAGAGAAGGCGTCCCCCCTCGCACGACTTTTCGCAGAGCCTCTTCGCGCGCATCATCCGGGATGAGAGGGTTCAATCGCTGAATCGCCGCGCGCAACCGCCCGGCCAGCACGACCTCGCCAAACGACGCCCGCTCAGCGAACATCTCCCCCGGAGCCATGTGCGGCCCGTGGCCGATGCCATACCCAAGCTCCCCGAACCACGTCAGGGCGGCATCTTCGACGATGGACTCGTTCACGCTCATCACAGAGTGGTTCCCACCTGCCAATGATGCTGATAATCCGGCCCATCGGATTTGGGCTGGGCTTCAGGCGGGAAAATCTGGATCGTCAGGGGGATCGGAAAATCAGCCCCGATGATTGCGGCCTCGCCTGGCTTGAGGTTTGGAAGGAAGGAGGAGGCAGAACGATCAATCTCTCCGCACGCCCGTTCAACCACCTGCCGATCTTGATCATTTGTAAGCCGATGCACCACCAGCGTTCCCATCTGGCTCAAGACGCCTTCTGTAATGTCGCGGGGGCGCTGCGTCGTAAGGCAAATATTCAGACCGAATTTTCGGCCCTCCTTTGCGATCAACTCGAAGGCATCCAGCTTTGCCACGGCATCCTCGCCGCCGATTTGTCTTCCAAGAAAGTTGTGCGCTTCATCCACCACCACTACTACAGGTGCAGTTTGGAAAGTGCCGCTCCTTGCCATGTTCAGGAGACAGCGGCCAATGACGTTTGCGACGATCTCCCGCGCTTTGAATTCATAAGATACGCCACTCAAGCACACCCGAAGCAGCCGCTTATCATAGGTCACGAAATTGGTGATTGCTTGCGTCAAGGCGGGTTCCGGCGATTTGAACACGCACTCAAATGAAGGGGAGGTAAGCACCGCACTAATACGGGTCATAAGGGATATACAATGGGACACTTCACCCGAATCCCCGCCCCACTTTGATGTATCCTTTGCCCCTTTGGGGCCTCCGGCCAGAAATCCGTCTGGATAAACGCATTCTTGCTCGATCTGTGCGCTTAACTTGACCACATCAAATTCTTGTCGCGGATCATCGAGCTTGGCGGCGACTCCCGGCTTCTTCTCAGCTGCCTCAATGGCGGCTTTCGGTTGATCGATCTTCCGAATAATCCCATTACTCGCCACTCCAGGTTCGAGCTTAGCCAGTCGCAGGCTGCGCATTGCCGCCCGCATCTTTGGTCCTTGCACCTTACCCGCTGGCTCGAACAGAGCAACGAAATCGGATTCGATAAAGCAAGTCGGAGGCAAAGAACGCGCCAGTGACCCGGAAGCTTTATTGACAGGAACACCAAGATGACAATGCGACACATGCGTGCCGGAAAAGCCACGATATTCGCCCGTGGCATCCAAGAGAATGATCTTGGATTTGAACTTCAAGCATTCTTCGATAATGCGAGCAGTTGTCCAGCTTTTGCCGCCTCCCGTTGTTCCGAGAATCGCGCAATGCCGTCCAAATAGCTTCTCGGGGCGGATTGAGACCGCACTTTCCAGCGCAACGTCTATTGACCCCAACCTGAGTTCAACGGTGTTCGCGGGACTGCCCTCTGGCTCCATGAGGCGAGGCAAGTCCGCCACAAAGTTGTGCGGAGCAGCGTAAACACGGTCGCCGAGGCGCGGGTAGGATTCCACGCCCGCCGTGACTCGAAGCGAGTCCATCGTGACGGAACCCAAGAGCTGAATCGTTCCCACTGCGTCCAGATCGGGCACCTTGGAGCGCGCCGCATCGACCGAACGACGCTCCGCGTCGGGAAGATGAACTTCAACCACACGACCAAGCAGAAGACTGATTTGCCCTTCGATAAGAACGAACTCACCCACTTCTCCCTTACCGTATCGTCCACCAAGGAAGTGCGCGCCACTTGGCGAGCCAGCTTCATTTAGGGTGAAGCGCACGACCTGCGAAGATACGGACGACAGCACCCCGATGAACAATTCGGGGCGAAGGAGACCGCGTGGAAATGACTCATCGACAGTTAATGGTGGAGTCATGCGCCCCCCACAATTCCTTTGATGTCTCGGGTTAGACGTTGGGCAGGCGTGAGGGATTTGAGATCGGGAATCAAATCCGCAAAATCACCGAACGAGGCGTTGATCAGCTTCACATCCTCGCCTTGCTTTGCAAGCTGGAACACGGCTTCCCAATACCTATTGCGTGGTTTGCGGCTCGCCGTAATATCGTCGGCTGCTGGATCGGCAACGATTAGACGCATATGAGGGTTGGTCGTGATGGCAGCTAGTATAGGCTCAGACAAATGATCGTCGTTAAAGCCGAAGCCGGTGACGATGAGGCACGTATTCGGCTCTCGAAGAGCCGATAGGTATTGGGACATCAATTCAAGGTGGGGTTGAACGTAGGATTGCTGATATTTGCCCCTCGCTGGGTAAATCAGGCAAGCCTTATCGGGTGCCGGCTTTTCCGAGACCTGAATCTCATGCTCACTCTCCCTTGACCAGTTTACCGAGCCGTGAAGCTTGAAAAGATGGAAGACGCCCTCCAGTGGGATTCCGATGTCATCTGCCGTGCTTGGCCGACGGACAATGTCGTGTAAGAAGAAACGCGGATCAAATCGACGAGGTTGGGTGAACGAAAACCCGTCCATGACCACCAAGCCTTGACGGCCCGCAGCCATCTCGAAACAGGTGTCGTAGTTGGTTGTAAAGAGTTTCAAGCGCGAATCACGAACCCGCCGTCGGGACAGCCGATGCAGAAAAGTGCGATGGCCCGCCAGTTGAGAGTCATCGCTAGGGTTCAAGAAGCCTGCACACATATCAACGATGAGCTTTCGGGAAGCCGTCACAAATGCCCGGACGTATGCGGTTTCTTCAATTTGCAAAACGGCCTCGCACCTGGAGAGCAAGGATTCGATGTTCTCTTTTTCTGCGGCGACGTCATAGCCAACCCTCTTTATAACCTTTGCCGCCTTTGTAGAAATCGTGCGTGCGTCCGTTCCCGTTCCCGGATTGGAATGCACGCAGTGGTCCCATAAATCCCACATCGACGGGCCTTTGGTAATGGAGCCAAGCGACGTGCCGCTCCCCGCGAGCACAACCACATGTTGCATCTGAAGTGAGGACAGCAGAAATGCCTTCAGCTCATCTCGCGTCGCCTTCACCGCAGCATGGAGCTTCTTCTCATCCTCTGCGGACAGTCCAGCCGGGATGATGGCCTTCAGGGGCTTCCATTCGCCTGCATCCGGGGAAAACATTAGCGGTTCCCCGAAGGTCGATGGTGCAGCAGGCGAATGGGCGGGCGTTACGGGCGAAGCTGGCGCGGAAGTCATAGGGTCTCCTTGCGAATTCGCCAACACGCAGTTTGGAGTAAACTGGGTTCGCGCAATCCGGGATGGCCAATACAATGGGATGAGTTCACTACTTCACCTCCGAGTGTGTCTCGAAAAGAAAGGTCGCCAACGTTGCCGCCGCACCCACGGCGAGTTTCGCGTGGCGCGGCTTGAGACCCTTGGCGTTCCCATGCCGGCCATGCCCCGTGCCGTAGAGATTGCGGAGTTCGGTCAAGCCTTGGGCCACCGAGGCCAAATTGCTAAGCGTTCGCTTGATCGTCTCCGCACCTTTAGCTTGGGCCGAAACGCCATCTGGTAAAAGATTCAATTCCTTGAGAGTCTGCTTCGTCAATACCGGAATGTCGGGCGTTCCCTCCACGGGCTTGCCCCTCTCCGCGAGGATCGTATGGCACACCGTCTCGATCAATTCCTTCGCCGTGCCGATAGCCAATGCCGGATCGTCTTCAATCGCGTCCTCCATCCGGCGGATTTGCTGGCTGAGTTGATATGCGTCAAAGGCCGCCGTGGTCGCCTTCAAGCCGGAAAGTCTCGGGCCGCCGGATAGTAGGCGATTTGCAATCTCGCGGCATTGATCGTGAAGTTCCTGACGCTTTGGGTCTGGATCAGACGATCTCCGCCAATGGTCCAACAGCCCAATGAGCACTTTTCCAACCAACGCGTCCGATTCATCGTTCCAGAAGCACCGCAATTTCTTTGCCTTGGACGTGCCGCCCTTCGTGTAGTTCTCGGAGTGGATTTCGATGTCGGCGATCTCCGCGAAGAAGTCGGCGAAGGTTCCGTCCGAGTAATTCAGGACATAGCCGGAGTCCATGCCGAACAGCTTCTCGAACTGGGCTTTCTCGGATGGGCGGAGGCTGCTCATGGGCACCTC
>CAZRCZ010000006.1:0-180431 GCA_964598765.1 uncultured Candidatus Sumerlaeota bacterium | reverse complement strand
AGTTGCCGGTGACGACGCCGTTGACCGGAACATCGGCGTTGGCGCGATCGTTGAAAGTTCCGGGCACACAGGGGGTCGCCGTGACTGTCGCGGTCGGGGTGCGCGTCGGAGACGGCGTCGCGGTTCGGGTCGGCGTCCGCGTGGCCGAACGGGTTGCTGTTCGAGACGCGGTGCGCGTGGCCGTTCGAGTGGCGGTCCTCGTCGGGGTTGCGGTAAGCGAAGCCGTGCGGGTGGGCGTTTTGGTGGCCGTCCGCGTCGGAGTGGAGGTCAGGCTTGACGTTCGAGAGGCCGTGCGGGTCGCGGTTCGCGTTGTCGTCCGAGTTGAGGAACGGGTCGGGCTGGGTGTGATCGTGCCGCTCCCGCTGACCGTGGCCGTGCGCGTGGGCGTCACCGTGGCGGATCGAGTGGCCGTCAAGGACGCAGTTCGGGTCGGAGTCGCCGTCAACGACGCGGTCCTCGTGGGAGAAAGGGTCGCCGTTCGCGTGGCCGTGCGCGTGGCGCTTCTGGTGGGCGAGAGCGTCGCGGTCCGGGTTGTCGTTCGGGTGGCCGTGCGGGTTGGGGTCGAGGTCAGCGATGCCGACCGAGTCGGCGAGAGCGTGGCGGTACGCGTCGGAGACAAGGTCGCCGTTCGCGTCGGTGTCCGCGTTGAGGATCGAGTCGGACTTGGCGTGATCGTGCCGGATCCGCTGACCGTAGCCGTGCGCGTGGCGGTCTTGGTGGAGGAGCGCGTTGCCGTCAGCGAGGCCGTTCTTGTGGGAGTCGCCGTCACCGACGCAGTTCGTGTCGGCGAAAGGGTTGCCGTGCGCGTCGCGGTTCGGGTTGAGCTTCGCGTGGGCGAAAGCGTGGCCGTGCGAGTTCGGGAAAGAGTCGCGGTCCGCGTCGGAGATTGGGTGGCGGATCGGGTGGCCGTCTTTGTTGCGGTCCGCGTCGGCGAGCTTGTCGCCGTTCGCGTCGGGGTCGGCGTCAGGGTCGGACAGGTGGAGGTTCCGCTGGTTCCTTGGACAATGTGTCCCGTTCCGGTTTGCGAACCCGATTCGCCGCTCAGCGGTCCCCCGGTATGTCCCACGTAATCAATCCGATAGGTAATATCAAAGAAACTGTCCACCGCCCAGTTGCCTCCCGGCAATTGAGTCAATGTCGTATGGCCCGGACTGGGCAATCCGAAACTCGTGCCGGCGGTGACGCGCAAAAGATCAAAATCCGGATCCCCCGGCAGGATCTGGCCTTGAAGCTGGAGAATATCCTGATCGAAGGACTGCGGCGTAGTTCCCGGCGTGCGTGGGGCGGAATCGGTCTGGCAAGTGGTCTGGATCGTGATGAGGCGGGTGTATCCCGTTAGAGAGCCGGTTCCCGTGATTAGCATCCGAAGATCGGAGGTGAAACCCTCGACGTTTCCGCCCAAAGTTCCGCCCGAAGCGCTGGTGCGGTTGGCGAAGTTGGTTAAAACTGGAATCGCCTCCAGCGTGGTCAACGGCGGGAGACCGTTGCTAACCACCCAAGGTCCCGTCGTTGAGGTGTAATCGCAGGGCGCGGGCAAATCAACCGTTCCGGAGCTGTCCGAAGCAGTGCAACAGGTTCCGGTGGGAGTTGCCGTGGGCGTTGCCGAACGGGTCGCCGAGGCGGTCGCCGTGCGCGTCGCGGTGCGCGAGGCCGTTCGCGTCGGCGATGGAGTTGCCGTGCGGGTTTGAGTGGGGGTTGGCGTCGGCGTCGGGGTGTTCAGATGCGATACTTGGGCTTCGATCGCGTCCAAATCGGCTTCGCCCGGCAGACCCGCCGAAGCGGCATTGAACCAGACCGTCGCGTCGAATTTGCCCGTCAAAGTATTGAACTGAAGAACATCGGCGTCGTCAAAATCGAGCGGCAAACCGCCCGTCACGTAGGCTCCCGGAATCGTTCCCGGAATGTCGAAGGACATCAGCCACTGCGTTGAGGTCCTTTGGTTGAAGGCGTCCAGATCGGCATTGGCCGGAACGCCGTAGCTCGATCCCTTGAAATCAATCGCGGTGAATCCGCTCCCCGCGAGGAAATGGACCACGTCTTCATCGGCGACGAGCGTATTGGGCGTCCCGCCGACGGTCAGATAGGTGTCCGTGTCGAGCGAAAAATCAAATTCCAAAGGCGAAACCGACGAGATGATGTGAAGAGCGTCAAGATTGACCGAATCGGGCAAACCATTGGCCGAACCGTCCCATGCCATCGTGAACGTCGAACCGTTCCAATGAATAATGTCCTCATCGGCGAAATCGGTTCCGCCGATGGTGGCGTCGGTGTCAATCGAAAAATAAACGTCGGTCGGACTGATCATGGACAACGCGTCAAGATTGACGTTGGAGGGCAGGGACGCCGTCATCGCCGTCAAATCCAGTTGCCAACCCGGAGTAGTGTTGTGCGCGGCGACCTCCTTCTTGTCCGGGCTGATGCCGCCGAACGTCGCCGCCTCCTTGAACGAAACGGCGTAGTCGAGCGACTGACCCAAGGCGAAAGGCGAAAGGCGAAAGACGAAAACGAGGAGCAAGATGAGGGATGAAGGATGAAGGATGAAAAGAGAGCGACGGGAAAGAGAGAAGGACGCATCACGCGCAAAAGATTTCGGTGAGGATTGCGAGGTCGAAGCTTGCAAATTCATGATCTTGCCTCGCATTTCATCCTTCAATAAACCACGTCCGCCAAATCCCCGGCCCCCGCGCTGGCCGGGGCGACGCCGTTGACCAAATCAATGCCCGTTGTTTCACGGAACTGATTGCTGTGACTGCGATTGTTGGTTGCCGAATTAAAAAAAAGCCCCGCCGTTCCGTTGCCATTGGTGGAATTGCCGGCGACCAACTGGCCGCCGCCGAGGACGCGGATTCCGTGCGACATGGCGCCGCCGGTGTTGTTTCCGCAATGATTTCCAACGACACTGCAACCGCCGAACGCAACAATGCCGGCGGCGAAGCCCGTTCCCGCGGCGGTCTGACCGCCGGAGGTGTTGTCGCGGACGAGCGTGACGCCCCCCGCGTAAATGCCGTAGGCATTTCCCGATGCGCCCGTAATGTTGTTGGAGCTACAGGTATTGTGAATGGCGGTGCTCCAGCCATTGACGTAAATTCCGACGGCCAGCAAGGCGTTGGCGTTGTTGTTATAGCAGGTGTTTCCCTCAACGGTACAACTGACGGCCGCTGAAATGCCGTAAGAAGTGCCGGAGCCGGTGTTACTGTTCGACCAGCAGGTGTTGCCGCGGATGGTGCACCCATTGCCGGTGAGAATTCCGTAGGAGCCAAAGACGGAGTTGCATGTGTTGTTGTTGCATACGTTGTTCTCGACGAGACATCCTTTTGCGACGTTTATTCCGCCGCTGATCCTGCCGGCGGAGGTGTTGTATTCGCAAACGTTGTTCAGAACGACGGCGGAATCAAACGGAAGGGAGATGCCCCATGCGTCCCCGACGCCGGAAGAAGAGTTGTTTCCCGTGCAGACGTTGTTCAGGACATGCTCCCCGGAGGCGTTGCCATAAATTCCGTAGGCGTATCCGCCGGTCGCAACATTGTTTTCGCAGACGTTCCCCTCGGCTCTGCAACCGGTTCCCGTTAAGTAGATGCCGTAAGCATAGCCCGACGATGGACTGTTGCCTGAAACAACGCAGTCCTTGACCACCGAGGATTGCCCGACTTGGATTCCGGGATATCCCCCCACGTTGTTGCTGTCGTTCGCGGTCACCCGGCATCGCTCGACAATCGCATTTCCCCCGATCAAATACATGCCGCTGAGAGTACATCCTCGGACCGCCAAGTCGCGAACATGGGCGCGGTCGTTCAAAACAATGCCGTTGTTGGAGAATCCAGCGATTGTTCCGCCGTAGATGGTCACGTTGTTGCGGGCCCCGCCAGATATGCCGTCCACGGCGGCGCCCCCTCCGCCGGTGATTGTGTGTCCGCCCAAGTCAATCGTGACGTCGTTCGTCGAGATCGTGATGGCCGCCACCCCGGCGGTCATCGTCACGTCACTCACGACGCGATAGCTCCCCGACGCCGAAATCGTGTATCCCGTGGCGGGGTTGATGCTGATGTCGGTCGTGCCGTCGGCGAAGGCGGAAGGCGAAAGGCCAATGGCGAAAAAGAAGGGAATTGCGAATAGCGAATTGCGAATGATGAAATAAAGAGAGGGGTTCTTGGTGGCTTGGTGTCTTGGTGGTGAAAAAATCATGCTAAATATTCCCCTCCGAATTCTTCCGCTCGCGCGAAAGGGTGTATTGTCGTGCGTTCAACTTTCTCCCGCCGGACAGCCGAATGCAAGGTCGTTTTACCTTGGCTAAAACTCGAGGCACGCCAGCGAATCCACGTCCTTGACATAGAGCCGCGAATTCACCAGCGCGGGGTGCGCCCATGTCGCGCTCGGCGCGACTTCCCAGACCGTCAGTTCCTTATATCCCGCAGGCTCGGCTGGAATCACTTTCATCTGGGCGGAATCATTGAGGACGAGCAATTTGTCTCCCGCCAGCGTGATCGAGGCGTAATCGCCGAATCGTCCGGGGGATACCCAAACCAACTCGCCGGTTTCGGCTTTAAAACAAATCAAGCTTCCCTTCCGTTTGCCCGACAACATGAAGCCATGATCGCCATGGACGACCGGCGCGCTCATATAGGAAAAATCCTTTTTATTGCTCCACGCGGGGATCGCCTTGAATTGCTTCTGTCCTTTTGAATCTTCCGCGACTTCGATTCGGATTGCAAAAACACCCTGATCCACTCCGGTGTAAATTACCAAATTCTTATACACAACGGGCGAGACGATATTTTGATTGTATTCGGTCTTGAACGGCGCGCGCCAAAGTTGGCGGCCGCTTTCGACGTCAATGCCGACAAGCGACTCTTGCGTGAGCGTGACGACTTGGCGAATGCCGCCGAAAGTGAAGAGTTCCGGGGCGGTATAGCTGGGACCGTCCCCCGGCGTCCGCCAAGCCTCCTTGCCCGTTGCTTTGTCAAAAGCCACAACGCCGCCCTTATTTTCAATTCCCATTTGGGCGATGCAAAGCTTGCCCACGATCAACGGGGAAGCGGACGCGCCGGTCTCCGGCCAAATCGGTTTATACTTCTGCTCAAAATTTTCCCGCCAGATCAATCGCCCTGATTCGCAATCCAGACAGGTGAGAATTTCAGTAATGCCGAAAAGGTAGATTTTTCCGTCGGAAACGGCGGGAGTGGCTTTGGGTCCCGGTCCTGCCGCCACCGCCGCCGAATGAACGGTGTAGGGGACCGGATAGGCGTGACGCCAAAGGATTTTGCCCGTGACCGCGTCGAGCGCGAGACAAATTTCGACGTCTCCCTCCGGCGCCTTCTCCTCCCGCGCCATTTGATAGACGCGATCACCGACGACCAGCGGCGAGGAATAACCCAAGCCGACGCGAACGCGCCAAACGGGTTTCAGCTTTTGTGGCAGAACGTCGGGAAGTTTTTCGCCGACGGCGACGCCGCTTCGCTCCGGTCCCCGCCACTGCGGCCAATCGGCGGCGTAGGCAGGAAAATGAAGAATCACCACGGAGACGCAGAGAAGTATTTTGCGCGCGGTCTGCATCTGAAGAAGATTATGGCGATTTCATTTTCGGGTTGAGACGCAACACTCTTTTACGATTATTTTCTCCAACGCTTCCAACGGGCCAAAGGCCTCGCCGTGTCTCCGTGGTGATTCTTCATATTGTTCCTATTTTCCGCCGACGCGATAAAGATTGGAGGCGGAGCGTAGAACCAAATTCGATCCGGCGACGGCGGGAGTGGCCATGCACATTTCCCCGACACTGTTTTTTCCAAGGACTTTGAACTCGGATCCCGCTTGGATCACGAAAGCATCGCCGTCCTCGCTCAAGCAAAAGATTTTTCCGTTGTAAGCCCATGGCGAGGAGGTGAATTCCGAAGCGTCCTTGTCAATCCTCTGCTTGCCGTAAATCTCCTTGCCGGTCTTGGCGTCGTAGCAGGCGAAAAATCCGCGATCCAAAAGAACGTAGAGGAAATCGCCGTAAATGATCGGCGACGGGTTGTAGGGTCCGGCTTGATCCTGATACCAAGCAATGTATTGATTGCTCGTTTCGTTTCCTTTCAGCGAAATGTCGCCGGACGCTCCGGGTCGAATCGCATAGACGGGACGAATTTTATCCCCCACGTAGCCGGAGCAAATGTAGAGAAGCCCAAAGGAGGAAAAGGGAGTGGGGATCGCGATCTTCGACATCCCGCCGAACTGCCAGAGAAGTTTTCCTTCCATGTCGTAGGATCGGACCTTTTGCGTTCCCGCCGTCACGATCTCGGCGCGCTTTTCATTTTTCCAAATATAGGGGGTTGCCCAATTGGTGTGCTCGTCCTTGCGATCCGTCCGCCAAATTTCTTTTCCGGTGGTTTTGTCGAGCGCGACCAAAAAGGATGCCTTGTCGTTGTCGTTGACGATGTAGAGACGGTCGCCGTCCAAAGCTGGCGACGCGGCGGTCCCCCACCCAAATCGAGTCGGTAAGACTTCCCATTTCTTGTTCCACAGTTCTTTGCCGTCCATGTCGTAGGCGAAAAGACCGACGTTGCCGAAATAGGCGTACACGCGCTGACCGTCGGTGACGGGTGTTTCGGACGCGAAGGTATTCTTCAGATGACGCGAGCTCTCCGGTTTTCCTTGGTGCGCCGTCTTCTCCCAGAGAATTTTGCCGCTCTTCAGATCAACGCAATAGACCATCCAACGATGCACCGAATCTGGAGGGGTAGTGCGCTCGCCGCCGAAATAAAGCCCTTTCTTGGGGGGTTCGGTTTCTCCATCATTGACGACGGTAGTGAGAAAGATTTTGTCCCCCGCGATGATCGGAGAAGACCAACCGAGACCGGGAATCGGCGTTTTCCACGCGACGTTGTCGCTCGCGCTCCAGCGGTCGGGAAGGGCTGGATTGTCGGGGGCCACACCGAGCGACGCCGCTCCGCGAAACTGCGGCCAATCGTCGGCAAGAATCGTTGCCGCGTTCAGCGTCAGCCACGCTCCCAGAATTCCCTGAACGATTTGCGCGCACTCAATCTTTCGCATGGAACCGTCTCCTTTGCCTCGCATTTGCAACCATCAAATTGACGGACCTCAGTTTATCGGGTCGTCTTGGCATCGTCAAGCCGAGCGCGAAATTGAATTCGCGGATCAAAACCGTCGTTTGACTGGGACTCGCGGTTCGGCATAAAATTTCAAGGAGAGGGAATTTCAGATGGATCAAACCGTGGCGCCCGTCGCCCTTCATGAAGAAATCTTGTCCCACGCGCGGGAGGGGACCATCGAGGCAATGGAAGAGGCGTGGCTGAAGTTGGTTGAATCCCCTCCCACGGATTCGGAGTTCTACGCCCGCTGGACGGGTCTCATGACCAAGGCCGACGAAATGAAAACCGCGCACGCTTTGCTGGTTATGCTGTTGGAGGAACTCGCCAACCGGGAAGAATGGAACGTCCTCTCGGGCATTATTCAAGCCGTCGTGACGCATTGGCCACAATCACCGGAAATGCGGGGTTTGTCCGAACGCGCGCTCCGCGCCCAGCACGCCGCCAATCCAAGCTTGGAAGCGATGATTGCCGCAAGCAAAATCAAGGACGGCCTCCCATTAGATCAGGCGCTCAAGCGATTTCGCGCCTGTCTTCGCCTGACGCCCGGGCGGGTCTATCAACACAAATCTTGGGGCGAAGGTGTCATCCGCTCGTCGGACTTGTTGGCCGGAAAAATCACCCTCGATTTTCCGACGGAGAAGGGCAAAACGATGACGCTGGAAGGGGTCAAAAACTTTCTGGTCTATCTTCCGCCGGACCATTATCTCGCCCGGCGGGCGACGGAACCGGAAAAATTGCAGGCGCTCGGCGAAGAGAATCCGTCGGCGCTCATCAAAGTGGCCTTGAAGAGTTCGGGAGGGAAACTTATCCAATCCGATCTCAAGCAATTGTTGATCGGGAAAGTCGTGCCTGAATCGGGCTGGAATTCATGGTGGAACCGGGCGCGCCACGAGTTGCGAATGGATCCGATGATTGACTTCGATCCCAAGGGAGGCGCGCGGGCGGAGATTGCTTCGCGGGAGCGCCCCAAGACCTTCGAAGAGGAAATCAGCGATTTGTTTTTCGCCTCCGACGCCGATCTGGAATCCAAGATCGCCGCCTTTCAAAAACTGACACAAGCTCAAAAGTCCTTCACGCCTCCGCGCGCGCTCTTGCAAAAAATGCTCAAGAATTTGGATCAGAGTTACAAACTCGAAGGCCAAATCGCCCCGGGGCAAAAGCTGGAATACGCCTACCTTTGCGAGGACCTTCGGAAGTTGAACGGCGATCTGAAGAACGAGGCAATCACCATTCCCTCCGCGGACGAGATTGCCCGGACCATCACCGACTACGCCGCGCTGAATGAGATGAATCAGGCGGACTATGCACTGCGGGCGTTGAAAACATTGATGGCGAGGGACGGCGCGAAGGGAACCGAGGAAGCCACGCGGATTTTGCCTCGCGCGTCGGCCAAACTCGCCCAAGCCATTTGGCGCGAACTGGACGAGGAACACCACTTGGATTTGGCCGCGACCGCAATGGAAAAGTTATTTGCGCAACCGCTTGAAAATCCTGACACTTACCTTTGGGCGATGAAAGCAATTCTGGAGGGGAACTGGAATCATCTGGAAGATTATTTTCCTTTGTCGCGGGTCGTGCCGGAATTGCTGGATGGATTGGAATCTTGGAAGGATATCGCCGAAAGTTCCCGATCCTCTCCGGCCCACGTCGCGTCCGCCAAACAATTGACCGCGAAGGTCCGCGCGCTTCTTCAAGCGCGGCACTTCGCGCCGATCTGCGTCGCGGCGGAAAAGATGTCGCTGGAGGAGGCGCAGAGCCTTCGCCGCTCCATCAAAACGCACTCTGCTTTGAATGAGGCGTTCAAATCAACGGCGGACCGTCAGCTTGTTCTGACGCGAAAGGACCTTGAGGCCGCGCCCGTCGCCGAGGTCGCCGCCGACTTCCATTACTGCACAGCGCGCGCGCGGCTCGAAAAATTGCGCGAATTGCAACAGTTAAACGGCGTCGAAATCCCGGCCAACAGCCGGGAGATTGAAGAAGCCCGGCAGGAAGGGGATTTGCGGGAGAACGCGGGGTATCACGCCGCCAAGGACAAACAAAAGATGTTGATGCAGAAGTCGCTCCAGCTTCAGCAGGCTTTGGCCACGGCACGGGTTTTCAACGCGGCTTCGGTGCGGACCGACACCATCGGATTCGGCGTTCGCTTCGAAGCCGAGAAGCTGAACAATGGCGAACGCGAAACTTACACCGTGCTCGGACGCTGGGAAGCCGATCCTGACCGACATATTCTTTCCTACCAAGCTCCGCTCGTTCAGCAATTCTTAGGAAAGAAAGCCGGCGATGAGATTTTGGTCAAGCATCCGGGAGGAGGAGAAACGGCCTACCGCGTTCTCTCCCTCTCCAATGCGCTGGAATCGGGCGAGTGGGAAACGGCGGAAGAAACCGAGAAAGCGGCCACAACGTCATGATCGAGCGCGGACAAGCCTCCTTGGCGAAGCAAACGATCGTTTTGGACAACGTCGAGCTTGCCCTATCGCATCCAGACGAGGTGGAAATGGCGTGGATCGGCAATGAACGGTTGCGCGATCAACTCGTCGCGGCATGGATGATGATCGCACCGGAGGACGTTCCGTTGAATCCGAGATTGGTCGGCAAACCGGGGATCGGCAAAACGACGCTGGCCTACTCGGTCGCCAAGGCGATGGGACGCGAGGTTTACATTTTTCAGTGCACGATGGACACGCGCCCCGAGGACCTGCTCATCACGCCGGTCATCGCCAAGAACAATCAGATCGCCTATCACGCCTCGCCGCTCGTGACGGCGATGATCCGGGGCGGTGTTTGCATTTTGGACGAGGGAAACCGGATGAGCGAAAAATCGTGGGCGTCGCTCGCGCCCCTTCTGGATCAACGGCGATACATCGAGAGCATCGTGACCGGATTGAAAATCAAGGCGCATCCCGAATTCCGCGTCTGTTGCACGATGAACGACGATGCCTCGACGTATGAGGTGCCCGAATACATTCAATCGCGCCTTCAGCCGCAAATCGAAATCACCTTTCCGGACAGGCTGACGGAACAAAAAATCTTGAAATACAACGTCCCGTTCGCGCCGGATGAATTGATCGAGTTGGCGGTGGATTACCTTCAAAAGGCGCACCGGCATTACTTGCGCTTCACATCGAGGGACGGCATCAACATTCTTCGCTTCAGTCTCAAGATGGGAAAAATGTCGCGGCGCGACCCGCGCCTCGTCTTCGATGCCGCAGTCGAGGGGGTCCTCGGTCAGGACGGGGTGGATTTTCTGAACGGCGTCATTCCGGCAAGCGCGCAATATCATCGGAGCGGAACCGTCCAAGAATCCGACGAAGAAGATGAAGAGGAACAATCGTGAACCGGAACGATCGGTTACGGGTTTAGTTTGAATCCTTGACGCATCGAAACCCGACGCGGTGATTGCCGCGCGTATGAGGATCAAGGTAGTAGCGGTGCGAGGCCATCAACATGGCGATGTCGTTGAATCCCGCGCCGCCGCGAATCACCTTGTATTTTTCCCCATACGCCTCGGACGGGATGGAATTTCCCGGGTAAGGCAAATACCAATCGGCGGTCCACTCCCACACGCTCCCTGCCATGTCGTAACATCCGTAGGGACTGGCCGGGCGGGCCGGAGCAGAAGCCGGTGGGTCGTTCTCATCCCAATTCACGAAACTGTAGTCGAAGGTATTCCCCCAAGGGAACAGTCGCCCGTCGGTTCCTCGCGCGGCCTTTTCCCACTCCGCCTCGGTCGGCAACCTCTTTCCCGACCAAGAGGCATATTCGGAGGCCAAGAACCAATTTACCTCGGCGGGAAATTTTTCCCGCCCGCTCTTGAATTTGAAGTCGCTCTTGAACTTCTTGAACTCTTCATTGGTAATTTCATGTCGGTCAATGAAATAGGCTCCCGTCGTGGCCTGCCGTTGCGGCGATTCATCCGCATCGCCGACGTTGGAACCCATCACGAACGGCCCGGCGGGAACGTAAACCATATCGCGCTCCCATTCTTTCAGCGCGAGCGGCGATTCGGGAGACGTGCGTGTGCAAGCCAGTTGAAACGCACCAGCCAGCGCCAGCATAAAACAAAACCCAATTGCGGTTGATCGTTTCATTATCACATCTTCTCATCAAAAAATTTGTAATATCGTCCCATCCAATAATCGCGCAAATACCATGTTGCGTCTTCTTCGGCGGTCACGCGAATTTCGTCCGTCTCGTCCAAGGGAGGAACCTTAAGGGTGGCCCGCCTTCGCCACGCGGTCCGCGCTTGACTCATCATCTTGAGAGTCTTCTCGTCCACTGTTTTTTCGCCGGTCAAAACTTGATAGAGCATGTCGTAAAAAACTTGGTGGTCCTTCTTCCAAAGAAACCAATGACGATTGAGGCTCATGCGGTATTTTTGAAGAAGCGAAGGGTCATCCTCGAACCGTATAAGGTGAAAGAGCGCCATGGCCGCCAGCTCGTCGTCGCTCGTGTTGCGATGTTCCGCAGGCCAGAGCACCTTGGCGAGAATGGCCTCGTCATCGTAGTGATGCCCCTTAATCAGGAAATCGTAGGCTTTGGCATATCGGTCGTTTCCCGTCATGCGGAAGGCCGTCTTCAGGTGCGACAGGATGAGAAGGGCGTTCATGTTCTCGTGCGGGAGATCGGGGCAAAAATTTCCCCAGAGCGTCATCTTGTTGTCCGAATCCACGATGCGGAAATCATTGTCCACGCATCGCCCGACGAGGCGATCCACGAAATCGGCGGCGATTTTCTTGTGGACATCGTCGGCGCAAAGTTCCCAATAAAGCTCCGCGCCGTAAATCAACCCCGTGAATTGGTCACTGCTCAAATCCCCTTCCCAACGATAACCCGGCATCGTCTTGGAGCCGTGCCATTCCATCGGGAAGAAAAACCATTCCTCGTGCGGATTTGGCTTGTCCGTTTTGTTGAAACTCCGCGCCACGCAACCGCTTTGTCCGGTCACTTTTTCCAATTTGAGAATCCCGACCATGACCTGATCGGCCAGCTTTCGGACTTCCTCATCCTTGGTTACGGCGTAACGGTAAGAGAGCGTGGCGAGGTAGCCGCCGGTATGGAATGCGCAGTCCTCCTGACTGCCGACGATGGGGATCTCCTTGCCGACGGGAGGAAAGATCACGTTGGGAATGATCGTTCCCTCGTTCCAATGATTGCCGCGATTGATTGCGTCGTATTTTTCGGCCTTGACGTGAAGCGGATCGGATTTCGAGGGGAAATCGTTGACCTTTTGCGCGTCAAGCCGCTCGCCCATCAATGCCCAGTGGGCGAGGAAAATACAGGGAACCAATCCGCGGAATCGCATGAAGCATCGTCCTCTTCCTAAGTCCGCCGATGGTAATCAACGCCGATTCCGATTGCATCAGCGAATTTGTATCACACACGGTATGGAAGGTTTTCCTTTCCTAGACCGCGAGTTCCCCTTATCCTATCGGGGCTGATTCTAACGCTTGCTCCTCAAGAAAGGTGTTTCCATGAAGCAACCGCCCGAACCCAACCGAACCGCGCCAAACCGGATGAGGCTCCCAATCTTCCTCCTCTTGATGCTCTGCTTATGCCCCCACTTCCGGTCCTCCGCCGCTGGGCCGAATCCGTTCGGCATTTCGTCCACCAAACTGAACAATGGAATGGAGATCGTGGCCGTTGAGAATCACGGCCTTCCGTTGGTCACCATCGAGATCGTCGCCCGGAACGGCTCCTACACCGAGCCTCCGGAGTTCAGCGGGCTTTCGCATCTTTACGAGCACATGTTTTTCAAGGCCAACGCCGCGATTCCCAGTCAGGAGAAATACATGGAGCGCCTGCGGGAACTCGGCGCGCATTGGAACGGCTCGACCGGCGAGGAAGCGGTCAATTATTTCATGACGGTCCACAAAAAGAATTTGCGCGACGGCGCGGTTTTCATGCGCGACGCCCTTCTCCATCCTCTCTTTAAGGAGGAGGAACTCAAGCGCGAATTCGTCGTGGTCCTCGGCGAGTTCGACCGCAACGAGGCCAATCCCGTTTTTCATTTGGAGCGCGAGACCGACCGGTTGCAGTGGTCGAACAATTTTTGCCGGAAAAATCCGCTGGGGGACCGCGACGTCATTCTCAACACGACGCGCGAGCAGATGGAGACGATCCAGCGACGCTATTACGTTCCGAACAATTGCGCGCTTTTCGTCGCGGGGGACGTGAATCCCGATGAGGTTTTCCAGATGGCGCGCGAATTGTTCGGCGATTGGCCGCGCTCAGCCGATCCCCACAAGCAATGGCCCGAGCCGGAGATGTCCCCGATCAAAAACACCCAGCAAATCGCCGTGGTCGGCCCGGTGAAAACCATTTCGATTGAAATGTCATGGCACGGTCCAAGCGTGAGGAAGAATCAGGCGGACACTTACGCCGCCGACGTCTTTTCCTACATCCTCGATCAGCCCGACTCCAAATTCCAAAAAACGCTGGTGGACGGCGGCCTTGTGGATGAAGTCGGGCTTTCCTATCACACGCTCGCGTTCACGGGACCGATCTCGCTGACCGCCTCGACCACCTCCGATCGGCTGGACAAGGCGCTGGCGGCGATCCGCGCCGAAATCGAAAAATTCGATTCCCCCGACTACATCACCGAGGAACAAATCCAATCGGCCAAGAATATGCTGGAGATCGGCGACGTTCGTTCGCGCGAGCAGACGACAAGCTTCTGTCACGCGCTCGGATTTTGGTGGTCGGTCGCGGGATTGGATTATTACACGAATTATCTCGATAACTTGCGAAAAGTCGGACGGAAGGATTTGGTTCGCTACATTCGCAATTACATCAAGGGCAAAGCCCGCATCGAAGCCGCACTGGTCAGCGAAGACAATCTCAAGCAGATGGAATTCGCCAAAACGGCCAAGGTGATTCATCCCGAAAGCGGCTCTTCGGCGGCGGCCTTCGCCAAGAAAGAAGAGGCCAAACCCGCCAAAGCCGCGGTCACGACCGAGGAATTCGACGTGGACGGGCTGAAGGTGGTTCTTCGCCATAATCCTGCCAATGAAATCGTCGTTGCGCAGATGGCGATTTACGGCGGACTTCAATACTACGGGGGAGAGAACGCGGGGCGGGAACTTCTGTTGCTCGAAACGCTCGACAAGGGAAGCGCGGCATTTCCCAAGGAAGAAGTGAATCGCCAATTGGCGCGGACCGGCGCGAGCCTTTCCGCCGATTCCCGACACGACTATTCCGTCTTCGGGCTGTCAACTCTGGCGCGCGACCTCGACAAAAACTTTGCGATCTTCGCCGACGCCTTGACGCATCCTCTCTTGTCGGACGAGGAAGTCAAACTCGGAGTCGAGCGGCGGTTGAACGCGATCAAAATGCTGGAGGAGCACCCCGACGCCTTCATTGCCATTCTGGCCGGACGGAATTTCTTCAAGGGACATCCCTACGCTTCGCCCCCCGGAGGCGTCGAATCGGCGATCAAGGGATTGACCGCCAACGATTTGAAGCGGATTCACAAGGATACGTTCCTGCGGTCCCGCATGAAGCTTTTCGTCGTCGGCAACGTGGAGAAAGGCAAGCTGACGGAGTTGATTCGCGCGGGACTCAAGGATTTGCCTCCCGGTCTCTACACACCTCAACCGATGGCGCGCAAGGAAAAGCCCGCACCGGAATTGCTCACCGAGAAACGCGCCTTGCCGACCAACTACGTTTTCGGATGTTTCGACGCGCCGACTCTTTCCAGTCCCGATTACGCCCCGCTCCAAGTGGCGCTCTCGATCTTGGATGACCGCCTCTTTGAGGAAGTTCGGACGAAGAGGAATTTGAGTTATGCCGTCAGCGCGCAGATCAGCTCACGTCTTTCCAACTACGGGGTTCTCTACGTCACCACCGTCAAGCCCAACGACGCCATTAAAGTTATGCTCGACGAGGTTGAGCGGATCGCCAAGGAGCCGGTTTCCGACAAGGAACTCAAAGACAAAATCGAGGAGATGATCACCAGTGATTTGATGCGCAAACAAACCAACGCGAGTCAGGCGGCGAGTCTGGTTCTCTTCGACGCGACAGGACCCGGTTGGTCGGAGGCGGACCACGCCTTGGATAAAATCAGCGCGGTGACCGCCGCCCAAGTGCGTGAGGTTTCGGCGCGCTATCTCAAGAAAATTGATTTCTCAGTCCTTGGCGACCCGGAGAAAGTTGATGCCAAATTGTTCACCTCTCGTTAACCGGACGACGGGACGGAAATGAAGAACGGTCCTTACAAGATCGGCATCGTTTGCTACCCCACCCACGGCGGAAGCGGCGTGGTCGCGGCGGAATTGGGACGCCATCTGGCGCGGAGGGGCCACACCATCCATTTCATCAGCCACTCGCGTCCGTTCCGCCTGATGGAGGAGAACCACGAAAACATTTTCATTCATCCGATTCAAACGGTGGAATATCCCCTTTTCCTCGGAGCATTGTATGGAATCAGCGCATCGGTCGGAATTTACGACGTGATCCGCGAGCATGACTTGGACGTGCTTCACGTCCACTACGCGCTTCCGCACGCCGTTTGCGCGTTTCTCGCCAATGAAATGATCGGCGAAGGACGACGGGTCCCGGTCTTGACCTCCCTGCATGGAACCGACATCACGCTGGTCGGAAACCTTCCCTCCTTTCAGCCAGCCGTCAAATTCGGTTTGGATAAAAGCGACGGATTGACCTGCGTTTCCAATTGGCTTTCGGACCGGACTTGCAGGCACTTCGACATCTGCGAGCGGCTCAACGTGATTTACAATTTCGTTGATCCCGAAATTTTTCAACCGGGGCGGGATCAATCGCTTCGATCCCAATTCGCGTCGGGAAACGAGGCGTTGCTCCTTCATGTCTCCAATTTTCGTCCGGTCAAGCGCGTGGGGGACGTGATTCGGGCGTTCGCGGGAGTTTGCGAAAAAGTTCCCGCCCGTCTGCTTCTCGTTGGCGATGGACCTGACCGCGAGGGAGCATTGAAACTGGCCGAAGAACTTGGCGTCGCCGAAAAAATCATTTGGCTCGGCGAGCGTCAGGAAGTCCGCGACCTGTTTGCCGTGGCCGATTTGTTTCTGTTCCCCTCCGACGGGGAATCATTTGGATTGGCGGCGGCGGAGGCGATGGCGTGCGAGACGCCCGTGATCGGCGCGCGGGCGGGAGGATTGCCCGAAGTGGTTCTCCACGGGGAAAACGGGTTCCTTCATCCCGTCGGCGATCATGAGGGAATGGCGCGGAGCGCGCTGGAGTTATTGCGCAATCCGGCGAAGCGGACGGAGATGGGCAAGGCGTCGCGCCAAAGGATCATCGATCACTTTTCGCCGGATCTCATCATCCCGCAATATGAAAATTGCTATGCGTCGCTGATGCGCCGCGCCGCGCAGGCCGCTTTGCCGGGCGCAGTTTGATGGTGGCCGCGCGGACCGCGAACCGTTTGCACTGCATAAAATTGTTTCATTCCCCTCCGCGGGATGATAAACTGCGATCGAAATTCTTTTGCGTCCTCCTTCAGGCAAGCGCAAATCCGCATCTCGGCAAAGACGAACCGCACCCCGGAGCTGTTTATCCATGAAACTTTCCCCCATACATAACAATCAATCACCGATGAAGAGATTGGCGCTTGGTATTGCGACCGCCGCCCTCCTTTGGCTGGGTCGGGATTTTCCCCTTGGGAACCCGGCGTTCAGCGCGGAAGCTCCCTCCGAGGTCAATCCCGTCGTGACCCAGAACACCTTTGCGGAAATTGCCGAAAAGACCCTTCCATCGGTTGTTTCGGTTTACGTGAAGACCGACATCCGCGAGCAATTGAAGGAAATGCGCGAGCGTCTGGGACCGCTTGGGGACAAGTTCTTCCAAGACCCCTCGCTCCGCCCCTTCTTCAAACATTCGCCGGATGGCAAAGACGGGAAGGAAGGGGACGAGGACAACGACGACCGCGGGCAATCCGACGGCGACCCGCACAAGGACATGTATGAAACCAAAACTTCAGGCTCGGGCGTTGTTATCAGTGAAGACGGTTACATCGTCACCAATCTCCACATCATTGACGACGCCAAACCCGGGACAATTTCCGTGGTCTTGAATGACGATACGGAAATTCCGGCGGAGAAGGTCAAAGTGGTTGCGACGGACGAATTGATTGACTTGGCGGTCTTAAAGATTGACGCCGACAAGCATCCCCTGAAACCCTTGGCTTGGGGGGACAGCGATTCGATGAGGATCGGGGATTGGGTGGTCGCCATCGGCAACCCGCTCGATTTGCGCGGATCGGTGAGTCAGGGGATCATCAGCGCCAAAGCCCGCAAAATCGAAAAAGTTCCCATCGAGCATCTCATTCAAACCGACGCGATGATCAACCCGGGCAACAGCGGCGGGGCTTTGGTCAATCTCAAGGGCGAATTGATCGGAATCAACATGGCCATCGCCACGAATTCCGGTTTCTTTCAGGGAATCGGTTTTGCGATTCCCTCCAAGGACGCGCGGTTCGTCACCGATCAGGTGATCCAAAATGGAAAGGTCCGACGCGGATTCATCGGGATTGAAATGTCCCCGCTGAACGACAAGCTTCGCAAGGCGCTGGGAATCGGCGACGGTATCAAGGAAGGGATCGCGGTCACCGACGTTCGCTCGGGCGCGCCCGCCGAACAAGCCGGCGTCCAAAACTATGACATCATCACCGAGGTGGACGGGGTCAAGATCAAACAAACGGGCGACCTGCTCGGCATCATCGCCGGAAAGAAGGTCGGCGAGACGGCCAAGCTGACCGTCCTGCGAAGCGTGGAAGGGAACGTGAAGGAACTTTCGCTGTTGATGAAAGTGGCCGAGCGCCCCTCCGGCGACGAATTGGCGAAGCAAAGACGCGAGGCGATGACCCCGACGGAAAAGAAAAAGAAGGAAGAACCAAAAGGGGAAATCGGATTGCAACTCCGGCCTTATTCGCAAGGGGGCGTCGAGGGATTGGAGGTCGTCAAGATCGAACCGAACTCCGCCGCGTCCAAATCCGATCCGAAAATCAACGTCGGCGACGTGGTGATCGAGGTGGACCGCAAAACGGTCAAGACGCTGGAGGATTACAACAAGGCGATTGAGCAGGCTCCCAAGGATCGTCCCCACGTCGTCCGCTACATGCAGGACGGACGCCGGATGTTGACGACCATCGAGCGGGGCGGCGAAAAGTAATCCTTGCGTTGATTCATTTTTGATTATCGCGGAGGCGTTGTTCGATTGCCATGACCACCACCACGGCGACTTCCACCGGACCGCTTGATTTTTCCGGCCTCATGGCCATGCAGGAAACGGTCCAGCGCGAGTCGGAATTTCTCGTCTCGTTGACCGCCGAGCTTCGCAAGAGGATCGTCGGCCAACAAACCATGATTGACCGCCTTCTGGTCGCGCTCCTGACCGGCGGACACGTCTTGATCGAGGGCGTTCCGGGCTTGGCCAAGACGTTGACGATCAAGACGCTGAGCCAAGCGCTTCACGTCCAATTTCAGCGGATTCAATTCACGCCCGATCTGCTTCCCGCCGATTTAATCGGGACGCTGATCTTCGACCAGCGCAACGCGACTTTCACGCCGCGCAAGGGGCCGATCTTCGCCAACATGATTCTTGCCGATGAAATCAACCGCGCTCCGGCCAAGGTGCAAAGCGCGTTGCTCGAAGCAATGCAGGAGCATCAGGTCACCATCGGCGACGCAACCTACCCTCTGCCCTCTCCGTTCATGGTCATGGCGACGCAAAACCCGATCGAGCAGGAAGGAACGTATCCCCTGCCCGAGGCGCAGATTGACCGCTTCATGATGAAGGTGACGGTGAACTATCCCTCCAAGGAGGAGGAGCGGACCATTTTGGATTTGATGACCGGACCGCCGCCCCCCGCAACGGTCGCGGTCGCCAAGGGGGAAGACCTTCTCCGCGCGCGCAAGATCGTTCAGGCGATCTACATGGACGAAAAAATCAAGAATTACATCGTGGATTTAGTGATGGCCACGCGTGAGCCGAAGGCCTATCGCGTCCCGATCGAGAATTACGTGCAATACGGCGCGTCGCCGCGCGCCTCGATTTATCTGGGTCAGGCCGCTCGAGCGCAGGCGTTCCTTTCGCGCCGGGCGCACGTCATTCCGGACGACGTGAAGTTGATCGGCCCCGATATTCTTCGCCACCGCATCGTCGTCAGCTACGAGGCGGAGGCGGAGGAAAAAACCGACGACGACGTCATCCGGTTGCTGTTCGATCACGTTGAGGTTCCCTGATCCCAATCATTCTCCTTCTCCTTCTCCTCCTCATTCTCATCCTTCAAAATCCTCATGGCCGAAACCTCCGTCTCAGCCCTTCAACGCAAAGTCCGCCGGATTGAAATCGTTTCCAATCATTTGGTCAGCGACCGGATGGCGGGGGAATATCACAGCGTTTTTAAGGGACAGGGAATGGAATTCGAGGAGGTTCGCCCCTACATGCCCGGGGACGAAATCCGATCCATTGATTGGAACGTGACGGCGCGCGCGGGCGATGCGCACGTCAAGCGCTACCGCGAGGAACGGGAGAGGACGGTCTTTATCGTCGCCGACGTCAGCGCCTCCTGCCGGTTCGGAACGCGCGGAGATTTCAAATCCGATTTGATGGCGGAATTGAGCGCGGTGTTGGCCTTTGCCACCATCGCCAACCATGACCGCGTGGGATTGTTGCTTTGTTCGGATCGCCTCGAGCTGGTCGTCCCCGCGCAGAAGGGAAAACGCCACACCTTGCGCCTTGTGCGCGACGTTTTGGGATTTCAACCCAAGGGACGCGGCACGAATTTGGGACTCGCATTGGATCATTTGCGCAATGTTTTGGCTCGGCGGGCCGTGGTTTTTTTGCTTTCCGATTTCTTCGAGTTGAATTTTGAATCATCTCTGGCAACGGCGGCGCAAAAGCATGATCTCATTGCCGTCGCGGTTGGCGATCCGATGGAGGAAGAACTCCCGGCCGTCGGATTGCTGGAGGTGGTGGACGCCGAGACGGGAGGGACCCAAATCGTGGACACCGCCGACGCGAAATTCCGAAGACGCTACAAGGAAAATCAAATCCGAAGACGTGAGGATCTTCGCAGACTGTTGCGCAAACATGAGGTCGGTTTGATCGAGCTTCAAACCGCGCGTCCCTACGCGACGGAGTTGGTCCGATACTTTCGCTGGCGCGCGCGCCGGAGAATGCGCTAAGCAAAGGATTGTATCATGCCCAAACCGGATCGAAAACGCCCCGCCACGCCCTTGGAATCGTCGCCCCATCCGCGATGGGGGATGATCGGATTATGGTTGGCGTTGATTCTCGTTGTCCTCGTGACCGTGGCCAATTTGATGCCGGGTGGGGGCGCTGGAAATCCGCTGACCCTCCGGCGCGAAAAACGTCAGATGAAAACAGCGGCGGACATGGAAGCCGAGCGCCTTTGGCGAGCCGCCGCGGAAGTTTACCAAGGATTGGCGCAGGATAACCGTATCTCCAACAAGACCCGTTCCGAGGCATCGGAACGCCTCGCGGAATTGTATCGGGAAGAACTTTCGGATCACTCGGCGGCGGAAGCGGCGTTGGAGAAGGCCTATTTTTTTGCCCCTTCCTCGGAACGAAAATCGCAATTGAAGGAGCGTTTGGAACAATTGCAGAAGGAATCCGGCTCGGGCTGGACTTCGGACACCGCGTCTCCCCCGCTTGGGACAACCGCCATTGCCAAGGTCGGCGCCAATTCGATTACGCTGGAGGAAATACTCAACGCTTGGCGCGCAATCCATCAGGACCAGCAAGCCACGCCCGAACAGTTCGAGCAATTTGTTCAGGATTACATGACCCAAGCGCTTTTGGCCGAGGAAGGGCGCCGCCGCAAGGAGGACAAGGCTCCCGGATACGCCATGCAGATGCGGTTTCACGACCAGCAATTCTTGGCGCAAACCGTGCTCCGTTCGCTCCTTCCGAAACCGGACAAAGAGGAAACGCGCCGTTACTACGACCAGAACATTCAAAAGTTCAGCCGACCCGCCGGCTTCAACGCCGAGCACCTTGTCGTCCAAACGGAAAAGGAAGCCAAGGACGCGGGAGACCGAATGTCGCGTGGGGAAGCGTTTGAAAAGGTCGCCAGGGAAATCAGCCTCGACAAGGGGAGTTTGCCGGAAGGAAGCCAATTGGGGTGGATCGGAGAGGACGAAGATTTCATTCCGCATCTGGGTTCGGTTCCCTCGCTCGCCAAACGGCTCGTTCAATACGACGACGGAACGACGACCGGACCAATCCAAACCGCGCGCGGATTTCATTGGATTAAGGTGGTGGGCCACCGGTCCGCCGAACCGTATCCCTTCGAACAGGTTCAGGACAAAGCCGATGCCGCTTCCCGTAAGCAAAAATTCGACGAGGCGAGAGTCAAACTTCTGCAAGACTTGAAAAAGTCTATTCCGGTGACGATTTATGAGGAGGTCCTGAAGCAGGCGATAAAGGAAGGGAGACAGTCCGGCGGGGAGGGAAAAAACCAAAATGAAAAACCGAATTCAACAGCTTCACCCCCTTAGTATCCTCAGGTGTCCTAATCATAATCTTAATCTTAATCCTAATCAGGACTCTCCATTTCCCAACCGGAGGGACGACGCGGAAGGGATGACTGATTACGATTAAGATTATGATTAAGAAAACAAGGAAACGCTCTTGGGCAGGTCTCCACGCTTCATTAGCCCCATTGTTGGGTAGCGTTGCGATATTTCTTCCCGCAGGCGAGCCATTCCAGCTTCAACCTTCGACTCCCGAAGCGCAAATCGGAACTCCCTTCGAAGTTTATCTTCAATGCGCGGATTCTCAATTCGATCCCCAAAGGATTTTGCGGGTCGAGTCGAAGATTGATCCCGATCAATGGTCGTTGACTGCGCCTTGGAAACCGGTCGGGAACAAGAGCGGCGGAGCCAAGGAAGTCACGGGATTATGGAGCGCGCGGATCAGCGCGTTTGAAACGGGCGATCAAGTTTTGCCGGAAACGTGCGTCTTCTATCGCGCGGACTCAAAGGGGGAAGAAACGGGAACCACCGCCGAAGACAGCGCCACAACGACGACGATCAAGATCGCGGGCATCCGTGATCCGAAAGAGACCAAGACCGAACTCGTCGGTCTGCGCCCCCTTTATGAATTTCCGCGCGATTGGGCGTGGACCGGATATGCCGTCGGCGGAGCATTGGCAACCGCCGCGCTGGCATACGTTCTTTGGTTGTTGTGGAAACGCCGGAAAAAATCCGAACCGGAAAAACCTTCCGAGCCGGAGTTGCCCCCCGGACCTTGGGCGTTGCGCCAGATCGAACGGTTGCGGCGGCTGAACGTATGTCGGGAGGGACCGGTCAAGGAAATTGACTCGCTCGCCGCCGACGTTGTCCGGGGTTATCTCGCCCGCCGATTCTTATTCGACGCCTTGGAAATGACCACGTATGAATGTGTTCAATCCCTCCAGCGGAGAGAATCCAGAGCGGAGTATTGCGGGGACGTTCGCAAATTTCTGAATGAGTGCGATTTGGTGAAATTCTCCAAATTCGAGCCGACCCGCGAACGTTGGCAAACGATTTGGGAGGACGCCAAGGCGATTGTGTTGGCGACGACGCCCGCTGAAGAACTTGGAAATGTCGCGCAATCGCTCGCGTCCGAGGAACAAGCCGGGGTTGTCGCCTCATGATCGGTTTCCTGCGATCCCTCATTTTTGCCGAACCGAAGGCATTTCTGCTTCTTTTGGCCCTGCCGCCGATTCTCTTCCGGATTTGGCGCGGCAGAAGACGATCCACCCCCAAACTCCGGTTTTCATCCATTGATTTGCTTGATCTTCCGCGCCGAACCTTGAGAACAAGATTGAGGGGACTGCTGACTCTTTTTCCCCTCATGGCTTTCATTTTGTTGGTCGTGGCTCTGGCGCGACCGCAAAGCCCTTGGAAGGAAAATCCCCGCCGGAGCGAGGGAATCAGCATCATGTTGGTCATGGACGTCAGCGAATCCATGCGCGCTCTGGACTTCCAGCCGAACCGACTGGAGAAGGTCAAGGAAGTCGCAAAACAATTCATCTCCCAACGCAACGACGACCTGATCGGCATCGTCATTTTCGCCAAGGAAACCTTCACGCTTTGTCCTCTCACGCAGGACTACGCGGCGTTGACGACATTCCTTGACCGGATCAATTTCGATCTGGTGGATGGAAACGCGACGGCAATCGGCATGGGTTTGTCCAACGCGGTCAACAAGATCAAGGATTCGCCGACCAAGAGCAAAGTGGTGATTTTACTGACCGACGGCGAAAACAACTGGGGAGAAATCCAACCGCTTCCTGCCGCCGAGATTGCCAAACAACTGGGCGTGCGCGTCTATACCATCGGTGTCGGAAGCAGAGGCTTGGTCGAAATTCCGGTCGCCGTTCCCGGTGGGACGATCATTCAAACCATCCGATCCCACATTGACACCGAAACGATGGGAGGCATCGCGGAAAAGACAGGCGGGCAATTCTTCGAGGCCACCGACGGAAAAAAACTCGAAGCGATTTACGCCCAAATTGACAAGATGGAGAAAACCAAATTCGAGGAGACTCAGACGAACTACTTCGACGAGTTAGCGCATTATCTCATTATTCCGGCCCTGCTTTTGTTCGGTATTGCCTTCCTGCTGGATCAAACGTGGCTGTGGTCGTTTCCATGAGACTGATGGTTAAACACGAAGACACGAAGAAGGCGCGAAGATCACGATGAAGAAAGAGAGACGATTCGACAGAGCCATTGCGCGACTCGCGTTGGGGCCGGGGGATTTATTGAGATTTTCACGTCTCAATTCTTCGTGTCTCTTCGTGCCTCCTTGGTGCTCTTTGTGTTTAATCTTCATGCTGGGAATTGCTCAACAACCATAATCCATGCACTTCGGAAATCCGACAAACCTCTGGACTTTGACCCTGATTCCCCTCTTGGCCTTATTGGGTTGGCTGGGACAGAAGCGTCGTCGCCGGGCGATGGAAAAAATCGGCCAATCCCCTTTGGTCTCCCAATTATTCCCCGCCTCCATCGGACGATGGCGGGCACGGCGGATGCTGATGGGGCTGGCGGTTTTCTCGCTTCTCGCTTTTTCATCGGCTCGCCCGCAATACGGGAGGATCGAGCAGAACATCACCCGTTCGGGTGTGGACGTGATCATTGCCTTGGACGTTTCGCCCAGCATGATGGCCGAGGACGTCAAACCCAACCGGCTCGCCAAGGCCAAGGAAAGCCTCAAGGGATTGATCCGACGGTTAAAGGGAAATCGCGTCGGCATCATCGCATTCGCGGGAGACGCCTTCCTGAATTGCCCCATGACGCTCGATCTTTCGTTGGCCAATCTGGTTCTCGAAGCGTTGGATGCCAATTCGATTGGCGTCGCCGGAACCGACATCGGCAAGGCGATCCACGTCGCCGTCGGAGCGTTCGAGCGCGGCGGCGTCGGAACTCCCGCGCTTGTGCTTCTGACCGACGGTGAGGATAATGAGGGGCAGGGATTGAAGGCCGCGCAAGCGGCGGCGGAGAAAAATGTTCGGATATTCACCATCGGAATCGGCACGGAGATCGGCGCGCCGGTCCCCGACAAATTGCGCGGCTACAAAGAGACCGTTCAAGGAACCAAGGTGACTTCGAAAATGGATGCCACGAGTTTGAAGGCAATCGCGGAAGCGACCGGCGGCGCCGCGTTCCTCGCCGGGAGCAATCCCGTCGGCGCGGTGGACGAAGTTGCCCGGCAACTCAACGAATTGCAGAAGACGAAGCTGGAATCCACGAAGCTTGTGATCTATCAGGACCGATATGCATGGTTTGTCGCCCCCGCCTTGATCTTGCTGGCGTGGCTCTTGATTTCTCGTCCCGAACAATCGGGCGACCTCAATCCCCTCCGCGCGGTTGCGTCCCGCGCCGCCGAATCGCAAGCATCCCCTCGGTGATCTCCCATGGTGATTCCTGATCTTAATCCAAATCCCAATCCTGATCTTAATCTTAATCTCCCGAACGCTTCATCGGGAGGATTAGGATTAAGATTAAGATTAGGATTAGGATTGAGGGAGAGATTGCATTGTCTTTTGGCTTTCCCAATGGTGTTTCTGTCCTTCTCCCTTTCCGCCGATCCCGCCCAAAAGGAAGCGCGAAAAGGGGTCGAAGCCTACAAGCAAAAGCAACTCGACAAGGCGCTGGATTCGTTTCAAAAGGCTGGGGAATTGGATCCCAATTCCGCCGCGATTCAATACGATTTGGGAACGACGTTGGCGGAGAAGAAGCAATTTCCCCAAGCCACCGACGCGCTGACGAAATCCCTCAACTATCAGGGGACCTCTTCTCCCCGCGACTCCTTTTTCAATCTCGGCTACAGCCGGGTCATGGAAGCCCAAAGCGAGGGGGAAAAACCGAAGAAACCCGAAGAAAAAGTCAAAGCCCTCCGCGCGGGATTGGACGCCTTTCGCCAAGCCATTCTCGCCGATCCCTCCGACAAGGACGCCAAATACAATTTCGAAACAACCAAGCTGATCCTTCGGAATTTGGAAGAACAGATGCAACAACAGCAACAACAACAGAGCCAAAACGACCAGAAGCAAAAGCAGAACAAGAATCAAAAGAATCAAGGGCAGGGGCCCTCCGATCAGAATCAACAAAAGGGACAAGACGAACAGAACAAAAATCAACGACAGGAAGGGAACGAGAAGCAGAACCAACAGCAACAACAACAAAGCGGCGAGCAAAAAGAAGACAAGGACAAGCAGAACTCGGAACAGAATCGCCAAGATCAGGGAAAGCAATCGGATGAGCCGAAGGACCAAAAGAAACAGCAAGGCGGATTAGAGGCTACGCCGACTCCCGCCTCTCAAAACCAAGCCAAACAAGCCCAGTCCTCCTCCGAGGCGGGACAATCGCAGGATCAACCGCAAGAGCCGACGCCCCAGCAACTCGACGCCCTGCGTCTGCTGAATTCGTTGACCAAGGACAAGCCTGAACAATTCAAAAAGCTCTTCCAGTTTCAGGGACGCGGATCGAGCAAACGATTGGAACGGGATTGGTAAAAAGAGATGGATGGGCGCATTCGAAACTCCCCGTTTTTTGGAGTGCGGCGGCTTGCCGCCGCTTTTCTAGCGCGGGCTTGCCCGCGCCCGGGAACCCCATCCTTTACATGCGGCGGCAAGCCGCCGCTACGAAAGCGGGAGCAAGCTCCCGCACTCCACAAAAAGCGGCGCGTCATCCTCGGACAAACGAATATGTTTGGGGCGGCGCTTTTGTTCGGCTTGCTTTCATTGTCCGCCCGCGCGGAATTAACGCGGTTTGAAGCCAAAGTTTCGGCTTCGCGTTACTCGGTCGGCGATCCGATCACGTTTACCTTGACGATGGAAGGAGACGAATCGCTTCCCGATCTCCAACCCTCCCGTCCCGATTTCGGACGATTAAAACTTGTCAGCGACGCGCAAACCGGTCGCCAAACGACGATCATCAATTCCTCCATCCGATCGACGCTTCAATTGACCTTCATCCTCGCCGCACAGACGCCGGGAGAATACGTCATCGGCGAATCGGTTCTGCAATTCGGAGGCAAGACCCTGCGGACGGTTCCCGTTCGGATTCGGGTCGAGGCCGAAAGCATGGATGCCTTTCCGCCAAGCCTTCGCAAGGAACCCCTCTTGAATCCGCGCACCGACGATCCGGCCGTCAATCAAATGTTGCGCGGCAAGGTGTTTATCCGCCCTGTTCTTACCAAAAACGATCCCTACGTCAGCGAGCCGATTCGACTCTCCTATTATTTTTACATTGACCCGCAAATCCGACAGAACCTGCAAGGTATGAGTCTGGCCGCGCCGGAGTTCAAGGAAATGCTGGCCGACGACGTGTTTCAAGCGAAGGGGGATTTGCATTTTCAGAGCGAGACGGTGGACGGCCAGCAATATCAAACGGCGCTTCTCTACCGCGCCGCTCTGACCCCCACGCACGCTGGAGTTTATGACTTGGAAGGTTTCGGTGTGCGATTTACGTTGCTCACGAACACGCGCAGACGCCGTCAATCCCCATTGGGCGACTCGTTCTTCGAGCCGTTCGGCGAGGGGCAAGTCATGGCGACGGCGATGTCGGGCACGTTGAGACTCAATGTGAAACCCCTGCCCGAACAAGGACGCGACCCGAAGTTTAACGGCACGGTCGGAAGTTTCACACTCAATTCCAAGGTGGACCGAGCGTCCGCGACTCAGGACGATTACGTGACCTTAAAAGTTGAAATCGAAGGCAAAGGAAATATCGCGCTCGCCGCAGTTCCCCAGTATCCCGAAAATCCGAATTTTGAATTGTTTGATCAGACGGAGAAAACGGAAAAGTGGAACAACGAAAAAGGGTTGGGCGGCAGAAAAATCATTGAATACCTGATGCGTCCCAGCAGACCGGGCAAACTCCCCGTCCCCATCGTGGACTACACGATCTTCGATCCTGAGACGGGACAATATAAGAAATTGCATTCAGCCGAGCAGGAAATCGAAATCGCGCCGGGGCACGGCGAGCCGATTGCCGTCGCCGGAAAACCCCGAACCGAACCTCCTTCAGAGTTGGTGACGGGATTGCGTTTCATTAGACCAGTGGTGAATGTCGCCGCGATCCGACCGACTCCATTGTCGGAAAGTCCGTTTTATTGGACCGCGCAGATCGGGTCGCTCACGGCGGCGGGAATTCTTCTTCTTCGCGCCCGGCGGCGCGACCGGCTCGATCCCGTCGAAACGCGGCGCAATCAGGCTGGAAGCGTTTTGAGCGCGAAGCTGGCCAAAGTCCGCGAACTTCCCGAAGGAAGGGAAGCCGACGCCGTCTTTGCGCTCGAACACGCCCTAAGGGAATTCATTGCCGACCGCCACAATCTCTCCGCCGAAGGTTTGACGGGGGAGGAAATCCACCATTGGCTGGTTCGGGACGGCTTGGCCGAAGTCCAAGCGAAACGGATTGTTGAAATTATCAATTCCTGCTCCGCCGTCCGCTATGCTCCCGCAATGGCGGGCGGTCGCAAATGCGCGGATTGGTGCACGGAAGCGGAAACTATTTTGAAGAGTGTATGAAGAAAATGGGTTTGCCGCAGAGACACAGAGAGCGATTTGGCCGGATGAAAGCATTCGGAAAAAATCAGCCTTCAGTGAGAAAGAACGACCGAAGATTCAACGACGCAACAATCAGGCGCCGTTTCGTGTCTCAAGCCACCGCTTGCGAACAGGGATCCTCTCTGTGTCTCTGTGGTGAATTCCATCGGAAAATCTTGATCCTTACGGCGGCAGTGCTCCTTGTTTCTTGGAAAACCTTCGCGCAAACAACCGCTCCCCAACTCTCCTCCAAGATTGCCGACGACGCCTATGCCGCCGCCGCCCAATCCAAATGGAAGGACGCCATTGCGGGATACTCCGCGCTGGTGGATCGCGGCGTCGCCGATCCCAACCTTTATTACAATTTGGGCACGGCTTACGCGCGCGACGGTCAAAAAGGGCGCGCGATTTGGATGTTGTTGAAGGCCAAACGCCTCGCGCCGCGCGACGGCGACGTTCGCGCCAATCTCGATCTTCTGGCTCCGGATTTGTCCTCGCAGGTCGCCGTATTTCCGCTTCCTCCCTTGGAGGCAATTTACGGATATCTTTCGCTCAACGAATGGGCCGGGCTGGCAGGCGCGGCGACTTTTCTGGCCGGTTTGTTTCTCGCGCTCCTCTTTTGGATGCCCAAGGGAAAACCAGCGAGGTTGATTTTCAAACGGTCATCCACGGTCTTCATCGCGCTGGCGGTGATCGGGCATTTCTTCGCCGGAATCAAATACACGCAAGAAGCGAATAAACCGTTGGCGATCGTCGTCGCCGATGACGCCCATCCCCGATCCGCGCCGTATGAAGGCGCGACCACCTACGATTTTGTGCTTCCTCCGGGCACGATGATCGAAGCTGGCGACGCGGGCGTCAAGGGATGGATCAAGGCCACCTACGGCGGACGCAATCAGGTTTTCATCCGTCGGGAGCAGATGGAATTTCTGTGACCCTGCGTCCGGTCTCAAAATCGTCCATGGTTCAGCGTCGTTGGGAGGATCGCGTCTCCAAACTGGAGCGTCTGCGCGTTCTCTACAATATCTCCAACGTTCTCACGACCACCCAACGGAGCGAGGCGATTTTGCGCTCGATTTTGAAGGAGGCGGTCAAAGTCACTCGCGCCACCAGCGGGTCCCTCATCCTGATCGACCGCGCCCAAGGGGTCCTCAACATCCAAATCGCGGACAACATTGATCAGTCCCGCGCGGCCAGACTCAAGTTACGCATCGGCGAAGGCGTGACCGGGTGGGTGGCCAAGACCGGCAGACCCCTTCTCGTCGGCGACGTGCGGCGGAGTCCGCACTACGTTCGGATCAAGACGGACGTGAAAAGCGAGCTTGCAGTTCCCCTCATCATCGGCGGCGAGGTGGTCGGCGTCATCAACGTGGACAGCAACAAACTCAACGCCTTCACCGGCGACGATCAGGATTTGCTCGTCGCCATCGCCGCGCAATCGGGGCGGGTCATGCACGCCGCGCATCTCTACGAGGAAAATCGCGGGAAGGCCGAGCGCCTTGCCACGCTCTTTAACGTCGCGGGGGCGGTCGTCTCCGAGCCGTTGTTGGAGGACGTCCTGCGGCGGGTGACCGACGAAGTTCTCCGGTTGGTCGGCGCGCGAGTCTGCTCCATCGTATTGTTGGATGATAAAGGTGAAAATTTCGAGATCAAGTCAGTCTCCGGCGAAGTTTCGGCGGACTACATCAATCGAAAACGTTTCCCCGCCGCGCCGAGCGTGATCGGTCAAATCATCCAGACGCGAAAGCCTCTATACGTCGCCGACGTGCGGAAGGAGAAACTTTATCGCCTCCGGCGCGTCGCGCGCGAATCGGGGCTTTGCTCCCTCTTGGCGATTCCCATGGTCTTTCTCGACAAACTCATCGGCGTCTTGAACATTTACACGGCGCAACCCCGGATTTTCAGCGATGAGGAAATCGCGCTGATGCGTGTCTTTGCCGGACACGCCGCCGTCGCCATCATCAACGCGCAACGCTATCAGCGCGTCTTTCGTAGCGAGGAGCTTCTGCGGCAGGCTGAAAAATTCTCCCTCCTCGGCACGTTGTCGGCGGAAATCGCCCATGAGATTCGCAATCCCCTCACGATCCTCAGCATGTTGGTCCACACCGTGCGGGCGGATTCGGCGCTCTCCAAAGAGAGCAAACGGGATTTGGGCGTCATGCAAACCAAATTGAAGCACATCAACAACATTGTGGATCAGGTTCTCGATTTCTCCCGCTCCCAACAAGGGGAAACCGTCAGCGCCAACGTCAATCAGATCGTCGAGGACGTTTGCATGTTGGTCGGTCACAAAGCCGCCGCAATGAATTTGCGCATCCGCAAACATTTGCGGGAGTCCCTTCCGCCGGTTCTCGTGGATCCGGGGCAGATCGAGCAGGCGGTTTTGAACTTGGCGATCAACGGACTTGAGGCGATGCGGGACGGCGGGGAATGTTTGCGGATCTCGACGGGGCGAAGTAAGATGGACGGGATGGACCGTGTCGAAATCCGGGTGAGAGACGAGGGGCGCGGAATTTCCGAGGAAAAAATGCAGAAAATTTTCACACCCTACTTTTCGATGCGCGACCGCGGAACGGGGCTGGGACTCTTCATCAGCCGGAGAATCATCACCCAACACGGCGGGACGCTGAAGGTGCGGAGCCGAGTCGGACGCGGGACGACCTTTGAAATTCTTCTCCCCGCCGCGGATCGGCAACGGGAATCATGACGGCAGACAACGACGACGACCGAAAACATTCCCTGCTCATCATAGACGACGAAAAGGACGTGTTGTATTCCTTCAAGCGCGTCCTTGAAAAGGAAAACTACGAGCTTCATCTTGCGAAAAGCGCCGCGGAGGGTCTCGCGCTTTTCCGCGATAAAAACCCCGATCTGGTCTTGGCCGACGTGCGCATGACGGGAATGGACGGCATCGAGACCCTGCGCGAAATCCGCCGCCTCGATCCCAAAGCGCTTGTCATCATCATGACCGCCTACGCCTCGACGCAAACCGCCATCGAGGCAATGAAGGCCGGCGCTTACGATTACGTTCTCAAGCCGTTCGAGATTCAAAAGGTCAAACAACTGATCCGCGACGCCATTCGCTCCTCGGAGAGCATGAAATCGGTCGTCTCCTATCAGCCCCTCCTCAGCAAGGAAGATTACGCGCAGGGGATCATCGGCAAATCCGAGGCGATGCAGGCGGTCTATAAGGAAATCGGTCGCGTCGCCGCGCGCAATATCCCGATCCTTATCACCGGCGAAACGGGCACGGGCAAGGAACTCGTTGCCCGCGCGATTTATCACCACAGCGACCGTCACGAGCGGCGGTTCCTCGCGATCAATTGCGGGGCGATCCCCGAATTGCTTCTGGAGAGCGAACTTTTCGGCCACGAGCGAGGAGCCTTCACGGGAGCGCACGCCCGCAAGATCGGCAAATTTGAAGTCGCCGACGGCGGGACGCTTTTCCTCGACGAAATCGGCGAACTCTCCGTTTCCACACAAACCAAATTGCTCCGCGTGATTCAGGAAAAGGAATTCGAGCGGATCGGCGGCTCGTCTCCCATCCGCGTCAACGTCCGCATCATCGCGGCCACCAATCGCGACCTGCGCGAGATGATCAAGAACAAGCAATTCCGCGAAGACCTCTTTTATCGCCTGAACGTCGTCAACATTCATCTTCCTCCCTTGCGTGAGCGCAAGGAGGACCTTCCTCTGTTGGTCGAATATTTCATCGAGCGTTTCGGCGCCGATTTGGGAGGCAAGGTCACCATCGCCAAGGAGGCGCTCGAATCCTTGGATGCTTACGATTGGCCGGGCAACGTGCGCGAATTGGAAAATGTGCTTAAGAATTCACTCGTTCGCGTAAAAGGACAGGTTCTTCTGCCCGATGATCTGCAACTGGGCGAGAAGGCATCGAGAGGACGCGCCGCAGCTTCACGCGCCGGAATTTCCGCTTCTTCATCCGAATCGGCTCCGGAGGAACGGGGATTGGACGCATTGATGCTTCCGGTTTTCGACGAGGTCCGCCGGCTCCGCCAAGCCGGCGACAAGGAGGACGCCTTCGATCTGATCGAGCGGTGCCTGATCCGCGACGCGTTGGTCCACGTTCAAGGCAACCAAGCGCAGGCCGCCAAACTTCTCGGCATCACCCGCTCGACGCTCCGCAAACGCATGGTGAAATACGGCATCCAGCTCAAGACCAACATCGAGGCGGAAAGGACAGAATAGCCACAGATTTCACGGATGACACAGATTAAGAAAAGATGCATCACTCTGATAGGTCCGGCTTTACAGAGTAATATTTCAATCTGTGCCATCTGTGAAATCTGAGGCTTCTCGCTTGGCGTCTTGGCGGTTTTCAATCCGCATGGATTTCAAATTGCAGATTGGGGAACACATTGTTTCGTGATTCCAGATCAATCAGAGACGCCGCGTCAATCGCGTCGCGATTGATTTGATCGAACAAATCGCTCACGGCGAGAAGGTGGCTTTTGGTCCTGCGAATCGCGTAATCCGCCATCGTCTTGGTTTTCATGATGAATGCCCAGTCGGAGCTTTGCGCCAGCATCAACTCGCGCGCCATTTGGTTTAGGACGCGACGCAAAATCGGATCCCCGGTTCCCTTGAATTTTCCCGCAAGCTTGCTCATGCGATCCGCCGCGACGTGCAAATGCGGATAAATCCAATCGTTGCTCTTGTCCAGCCAAACCCCCGCGTAGCCCCGATCCCCCCATGAACTCTGACACGGCGTCGCGGTTTGAAGGGGAATATGGAGCCGAAGATACTCGGATGGGGTGATCGGCTTGATTGCGCTCGCGGGGTCGCAAAACCCGCGCATCACCTTGTCCAACCAGAGGGGCCCTTCGAACCACCAATGTCCGAACAATTCGGCGTCGTAAGGCGAAACCAAAATCGGCGGATGACTCATCAGCCGTGAAAGATGGCGAACCTGCAATCGGCGATTGAGCAAGAAATTCTCCGCGTGTTGCGAAATTGCGCCGCCGGCTTCCGTCTCGCTGTAAGGCTCTTTTTTTTCCAACGTGACGCCGGGTCCCGTAATCTTGTTGTATTTGATTCCCGTGGCGACGCGCAGACCGCTCTCATGGATGTACCGAGCGACGTAATCGGCGCCAAGATCAAATCCCGCGTCGCGGTAGTATTCGCGGTATCGAAAATCGCCCGGATACCCCTCGTCGGCGTTCCAGACGGCGCGCGCCGTCACGGTGTCGCGCCCGAAGACGGCAACGCCGTTTTTACACGCGATTGGCGCAAACACTCCGTCCCTCGGCCGACGATCCGCGTAAAGAACGCCGTGGCTCTCGGCGAAAAAGTAGGAGACGCGGGACGATTTGAGAATTTCCTCCAACCCTGGATAGTAGGCGCATTCGGCGTTCCACATCCCTTCGGGAGGCGAGCCGAAATTTTCGCGGTGTTGTTGGACGCCCCAGCGGACCTGCGCGCGCACGGCGGCGGAATTGACGCCCAGGAGGGGCAGATAGGCGTGCGTCGCGCTACATGCGCATAATTCCAGATTTCCCGATTCGAAAAACGCGCGAAACGCCGACGCTATATCCCGCCGTCGTTTTTCGTAAAGTTCGCGACAGGCCAGAAATCTCCGCAAATACATTCGCGCCGTCGCGTTGAACTCCGGCGTCCCCTCGGTCCGCACGATTTCCTTCTCCGCCAGCTCGATCCGCCCGTCGAGATACCGCGCATATCGCCCGCGCAGTAGCGGATCGTTCATCATGGCGACGAGCGTCGCCGTGAGCGACATCGTCAGCCGAAAATCAATCCCGTCCCGCCGCCACCCTTCCATCACCCGCAAAAGCGGAAGATAACTTTCGGTCATTGTCTCGAAAAACCATCGCTCTTCGAGGCAATCCTCATATTCGGGATGCCGCACAAAGGGCAAATGCGCGTGAAGAACAAGGCAGAAATAACCCGAAGGAGGCATGGCGAATTTCCTGAAATGCGGACGACAACGCGAGACGGATTATAGCCGCCGAGGCGGAAGAAGACAAAAATTCTTAAACACGAAGACACGAAGAAGGCACAAAGAACACAAAGGAGAGAATCGTATTTTTATCCTTCGTGCTCATTGTGCCTTCTTCGTGTCTTCGTGTTTAATCTTCATCTCTTCAAAACTTTCGCTATGCTCTTCGCCCCCGCCTTGATAACCCCGAATTCGGTGATCAATCCCGCGATCAATTTTGCCGGAGTCACGTCGAACGCCGGATTGCGAGCTCGCGCCCCTTCGGGAGCCAGACGAACCCGACCCAACTTCCCGTCGTCCATCCGCCCCTGCGCGTAGAGAACTTCATCCGCGCTCCGTTCCTCGATCGGAATCGCGTCGCCGATCGGGCAGTTGAGATCGAACGTCGAGGCGGGCGCGGCGATGTAGAACGGAACGCCATGCTCGCGCGCCAAGACCGCTTTTTCATACGTGCCGATTTTGTTGGCGGCGTCGCCGTTGGCGGCGATCCGGTCGGCTCCGGTGATGACCAGTTGAATTTCGCCCCGCCGGAAAAGCAGTCCGGCGGCGTTGTCGGCGATGATCTCGCAATCCACCCCTTCTTGGCCGAGTTCCCAAGCGGTGAGGTTCGCGCCTTGAAGCCGCGGGCGCGTTTCGTCGGCCAGCACCGCGACCTTTCTTCCGGCGCGATGCGCGTGATAAATCGGCGATAGCGCCGTTCCCCAATCCACGCACGCGAGCCAGCCGGCGTTGCAATGGGTGAGAACGCGCGTTCCCGATTCGATCAGCTTGGCTCCATGCTCGCCGATTTTCCGGCATCGTTCCGCGCTTTCGTCCGCGAGACGTTCGGCTTCGGCGAGCGCCGCCGCCGCTTGATTTTTAGGATCAACCCCCGCAATGGCTTTGCCGACGTGATCCAGACCGTAAAACAAATCGTAGGCCGTCGGACGGGTGGATTTGAGAAGTTCCCGGGCGGTTTGAATGAAATTTTCACGCGAGCCATCCACCGGCGCCTCGGCGACGGCCTGCGCCAGACCATAAGCCCCCGCCGCGCCGATCGCCGGCGCGCCCCGAATCGTCATGTCCCGGATCGCCCGCGCCGTCTCGCGGTGCGTCGGCAAAGTCGCCACCACAAACTCATGCGGCAGACGACGCTGGTCAATCATCTCGATGACCAACCCCTTCTGCTCTTGCTTCGCCGCGACCCAAACGGTTCGGTAACGTTTGCCTTGGACGTTCATGGGATACTCCTAAATTTAATCTCGCCCGCTTTCAATTCGATTCTTGCAATCTGTATCGCGTTGCCGGGAGACTGCCAACAACCAACAGCGAATACGCGAGCACGATCAGAAGAAGTGATCTATACGAATCGTTACCATTCGACGGCGGAGACATTAATCGCGCGCAAATCATCAGCCCCAGCCACATGGCCCAACCCGCGCCCAAGGGGCTTTTCATCGAACGCCATCCCTCCGCTTGCCACGACAAAATTGTGCGGTGGAATGAGAAGAGGAGAATCGCCATGCAAAAACCAATGCCGAGCACCCAAACTTCGTTTTCCGAGAATACGACTTCAGACCGATGTGAGGACCACCAATGGGGAATATGGTGAGGAACGAAATAAAAGAAGTAATGCATCTGCTCCCAGTCAAAAAAGCTACCGAACAAGAAGAGAAAGTCGCCGTGCATGGGACGAGAAGGGAGAATGAAAAAGGAGGACGCAAGGACAAGGACAATACCGCATTTTAGAAAAAGCCAGTCAAAGGTTCCGATCGCCAATTGAGCGGGTGAGATCGGAAGGACCCGAAGGTCGTCGGGAACGCTCGGCAGACGGCGAAAGACGAGGTTGCTCGCCTCGATGAGAATGCGGGTAATCATGGGTGACAAGATGAGCAGAAAACTCCACCATTCAGTCATCGTTGCAAGAAATTCAATCCAACCCAACACGCCAATCGAACCCTCGGTTCCTTCCCCCAAGATGGTCCAAGATGCTTGTTCCCGCCGCATCTCCGGCGGCATGTTTTGAATCATTTTCTTGAGATCGAGATAAGCCGTGAACCGAACGACGGCGGAGGAACCAACGACTGCAAAAACAAAAAAGAGAAACATGTTTTGAAGCGTGTAAGCCGACGCCCGGCACAGGCGAAGTCGGACCAATGGATTTTGGATTATGAGGTCGGATATCAATCTGATTCTGTCCACGGAGAATCCATTCCGCCCAGCAATAGGTCGTCAATGTGGAAAAACCGTATCGCTTTATTGTCCCACGCGGCGACCAGATCCTGATTGACGAAGCGGCATTGCATGAATCCATCGCCTTGCGGGACCGATTTAATGAGATGCATTTTTTCGGTTCCGAATTCCACCAAGAACCAGTCATTTGATAAAAAGCTACCAAATTCGCCTTGACGCTTTTCGGCGTGGATGAGAATCACGTTTCTTTTCGTGTTTATCGGAGACGTGCGAGTGTCGGTTCTGTAATGGTAGAATTTTCCGCTTGACCCGATTTCAATCGGAAGTCCATTGGAGTATTTTGCCGGAACGACAAAAAATGACAAGGCACAGGATTCAGCCTCGAATCTGGTTAGTCCCTTTTTCTCGCGATCCGAATCGGTAAAGGGCCAGATTCTCATACCAATCCGTCCGTCCATCGGGGACTTCCATGAGCTAGCGGTCAACAACAATTCCGCCTCGCGCCCGCGTGCGTCCCTTCTGATCCGATACACCGCGTCAGACAAAAAGCGATGTTCCTTCAGATCATAACGATAAACCCCGCCGAACAAGAGGACGATCAGTTTCTCGTCCGTTTCAAAGTATGTAGTCTCCGCAATGATGTTCTCCCTCTGACTGTTTCCGGTTTCAAGGTCAAGGATTATAGGTTGAAATGGCCCCTCATACGTTATTGACCAACCCGTCCAGTGCGTCGCCGTGAGGAGCAATTTATTGCCGTCTGGCGATATATCCATAAGGCTCCATAAGCCCTCGATCTCGAGTTCGCCTTTGATTTGACCCGAATCGGCGTCGAGTCTAAAGATGGAAAACAGGGTCGGTATATTCGTCCATTTGGAATTCGAAGGTCGCGGGACGGCTACTACAATTTCCTTCTTGACCGGGTTGAAAAGAAATTGGGGCCGATATGCTTGGGGATACGCATCATTGAAATGGCCCGCTCTTTGAAAAATTGCCCGTTTCTTCGCGAGACTCCAAATAACCCAAGAGGATTGGGAAGTGGCTGAATCCGTTATTCCCACGATTGGGATAAGATCGCCCTCAGGATCTATCGCCGGATAGGGAATCCCTGTCGTGTGCTTGAGGTCGAAGCCTGACGAATCGAGGAGTTGAAAAGTCGGCGGAAGCGATCCCGGGCCTCCAAATCCGCCGAGGCGCGCCATCCGTACGCAGATCAGCCCCGCGCCGACAGCTAGGCAAAGAAGGCAGAAGAAAATTCGGAAGAGGGCTTTCCGAAGGTGACGGAGCCGGAAGGGTTTGAAGAGGTCTTTGAGGAAATCGCCGATGGAGAGCCTCCGAGGGAGTCAGTGATCCACGATAAAATGAACGAACAAGTCCGCAGGCCGTCACACCAAATCATGCCAGACCGCGCGGAGCGGAGCAAGCCGGACGGTAGCGCCCTTTTGCGCGGCAACTGGCATCCGGGCGCGAGCAATCTCGCGCTGGATAAGCGGCGGCAAACCGCCGCACTCCAAAAACGGCCTTTGAAAAACCTCACCACGGGCGGGACGCCCGTGCCACAATTGAGGGTTATTTCCGCTCCGCCGTCAGGCCGGGCCAGTCGTCGGTGCGGAAGGGGGAGGCCGGAAGACCGTCCGTGTTGAAAAGCTCCGCATCGGGATTGTCGGCCCATGCGTAGCGGACGGCAACCGGATGCGCGACTTGATCGCTATGAACCCAAACCGACGATCCGTCAATTTTGGCGTCGGCCCAGACGAATTTCTTGTCCTCGCCCGCGACGGCAAAACCCTTGACCGAATCGCCGCCGCTTTTTGAAACCAATCCCTTGCCGACGTGATTAAACTTGAGACGAACTTTGTTTCCCTCGACCGACATCTTCTTGAACATCGGTCCCGAATACTCCTCAGTGTTTTTCCAGAAGACGAGCGGGTTATGTTTCTCGTATTCGGTTCCGAGCGCGGCCAAGGCCAATCGCCGTCCGACGTCCTGTTTGTTTTTCGGATGTATGTCTTTCTCCTCGCCGACGTCAATGATAACCGCCATGCCGGTATGCTCGAGCGAAAGGGTCATGGTTTGCGCCTCGCGCAGTTCAGCCCATTCGCTGTCGGCGGGTTGATCCTTGCGCGGGAGGAAATTGGCCAACTGCACGAAGAAGAAGGGCATGTCGTCGTCCCCCCACGACTTGCGCCAATCCTGAATCATCGCGGGGAAAAGTTTGCGATATTGATACGCGCGCCCGGCGTTGGATTCCCCCTGATACCAGATGAATCCCTTGGCCGCGAGCGGAACCAGCGGCGCGATCATGCCGTTGTAAAGTCCGGCGGGAGTGTTCGGATTTCCCGGAGCCAGCGGCGGATTCGGCCGCTTCGGTTCGGGTTTTCCATCCTTCTTCGCGGCCTCTGCCTCTTTTCTCCATTGCGCCAAATCTTTTTCAAAATTCGCCTGCGCCTGCGGATACGCCTTCATCGCCGCGTCCCACCGCTCGACGATCGGCTTGAAATCGGCGGAGGCTTCGAGCGTCGCGCGCGTGGTCCACGATTCGGCGGGCGTTCCGCCCCAAGAGGTGTGGACGAGACCGATGGGAACGCCGAGTTTCTTATGAAGTTCGCGCCCGAAAAAATATCCGACCGCCGTGAAATCTCCCGCGGTGGCGGCGGAACAGGCTTCCCAACGATTTTGCTTCGTGTCCGGCGCGGTGTTCACTTGCGGCTTATCCGCGACGTTTTTCTTCACCGTGAAGAGCCGGATATTGGGATACTCGGCTTTCTTCACTTCCTCCTCGCCGTTCTTCGCCGCCTTGAGCCAAAATTCCATATTGGATTGACCCGAGCAAATCCAAACGTCGCCGATCAGAATGTCATGAATCGTGATCGCATTCTTGCCGGAGACGGTCATCTCCAACGGTCCCCGGCCTTTGATCGCCTTGAACGTCACACGCCAATGGCCATCGGCGTCGGCGGTCGCGGTCCGGCTCTGTTTGCCGAGCGTGACGGTCACTTGTTCCTCCTTCGCCGCGGTTCCCCAAACCGGAATTGGCTTGCCGCGCTGAAGAACCATGTGATCGCCGAAGATTGAAGGGAGACCGACCTCGGCGCGCAACGCAATCGGCAGGGAGATGAGGATCAACAAGACAAAAAAGCGGATCAGGCGGAAATTGATATTCATGGAACGAACCTTTCTCGGTGATGATTTCGATTGTCGGCAACCTTAGCGAAGTCCGACGCGGAGGTCAATTGCTCTGCGCGGAAATTGGACACGGATGAACACGGAAAGCACGGATTCAGAAATCACGGCAACGAGCAACGCCAGAGTTGCGTGCCGGAGCCGAAATAGACCTGATCCTCGATCAAGGCGAAGCCGCAGTCAATTTTGACGGGCGCGGCGAAGGATGAGAGAATTTCCGCCGTCGCGGGATCGAGAAGATAAACGTGGGAATGGGTGAGACCGACGACTCGGCCCTTCGAATCGCGCCCCATCGAGATGTCCACCTGCGCGCCGGGAAGTTTGATTGTCTTTTCGACGTTCATTGTTCGAGGTTCGAAGACCAAAAGTTGATCGCCGGCGGTGGTGAGAATTTTACCCTCCACCGCGAGCGTCGCCGGATATTTCTGCGCGCCGGAAACCAACGCCGCCTCAAAAACTTTTTCCTTCTTCTTCGGATCGAACGCGAAAAACATCGCCTCTTTTTCGGTCGGACGCGAACCGCCCCCGCCGACGTTTCCGCTCCCGCCGAAAATCAATCCGCTCTTCGGTTCCCATGCCAACGATTCGATGCTCTGGTTGTTGACGAGGTTGCGATAATTCTCGATGGTGCGATTGGCCTTCGGGTCCCAAACCCCCATAGCGCCGCCCAGTTGGCCGTAGGGCGGTTCGCTTCCGATGTAAATCAAACCATCCGGCCCGTAAATCATTGCGCGCGGGCGGAGATGGCCGTCGCCGATCCCGCCGAATGAAATCGGATTGGAGTCCCCCGCGCTTCCCCATTTCCACGGCTTGCCCGGATCGTAGAGATTCATGATTGCGCCGCCGTAGTAGCAAAGGTAAAGTTTTTCCTGATACGAAAGCATCGAATAAACTTCGCCGCCGGGCATATCTCCCAAATCCCCGCTCTTGCCCGATTTCGGATCGTAGCGGAAAATTTCAAGGGGCATCGCCGTACTGCCAAAGACGGTCTTGTTCGGTCCCTCGCCGACGACAAAAATCATGTCCCCTGCGCCGGAGTAGTTGAATTTGCGTTCGTCGGTTTTGCCCGTCGCGGGATTTGTGATCGCAAAAGTCCCCTTGCCGTAAGCTGAAACGATCCGTCCGTCGTGGAATTTCATCGGCGCGCGATCCGGTCCGGTTTTCACGATCTCCGCCGATTCATCCCTGCAATGCATGAGCGTCGTGCCGAATTCCGCATACACTTCGCCGTCGGAGCGTTTGGAGACCCCGACCGAAGTCCAATCCTTCGCGCCGGCGAGATTCGGCGGCAAAATACTTTTGTGCTGTTTCGTCGCGGGGTCGAACATCACCAAATCCCCCTTGGCCGTTCCGATCCCGATGTAAACTTTTCCCGTCGGACCGACCGCGACGCTCCGCGCATACATCTCGGTCTCGTGCATTCGCCCAAGGTCTTCCATTGCACTGTTCGCCGGATTGAAGCGAATCAATTTGGCGTTGGGATAGGTGCATCCGTAAATCCATCCATCCTTTCCGAAATCGTATTGCCAGATGTAGTCTTCCGTCGCCGAGGGCTTGCCGACGACTTCAATGCCTCGCTCCGGTTGCTTCGGATCGAACCGGAGAATCAACGCGCCGCTCCAAGTTCCAAGGTAAATTTTTTCGTCCGGCCCGACAATAAACGCCCACGCGCCGGGTCCTTCAGGCGCGTTGAATTGCCGCGCCTCGCCGGTATCGGGATTCACCTGAACCAGAAACAGCAGACCGGAGATTTGATTAAAGTTGAAGTAGAGCGACTCGCCGCCGTGTCCGTCCGGACCGACGAGGCATCCCATCAATCCCCCCTTGCGGACGGGAATGCCGAGCGATTCAAAACCGCCCGATTGTTTGGGCTGAGCCGCGAGGGGAAAATCCAGCGCAAGAATCGCCAAGAGAACTAAAGCATGTTTTGTTGAATTCATCATTGTTGAAGATTACGGAATTCTTTCGGAGTGTGGTAGGATTGTTTTTCGATCTCCTCCCGGCGCGACGGATATGCCGATGGAAAACACCATGAATTTTTGGAACGACGACGAATTTACCGAACAACTTCGCGCGGTCGGGCGCGGAAAATACCACGACAAACATCCCTTCCATCGTCTGATGAACGAGGGCAAATTGTCCCGCGAGCAACTTCAGCTTTGGGTCGCCAATCGTTTTTACTATCAGAAAAACATCCCGATCAAGGACGCGATTTTGCTCTCGCGCTGTCCCGACCGCGACGTGCGCCGACAATGGGTTCAGCGGATCATTGACCACGACGGCGCGCCGGACCATCCGGGCGGAATTGAAAAATGGTTGAGGCTGGGCGAGGCAACTGGACTCAACCGCGCCGATTTGGAAGGGGAAAAAATACTCTTGCCCGCCGTTCGCTACGCGGTGGACGCCTACGTGAACTTCGTCCGCGAACGCCCTTGGATCGAGGGGATCGCGTCGTCGCTCACCGAACTTTTTGCTCCGGATCTCATGGCAAAACGTCTCGCGGCATTTGAAAGGCATTACACATGGATTGATCCCTCCGCGTTGGAGTATTTCCGCTCGCGCCTGACCCAAGCCCCGCGCGACAGCGACCACGGCCTTTCGGTTGTCTTGAAATTCTGTCGGACGCGCGAGGAGCAAAACCGCGCCGTCGCCGCGCTGTCGTTCAAGTGCGATTTGCTTTGGGCGCAACTCGACGCGCTCTATTATTATTGCGTCGCTCCCACCCAAAATCCTTCTCATTCTCAGAAATGCGGGAACTGGCTCGCGGGGGATCCCGGCTGTGCTTCGGCGCGTGCCTGCCCCGCGAATTTCCGTCCTCTCCTCGTCCCCCACGCCCGCTATCGTTGGGACGAAATCCGCAAACAACATCAGATCGTGTATCCCGAATCGGTTTTAGAGTTAAACGCAACCGGTGCGGAGATCGTCCGCCTTTGCGACGGAAGGACGATGGAGGAATTGATCGGAACGCTGAAAAACAAATTCGGCGAAGATAGCGTGGAAGCGGATGTGCGACTCTTCGTCGGGGAGTTGGTTCGCAAGGGCCTTGTCCGTGATGAATCCCGTGCCCAAGATCGCGCATGAGAAGAGTGACGCGGGCGTCTCGCCCGTGAGCGGTCTGTAAAGGATTCATGGGCAAGATGCCCATGCCACATGGCGGCGAAAGACGGAGAGGAGGCAATTCAAGTAATTATTGCCAATTTGGAATTTAGCGTTCGGTGACTCCCTTTTTCCGAAATCAATTTGGATGCATGGCGATCACGTTGATCGAAACTGCCCGTGGCGTAGTGGTCGGGCGTAGGCTCGAAATGATATCCTCGTGCGTGAATAGGGGACTCTCCAAGTTCCTGATGTTAGCGTTCCCGCATAGACTCTCTCAATTTAGGCGGTCCATGCAAAACCTTGTCAAGAATCGTCTCGGGTTCCTTGCCTCATGTGCGCCAGTCCGATCAGCGTCCAAAAAAGAACCGCGCGGGCGGGGCGGTGGAGGGGAAAACTGAACATCATCCCGAGGGCGAGCGTCAGGATTGCGGCCAGAAGCAATTGCGGAACGAGCGGGTCTTCGTCGGTTGCGATTCGTCGCGTCAGCGTGAGAACCGCCGAGGAGAGAATCAGCATCAATCCGAGAAAAGGAAGCAAGCCGTATTCACCCCACCATTGAAGCGGATCGCAATGGGCTTCGGCGGCGGGTTGATCGTTTTGGAATTCGTTGTAGCTCCACGCGCCGACGCCGGATTCGCGGAGCGCCATTTCGCCGCGCGTCCGATCGAACGCCGCGCCGAATCGTCCGGGGCCGCATCCGAAAATCGGATGATCCGCGATCATGCGGGAGGTGATGATCGTCAGTCCGACGCGGTGGCGGATCGGAGGACTTTGAGGATCGAACATTTCACGCAGGCGTCCGGCGAGACTTTGACGCCGGGTTTCGGAACCCACCGCGGTCCAAGTGACGATCAATGCGACGGCGATCAGCGCGGCCGCGACGAAAAGCAATTTTGGAGCGCGGCGGCTTGTCGCCTCTCTTTCGACGCGAGCTTGCGCGCGTCCGCGTCGAGTTAACCACCCAACGCACAAAACGGAAATCGCCGCCGATAACGCCGCCCCGCGACTTCCGCTTAGGACGATGGAAATTCCGACGACGGAGACGATTCCGGCGAATGCGGAGCGCTTGAGTTTCGATAACATTCCCGCGCCCGCGGCGAAAACCGAAAGCGCCAGCGCGGGGGCGATCCATCCCGCGACGTATTCCGGATTGCCGAGCGTACCGATCATCGAGGCGCGTCCGGCCAAACCGTGGCCTGAAACCGCGAAAGCGTATTGAAAGAAAGTCAACATGGCTTGCATTGACGCCGAAACCGCGTATGCGCCCAAAACCCAACCCATCGAACGGCGCGGGAAAGAATGCGGGGCCAAACGGCAAGCCCAAAAAATCAAAACCGATTCGCGCAAAGCAATTCGGAACGACAAACTTCTCGCTGGCGAGAACGCCGTCGAAAACGCGAGTCCCGTCAAAATCAACGTCGCGCCCCAAATGAATGAAAGGTTTCCAGAGCGTCGGCTCGGGAGAGCCGACCGACGAGTTCGGGTCTCCAACAATGACACGATCATCCCCAGCGCGATCCCCCACGCCGCGACGGGCCATTTCAGGTCGGTCATCAGTTCGCGCGTCGGCCAGCCGGGCCAAAATACCCATACAATCCCCGCCGTCAACATCGCGGCAACGAGCGCGGTCGGGGAAAAAAGGGTCCGCGTTGAGGGTTGATTCATGGATTTGTTCGTCTGCCTGCCTGCCCGTCCGTCTGATTGACTCGTATTGAAATCCATCGCGCCGAAAATTTCCATGCCATTGGACTGACGGACGGGTATAAACATGGAATCTGAGGCTTGAATATCCCTTTGTCTCCGCGTCCCGCCGTCAACCAAATCATCCTGACCATGCCCGCTTACAACGAGGCGCTGGTGATCGGCGAGCTCTTGGCGCAGGCGGTGGATGTTTTCAATCGGGAGGGAATCCGATGGACGATCGTCGTCGTGGATGACGGATCGTCCGACGAGACGGCCCAAATTGTTGAAGAGGCCGCACGGCGCAATCCCGCGATTCGGCTCGCGCGTCACGAACGGAATCGGGGTCTCGGTCCGGCGATCCTGACCGGTCTTACGACGGCGCTTCAAATTTCGTCCGATGACTCCGCGCTCGTCGTCTGCATGGACGCCGATCTGACGCATCAACCCGCCATTATTCCCGCGATGCGCAGGGCGGCGGACGATGGAGCCGATTTGGTGATCGCGTCGCGGTTTCAACCGGCCAGCGCCCAAATCGGATTGAGTCCCTTTCGGCGATTTCTCTCGTGGGGCGCGCGACATTTGTTCGCCTTCAGCTTGGGATTGCCCGGCGTCCACGATTACACCTGCGGTTTCCGCGGGATCCGGGCGTCGCTTTTGGCACGGGGATTCGAGCGGTTCGGAGCGGAAGGATTAATCAGCCGGCGCGGTTTCGCCTGCACCGATGAATTACTGATTAAGCTGGCCTTGCTCGAACCCCAAATTCAAGAGGTCCCATTCACTCTGCGATACGATTTGAAACGGGGCAAAAGCAAAATTCAGTTGGGGGTGACGATTGCGGAAACCTTGCGGTTGGTCGGATGGGCGAGGCGGGAATTGAAGGCGCGACGGGGAAAAGGAAATCGGTGATGTCGCGCAGGTTCTTCAGTCCCATTTCCCAATATCATCATCTTGCTCTTGCTCTGAAGCTGTGTCGTTGCGCCGTTTTTCAGTTCTTTAATTGGGTTGGATTGAGAGCAAGATCAAGAGAAAGAGCAAGAAATGGGGAACAAATCGGAAGGAAATCCATTCTTGTTGCGCTGATGGTAATAACGGCGGGAGCGTGTGGCCAAAAGCCCGAAATGCAAAATAAATTCAGCTCACCCGCTTCGACGCCGGCAAAAACAGCCATACCCACCCGAATCGTTTCGCTCGCGCCGAATTTGACCGAAATGATTTACGTCTTGGGAGCGGAAGATTCCCTGATCGGGGTGACGCAATACTGCAAGTTCCCCCCCGAAGCCAAAAAGAAACCGAAGGTCGGCGCGTTGGTGAACATGGATTACGAAAAACTCCGCGCGCTCAAGCCGGATCTCGTTCTTTTGCTCCCGGGACAATCCGAAGTCGCGCAAAAACTCAAGCAACTCGGCATCGCCTCGGCGAGTTTCCGCTCTGAAACGATTTCCGACATTGAAAAGGGAATGCAATCCCTCGGCGAAATGTTGGGACGCTCGGGGCAGGCGCAAATCGCGACGACGCGACTTCAAAAAAGAATGAGCGATCTGCGCCAAAAGACAAAGTCACGTCTCGCGGGTTCGGAGAATCAGAATGCCCAGTCTCCGCCCCGCGTTCTGTTCGTGATCGGGCGCAATCCCGGTTCGCTTCAGCAAATTTACGGTTGCGGTTCGGGCAATTATCTTGATGAATTGCTCCAAGCCGTCGGGGCGGTAAATGTCCTTGGAAAGACCGATCTCCCTTGGCCGGTGGTGGGGAAGGAATCCATCATCAAGCTCGATCCCGACGTGATCCTCGACGGTTCGCTTCGGGGAGGCGACGCACCGGTGGACGGCGACTATCACATGAAGGCGTGGGAGCAACTGGGAATGTTGTCGTCGGTCAAGAACCATCGCGTCATCGCCGTCGGCGACGAGCATCTTTTGGTTCCCGGTCCCGGATTCGCGGACGACGCCGAAAAATTGGCTGACGCAATTTTCATCTTCGAAAAAAAATCCCAATGAGTAAAACGCAAAGACGCAAAGACGCAAAGACGCAAACAGGGTCGGAAAATCTCCTTGCGTCATCACGTCTAGGCGTCTCCGCGTTGAATTACTCAGAAGTTGAAACAGAATCGGTCCTCTCGCGATTGCCGTGGTTGCTTGCGATGGAATCGGTTCTCTTGGTGATCCTCTGCTACCCCATGCGCTTGAGCGCGGTTTGGCTGGAGCCGATGATCCGCGACTGGGCGGCGGCGCGGGATCGCGGTTCGGCGTGGGGTAATTTCTGTCTGGAGCAATTCGAGTCGTTCCTGTCCTTTTATCATTCTCCCTTGATCTTGAAGGGGGCGTTGGCCGCCGTTTGCGCGGCGGGGATGTTCGCGACGTTGGCGACGATCCGGGTGCTCAAGCCCATCCTCGGAGATGATCCGCCTCAACCGAGCCGCGAGCGTGAGCGAGCGACCGATAACGGCAACAACGCGCATTGGACGCTCCCTTATGGTCGCGGCTCGGAAAACCGATGGGCGTTCGGCGCATGGTTGCTTTTTATTTTATGGTCCGCCGCTTCCGCTTTGTGGAGTCCGACGCCCGCGCTCTCGTTGGAGGGATTGGCTTGGACGGTCATCCATGGAGGGCTAGGTTACGTTCTGCTCCGGCGCGGATTCAGCGAGGCCGAGGTCCGGCAGTTCGCGGCTCTGATGATGGCGATGGGTTTTGTCGTTTGCACGATCAGCCTTTGCGAGGTGACGGAAATCGGGAACGGACTCATCTTCAATTTCCTCTACAAGTTCGAGGACCCCGAACGGCGGAACATCTACGGTTCATTGATCGGCCACAACACCGGCGTCGCCTCGTTTCTGATGATGACGGCTTTTCCGTCGTTGGCTTTCGCGATTGACGCGCCGAGGCTTTGGCAACGGTGGCTGTCCGGAGCGTATCTGGCGTTGGCGTTGCTGACGGCGTTGCTCGTGCAGAGCCGGACCGTTTGGATCGTCGGCACGATTTTGGGATTGGCGTTCATTCGCGTCGCGCTGAAGCAACGGGGCGGAGCGTGGCCGAAGCGGATCGTTTTGGCGGTCGTCGTCGTTCTTGGGCTGGGTCTCGCGAGCCAGATGATTGCCTCGCGGTGGAATCCGTTTTTCGTCAAAGAGAACGCGCTCCTCCGGCGATTCCGCGATTTGACCCCGGCGCGTCTTCAAGAGGAAGCGCGGCTACGATTATTCGTTTGTTCGCTCCCCTTGACGGTGGATCGTCCACTCATCGGTCACGGACTTTATTCGTTTCAATATGTTTATCCCAAGGCCCAAGGCGATTACACGGCCAAGCATCCTGACACCAAACTCGGACTGACGACCAAACGATCGCACATGGCGCACAACGAATACCTTCAGACGGTGATCGAGGAGGGTTGGATCGGATTGCTCCTGATGGTCGCGGCGCTGGGGGAAGTCGCGTCGCGGGGAAAGAAAATTGGCTCGGTTTTGGAGGGACGGCAAAAACTATTGCACACGGCTTTCGGATTTTCGGCTTTGGCGCTGGGTCTGCACGCCTTCGTGGATTTTCCGTTCCACATTCCACAGTTGGCGGTGACTTGGCTTTTCTGCGTGGCGGCTTATGGGGCCTATCAGCCGAACCGCGACCTGTGTAGGTCGGCTCTCCAGAACCGACGCGTCGCGGATAATTCTGTCGGGGCTGGAGACCCGACCTACCCCGCTCCGCCTCAATTCCGCTCCGGCCATGTCGCGCGGTTGGTCGTGGCTTGGTGCTTCATTCTCGCCGTGCCGTTCGTCAGTTTTCCCTTCGCGCGCGCGGTTCAGGCCGACATCAATTACACGTATGGCCAAGCGGTCATCGAGCTTCTGCGCCACGACGTCCAACTTCCGGCGGGAAGGGGAATGGAACCGGAGATTCGGGAGCGTTATTTCCGTGAGGCCGCGACGCATCTGAGCCGCACATTGGTTTCTCAACCCTCGCATGACACGGCGCGGTTTCTCTTCGGCGAAATGTCCTACATTCGCGGGATTTATTTGGGTCGTGAGGAGGCGCGTCTCCCCGCCGGAGCGCCGAAATTCTACACCCCGGCCATCGCTTCCCTCCTGCAAGCCGTCGAGCAAATCCGTCTTAGCCAGGCCTCCCTCCGATACCATAATTCCTTTTACACCTTGGCCCTCTGTTACGGCATGTTGGTCGACATGACCCGAAATCCCTCGGAAAAGAAGGAATACGAGGAGCAATACGAAGCCAATCTCAATGCGACTCTTTATTACGCTCCCGCGCTCGCGCAGGCCGCGGTTTTGCTGGACCGCGTGTGTTCCAGCCGTCCATCTTCGGATCCTCAGCGGCTGGTAAGTCTGCGCCGATTGATCCAAAAATACGATCCTCACCTTTTCCTTCACTTCTATGTCTTTGAATACAACCGTCGTCTGGCGGGCCGGGATTATGAGCGCGCGGCGGAAGGAGCCGAGAATCTTTTGCGGGTGGATCCGGACAATCCGGATTATCTCATCTTCGCCATCGACGCGCAGACGTGGGCGGGCAATCATGCGCGCGTTTTAGAGCTGGTTCCGCATCTCCAGGCCCTCAAGGTTGATCCGAAAGCTTATGCCATTCATCCCTATTGGAGTTCGATGGGGGGACTGTTCGAGCAGGTTATCCGTAAGAATTGGCTGGAAGCCCTGAAGGCTCTCGATCACCACGGTCCGGGAGAACCGCGCCAACAGATTGTCCTCTCGACCATTGAGGAATACGCCCGTCAACAAACGGGGCTTCAAGGTTTGCCATCGCGCTACCCCAAGCCGGAAACGATGACGCAGGAACAATGGGATCGAACGTTGGCGGAAGGGAAAGGGGCGGTTTTGTTTCACATCTTGAACGATCCTCAGACGGCGAAAGGGGCGTTCGAAGCGCGGCTGAAAATGGCGGGTCAACCGCCGGGGGCGGGGTTCTGGATCGAATACGGCTATTTGGCGCGGGAGATGAAAGATGATTCGCTTTTGCGGGCTTGCCTGGAGCAGGTCCGCGTCCGCGAGCCGAATCATCCGGCCATCGCGGCCTTGAATCGGGGATTGCCGGAAAATAACGCGGCCACCGAAACCCGCTGATCGAACGAAAAGTGGATGGGAATTTTAATCTCAACCGCCATGACGCCAGCACGCCAAGCGATTTTAATTCCCCTAAGCCCGTTAGTAATGCGTGAGGTTCAAAATTATTTTTACTTAACACTTGACCGCCCAAAGTCCTTTTGCATAGCCTATGGCATAGGGTTGCCTGAGAAGGCGAAAAAAGGGTGTCTTGGGGCCAAAACCGACGCACCGTAGCGCGCAATTATTTTTGTGGGACGGCCGGAGCCGCCGTCCGGAGCCGGTCGCGCGGCAACGCGCGATCCGAGGGCCAATTCTTATGCGAGGGGGTTGCTTCCCAATGAACAGGACCAGCCAGATGATCTTCACCGCGAGGATCGCCATTCTTCTTGCCGTCGTCTGCGCATGGAGCGCGGGCGTCGGCGCGCAGGAGACCGTCTACCGCATCACCGTGGTCAAGAACGTCCCTTCCAAACAGGCCGCTGATCAGCGGCTGATGTTGGAGAGTTTGGGATACGTTCCCGCTTATTTGACCGAAAACAAGGACGGCACGGCGAGCGTCGAATACGGCAACTTTCCGACCAAGGCCGAAGCAATCAAGATGAAGGCTCAACTGGAACGCGAAGGTTTCTCGCCGGAGGGAATCAACGAAGCCAAGCGAGGAGGAGAGGCGGCTCAGGGAGGAGCGACCTTCACCGTTCTGGTGAAGAAAACCACGAAAGCCGCCGAAGCGAACAGCGTTAAGGGAGAGTTGGAAAAACAGGGAAACATCAACGTCAAAGTCATCCAAGTGGGCGAAGAATATAACGTCACCGTCGGGAATTTTCCCAACGAAGCCAAAGCGCAAAGCGCAATGGCTCCCATTCGCGACAGAGGATTTCCTGAGGCCAGAGCCGTTCCTGTCATCAAGGGCACCGAGGTGGCGGGAGGCGAACCAGGTAAACCGACGGAAGTCGGCGGCGACCAAGCGACAAAGAAAGATGTCCGCGAGGCCCTCAAGGGGGCAAATTTGGCTACGGAAGGCTTGAGCGACGAGGATGTCGAGAAGATCGCGAAGGTGATCGAGATTAAAATGAAGTCGAAGAGCGGGGCGGCCGAATCGGGGGAAAAGGTTCCAAGTAGCTTCGCGCAAGCATTGGTTGATCTGGAAAGAAAAGTCAGCGGCATCACGAAGAACATCGAGGGTCTTACGGATCAGGTGAAGAAAATTCAGGATGAAAGGGAAGAACAAGCGCGCAAGACAGTGACGATTGCCGCATTATTCCGGGATTCCAACGCTTTGGCCAAGGGCAAGAAGTATGAGGAAGCCATCGTCAAGATCAGAGAAATTTTGAACATTGACGCCAACAATCAGCCGGCGCAATCACGACTCGGTGTCTTGGAAAATTTGGCGGCGGGGAAGGATCCCAGAGGAGATGAGGCGATTCAGAATGACTACGCAAATTCCAAGCTATCCGCACAAAATGAAGAGGGCAAAGGAGATCTTAATGGCCTGCAATCGGCCAAAATGATGTGGTTGCACATTCGTGGATTGGGCGATAAGAACTGGGAAAAGGAATCGGACGATGCCATAGCCCGTCTGGACAACCGAATCAAGCAGATGACCCCGGCGGCCACGATGGTTGCCGAATCGAACAAAAAATTGCCCTTGGTTTTCGGCTCGGCCATTGGATTGCTGACCATCGTCGTCGGGTTCCTCCTCTATCGCACGCACAAGCACAACAAAGAGATGATGGCGAAGATTCAAGAGGCGACGGCGTTGCGTCCGATGCGCGGAATTCCGACCGGACGGCGCGCAAGCGATTGGATGATCTCCGCGCCGCAAAACGCGCCCCCCGGAGCCGGTCCCGCCGGATTCCCCCCGGCGGGCGATCCCTTGGCCCAACCCGGAATGCAGGCGCAACCTTCGGGCTTCGCCGCCGCCGGAGCCACCGCCACTGCGGCCACCGACGATCTTTTTGCTCCCGAACCGGAGACCATGACCGCGCAACCGACCGCCAGAGTCGCCGAGGCGCCCAAGCATTCACCTGCTTCGGCCAAGCCCGCTCCGGCGGCGGATATTTTCGCCATGCCCTCCGCGTCCGAGCCGACTCCAGCGTCGGCCTCGGCGGGCGCGGGATTGGACGACATTCTTTCCGGACTTCCGGGAGCCGAAGCTTCGGCTTCGGCCGGCGCCGGAGCGATGTCGGGGTTGGAGGATATTTTCAGCCCGCCTCCTCCCAAGCCTGAAAAGAAAGCTCCCGAAGCCGAACCGGCGGGCATCTCGCTGGATGACATTTTGGGATTGGGCGCGTCGAGCGCGCCGAGTCCCGCTCCGGCTCCCGCGCAGGCTCCGCCGCCTTCCAAACCGAAGGCTGAAAAAGCCGGCGCGCTTTCCATCTTCGACGAGCTGGAAGCTTTGGCGGGAGGTCACGGGAACAACAACGTGGCGCCCCCGATGCCCTCAGCCGAGCGTTCGGAGATTCCGGCGATGAAGAGCGACCGTCCGGTTGACGACCTCTCGGCTTTGGACGTGACGGTCATCGAACGTCCGTCGCTTGACGTGAAGCCGTCGGGCGGGGGATTGGACTTCTCCGGTTTGGGACTCGGTCCCGAAGCCGCCGAGACGATGCCGGGCAACGTCGCCGCCGCCGCCGTCACGACGGTCGGTTCGGTCCTCACGCAGGACTTTGAGAAGGACGAAGTCGGAAAGAAACCGGCGGATTGGAAGGGGGAATTCGCCTATTCCACGCTGACGGTTCAGAACGACGCCCCCCCCGCGAACTCGAAAAACTACCTCGTCTATCAGAAGAAGGAAGGGGTCGGGAAAGTTTATTACTCGACCAAGTTCCCCAACACGTCGGGCGTGGTCAACGTGGAGTTCGACCTGCGGTGTAATGACAAGAACAAATTCCTTCTCGGTTTCTACATCGAGAAGGACGAGGATTTTCAGCAGTCCATCCACACCAAAATTCTGCGGAGCGAATCGCAGACCGCCCCCTCGATTCACATTCACGGCCAGCCCGCGCCGTATCTGCTGGGGACATGGGCGCACATCAAATACGTGATTGACCTGAACGCGGGGAAGATTGACGGATACGTGGACAATCGGCACGTCGCCAAAGGCGTTTCGCTGGCGCAGGTCCCGAAATACCTGAACACATTGGCGATCCGCGACAACATCAACACGACCGGACAACTCTGCATAGACAACGTTCAGGTGTCGAAGGTCAGTTGAAAATTTGCTGGAGCCATCGTTGGGACGTGACGACGGCCGAGGCTCGCGCGATTCAGATACTTGGGCGGCGACGTTTGTCCCTTCGGGCGACCTCGCCGCCCGAATTTTTTTCAGATAAGTCTGCGATAGGCCATGTGGCACAGCCGCCCTCGGCTGTGATAGGACAAAGTCGTCGCATCACCGGCGAGGGCGCCGGTGCCACATTATGGGAGAAGTTTTCGACAAGGGGCCGTCTCGCCGCCGTGGACGTTGCCTATGACGCGAAGCGGGGCATGTGTTTCGCGGCTCTTGTGGTCTGGAATGCCGGGCGCGGAGAAATTGAAGATCAATTCACCCACGCCGCTCCGGCGACTTTCCCCTACGTTCCCGGTCTCCTTTCCTTCCGCGAAATTCCGCCTCTTCTTCCTCTTTTCCGCCGCGTGAAGTCAAAGGTGGATTTGATTCTTTGCGACGGACAAGGAATCGCCCATCCCCGCCGGTTCGGGTTGGCTTCGCATTTGGGGGTCATCTACGATTGTCCGTCGCTCGGTTGGGCGAAATCGCGCTTGATCGGCGAATATCGGCAACCGCGATCCGCGCGCGGATCAGCCACGCCGCTAATGGACGGCGGAGAGCAAGTCGGATGGGTGTTGCGTTCTCGGGCGAATTGTCGTCCGACGTTCGTTTCGCCCGGCCATCGGGTCTCCATGAAGGGATCACTTAAAATCGCGCTGAGGCTTCTCGGTCCCCATCGCCTCAGCGAACCCGCCCGCGCGGCGCATCAGCTGACGGGCGAAGCGATGCGCCGGAAATGAAAACCGCCTCCGAAAAGATCAAGGGCTTGCTTCGCGGCGCCAAGTGTAGAAAATGGGCAACATGACCACTTCGTCTTCCACTTCCTTCCCCCTATCCATCAACGTCGCGGTCTTTGCTTCGGGCCGCGGATCGAATCTCAAGGCTTTGCTTGACGCCAAGGCCGCGGGAAAATTGGAGCGTGTCCGGTTCGGGTTGGTTTTCAGCGACGTGGACAATCCCAAGGCGTTCGATTACGCCCAACGACACGAAATCCCGACGGCGCATCTCGATCCCAAAGCCTACAAGACCAAAAAGGAATTCGAGAAAGCGGTCGTGGCTCTGCTAAGCGGCAAGGAGATTGAATGGATCGTGTTGGCCGGTTACATGCGAATCGTCGGACGGACGTTGCTTGACGCTTTTCCCAATCGGATCATCAATATCCATCCCTCGCTTCTTCCGGCGTTCGGCGGACTTTACGCCCAGAGACAAGCGTTGGATTACGGCGTCAAAGTGACGGGATGCACGGTTCACTTCGTGGATTCGGGGGTGGATTCCGGTCCGATCATTCTGCAAAAAACGGTTCCCTGTTATCCGGAGGACAACGAGGCGATTCTGTCCAATCGGATTTTGGCGCAGGAACATGACGCGCTCCCTGAAGCGTTGGATTTGATCTCGCGGGGCAAGGTCAGCGTCCGCGACCGCAAGGTTGTCATTGAGGAAACCCTCGCCGACGAATCTTCATGAGCGCCACGCCATCGCAGATCGAATTTCTCCGGTCGCTCAATTCGAGAGTCAAGACCGCCTCGGAACATTTCTCTCCGGCTTCGGAATCGGCGGATCAACCGAACCGGCGGCGGTCCGCCCCTCCTTTGGAGCATTTGATTCCGCACGCCGAACGAATTTCGTTCGGAAACGGAAATTGTCTTCGGATCGAATCAAGGGTTGCCCTCGATGGGAGTCGTTCGGCGCAAGGCTACGTTCTTCCCGGAGGCCAAAATTCCGGGACAGTAAACTTTCAATGCGTTCTCGCGCTCTTGGCCCGCGATGAAAAGTGGAACGAAGTTGATCCCGATAAAATCGTTTATCTCGACGTTGAAACCACCAGCCTCAGCGGCGGGACGGGAACGGTCGCGTTTCTGATCGGCGTCGGGCGGGTTGTCGGAGGGGAATTTTTGCTCCGGCAATTCTTCATGGAAGATTATTGCGACGAAGAGGCGTTGATCGAAGCGGTCGGCGCGGAGATGCAAAACGCGCAGGGATTGGTCAGCTACAATGGCCGCTGTTTTGATCTGCCGATTTTGGAGTCGCGCTGGCGCATGGCGCGGCGTCGCCCCGAATTTCCCGATCTCCATCTCGATCTGCTCCATCCGTCGCGGCGGCTCTGGAAGCGACGATTGCCCGATTGCCGGCTCGGAACCTTGGAGCGCGAAATTCTTGGCGTCGTGCGATTTTCGGACGTCGAATCCTCCGCGATTCCGCAAATTTATTTCGCCTATCTTCGCGGCGTCGGACGCGAGCGGATCATTTCGGTCATGGATCACCACGCGCAGGACGTCCTGAGTCTCGGGGGTTTGGCGCGGACTCTTGTTTCGGCGATTCACTCCCCCGACGATTCCCGTTTTCGCCACGCGGAGGTTCAATGGGGTCTCTCACAGATTTTTCATTCCGCGAATCGGACCGACGAATCGCTCGACCGATTGGAGCGGGCGATTCTCGCGACGCGGGACGAGGACTTCGGGTTTCGGCTCTCGATGCACCTCGCACGGCGGCTGGCGCGATTGGAACGATGGAGCGACGCCGTGGCCATTTGGGAAGCTCGCGTTCCTCAAGCCCGCGCCGGACGGCTCGATCCCCTGATCGAACTCGCCAAACACGCCGAGCATCGGGTCAAGGATTTCGCCTCGGCGCGGCGATGGACGGAACGGGCGTTGGAAATCGCCCATGCCGAGGAGGACGCGGACAACACGGAAGCTCTTCTGCATCGTCTTGAACGGCTCAGGCGGCGCGGTTAATAGCAGAATCCAATTTCACCGCCAAGACACAAAGACACCAAGCAAGAAAACGTTCAGAAGTGTCCCTGTATCGAAAGCGATTCTTACCGATTCTATTCTTCTTTGTGACTTGGTGTCTTGGTGGTGAACAAAAGTCCGTATTGAAACCGGCGTCAAGACCCGCCAAAATGGGGTATGAAATATTCGGTCCTCCTGACGCATCCTCACTCCCATCCCTCGGCAAAGACCCTTTACCGTGTCACCTACCGCATGACCGATCAGATGGGCGTGGTCTATTACGGCAATTACATGGAATTTTTCGAGATCGGCCGGGCCGAACTCTTTCGCTCCGCAGGATTGAATTATCGCCACATGGAATCGGACGGATTTTTGCTCGCCGCGACGCACGCATCCTGCGATTACCTCGCCTCCGCTTTCTATGACGACCTGTTGGAAATCACGACGCGCATCACCACGATGACGCGCGCCAAAATTCACTTCAGCTACGAAATTCGCAGGCAAAACGATCCGCAAATTCTGGCGCGCGGCGCGACGCACCACGTCTATCTCTCCCGCGACGGACGTCCGCGACGAATCAGCCCCGAATGGTGGAATCGTCTGGAAACGATCCTCGCGGGTCACTTAAACTCCGCGGAGTCGGGCGCCGAAAAGGATAACGGAACGGAAAATGGAAAGGAATAGTGAAACGATGAAGGCGCGCGTGTTGGTCCGGTTAAAATCCGAGGTGAGCGATCCCGAAGGGGCGGCCATCGGCGAGGCGCTCGCCACGCTCCATTACGACGCGGTTAAGCGCGTCCGCGTCGGAAGGATTTTCGAGGTGGATCTCGCCGAGACCGATCCGGCCCGCGCGAAGACCGAGGTCGAGAAAATCGCCCGCGACGTTCTTTCCAATCCGATCATCGAGGAATTCACGCTGGAAATTTTGGACGGCAACAAATCATGAACTCCGGCGTCGTCATTTTCCCCGGCTCCAATTGCGATCAGGACATGATTGACGCGCTGGAGCGCGTGATGGGTTGGAAGGTCCACCGCCTTTGGCACAAGGAGACCACGCTTCCCGAAGGCTTGGACGTGATCGCCGTTCCGGGGGGATTTTCCTACGGCGATTATCTCCGCGCCGGAGCCATCGCCCGGTTTTCCCCCGTCATGCGGTCGGTCGCCGACTTTGCGCGGCGCGGCGGACTTGTCATCGGTGTTTGCAATGGATTCCAAATTCTGACCGAAGCGGGGCTTCTTCCCGGTGCCCTGCGGCGCAATCGGTCGTTGCAGTTCCGTTGCATTGACGTTCATCTCCGCGTCGAGCGGACAGGGACGCCGTTCACCGATTTTTCAAAAAAAGTGATCCGTCTCCCCATCGCGCACGGTCAGGGGAATTACACGATTGAAGCCGAAGGTTTGAAGCGGATCGAGGGGAACGGACAGGTTCTTTTCCGTTATTGCGATCCCAAGGGAAATCTGACCGATGAGGCCAACGCCAACGGTTCGATGGCGTCCATTGCGGGCGTTTGCAACGAAGCCGGAAACGTCCTCGGCATGATGCCCCACCCGGAACGCGCGTGCGAAGCGATTTTGGGAGGAGAGGACGGCAAGCTGATTTTCGATTCGATTGAGCGTGCAATGAATTCAATAGCCACAGAGAACACAGAGATCACCGAGTCGAAGATGAGCGTGGCGGAAAAGTCTCTGTGATCTTTGCGTTCCTTCGCGGCTAAAGAAGAAGGAATATTTACATCACAATTTCGTCCCGTTCTGAATCCGGATCCGCGCCGTGAGCAGTTTCGCCGCCGGAAGCGGACGCCGATTTGCGTAGCGCGAATAGAATCAATCCAAAAACCGCGTAAGCCGCAGCGAAACGCCAGCCCATGACGACCCCTTGGACGCCGATGGAATATGGCTCGCCGACGTTCATCGGATTCCATGCGTGAATGAATCCGATGAGCGAAAGCGCGGCCATTGCCCATGCCCATCCCGCCGCCGCCTTGAATCGCCGTTCGATAATCATGACGCCGATGGCCGAAAGCCCCATTGAAGTGATTATGAATCCGCGATCCAGCGCAACCAGACCGCCGAAGTGGGCTTGCGGCGTGTTGGCGTTGATCGCGTCCAATCCGAGAGCCGACGCGAATTGTTTTGCCGCGCCAAGGCCGTTGTTGAAAACGAGCAATCCCCACGCCGCAATTCCCGGAATGATTCCGAGCGCGACCGCCGGAGCGTGTCGGCGCGGCACGGCTTGAAAGGCCTGCGCCGTGATGATAATCGCGATCCAGAGCAAAATGCCGATGACCGATTCCATCGGGACCAAAACCGAAATGGACTTGATGAGTCCCAAAAGACAAACGGCGCCGATGGCGAAACCGTTCAGCCACGAATATCCCGACCGCGCGCCGAGATGCTTCCATCCGACGTGGCCGATGTAGATCGTCGTCGGAAAGCAGGAACCCAATCCGGCGGCGATCATGGTTCCCAATCCGTTGACCATGAGCGACGGAGCGGTGTCGAATTTATCGCCGGCGGCTTCGGCGCTTTCGATGTTCTGGAGCGAGCCGATCAGATTGAAAAGCCCCATCGGGATAATCACGGGGAGATATTGCAGAACCAAATTCAGATTCGTTTTCGATTGAAACATTTCCACGAGGTCGCCGTAGGCGGAAACGGGAAGCGAGAGCACCGGAGCCATCGCCTGCCGGAATTGCTCCTTGCTCGGCATGGAGGCGATTTCAAGCCGGAGTTGCGTTTTGATCGCGTCGGGGAGTTGATCGAACGAGAAAGTGGAAAACGAAATCAAGGTGAACCCCTTGATCGCCCAGCCGAGGCACGTCCCGACGAGCAACGCGGCCAATCCGGCCGGAATTCCGAGCGGCAAGCGAACCCCCGAAAAATACTGCATCAAAATAATGCCCATCGGGATCATCGCCAACAGGGGATGCTCGAAAACCTGCAGGACGAAATCCATCGAGATGAAGCCGATGGCGATTCCGGCGAGCGCGGAAATCAACGCGGCGCGCGGCGTCGTCCGGCGAATCCGCTCGGCGACGAACGCGCCGAAGAATTCGACCAGCCCGCTTCCGACGCACGCCCCCAATCCGACCTGCCATGCCAAATGCGCGGCGGCTTCGTCCCCCAATTCCTTCCGATGCGTCTGAAAGACGGGCATCATCACGAACAGGATGAATGCGAAAACGCTGGGTGTGTTGATGCCAAACGGAAGCGCGGTCACGTCGTCGCGCTTTTGACGACGGCCCAGCATGTAAGCCTGAACGGCGTAATAAATGTTCCCGACGATGACGGAAATCGCGGCGGCTGGAAGGATGCGGGAATAGACGAATTCGCGGCTCAACCCGCACGTCGCCGTCGTCAATTCGGTGATGACGAGCAACTGGACGAGGTTGTCTATGAAGAGGCCGAAGAAGCCGTCCAAATCACGCTTGACGAAGAGGGAGGGACTGGAGGCTGACATGCAATTCCGCTCTACATTTCACGAATTCAAAGATGAAGAATTCACCACGGAGGCACGGAGAGGTAGAGGAAAGGCGGACGGCCTCTGAGATAATGAAACCGATATAATTCTCGCTCGATAAGGCGGCTTGCCGGATCTCCTGTGATGCGCGAATCTCATTTTGATTGGGTCTTCGCTCGGTCGTTCATTATCTCAATCACCTCAATTCAACAGATCAACCTCTCGGTGTCTCCGTGGTGAAATTTCGTGATGAAATTAAATAACGCCTATCGTTTCGGCTCCTCTCCCGGATGATACTTCGCCTCGGTGTTGGCCAGCACGTCCTCCCAATAGAACCACGCGGGCTTGAATTTTTTCTCCGAAAGCATCTTCGCCTGATCGAAGAAATGGGGGGAATCGGGATGACCGCTTTCGCCAAATTGAAGCAAGCTCACGGCCTTGATTTTATCGGTGAACTCGAACATTGCCATGTAGGAATTGCCGACGACACCGTAGTATTTCTTTCGACCGAAAAGCGGCGGCGAATAATAGACAGTGAACGCGACGCCCAGCGGGCCGTTGACGCCCGGGCAAGGGACGCTCGGTTTGCTGTCGCTGAACGGCAATTTCACCATGTCGGCGACGTCGGCGTGGCGCTGAATGCGATGAATTTCTCCCCAAGGCACTTGCCAACTCCCGTAGGCCGCCTTCAATTTTTCCGCCGCGATCAACAGAGCGTCGAATTTCATCTTCGGGTTGTCGAGATACATCTTCTTCGGAGTTTCGGCGGGATAAAAGCCCTCGTAAATCTGGCTATACCACTCAACGCACAGCGTCGCCTGCGGCGAATCCACCGACGCCTTGCAGTCCCAATCGAGCAGGAATTGCAAATAGGGCGCAACTTTTTCGGCCAGCGTCGGATCGGTTGTCTTCAACTCCTCCCAATCGCGTTTGAATTTGGGCAGTTCGTCCATCGGCCAATAGAGCGTCGTGTCCAATCCCAATTTCTGCCAATCCTCGAACGTCACGTCGTGCGCCTCGCGCAAGAGTTTGCGCGACATCTTGGCTCGCCGCTTGTCATCGTATTGGTCCTCGCACATGTAATGCGGAAAATCATTGACCGACGGATTGTCGTCGTCGGTCGTCATGAACGGCGTGGAATTGCAATTCTGCACGTAGCCGGTCTTCGGATTCAGGACTTGCGGCAAATCCTCAATCGGATGAACCGGACCCCAGTCGGTCCGCGGATCGCTTCCGTCCACCGGTCTGGTCCAATCGAACGAGCGGTCGCGCTTCGGGATCGCCGCATTATACAGATAAAAAATGTTCCCTTCCTTGTCGGCGTAGGCGGTGTTGAACATCTGAAGGTCGAGCCTCGACATCGCGGCGTAAAATTCCTTGAAATTTTTGGCCTTGTCCATGAGCAACGCCTCGCGCGCGCGATTGCCGTCCGATAGCTTGGCAATGTTGGCCGAGTAACGATGTTGGGGGTCGTCCTGTCCCACGATCGGACCATGGTGGGTTTTGCGGAAGGTATAATTCCGCTCCTCCAGTTGACCGGACTTGTTCAGAACCTTGATCGTCTCATTCCACTCGGTCGCGGTCTTGTAGCCCGCTCCATGTTTGTAATTCAGCGGATTCTTGGGATCGTCGAACGTCTCGCGCCAAACGTCGGCCACGTCGGGGTCGTTCGTCGTGTGCGACCAACCCAGATATTCGTTATGTCCGATGTTGGGAAGCGGTCCGCCGATGATCGTCGCGCCGGAAAAATTCAATCCCTCCGCGCTGTGAAGATGCCCCTCGATGAATTGACCCCAGCCGAACCAAGGCTGATGCGGGTTGCAAAAGAGCATGGCGTGCCCCGATTTCGTTTTGCTCGGACCGATGGCCCAAGTGTTGGAGCCGGAATTCGCGCGAACGGCTTCGTCCATCTTCCGCATCTCGCCGCGTGAATAATGAGTTTGCCCGTAGAGAAACGACATCAGGAGATTGCGCTCGAAGGCCGAAGGCATCCACGGCTCGAAATGGGTGATTAGCCTCGGTTTGACCTCCGGATGCTTCTCCAAGTAGTAGTTCAGTCCGGCGGCGAAAGCCTCGCCGATGGTCTTGACGTCGGGATCGGCCTTCTCGAAATCGGCCTTGGACCGGGGAACGATTTCAAAACTGCGGTTCAAGAGGTCCGCTTCCAAACCCGATTCGCCGTAAATCTCCGCGTATCTGCCCAACGCTTGAATGTAGCTGTCCTCGACCTGCCAGAAGTAATCCTCGGCTTGGGAGTAGCCGAATCCGAAGACCACCGCGGCGTCGGTCGGGCCGTCAATGTGGGGGACGCCGTAGTTGTCGCGGTAGATGGTGACGGTGGCGGCAAAATCCTTGGGATTCGGCTCCGCTTTCCCCCGCCATGAAATCATGAGGAAGCAAAATATCCGCAATATCCGCCAACCGCGCCTCGCGCCGAAAAACCGAATCAGACCTTTCATGCTCTTTCTTGCACTCCTTCCACGTATCCCAACTGGGTATCAGGGGGAACAATTTGACCGATTGCGCTTGCAGAGGCAATGGCATTTTTGAAAAATGCCCTCCCCGATTCGACCGAAGGAGACGATTCCACGGCGGGCGGCGGGGGAACGAAAAGGAGTGGGTTCAAGTTTGACAGCGCGTTCGGCATCGGGTAAATTGGCGGAGAAATCAATTTTTGGGAACAAGGGCATTGATTCGAGGGCTGGAACTCAATAACGCTGAATTGAACGGATAGGGAGACTCAAGAACCCATGGCAGAACTCACGCCGCAAGACCTTGGCGAACGCCAACGCCTCGAACAGGCCGCGCAAGCCAACCTCAACGACTACGCCGCGCAATTGAAGCTGGCTCAATTTGAAGCCAAAATTCTTTTGCAAACTCCCGCCGACGGCGAGATGAGCCGCGTCCTCCAGCCCCTCGATTACTCTCTGGCGAACCTGCCCGCGGAGCACCATCCCCGCGTGGCGCAAATGGTCCAGCAGTTGCATCAGAATGGAGTCAAAGTCGGGGAGGGAATTCAGCAGGGCAATTATCCGCGATTGCTGGCCCTGCTTAAGAAACAACCGGTTCCGCAAGGTTCTCTTTCCGCTCCCGCTTCTCAGCCCTCCGCCGCGGCTCCGGCTGTTTCTTCGGCTCCCAAAACGGCGATCAAGGAAGTGGAAATGGGCGAAGTCAGCACGACCCAACTCAAGGCGTGGATGACCGAAGGCAACTTGGAGATGCTGGCTAACGCATATTCCCACGTCGACAACTTCCGCACGCGCCGCGTCGTGATTGACAAAGTGGGCGAAAAAAGCTCCCCGTTGGCCGCCGCTTGTCTCGTCCGAATGCTTGCCCAAACCCATGACGAGAACCTCAACGGGGACATCATCAAGAAGCTTCTCGGTTTCGACCACGACATGCTGGGAAGAGAATTGGTCTATGATCCCAACGATCCCAAATCGAAGGTGGCCGTCGTGACTGTCTTGGCGGCGCTAAAATCCGAGCCAACCGTCGAACCGCTGACTTTGGCTCTGAGCGATCCCGATTATCATGTCCGCGTCAAGGCCATCGAGGGGCTTGCCGAAATCCTCGAACCCTCGCAGGAATGGATTGACCATCTGGCCAATATCGTCAAAACCGAGCCGGAATCCTCGGTTCGCGTCCGCGTGGCCGCCGCGACCGCTCTGCAGAAAATCGGGACGCGGGAAGCGTTTATGGCATTGGATCAGGCGTCGAAAGAATCCAAGTTCGACAATGAGCTTCAGACGATCTCGGAGGAACTTGGGTCAAAATACCGATCCGGCGGCGTTTCCGACAAGCGCAAGACCAAGATGCAGGAAGACGCCAAAAAAAAGGAAAAAGATCGAAAAAAAGTAGTTGGAGAAGAATCCAAATTCAATCCGAAGTTGATCGGGATGATCGCCGTGGTCGTAGCGGCGTTTGTGGGACTGACGTTTTTCGCCTACCTTCAATTCAATAAGATGACTCACCCCCAACTCGGTTTTGTTCCGCCAAAGGAAGCCAAACCCATGCCGAAAGAGGTGAAGGAGCAAAAGTCCGTGGACGCGGACGCGCTTATGAATTTTATGAAGGACGCGGGAAAACCGAAAAAATGAGTCGGACATCAGCGTCAACCCGTGTTTGATCCCGCCGCAGAATTCCCCATTCTCCGCGACCGGATTTTCTTCAACCATTCCGCCGTTTCCCCTTTGCCCGCGCGAACGGCCAATGCCCTCCGGCGCTGGTTGGACGAAGCGCAAACCGAAGTCGGCGAGGCGTGGCCCGTCTGGGCCGCTTCGATTTCGCGCGCCCGCTCGCTCGCCGCGAATCTTCTTCATTGTTCCGCCGATGAAATTGCTTTCGTTCACAACACGACGCACGGATTGCTCTGCGTCGCCAACAGTTTGACTTGGCGTCCCGGCGACAACGTCATCATCGCCGAACACGAATTTCCCGCCGATGTTCACCCGTGGCGCAATCTTCGCTCGCGCGGCGTCGCGGTTCGAGTCATCCTCGAACGCGAAGGCCGATTTCAAATCGAGGACTTTCTGGAGCGAATTGACGGGCGCACGCGCCTGATCGCCGTTTCGCAGGTACAATACTCGACCGGATTTCGGATGCCGGTCGAAAGCTTGGGTGAAATCTGCGCCAAGCGCGACATCCTTTTTTGCGTGGACGCGATTCAGGGCTTGGGCGCCATGCCGACCGACGTCGGGAAATTCGGTTGTCATTTCCTTGCCGCCGACGGTCACAAATGGCTCCTCGGCGCGGAAGGATTGGGGATTCTTTACGTCAAGAAATCCATGTTCGAAAAGCTGAACGACTCCATGACCGGATGGCTCGGTCGAGTCCATCCCGCCGATTACGACGACGTGGAACAACCGCTCGCCCCAGCCGCGAAACGCTTCGAGGAAGGAACCCATGCCCTCGCGTTGATCCTCGCGCTGGAGCAATCGCTCGGTCTTTTGCTGGAAGCCGGGGAAAACCAAGTTTGGCAAAAGATCGAGGCGCTGACCGATCAACTCGCCGTGGGTTTGCGAAGTTTGGGATTCGATCTTGTTTCATCCCGCCGGGAAGGGGAAAGTTCGGGAATCGTCGCCTTCACTGGCGTCGGCGTGAATCCGGTTGCATGGGCGGCGGAATTGCGCAAGCGCAAAATTTACCTCGCCGCGCGACGCGGCTGGCTCCGCGCCTCGCCCCATTTCTACAACACGCCGGAGCAAGTCGCATCGTTGCTGAGCGCGCTGAATGAGTTGAAGAAGAATGGATAACTTCCAACGGAGGCGGATGACAATGAGAAAAAACATGGCGGCAATTGGCGGAGAGTTGGCATGGACGCTGGTTTTTATTACGAGCGTCCTAATCGCGCGATCTCCCGGTCGAGCTTCGGCGGCGGAGCCATCCCCGTCCCGCCGCATGGACCTCAAAATCTTGGAGAACAAAGTCCGCGGCGGATGGGCGGGGCAAATGATCGGTGTCTCCTACGGCGCGCCGGTTGAATTCCGCTGGCTCGGCAAGATCGTGGACGCAGAAATTCATTGGTCGCCGCCGCAGGTCAACAACTCCATCGAGCAGGACGATCTCTATGTCGAGATGACGTTCGCCGAGGTGATGGATCGGCTCGGCCTTGACGCGACGACCGAGCAATTCGGCGAGGCGTTCAAAAATTCCCAATATCATCTCTGGCACGCCAACGCCGCCGCGCGCAGAAATTTGAATCGTGGCATCAAGGCCCCAATGTCCGGCCACCCCAAAAACAACATCCACGCCAACGACATTGATTTCCAGATCGAATCCGATTTCATCGGACTGATGTGCCCCGGGCTTCCGCAACTTTCCAACCAATACTGCGACCGCGTCGGTCGCGTGATGAATTACGGCGACGGTCTCTACGGCGGGATGTTCTTCGGCGGCATGTATTCGGCGGCGTTCTTTGAGAACGACCCGCGCAAGGTCGTCGAGCAAGGGCTGGCCTGCATCCCCGCCGAGAGCAGTTACGCCAAACTCGTCCGCGACGTTCTGGATTCGTTCGCCAAATATCCCGCCGATTGGAAGCGGACGTGGCAAATGATGGAGGACAAATGGGACAAGGACGACTCGTGTAGCGAGGGAGCGTTGCGTCCCTTCAACATTGACGCGAAACTCAACGGCGGCTACGTCGCGCTGGGGCTTCTCTACGGCGGCGGCGATTTCAGCAAGACGCTCGAAATCACCACCCGTTGCGGCCAAGACGCCGACTGTAATCCCTCCAGTGCCGCTGGAATTTTGGGCGTGATCCTCGGCTACGAAGCCATCCCCGATTCTTGGAAATCGGGCATTCCTGCCATCGAGGACAAAAAATTTGATTACACGAATTATTCCTTCAAGGACATCGTCAAATCCACGCTCGCCCGGATCGCCAAAAACATCGAATCGGCGGGGGGGAAATACGGCAGGGAGGAAATCGTCGTTCCCATCCAAAAGCCGAAACCGCCCAAGCTCGAACAATGGAGCATGGGAATCCCCGACAAACTGATCCCCGCCGACGATGACGCTTGGAGTTGGACGGGCAAATGGTTGCGCGTCGTGGATGATCGAGGAAGAACCGTCGCCGCGGCGGGGGACGGAGCGGGAGGCGAAGCCACGCTCAAGTTCAAAGGCACGGCCGTGGCCGTCGTCGGCCAATATGCCCAAGAAGGGGGACGCGCCGATGTTTGGCTCGACGGCGCAAAGGCCGGAGATATGGACGCCTACATCGTCGAGCGCACCCACGATACCGATCTCTGGCACGTTTACGACCTCAAACCGGGGGATCACACCCTCCGCCTTGTCCTGCGCGACGACGCCGATCCCCGCTCCAAAGGCAAGAAAATGGCGATCATCGGAGCCATTTCTTTTCATAACCCGTGAATTTTCGCGTTTTTTGCGTGTTTCGCAGGCTTTCCCCCCAAAAAAAATCGTCATCTCTTGTGCGAATTTTGATCCCGCCGGGCGTTGATATGATATAGAAGCGAGATCATCCCGGAAGAATGTTCTTGCACGACAACGACCTCGCTCAAAAGGCGGCCCAAGGGGACAAGGAGGCGCTTTGCGCCCTTCTTGCACGGCATGGAAGCTACGTCTATCGGATCGCCTACAAAATCGTCCTCAACAAGGAGGACGCGGAGGACATCACGCAGGAGGTTTTCCTGCGCGTGACGACGGCAATGGAAAGATTCGATCCCAACGGAAATTTCCGCTCTTGGCTGGCGACGATTTCGGCCCGTCAGGCGATCAGTTATCGCAGAAAATTGTTCCGGCGGCGCGAACGGCTTCTCTCGCCCGAAGCTTTGGCCCGCATGACCGATTCGGAAGGATTGAACGACGGACGAAGCATCGTGGACGCGCTTCAGACCGAATCGCTCCGCCGTCTGATCGAAGGCGCAATGACCGCGCTCTCGATTCAGCAACGCGCGATCTTCGCGCTTTATCTGGCCGAGGACATGAAACCGGGCGAAATCGCCCGAACGCTCGACATTCCGGCCAAACAGGTCAGCGGCCAGCTCCGGCGGGCGATCACCAAAATCCGAGAGGCCGTCGAAGGGCAAAAGAGGTAAAGCCAAATGATGAATATGATTTTGTTTAACTCAAAGGCGCAGAGACGCAAGGACGCCAAGAAGATTTTCGACAACCTCCTTGCGTCTTTGCGCCTTTGCGTTGAATTCCCGATTGAACGTGAAATTCGAGCAAGAGCCAGAAAATGTGTGGGAGGCTGAACATGTTCCGAAAAAATACCCCCGACGACTCCAACGCCGACCCCAACGACCCCCTCGATTTCGCCCTCGGCCTCATGACGCCGGAGGAGGAAGCCGCGTTCCGCCTACGCATGGCCGACGACCTCGCGCTTCAAAGGGAAGTCGGCAAATGGAGAAAACTTCTGCTCGCGGCGCGCGATTGGGCGCTCGCCGTCGCGCCCGGAGAGGAAAAATTATCAGCGGCAGACATGGAGGCGCTCCTTGCCCGAAAAGTAGGGGCGACCCACCGGGTCGCGCGCCAAGGGAGATTCGCGAGCTTTCTTGCATCTGTCGCGTCGCTCCTCTTCCCCGCATATCTCCGCGCCAAGCTCAGGACCGGAATTTATTGGGGCGTCACCCTCTCCCTCATCGCGGTCTTGATCTGGATGATCTGGAAATCGCGCAACCCCTCCTCCACGACCCCCGACCCCTCCTACGCCCACGAAACCCAAGTGGACGAACTGATGGGCAAACCGCACATATCGCCGTATTAGCGGGAAAGCCGAAAAGGATTAAACACGAAGACACCAAGAAGGCACGGAGAGAAGATAACAGGAAGACGAAAATGAAAAGGATGTTGGCCGCCGCCGTTTGGATTTTATGTTTCGCCCCCGTCCTCGTCCGCGCGCAGGGACAGACCGTCACACGCGCCTTGCAGGTGTATGGCTTGGGGCAGGTCGTGGGGGCCGCCTATTCCCCAGACGGAACCCGCGTCGCCGTCGCCGCTCAATCGGTCGTGCGGATTTACGACGCCGCGACCGGCGACAAGCTCGTCGTCATCACCGGCCACGCCGATGCCGTCACCTCCATCGTCTTTTCGCCTGACGGGAGCAAGGTCCTGACCGGATCGAAGGATCAAACCGCCAAACTTTGGGACGCGCCGACCGGCGGCTTAATCCGAACTTTTTCCGGCCACACCGGAACCGTCACCTCTGTCGCTTTTTCCGCCGATGGAACGAAAATCCTCACCGGATCGGAAGACTACTCTGCAAAATTGTGGGATGTGGCGACAGGAAGTTTGGTCCATACGTTTATCGGGCATACGGCAACTGTGACATCGGTGGCTTTCTCACCGGACGGAATGAAGGCTCTCACCGGATCGGATGATACGGATGGGAGACTTTGGGACACGACGACGGGATTTTCCATCCTGACCTTCTCGGGCCATCCCTCCCCTGTATTGGCCGTGGCTTTCTCTCCTGATGGAACACAAGTCTTAACGGGCGCGGCATGGCCGGATAAATCCGCCAGACTTTGGGACGCCTCAACGGGAGCTTATCTCCGCGCTTTCGCCGCGCATACAAATTCAATCCGCTCCGTCGCTTTCTCGCCCGACGGGTCCCAAATCCTGACGGGCTCAGACGACATGACCGCGAAATTATGGGATGCCATTACGACGGCCATTATTCGTACGTTTTCCGGCCACACTAACGCTGTTACCTCTGTTTCATTTGCTTCGGATGGAACGAAACTTTTGACGGGCTCGGAAGATTTCACGGCTAGAATTTGGGACAAGGTCACTGGAAATCTGATCCGGACCTATTGGGACTTTGAGGGCACCGTTTCCTCGGTGGCGTTTTCACCCGATAATAATCAAGCATTAACCGCCACTACGTTGGGTCCCGCGGTGCTGTGGGACGCCACAACGGCGGTCTTGATTCGTAGTTTCCTGATCGATACCGATGAATACAATCCTGTCGCTTTCTCTCCTGACGGAACCGAAATACTCACCAGCGGCGGTGGCGGTGCCGCACTTTGGAATGTTTCATCTGGGTCCTTGTTGCAAACTTTTTTGAATGGAAATACCTACATGTTGACATCAGTTGCTTTTTCGCCCGATGGAACTCAGGTATTGACAGCTTTCGAAGATGCAACCGCGAGACTTTGGAACGCAATGGCTGGAACACAGATAAGGGAGTTCCTCGGTACCGAGTATGGAATCACCTCCCTAGCCTTCTCCCCCGACGGGACCGAAGTCATCACCACGGCAGGTGGGAGCGCCCTGCTTTGGGATGCTACGGCGGGTCAGACGGGAATCCTGCTCCAAATATATCCAACCGGAACTTCGATATGGTCGGTATGTTTTTCACCCGATGGAACCATGGTTCTGACCGGATTGTGGGATGGCACCGCCAAACTATGGGATAAGGCAACGGCAAATTTGGTTCGAACCTTTGTCGGTCATAATGATCATGTGAATGCCGTGGCCTTCTCGCCGGACGGAACGGAAATCTTGACCGGATCCGATGACAAAACGGCCAAAATCTGGGACGCTTCAAGCGGTGCTCTCATCCGGACCTACGCTGGTCACGGCCCGACCCCCATAGGCTACGGAAGCTATGGAATTCGGGCTGTTGCCTTCTCCCCCGACGGAACCAAAATCCTGACCGGTTCGGGGGACGGCACGACGCGGCTGTGGAGCGCGTTGGACCCCAATCAGGCCGTCCCGCTTTACAACACCGTCCCCGCGCAGATGAACGCGAACCGAGGCATGACCGTCGGGATTTACATGAAGAACACCGGCCAATCGTCGTGGAGTCCGGAAGAGGGCTACTCGCTTCAAATGACCGCATCGGATGATCAAGGAAATCCCATCTACCAAGCGAGCCTGCCGATGGTCCCGCCCACCGTGACGATCCCCGGCCAGACCTACATTTTTTCCGCCGTCCTGAACGCCCCCGCCAATCCGGGATCCTTCGGATTGACCTTCCAAATGTCGCACGCCGGCGAAGGCTTGTTCGGCGATCCGTTGATCGTCAGCGTGAACGTCGTCCCCGCGCCCAATTCAGCTTGCCATTGGGAGTTTTATGAATGAAAATTCAAGCAATGGCATAGAGAGCTTTCTATGAAAGGCATCCGGAAAAAATTCATTCTGCTTCTCTTAATAGCATCCGCGATTGCGGTAGCTACCCTTGGTGTGACTCAAATCCTCATTAATGCCTACGACCTGTCTTGGACGACCGTGGATGGCGGCGGTGGGGAAATCGCGGGAGGGGAGTATTTGCTGATCGGCGCAATCGGCCAGCCCGACGCGGGCGACGTGGAGAATTCCGACACGTTGGTGGAAGGGGGATATTTGGGGAGCGAGAGTCAAACCGGCAGAAACGCGGCGGAAAATTGGCAGGAATATCAATAGAGGACGAAAAAGGAGGAGCGACCATGAAACGAGAGCCGAAAAATGGAATCGTGTCGAAACGTCTTGAAATGCATCGCCTGTTTCTTTCGTTTGGGACAATACTCTTTTTGATGAGTTCGGCTCAGGCGCAGATTCCGATGGGCACAGCCTTCACTTATCAAGGGAATTTGAAGAAAAACAATTTCCCGACCCCGGGCCTCTACGACCCCGCAACCGGAACTTATGATTTCGAGTTCAAATTGTTCGACGATCCCACGACCGGAACGCTCTTGGGAACGAACTTGAAGGACCACGTCAAGGTCAAGACCGGCCAATTTACGGTTCTGCTCGATTTCGGCGGGAACGTCTTCGCGGGCGACGCGCGCTGGCTTCAAGTCGCCGTTCGAAGGAGCGACACGGACGAACTTTATACGATCCTTCTCCCCCGACACGAATTGACGCCCGTGCCGTATGCCCTGTTCAGCGCCAACGGGGGAACCTCGAATGGAACGGGACGTGCCAAGCACCTGATCGTGGACCTGCCCGTTGCCCCCGGCCAATACATAATTGCAGGGGACGTCGTGGGGTTGACCAATGGCGCGGTTATCAAAGGTTTTGCCTCCGATCCGGTTCCGAAATTCGTTTTCAATCCGGCGCAAACGGGCTTGATCTCGCTTGCGACGATTTCTCCAACCCAATTTGTCGTGACCTACCAAAACGGCGATTGGTCGGGCATCCCCATGGCAATCGTCGGAACTTGCGATGGCAATGCAATCACCTATGGGCCTCCGGTCGCCTGTCACGGCGAAATGGTTTGGATGCACCTCATGGTTCTCCCCCTTGATTCGGCGAGAGTAATGGTGGTAGGCGTGGACCGTGACGAGGTCACGAATCTAAACTTGGGTTTTGCCAAGGTCGGGACGATCAATGGAACAACCATTACGTTCGGTCCCGAATATAGTTTTGGAAGCGGAAGACTGTATGAGCTAACGGCGGATGTGCTCTCCTCGAATGAGGCTATACTTGTCTTCAGAGACAATACTGGACACATGGCAATGATCGCCGACGCGACGGGGGATGCGATTTCCTACGGCTCCAGTTTTGCTTATCCCACAGACAGCTCGACCGCCACCGTTTCCGCCGCCGCGTTGTCGGCGACTCAATTTGTCATAGCTAGGACCGACGGCACGGAAGGCTTCGGAACGGCGATGATTGGAACGTCAAGCGGCGGGGCGCTAGCCTTCGGTCCCACTTCAGTATTCAGCTACTTTACAGGTACGAACGGTCTGCGGACGCTGGTTTACAAGGTCATTGCGTTGACCCCCACTCGCTTTGGCGTTTTCTTTGCGGATGACGGGAATCAATACGCCGGCACGGCGATCTTTGGCGACGTCAATGGAGATGTCATCTCATTTGGCCGGAAGTGTGTCTTCAATCCGAGCCGCACGTCGGGCGTCTCCGCGGTCCCGATGTCTTCCTCCCAATTTCTGACCAGCTATCGGAACTTTGGGAATTCCGATTTCGGAACCCTGAAGATGGGCGATTCGGAGGGAAACGCAGTGACGTTTAGTGGCGGTGGCATTTTCAATGCCTCTTTTACCGAAAACACGGCCCTCGGATTGCTTTCTCCAACGCGATACGTGGTGGCCTACGAAAATCTCGGCAATCAATCTTTCGGCGCCGCCGCTTTTGGACCGGTCCCAGACCGAGCCGTAGTCCCCTTGGGGATTGCAAAATCCAACGCATCCGAGGGAGGGGTGGTTTCAGTCATTACCGACGGCACTTCCGACGTCCACTCCAATCTTGCGCCCGGAAAATTCTACTTTGCGCAACCGGACGGAAGCCTCACCCTCGTTAAAACCGACGTTCCCGTTGGTTTGGCTGTGTCTCCCACGGAAATCCTCCTGCGCGGGGATTTCGGACAACCGCAACAATAGATTGAGGATTGGAGATCGCAAATCCCTCCTCTCCGCGCTCCGTGCGGCTCCGCGTGAAAATTTTCTCCTATTTCGGCATCCCGTAATCGAACCACTCGGCAATTTTTCCATCCTTGAGAAAAAACACACCGCTCATGTGGTAGCCGACCTCTTTTTCGCCCATGTGAAAATGATCAATCCGTTCGTTGAGGACGATGTTGCCTATGGCGGTCGCGCGGAGGACCTCAAATCGCGCCGTCTTCGCCATGCCCAAGAACGACTTGAATTGGCCGACGATCAGCGCCTTGCCTTTGGTCGCGGGCGCTCTTTCGTTCATGCGAAAGACGGCGTCCTCGGCGAAAAACGCGCCCAGTTTTTCCGCGTCACGCTCGCTCCACGCGTCGCAAAAATCCTGAAGGATTTTGAGGTTGGCCTTTTCGAGATCGCCATCGGGTTCCGAAGGCACGGGAGCGCCGGCGGCGGTCAGAAGCGCCGCAAGGCCGATGCCGCCCGAAGCCAAAAACGCCCGGCGGGAAGTCTCATTGGAGAGGGTGATATTCATGGAAGTTTTCCTTTCGTTGGAGAGAAGAGAGTAATCCGCGGAATTCACAGATGACGCAGATTACACGGTTCGCCCCGATTTCGCCTCAACATTTCAAGAGCCGGTTGAAAATCATTTCTCGCTGTCGCAACGCCGGAATTTGGAGTATGATTCCGTCGAATCAGGAGCCAAGGGCCATGCGTCGCGTCTATATCCTTCCCAATCTCTTCACGGCGGGCAGTTTGTTTTGCGGACTGCTGGCCATCTTCGAGGTCTTCGATCAAGGGGACGTTCTGACGGCGGTTCAGTTCGTCCTGCTGGCAGGCGTGCTGGACGTCTTGGACGGACTCATCGCCCGGCTAACCCGCGCGCAGACCCCCTTCGGTCTTCAATTCGATTCGCTCTCCGACGCGATCAGTTTTGGCGCGGCTCCGGCGACGATCATCTACTCCGGCATCGCCGGCGAGGACCCTCTGCTCGCCAAGGCGACCTGCGGCCTTTACGTCGTCTGCGGCGCGTTGCGTCTGGCGCGATTCAATGTTCAGGCGCAGAAGGAAGAAAAGCGCTCCTTTCTCGGTCTGCCGATTCCCGGCGCCGCTTGCGGCATCCTCAGTCTCTTTCTCATGCTGAGCAAACACGAGGCGATTGACGCCATTTTCCCGGTCGAAAAAATCATGCCCCTCGCGCTGGCCGTCGTCGCGTGGCTGATGGTGAGCAAATACCAGTATTACGGTCTGAAAAGCGTGGACATCAAGCGCCGCCAGCCGTTCGAGATTCTGGTCAGCATCGTGATCGTGCTCTCTCTTCTGGTCGCGTTGAAGCAACACTTGGATTTTGTCTTTTTGATCGTGTTTGGCTCTTACACCCTTTCCGGCCCGGCGATTTATCATTACCTCGAATACCGGCGAGTCCGCTTGCCGGGGGGAGCAAATCCTCACGCCGTCAAAGAATCATCGCGCCTTACGGGTAAGAGTCCCTCCGTTCGCAATCAGGCGAACCCGTCCGAGCCTCACGCGAGGTGACCGAATCGGTCCGTTGTTCTGACTGGTTCAAGGCCGGATGGACGTGCTCCGACGGAATTGCTCATCAATTGAGCATTGAGGAATCGTCGGCTCTTCAGTCGCTGAGAAGCCACTGGAGAGCTTCGTCGTAGTCCTCGAAACCGCGGACTTTGAGCATCCGAAAGTTGGCGGCCTCGTAAGCCCAATCGCGATCTTCGGGCTTGAGGGGATCGTGGGGCATCCAGAGGGCGTATTTGAGGGAAAAGTCCCAATACTTGAGGACCTCGAACGTGGTCAGGAGCCGCTCGGAGAGGGTCATGCGGTCAAGAACCGTGCGGGAACAATCCGCGAGGATGCGCGTCCGCGCGGATTCCTTGGCGGTGGCGACGATTTCCTTGACGTTGGCGGCGACTTGCTTGGCATCCACCGGTCCGATCACCCGGCAGAGGAGATATCCATCCCGGACTTCATATTCTTGTCGGCATGAGTCCATGACATGCTCTCGCTGGGAAACATGCTTCTCCCAATCCTTGGGGAAAATCAAGCGGTTCTTTTGGGAGAATTCCCTCCTTGGAGTCCCGAAATCGGTCTGGGATTCGAGACCTCCGAAGGTCTTCCGGTTCTTGCAGTCTCCGCGTTGCGCTTCGGTCGCGGACCGCGCTTTTCAGGCCGTTGCGCCAATCTCCGGCAAGTTGCGTTGACATCCCGCATTTTGAGATATACGCTTTATCCAGTATGAATGGCTCAAGAAGGGGCGAGGGCCGGGGTTGGCGCATGGAACGACAGGTCAAATTTCAATCCGTAGAACCGGCCGTAGAAGTGGCCGTAAAACCGGCGGGGAAGCCGGTCTTGAAGCGGACCGGAATAAGGTCCCGCCGGAGGGGATTTTCGCAACTCGAAACCATCACCGCCATCGCCATCGGCTTAATCGTTTCGGTCATCGGCTTTTCCGGTTCGCGGATTTTCCAAGACAGTTTGCCGGTCAGTAGCGTCGCCACACGGTTCAACAGCGCTCTCTCCACCGCCCGTTCAATGGCCATCGCGCACAACGGTTTTTTTCAAGTCGTGCTCGATTTGGACGAGCGAATATGGTGGATTGACGAAATCCCCGATCCCAGCGCCATTTCTCCGCCGCCGATCCTGAATGGCGCGAAGGTCGAGTCCCCCGAACCGGTGGATGAGCGGGTCAAGATCGAAGGGGTAAGTTACTTCGTCGCCGGGTCGCCGGTCACGACCGGACGGCAGGTTTTCATCTTCTTCCCCGACGGGAGCGCGGACCGCGACGCGCACATCACGTTTTATCAGATTGCCAAAAATCCGGCGATTAACCGGAACATTTGGACCGTTCGGCTCTACGGACCGACGGGGTCAAATCGAGTCTTCCCGCGTCAGAGGATTTAGGATTGCGCGCATGAAACGGCGATTCAATCAAAGTCTTGGCTCCTCGGCGTCCGGCGGGTTCACTCTGCTGGAAGTTCTGATCGGCCTTTCCATTCTGACGGCGGGCATCTTGGCGATCATGGCGGTCTTTCCTTCCACGATGAAATCGAGCGAAATGGCCGAATTGCGAACCATCGGGGCATTTCTCGGTCAAATGAAAGTGGAAGAAATTCGGCGCGACTACGACCAGAACGGGAAGCTGATGAACGCCATCAAAACGCTTTCCCAACCGACCGATCCGATTCCGTTCGCCATGGAGCCTCGGTTGGCCTATCGGCTCAGTAGCACGACGATGATTTACCTTCACCGGGATGCGGCGGGCAACGTTTTCGATGATCCAACCGACCCGCGCGACGATCCGGGGGTGGCGCGTGTGATCGTTCAAATTTCGCCGCTGTTCCGTCCGGGCAAACAAGTGATTTTGGATGAATTCAGGTTCGACCGATAATTGATGAAATTGCCGATCCCCAGTTTCTTGCTTCGAAACCGCCGCGCGGCAGGTGGGTTCACGTTTCTTGAGGTCTTGGTCGCCTTGGCGATTGCCATGACGTTTCTGGCCGCGCTTTACACCAGTTTTATTCAAATGCTGAGAACTTGGGATGAAATGTCGGCGCGGATGGAGGCGTTGCGCAACGCCCGAACGGCGATGATGACCATAAGCGACGAGATCAAATCCGTCAGCGCGGTCATTTCGAGCGCGACGCCGACCCTTATTGGCGTCAACAACACCGCTCCCTACGGGGACGGGATTGACAATGACCGGGATGGCCGGGTGGACGAGGAGGTTCTGAACGGATTGGACGACGACAACGACTGGAGCGCGGCCACCGACGATCTCCATGCCAAAATCGGAACGGTCAATCTCCTTTATGATCGGTTTGAATACACCGCGCAACCGCCGTTCAATGTTCTATACGGGGTCGCGCAATCCGATCTGGGGGATTTCCACGTTGATGAAGACGTGAAGTTTGGACGCGATTCAATGGTCTTTCGCATCACGCCGATTGTGCCAGTTCCCGATATGCTCTTTCGTACGATCACCTACACGCTCGGAACATTTGACGGGCAGAACAACGTGTTGATCCGACAAGCGCGAACGGAATTCACCGCCGCATCCGGCAGGTTGCCCGTGGTTTCCACCGCGCCGTTGGCGTTCGATTGTCTTGGCTTGGATTTTCTGTATTGGAACCCCAACGCCAATCCCAATCCCGGAACGCCGCGAGCGGACCGTCCTTATTGGGTTGAGACTTGGGATTCGACCGCCGCCCCGACGTTCAATCCTCCCCAACTTCCCTTGCCGGCGAGCATCTACATGCGCGTGACGATGTATGCGGACACGGCGCCGGATCAGAATTACGTCGGCGGCAAACCGGTCAAGACGTTGATCATGCAAACCACGGTGGACATCGAACAGACCATCGGCGACGCGCTTTATCCGAGGGCGAATATATGAGAAACCGGAACATCGGCTTTCTGAAATTCCGGCGACGGCGCGGATCGGTTTTCCTTCTGGTCGTCGCCATGCTGGCGGTGCTGGCGCTCTTGACCATGACGCTGAGTTACGTGACGAGGGTCGAGCTTCGAGCGGCGCGCAACACCGTCGAGGCGGTTCAAGCCCGGATCAGCGTCACGACGGGGGTTCCCGATTTTCAGCCCTATCAAAACGCGGGCGGTCCCCCTCCGACCGTATCTGGTTCTTCCACCTCCAACGCCTCCTCGATTTCGCCGACGATCCCAACCCAAGACGTCGTGCTCTTGAACTTGACGATTGACGCGAAGGCCTTGGCCCGCTCGCAGGAGCGAAGCCAAGCCTTGCAGGACTTCCAAAACCGTCAGGTTCATCCCCCCACGGGACGAGTCCCTTCACCCGTTTCCGGCGCGCCGGCTCCCAACAGCCGGATGGATCCGTCGGGAGCGAAATCACCGGACGGGAGCGTCAACTCCGGACCCGTCGGCGCGAATCTGTTTGCGGGAGCCATCGCTCAAAGCGTGATCGAGGACGAAAGCGCCAAATTCAACGTCAACGCCGTATTGCCATCTCCCGCGCACCAGCAGATTGTACCGGCCCCGAATCAGTTGCCCGATCTGGCGAACCCACAGAGGCTTCAACCGGCTCCCCAACCCAACGCCGATCACTTGGCCGCGTTCATAGACGAGGCATTGCGCGTCAAAGGGGTCAAGGGTTCGATCACGGGCAAACAACTGGCCGACGCCATCGTCACTTACCGTTATGGTCCCGATGGAAAGCCGGGCATTGCCAACGTGGACGACAACTGCAACAGCGGGAAGATCGATCCCGGCGCCGACGGCATTGACAACGATCAGGATTGGGTGATTGACAATCCGGAGGAAGCGGCCATGACTCCCAATGCCGACGGATTGGACAACAACCGCGACGGACAGATTGACGAAGCGGGGGAATCCATCGCCAAGGATGGACTGGACAACGATCACGATGGAGTCGTGGACAATCCCGACGAGGGAATGGACGAACCTGCGGAGTTTAGCTCCGATTTCCGCCTTCCGCCCCGCGGGGACGACCGTCCCTACACGGCCTTGGAGGATTTGATGGCGGTCCCGGGCATAACGCGGGAAATTTTTGACGCGATTGCCCCGAATTTGACCGTTTTCTCGGTTTCCCAACCCGCTTATCCCGCGACGTTGGAGAGCAACTCCGTCGGCGTTCGGCAGATTGATCCGAACACGGCGACCGCGCAGGAAATTTTCAAGGCGTTGACCTCCAAATTCCCCCATCTCTCCCCGGACTTGATCGGGCAATTCACGGTCAATCTCATTGACCATCGGGACACCGACGACATTCCGACCACTTTGCAACTTGGAACGTCCGGAAAAAGCTACACGGGATTCGAGTTCGCTCCGCTCATCAATGAAGTTTTTCCTTACACCGGGTCCTACGACGACGACAACGGTCAATTCGTGGAGATCGTCAACCCTTGGGGCAAAGCGCTGGATTTGACCGGATGGAGATTGGAGGGAGGAGGCCAAGCCATTTGGCTGAAAGGCTCGCTCGCCGCCGGAGGATATCTGGTCGTCACCGACGACTACAACGACTCAACCGACCCGACGCCCAGCAAGGTTCCGGGGCAAGGGTCGCTTTACGCGCTTTTTGGCGTCGTTCCGACCGGACTCGGGACGCAGATTCAGGTGGAACCGCTGTTCAATCTTCCGGACGACGCCGGAACGGTTTCCCTCTTTGACAAGCAGGGCGTTTTGGTTGATTCGTTTCCCTACAAGGACGGACGGCTTGCAGGAGGGTCCAAGCGCTCGTTCCAGCGGATTCAGCCGTTTGACCACAAGGACGTCTATGACGTGAAGGACACGTTCCCGGCAACGCCGCTCAAGTCCAACTACAATGCTCCGACTCAGTCGCCGCAGGATCAAACTCTGCTGAAATTGGTCTCCGCGTTTCAGAATCGTCCGTTCCTGACGACGCTGGATGTTTTAATGGTTCCCGCCGGACCGCAATCTTTCGCAAGCAGCGGAAACCCGGGGACGGGGAACGGCAGTGGCGGAACTCAGACGGGAACGGATCAACAAAGCACGCCGCTTCCCGCGTTGGCCGGATTGGCGGACGGAAGCGGGTTCACGATGGATTTGTTGGACGTCTTCATGCCGTTGGTGCCTCCCAAGAGACCGACCAATCCGATTCTCGGCGCACTGGCCCCGGGTCAGGTCGAACTCGGCTCAACGGCTCAAGTGGATTTGACCGAGGCCAAGATCAAAGCCCTGCGCGACGCCCCTCCGGCTTTGTTCGGACGGGTCAACCTCAACACCGCGTCTCCCGCCGTGCTGGCCGCGTTGCCGGGTCTCGGTCAAGATTTGGCCTACCGAATTTCGCAAGCCCGGGACTTGGGGACTCAGGGTCAAAATACGAATGGCGCGGTCGTGTCCGGTTCCGTGGGAGCCGATGTTTTGAATTCCGATCGGTGGTATCAAGCGGTGGCTCCCGGCGCGAATCCCCGGTGGCGGGGCATGGGAGATTTTCTCCAAGATCAGGATATCTGGGGACAAACCACCATGGACAAACGAATCACCACGGTTTATCCGTTCGCCATGATGGTCGCCTTCGATTCGCTCAGTGTTAAAGTTCTTTCGCAAAACATTCCTGATCCGAAAATGGCGGGCGAACAACGGCGACAAACGGTTCTTACCGCCGAACGCCTGATTGCGGGGGATCGGGGACAGCCCGAGACCGTGACGTTCCGTCTGTTAGGGACCAACAATCACGCGGCCACCGACGCCGACATTCGGTTTGGGGTCGCGGAAGGGAAGACAACCGATCTGGCCGCCGGAATTATGAAGCAAAAGCCGTTTCATGAGGTGACGTTGCCGACCTACAACGGTCCCGTTTATTCCCGTCCCAAGAATCCAAGCGAACTGAATCGCAATCAAGCCACGGGACGGTCCGCATACGGCGGCGGAACGACATCCGCCCCATCCACGGGCGGAAATCAGACAGCCCACTAAATATCACTGCCGAAAAAATTTGCTTCAAGGCGCTGGAGAGCGATCTCGATCTTATTCCATGAATTCGATTAGTTTCTTGCGGCGGCTCGGGTGGCGGATTTTGTTGAGCGCCTTGGTTTCGATCTGGCGGACTCGCTCGCGCGTGACGTTGAAAATCGTTCCGACTTCCTCCAGCGTGCGCGGGAAGTCGTTGTTCCCGATGCCGAAGCGCAACCGCAGAACCTTTTCCTCGCGGTCGGTCAGGGAATTCAGCACGTCCTCGATCTTTTCCTGCATCAGCCTGTAGGCCGTCGCCTGCACCGGGCTGGTCGCGTCCTGATCCTCGATGAAGTCCCCAAAATGGCTGTCGCTGTCCTCGCCGATGGGCGTTTCGAGTGAAATCGGCTGTTGCGCGATCTTGAACACCCGGCGGATTTTCTCGACCGGCATCTCCATCTTGTCGGCGATTTCCTCCGGTGTCGGCTCGCGCCCGAGTTCCTGCACCAAGGCGCGGGAGACGCGCGAGAGCTTGTTGATCGTCTCGATCATGTGGACCGGAATTCGGATCGTGCGCGCCTGATCGGCGATGGCGCGCGTGACCGCCTGACGAATCCACCACGTCGCATAGGTCGAGAACTTGTAGCCGCGCTGATACTCGAACTTGTCCACCGCGCGCATGAGGCCGATGTTCCCCTCTTGAATCAGGTCGAGGAACTGCAACCCGCGGTTGGTGTATTTCTTGGCGATGGAGACGACCAGACGAAGATTGGCCTCGACGACCTTCATCTTGGCCTCGTGAGCCTCGCGCTCGCCGATGTCAATCGCCTTGACGATTGTCTTTAATTCCTCGTAGGTGTTGCCGATCTCCCGCTCCATCCGCTTGATCAGCTTCCATGCGACGCGGACCTGCTTGTGCATCTTGATCATTTCGTCAATCGTGAATCCGTATTTGCGGTTCAGCGCCTTGGCTTCGGGGGAATTGCGCTTGGTCCGTTTCACGATCCGGCTCAATTCCTCCTCGGAAAGCGCCGTGCGTCGAATGATGGATTGAATTTCGTCGTGCGCCGCCTTGAGCCGGTTATAGACGAACCGAATTTTCGCCACGATCTGCTCGATGATGTTGTAATTAAGGTCCACGCCGATCATGGAGCGGACCAATTTTTCGCGCTTGGCCTCCATCCGCTGGAGCAGAGGCTCGGCTTCCTCCTTGGTGATCATCGCGCCGTAGGCGGTGTCCTTGTCGGCCTCGATACTCTCGTAGATGTGGAAAACTTCCTGCAGTTTCGCCATCGTCCGCTTGACCACCCGAGTGCGCTCGTCGGGGTTGGTTTCGTCAATGTTGGCGCGCAGGAGATCATTCAGGCTAATCGCGCTTTGCTCCAGCCGCGAGTAGATGCTTTTCAATTCCTGCGAGGTGACGGCGGCGCGCGCGATGGCCCGCGTGATCTTGTGCCGTCCCGCCTCGATCTGCTTGGCGAGCGAAACTTCCTCCTCGCGCGTCAGAAGGGGAACCTTCCCCATTTCCATCAGATACAGGCGGACCGGATCGTCAATCTTCGCCGTTTCCAAATCCTCGGAGGCGACCTCCTCTTGAAATGGCTCGGCCACGCGCTCGACCTCGTCCTTTTCCTCGGCGCGGAAGAGGTCCCGTTCCCCCGGCTCGTCGCCGACGCTGACGTTCAGCGCTTCCAGTTCCTCGAACAATTCGTCCATGTCCTCGGGCGAAATGTTTTCAGGCAAACGCTCGTTAATCTCGTCGTAGGTCAGATGCCCTTTTTCGCGGCCAAGTTCCAAGATCGGCTCAAAGTTGATCTTGTCCTTGCCTTCCTCTTTGGCGGTGTCTTTAGTCGTGGCGGTTGCGGTAGTCATCGTGTTTGCGGGGGGCGGTTTCTTTTCTCCGTTTTTCGCGGGGCGATTGTTTCCAATGGCAGGCATAACCTTCACATACTAGCAAAGGGCCGACTCATTTTCAAGCCACATGAGACAATCGTTCGCAAAAATTATCGGACGCCGTATGCCTCCCTTCATCTATAAAGGATGATGGAAGAGGGGAATAAGTTTGTTTCTTCAGCGAAAGAATTTTCGCCTTTTCGTGACGCTTATAGCACTGAAATAACAGGGTTTAGGTGAAAGGATTGCCTAGCCTGAAAATCGAAAAGGAGGCTCGGAATCGCGCCAAGTCCAAGAAGTGTCCCCCTGCAAGCGCCATTGTTCCCAAAGCCGGACAAATCGGCTTCCATAGATCGCATCGAACAATTCGACTTTTTCGGGCGCGCGCTCCCGGCATCGTTCCCGCAGTTGTCCGATCTGAATTTCGATGTCAATCCATTCCAGATCGGTGTGCATGATGAGGTTGTAAATGCGGTCCGCGCCAAGCTGAAGCTCATCGGCCAAAGATGAAGACGAATGGGAAAGCATGGAAGATCTCTCGGAACCGGCGTCTCCGAATTCCTCGTAATTCAGTATAGCGCGAGACAAGGACGCAACGCCATGCGGTTGAAGGCTACAATTAGAATCTTCGCGGTTCGGAAAAGTTCGCGTTTTCTATTGCCGTTCACGCGCGAACATTTGTATAAGAATACTCGATGCAGGGAGCGTGAGAAATCGTCTATTTTATCCATGATAAGAGCAAATCGTTTCGACCAGAAGAACGCAAAGGAGACCCGAAAAGATGAGCACTAGGTCAGAAGACAAAGGGGGAGGCGGCATTTCGCGCCGAAGTTTCCTCCAAGGTATGGGTCTTGCGGCGGGAACGGTGGCGTTGCCGCTGGGTCTGCCGCTGGCGGGCGCGGATGAAGCCAAAGCGGGAGCCACCGGCCCGGGTCCTGTTAAACTTTCCTTGAAGATCAACGGCCAGATGAAATCGGTCGAGGTCGAACCGCGCATGACGCTTCTCGATACCCTGCGCGACAAGCTCGATCTGACCGGCTCGAAGAAAGTCTGCGATCGGGGAGCCTGCGGCGGATGCACGGTTTCCCTCGACGGCGAATCGGTTTGCTCATGCATGATGCTCGCCATTGACGCGCAAGGCAAAGAAATCACCACGATCGAAGGATTGGCCAAGCCCGATGGAACGCTGGATCGGGTTCAAGAGGGATTCATCGAGCATGACGCCCAACAGTGCGGATTCTGCACGCCCGGTTTCGTCATGCGCGCGCACGCTTTTCTGAAAGAGAATCCCAAACCGACGCTCGATCAGCTTAAAGCGGGGCTTTCGGGCAACATCTGCCGATGCGGAACCTACACGAATGTTTTCTCGGCGGTCATGTCCGCGGCGCAGAAGGAGGCTTGAGCAACCATGTCAACCACCGACGCAAGAAACCGCGTGGCGATGGAGAACGACGGCTCGCGCGTGGACGGACGCGCTAAAGTCACCGGCGCGGCGAAATACAGCTACGACGTCAGCCTGCCGAACATGATTCACGCGCGGCATATCCGGTCGCCGTTTGCCGAAGCGAAGCTGGTCAGTTCGGAAATCGAATCAGCGAAAAAAATCAAAGGCGTGCTGGATGTTGTGTTGGAGCCGCAGGACCGGGGCAAATACGCAGGGCAATCGGTCGGCTATGTCTGCGCGGAAAGTCCGCAATTGATTGACGACGCGATGGCCGCGCTCAAGATGAAATGGGAGCATGGAACGCCCAAAACCAGTCTCCGTCAAGAAGCGGGGCAATTGCCTCCTTTGGCTGAGGATCAACAAAAGCAATTGGACGAAATTTTCGGCAAGTCGGCGCACGTCGTCGAGGCGACCTACGAAACACAGGTCCAGCACCACGTTCCGCTGGAAGTCCACTGCGCGGTCGCGCAGTTGGCCGACGGCAAAGGAAAAATTTGGGGTTCGACGCAAGGGGTCTTCGCTTTCCGCGACGGACTGGAAGAGGATTTCGGACTCCCCAAGGCAAACATTGAAGTCATAGCCGATTACGTCGGCGGCGGATTCGGGTGCAAACTTTCGCTTGGCATCGAAGGCAAACTCGCCGCGCAGATGGCGAAGAAGTTCAATCGCCCTTGCAAGGTCGTCAACACGCGCAAGGATCAATCGCGCGACACGGGGATGCGCCCCAGTTCGCTTCAATACTACAAGGTCGGCGTGGACGAGAAGGGGAAGATTCTTGGAGGGCGGTTCCAATCATGGGCCGGAACGGGCATCGCCGGCGGCGGCGGCGGTGTGAAGGTTCCGACTTACGGCATGGGCACATTGCTCGACGCTCGCAGGGGACAGAAGGACGTCGCGTTGAGTTCCTGTCCCGCGCGGCCCCAGCGCGCGCCCGGCTATCCTCAAGGCGCGTTTGCGATTGAAAGCTTGCTCGATGAGCTTGCGTTGGTCGCGAATATTGACCCGATTGAATTTCGGAAAATGAATGAAACAAGCGCGTCGCGCAAGGCGCAATACGACGTTGCCGCGAAAGAAATCGGATGGGATCGGCGCAAACCGGACGGAACATGGCCGGGCAAAGTGAAGCGCGGCTTCGGCGTCGGAGCGGCGGAGTGGGAAAATAAATTTTTCTTCGGCTCAGGCGCGGAAATCCGCATCCACCGCGACGGCAAAGTCGAGATTTTCTCCGGCGCTCAGGACATCGGGACGGGAACCCGAACCCTGCTTGTGGATTTGGCCGCCCACACCTTGGGCTTGGATCGAAAGTTCATCACGGGCAATTGCGGCTCGACGAATTATCCTATCGGTCCGTTCTCCGGAGGTTCGGTGGCTTCGCGTTCCATCGCGCCGCCGATTATTCAAGTGACCGAGCAGGCCAAGGGAGAACTTCTAGCTTTGGCCGCGAAGGAACTCAACGTCGGACCCGAAACGCTGGCGATCAAAGGTGACGCGATCGTTGCTTCGGCGGACGGCGCGAAAAAAATGGGTTGGCAAGATGCCTGTAAATTGATCGTCCCTGATTATCTGGGCGCGACGATCAGCAAGGGAGACCCCAAATTTCGAGGCGAGGGAGATTCCGACGGCGTCTGCATGGCCGAAGTCGAAGTGGACACCGAAACCGGAATCGTCCGCGTGATCAAGATGGTCACGATCCAACAATGCGGCGTTCCGGTCAATCGCAAAACCGGCGAAAGCCAAGTCGTCGGCGGGACGATTCAAGCCTTGGGCTTCGCGCTTTTTGAAGAGCGTGTCTTGAACGCGGTCAACGGCGCGCCGGTCAACCCGAATATGGAATGGTATAAACTTCCCGGCCCCGTGGACATGCCCGAGATCATTCCGATTCTGGACGTGCCGAAGACGGCGACGGGCGTCCGTTCGCTCGGCGAGCCGCCGATTATCGGAGGACCGGGCGCCATCGCCAACGCGGTCGCCAATGCCATCGGCGCGCGCGTCCGCAGTCTGCCGATCACGCCGGCCAAGGTTCTGGCCGCGCTCAAGGAGAAAGGAGCCTCCGCATGAAGGCGTTTGAATACATTGACGTGAAATCGGTGGACGACGCGGTCAAGGCGTTGCCCGCCGGAGCCTCGATGGACGAATACGGCCGGAAGGTCATGCTCAAGGCCGGAGGGATTGACCTCCTCGACCAACTGAAGGAACGCATGATCGAACCGGATCAGCTAGTCAACCTCAAGGGAGCCGAAAAGGACCTGCGCTACATCAAGGCCGACGGCGACAAAATTCGGATTGGTCCGCTGACCACGCTGGCCGAAGTCGCAAAAAATCCGATCATCCGCGAGCGGATTCCCGCGCTGGCCGACGCGGCGGGTCTGGCGGCGACGCCGCAAATCCGCAACGTCGCCACGGTGGGGGGCAACATTTGCCAGCGGCCCCGTTGCTGGTATTTCCGCAACGCGGAATTTGTCTGCCTCAAAAAAGGGGGCGACACCTGCTTCGCCAAAGAAGGCGAAAATCAGTACCACGCGATTTTCAGCAAGGGACCTTCCTATATCGTGCATCCTTCGAATATCGCGCCGCCGCTGGTCGCCGCCGGAGCGGAGATCGAGATCAAAGGCTCCAAGGGTAGCAAGACGGTCAAGGCCGGAGATTTCTTCGTCATGCCGAATCAAAACGTGATGAAGGAAAACATCCTCGAAGCCGACGAAGTCGTCGCCGAAATTCGGATTCCGGCGGGAATCAAACGGTCGGGTCACGTCGAACTGCGCGAGAAACAATCCTACGATTGGCCGCTCGTCGCGGTCTCGGCGGTTTTGAATGATGCCGGATGGCAAGTTGTCATGGGGGCCGTCGCACCGATCCCTTGGCGCGCCAAGGAGACTGAAAAGGTTCTCGGCAATTCGGCAATGACGGCGGAATTGGCGGGCAAAGCCGCCGACGCGGCGACTGCCGGGGCCAATCCGCTCAAATACAACAAATACAAATTGGATTTGGTCAAAGTCGCGGTCCGGCGCGCCCTGCTGAAAGCCGCCGGGATGGAGGCGTAAAATGAATCCTACCGAAAAGAAAGAATCCCCAAACGTTCCCAAAGACGTGCCCATTGGGGGCTTCTACCCCGATGGCCGTCCGATGGTGAAATGTTGCATTCACCTCCGGTGCAAGTCGCTGTATTACAGCGGCGTCGAGCGTCCCGGCCTGCTTCATCTCAGCAACGTGATGACCTATTGGTGCAATCACACGCAAGAAGCGCTCGGTTGCGATCAAAAAGAGGCGACGCCGCTTTCCTGCCAGCCCGGGAGAAAATGTTACGAGACGTAAGCGGAGTTAGTCCCCGATCGAATTTTCAGTGGACGGTCGTGAGCCTGCGGAAGAGCGCGGCGGCGAGGATGCTGAAAAGAAGCAACGGACTCCAAGCGGCCACGTAGGGAGCCGCCAATCCGGTCAGCGGTTCCAAGCTCCCGCTCGCTCCCATTCCGGTCAACGTTTCCCAAAGAATGTAAAATCCCATCCCGATCCCCAACCCGAAGGAGAACACCCAAACAAAGTGCCGGTTGGTCAAATCCACGGCGACGGCAAAGGCCAGCAACGCGAGAAGGAGACAAGCCACCGGAAGCGCCAATTTCGATTGGACGTTGGTCTGATACTTGGGGAGGAGGAATTTGGCCCCTTGACGTTTGAGCAAATCGCAATACTGCCGCAATTCGGACAGCTTCATTTGGCGGGGCGATTTTTCGCGGCTTAAAAAACTGTCCAGTTTTTCCTCCATTTCGATTTGGAGCGGAGTGTCGAACTTTTCGACCTTGACCGTGCCGTCTTCGTTGAAGCGCCAGCGTTGCGCCCCTTCGAATTCCCAATACCTTTTTCCCCCTTCGGGCGAATTGACGAGCCGCGCGCTCTCCGCTTCGATCCGTTGAACCAAATCTTTTCCCGATGGAGAGCGGTCCAGAATGCTGGGGCGGGTCATTGTTTTCTCCGCCGCGTTGAAATTGGCCATGATGTAAAAGCGATTGCCCGATCCTTTGCGGAAAATCTCATCGTTGCTCGTGTAGGCGAACTGGTTGCCTCCCTTGATCTGAATTTCGAAGATGTATTTCGCGCGCTCCTCGGCCAGCGGAGCAATGCGGTCTGCGAACAAGAAGGAGCCGACCATGACGAGGACGCCGTAAATCAGAACGGGAAACGCGAGCGAATAAAATGAAATTCCCGTTCCGGCCATGGCGATGATCTCGCGGTTCTTGGCCATGAAACCGAGACTGAACAGCACGGCGAACATGGAGATCAGCGGAATGATGTCGCAGAGCGTCCGGGGAACGGACAGCACGACGTATTCCACGATGTCGAGGAACGCGGGTTCTTCCTCGACGATCTGGCTCCGCGCGTCATACATTTCCTTGGCAAGCAGGATCACCGTGGCGATGCCGATGATGATGAAGAAATGGTAGAAGAGTTCCTTGAGAATGTATCGCGTGAGAATTCGCATCGGTTCGTGCTTTTGCTCGGGGGATTTTTCTTATGCCGTCGCGCCGCCGTCCACCACCATGACCTGACCCGTGATGAACGAGGCTTCGTCGGAGGCGAGGAACAGCGCCATACCCGCGACCTCATCGGGCAAACCGATCCGGCGGATCGGCTGTTGCCCTTCGATCATTCCGCGAACGGCCGGATTTTTCCAGAAGAACTGGCTGAAATCGGTTTGAATCAGTCCCGGCGCGATGGCATTGACACGGACGCCGTGAGGGCCAAATTCCTGCGCCCAGCTTCGCGTCATCATAATCAAGCCCGCCTTCGTAAAACTGTAGAGCAACCCCCCCTGTTGGGGGCGCAACCCGGCGATGGACGCGATGTTGATGACCGATCCGGCTTTGCGCTCGATCATTTTCGGCACGATCAATCGGATCAATCTCAACGCTCCCTTGATGTTGAGTTCGACGATCTTATCGAGCATCTCATCCTCGACTTTGAGCGCGGGTCCTTGTCCGATGTTCGTCGCGCTGTTGTTGACTAGAATGTCAATCGGTCCGAGTTTGGACTCGGTTTGCGCGACCAAGGATTCGATTTGATCCTTGCGCCCGACGTGACAGGCGATGGGAACGGTCTTGCCGGGAAGCGACGCGAATTCCTTTGCCGTCTGCTCCAGATTTTCCAACTTCCGGCTGGCGATGACGACGTTGGCTCCGGCCTCGGCCAGCCGTTGCGCGATGGCTTTGCCGATGCCTCGTCCGCCTCCGGTCACCAATGCCGTTTTCCCTTTCAAACTGATCGTCGCGCTCATGTTTTTTCTCTGCTCCCTCGAAGAATTGCTGAGAGAACGTAAACGATTTTCACGGTTTGCTCAACAACTACGTTTACATTCATGGAGATGGGTTAGATGACCGTGAGGAAGCCGATGAAGAAGAAAATAACGACCGAACTCATTCGCCCTTCTTGCTCCTGCTCTTACTCTTGCTCCTGTTCTCATCGGGCAGTCGCGGAACTTCTCCGGGATCGCAAAACCAACCAAAGAATCACTCCATCAAATCCGAAAAAGATTATCAGTCCCGCGACGATCAGGGATTTGAACGATCCGGAGGATGATTGGGGCTTACCGATTACGGCTTGCGGATTGATGGGAACCGGTTTGGGTTTCGGATTTGCGGAAGAGGCGGCAAGCGGCTCGTTCGTCGGCGCGTCGGCGCCGAGCGTCCGCAGAAAATTGACCACGCTCCAGCGATCCTCCTCCTCGATGTAATCTTCGTAGGGATTCATCGGCGTCCGACCGGTTGTAATTTTCCAGAACCACTCGCCGTCGGTGCGCAACGCGGCGAATTTTGGATCCGCGAGATTGGCGGGGTTCATCGGGATGAACTCGCGCGAGGGACCATCGCCGTGCCCCTCCTTGCCGTGACAGGTCGCGCAATTTTCCATGAAAATTGCCTTGCCCCGCTCGATGGATTCCTTGGTGGCGGGAACGGGATTCTTTTTCCCCTTTTCCTCATCCGGCGCAATCCACGGTCCGGTCGGCGTCGGCTGATTGGAAAGCGGAACTTGGGCATGACCCAAAGGAAATTGCAGGGCAATAATCCAAACTGAAAGAGTAAGAGTGATCCGATAGCGATTCATTGTTTTTTTTGTGTCTGGCGTCTTGGTGGTGAAAATCAAATTGAAGAATGAAACTTCCACGGAATTTTTTCCAGCTTGAACTTGGCGGCGAAGACCGCCATGATGAAATCGGGCAATCTTCCAGCAAATGGAAGAATACACGGATTAAGCGGGCAAACATTATGGAGAGCGTCCATTTAGACCTCCCGGCGCGGAACATTCACGAGATTCTCACCGATCAGGCGGACCAATGTCCCGACGACGTGGCCCTTGAATTTCAGGGGCGCAAGATTTTGTATCGTCAAGTCGCCGCGCAGTCCCGCCGCTTCGCCTCGGCGTTGCATTCGATGGACGTGGACAAGGGACACCGCGTCGGGATCATGCTTCCCAACTCGCCGGAGTTCGTTTACGCCTATTACGGCGCGTTAATGGCCGGCGCGACGGTCGTCCTGTACAACATCATGCTCAAGCCGCGCGAGCTGGATTTCCTCCTGCGACACTCGGAAACCTCCGTCATGGTCGTGGACCACAAAGTCCTTCCATTCATCGAGGAAATCGCGGGGGACATCCGGACTTTGAAACAGGTTTTGAGCGTCGGTTCCGAACCGCTCAAGCGCGAACTCGACACCGGCAACGCATGGCAGACGCCCGAATACCTCGACTTCACCGAGACGCTTAATTGGAGCAATCCCGGTTTCCGCCCCATCGAAATTGCGCCCGAAGATTTGGCTTTGTTGGTTTACACCTCCGGCACGACGGGCAAACCCAAAGGGGCCATGCTTTCGCACGCCAACGTGCTCGCCAACATGGCTTCGATCCTGCGCATGAGGCCGCCGGAGGAATCGGTTCGCGTGCTTTGCGTTCTTCCTCTGTTCCACGTCTTCGGCTTGATCGCCGTTCTGAACATGACGGTTCTGCGCGGCGGGACGATCGTTTTGGAGCCGCGTTTTGATCCCGCCTCGACGCTCGAAGCCCTCAAGACCAAAGGAATCACGACGTTCTCCGGTACGCCGACCATGTATTTTCAAATGATGAACCATCCCGCTTCGGAGGGAGCGACGTTCCCCGCGCTCAAGCGGGCCGGAAGCGGAGCCGCCCCCATGCCGCCGGAAATTCGCAAGCGATTCCACGACCGATTCGGCATCGAGATCACGGAGGGCTACGGCCTTTCCGAAGCGACGGTCTCGGTTTGCGGTTATCCTTACGGCCTTCCCCTTAAATCCGGCTCGGTCGGCATTCCGATCCCCGGCATCGAGGTTCGGATCGCGGATGAATCAGGCAACGACGTTCCCATCGGAGACGTCGGCGAGCTTCTCGTCAAAGGTCCCAGCGTGATGGTCGGCTATTTCAAGGACCCCGAAGCCACCGACCAAACCATTCGCGAGGGTTGGCTCCACACCGGCGACTTGGGACGCATGGACGACAAAGGCTACATCTTCATCGTGGACCGCAAGAAAGACATGATTATCAAGGGGGGATTCAACATCTATCCCCGCGAGATCGAGGATTTGATTTACGAAATTCCGGAAGTGGACCGCGCCGCCGTCATCGGCGTTCCGGATCCCGACAAAGGGGAACTGCCCGAAGCGGTGATCACGCTCAAGCCGGGCAAGACGCTCACGCCCGAAGCCGTGATGGAGCACTTGAAGGGGAAATTGGCCCGATACAAACAACCCGCCTCGGTGCTCATTCTCCCGGAGTTGCCCCTCGGACCGACCGGAAAAATCTTGAAACGCGAACTCCGCGAACTTTGGAAAGAATTAAAAGGGTCAAGCTGATCGCGGAATTTCCTGCCATTTCGCGATTCAGATCGATCAATCCCGGAGTATCTCAATCCATTCCCACCATCGGGAATTGATCTTCCTTGATGTCCAGCGCGCTGGTGTCGGCGGAGGCGATGACGCCCGCCTTCATCTTCACCCCGGGCAATACGTTGCGGATGAAATAACGCGCCGAGTGGATTTTTCCCGCGTAGAAATTGAAGTCGCGGTCGGTTTCGGCCAGACCTTGCATCGTCTTGTGCGCGAGGAGCGCGCCGTCGAGCAGGAGCCAACCGAGCGTGACTTCGGCCAGCATTTCCAACATGCGCGTCGCGGTGAGCGGAATCTGCCGCATCCGCCCGCTCTGAAAAAATGCCATGTATTGCATCGAGGTCGCGGTCAGCGCGTCGGCGGCTTCCTTGAGCGCCTTGCACTCCGATCCCAAGGCGGGATGGTCCTGATTTGCCTTCACGAAAGCGTCGAGGTCGGCCATGTAGGCGCGGAGCAACGCGCCGCCGTTTTGGTTCAGCTTCCGCCCGACCAAATCGAGCGACTGAATGTAATTCGTTCCCTCATAGAGGGACTGAATTTTGATGTCGCGGCAATACTGCTCGACCGGATAATCCTTGATGTAACCGTAGCCTCCGTAAGTTTGAATCGCCAACTCGGCGACGCGGAAACCTTGATCGGAGAGATACGCCTTGACCAGCGGCGTGAGTAGCTCGACGTAGCCCATCTCCTTGTCACGGACTTCCTTGTTGTCGCGGGCGACTTCGGCGCGATCCAAATGAACCGCGAGGCTGACGGCCAACGCTCTGCATCCTTCAACCTTGGCTTTCATTTCGAGGAGCATCCGGCGGATGTCCTCATGTTGAATGATGGCGACGCTGTCTCCCCGTTTGCCCGTGGCGATGTCGCTGAAGAGTTTGCCTTGCACCCGTTGGCGGGCGTAAGCGACGGCGTTCAGATAAGCGGATGAAGCGGTCGAAAGCGCCTGCATTCCGGTTCCGATCCGCGCCTCATTCATCATTTGGAACATCATCTTCATCCCCTTGCTTTCTTCCTTTCCAAGAAGGAAGCCGCGACATTTTCCCTTATCGCCGAAATTGAGCGTGCAAGTGGCCGAAGCGTTGATCCCCATTTTCTTTTCGACGCCGCGACAAACGACGTCGTTCGGCGCGCCGAGGCTTCCGTCGGGATTCACCCAAATTTTGGGAATGATGAAGAGCGAAAGTCCGCCGGTTCCCAACGAGGCTCCCTCGATCCGCGCCAGAACCATGTGAATGATGTTCGGGGTGAAATCGTGATCGCCGCCGGAAATGAAGGATTTGACGCCGGAAACGGAATAAGTTCCGTCGGCGTTTTTGACCGCTTTGGCGGTGCTTCGTCCGACTTCCGAACCCGCCCCCGGCTCGGTGAGGCACATCGTTCCCATCCATTCGCCGGAATACATTTTGGGACAATAGAGATTCTTTTGCTCTTCCGTGCCGAGCGCCTCGATCAAATGCGCGGCTCCCTGCGTCAGGCCGGAATACATCATCCACGCGGAGCACGCGCCGGTGATGAATTCGCTGACGCAGAGGGTCAAGGCGAACGGCGCGCGCTGTCCGCCGAACTCGGGGCTGGTCCGCAAGAGATGCCAGCCGTTTTCGATGTATTTCTTCTGGAGGTCCTTGAGCAACGGCGGAACGGTAACTTTGCCGGACTGCGGATCGAACTGACAACCGACGCGGTCGGCGTAGGAGTTGAGCGGGCCGATTTCGCGCGTGGCGAACTTCAACGCCTCGCTGAGGATCGTCCGCGAATCCTCCTCCGTGAATGCCGAATACGTTTCACTTTTGAACAAGTCTTGAATCCGAAACTGCTCAAAGAGCAAAAAGCATGTTTCGCGTTCGTCGGCCTTGTAATGATTGATCAGTTCCTCGCTCATTCGTCTCATCCTCGCTGGGTTTGGAGTCTAAAATCAAAACGTGTTTGTATCATAATTTTGGCCTTCGCGTCCAGAAAACTTGACCGTCTCGGATCGTCCGGGAGATGCACCCAACTTTTGACATGATTCGCGTCCTTAGCGTGGTTCGTAGACAAAAGTATCTTCCTTGGGCGAAGGGAGCGTTTATTATAAAAGCAATTTGTTTCTCCATGATTTCTCCATGGTGGAAGGGAGGGGAGGAAGCGCGGTCTCCCCGGCGATGATTGCGTGGTCGTTCCTGCCGGATCGCGCGGCTCGGTTGCCTCAAATGCGGCTGAGTCCCAAAAAGCAACACACCCCGCTGAATACTTCTTGCTCTTGCTCCGGCTCTGGCTCTTAATTTTATTCATGTGCCTTGGAATTCCCGGACGAATCATCGAAATCGCTCCCAATGAGCGGCATCCCAACTTTGCCGAAGGAAAGGTGGATTTCGGCGGCGTCTCGAGAAAAATATCGCTCGCCTACGTTCCGGAGGCGCGAATCGGCGATTACGTCATCGTCCACGCCGGATTCGCCATCAGCCGCATTGAGGAGACCGAGGCGCTCCGCGTCTTCGACTATCTGCGCGAAATGGATGAACTGGGCGAACTGCGGTGAAATATCTCGCCGAATACCGCGATCCCGAAGCCGTCGCATCCTTGCTGGGGCTGATCCGCGCGCGAACGCGCCGCCCATGGCGAATCATGGAGGTTTGCGGCGGACAGACTCACACGATCGTCAAGCAGGCCATAGACCGGCTATTGCCGCCGGAGATCGAGTTGATTCACGGCCCCGGCTGTCCCGTCTGCGTGACGCCGATTGAGTTGATAGACAAAGCGATCCAACTCGCGTCGCGTCCGGGCGTTATCCTTTGTTCCTTCGGGGATATGTTGCGCGTTCCCGGTTCGCACGGCGATTTGCTCACGGCAAAGGCCGACGGCGGTGACGTCCGCATGGTCTATTCCCCGCTGGACGCGCTGAAGATCGCCCGCAAAAATCCCAAGAGCGAGGTCGTTTTCTTCGCCGTCGGTTTTGAAACCACCGCCCCCGCCAACGGCATGGCGGTTTGGCAGGCGTTCGCGGAAGGTATCGAGAATTTCAGTCTGCTCGTCTCGCACGTCACCGTTCCCGCCGCGCTGGAATTCCTCCTCTCGCAACCCGACCACCGGATTGACGCCTTCCTCGCGGCGGGGCACGTTTGCACGGTGATGGGATACGAGGATTATTTTCCGCTTGCCGGACGATTCCGCAAACCGATTGTCGTCACGGGGTTCGAGCCGGTTGACATCCTGCAGGGAATTTTGATGGCGGCGGAACAATTGGAATCCGGGCGATGCGAAGTTGAAAACCAGTATTCCCGCTCGGTGCGGCGCGAGGGAAACAGCGCGGCGCGAAAATTGATCGCCGAGGTGTTCGAGTCTGTGGATCGCGCGTGGCGGGGACTGGGAGTGATTCCGAAAAGCGGGTTGCGGTTGCGCGAGCGTTTCGCTACGCACGACGCCGAACGGAAATTCGACTTGGATCAAATCGAAGTCGGTGAGAGCGTGGAGTGTCTCGCGGGGTTGGTGCTTCAGGGAAAGCTCAAGCCGCATCAATGTCCCGCGTTTGGAATTCGTTGCACTCCGGACCGTCCGCTCGGCGCGCCGATGGTTTCGTCCGAGGGAGCCTGCGCCGCCTATCATCGCTATGCGCGGCACGGCGCGGGAATGGCGGCGGTCCGATGACTTCCTCCGTTTCGTCTCCGGCGTCGCTCGGCGCATGTCCGATTCCGCGATCCGATTATGAGCGCATCAGCATTGCCCACGGCGGCGGCGGAAGATTGACCCAAGATTTGATCGAGCGCGTGTTTCTTCCCGCGTTCGACAATCCCGCGCTCGCGCAACGCGGGGATGGAGCCAATCTCGATCTTGCCAACCCCAAAATTACGATCACGACCGATTCCTACGTGGTGCGTCCCATTTTTTTCCCCGGAGGGGACATCGGCTCTCTGGCGATTCACGGCGCGGTGAACGACGCGGCGGTTTGCGGCGCGCGGCCTCTGGCGATTTCCGCCGCCTTCATTCTTGAAGAGGGATTGGAAATCGAGCGGCTCTGGCGCATCGTGCGTTCCATGCGGATTGCCGTTGACCGTTCCGCCCCCGGCTTGCGAATCGTCTGCGGCGACACGAAGGTCATCGAGCGTTCCGGCGCGGCGGAGCCGGGCTTGATGATCGCGGCAACGTGCGTCGGTGAGCGAATCGCCGATCCGGGTCCCAGTCCCGCGCGGATCGTGCCCGGGGACGCAATTCTGTTGAGCGGCCCCATCGGCGACCACGGCATGGCGATCATGTCGGCGCGAGAGGGATTGGAATTTGATTCCCCCATCGTTTCGGACACGCAACCGCTTTGGTCGCTGGCGGAAACCTTGATCGGCGCGACGGAGGTTCACGCGATGCGCGACGCGACGCGGGGCGGGCTTTCCTCCGCGCTGAACGAACTCGCGGTCGCGTGCCGTTGCAGGTTTGTGATTGACGAACGGGCCGTTCCGGTTCGACCGACCGTCGCGTCAGCCTGCGAAATCCTCGGGCTTGATCCGATGTTCGTCGCCTGCGAGGGGAGGATGGTCGCGTTCGTGCCTGAAGCAAATGCGGAAATGGCTCTGCGGGCGATGCGTGAAACCGAGGCGGGACGCGACGCGGTCATCATCGGCAAGGTCGTCGCCGCGCCGCGGGCCGACGTGATCGTCCGCACCGCTCTTGGCGCCGAAAGGCCGCTGGACATGCTCAGCGGCGAACAACTCCCGCGAATTTGTTGAGGGGGTTCGATGAGCAAGTCCGTGGAGAAGACCATCACGATCATCGGCCTCGGCAATCCGATGGCCGGGGATGACGGAGTGGGTCCTCGGGTGATTGAACGGCTTCGCCATTCTAAGGTTCCATCGTTGGTTCGCCTTGAAACGATTTCCGCTCCGGGACCGGAGATGGTGGAATTGCTGGACGCTCCCGGCGAAGTTTGGTTCATAGACGCCGCGCGAGCCGTGAGAAGCAATCCCGGCTACGTCCTTCGCAAACGAATTCATCCCGGCGATCCTCCCGCGCTGGAATCCTCCGCTCATTTGGTTTCGACTCACGGTTTGAGTCTCGCCGAACTTTTGCGGCTCGCGACCGCGCTGGGACGCCGCAAGGCGGAGGTTCGCCTATGGGGAATCGTCGGAACGAATTTTGAGGCAGGGAATCGTCTTTCCGGCGACGTCGAACGCTCCGCCAAAAATCTGACCCGCGAATTACTCAAAGAATTGGGGGTTGGGCCTGAGGTAGAATGAAATTGTGAAGCCCGGAACGACCATCATCATCGAAAAACCCGCGCTTGATCTTGTCATTCAGGCGTTGCGGGAGCGCGGCTACCGCGCGATCGGTCCGACGCTGGGGGACGGCGCGATCATTTACGACGACGTCGCGGGAATTAAGGACTTGCCCGTCGGGTGGGTGGACGAGCAGGAGGCGGGCTATTATCGGCTCAAGAAGGGGCGCGAGGGCCGGATGTTCGATTTCGTCGTCGGACCTCATTCGTGGAAGCAATTTCTTTTTCCGCCGAGACTGACGTTGCTCCGCGTGACGAAAACTTCAAGCGGGATGGAGTGCGACAGTCCCGATCTCACGGCGCCACACCCGAAGATCGCATTCATCGGCGTTCGCGCGTGCGAGCTGGCCGCGATAGACATTCAGGACACCGTTTTTGTGCGCGGACCGTTCGTTGATCCGCATTACAAGATCCGGCGCGATCAAACCATTCTCATCGCGGTCAACTGCGTTCATCCGGGAGGAACCTGTTTTTGCGCCTCGATGAAAACCGGTCCCCGCGCCGAGGCGGGTTTCGATCTGGCGTTGACGGAATTGGAGGATCGCTTCATGGTGGAGATCGGAACCGCCACGGGGGCGAGTCTCGTTGACTCCGTTCCGCGCCGCGAAGCCACGCCGGACGATCTGCAAACCGCCGACCGATTGCTGGAGGAGGCGCGCAACCACATGGGGCGAGAACTCTACGTCGCCGATCTTCCCGAGTTGCTCGTCAGCAATCTCGATCACCCGCAGTGGGAGAAGGTCGCGGCGCGTTGTCTCTCCTGCGCGAATTGCACGATGGTTTGCCCGACCTGCTTTTGTTCGACCGTCGAGGACGCGAACGATCTGCGCGGCGACCATTCCGAGCGTCTGCGGCTCTGGTCGTCGTGCTTCACGCTGGAATTTTCGCACCTTCACGGCGGCGGACGCCAACCGACAATCAAGGACCGCTACCGCCAATGGATGACGCACAAACTTGCGACGTGGAAGGAGCAATTCGGAACGCTCGGTTGCGTCGGATGCGGGCGTTGCATTACTTGGTGTCCGCCGGGAATTGACATTACCGCCGAGGTCGCTTCGATTCGCGGAGGCGAGCAGGGAGGCATGGTGGGATGAGCGGCCCGATGACCGAATCCTGTCCCGTCGCGCCCGCCGCGTTGCGGAGCGATCCTTGGCGCGTTCATTCGGCGCGGATCGTCCGAAGAATTGACGAAGCCGAAGGGGTCATCACGCTGGAATTGGAATTGGCTGATCCGACGGCGCGGCGCGATTACACCTTCGCGCCCGGGCAATTCAACATGCTTTACGCCTTCGGCGTCGGCGAGGCCGCGATCTCCATCGCAAGCGATCCCGCCGTACCCGAACGCGTCGGCCACACGATCCGCATGGTCGGTCAGGCGACCAATGCTCTGGGGCGCGAAAAGGAGGGAGACGTGATCGGATTGCGCGGACCATTCGGCTCACGATGGCCCCTCGAAGAAGCGCGCGGAAAAAATTTGGTCCTCGTCGCGGGGGGAATCGGCCTTCCGCCTTTGGTTCCGGTGATCGAGGAGGCGTTGCGCCGTCGCGCCGATTACGGGCGCGTGGTCGTTTGTTACGGAGCAAAAACGGTATCCGATCTTCTTTTCGCGCCTCAATACGAGCGATGGCGAGCCGGAGGGATTGAGGTTTTGGCGACCGTGGACCGCGCCGATGAAAAGTGGCGCGGGGAACGCGGTCTCGTGCCGTCGTTGATCCGCAAGCTCAGTCTGCGGGGCGCGGGAAGCGTCGTCTTGACTTGCGGTCCGGAAATCATGATGAAATCCGTGGTTCAGGAATCGCTGGACCGCGAAATTCCGGAGGATCAGATTTTCGTTTCGATGGAGCGGAACATGAAATGCGCGGTCGCGTTTTGCGGCCATTGCCAACTGGGACCGGAGTTCGTCTGCAAGGACGGGCCGATTTTCTCATATGGAAAGATCAAACGATGGCTCGGCAGGGAGGGGTTTTGAAGACCAACCGCCTAGGCGCCAAGAAACGGCCAAGGATGCTGAACGGCGTTCGTTCTTTGTGCCTCCTTTGTGTCTTTGTGTTTGATCTCATGGACCGATAAGATCATGAGCGATTCACCCGACCATCGTCTCAAGCTCGCCGTCTTCAAGTTCGCCTCGTGCGACGGTTGCCAACTCCAGCTTGTGGACCTCCTCGACGAACTGAAAGTTCTCCGCCAATTCGTGGCGAACATCGAGATCGCGCAGTTTCTTGAAATCAGTTCCGCCGTGGGTGAGGCGACGCCCGAAAATCCCTACGATCTGGCCATTGTCGAAGGCTCGATCTCCACCGCCTCGGACCGTGAGCGAATCGGAAAAATACGCGCGATGTCGCGTCGGCTCATCACCATCGGCGCATGCGCGACCTCCGGCGGGATTCAGGCGTTGCGCAACTGGCGCGATTACGACGAAATTCTCCAAGCCGTTTACGCGCGCCCTGAATACATTGACTCCCTCCGCCATTCGACGGCCATCGGCGACCACGTTCACGTGGATTTCGAGTTGCGCGGCTGTCCGATCAACAAGGACCAACTCCGCGAGGTCGTCACGGCGTTCCTGCTGGGCAAGCGTCCCTCCGTTCCGACTTACAGCGTCTGCGTGGAGTGTAAGCGTCGCGGCAACGTCTGCGTGACGGTTGCAAGGGGAGAGCCTTGCCTCGGTCCGGTGACGCAGGCGGGTTGCGGCGCGATCTGCCCGGCATATGACCGCGGTTGCTACGGTTGTTTCGGGGCTATGGAACAGCCGAATTTGGCCGCCCAGACAAATCTGATGCGAGCGATGGGTCTTTCCCAATCCCGGATCGGGCACGCTTTTCGCTCTTTCTCCCATACGTTGGAATTTGACCGACCCGACGCAACATGGTTGCGCGAGGATGAAGAACCGCCTCGAAACAAAAGCGAACGCCATGCAACCGATTCTCACTCCGCCGATTCCCGCGACTGAAAAGCAACGCGCCATGAAATACATCCGTCGGTTCGATGAAGTTTCTCTCGATGACGTGGCCTCGGTCGGCGGGAAAAACGCCTCCTTGGGCGAGATGATCCGCGAACTGACCGGACAAGGAATTCGAGTTCCGATGGGCTTTGCGACGACAGCCGAGGCTTATTGGCGGGTTTTGGACGAGAACAACCTTCGCGAGCCGATCATCGCCCTCTTGAAGAATCGGGGCGCGGACAACGAATCACTGGCAAAAACGGGCCGCGCCATCCGCCGACTATTCAAAGGCGCGACGATTCCCTCCGATCTGCGCGACGAAATCACGGCGGCTTATCGCGCTCTCGCCGACCGTGAGGGAATCGCTTCGATCAGCGTCGCCGTCCGCTCCAGCGCAACCGCCGAAGACCTTCCGACCGCGAGTTTCGCGGGTCAGCAGGAAACTTTCCTCAACATCGAAGGGGAGCACGAATTGATCGAGGCGTGCCGGGACTGCTACGCCTCGCTTTTTACCGACCGCGCGATCACCTACCGCGAAGCCAACGGATTCGATCACATGAAGGTCGCCCTCTCCATCGGCGTCCAACGCATGGTCCGCTCCGACAAAGGGGCGTCGGGAGTTATCTTCACGCTCGATACCGAAACTGGCTTCCCCAATGTCATTCTCGTCAACGCGGCTTGGGGATTGGGCGAAAACGTCGTCAAGGGAACTGTCAATCCCGACGAGTATTACGTCTTCAAACCTCCGCTCGGCGACAAATCCAAAAAGCCCATCCTCCGCAAGACGCTTGGAGCAAAGGAAAAAAAGATGATCTTTGCGACCGGGGGGCGTCACACGACGCGCAACGTTGACACGACTGCGGGAGAACGGTATCGCTTCGCGCTGGAGGAAACCGACATCCTTCAACTCGCCGATTGGGCCGTCGCCATCGAGCGGCACAACTCGTTGCGCGCGGGGCAACCGGTGCCTATGGACATCGAATGGGCATTGGACGGCGAGACGGGAAAACTCTTTATCGTGCAGGCCCGGCCCGAAACGGTCCAACGCCGACGCGCGGCCGGCGCGCTCGTTACTTATCGCCTCGAGGAAACGGGACGGATCATAGCCCGCGGCCGGAGCGTCGGCGAGGCGATGGTCTCCGGCGAAGTCTGCGTCATACGGCGCGCGAACGAGATCGGACATTTCAAACCCGGCTCTATTCTCGTCGCCGAGATGACCGATCCCGATTGGGTTCCCATCATGAAGAAGGCGGCGGGAATCGTCACCGACCACGGGGGGCGCACCTGCCACGCGGCGATTGTCAGCAGGGAACTCGGCATCCCGGCCATCGTCGGCGCGGGGGACGCGACCCGCGTTCTTCATGGAGGCCAATCGGTCACGCTCTCCTGCGCGCAAGGGCAGGAGGGAGTCGTTTATGAGGGAGCGCTCAAATTCAAGCGGGAAGAAATCAAACTGGAGGAACTTCCGCCGATCAAAACAAAAATCATGATGAATCTTGCCGATCCGGCGTCGGCGTTCCAATGGTGGCGTTTACCGGTGGACGGAATAGGTCTGGCCCGCATGGAATTCATCATCAACAACGAGATCGGCATCCATCCGATGGCGCTGGTCCGGTCGGAGTCGCTCAAGGACGAAGCGGCCCGAAAGAAAATTCGAGAACGCGCGTCGCATGACGAATCTCCGAGCCAATTTTTTATCAGGACGCTCGCCTGCGGCGTGGCAATGATCGCCGCCTCGCAATATCCCAAACCGGTGATCGTGCGGATGAGCGATTTCAAAACCAACGAATACGCGGACCTGATCGGCGGGGCGGAGTTCGAGCCGAAGGAGGAAAATCCGATGATCGGATTCCGCGGGGCGTCGCGCTACTACAGCGACCGCTATCGCCCCGGTTTCGCGCTCGAATGTCAGGCGATGAAATACGCCCGCGAGGTCATCGGCTTGGACAACATCGTCCTGATGATTCCCTTTTGCAGGACCTTGGAGGAAGCGGATCGCGTGTTGGAGGTCATGGCGGCGGAGGGACTTAAACGGGGCGAAGGAGGACTTCAGATTTACGTGATGTGCGAAATTCCCTCCAACGTGATTCTCGCCGCCGAATTTGCCAAACGATTCGACGGGTTTTCGATTGGTAGCAACGACCTTACACAGTTGACGCTGGGAATTGACCGCGATTCCGAATTGTTGGCCTCGCTCTTCGACGAGCGAAATCCGGCGGTCAAATCGCTCATTCGTGAACTGATCGAAAAGGCGCATCGGGCGGATTCCCACGTCGGGATTTGCGGCCAAGCTCCCAGCGATTATCCTGAATTTTGCGATTTTCTCGTTGAGGCCGGAATTGATTCCATCTCGCTCAATCCCGACAGCGTCGTTTCCGTTCGCCGACGACTTGCGGGTTCATCATAAGGGTTAAGTCCGCATGGCGGGGCCAGCCTCCGTCTCGCGAATGAAATCAAACGCGCAATTTCCAAGATCGCTCTACGCGGCTTCGTCCATATTTGATCCCGGATACTTCGCCAGCTCTTGATTTGGCGTCGCTCGGTGTCCGCGTCCAAGGGGCTTCAAATAAATAATCAGAAGCGGCAGGATGCTGTGCGAGGCGATCAGCGAGAGGAACATCGCAAGGCCGGTGAAGATGCCGAAATAAACGGTCGGCATGAAATCGGAAAAAGCCAAAATCGCGAATCCGGCGACAAGCGTGATCATGGAGTAGGACAATCCCCGCCCGATCGTATTGTGACAACGATACATCGCCGCCCGGTAATCCCGATCCTTTGGAAATTCCTTCTTGAAGGCGTAGATGTATTGGATGGCGTTGTCGTCGGCGAGGCCGAAGGTGATTGCCGCGACCATGATCGTCATCATGTCCAGCGGGATTCCGAGCCAGCCGATGGTTCCCAAAATGACGGTGACCGCCAGAATGTTGGGCGTCAAGGCCATGAGCGCCAGCCAAACATTTCGGAATAGGAGCGTGAAGGTTAAGAAGCAGGTCACGAAAACCGATCCTAAAGTTGCGATTTGCGAGCTGAAAAGCGTCTGCAACATGTTATTGTAGAGAACGAACATCCCCGTGACGTGCGCGTCAGTTCCCAACTTGAATCCTCCCTCCTTTTCCAAATACGCGTTGATTCCATCCAAAAGAGATTTTCGATTCAACGCCGAGTAGGATTCCTTCACCCGCATCGTGATCCGCGCTTGGCGAAAATCGGACGTGATGTAGGGATGAAGGATTTCCCGCGATAGATCTTCCGGGAGGCTCTGGCGCGCAAGCTTCATGACGCTCTTGGGAACCGGTTTGCCGTTGTTCACCCCTTCAAGGATACGGACCAGCGTGTCGGGGGAGAGGACTTTGCCGATCTCAGGACGCGAAGCGAGGTAGTCGTGAGTTTTACGAAGCTTGGCGAGATTTTCAGGCTCAAGCCAATAATCCGGCTTATCCCCGTCCAGCACCACCTCCAGCGGCGTCGTCCCGCCCAGCTGTTGGTCAACCAGCGTCATCCCCTTGTAGATTTCCGTGCTCTTCCGAAAGTAATCCTGAAATTTGTTCTCCACGGTCAATCGCCGGGTTCCGGCAAACCCGACCGAGAGCACAAGCAACGCCGCCGCGATGATCGTCATCGGCCGGCTTGCCGCGAGTCGCGCAAAAATCGAAATCGTCGAATCGGACGATTCGGCCAGTTCCGAAGTTTGGATCGGGCGTTCTTTGGGAAGAATGACCAGCAACGCGGGAATCAAAAGGAAGCAGACGGCAAAGCCGACGATCAGTCCGAGGGTCATCATCACCCCAAAATCCATGATGGGGCGAATCCCGCTGACGACCAGCGATGCAAAGCCGACCAGAGTGGTGAACGTGGCAAACGCGCAGGGGATCGCCACCGGAACCGTCATCAGCGCGACCAATTCCCTCGTGGACTTCTCCGGATACATCCCCAACAACTGCCGCCATTTCGTCACGAGCAGAATGGCATTTTCCGTGGTCATGATGAGAAGGAGCGACGTGAAATTTGCCGTCACCACGGTCGTGTGCCAGTCGGTGTATCCCAACCATCCGACCATGAGGACGACCGTCGTCACGCAAGCGAGCATCGGAAGCAGAAACAGCTTCAGGCGCCGGAAGATCAGCGCCATCATCAACACGCAGAAGACTATCACCAAAACGCCGAAGAGAAGAATATCGTGCCGGATGAAACCGACCATGTCCGAGACGATCATCGGAACTCCGCCCAGATGAAGAGCGCCGAGCGACTGATGCTTTTGCAGGACTTGGCGCACGGCGGCGATGTTGGCGTCCCGACGCGCGGAATAGTTCTGATATTCCCGCCGGTAATCCTTCTCGATCCGTAGGAGGTCCTGCTTTTCCTCCGTCGTCAGCGTTCCTTCGCGGTTCCGGTCGCGCAACGAATAACGGCGCAACGCCAGCTTGGTGAATTCCGGATTCCCTTTGAACCTCGCCTGAATGACGGTTTTCGTTCCATCCTCGCTGATCAGGTAGTTTCTGAACAGGGGGCTTGAGACTAACTCCTTTCTCGCCAAGGCGGGATCGGCGTTGCCTTGGCCAAGCGTCCGGAAGTCATTCGCCATTTTGAAAAGCGAAACGTCGGGACTGTGGAACAGGGGAGCCGAAAGAATGCTCGAAACGGCCTCGACGCCGGGGAGGGACTTGAGGTCCTCCGCCAGTTTTCCGATGCCGTCCAAAGTGGGATTCGAGAATAGGTCCTCGCGCGGAGACAGGACGACGAAAACGAAATCGTCCGAGCCAAAAATCTCCCGCGTTTGGTCGTAGTATTTCAAGTCCCGGTCGTTCTCCAGCGTGATGGAATCGCTGGAGGCGTCCATTTTGAAATCCTTCACATGGAAAGCGAAGAAGGTCGTCACCGCGACGATGCCCGCAATGATCAGATACGGCATCGGCCCGGCCAAAGCCAGTTTCCTATACCCCCGCATCCCTTTGGACTCTTGAATCGTCGTTTCGGGCACGCTCTACCTCTGCAATCGAAGTCTCGAAAGACGTCGCTCCCTAATCTCCCCTTGCGATGTTGCAAGCCTTGCAACATTCTAGAGGGAAAGCAAGGGGCGTGCCTTGGCGAGATAGCGCCGAAATTCAAAACCGGCGCGGAAATGCGCTGGCATTTGGTTTGCTTCCTGCCTCTTTCACGCGCCTTGGCGGTTGCCTAGGCAAGCCGTATCCTTCGATTCGAATTCCAATGAGCATACGTAATCTTAATTCCCTTCTGAATCCCTCCTCGGTGGCCGTCATTGGAGCGTCCACGATCCCGCGTCGGGTCGGAACGGTGCTGATGAGCAATCTGCTTCGAGGGGGCTTCTCCGGCCCGATCATGCCGGTCAATCCGAAGTATTCCGCAATTGGAGGGGTGCTGGCTTATCCGAATATCGAAAGTCTCCCCTTGACGCCTGATTTGGCGGTGGTGGCGACCAAGCCTGAACTTGTGCCGGGGTTCATCGCGGAACTAGGCGCGCGAGGAACCAAGGCCGCGATCATCGTCGCGGCGGGATTATCGCAGGCCAAGGGATCCGACGGACGAACCCTGCAACAAATGGCGCTGGACGCCGCGCGTCCCCATTCCTTGCGATTGCTGGGTCCCAATTGTCTGGGATTGATCGCCCCGAGCATCGGCTTGAACGCCAGTTTTTCCCACGTTCAAGCCCGGCCCGGCAATATCGCGTTTCTTTCGCAATCGGGAGCGCTATGCACCGCCGTCCTCGATTGGGCCAACTCGAACAACATTGGTTTCTCCTATTTTATTTCGCTGGGGGACAAAGCCGACATTGATTTCGGCGACATGATTGATTATCTGGCGATGGATCCGGCGACCCGCGCCATCCTCCTTTACATCGAATCCATCCGGGATGCGCGCAAGTTCATGTCCGCCTCGCGCGCGGCGGCGCGGAACAAGCCCGTTCTGGCGATCAAGGCGGGGCGCGTCGCCGAAGGAGCCAAGGCCGCGACCACGCACACCGGGGCGCTGGCGGGATCGGACGAGGTTTTCGACGCGGCGATTCGGCGCGCGGGCATGTTGCGGGTTTATCAAATTGACGAGCTTTTCGACGCCGCCGAAACGCTGACCCGCTCGCGCTCCGTCGCGGGCAATCGGTTGATGATTCTCACCAACGGCGGCGGACCGGGCGTCATCGCCACGGACGCTCTGATCGCGTCCGGCGGAAGGCTCGCCGAAGTGGGTCCCCAAACCATGGAAACACTGAACGGCATCCTTCCGGATTTGTGGTCGCATGGAAACCCGATTGACATCATCGGCGATTCGCCGCCGGACCGCTTTGCCGCGGCGGTCAAGATCGCCCTCAAAGACCCCAATTACGACGCCCTGCTCATCCTGCACGTCCCGACGGCCATCGCGCCGAGCGAGGAGGCGGCGCGGGCGGTGGCCGAGGCGCTGAAAAACGGGAAAGGAAACGTTCTCACGAATTGGCTTGGCGGCGAACCGGCGGAGGCCGCGCGACGGATTTTTGCGGAGGCGGGAATTCCATCCTACGACACCCCGGAAAAAGCGGTGCGAGCCTTCATGCACCTCGTAAATTATCGTTGCAATCAGGAGGCGTTGATGCAGACGCCCCCCTCCGCGCCGTCGGAATTCGTCTTCGACAAAGGAAGGGCGCGCGCGATTCTCGACAAGGTGCTGGCGGAGGGACGCGCCGTTTTGAACGAACCGGAAGCCAAGGACGTCCTGTCGGCCTACGGGGTCCCGGTGGTGGAAACGGTGACGGCCATGACCGCAGAGGAGGCCGTTAAAGAAGCCCAACGGCTCGGATTTCCCGTCGCGCTCAAAATCCTTTCTCCAGAAATCACGCACAAGTCCGACGTGGGGGGAGTCGCGCTGGACCTTGAAACGCCGGAATCAGTTCGCGCCGCGGCGGAAGGCATCTTGCAACGGATCGCGAAAATTCGCCCGAACGCCCGGCTTGACGGCTTCACCGTGCAACGCATGGCGCGGCGCCCCCGCGCCTTTGAATTGATCGTCGGAACGACGACCGATCCGATTTTCGGTCCGGTAATTTTGTTCGGCCACGGCGGAACCGCCGTCGAACTCATCGGGGACCGCGCGGTCGCGCTTCCTCCCTTGAACATGAATCTGGCGGGTGAATTGATCTCCCGCACGCGGATTGCAAAACTTCTCTGCGGTTACCGCGATCATCCCCCTGCCGATCTCGACGCCGTCAAACTGACGTTGCTTAAAATTTCGCAACTCGTCGTGGATTTTGCCGAGATCATGGAGTTGGACATCAATCCGCTTTACGCCGATGAGAGAGGGGCGCTCGCCCTCGACGCGCGAATCCGCGTGACTCAAACAACACAAACCGGTCCGGATCGCTTGGCGATCCGGCCTTATCCGCGGGAATTGGAGGAATCCGTCGCGCTTCCTTCCGGCAAACGCCTCTTGTTCCGTCCCATACGGCCCGAGGACGAGCCCCAGCACCATGAATTTCAGTCACGATTGGATCCGCAGGACGTTCACTACCGCTTTTTCGGATTGATCCGGGAAATCCCGCACACCGAAATGGCGCGTCTCACGCAGATTGACTACGACCGCGAAATGGCCTTCATTGCGACTACGCCGAACGGACGTGGAAAACCCGAAACGCTCGGCGTCGTGCGCGTCGTGTGCGATCCCGACAACACGAAGGCTGAATTTGCAATCATCGTCCGCTCCGATTTCAAGGGGCAGGGATTGGGGCGATTGCTTCTTGAAAAGATTATTCGTTACTGCCGAGCTCGGAGCATGAAGGAGATTGTCGGCCATGTCCTTTCGGACAATTCGGCGATGTTATCCCTCGCGCAAAAGGTCGGCTTTCAAATCAAACCGGATCAAACCGGCGGCGAGATTGAAGTCACGCTTCCCTTGTAGGGATCGTTCCACCGGCGGCTCGTTGCTTGGATCGGGCGCTGTTGCCCGGACTCATGTGCGCGATGGTGTTTTGAATACAGGATTCGATTCTGAAATGGTCGGGGCGACTGGATTTGAACCAGCGACCCCCTGCGCCCAAGGCAGGTACGCTACCAGACTGCGCCACGCCCCGACATTCGCTCCCTACCATGCTATCAAGCGGTCGGACGAGGTCAAGCAGTTTCCCTTCGACCCCACACGGGGAATCCCTTTTTCACTTGCGGATTGTCCCGCATTTGGGGTTAGGTATTTCGCTAAGCGGAAGCATGGGAAAGACAGGTTGATGCTTTCTTGGAGGTGCGAAACATGAAATCCATCATGCGAACAGTCCTATCGCGCCGATTTGTCGGCGTTGCGTGGATGGTCGGGGTGATCGGCTTGGCCGCTCGCGCGGGCGCGGTCGGATTCACCTACATGCCTCTGGATGAAAAAGTGGTCGCGCATTTGCCCAAGGAGGCGAAGGCCGCTTATGATAAGGCGTTGGACGCGCTTGATCACATTCAATATAACGCGGCGATGGATCAGATGCAGGAGGCGACCAAAGCCGCTCCCGACAGCGTCGAATTGCGGTTCCTGACCGTCAAATTGGCGCGTTATCAGGCCCAGATGAGTACGGGGGTTGAAGCGGCCCGTTATCTGGACGTGGCGATCGAACAGGCCAAAGGCGTCCTTGCCGCAAAAGACGTGACGGCTCGCGAAAAAGGGCGCGCGGAAAACGAATTGTCCAAATTGGACATCCAACGCAAGACGGTTGAAGAACGGGACGAGGCGCGTCGAACCTTCGGACTTCAAATCGCCAAGCAATACGCCAAGGAAGTTTATCCGAAGAATTCCGGCTCGGCGGAGATCAAGGCGTTTCAAGAAGCCGTCAAGTCGCTGACTGAGAAAGGCGCGGGGAAGGGAACCGCTCCCAAGGTCCCGGTCGTTCCGCCTCCGGGGACTCCGGCTTCGGGCGACAAAGGAGCCGCTCCGGCTGCGACCGGCGCGGCTCCCCCGGCTCAGCCGGGTAAAGAAGGACCGAAGCCCGCCGATGGAGCGACGGCGGCAACTGCCGGAGGCAAGCCTGAGACCAAACCCGAAGCCAAGCCAGAGGGAAAACCCGAAGCGAAGCCGGAAGCCAAAAAGGAATCCCAACCGGCGTTGGAAATTCCACCGCCTCCCCAAGCTCCCGCCGAACCGGCGAAAAAACCTGAAACCAAACCGTCGGATATTCCCGCCGGCAATCCATTCAAGTGATTTCGTGATTTATCGCGGGTTCCTTTCGCGCGGTCCCCTTATCTGAACCGCGAAACTCATGCCCGGAACCAAAGCCGAACTGGCCTCTCTATTCCGCGATTACGCCGCAATGATGGAATTGCGCGGCGAGAATCCGTTTCGCTGTCGCGCTTATGAAAACGCCGCTCGCGCGCTGGAAGGACTCGAAGGCGACCCCGCCGATTGGCTGACGCAGGGAACATTGAAAGGCGTCAAGGGAATCGGCGCGGGATTGACCGAACACATCGAAGAATGGGTTGCCACGGGAAAAATCGCCGCCAGCGAAAAATTGAAGAAGGAAATTCCGCCGGGACTCCTTGACATGATGACGATTCCGGGACTTGGACCGAAAAAAGCCAAGGCGCTCTGGGACAAACTCGGCGTCGTGGACATGGAGAAGCTGGAGGCCGGAGCCAAGGACGGCTCCATCGCCGCGTTGGCCGGGTTCGGCCCCAAAAGCGCGGAAAACATTTTGGCGGGGATCGAGCAACGCAGGAAATTTTCAGGTAGGCATCGTCTCGACGTCGCGCTGGACGCCGCCGGAGAAATTTTGGACCAACTGAAAAAGCTCAAGGTCGTCCGCCGGATCGAACTGGGCGGAAGCGTCCGTCGCCGACGCGAAACGATCAAGGATTTGGATTTCGTCGTGGAGAGCGACGCGCCCGAAACCGTGATGGAAGCCTTCGTGAACGATCCGAACGTCGAGCGCGTCGTCGGCCACGGCGAAACCAAAAGCAGTGTTCTTCTGCGCAACGGCATTCCCGCCGATTTGCGCGTCGTGGATCGCGCGCAATTCGCCGCCGCGCTCAATTACTTCACCGGAAGCAAGGAGCATAACACCCATCTGCGGGGGCGCGCCAAAAAGATGGGGTTCAAACTCAATGAATACGGCCTCTTCCCCGACGACAAGGAAACCGCGCTCCCCTGCAAGGACGAAGCCGATATCTACAAGCGTTTGGGTCTGCGTTACATCGAGCCGGAAATGCGCGAAGATCAAGGGGAGATCGAGGCCGCCGAAGCGGACGAATTGCCGAATCTCCTCACAATGGATGACGTGCGCGGCGTTCTGCATTGCCACACGACCTACAGCGACGGCAAATCAACTCTGGCCGAAATGGCGCGCGCGGCCCAAGCCGCCGGATATTCTTATCTCGGCATCTGCGATCACAGCCAATCCGCCGCCTACGCCGGAGGATTGAAGGAGGCCGACGTTCTGCGCCAGCACGAGGAAATTGACAAACTCAACCCGACCTTCAAGGACTTTGTCATTTTCAAGGGAATCGAATCGGACATTCTTGCCAAGGGAGAATTGGATTATCCCGACCGATTTTTGGAGCGATTCGATTTCGTCGTCGCGTCGGTTCACAGCCGGTTTCAACTAAGCAGAGAGGAGATGACGCGCCGTATCTGCAATGCGGTCTCCCATCCCGCGACGGCCATTTTGGGTCATCCGAGCGGCAGGCTATTGCTTGAGCGCGACGGCTACGAATTCGATCTGGACGACGTCTTGACAACCGCCGCCGAACACAAGGTCGCCATCGAGATCAACGCCGATCCGCATCGGTTGGATTTGGACTGGCGATTCATTCGCCAAGCAAAAAAGGCCGGATGTCTCTTCGCCGTCAATCCCGACGCGCATCACACGTCGGGATATGACAACATCCCGCTGGGCGTCGGCATCGCGCGCAAAGGGTGGCTTGAGGCCAAGGATGTCATCAACACGTTGACAGCGAATGAATTCCGCGCATGGCTCGCCTCGCGCAAGAGTGAAAAGGTCGCACATCCGAAGAAAAAAAGCCGCATCGCCAAAAAAATCGAATGAAAACGAATCGAGCAAGGATTGAAATTTGGGTATGGCACAGCCGCCTCCGGCTGTGAAATTATCGCAGGGGAATACTGGCGAGAGAGCCAGCGCCAGTTCACGGTCGCTATGCGGAAGATCCGACTCCAATGATCGAGCAACTCACCGGCATCATCGCGCACAAGGAGGAAAACCACGTCGTCCTCGACGTCGGCGGCGTCGGTTATGGATTGGACGTTTCGTCGCGGACGGCGCAATCGCTCGGCGAAATCGGAACCGAGGCGCGGCTGTGGGTCGTCACCTACGTCCGCGAGGATGCGCTTGATCTTTACGGATTTCAAACGCGGGGCGAGCGCGAGGTCTTCGAAATTTTTCTCGGCATCAGCGGTGTCGGTCCCAAACTCAGTCTGGCGATCCTTTCCCATTTTTCCATCGAACAATTGGTGCAAATCATTCTCAAGAACGACGCGCAGACGTTAAAGGCGGTTCCGGGGATCGGCATGAAGACGGCGGAGAAACTTTTGGTCGAACTCAAGGGGCGGGTCAAACGACTCAGCGCGGGAATCGAGCCGTCGCGTCTGGCGGATTTGACCGCCGCATCTCCCGCCGCCGGAGAATTCGAGCCGAAGTCGGACAGGGCGCGCGACGCCGTTTCCGCGCTGGAGGCTCTCGACCTTCAACCCTTGGCCGCGCGCAGAGCCGTCGCCAAGGCGCTCTCGGTTCTCGGTCCCGACGCCGACGCGGAATCGCTCGTCCGCGAGGGTTTGCGGCATCGGCACGGCTGAGAATTCCCTCGGTGTCATCCGTGTTGATCCGCGCCGTATTACAAGATAGTCTTGCTTGCCCGCGAAGCACGCTAAAAAGGCGAATAGAGATTAAGAAATCCAAGAGCAGAACTGATTAAAGGAAATCCATCCATGCATTATCCTGAACGTAGGAAATTGGTCGGCAAAGCTCCTTCTTTTCTCATTTTTTGCGCGCTCGGTGTACGGATTTCCGTTGGCGCGGCGGCGGAAAAGGAGCCTAAAGACAACAGCCTTCCAATGAGCGTCGGGACGCAGGTCAATCAGATCATGGACGACGTCGCCAAAATCCGCGGACTCGAATTCAAGGCTCCGTTGAGCGTGGAGAATCAATCCATGGCCGATTTCGAGAAATACCTCGATGGCGAGCTAAGCAAGGAAATGCCGGAAAAGCGTCAGGCGAATTTCGGCAAGATCGTGAAGAAGGTGGGGCTTTATCGCGGACCGGAGATCAAGGATTACAAATCGCTGGCGAAAAAGGTGATGACCAGCCAAGCCGCCGCCTATTACGATCCCGAAACCAAAACATTCTACGTTCTGATGACCGACATGTCGCCGCTCATGTTGGGAACGGTTTACGCGCACGAGCTTTATCACGGACTTCAGGATCAATACTTCAATTTGGATCAATACATGCTGACCCGCGAGAAGGGTACGCTTAACGACGACGAGACGCTCGCGCGGCAATCGGTCGTCGAAGGAGAGGCGACCTACATCATGACGCTCTGGGCGACCAAGAACTTGGCGGGCGAAATCCCGGACGCCTCGACGATGGAAATGACGATCCGGATGCAGGCCAACATGGACACCGACATGATCCGTCAGATGCTCCGAAGCGAGGAAATGTCCGGACTGGAATTGGGAGATTTGGACGAAGCCGCCAAGACGATGGACGAGCTTCCGCCGTTTATCATTGACACGCTCGTCGGCGCGTATCTCAAGGGGTTGGGTTTCATCTTTGCGGTCCAGCAAAAAGGGTGGGATAAGGTCGAGGAGCTTTACACCAAAAGACCTCCCGCCTCGACCTCGCAGATTTTGCATCCGGAGAAATGGTTCGCCGGAGAAAAACCGGTCAAGTTGAAGTGGCCCAAATTCGAAGAAGAGCCAAGCCTGAAGGATTGGGAAGAACTCGACGCCGATTGCATTGGCGAATTGCAATGGCGGACGATCTTCAATGAATTTGGGCTGAAGCGAAACGCCAAATCAGCCTCCGCGGGATGGAACGGCGACGCCTACTCGGTTTTCAAGCGCAAGAGGGGGGACGATCTTTTGCTGTTGCTTTACACCTGCTGGGATACCGAAGCCGAAGCCAAGGAATTCGCCGATGCCTACGGCAAACTCCTCAAAACCAAATATCCCGACGGCAAGGAATCACTGAAAATGGAGACGGCGGGGAAGGACGTTTTGGTTGTCGAAGAAGACGGCGTCGCCGACACCGAGGCGCTAATGAATGTTCTCCATCACGCGAGCAAACTGCCGTAGGTTCAATTTCCGCGAGCTCCACACGAAGGGCGCATTTCGGTTTGCCGAAAAAGCGGGGTGCCGGATTCCGCTGAATAAAACCAACCGAAAGAATTCAACGCAGAGACGCCAAGCCGCAAGGACGCTCAGGGGAAATCGTCCATACCTCCTTGCGTCTTGGCGTCTTCGCGTTAAACTCTTAATGGAGATTGAGCAACAGGAGGCTTCCAGATGACGAGAAGAGATCGCTTTCCGAGCCGGACGGTGTCCATCGTGACATCCTGTTTGATTTTGGCTTCCATCTCGCGGTCCCGCGCCGAAGTCACCTTCACCAAGGATGTCTCGCCGATTTTTCAAAAACATTGTCAGGAGTGCCATCGTCCCGGCGAAGCCGCGCCGATGTCGCTCCTCACCTATGAAGACGCGCGACCGTGGGCCAAGTCCATCAAGAAAGCGGTTCAAACGCGCCAAATGCCTCCTTGGCACGCCGATCCGAGCATCGGCAAATTCAAGAACGACCGCAGTCTCTCGCAAAAGGAAATCGAAACAGTCGCGGCGTGGGTGGACGGAGCGACGCCGATGGGAAATCCCGCCGACATGCCGCCTCCACGCAAATTCGTGGAGGGTTGGAAAAATGGCAGGCCGGACATGGTCTTCAAAATGGACAAGGAGCAAATTCTTCCTCCCGAGTTGGCGGACGAATATCGTTACGTGACGATCCGCACGGGATTGACCGAGGATAGATGGATCAAGTCGGTCGAGGTTCGTCCCGGCAATCGCGCCGTCGTTCATCACGTCATCATCTTCACCGCGCCCGATCTTTCGCAGGACGCGTCGCATCCGCTCCGGAAGCGACTGGCCGGATTGCGCAAGGGAAGGCCCGCGGGTTTGAGCGGCGGCCTGACGGGCGGACTCGGCGGTTACGCGCCCGGAACCGAACGCTCTCCTCTGCCCGACGGCTACGGCATCCCGCTAAAGGCGAATTCCCTTCTGGTCCTTCAGATGCACTATCACAAGGAAAAGGGGCAAGAGGCGCGCGATCTGACGAGCATCGGCGTTCAGTTCTGCACGGCTCCGGTCATCAAGCAGGTGCGCAGTTATCCCATGGCGAACCGCTGGTTCACGATTCCCGCAGGAGCGGACGATTACGAGGTGGATGCTTCGATCCGCACGCCGGCGGATGTGTTCGTTCGCTCGATCATGCCGCACATGCACCTGCGCGGAAAAGACATGCGCGTGACGGCGCAATTCCCCGACGGGCGATCGCAGGACTTGCTTTTCGTTCCCAAATACGATTTCAACTGGCAGACGGTTTATGAATTGGCCGATCCGGTCTTCGCGCCGAAGGGGACGCAATTCAAGGTCGCGGCGCACTACGACAATTCCGCGAAGAACCCGAACAATCCCAACCCGAATCAAAAAATCCGGTGGGGCCAGCCGACCACCTCGGAAATGATGATCGCGTTCTTCCAATTTGAATTGGCGGGCAAAGACACGAAATTCATCGAACCCGAAAGCTCTCCGCCGGGAGAATTCACGGACGCGGGGTTGTAATCGTAGGTCGGCTTTTCAAGCCGATGAATGGTCCGATTACGAACCCGATCCATAATTCACACGAAACACTGTCCGTCGCCGCGGTAGGTTGTCGTTTCGCCGGCGACTTTTCCATCTGAGATCAAGAGAAGTTTGAGAAACCGCTCGCACAATTCCCCCGCCTTGGCGTGGCGCATGAGGATCGGTTCGCCTAGGGAGAGTTTTTCGGCGCCGCGATAGACGATTGGCGTTTGTACTTCGCCCGCTCCCTCAGTGTCAATCAGTTCGGCTCCTTCCGGCAAATAGGGACGAGGAAGCTTCTCCTTCCCCGCCGATCCCGACGCGATGTAGCCGCCGCCGTGACAGGTGTAAATCCCCTCGGCGGGGATGCGCGTGATTTCAATGGCGAATCCGGCGGAGGGGAGATGCCTGAAATTCACATAACCGTCGAAGAGCGTCGGAGAATAAAAACCCGAGCCCGCCGTCACTTCGGTGACACATTCCTCCTCGCGGGTCGTTTCCAAACTTCCGGTTCCGCCGCCATTGACGAACTTTAGCGCGCAACCCGCATCGGCCAGCGCGTGGACGACCGAGGCGCGACGCTCAGTGATCTCCTTCACCGACCGCCCTTTCAAAAACCGGATCATCGCGCTTTTCACGGTTTGGCCGGGAATCTTGTCCTGCAATCCCGCGATCTGCGCCTCGTAGCCCATGATCCCATCGAGCGAAAGATGTCCCTGCGTCTGAACCGCGTTGAATATGGCGACGGCCTGTTCGGCGGTCGTGATTGGCGAGCGACGGACACCGAAATGCAAACCCGGAAAATCGGAGGACATGTCGAGGTCCATGCAAAGGGGAAGCGTGACGCCCGATTTTTTGGCGATGGCTCCGAGATGAACCGCGTGGTCCGGCGAGTCAATCATCAGCGCGATCCGCTTGCCTTTGCGGATTTCCTCGCAAACGGCAACGATCTGGCTCGCTCCCCAAATCGGATAGGCGACGAGGAGATCGTCGAATCCCCGTCCGCTCAGAAAGACCGCCTCCCAGCCGCTATAGCACATCACGCCTTGGAATTTGGGGCTTGCGCCGAGAATCCTTTGCAACAAACCGACGGAGCGGACCGACTTGGAGGCGACGCGCATGGTCTTGCATCCGGCGCGTTCGGCAAGCCGTGCGGTGTTCTCGTCGAAGAGATCAAGGTCCACAAATGCCAGCGGCATGGATTGGCCTTGAAAAATTTTGCGGTAATAGGCGTAGGTCCGGGTTTGCGAAACGATTGCGCTCATGAACTTTTAATCAAGGAACTCCGACGACTCCCGGTTCTTCCGTGCCGCGACATCATAACGATTCCCCGACGGAACTGTCACTCTCATTTCCCTGCGGCACGGACATCTTGCCCATAAACGGGCTGGAAGCGACTTTTACCGCGTCGCCTCGATTTGAAGCCCGCGAAACCAAACTTTTCCCGCTTCGGGCGAAGGGCGCGTTCCATTGGGATAAACCCAAAACATCGCTTGGAAGAAGGCCGCTTGCGGCGGGAGTTTGCGAAAATCCACAAAGCGAATCCAATCCGTCGTGCCGTTGATGCCCTCTTGATCCACGATGATTTCCGCCAGCGGCGCGCCTCCGCGATCCAAAACGCGCGTCCGCAAATTCGCGGAATGATTGGCCAGATTTTCCACCTTCAGCAACGCCGAATAATAAACCAAACCGGAAGGTGGAATTGGTTGCGGCGGGCTGACGAGGATCACTCCTTCCGACTCTCGACTAAGCGTCGCATTGAAGGCAAATCCATCAATGCCTTCGACTTTTTCAATGTGCGCCTTCACATCGTCTTTGGAATAAGGTAGCCAGCCTTCGGCGAATTTGGCGTCTCCCGGCGCGACCAACCGAATCGGCTTGGGTGGGGACGAAGGAGCAAAAATGCGCTGATCGGTTGTGCCGTCGGTCTCCGTGATCGGCTTGATCTCGAATCGTCGGACCCAAGCCTCCCGATCCAAGGTCGGATCGTTTTTGCCCGCCAATACGCGCTCGTTCAGAAACCGAGCCATTAGGCGATGATTTCCCAAGACCAAGTTGATGAGCGGAAAACCGCGTTCCTGATATTCATTGCTTGAGAATTCCAAAACTCCGGCAACCTCGTCGTCCATTCGCAACTCCAGCCATATCGGTTGGGCCTGGGCGTTTCCGTCGTGCCTCGCCTCACAGGTCACTCGATATTTTCCCGCTTCCGCCACACCGAATTGATAATCAGCGAACGTGCTTCGTTTGAATTGGAGAACGTATGCGTTGCCTTCCTTGGGAGTGAGGGTGAAGAGACTGGGATGAACGTCATACGGTTCGGACGCCGCAATCAAAATTTTTCCTTCGGGAAAACGGGGAATAATTTCAATGTCACCGATTTGAATCGGACCTTCCGCGCGCGAAAATTCCAATGTTTGGACACCTTCGCCGATTTCGGTGGCCGCTTGAAAGTAATCCTTTTCAGGATTTTTGCGCATCTCGATGGATTTCGTTTCACCGGATTGAATCTTCAAACGGATGGTCGGATCGGGAATGGGAGTCGTCGGATGAACTCTGATCTCATAATCCATCCCCTTCTCAAAAAGAAACCGTTCTTCAAAAGATGATTGGGAAACGATTTTTTCGTCCTTCGAACGAAAAGACAAAATACGAGGAGGAAGAACGTAGCGCCCCCCCCAATCCCAATGAAACGCCGTCACGTCGTTGGTGCGCGTGAAGGCCGAGGGTCCGACGGCGACCGTTTCCATGCGCAACTTCGCCCAATCGAGCGCGTTTTTGGAATAAATGTCGAGCCACGTCGAGACAAACCAAAGGCGCGGGATGCGAAAACAGGCGTCCTGCAGTTCCGATTGCGCGAATTTGTCCCGTCCCTCCGTGTATTTCAATCTGCGGACCGGATGGGATTCCAAACCGTATTTTTTCAAATGGTAAGGCACGATCGTATCTTCCGCCCAATTGGTGAAGAGGACCGGTTCTTGGTCTTGGATTCTTTGCGCGATTTGCGGCATGACCTTGTCCCAGTTGCGAAGATCGGAAAAAAGGATGAAGCTATATTGAGGAAGCGAAAGACTCAAAACGGCGAGAACCGCGACGGCCAGACAAGCGCGGAAATTTGTCTTCGCCTTTGCGATTGGAATTTCCGCGGCGCGACCTGCGAGATCAACGACGGCCATGGAAATCGGCATCCAATAAAGGGGAACAAGATAACTGAAGTAGCGATTGTTGAAGAATCGCTTGGCGTCGAGATTGAAAATCAGCGTGAAACTGAGAATGAAGGGAAAGAGAAACAGAAGGGGAAAAAGCGCGTCGCGTCTGAAGCTGAGATAAACGCCGTAAAGAAACAAGGCGAAGACAAAAATCGTTCCCGTCGCCGCAACGGGACCGAAGGTCTTGTAAAACGCCGGACCGGCCTGCGCGAAGTATTGCTCAAAGAAAAGGTAGGAAAATTGGATGTTCAACGGCGACTTGCCGAAGGCCAGCATGGTTAGGAAATTATTGACCGTGCCCTGAAAGACCCGTCCAATGTCCCCTTCGCCGCTCATGACGAGCAAACCGATTCCCATAATGCCGAGGAGCGCGGCGAACGCTCCGGCGCGGCGAGCGCGGGTCTTAAAAAACAGATCGAACATTGGAAGACGCTCAAAGTAGCCGGGGGTCGCGATCAGATCAGCGGCCAGAAAGACCGAAAACGCGGCGAAGAACAATCCTGAAAACGGATGAACGAAAAAGGAGATCGGAACGACGCCGGCCAGCGCGACAAGATTGCGGAAACGATGGGTCGAAAAAAGCCGGGCGTAAAAATAAAGCGCGGCCACAATCCAAAACATCATGTGGCCGTAATAATTCGCGTCAATCGAATAATTGATGAAATAAGTTCCGCAACAAATGAAACAGGCGTAAACCAGCGCCGTTGCTTCGCCGAACATCCGACGGGCGGCGAGAAATCCCAGCGGAACCGACGCCGTTCCGAAGAGAACCGACGGAATCCTGAGAAAAAGTCTGTTGTCCGCGACCGAGACAAACGGTTTGACCGCGAGAAAGTGTACGAAATGAAGGGTCCGCAAATAATCCCCCACCGGACCAAGGACCTTCCCCCGGACGTAAAGTTCATCGAGCCACAATCCCCACGTCGCCGCGAAAGGAGCGCGGAGCAAGAGCGCGACCGCAGTTAAAACCCAGACCCATTTGGGAATCGGAGACTCGAATGGCTCGCGGGTCGTGGGAGTTGGTTCACGCTGAAGTTTGTGGACGGGATCGGAATGGACGCGCGAGGAAACGTCAACCCTCGCATCCGGTTTCTTTCCGGCCTTTTTGTTTTTGGACGCCATTATGGAACCAATTCCCTGTAAATCGCGTCGAGGCGACGAGCGACGGACTCCAGACTACATTTTTCCCGCGCCGTACGGACGATTTGTCCCATGTCAAAATGATGTGTTCCGTTCAGCATATCCTCAATGGTGTTCGCCAAAGCCGTGACATCGGCGGGGGGAATGACCACGCCGGAATTTTCGTTCACGATTTCGCGGACGCCGCCGACGTCCGTGGCAATCACCGGAAGTCCCGACGCCATCGCCTCGATCAAAACACAGGGACAATTTTCCCACAAACTCGGCAGAACGAGAAAGTCGCTTTGACGCATTCGTTCGGCCACTTCTTCCTTCGGGAGTCTTCCGCCAAACTCGACGCGCTTCTCCAATTGAAGGGATCGAACTTGATCCTCCAATTTCCCGCGTTCGGATCCGTCGCCGACGATTTCGAGAATTAAATCGTCCCGCTTCGGCGCGATCAGCGCGAAGGCATCAAGCAAATGATGGATGCCTTTGATCGGGTCCAATCCGGCGACGACCAGAATTCGCTTTTTCTCCGATCCATCGTTTGCCTTTTTCTCCGCCGGATGAAACATCGCGCAATCCACGGGATTGGGAATCACCTCAAACCGATTTTTGATTCCGTGAGCTTTGATATGTTCTCTCAGATTTTCGCTGACCGGCAAAATCATCTTAGCGCGGTTCATGATCCATCGCGCTTTGATTTTCCCCGAAGCAGACAGCAATCGCCTCGGAAATCCAGACCAATGCTCGGTAATGATGAACGGAATTTTCAATTTGCGGTTCAGGAAGACCGCGGGAAGACCCGCCGAATAAACGTGGACGTGAATCAAATCGGGCCGCCAGCCTTCTCTTTCCAATCGGCGAACCGTTTCGGAAACGGTGCGGCAATGCGAGAACTGATTCCGAATTCCAGCCGCCGAGGAAATCAGCGAATTAGTGACCGTAAAGAGCGAACGAACACTTTCTTGAGAGCGGACATGCGGATAATGAAGCCGGATGGTTCGAATCCCGTTATCCACGCATTCCGAAACCGATGGCGACGCATTCTTTTCGGAGATCGGCGAGGCGTAAAGAACGACGACCTCGTGATTCATCGCGGCGGCGCGCGCGTGATCGCGGATGAAAATGCCCTGCATCGGATTTTCCTCCGATGGATACCACGCCGGAAGGAGGAGAATTTTCAATCGGCGGGCCGAAGTCATAACAGAGGGTCCATCGGCGAGTGGCGCCGCCGATACTGGAGCATGATGAACCACGCCAGAAATGTCTTCAGCGCGTAGGTTCCCGTCGTCGCCATGACCGCGCCGGGAATGCCAAGGCGGGGAATGAGCGCGATGTTCAGCGCGAGGTTGGCCACCGCCGAGATGACGATGGAAATCAAATTCGCCCGCATCAATCCCGCGCCGAAGACGTAATTCCCCCCGATGATTCCGGCGGATTGAATGACGAACGCCGGAAGAAGCCAGCGAAAGATCGTCGCCGATTCGGCGTAATTCGCGCCGAAAACCCACGGGACGATCGGCGCGGCCCAATACCCGAGCACGGCGCACGGCGCGACCATGACGAGGACGATTCCCGTGTGACGAAGGTAAATCTCCCAAGATTTTACCGGATCGTGCCCGTAGGCCGCCATCTGGTGAAAGTTCGCCTGCACGAAGGCGTTGGGAAGCAAAAGCGCGGTGGCGAGAATTTGCATGGCGACGCCGTAGCGCGCGATTTCGGCGGCGTCGTTGCGGAAATGATCGAGGCAGAGAACGTCCACGGTGATAATCAGCGCGGTCAGCGTTTGGGTGATCGCCGCGTTCGCGCCGAAAATCAGAAACGTCCTCACGAATCGCCGCTCCGGTTTCGGAATATCCGCGAGTGAAATTCCCCGCGCCGCGATCGCCAGCGCGGACAACTCGGTCATGGCGCGACTGACTGACCAGCCGATCAATCCCCAAAATTTGGAAAAGATGACCCCCGCGACCAGCATGAATGCGCTTCGCCCCGCCTGCGCGTAGGCCAGCGGTTTGATTCGTCCCGTTCCCTGAAAATAACCCATGACGCAACCGTAGAGCGCGATGGAGGGAAGAAGGAAGATCATCCATTTCAAAATGTTACGCGCCTCCGCGTCGCGGACCACGCTCGGAGCAAAGAGCGACACGAAAATCAAAAGAGCGAAAGCAAACGACCCGAACAAACTCAAGATCAGTCCAGTCGAAAGCATCGCGCTCCGTTCCGGCTCGCCGATCCGCGCGTCGGCGGCGTGCTTGGCGACGCAGGCTCCCATCCCGATCGCCCCCGGAATCGCGCAAAATTCCAAGACCGTCCGCACGATGCGGATGTGGCCGAAATCTTCGATCCCCAAAATTCGGGCAAGAATGACGTTGAACACGAACGCCGACACCGAGACGAATCCCAGCGACCAGAAGGAATGAAGAAACGAGCCGGCCGAATCGCCCGCAGTGGGCGCGGTTTCCGGAATGATCGAATCCGGGCTGGAATCCGAGGGAAAAGAGGGTGAAGCGCTCAAGAAATGGTTTTCCTCCCGCGCAAGGGACGGGAAATCATATAACCCCGCGATCAAATATGACAGAACCGATCAAGAACGGATTTTTCTCCGGGTTTTCCATCCCGCTCATCCCCTATCCGATTTCTTGCTCTTAATCTTACTCTTGCTCGATCCGTGTTCCTCCGTGCTGATTCGCGTCCAATAATGTCCCTTATGCGCAATTGAAGTTGTCGCTCGGAGGATTTGGGCATATAAATTCAGATGTTGGGTGAATTGCGGAACGAAGCGGCTTTTGCGGCGGGTGGAGGATTCGCCGGAGATGCACCCGAGGGAAAAAATAAACCGGAAAACCAATCGAGCTGTAACCAAGTTCCGGTTTGCGGGGTTGGTCGTTCTCTGCGCGGGGCTGGCGGTTCCGTCGCGAGCACAATTGGAGGGGGGACCGCTGGACGTTCCGGTTCAGGAAGCCGGGGATTGGTGGCGGTATGACCGGACGTTTGTCTTGGGCGTGCCGACCGGCGGCACTCTGGCATTCAGCCTGCAAGCCAACGAGCGATTCACGAAAGCCATTGATACGACGACGCCGATTCAGTCGGGCGCTTACAATTCGTTGGGGGGGCCGTTCAAGGTTTATCTCCGCAATCGTTCCAACACGACCGTGACTGGAACAGGTCTTATTAACGTTGGTTTGAGCGGCCAACCGACGCGGGCGGCCTTGACTTACACCGCACTAACGACCTCGACAGGTTTCGATTGGCGGCAGGTTTCAGATTTGGCCGAGGTGCGGGAAAACTTCAACCTTTCAGGAACTATACGCGCCAATATGACACAAACTGGAAGTGATTACGCCGTCAATCCTGTTCCCAATCCTTTCAACAGCCGATTTCTCCTGAATTACACGATGGACTTCAATCGGCCACTGGAGTATGCCGATTTTCCGCTGGACACGGCCAATCAGCCGCCGGGGGAAAATTGGCAGAGCCGTCCGCTCCGGCGCGTCTTTGGAACGATTCATCTGGAAATGCCGACCTTGGGTTTTGCCTCCGTCACTTCCACGCCGGCGACAACGATTGATCTTCCCTTTGATTCTTCGCAAGGCTTTACGTTCACGCATGTCTTCACCAACACGGTGAGCACGGGGCGGGGACCGTGGGACAACTCCCGCCGGATCGTCAACGCCGTCTCGGCGAAGAATGCCTACTACAACGCCACGGCGCACGAGTTCATTGATTTGGCCCAGACCGACGTCACGGCAAACGGTTCCGCCGGAGGTCTGGCGGCGACGTTCAACGGTTGGGACACGTTGGTGACCGGCAGTGTGATCGGGAACGATTACAGCGTCGCGGCCAACGCCAACGTCGGCAACCTCGCCATCAATCCGCCATGGCCGCATTGGGGACAACTCTTCACGATCAGCGGATCGTCGGATTTGGGAACCCAGATGACCGCCGAGATCACCGATACCGGCAACAGCGCCACCGGCGCGATCAGCGGCGGACTTTTCAACCTCGTCCTTCGCGCCCCCTCGGCCAACGATTCCAGTCCGATGGGGCCGATCAACACCGATTGGGGGTCCTACGGGATCGAACTGACGCGCAATACCGCGGGACCGACGGGTCAACACAAATACGCGACGGTGCGGCTCGGGACGCCTCTGGTCGCGCTGAAAAACAGTTCGCAGATCGTCGGCGAGGGAGCCGATCCCAACGCCGTGGTCACGATCCGGCTGATTGACATGCAGGGCAATCCGGTAACGACGAGCTGGAATATGGACGTCACGGTGAATTACGCGACGAGCAACGGAACGGCCGTCGCGCCCGGAGATTACACCAGCGTTTCGGGCACGGCGACAATCGGAGCGTATCAACAATCAACCGACGTTCTCATTCCGATCATGGACGACGCCTTGGTGGAATCCACGGAATTTTTCCTGTTCACGATTTCGTCTCCGAACGCGAATGCGATCTTGGGCAACGTTTCGCCGGCCAACGCGCCGGTCGTCGAGACGATTTTCATCGTGGACTACGACGGCGGCCCGCTTCCGACGCGGACGGCGACTCCATCTCCGACGCGATCCGCGACGCAGACACCCACAAGGACCGCAACGCCCTCGCCCACCCACACGGCGACGCCGACTCCGACACCCTCTCCCACCCCTTGCGTTCCGGGAACGCACACCGACCGCGCCAACGCCGATCTGGCGGGGTATCCCAATCCCGGGACAATCTCGAGCGGAAGTTACGCCAACACAACGGCCAGCGACAACAGCTACGAGATCCTGCGCGAGGCTTGGAACGGAACGTTCAATCAATTGATTCACAAATGGACGATTCCGACAACGGCGGGAACCAATTCGCACACCTTCTCGGTCGAGGCGTTCCATGACACGTCCGGCTCGCCGGTGGATAATTTCGTCTTCGCCTACTCGACCGACGACGTCGCTTACACCACGATGCTGACGGTGACCAAGACCGCGGACGACAACACGCCGCAGACGTTTGCGTTGCCCGCCAACCTGAGCGGCACGGTCTATATCATGGTGGCCGACACGTTGGCCACCGACACCGGCAACAATCCCAACAATCGCAATACACTAAGCGTGGACGATATGTTTATTCAGTCCGATACGATCTGTCCTACGGCGACCGTATCGCCGACGCGATCGGGCACGAGGACTGCGACGCGCACGGCAACCGTGACGCGGACGAGAACAACAACTCCTTCGCCAACGCGATCATCCACGGAAACGCCCACGCGCTCGGCGACTCCATCGCCTACGCCCTTCGACAACGCGCAAATCACTTATCACACGATCCCCACACAGATGACCACGAATCAAAATCTGACGACCGGCATCTGGGTTTGGAACACCGGCAACACGACTTGGGATTCGATTGTTCCTTATTCGCTCAAGGTGACGACCGACTCATGCGGGATGATCGGGGCGGGGCAACTCGACATCGTATCGGGCGCGTCCGTCGCACCGTTCGACACGTATATTTTCTCCGCCGTCCTGCAGGCTCCCGCCGTGCCCGGCAACTGCGATTTGCAATTCCAAATCCAAAACAATGGAACCTCCTTCGGCACACCGCTCGCCGTGAGCGTAAACATCGTCACTCACACCCCTACCCCCAACACCGCGCGGAATTGGGAAATTTATGAGTAAATTGCGGATTCATTACAGCCGCAAAAAAGCGCAGAGGGCACAAAAAAGATCGTCGCGGATGAACCGAAGATCAAAAGAACTTGCCGAATCCGCCGGAACCTTGTTATAGAGAAGGCGGACGGCGCAAAGAGGTTTTTCCGCGCCGGACAATCCGCAAATCGAGATTGGATCGGGCGACCGCCAAGCCCGCCGACGAGCCGCCGAGAGAGAATTCCGCATGGCCAATGCCTCCTATCAGGGACTTGCCCGCAAGTGGCGACCGCAAACATTTGAGGATTTGGCGGGGCAGGAGACCGTCGCCGAGTCGCTCCGAAATTCCTTGAGCGGCAACCGCGTCGTGCACGGCCACATATTGGCCGGACCGCGCGGCGTCGGCAAGACGACCTCGGCGCGGATTCTGGCGCGCGCGCTGAACTGCGAAAAAGGGCCGACGCCGACCCCGTGCGGAAAATGCAGGCATTGCCTCGACATCACGGCGGGCAACGATTTGGACGTCAAAGAGATTGACGCCGCCTCCAACAACGGCGTGGACGACGTGCGCGAACTGATCGAGAACGTCGTTCTCTCCCCTTTTTCCGCCCGCTACAAAGTCTATATCATTGACGAAGTGCACATGCTTACGACGCCGGCCTTCAACGCGCTTCTCAAGACACTGGAGGAGCCGCCTCCCAACGTCGTTTTTATTTTTGCCACGACCGAATTCGAGAAAATTCCCGAGACGGTCCGGTCCCGTTGCGCGGTGCATCCCTTCCGCCGATTGAGCGCGGAGGACATCGTCCGGCGGTTGGCGCACGTCGCGGGCGCCGAGGGAATCAAATTGGAGGAGGGGGCCGCGCGCGAGATTTTTGCCCTCATCGCGCAGTCCGCCGAAGGGGGGATGCGCGACGCGCTCATGGCGTTGGATCAACTTTTGGCGATGACCGGCGGCAAACCGGACGTCGAATCGGCCCAGCGTTTGCTCGGCATGGCGGGACACGCGCTTCTGGCCGATTGCGTCGGGTGGCTCGCCGAAGGAAACCCCCAAAAGCTTCTTCGCCTCATCGAGGATTTGGTCAATCGCGGGCGGAGTTTGGAGCGATTCGTCAAGGGATTGCTGGCGTACGTTCACGACGTCATGCTTTTACAGGCGGGCGCGGAGGAAAATCTGATTTCGCTGACAGGGGACGGATTGACGCGCGCGCGGGAACTGGCGCGAAAACTTTCCCAGCCCGCCGTTTTCAACATGCTCAATCAACTTTTCGAGCTCGAAGAACAGATGAAACGTTCGACGCAGATTCGATTCCTGATCGAATTCGCGTTTCTTCGCATGGCGGCAATCAAGCCGGTTGTTCCGATCAATGATTTGATAAATCGCCTGAAGGCATTGCCCGAAGCGGTGCCAGCCGTCGGTGCAAGCGCGCGGCCCGAAGCCGTCGCCGAATCGCCGCGAGCTTACGCGACCGGAGCTCAACCGGTTGCCGCAAAACCCGTCTGGCAAGGCTCCGCATCGGCATCCCCAGCGTTGGCCTTCGCGGATTCCGAACCCGCGCTTGCCGAAGAGGTCCCGCCGATGCAATCGCCCGGCGGACGCCAAAGCGAAGCCACCATTATTCCCGTTGTTCCATCCGCTTCCACGTCGGGATCGCGTCCGCTCGCGGGATTGGCGCGCGAGGAATTGATCGAGATGATCGTTCCACAGATGCCCGAAGCCGCCCAGTTTCTCAGCCGTTATCTGCGCGTCTCGACCGCCATGCGAGCCGATGGAAACGCGCTGTGGATTCAATGGCCGAAGGACGAACGGACCGCCTCGAGGATGATCGCCCAAGCCGAAAACAAAAGGGCGTTGGAGCAAACGCTTGCTCAAATCTGCGGAGTCCCGATGATGGTAAAGTGGAATTTCGCCGCCGAAGAGGAAACTGTTTCCTCCGCGCCGAGGTTGATTCACCCGCAACCGATGCCGGTCTTCAGCGAAAGCGAACCGGAACCGGATTGGAATAACCTGACGGGCGAAACGCCCGGCAAAAACGGATCCGCGCCCAACCCGGCTCAGCGCGGTTTTTCGGGCGAGGCTTCTTCTCCCTCCGCGCCGATCATCGAAACGTCCGAGGCGCTCCGCGCCTTGTTTGACGGCAACGCGGAATTGGCGCGCCGGGCGAAAATGGTGCGCGACCTGTTCAAGGGGACGTTCGTGGACGCGGCGGGGAGACCGCTGGCGCCTTAATAGATTCCTTCTTCATCTTTCTCCTTCTCCTGCTCCTTCTCAAGGTGCCGAGGACCGGAGAATGAGAAGGAGCAGGAGAAGGAGAAAGATCATACCCATCACCCATGCGCATCGGAGTTTTTGATTCAGGCATCGGCGGGCTGACGGTCCTGCGCGAAATTCAGAGGCGGTTGCCGCGCCATTCGACCGTTTACCTCGGCGACACGGCGCGCGTCCCCTACGGCACGAAATCGCCGCAGACGATCCGTCGTTACGCTCGGTTGAATGCCGAATTTCTTCTGGGTCAAGGAATCGAATTTCTCGTCATCGCCTGCAATACGGCTTCGGCATTCGCGCTGGAGGAACTCGCCGCGTTGCCTGTCCCGGTCGTCGGCGTGATCGAGCCGGGGGCGGAATTGGCCGTTCGGCTCGCGCGGGGCGGCAAGATCGGCGTGCTCGGAACGCCCGGCACGGTTCGGAGTGGAGCCTACGAGCGAGCGATCCATCGTCTCGATTCCGCTCTCGCGGTTGAGTCCATCGCTTGTCCTCTGTTCGTGCCGCTGGTCGAGGAAGGATGGGAAGAAACGGAAATCGCCGCACAAGCGGCGCGGGCTTATCTGGCTCCTTGGCTTGCCGGCGCCGGGGGCAAGCCGCAAACGGTAATTCTTGGGTGCACCCATTATCCCTTGCTGAAACCGACGATTCAAAAAGCGTTGGGAAATGAAACGACGCTCGTAGATTCCGCCGAGGCGGTCGCGTCGCATGTGGAATCGAAACTGATCGGCGCGCGAGAGGAAACAGAACCCTCGCGCAAAATATTTCTGACCGACGCCTCGGAGAGTTTCATCCGATTCGCGCAAAACTTTTTGGGCGGTTCGCCGTCATCGGAAGAGTCGGGAATTGAGATCGTGGATTTGGATTTGAGCGCAACGCTCTAAATCCGCCGGGCGCACGAAGTTCCCGACAATCCGGCTTTGCGGATTCTTCCCGATATTTTCATTGGCTCAACATTTCCAAATTGAAAGTCGTATCGCCCCCAACGCCAACGTCGAGCCCAAGAGGCTGTGCAGAAAATCAATGGGACGGAAACAGCGTCCCGGTGTGCGGGATTGGTGGAGTTCGTCGAGATAGGCGCAGAGGCAGGAAATGAGATAGGCGATCGCGCCGCGCATGTCGCTCCATTTCCACGATCCGAAGTTGAACGACCAATAGAGCAAAAGCGTCAGCGTCACGTATTCGACGTAATGAAATCCGGCGCGAAAGCGGCCGTGGTGGCGGTTCAGGAAGGCTTGGAGCCGGGGATACATTGCGGCGCGGTCAATCCATGATTGTGTCCCTTGACGCCCAAATCGCGGCGAACCCATGAAATAAATGAACGCGATCCATAAAATTCCGAGACACCATCCGGCGATGGGGAGCGGAAGTTTCATGATGGAATTCTCTCATTTGAAAGCGCGCCGGAGATCGCTTTCAGAAGATCGTTCCTTCCGAATCCGGTGATCGCCGAGAACGGGATTAAGCTTCCCGGATCGGAAATGCCCAGCGAGGCTTGAATCGCGGCCAGGCGGCTTCGCAATTCGTTCTTGCCGACTTTGTCAATTTTGGTGACGGCGAAAACCAAAGGAATTTGCAAGCTCTCAAGCCACTCGATCAGCCGATGATCTTCCTCCGAAGGGTCTCGGCGGACGTCCAAAATCACGACGACGAGCCGGAAATCTTGATCGCTTTTCAGGAACGTCTCGATCATCGGTCCCCAACCCGCCCGGATCTTTTCGGGAACCTTGGCATAGCCGTAGCCGGGCAAATCAATGAAATGAAAGCGTCCGTTGATTTCGAAAAAGACGATCTCTTGGGTCCTGCCGGGCGTGGAGGAAGTTCGCGCCAATCCTTTTTTCCTCACGAGCGCGTTGATGAGGGACGATTTGCCGACATTGGAGCGTCCGGCAAAAACGACGGCGGGACGCGCGGGATGCGGCGCCTGATCGAAGCGCGTCACGGCGCGGAGAAATTTGGCTTCGCGGATATTGAGCATAAATTTTTCACCGCCAAGTCACCGAGACACAAAGAAGAAGTAAATCAGGCGGCAAGTCGTCCGCCTTATTCGCGCTATTCGTTAAATCTGCGGTTCCTTCTTGTTGTCTTGGTGACTGGTGGTAAACTCCTCTTCCGCCACCAGATTAGGATTGCCGCCGCGAAGTTCAAAGGTCAAAATTCCACGATGCGCCGTCGAATCTCCATGTCACGGACCTTGATCGTCGCGATTTTTGTGGTTGAGGCATCCGTCGCGTCGGCTGACGGTATGCCCGAATTCCCTCCCGGCGTCACCTTGGCTTCGGAATTTCCTGGATCGAAAAAATTCCCCATTGGCGTCGAAATTCACGCGGTTGAGGTGGATTGGACGAATCCCCGACTGAAGGCGCGGGTCGTCGTGGGGATTGAGGAAGATCGTGGAGCGGCGGCGGCATGGAACATCATCGCTCCCAACTCGCTTAAGATTCAACTGGCTCAGCCGATCGAAACCGAAAACGAATGGGTGTTGGACGCCGATGTTGAAATCCCCGACGATAAGTTTGCTTCGCCTCGAGACTCGAAACGGAAAGAGGTCGAATTGAATCCCGAACCAGCCTCGACGGCTTCGCTGGGAAGTCCCGAGATTCGAGATCAGGTTCGCGTCGGCGGAATTCTCCCTTGGTTTTTCGCCGGACCGACGGCTGATACCGACGCCGATCCCGTTTCTCCGTTGATCGAAGGTAGTTCGCGCGTCGGGGTCCGGTGGCTCGGGCACCCTCCTGATTGGAAAGAGAGAACGCCGACGTTTGAATTTCTCGATCCCTTGTTGCTAAGTTTTTTGGACCCGCTGACCGGTCATTGCCATTTTTTGCTGGTCGTCAATCGCTCCAACCGGCGATTGCCCGCGTCGCACCTGACCGACTGGATCACGGCCTCTTGGCCTCAGCGCGTTTGGATCGCGGTTCATTGCTTGGGACCGCAAACGCGGGTCGGCATGGGGGCATGGCGGCTGGGAGATTCAGGGACTGAGCGCGCGCCGCAAATACGCGGCGTCGAGCGGCTGGGCGCGGCGCTTATTTTGGAAAAGCAAACTTCGGAAGACGCAGAGGATTGGGGGCGGATTGAGCGTTCCACCATCACGGCCTCGTCGTCCATTCCGAATCATCCCCCCGAATCGGTTGTCAGCGGATTGCTCTGGCCGGTTCTTTTGCGGCCTTCTGCTTGGGTGGCGTCCCAATCAAGCGAAGGACCAAAAGAAAATTCATGGATCGAGATCGCACTGGATCGCGCGCGTCCGATTGAATCCATCCGTCTGATTCAGGCTTCGGCGGTGGGATGGTCGGAGCATTTCAATCCCGGAGAAATCGAACTGCGCTGGCGGGACGTTCAGAGCGGACGCCTGAGCGAGCCGCTTGAAATTCTTTCCGCTGATCGCCCTTACAACACGATTCGATTTTCCGCCCCGAAGTTAATGGATCGTGTGCGAATCGAAATAAAGAATCCCTCGAAAGGAAATGCAAACTCAATTTCGGCGAGGTTGGCAGGAGTTCAATTCATCGGTCCGGTCGGCGAAGGCCAACCCTAGAGACGGACGCGCGCCACTCGTTGCGTGTTGCACGTCGAAAGAACACCCATTACCGCCTTTACTTTTTTCCCGCCCTGCATCATTCTTCACCCGCGCGGAAAAACGGCGAAAGAAACAATTGCTACTAAACGCGAATCATGGTCAAACATCTCCATTTCGATTGTTTTAACGGCATTAGCGGCGACATGACGCTAGGCGCGTTGGTGGATTTGGGTGTCGAGGTTGGGGATTTGGAAGAGCGACTTTCAGGTCTTCCCATCGGCCAGTTTCACTTGCGCGCCGAAAAAATCAAGCGCGCCGGAATCATGGGAACGCTGGTCCATGTTGAGGTTCAGGAGGACCCGCACAAACATTCGCACTTGAAACACATCGTCGAAAAAGTTCGCGCGGCGCATCTGAGCGAGAAGACGACCCAACGCGCCATCCGCGCTTACGAGCTTTTGGCCGAGGCCGAGGCCCGCGTTCACGGAACGACCGTTGAGAAAGTTCATTTCCACGAGGTCGGCGCGAAGGACGCCATCGTGGACGTCGCCGGAGCGATGCTGGGCGTGGAGTTGTTGGGGATCGAAAGTTTCTCCGCTTCGGCGGTTGCCGTCGGCAACGGGACAATTCAATGCGCCCACGGCGTCATGCCCGTTCCGGCTCCCGCGACGGCGGAAATTTTGAAGGGACTTCCCATCGCCGCGACCGAAATTCAGGGGGAATTGACGACGCCGACCGGCGCGGCGATTTTGCGCGCGCTCTTGGAGGAAAGCGGGAGCGACGGAAAAGAGACGGGGGGAGCGTTCAAAATTCACGCCATCGGTTACGGGGCGGGAACGCGCCAGATCGAAGGACATCCCAATTATCTCCGCGCCTCTTTGGGAGAGAGGGAATCCCTTGCAACCACGCTCCCCGTGGACCGCGAGGAAATTCTTTCCTTGGAAACCGAAGTTGACGATCTCTCGCCGCAAGTGATCGGATACTTAATGGAAAAACTTTTGTCCGCGGGCGCGCGGGACGTTCAATTCCAGCCCGCGCAGATGAAAAAGAACCGTCCCGGCCATCATTTGCGCGTTCTCTGCCACGCGGCGGATCAGGACCGATTGGCCGAAATGATTTTCCGCGAGACCTCCACCTTCGGGCTTCGCGTCGCCAAGGCGGAGCGATTTTGTCTTCGCCGACGGATCGAATCGGTCGAAACCCCGCTCGGTTCCATCGCGGTGAAGGTGGGATTGTGGGGAGACGCCGTTCTGAAAGTAAGTCCGGAATTTGAATCGTGCCGGAGCGTCGCCGCTTCCTCCGGGCGTCCGTTGCGCGAAGTCATGGACGTGGCGCGATGCGCAATCGAAGAGCGATATTTTCCGCATCCGAAGAATTCTGAGTGCCAAGCTGATTCAAACTAGGGATTTCACCACAGAGGCAAAGAGAGGTTCTTGGAACCCTCTAAGTTGACGGAAGAAATAAACGACCCGCAAAAAGAACAAACGCAAATGATGTTTGCAAAATACAGGGAAGCGGGAGAACGACAGTCTTGTGAGAAAATCAAAGAACCTCCATTTTCTCGAACACTATTTGCATGTCCAATTCCTCTCTGTGCCTCTGTGGTGAAAATAATATGAAACAAAAAATCACGCTCGTGGTAGGAGCGCTGGTTTCATTCGCCTGCATTTATTGGGTCTTGAAGGACGTTCACCTGAGCGATTTCAAAGCGGCGGTGCTCTCGACCCATCCCCTCGCGTTGCTGGCAAGCCTCTTTTTTTTCTATTGGAGCATGTATCTGCGCGCCGCGCGATGGGGACTTCTCTTTCGTCCGAACTACCAACTGTCAGGCCGTAAACTTATCCGTCCGATCATGATTTGTTTCGCGTTCAACAGCATCATGCCGGGGCGCGTCGGCGAGGTCGTCCGCGCCTTTTACGTTTCCAAAAGAGAGGAAACCGGACTTCCAATCGCCCTGGCGACGGTCGTGAGCGAGCGGATTTTCGATGGCGTGACGCTTCTGCTCTTTCTTGCGGTTTCGCTCGCGTTTCTCCCGCCGATTGATCCGAACGTGCGGGTCGAAATGGGAAAATTCGTGATTCAAGGCTCGATGCTCGGTCCGCTGGTCAACAAGATCATCGTGGCCTGTCTGATTTTGGCTGGCGGCGTGATCTCGCTTCTCATTCCCCCCGTCGAGCGGTTGCTCGCCGCCGCGATCCGGGGATTCCCCGCCATGCCCGAAGGTCTCGCGCTCAAACTCGTGGAAATTATTCGCGGCGTCGTTCAGGGTTTTGAATCGGTCCGAAATCTTCGTAACTTGGCTGGGGTCGTCGGGTATTCCCTTCTGCTTTGGTTGCTCGTCGCCGTGGCCAACCTCGCCCTCGCCTACGGCATGACCGGCGTTCAAAACCTGAGTCTCCTTCAATCCATGGCCATTGTGACGTTAATCGGGATTTTCATTCTGATTCCGGCGGCTCCCGGTTATTGGGGATTGTTCGAGGCCGGGTGCGTCTTCGCGCTCAAGGTTTTGGGCGTTCAATCGGATCAAACCATTGCCTTTTCCTACGCGGTCGTGATGCATCTGGTTCAGTTTGTTCCCATCGTGGTGATCGGTCTGTTTTTTGCCGCGCAATCGCACGTTCAAGTGACGCCCCGAAAGAGCGACTGATTCTTCGCGGTCTTGCGATTTCCATGATTGCAAGCCCTTGCAATCGAAATCCGCGGATGATTTCATGGGGCAAGAGGGAGACGACCAAAGATGAGACCGAAATGCGGATGGATTGCGGCGTGGGTTTTCATGGCGGCGGTTTTGGCGGCGCAGGAGCCGAAATCGGCGCCCAGACAATCTGCCGATAAGGCGGCGGAAAAGACGGCGGAAAAAAAGGGGGATAAACCCTCCGATCGAACGGGAGCGAAAGGGACGGAGAGAAGAACCTCGACCAAACCGCAACCCGATTGCGCCGACTTCGCCTACGGCCCGCACGAGCGCAACATTCTGGATTTGTGGAAAGCCAAGTCCGACAAGCCGACGCCGCTCGTGATTTTCATTCACGGCGGAGGTTTTCGCGGCGGGAGCAAGGATAACCTCGACGGGCGATTTTTGGATTTGGCGCTGAAGGCCGGAATTTCCGTCGCTTCGATCAATTATCGCCTCTCGCAACACGCGCCGTTTCCGGGGCCGATGCTCGACGGCGCGCGGGCGGTTCAGTTCCTGCGAACCAAAGTCAAGGAATGGAATCTGGACCCCAAACGCATCGCGGCGATGGGGAGTTCCGCCGGAGCGGGGATTTCGCTCTGGATCGCGTTCCATGACGATCTGGCCGATCCGAAAAGTTCGGATCCGATTTTGCGCGAATCGTCGCGCGTCGCGTGCGCGGCGGTGATTGGCGCGCAGAGCTCCTACGATCCGCGCTGGATTCGGGAGAACATCGGCGGACGCGCCTACGAGCATCAGGCCCTGACGCAGTTCTATGGCATCACCCAAGAGGAGTTGGACACACCGAAGTCTTACAAGCTTTACGAAGAAGCCTCGGCGATCAATTATCTCACCGCCGACGATCCGCCGGTTTTCATGGTTTACAATGAACCGAAGGAAAAACTTCCTCCGGGTCCGAACACCGGCCCGACCCTCAACTATCCCGATTTCGGCAAACGCATCACGGGACAGCCGCAACCGGGCGCCGGAATTCACCATCCACGGTTCGGATATCTTCTGAAGGAAAAAATGGACGCGCTCAAGATCGAGTGCATCGTCCGCCACACGGACGACTACAAAAGCAAGGATCCCAAGGGGGATGCGCTCAATTCCGCCGACGAGGAAATGGTCGCGTTTTTGGTCAACCGATTGAAGCCTGAACAACGATAGCGCGATTTCCGGCTTCGCGGGAAAGATGGAAAACACGATGGCGCCATGGACGTTCAAATGATGGAAAAACGAATTACTTTTCGAGCAAACGCCCCCAATGATCAGAGATTCGTATTGATTACCAAGGCGACTGACGGCACTCTGAAGCTTTTGCTCGTATTATGCATCTGGATGATCTCCGCATGGCCAGGGTGCTCACGCGGACAGCCCGTGATCGGAAACGTCTCCATCCCCTTACCCAAGGCTTTCCATGCGCAAGAGGTTCCCGACGTGACTTCTGTCTTCGATATAGTCAGCGAAAGCGCGACGAGGTCGATTTATCTAACCAGTGCAGGGATCATCGAAACAAACATGGAGACACATGTGGACAGGTGTCTTTTGAAGGAGGGCGATAGGGCCGATGATGGATTGGTTCTGTCCAGTTCGTATACAGTATGGCGCGTGGACCCCGGTCGCGGTAGCATCTACGTCGCTACGCCAATGAGTTTTCCCGACATTAAAAAAGAATCCCCACTAACCGATCCGTTCGGTCCCGGTAGTAAATTGCCTCCGGTTAGCCTCGAGAAGTGGTGCATTCTAGAAGTGAGCTACTTGCAAGAGAAGCGAAGGATTATCGGGAAATGTCCTACGGATGCCCTTCCCATTAGCCTTGCAATTACGGAGGCCGGGTTGGTTTGCATCGAGCAGAAGGGGGACAAGAGAACCGAGAGCATTCTCGTGCATTGGTTGGAGCGACCCTCGACTACAGACCCGGGGCCTTGGTCGGACAGAATTAACGAGCTCTACGGCCAGATTACGCGGGATGCACGATTGCTCCTGAAATACCCGAAAAGCAATGCAATTTTGTATTCGACGCTCAGAAACTCTCGGGATGACTTTTCCGATTCCTTGATCAAAAGGGACATCGCATCCGGCGACGAAACAACTCTCTACACGCTGGATAGGCAGTTCATAAGAAGTGCCTATATTACCCCTGACGAGTCCGCAATCCTGCTGAGCGTCTATTCTTACACCCACGCTAGTGGCATCTCGGACGGTACCATTTTTGAAGCGCCTCTAGGGGTAACCCCCCCGGGTATCTCCTCGCGTAAGCTGGCCGACCTTCCATCCGGTTGGAAGTGCGCTGTGATTGGGCGAACCAAGGACACCGTGCTCGTCTCCGGCCGGATTGGCATTCTCACGCAAACAGCCGATAACACGGGGTGCTTAACGTGCGACATGATCCCTCTCCAAATCAATGGAAAACCCTATCAAAGGCTCCAAACCGGCATCTTATCCGTAAGCATTGACGTTGGGAATTCTGAGGCGGGAATTCGGGCAAGGGGGGACGTTTACTAGAAAAGCAATTCGATTTCAGCAAGCCGAAGCCCAACCGCGTGAGGGATTGGGAGAATTGCGCATAGGAACCACTAGTTTTCACTAATCGTCACTAATTGCGAAAATTCAGCCGCGAAGAACGCGGAGACGCGAAACTTCAGGGTTTGATCCCTGATTCTTTCCGCAACCTCAACCGGAAGCGAATGATGTCGGCCAACATGCGCGGGGCGTCGCGGCTCAGTTTGATCTTCGACCCCTCGGCGTTGATCCAGCGGACGGGACATTCGCGGACTTGGAAATTCAGGAGCCGGGCGATCATCAGCGCCTCGACGTCGAACGCCCAACGGTCGCTTTGCATCCGGCTGAAAATCTCCCGCGCCGATTTGCGCGTGAAAAGTTTGAATCCGCACTGCGTATCGTGAAACGGAAGACCGGACAACAGACGAACGAGCAGATTAAACGTCCGTCCCGAAAGCTCGCGCCACCACGGTTGGCGGACCTCCAGTTTGGATTCCGGCAATCCGCGCGAGGCGATGGCGACGTCGCAAGGCCCCTCCAAAATCGCGCGCTTCATTCCCTCCAATTCGTCAATCGGCGTCGAGAGATCGGCGTCGCTGAACAGAACCAGCCGCCCCTGCGCGGCGAGCATCCCGCGCCGAACCGCCGCCCCTTTGCCCTGATTGCGCGGCGCGCGGAGAAAATAGACGTTCGGGAACTGAGGCTCCAGTTGCTCGACCGAGCCGTCGGTCGAGCCGTCGTCGGCGACGATGATTTGCCACTTTGAAAAATTGTTTTTCAGGTAATCCTCCACCGTCCGAAGCGTCGGCGGAAGGCGGATCAATTCGTTGTAGGCCGGAATGACCACGGAAATCTCGACGGGATTGGCTTCCTGATCCTCAAGAAAGGTCGAGCGTTCGGAGGGGACCGCGCCGCCCGATTCGTCCTTCCCGCCCGTGGGGCATGATTTCGTTTCCATCGCCTGCATCCATTCCTTTCCGGCATTGAAGATGGAAATGGGGGATTTTTCAAGGAACATTGGCAAAACGACGGCGCATCGCCTAAAATCTCCCATGATTCGCGTCGGCATCATCGGAGCCAAAGCCTACACCGCCGGAGAAGCCCTGCGCTGGCTCGCGGGGCATCCCGAAGCGGAAATCGCCTGCCTCATGGCGCGGGTGGAAAAACCGGAGCCGATCGGGCGGTATTTTCCCGCCTTGCGCGGACTGGTCGCGGCGCCCATCGAGCCGCTGGATTTGAGCGCGCTTGCGCGGCGATGCGACGCTGTGATCCTCAGTCTCCCTCACACGACCGCGCAGGATTACGCCAAGCCGCTGGTTCAGGCGGGCGTGAAGGTCGTGGACCTTTCCGCCGATTTTCGGTTCGACGACGTGGCGACGTTCGAGGCGACCTACGGCGTCAAGCATCTGGCTCCCGAACTGAACGCGAAATTTCCCTACGCCCTTCCCGAACTTTTCGGCGGCGAAATTCCCGGAGCCGCCGGGCTGGCTTGTCCGGGATGTTATCCGACGACGACGCTTTTGGGATTGGCTCCATTGATGAAACGGGGCGCGGAGTTCGATCTCGACCGCATCGTCGTCAACGCGATGAGCGGCGTCTCCGGCGCGGGACGAAAAACGGAGGAGCAATATCTTTTCGTCGAGTGCAACGAATCGGCGACGGCCTACGGCGTCGGCAAACATCGCCACCGGCCGGAGATCGAGGAAAAACTGGCGCGATTGGCGGGACGCAAAATCAAGATCACCTTCACGCCGCATCTGGTCCCGATGAATCGCGGGATACTGGCGACTTCGACGATTCCGTTGTTGAAACCTACAACCGCCGAGGCGATTCACGCGATCTATCGCGATTTTTATTCGGGACGCCCTTTCGTTCGGCTCTTGGAGATGGGACAGATTCCCTCAACCGGCGCGGTGGCCTTCACCAACTTTTGCGACGTCGGTCTGACGCTCGATGCGTACAGCAACGTCTTGATTGTCGTCTCGGCGACCGACAACCTCGCCAAAGGCGCGGCAAGTCAGGCGATTCAGGCGATGAACATCTTATTTGGCCTTCCCGAAACGCTGGGGCTTTTGCCAGATTCGGCGAGCAAAAGCGCAGTTTCTTAAGAAGCGAACCAGATTGTCGGACACGGATGACGCGGATTAACACGGAAGGATTTTGCGGCAATGATCCGTGTCATCCGTGTTCATCCGTGTCCTATTTCGTCGTAATCCCTTCAAGCATTGCGCCGATATCGGTTGTTGGCGCTTTGCAGGCGTAGTTCTGGCAGACGTAAGCCGTGGCTTTGCCGCCTAGCGCGGTTTGATCCTTGGTGAAAGGCGCGATTCGGGCGATGGCGGGGTCTTTGTCTCCGTCGGCACGGAAGAGGACGATTTTGTTCGGCGCGAATTTCGACCGCAACGCCTTGAGCATCGTTTGAGCGTCTTCGGCTCCCGGTTTGCCCGCGATGACGATTTCATAGGAGGGACCGAGGGCGAAATCAAGCGCGCACATCAATTGGCACGCGCCGGCGGGATAACGCCCCACGTAGGCGGAAAACGCCGAGAAAATCGCCGCCGCTTTTTTTTCCATCTCCGCGTCGCCGGTGATTCGACCGATGCGGAGGAGATTCAGCGCGGCCACGGAATTGCCCGATGGAATCGCGCCGTCGTTGACCTCCTTGGAGCGGACCAAAAGTTTTTCGCTGTCGTCGGCGGTGAGGAAAAAGCCGCCGTTCTCCGCGTCCCGAAAATGTTTGATGAGAGTCTGATTCAAATCGAGCGCACTTTGGAGATATTTAACCTCGAACGTTGCTTCATACAATTCAAGCAATCCCCAGATGAGAAAGGCGTAATCGTCCAGATGCGCGGGAATGGCGGCGGAGCCTTGACGATAGCGATGCAGGAGTCGTCCCTTGTCGTCGCGCAGTTTGGAGAGAAGAAAATCGGCGGCCCTCGCGGCGGCTTTGGCAAATTCCGGATTTCCCGTCGCCTGCGATCCTTTCGCCAGCGCGGCGATCATCAATCCGTTCCAATCGGTCAGAATCTTGTCGTCCTTGAGCGGATGAATTCTTTTTTCTCGCACCGCGAACAACTTTTCCCGCGACGTTTCCAACCGCTTTCTCAAATCGGCTTCGTTCAGTTTGAGCTGTTCGGCGATTTCGCCCGGCGGCTTCTCCAAATGAAGAATGTTTCCGCCCGTTTTTTCCCCTCCCGCTTCGTCGTGAAAATTGCCCCCTTCTTTCACGTTGTAAACTTTGTTGAAGAGTTCTCCCTCTTCGCGTCCCAAGATTTTCAGAATTTCCCCGGGCGTCCAGAGATAAAATTTTCCCTCGACCCCCTCGCTGTCGGCGTCCTCGGCGGAATAAAATCCTCCCTCGGGCGAAGTCATGTCGCGCAGAACGTAAGTAAAAATCTCCCCCGCCGTCTCCGCGTATTCGCGTTTGCCCGTCGCCTGATGCGCCTCCGAATAAGCAATGCCGAGCATGGCTTGGTCGTAGAGCATTTTTTCAAAATGGGGAACGAGCCAATCCGCATCGGTCGAATAGCGATGAAACCCGAATCCGACGTGGTCGAAAATTCCGCCGCGCCGCATGGCGGACAACGTCTTCTCGACCATCTCCGCCGCGCGCGGGTCCTCGCTTCTCCGGCCATACCGCAGAAGGAATGAAAATTGATGCGGCGACGGAAACTTCGGAGCGTGTCCGAATCCGCCCCGCTCCGAATCGAAGTTTCCGGACAGCTGACGATACGCGGCGGTCAGGGTGTCGGAGGTCAGCGTCTGCCCTGTCGCTTTGGGCGTCGCGCGTCCGATCGCGGAGGCGATCTGATCCGCCGATTCGTTGATTTCCTGCCGCTTGGTTTTCCATGCCTCCGCCAAACGCGGCACAAGGTCCAACATACCCAGCCGCCCAAACTGGCTCTCTCGCGGAAAGTAAGTTCCGGCGAAAAACGGTTTTCGGTCCGGAGTCAGCACGACCGTCATCGGCCAGCCGCCGCTCCCGGTCAAGCCGATCGTGACGTTCATGTAAAGGTTGTCAATGTCGGGACGTTCCTCGCGGTCCACTTTGATCGAAACAAAATTGCGATTCAGCAATTCGGCAACCTGCTCGTTCTCAAACGATTCAACCTCCATGACGTGACACCAATGGCAGGTCGAGTAGCCGATGGAAAGAAAAACCGGCTTGTCCTCCTTGCGCGCCTTTTCGAATGCTTCTTCCCCCCACGGATACCACTTGACCGGATTTCCCGCGTGCTGGAGAAGATAGGGGCTTTTCTCAAAGATCAGGCGGTTGTAATTCGGCCCGCCATCGGGGGGAAGTTTGGCAATTTCGTCAGGAGAAGGAAGCGGTCTGCGCGTTTCTCCCTCTTTCTTTTCCGACGCGGTCGAATCTTTGGCGATGGATTTCATCTTGGCTTTTTCCGAATCTTCAGCGGCGCAACTCAAACAATGAGGCGCGATCAGGAGAAGAAAAGAAAGAGAACATCGCGCGCGACGAGTAAAGGGAAGATTCATCGAAAGAACGCGCTTCATTCAAGCCTGAGAAACAGTTTTCTTCCACAAGAATCCGAACGGCGCCTCTCATCGGCGGGGGCTTGACGCGAAGCGCTTCGGCCGGACGCCGCGCTCCCAAACCGGACTTGACACGGGACCCCCCGGGCGTAGCCTGAACCTGATTCCGCGTTGACGGAAATTTTCCGCCCCGCGATAATGTCCCCTAATTTGGGTCCGAAGGAGGAACCGCCATGAAATTCATTCGCAGATTTTTCATCCTGTCCGCGCTGACGGGAGCGGCCCTGTGGTCGCCGCAACTTGTCCGCGCGGGAGAAACGATCAAGATCGTCTCCAGCCTTCCGCGCACCGGAAGCGCCAACGCGCAATCCACCACCGTCGTCAACGGCATCCGCATGGCGATTGACGAATACGGCGGCAAGATCGGCGATTTTCAAGTCGCCTACGAGGATTGGGACGACGCCTCGCCCCAGCGCGGCCAATGGGACCCCGCCGTCGAAGCCGCCAACGCCGACAAGGCCATCAAGGACGCCGACGTCATGGCCTACATTGGAACCTACAATTCCGGCGCGGCGAAAATTTCCATGCCCAAACTCAACACCGCCGGATTGGTCATGGTCAGCCCGGCCAACACGGCGACGGGTCTGACCAAACCGGGCAAGGGAGAGCCGAACGAGCCGATGGTCTATCGCCCGACCGGCAAGGTGAACTATTTCCGCGTCGTTCCCGCCGACGACATTCAAGGAGCCGTCGCGGCGCAGTGGGCAAAGGAGATGGGGTCGAAGTCGGCGTTCGTGCTTCACGACCGCGAGGTTTACGGCAAGGGGATTGCCGATATTTTCAAGGTGGAGGCTCCGAAAATCGGCATCAAAGTCGTGGGCTACGAGGGAATTGATCCCAAGGCTTCCAATTACAAATCGCTCGTCACCAAAATCCGCCAGAAGAATCCCGATTTGGTCTATTTCGGCGGGACTACGCAGACCAACGCCGGCCAGATCGCCAAGGATTTGGTCGCCGGCGGGCTGAACGTCAAGTTCATGGTTCCGGACGGTTGCTTCGAGAACGCCTTCATCGAGGCGGCGGGCAAGGAAAACGTCGAAGGACGGGTCTATATCACCTTCGGCGGCGTCCCGGCCAACAAACTCGTCGGCAAGGGGAAAGAGTTTTACGAAAACTACAAAAAGAAATTCAACGCGGAGCCGGAGGGCTACGCGGTTTACGGCTATGAATCCGCCAAGGTGGTCATGGAGGCGATCAAACGCGCGGGCAAAAAGGACCGCGAGGCGATCCGCTCCGCCGTCGCCGCGACCAAGGACTACGACGGCGCGCTGGGCAAGTGGTCCTTCGACGCCAACGGCGACACGAGCGTCAAAACCATGAGCGGGAACGTCGTGAAGAACGGGCGGTTTGAGTTCGTGAAGGTGTTGGGGCAATAATCCGCAGGCGGTGATTCAGCAGATGAAATCCCCCGAGAGATAACTTCCGCGCGGTTCGATCCTTCGGCCCTAGATTCCCCGAATGAGCAAAGCCGGGACGACAAGGTCTCCCTGGCCGAAAGCCGTCTGGTAATGGAGGACCAAGCGGACGAGCGGGACCGCTCTGCCCCCTCCGGGGGCCGGTTTGCTCGCGGCCTTGAATTGTTCCGCCATTTTCGGGTCCGCTTCGGCCAGCTTGACGCTCGGCGCGGTGTTGATCGTCGGCGTCACCTTGAATTCGAGAGTTTTCTCCTCTCCGGGGGCGAGCGTCAAGTTGACCGATTCCGGTCCGACACTTTTGACCCACTCCCCCCTTTCAACCTTCACCGAGACTTGAATCGGCTCGCGGAAAAGCCGATTCGCAAACGGAAACGTGGCCGTGACGGTCTCCCCCGCGTTGGCTTGCGGCGCCGGTTTTTCCAGCGCGGCGGTCCACAAATCTTTCAGATCGGTCAATTCCTCGATGATCGCCGAATCGGCGTAGGCTTTGAATGTTGCGGGCGACTTGTCGAGCGTGAAGGAATCAATTTCCTCACCCTGATTGGAAATCACCCGGCAGGCGAGGCGGTCGCCGTCGAGATCAACCACCATCGCGTGCCACGCCTTGACGGACTTGGCAAGGTAGTCGGCTTCCTTCAACTCGTAAAGCGGGGCGCCGCCGCCGCCGGTGACGACGTAAAGTACCGGCCAAGGGTTGTCGGGATAACCGGACTTGATCGGCTTGGTTCGCTCGTAAAGATGCGAGTGGCCGGTGAAAACAACGTCAACGTGATGCTTGCGAAAAATCGGCGTCATCACGCCCCGTCCCCACGCCGAGCCGTGCCCGCCCGCGTTGTAGGTCGGATAGTGGTAATAAACGAATTTCCACTTCGCCTTGCTCGCCGATAAGTCATGGTCGAGCCATTCGGCGTCCTGCTCGGGCGACATTCCGACGCTGTTGATCGAGGAAAAATGGGCGAAACCGTAATCGAAGGAGTAATTGAACTCGGCGGGTTGGGGAATTTGCCCCGCCGGAGTGGGTGGAGAGGGAAAATCAAAAAGGTGACGATAATTTGCTCCGTCCCCTTCATGATTGCCCGGCGTCGGCCAGAGCGGAACGTGATCGAGCACTTGTTCCATCGGATGAAAGAATTGCTGGGTCCACTGGCGATAATCCTGACCGGCCGCGACCAGATCGCCGGTGTGGATGATGAAATCGGGTTGCGCCTTGAGAATCTGTCCGGCGACGGCCGTGTGCGCGTCGGGGAAGGTGCGGGTGTCGCCATAGACGACAAAACGGAATTTTTCCGCTTGATCGGGCATTGTTCGGAAATGCTGAACCGGCGTCCATTGTCCGGCGTCCTCGACTTGGTAATAAACATCCTGTCCCGGAATCAATCCCTCCAGCTTGGCCTTATAGACGTGAGCCGTCGGCGGAGGGAACGTTTCGGGCTTGGGTCCGACGGAGGTTTGCGTGGCATCGCCTTGCGGTTTGGGCGCTTCGAGTTGGACCGGTTGCGCCTGAACGGTTCGTTCGGCTTTTTCGTTCGGACCGAACCGCACCTTCGGTTCTCCGGCTTGGTCGCTTTCCCAAAAAATGAAGGCGGAAGTTTTCTGGACGTTCTGAATGTAGGGTTTGCGTGAGATTTCTCCGCGAACCGGAGAAACCATGAACAGCGACAACCCGATAAAACCCGAAAAGAGGTGATTCGAAAAACGCTTCATCATTTTGTCTTCCTTTCCAAGACCTTGGCGATCAGGTTGGTTGTGGATTGACCCTCGGTCAACTCGACGGTCTTGACCTCCCCTCCATATTCCCAAACCACCTCGCGTCCGACAACTCCTTCGACGGGATAATTGGCCCCCTTGGCCAAAACGTCGGGGCGAAAGAGGCGCAAAAGATTGTGCGGCGTGTCTTCGTCAAATTCGGTGACGAAATCCACGCAGGCCAATCCCGCCAAAACGCGCTTGCGTTGTTCGGCGGGAAGAATGGGACGGGTCGACCCTTTGAGCCGCCGGAGCGAATCGTCTCCGTTGATCGCGACGACAAGGCAATCTCCCAATCGGCGCGCCGCCCCGAGATAACGCAGGTGGCCGACGTGAATCAGATCGAAACAGCCGTTGGTGAAGACGATTTTTTTCCCCGCCTTTCGAAGGTCGTCTAATCGCGCGGCCAGCGGGGCGCGGTCAAGAATCTTTTGTTCGGCGCGAATCACACTCGGCGACGGCGATTCCCTTATTCCGCCGGAACTCCGGTTGGAAGAATTGCCTTCTCGGGAGACAGCGCCGTGCGTTCCTGCCGTCTGATCCGGACGCTCTCGAGCTTGTTGAACAGCTCGGCGTCCTTCAACGAAACGCGAGTTCGCAGGATCGTGTCGGCGATCGGGAAAACAACGTTGAGGTTTTTCATGTAGTGGACATGGTGAAGCCGATGGTGGGTCTGAACGAACTGAAACAAGCGCGTTCGCTCGAAAAACCGATTGCTCGGTACATGCATGCAATAGTGAAAGTATTCATAAAGACCATAGTAGGACAACAGAGCCGCCGACGCGCCCAGCACGGTGCCCCATCCTCCGGCAAAGAAATAGGCAAGGGTGAGAAACGGAGCATGGAGGGAAAACAGCAACGGCGCGTTCCACCACGCGAAGGTGACGTGGGACAGATCCTTTTCGTCATGAAGAAAATAGGTGCCGTCGGCCTTAAAAATCTCATGATGCTCAAGCTGATGGGTCCGGTAGGGATACTTCATGAACCGATCCATGTGCATGATGTATTTGTGCAATGCCCATTCGAAAAAACTGCTGTAAACAAACGTCACGGCGAACGCGGCGGAGGCGATGAGGATAAAGTTAATCAAGGTCTTCTCCCGTGGGAACAAAAGTAGCCGCGTCGCTCCTTTCAATCCACGCGGACATGAGCATGCCGGGGAATTTGAAGCCGATCCGAAGAATGCCGAAGCACACGCAACCCACTTCGATCCTACTCGAACGTCCAAGCAACGGCAAGCTTTTCCCGCCGTCCAAAAATCGCTGTCATTCCGATCACGACCCTCCTATATTTGCCGCGATAAGTCAAAGGAGCCGCGATGAAATACGCCCTTGATCTGGATCAATTGTGCGCCGAAGGAAAAATCACGCCCGAAGAATGCCTTCGGTTGAAGGGCTTTGCCCATCGCGGAACAGGCGCGCTGGCCGTGAGAATCATCTTCGTCTTCGGCGCGATCGCGGTGGCGATTGCCTCTTTCCTTCTGCTTCCCAATTCCATTCAATCGCTGTTTCGGGAATTCTTCCGATTGATTTTCGCCACGCCCAACGGCCATCTGCTTCTGATCGCTCTTTGCGGGGCGTTGGGATTCATTTTAAACTCAGGGTTTCTTGCAAGCTCCGCGGCGCTTGCCATCTTCGGTTTCATCGGCTCCTCGACAAGCTACTGGCATGCGACTTATGAGTTGAGCGTGCCCAGTCCCGTCATTACGGTTTTGGTCTTCGGCGCCCTGTCCGCGGCAGGACTCTGGCTCACCGCGGAAAAGGGGAAACTCCCCCGACGCTACGAGCGTCCTTGCGTGATTTTTTCACGCGCATGCTTGTTCTTTTGCAACATGGGATTTTGGGTCGGTTCGCTTTGGGGCGGAGGGAGGGATGCGGACTTTTGGCGCTCTCATCCGACCGTATCCCCGGAGCTTTTCTCCGTGGCGTGGGCCTTTGCTTTGGCCGGCGGGGCGGTGGTCGCGACGCGAATGAACCGTCAAGCCATGCTAAATATCGTGGCTGTTTTCGGCGGCATTCATTTTTACACCCAATACTTCGAGCATTTGGGAGCCGATCCGGCGACCTTACTGTTCGGCGGGGTGTTGCTTCTCGTGTCCGCTTGGGGACTGATGAAGATGAACAAACTCATGAATGAACGCCGCCGCAAGACCGGAAATTCTTTTCCCGAATCTTCTTCCGGCGCGGATCAACCCCCTTCTTGAGCGTCTTCGGAACCATGTATCGGGCCGCGACCATGCGAAACATTTCGGGTCTTTTCTTCTGCTTCGTCTGGATTTTATTATTCTCCTGCGACCGGAAAACGATGCTCGATCATTCCAAGCAGGAAATCAAAGTTCAGTTTTGGCACGCGATGGGGGATCGGGGGCATCAGGAATTGCTCCGGAAGTTTGCGGACGATTACATGGCTTCGCATCCCGGAGTGAAAGTCGAGCCGGTCTTTCAGGGGCTTTACGGGAATCTTTATCAAAAACTGATCGCCGCGGTCACCTCGCGCCATCCCCCCGCGATGGCGCAGATGTTCGAAAGCTGGACGACGCGGCTTTATGATCGCGGACGGTTGGATTCCGTGCAAAATTATTTGGACGGTCCCAACGGATATTCGCCGGAGGAACTCGCCGATTTTTTCCCCGCGTTCCTTGAAGACAACCGTTGGGGAAAAACGCTGGTTACGCTTCCCTTCAACAAAAGCGCGTTTCTGCTTCAATATAATGTCAATCTGTTCAAACGCGCGGGAATTGACGCGGCGCCACAAAGCTGGCAGGAGCTACGCCGCGCGGCGCGGGCGATCTCGCAATTGAAATCGGACGACGGCCAGCCCTGCTGGGGAATGTTGGTCCGTCCGCAACTGGAGGCATTCACGACGTTCTATTTCAGCGCGGGAGGAGAATTTCTGGACGCGGAGCGCCGGCCCCTCATGCAATCGCCTACCGCGGATCAAACCTTGAAGTTCCTTTGCGGCCTCATTCACCAAGACAAGGCGGCTTTGGTGGATTCCAATTATCCGGCGACGCTCTTCGGCACGGGGCGGCTCGGAATGTTTGTTCATTCCTCCGCCGCGTTTCCGTTCAACGACAAATTCGTCGCGGGAAAATTCGAGTGGCGAGCCGTTCCTCTCCCTCCGCCGGAAGGCGATTCGCCTGCTGGGAATATTTCAAATCGCAAGACGCTTTTTCAAGGAATGAACATCGGCATCCTCGCCGACAATCCCCCGGAAGTTCGCGCCGCCGCGTGGGATTTTCTAAAGTTCATCCTGCAACCGGAACGCTCTGCCGCGTGGGCGATGCAAACGGGATACTGCTCCGTTCGCCGTTCCGCGCTCGACGTTCCGGCGTTTCGCGATTATTTGAAGGATCACCCCAATCACCGCGCCGTGATCGCGGAGATTGAACATGGCGCGTTCGAGCCGAAACCCGATTTTTGGGAATCGTGGCGGACCGACGTCGGCAATGAATTCGCGAGCGCCCTCATGGGCTTTCAGACTCCCGACAAGGCGCTCGCCTCCGCCCAACGCGACGGCGAGGACGCGCTCAAATACGACAGCAAGTTTCCGTAGGGTTTGCTTCGCGCCTTTTGCGTCCGTTCGCGGCTGTTTGTATCGTCTCCAATTCCGCGCAGTGTTCGCGGCCATTGGAGATGCTGGAAGGGTCCTCCCGGCGCAGGTGTTTCGCCTGCGGGCTTACTCTCCGCTTTGTAGGATTCGCAGGGATGTTGACTGCGCCCCCCGGATGAAAATTCAAACGACACATAAGGAACTGCTTTCCAAATCGGGATCCGCGCACTAAAGTCAGCAATCCGCAATTTAAGAAAGGAACGATCATGAAATCTTGGCGATTCCGCGAATTCGGCAAAATTGAAAATCTCAAGCTGGAGGAAATTCCCGTTCCCGCGTCGGGCGAGGGAGATGCGCTCGTCAAACTCGAATACGCCGCGTTGAATCCCGCCGATAAGTTCTTGGTCATGGGGCAATATCCGCGCCCGGGCAAACCGCCGTTTGCCGTCGGGCGCGACGGATGCGGGACCATCGAGACCCCGGCCAAGAACGGACGATTCAAGAAGGGGGATCGCGTCGTGATTTTGCGGAGCGAGATCGGCGTCACGCGCGAGGGAACGCTGGCGCAGTTCGTCGCCGTTCCGGAGGAATCGCTCACGCCCCTGCCGGCGGGATGGACGTCGCAAGAAGGAGCCGCAGGACCCCTCGTGCAATTGACCGCGTGGCAGGCGCTCGTGGACGAGGGTCTTTGCGCGCCGGGCAAAACGGTTTTGGTCACCGGAGCCTCCGGCGGCGTCGGCACGGCGGCGGTGTTGTTGGCCAAGGGTTTGGGAGCCAAAGTCGTCGCGCTTTCGCGGAGCGAAGAAAAACGCAAAAAGCTGAAAGAGATGGGAGCAGATCTGGTTTACGACACGGGCGATCCGGAAATCGTCAAGCGCGTCACGGAAGGATTGGGGGGCGGACGCGCCGACATCGTCGTCGAAAATCTCGCCGGACCGTTCCTTCAAAAGAGCATCAACATGACCGGCCACCGGGGACGTATTTGCGTGATGGGTTTGCTCGCGGGATTGAATTCGGACATCGTGATCGGCTCGTTCATGTTCAAGCGGATTCACATCATCGGGATCGCCGTCGGCGATTACACTCCGGCGCAATCGCAGGGGGCGTGGGCGAAAATCGTCGAGACGCTCAACAAATCGGGCAAGCGTCCTCCCGTGGATCGCGTTTTTCCGTTGGAGCAGGTTCAGGAGGCGTTCGCGCATCTGTCCAAGGGACCGATGGGGAAAGTGGTCGTCGGGCCGATGAATTGAACAGGGATGAGCAGGATGGATAGGATGGAAGGAACGAATTAACCGCCACGACGCCAAGAACGCCAAGGCCAAGAGCGCCAAGGCAAAGAACGCGAGATTGACAAGCCCAATCAGACCGCCGCAGAATTGTCGCAGGGATTAAGAAGAGGCAAATTGGGATGATGTATCCTTAAATCTCACCAAGCGACAGGAGAACGAACATGGCAATCAGGACTCGAAGGGAATTTTTGGGAGACGTCGGACGGGGAATGTTGTTAGCCGGATTGGGCACCAACTTGGCCTTGGAATTGGGTTTGGCCAAGGCCGGAGCGGAAGAAGCGGAATCGGCCCTGTCGTTCGGACAGCTTGAGCCTCTTGTCGCGCTAATGCAAGACACTCCACCCGCCAAGTTGACGGCGTTGCTCATCGAAAAATTGAAATCGGGAACGGACTTAAAAACGCTGGTCGCCGCCGGAGCCTTGGCCAATGCCCGCACATTCGGCGGACAGGACTACATCGGATTCCACACCTTCATGGCGCTGGCTCCGGCTTACCGCATGGCGAAGGAACTTCCGGCGGATCGCCAAGCCTTGCCCGTGCTGAAAGTCCTTTATCGGAACGCAAACCGGATTCAGGAATTTGGCGGACACAAAGCAGAAGTTCTTCATTCCGTCGCCGCCGACCCGATTCCGACGGGGGCGGTCGCGGGGGATTATCTGCGCGAGACTTCGCGCAAAGGGGACATCGAGAGAGCCGACCGCGCTTTTGCCGCTTACTCGACGGGACCGGCGGGCGAAGCGTTCAACCATTTGCAGTTCGCGGTTGAGGATGAGGTTGACGTCCATCGGGTCGTCTTGGCTTGGCGGGCGTGGGACACGCTGGAAATTGCCGGACCCGAATGGGCGCATTGTTTGCTCCGGCAATCCATCCGATATTGCGCGATGCGGGAAAACGAAATCATCACCAAGAATCAAACGCGCTCCCCCATTCGCGCGGTCCTGCCGAAATTGCTCGATCAATACAACTTGCCCGGAAAAAGTTTGGGGCAGAAATCGGGTGACGACGTTTGGGTTCGGGAATTGGCCGCGACCATTTTCCGAGGAAGCCGCGAACAGGCCGCCGAGGCGGTCGCGAGCGCGCTCCACGAGGGATATTCCCCCGAATGTATCGGCGAGGCGTTATCGCTCGCGGCCAACATGCTGGCCCTGCACGATCCCGGACGGCTTGAGCAATGGGCGAACGCGGATAAACCGACCGGGAGTTGCCACGGCGATTCGATCGGCGTTCACGCCTCGGACGCCGCCAACGCCTGGCGAAACATCGTCCGCGTCAGCAACCCGCGCAACATCGTCGCGAGCCTGATCGTCGGCGCGTTCCACACCGCCGGACAAAGCGAGCTATCCAACAAAGAGGCCTATCCATTTCCCGAACATCTGGCGGAAGTGAAAACGGAAAATCCTGCGGAGTTGCTCCGCGAGGCGGAGAGTGCCATTCGGGAAAACAATCAATTCCGCGCGATGGCGGCGGTTTCGCGCTACGGAACTTTGGCGCATGAACCGCGTCCCGTGTTCGATCTCCTGTTGAAATACGCGACGAGCGAGGACGGCGCGTTGCACGCCGAGAAGTATTACAACACGGTGAGCGCGGAATTTGCCACGGCGCGTCCGGCATTCCGCTGGGGGCAACTCGTCTCGCTGGCGCGCGTGAGCGCAAGCGAATACGGCCACAAATCCGCCGGATACGAGGAAGCGAAACGACTGCTGGGCGTTTGATCGAAGAGGAGAACGAAATGGACTTGAGCATTTACGCGCTGAATCAAAGGGAAGGACGGGCGTTTTGGTTTCTCAACACCCTCACTTTCATCAAAGCCGAAACCAGCCAGACGGGGGGCGGCTTCGCTTTGATCGAACAAATCGCGCCGGTCGGTTCGGGGTCTCCTTACCACGTCCATCACCGCGAGGATGAATCGTTTTATGTTTTGGAGGGGGAACTCGAATTCATCAGCGGCGAGCGGCGGATGAAAAGGGGCCCCGGAACGTTCGTCTTTCTGCCGCGCGAAATTCCGCATGGATTCCGGGTCGTCGAGGGGTCGCCGGCGCGGTATCTCGTCCTCACGACGCCGTCGGGTTTCGAGCAATTTGTGATCGAGGCGGGAACTCCCGCACAAAGCCTGACCCTGCCGACCCCTTCGGCGCCCGACATGGAAAAATTGGTGGCGGCGGCGACCCGACATCAAATAGACATTTTGGGTCCGTTGCCGGATTGAAGCGTTGAAAAATAGTCGCGCCGATTGCGGTCCTCCAAGATCGAAGGTAAGATCGGCCATGAAATCCCGAATCTATGTGGACACTTCGGTCTTGGGCGGATGCTAGGACGAAGAGTTTGCGGAACACTCCGTTCGGTTGATGGAGAGTTTCAACCGGGGTGAGCGCTCTCTCGTCCTCTCCAGCCTTACAGTTCAGGAGTTGACGATGGCGCCGAATGAAGTTCGCGAACGCCTCGCTTCCATCCCGGAAGCGCACACCGAAACGCTCAGCTTGACGGGGAGGCAAGGGACCTCGCGGAAGCCTATATCGCCGCGGGAGTGCTTCCGGCCAAGATGAAGGCCGACGCTCAGCACATCGCCCTCGCCACGGTGGGTCATGTTGACGTGCTGGTAAGTTGGAACTTCAGGCACGTCGTCAACCTGCAACGGATACGTGGCTATAATTCCGTGAATTTGCGTCAAGGCTATCCTAATAATCGAAATCCGGACGCCGAGAGAGCTGTTAACTGATGAGTAAAGCCGGAAAAAAGTTCGACGCGGTTGCTTTGATGCGATCGGCGCGCGACAGGATTTCGAGAGAAATTAAGGACATGACCTTAGAAGAGGAATTAACTTGGCTTGCCACTCAGGAATTGCGTGATCCGTTCTTGACAGGTCTCCGGAATCGCGCGATCAAGCCCACTGCCGTTATCAACGGCGCCTCGCGCCGTCGGTGAATGGCGAGCCTCTATCTTTGCAAGTCCCTCTGCCGCATGGGGAATTGCAAGGGTCGAAAGAGCGCGGGTGTTGGCACGAAAGGGAGTCTTGCTTAGGAAACTTTCGGGAATCGGCGCGCGAGCGTTTCTTTGACCGGGTTGTTCACGGGAAGTGAACGCGCCGGAGAACTGCAAAAGATGGGTCCGAATCATTTAGTCGGTTCACGTGGGGCTGTTGAAAAAGTCCCAACGTCCCCACCGTCCTTTCATCCGCGCTCGTTGCGAAACTTTGGGTCTTGGTGTCTTTGTGTTTGATCTGGTTTTCCCAAGACTGCCGTTGAAAATCTCCTTGCCGGACGCTAGGCCCCGCTTTACGCTGGGATCGTTTCTGAAACGTTGCGAGCGGCGGGATAAAGCGCGAGGAGTCGCTCCCGAAAAATCGGGGCACACGGAGAGCGAGAACAAGAGCAAGAGTAAGATTAGGATTGGGATTAGGATTAGGATTGGGATTAGGATTAAGAACAAAGGAAAAATCATGGCCAGAGTGAGATACCTTGAAAAATCGGAGACCGCGCCCGAGGCGCGCGCGGTTTATGAAGAACTCGAAGGAATGGGGGGCAAGGTGTTGAATCCGTTCAAGACCGTCGCGCACAGCCCCAAGCTCCTGCGCGATTGGTGGCGGATGATGCGGACGCTGGTCTTTGAACTCAAGCTCGATGCCAAGCTCCGCGAGATCGTCCTGCTTCGCATTTTCAAACTCGCCGGATGCGACTATTGCTTCGAGGAGCACGACCGGATCGCGCGGCGCGTCGGCGTGCCCGAGGCGCAAATCGCCAACATCAACGATTACGCGACGCATCCGGCATTCAACGATTTGGAGCGGCTCGCGCTCCGCTACGCCGACCGGATCACGACCGAAAACAAGGTGGACGAGGAAGCGTGGAAAGGACTGCGCGTGCGAATGAGCGATCAGGAATTGATCGAGTTGTCGTTTTGCATCGGAAACTGGAACGGCCTAGCGCGGTTCATCGCGCCGATGGGAATCGAGATGGAACCGAAGGTGAAAAAAGCGTGAGCGCCAACGCAACCACCGAACCCTACACCTTGATTCGGCTCGACCGCGACGGCGGCCCGGTCGCCGAACTTGTGCTCAATAATCCGGAAAAATTGAACACGATGTCGCCGGTTTTTTTTGAGGAGATTCGCCGGGCGTTCGGCGAGATCGAGACGGATCACAACGTCCGCGTCGTCGTGCTTTGGGCGGAGGGAAGATTGTTTTCGGCGGGGCTGGACCTCAAATCGGCGATGGGGGATCTCGCGGGCGCGCCGCGCGGAGGAAGCAAAGCCCGCGACAACTTGAATCTTTTGGAGCGGATCAAGAAACTTCAGGATTGCGTCAGCTCGGCGGAAAAATGCGGCAAGCCGGTCATCGCCGCCATTCACGGCCACTGCATCGGCGGCGGAGTGGACCTCACGACCGCCTGCGACATTCGTCTCTGCTCGCAGGACGCGACGTTCGCGATTCACGAAACCAAAATCGCCATCGTCGCCGATTTGGGGACGCTTCAACGCATCGCCCGCATCGTCGGCAAGGGAATGGCGCGGGAGATGGCGTTCACCGGAAAGCGGATCGGCGCCGAGCGCGCCCTGCGTTGCGGATTGGTCAACGAGGTCTATCCCGACAAGGAAAGTCTTTTGGCCGGAGCGCGCGCGTTGGCGGGCGAAATCGCCGCCAATTCGCCGCTGGCCGTGCAGGGAACGAAGGTCGTTCTCAATTATTCCGAACAACACACGATAGACGAAGGACTGGATTTCGTTGCGCAGTGGAACGCCTCATTCCTCCACAGCCGCGATCTGGCCGAGGCGATCACGGCGTTCATGGAAAAACGCGCGCCGGTCTTCAAGGGAGAGTAGGAATAAGAGGAGGATCAAACACAAAGACACGAAGAAGACACAAAGATCACAAAGAAATATGAGGTTCGTAAATCGAAAATCGGACCGCACATTTGAGCAATTGCAGAACAGCGAGATAAGCGTTTTTTTTCCTTGTGTGACTTCGTGCCTCCTTCGTGCCTCCTTCGTGCCTTCGTGTTTAATCTTCATGGAAAGGAGCCGTTTCATGGGAGCCAATGTTCTTTCAACGGAAGCCATTGCCGAGAAACTTAAATCCCTGCCGGATTGGAAATTCGAGGATAATTCGATCCGCCGCCAGTTGGTTTTCAAGGATTTCCGCGAGGCGATATCGTTTCTAGTCCTCATCGCCTTCGACGCCGAGGAAGCCGATCATCATCCCGACGTGACGATCAATTACAAACGCCTCAACATTTCGCTCTCGACCCACAGCGAAGGGGGCGTGACGGAGAAAGACTTCGTGCTGGCCGGGAAGATTCAAGTAGCTTACGGACGGAAAAAGTAAATTTGAGCGGAATTATTTCCGCGACAAATCTCGCGGAAGGTTGCCGTCTGAATTCGGCTACAACTTTCCCTCGTCCTTGAAACTATAATACGTTTCGCCGCCGAGAATGATGTGATCCAAAACGCGAATGCCGAGCAGTTTGCCCGCTTCGGCCAGACGCCGCGTGATGGCTACGTCCTCACTGCTCGGTTCGGGATCGCCGCTGGGGTGATTGTGCAGAAGAATCACGGCTCCAGCGGATCGGCGAATTGCCTCCTTGAACACCTCGCGCGGATGGGCGAGGCTTCCGGTCAGCGAGCCCTTGCTGACGATGTGGGAATGAATCACGCGGTTCTTGGTGTCCAGCAGGACCGAAATGAAATGCTCTTGCGGGATGTGGCTGTATCGGTTCCGAAAAGCAAGCCAGACATCTTGGCTGGAAGTGATCGAATCGCCGGATTGAAGAGTTTGACGGGAGAGGCGGCGGCCCAGTTCGATGCCCGCCTTGATCCGCCGCGCCTTGGCCGCGCTCAGTGTTTTAGTCGCTTGGAACTCAGCGACCGGACAGGCGTCAATCCCTTTCAAACCGTCGAATCGGGTGATAAGGTCGCAAGCCATCTGAATCGCGTCCCGTTTTCGATCTCCGCTTTCCAACAAAAGCGCGAGCAATTCGGAATCGGCCAGAGATTCGGCTCCTTCCGAGTCGAGGCGATGCTTCAGTTCTTTGAGATTCGGTCCGGCGGAAGATTCCTTCATGGCCTCGGACGGCTGTGCCGCGCGAAAGCGGAAGTAGAGGCATCCGGCGTGAAACGGGCAGTCGGGGCAATCGGGATTTTTTCCGCAACGTCCTCCTTCGGTTCCGTTCCGGCCGCTTGCTGTGTGCCATTCGAGCAGACGCGTAAGTTCGTGATTGGACAATCCGGTCAGGCCGGCGATTTTTTCAACGCAATCCGCGATGCGGGGCGCGTCGCGCCTTCGGGTCTTTTGATCTCCCTCCAGAAGACCGAGTCGCCAGAAAAAGCGTCGAAGCGAAGCCTCCGGCGGAATAACGGAACGCCCCAGACGAGCGAGCAATTGCCATGCTTTCAATCCCGCCATGCGCGGAAACGCTTTGGCCCATCCCTCCGCCTCGCCGGCCAAGGTTTGAAATTCCTCCTTGAGACGGATCGTTCCATCGTGCGATTTGAGTTGATCCAATCGGGTCAACATTCGATCCGTCTCGGACAGAAGAGACGGAAATTTTTTCAGGAGCGCGCGAACTTCTGGATCGTCGGGAGGAATTTTCCCGCCGGGCGGGGACCCCTGCGCTGAATGAAGCTGAACGCAATGACGCGCCAAGGAGCGGAGCGCGCGCCTCTGTCGGCTTGTCGGTTCGACGAGGTTCAATACGACGCGCAACCACACGTCGAAGATGTCCTCCGGCGGATGCTTTTGATTGAGTTGGGAGACAGGCTGGTAGCCCGTCCCACTCTTGTCGGCGGAGGGATGCGCCGAGGCAAATTCGGCGCGCAAGCCCTCGAATCCGTCAATGATTTGTAGATCGGTCGGCATCGTCGCTAATACTTACCGCAGAGGCACAGAGAGGAATTATCAACGCGAAGACGCAACGTGATCAATTTCTGCGGTTCGACGTGATGCGCTCGCATTTTTTTACACTTGCCCAATCCTGTTCGTCTCCGCAATCGCATTATTTCTTCTCGTCGCGGGTCAAAAGCTCCGCGTTGTCCACCCACATCACGAAAAAAGGACGCTCCGCTCCGCGCTTTTTCATGTAAATGAGAAAGGGACTATTAAAAACGAACTGATGAGGGGTGGATCGCATCTGAGCGAGGGCGCTCGATTCGATACTGGCGCCGCTCCGATCCAATCGGAAGTCAATCGCTTGGATCGCCTTGGCAATATGAATTGAAAGGAATCCTTGATTCAGGCATGTCTTCTTCTGCCCTTCGAGTTCCTGAAATTCATGCTGAATCTTGAAACCCAGCTCGGGAACCAAGAGGACGTCGTTGACCCCGAACTCGGGCGCATGCTGTTTTTCGATCAACTTAGAAACGTGGCTCATCGTTTGGGCGAGAGATCCCTTAAAATCAACGCGCGCGAGGACAAGTTGATTCGGTTTGGACTCTTTGCAGAGATCGAGGACGTATTCATTTTGAGCGCGTTCTTCGGCCAGTTCATGGTAACCGGGGACGTAAAGCACCTCGATCTGACGTCGCAGATGATCCTGCGCTGACATGTCGGATTCTCGGATCCCAAAGGAAATCACGGCGTAGTCCTGACCCTCCGAGGATTTGAAGTTAAAAGGTTTGTCGTTGATGAGATATGGAATTGTGAACCGAACGCGTCCGGTAAGGTAAGCGAATAAAATCAGATCGTGACCTACTTGGGAGAAATCGGGAATGGTCGCATGGGGAAATTTTTTGGCCATCTGCCTTTGTATTTCTCCCACGATCCCCTTGTCAGCCCAACCTGAAGCGACATAGAAGGAATCCGCAGGCAAATCGGAAGCATCCTCTTGAGCCTGATTTAACCGATCCGCAATTTCCTGCGCCTCTGAAACTCTCACTGGTTCGCCGATGACTTTGTCCCTTAGTTCATTCCACGCCAATTGAAACGAAGAGCACCAAATAATGTTCTTCCCCGGCTGGATGGGCGAGTCCAAGGTTGGCACGATGATGGTTTGTTTAAGGTCAGCCGAATTACCTGAAAATGCCCAATGGGCGGGAACATCTCCACTCCAATGCGAGAGGGTATACGCTCCTGTCCAACAAACGAACCCGACTAGGTTCAGGATGTGCCGGAACGCCCTTGGCCATCCTCGCTTCCGTGAAAGCCATTCCGAGCCAGACATCAATGGAATCAGGCCGGCGGTTATGATAGCTGGGAGTCGAAATTGGATCAGATTGAAAATCATCATGGCGACGCTTACCGGCAAAGATAAGACGTTCAGTATTCCACCCATGTCGCCCATTTCGCCGGGGCCTTCCTTCGGCAGTCCGGAACTTGGGAGGAGGATAATCAAGACAAGATACGGCCATGCGACCCATATCCCTGCTTCCCAGAAGAGGGCAAATTTGATCGGGTTTGGAGGGCCGTTTCGGAAATGCAGAAGAAGCGCGAAGGCGGTGAGGTTGATAAACGGAACCATCCACGGTGAAAGAATGCCTTCTGACATCGCTGAGAAAAAAAAGGGAACCCAAAATAAAAGGCCGCTCAGGAAAATCGCACCGAGATAAAATTTCAAATGGTCACGCATGATACGCCTTCAACCATTCTCAAAACGGAGAGAGAGAAATGATGAAAAATGCGAGAAATCAATTTCCCACGCCTCTCTGTGCCTCTGTGGTTTTTCTTCATCTTCGGAATCCACGAAATCAATTTTGAACCATTCCCTTCAACATCCCCCGCGCCATCGCCTCGTCGTTATTTCGCGCCGCGTCGAAAAGCCGATTTAGCATCGGCTCCAGTTCCTCTAGGCCCTTTGCCTCGTTGCGCGTGATGAAAATTTTGCCGTTCTCCGTCGCGCTGACCCCTTCCCCTTCGGTCAACAGTTCCTCGTTCAATTTTTCGCCCGGGCGCAATCCGGTGAATTGAATCGGAATGTCAGTTTCCGGTTCCAAACCTGAAAGAATAATAAGGCTTCGCGCCAGATCGGCGATCCGGACCGGTTTGCCCATGTCGAGCAAAAAAAGCTCGCCGCCGCGTCCCTGCGCGCCCGCCTGAATCACCAAGCTCACCGCTTCAGCGGTTGTCATGAAATAACGCGTCGCGTCGGGATGGGTGACGGTCACGGGACCGCCCTGTTCGATTTGCCGCCGGAACGTCGGCACGACCGATCCCCGGCTTCCCAAGACGTTGCCGAAGCGAACCGAGAGAAACGCGCCGGACGCCTTTCGACTGATCGCGCTGACGATCATCTCGGCGACGCGCTTCGTTTGCCCCATGACGCCGGAAGGATGAACGGCCTTGTCGGTCGAAATGTTGATGAACCGCTCCGCGCCCGACTCCAATGCCGCTCGCGCGACGACCGATGTTCCCCAAATGTTGTTCTTCACCGCTTCGCAGGCTTGCTCTTCCATCAGGTGAACGTGCTTGTGCGCGGCGGCGTGGAAGACGACCTGCGGCTTGAGACGGGCAAACAATTCGCGGATGAAGGCTTCGTCCCGAATGTCGCCGACAACGATTTTCAATTCAACTCCGGCTTTTTGGGCCGTTTGCGAAAGTTCAAGCGAGGCTTCGAAAAGACTGTTTTCGCCGCGTCCGAGCAACGTGATCGTTTGCGGCTTTTGGGTCAGCGCCTGACGGCAAAGTTCGCGCCCGATCGAACCGCCTCCGCCGGTGATGAGAACGCGCTTGCTTTGGAGATAGGCCGGTCGGTTATCAGCCGTGAGATTGACCGGCTCGCGTCCGAGCAAGTCTTCGATTTCGACCGGGCGAAGCGTGCTGACCGCCACGCCGCCGGTCATGACCGAAGTGAGCGGCGGAACAATTTTGATGCCGACGCGGACGGACTGGCAATGGACGATGATTTCGTTCAAGACGCGCGGCGTGGGGCGATCCAGCGCGATGACGATCTCATCCGCTTTGAGCGACCCGATCAGCACGGGCAAGTCCTCCAATCCCCCGATCACGGGAAGCCCGTGAATTTTGTGGCCGACCATGGCCGGATTCGGATCCACGTAAGCGACGGGATGGAAAGCCCCCTTGGTCGAAACGGCGAGATCGCGCCCGACTTGCTCTCCGGCATCCCCCGCTCCGACGATGACGACCCGTTTTCCTTCAGTCGGCATAAAAACCGCGACGAAACGCGCCGCCAATTCGCGCCGGAGCAACCGGACTCCCGCCGTCGTGATGAGCGCGAGCATCCAGTCGTTGAAAACGATACCCCACGGCATCCGCAAGAGATGCGCATGGGCGGAATCGAGTGGAAAATCGCCGAGCGAAGGAATCAACGCCGTCGCGGCGTTGAGAACGATGATAATCGCCGTCGCCAGCGTGTCGGCCCCGGCGATCAACATCAGTTCATAATTACCCGCGTGGCGGGCGATGGAGCGATATAGCCCAAACGCCTGATAAAGCGCGAGCCGAATGAAAACGATGGGAATGACAACGTGAAAATAAAGCGAGAGATAGGCTGGAGGGATTTGGCCGTGGCGAAACCGGAGCCAAATCTCAAAATTGATGGCGAGTCCCGCCGCGAGCAACAACCCGTCCATCGCCGCCAACGTCAGGCGGCGCAAAAGGGGATTGTTCGGCAACCAAAAGGGACCGGCTTGGGGAGAATTTGCGCGCATCATTTTGTTCCGGCGGTCATCCCGCCCGACGGGAGGAAGAATAGAACCACCAAGCGGCAAACACCAAAGAAATTGCTCCCGAACCAATCCTACATCGGATAAGATGGGTCAGACTGAGCGTTGAAAAGCGGGCCAAGATGATCGAGGAGAAACCCCTGACCGACGAGCAACGCCGATTGATTCGGTCGGCGCGCGAAAAGGCGCATGTTCTTTATGAGGGAAAATTGACGCCACACCGCTCCTGCGGCGTTTGTCTAGCCGAGACGTTCGGCCTGCCGTGGCGTCCGTATCAGGCTTTGCGGCGCGGCGGGATCACCGGCGAAGGGGCTTGCGGAGCGATTCGCGCCGGGGAGATGATCCTCGGCGAATTGCTCGGTCCCGACCGTCCGGAAGACCCGGTGAGCGAAGAATTCAAAGAGGCCATTGGATATTATCAGGCGCGATGGAAACGTCGGCAAGCCGAGGCGGGATGGAAGGACGTCATTTGCAACACGCTGACCGCGCCGTTTCCCGATTTCCGGAGTGAGGATCGGGTTTGCTTTTGCACCGACATGGCCGCCGACGCGGCGGAATACGTAGCCGAAACCTTGACACGGATCGGTTATCGGTTTGAGATTGTTCCCTTGGAATTGGCGAAACTGTGAAAGTCAAACCACAGAGGCACAAAGGCACAGGGAAGAAAGCGTGCGACCCGCCGGGTCGCCCTTACTCTGTGTCTCTGTGCCTCTATGGTTTGATTCTCTTGCCGCTCATGGTCGCGCCGCTTTGTGCTCAATCTCCCCCTTCGGAGCCGCACCAAGTCGGATCGGTTCTCTTTTACGGGGGGTATCCCGATCTGGCCAACGGCAATGACATGTCCGGTTGGTTTCAGGCGCAGGATTTCAATTTGTCGGCCGCTTCGGTGATCCACACGGTCCGGTTTTGGACAATCGAAAATCCCGGCGTCTGGGATGGAACGTGTCAGTATGAAATTCTCTCCAACAGCGGCGGCGGTCCGGGTTCGATCTTAAATGGCGGCAATGTCAAACTGGCGCGATTTTCAACGGGCCGCGTCGCCTTCAGCCGAAACGAGTGGGCGAATGAATTCGATCTACCGGCCGGCTTCTCACTGAACGCGGGAACTTATTGGCTTGCCCTCCACATGAACGCGAGTTGTAGCGCCGTCGGCATCTTTTTGGAAACCGGAACGCCGGGATACGGCGCAAACGGACGCGAGCAAGGGGGCTGTAGCGGCGGTTGGAGCTCGATCTCTCCGGCGCAGGAACACGCCTTCGCCATTCTGGGAAGCGTCACCGCCGCCAGCCAGGACCTCGGCAGTTACAATCTTGTTCCGACTCTATCCAATTTGATCGGCGCCGACGACCGGGGCGCGGCGTTCGACATGAACGCCACGATTCCGGTAAGTTCAGTGGGAATTTTGGCGACGATCGGATCGGCGACGACGCTGACCGCGACGATCCGGTCCGTGTCGGGGACGACCATTGGCGGCGTTTTGGCGACGGCCTCGACGGCTGTTTCGACGGGGGGACCGAAATACTTCGACGTTCCGCTGAATTACACTTTCCAGAACGGTCAACGCTACGATCTCGCGTTCAACGTCACCGGAGGCTGGGGAAGCCCCAGCGCGCACAAACTGGAACTTTACGCCTTCGACAACGCGACGCTCAATCCAGCATCCGGCTACATCGAAGGGGCGTTCACGGTTTTGGACGGACGAGGCACGAACGGCGGCACGCCTTACCAGAACACGCTCATGCCCCATCTCCGGGTCACTTTTCCGCAGGGGGCGTTTCAGGCTTACGGCCTGATCGTCGCGGGCGATTTCGTCAGCAATTATTTGGCGGGTTTCAATCTCGATACCCCGCAAGTTTTTACGCTTCTTGGGCCGACGACGTCCGGATCGCATTGGGTTGGATTGGACGTTCGCCCCGGCTTTGGGATCAACACCCTCTACGCCGTGGACGCGACGCTCGGCAAACTGGTGACGATCAACAGCCAGACGGGAGCGATTGCCAGCTTGGGAAGCGTGAAGACCAAAACCGGAAGCGGGGAGGCGTTCACGGGGCTGAGCTTCGATCCGACGTCCGGCATCCTTTATGCATCCGGCGCGACGCCGACGACGACGCGCTCCTCGCTCTACTCCGTCAGTTTGCCTCCGGCTTCGATTTCCGCCACCTACCTCGGCACGACGACCGCCTCGCCCGGCATCATTGACATCGCCGCCAATCAAAGCGGAACGCTTTACGGCATTGACGTCGTGAATAACAATTTGGTGACGATCAATAAATCGAACGGCGCGGCAACGGCGGTCGGGCCGCTGGGGTTTGACATTGACTACACCGAGGGGCTTGAATTTGATCCGGCGACCGGAACGCTCTACGGATCGCTCATCAAGGTCGCCAACGGATACGCCGAGCTTTACACAATCAACTCCTCGACGGGCGCCGCCGCGCTGGTCGGCAAGATGGGTTCGATTTATCCGGGCGGCAATCAAAACATCAGCGATGTTGCCGTCGCCAATGACGCCACTCCCTCGCCAACGCCGACGGTTTCCTCCACGCCGACGCCCTCGCCGACCCGCTCCGCCACGCCGACGCCGACGCGAAGCGCGACCCCTTCGCCGACGCGAAGTTCCACGCCGACGCCAACCTCTTCGGCCACGCCGACTCCCACGCCGTTCAACGACGCCCAAATTGTCTATCACACGATTCCGTCCCAAATGACGACGGGACAAAATTTTACGGTCGGATTGCGAGTCTTAAACACCGGCAACACAACTTGGAGCGCTGGCGTGCCGGATCGGTTGGCCGTCACAACCGATTCCTGCTCCATGTTCACGCCCAATCGGATGAATATCGTCGGGAGCGACACCGTCGCGCCCGGACAGGTTTACATTTTCTCAGGTGTGATCCAAGCCCCCGGCGCGCCCGGCCCTTGTTCGCTTCAATTCCAAATGGTCGAGGGATTTTCGACCTTCTTTGGCCAAACGCTGAGTGTGCCGGTGAGCATCGTCACGCCGACGCCGACCTCCAACGCCGCGCGAAATTGGAACTTGTATGAGTAAGATAGGCCTTCAGGATTACTGCTGAAGTTGCGCAATTAGGGCGTTAATCTCCTGACAGACCACCGTTTGGGCGTCGCAGTCCGTGATCCAATCGTCGTTCGGATTGCCGCCGAGGCATCCGTCGGTTTTTGGAAGCAGAATATCGGTCAGGGTCTCAATAGCGTCTGAAATCGCTCCGGAATCAGTCTGATCTTGCACAGTCCCCAAATAGTTTACAAAATCAGATTTCCGTTGATCGGGTACGCTGTCGAAAGTGTCCGGCGGTAAACCGGCTATGTACAAAGAAATCTGTGCCGCAGATGGACTTTCGGGAACGCAGATTCCGTCGCCCGTCCGGGCAAACTTAATGCGTGAAGCATTGCTCAGATTGGCATCTTCATTTGAACCCCAGACCACGACCCAATGACCGTTTCGATCCGTCGCTGCGCGAAGAATTCCGTCGCCTACGGAAAAGTAGTCAACGGGCACCCCCCCGGCATCGTCATAAGCATTGAGGTTTACAGGAGCAGGCACATTCCAAGTCACTCCGCCATCAGTCGAGCGACACGACACAAGCTCGAAATCGGTGGTGGGCGATCCGCCATATTCGGGAAGTTCGGAGTTCCAGAGCAGAAGAAGATTGCCCTTGTTGTCGTCGATCAGGTGGGGGAACGTTTCCAATCCACAACTGTTAGGAGGGGAGATGGCTTGTGGGATTGACCAAGAGGTGCCTTGGTTGCCTGAGCGTGAAACAAATATCCGTTCGCATGGAACGGAGTTTGTAACCGTCAGCGCTTGCCACGCCACAATCCAATCACCGTTGCCCAGAATCTTGGGGGCTGGGTTGTAGTCGTCGCTTGGAAGGTCGTCAATTTGGATCGGCATGGACCACGACATTGTGCCAATTTTGCGTGGTGAAGGGGGCGTAATGGCCCAAGCGCAGTAAGCGTCCAGTCCGCTTCCACCATGCGTAGGTGAATGCCAACTAATTAGCCATAACCCTTGCTTATTGGTCGTGATTCGCGCGTTGGCTCCGTTCCGCCCGGAGGCTTTGCCGATTGTCTTTTTAGGGCTCCATGTTTGGCCATTGTCGCTCGAGGTGGAGACGAAAATTTGAGCGTTGTTTTCATAAGGGAAAGCAGTTGAGGAACGGGTCCAAATCGCAACCCAATTACCATTTCCGTCATTCGCCAACTGGGGGAAGAAATCTTGATCTTTACCGGTATCATGCGTTGCATCGTCGTTCAGGGGTTTCGGACTGCTCCAAGTTCTTCCGTTATCTGTCGAGCGAGCAAGCAAAATATCGGAATCCGAACCGGGCATCGCAGAGGACCATGCGCAAAGCCAAACGGTGGGGCCCGTTGGAATTAGGGAACCGCCTGCAACGATCTCGGGAAGAATGTCTTGTGCTGAATCAGTTGAGGCTCCCATGTTCAGGGGACGCGCCGCTCCCCAGTGCGCCCCGTTATCGAAGGATCGGGCGAACATGATGTCCGCGTCAGCTCCTGTCACGCCAGATGGTCCATTTGTGCTCCATGTTGCGATCCAAGTTTGTCCCGATGGGCCACGCCCATCTGTTGAAACAGACGCGTAAACGTCATTCCCCGGTTGAGTAGCCGTGTTTGGATTGTTTGGATCGTTGGAATAACTCTCGTCCGGATCCAGAGTTTGTGGAAAAGCGAGCGGAGCAAATCCAAACGGCGTGCTTATGTCGGTTGATCGGCGTACCGCTACCTGGAAAGGTTGCACCCCACCGCCAGGCTGGTCTAATTGATCTTGCTGAATCATCATCCAATTCCCTCTTCCGTCGGTGGCAAACCGCGTTTTGTAAGCCCCGACCGAGGGGGACGCCACGGTGGTAGGACCGTTCCAGAGGATCCCGTTCGAGGTTGAAATGAAGGCGGTCTGAGGTGGGATACCGCCGCCGTCTGGCGCCGAGTAAAGAAGCCAAGTCCCGCCTCGGTCGGTCAAAACCTTGGGCACGAAATGCACGCCGGAGACTTCCGCAAAGTGTTGCGGTTCAGACCACGCTGTTGCTGGTTCGAGAAGCAACACCTCGGTTGCCGCGGTTGCAACCACGGGGCGGCGAAATCCCCTTTGAATTGGTCCATCATTTGGTTGAGTCCCGTCATTCTCTTGCCACGTCATGACCCAGTGTCCCATCGTATCAGCTTCGATCTGAGGTCCCACTCCGATTATATAGGAGGCGATGTCGTCTGCGTCGGCTGTGGCCTTAGAACCTCCCATCGGCATGCGGAAGGGGGCCGACCAGTCGGAACCGTCGTTGGACGACAATGAATAAAAAACTTGAAGGGTGGACGTGGAGAATTCATCTGGCGTCATGGCACCAACCATCACCCACTTACCGTTCCCGTCACCGGCTAAACTCGAAACCATTTGCAACCCACCCGACGATGGATCGGAGTCGAAGAGCACTCTCGGCGTGTGCCAGATAAGGGTTTGATCGGCCATATCAAGTGTAGCGGACGCAAAACATCGCATCGGCACCGACATCCAGCAAGAATGCCGAACGACTCCATGGTGATGTGCCGAGGACGAAACGGTTCTTGCTCCAAACCGCAATGGGATTTCCGTTTCCGTCAAACCCGATTCGCGGATAGAGATTCGCCGTCAACTCAGGGACCATCTCAGGATCACTCGGTGGAAGGTCCATGGTGAGGTAGGTCAAATGGTTTTGCCAAGTGAGCCCATTGTCGAACGAAACGACGCAAGCAATGTTTACCGGCTTCAAGGCTCCCGAAAGAGGCTGACCGCCCGCTAATGGAAAGCAAGGGTCGGTCTGATCTTGGGATGTCCACAGCTGAAATGCAATGATCCAAACCCCCTTGCAATTCGTAAAAACTTCCGGATGAATCAGTCCACTGGTTTCCCCGGTTATGCTGTTGGGAATGGTATAAGTGGTCCAAGTACCGCCGTCGTCGGTCGAGCGAGCGAGGAACAAATCTACATCGAATCCTGCGCAATGCCATGCTTGAATGGCAAAAATCCATGTTCCGTGCCCGTCAGTCGCAATCTCATTGTCTATTAAGCTGGTACTTGGATCACCAGAAACGAGACTGGGCGGACCAAACCCCAAGGTGTCCGCCCCATAAAGTCGCGCAGAGATGCAGATGGCCAACCCGAGGATCAGGAATCCAATTCTGTAATGCTTTTCCGAATAACTTGATTTCATTACCAAATACCTCCGTTTGCCTGCCCATTTCCCAAGGTGGGCGACAAGATAAAGAGGAGGTTGGTTAGTTTCCCTGAGATTGTCAAGCCTGATTCTCCTCCCCGCCCCGTTGCGCAATTAAGCGACCCTGCGTCCATTGAGAATGCGCGCTTTTGCGTTCGCTCATTCGGCATTTAGGATGCCAGTGGCTAGCCTTGTATTGAAATTCACGGAGAATTAAATGACCATGATTGTATGGAACGTCCCAACTCTAATCCTGGCGAGAAAGGGGAAGAATGTTTTTTGAACCGCGGCAAAACTGAGACAGTGATCATAATCTTCCTTTTTCTTGCTCTACCAATCATATTCAGCCGTGCGCTTTGGGGCGAATTTCTTGAACCTTGGGACGATCAGGAACTTTTTCTGACGAACTTAAATTACCGGGGCTTGGACTGGCCCCACTTGCGTTGGATTCTCACCACCACCCAATTTCCGGCCTTCTACATACCCATCAGTTGGCTGGCTTGGGGAGCAACCTACGTGGTTTGGGGAATGAACCCCGTCGGCTACCATTTGGACAACGGCTTATGCCATTTGGTCAACGTGCTTCTTGTCAATCAATTCATCCGAAAACTGCTGAGTCTGGGTTGGTCGTCAACTTCCCGGCCAAACCAACGATGGCTTGACCTTTGTTCGGGATTCGGAGCGCTGGTTTGGGGACTTCACCCGTTGTCCGTGGAAGTCGTGGCGGCGACGGCTACGTTCCCCTACGCCTTGTCCTCGACTTTCTTTCTGACTTCACTTCTAGCCTACCTGAGGGCCGCGTCGCGTTCGGATCGCGCGATGAGTCAAAATCCCCTTTTCTGGCTCGCATGTCTGACCTTCGGGATGTCCATGCTTTCCTACCCCTTCGCGGTTGCCGGGGTTGCGATCTACTTTATTTTGGATTTTTATCCATTGAAGAGACTGGAAAGGAGCGTGGAAAACCGTTGGTTTTGGGGACCGAGGCGAATCTGGTTCGAAAAGTTTCCTTTTATGACCATTGCGGCGCTCGAGGGTTGGATTACGCTGACCACCCGGAAAACAACGACGATGATGGCCGGGCGGGCGATGCCTTCTCTCGCGGACTTTGGCTTCACGCGGCGGCTTTGGGTGGCCTGCTATGGGTGGACATATTATTTTTGGAAGCCCTTTTTCCCCTTGAGCGTCTCGCCGATCTACACCCGTCTGTTCGACCGCGACTTAGGCGCTCCCGTCTTCTGGATGAGCGCGCTGTTTGTTTTGTTTTTGTCGGGGGTATTGATCCACTTGCGTCAACGTTGGCCTATGTTGTTGGCGCTCTGGCTCGCGCATTTGAGCATTCTCGTTCCAGCCCTTGGCTTCAACGAATTCCCTTACTCCATGAGCGACCGCTACGGCTATTTGCAACGAATTGCTTGGTCTGTTTTCGCCAGTGCCGGTCTGCTGAAGTTCGCGTCTCGGCTTCGATCCGGTTTCGCGGCACGGGCGTTGGCGACCTGCCTCGCCCTCTTTTGCGCGACGCTGGGTCTTCTATCGGCGCGGCAAATCGCGGTCTGGCACGACGGTGGCGCATTCTTCGAGGAAATCATCCGAAAGGTCGGCAACCATCCTTACCGAGAGGACGCCTACCGGCGTTGGGCGATCTATCTCAATCGCCGCGGCCAATATGAGCAAGCGCTGGACCGTCTTGCGAGGTCCATCCAGATCAACCCGAATTCCGCCGACACGTTTCGCATCCGGGGTCTGATGGAACTTGAGCACGGCAACCGCGATGGAGCGGCGTGCGATTTCCAACTTTCGCTGAGCCTGCAACCCGAACAGGAGGAGTTGCGCCTGCAATGGGGAGATGTCCTCGTGGAGCAGGGAAAGACCGGCGAGGCCGTCGCCGTGTATGCGGAAGCTCTCAATCGCCATCCCAAATCGCCGGCCGCGGTCCACACGCGGCTGGGAAATCTGCACGCCGCCCAAGGGAATTACGAGGAAGCCGCAATACATTTCGCTCAGGCATTGCAAACCGAATCGGAAAATGCCGAGTTTCATTACAATCTTGCCAATTCGCTCGTGAGATTGAACAGGAACGTGGACGCAGTCAGCCATTACAAGGAAGCACTGCGATTGAAACCCGGTTTCACCGACGCCCGATACAATTTAGGAACCACGCTGGCGCAAGAAGGAAAAACGGATGAGGCCGCCGTTCAGTTCAAGGAAGTTTTGCGACTGCACCCCGACGACGCCTCCGCCCATAACAAGCTCGGCATTGTCCTCTCCATGAAGGGCGATCTTGAAGAAGCGATTCAACACTTCACCCAAGCCTTGAAGATCAAGCCCGATTTCGCCGAGGCGCAAACTCATCTGGCCAAGGCGCGGGCCGATTTGGATTCAAAGAAATCCCCTGTAAGTCAACCGCAGTCCGGCAAGAGGTGAGGCAGGCGTCCTGCCTGCCGTGATGGTTGCTTTACCCACAACCGCAGACGAGACGCCTGCGCCACGTCGCGAATTCGTGATTGGCTTTCAAACTTTCGGCGGCGCGGACGTGTCGGCCTGATCGAACGTCCGCTTGCTTTTTAGTTTTTCAAACATGCTGAGGGTGTCATTGACGGCCTCGACGAGGTCTTGGAAATAATCATTCTCGCGGGTCTGGATCGGCGGAGGGTCCATCCCCTCTTGAATCATTTTCAAATGCTCCATGACGCGGAAAATGGGACCGCAAATCCTATGGGAGGTGTGAATCGTGACGTAGGCGACCGCGCTTGCGACCAATGACGTGAAGATCGTCAGAATCAGGACGTAAACGATCCAATGGAAATCAAAATAATTCACGAAAACCAAAAAAAGCCACCCCAGCCCCGCGACGCCGGCGGCGGCGACGACGCCAAATAATTCGAGATAAAGCATCGCCCGCACGAACCGCTTTTGAAACGTCGGGTTGATCCAGTATTGTCTGCGCCGATTGTCCTCGCCCATGATGATTCCTCCAGCTGATCGTTGGATTATCCCCCATTGTTTCTCGAAAAGTCGTCCCCCGCTCCGGATCGTTCTCCCCTCGTCATCGGATTTTCGCCCCCCCGCCTTGAGGAAATAAGTGTAGGACAACCGCGGCCGATTGCAAACATCAGATCGAAGAGCGATTCAACCTGCGCGGGACGCGCTGGCGACTCGTCGGCATCAACCTGATCTTGGCGTTGCGCGTGGCGATCTCCAATGAGGAATGAAAAACCCTCTGCTCCCGAAACTGACCGCCTCGCAACTTTGCTTCTCCCATCCATCTCACGGATCCGGCGGATGCGCCCCATGCGCGGCTAAGGCGAATTTTTTGCTTGCGGCGGTTGGGAGTCTTGGCGGTAGAATCATCCGAATTGCTTATTCCCCGCGTTGGGGCGGGAAGAGGAGAATGAGTCTTGAGTCCAGCTAAAGCGACCCGGCCGGGGTTCCGGCAATCCAACGCGGCCACGTCCGCCGAAAACACCCGAGCGGATGGAACCGCGATCCATCTTTTTCATCCGATTTATCACACCTTCACCACGCCGATCCGCTCGCGGATTGACGTGGACCGGACTTGGCCGGTCCGGCTGGAGGACGTGGACAGCGAGGACCTGATAGACACCTTCTCCGAGCCGCCGCAATTCGCCGAGCGTCTTTCGCCGGTCTCGGCGCAGTTCGGCGACCACATCATCCGGGGACACAATTGGACGGAGTTGCGGATCAAGCTGATCCGCCGGGCGCTGGACCTTTACGGCATGATCGGCCGATTCATGGAATCCGCGCTCCAACAAAGCGGGAGCGGCGCGCGCATTCCGTTCGCCTCGTTCTCTCTCGATCCCGACACGATCCATCGCATCGTCGAATTGGATTACGAGTCCGGGGAATCCACCTATCAACATCTCATGGCGCAATTCATGGAGGGGACGCTCGCTCCCGGCCTGACGACTCCGTTTCACGCCCTCCTTCCGCTGATGAGCGACACGGAAATCCGGCTCTGCGCGCGGATCGCCTTCGTCTTCTATCTGCGCGTCATCAAAAAATATCAGGAATTCCTCAAGCGGCACAACGAGGACGGGCTGGTCGTCATTCCATTTTGGGTTCCGGAGTCGGCGTTTCACTCGCGCGTCGCGGAAATCCTCAACGACGAATTCTGCAAATTCTGCAAGAAGGAGCGGTTGGGCCGCCCCCATCTGGTTTTCCTGCTCGACAGCCATCAGGCCGATTTCAAGGAGAACGATGTTCTGATGAAGTCATGGAACCTTCTGACCAATTCCAGCAACGGCCACGTCAAGTCCGAACCCGCCAAGCCGGTCAAGGGAAACGCGAGCCTTCACGCCGCAACCGACAGCAATTCGGTGGTCTTCCGGGATCGCGTCTTCAGCGATTGGGTGGTTTACGCCAATCCCTCGGTGAAGAAACTTCTCGACCGGACCATCGCCAAGGTGGATTCGGACCTGAACACTCAGGGGGTTCATTATGGTTGGGCGCACTTTGAAGACCTCGACGCGCTGGTTCACAATCCGAAATCGGTCATGAATTTCAAACAAAAGCTCGTCAAGCTGGCCGAATTAGGCTACATCCCCCTTTCACCCGATTTTTACATCCGCGGCAAGCTACGAGGACAACTCGGCTACACAACCAACGAGCCGCAACCGGTCAAGGTGAAGGACAATTCCGCGGGGCCGGAATGGGAGCCGCAGTCGGCGACCTTCGCCCGATGGGAAGGGGTCAAGGCCGGCGGATCGAACGGCGACAAGGTCGTCATCGAGCATCGCAAATACGCCCGCAACAAACCGGAGGGAACCATCGAGGAAGAAGCGCCGCAGTGCTGGAAGGTCGGCTGGTCCAAGGTCCGCCAAGCTTGCCTGCGCCAGATCATCGGCGACTTGGAAACTTGCGAGGGGGGAATGGCCGAGGTTCTTTTTCATTTCGCCGCCGGACCCAACGTCCAGCGCAAGCGGGAAAACGTGCATGATTTCCTCACCCACTACACCTACGTTTATTGGCGGGAGCATTTCATTCAACACGACCTCTCCGAAGCCGACATCAACATCCATGAAATCGCCAATCAATACCTAAGGGGAGGACAGAAGCCGGCCCTCTCGGAAAAAGACGCCGCGATTGCAGGCGCGGCGGCTCAGGCGATCTATTTCGCGCTCGATTCCGGACGCTCGACGGGAACCAAATACGAGCACATGGACCAGCGCGCGTTCTATCAAAACGTGGCGATGTTGACGCTGGCGATGTGCAACGCCGTTTACGTCTATCAGTGGCTCAAGGACGGCAAGCGGACCCGAAAAATGGTGGACTTGATCAAATCCGAGTTGATCGGATTCGAGGGAGCGTTCCAAAAGCATAATCTTTCGCAATTCGGCGTCAAGCGCAAGTCATGGGAAGCGGCCTTGGTGTCGCAGATCGAGGAATCCAAGGACAACGTCGTCAAGCGGGCCGCAACGCGCGTGGCCGCGCTTCACCTGCGCCCCTTGGGCTTCACCCGCGAGTTCAGCCGCGAGGATGAACTGACGACGACCAACGTCGGGCATTTGTGGTCGGTGGAAATTTCCAACATCAACCTCAAATACGAGAATCCCTACTTCTGCGGCGTGCGCGAAGCGTAAAAACAATTCCCAAGGAACCCCGAAGGGGTTCAACGTGAATAGCCGGGGGTGGAGCAAAGCGAAACCCCCGGATCACGATTGGCAAAACCATTTGAACCCTGAAGGGGTTCAACAATAGTTCGACATGAATCAGACGAACTTCAAGGGCTCGAATCAATGAACTACACCGACTTCGCCGAACTCTCCCTCGGCGGCAAGGAACTCACCGACGCGCAATGCCTTCAGGTTCTCGACGCGCCCGATGAAGATTTGCTTCCGCTCCTCGACGCCGCTTATCGCGTCCGCCATCATCATTGGGGCAAGACCGTCCAGATTCACGTCTTGACCAACGCCAAGAGCGGACTTTGCCCCGAAGATTGCAACTACTGCTCGCAATCCATCGTCTCCTCGGCGGAAATTGACCGCTATCCCTTGATGAGCGCCGACCGGCTTCTGGCGGCGGCGCGCAAAGCCGCCGAATCCCGCGCGCGACGTTATTGCATCGTCATCAGCGCTCGCGGTCCTTCCGACCGCGAAGTCCGCGGCATCTGCGACGCGGTCCGCCGGATCAAATCCGAATTGGATTTGGATATTTGTTGTTCTGTGGGATTGCTCAATCCCGATCAGGCCGCGCAATTCAAGGCCGCCGGAGTGGACCGCATCAACCACAACCTCAACACGAGCGAAAGCCATTACGCCAACATTTGCTCGACGCACACCTACGCCGACCGTCTCAAAACGCTCCGCGTCTGCAGGGAAGCGGGATTGGAACTTTGCTCCGGAGCGATTTTCGGCCAAGGGGAGGAAACCTCCGACATCATCGAAGTTTGCAGAGCCTTTCGCCGGATCGGCATGGAATCCATCCCGATCAATTTTCTCATCGCGATCAAGGGAACGCCCTTCGCCGAGATGAACGCGGAACTGACGCCGACCCGTTGCCTGAAAATTCTCTGCCTCGTCCGATTCCTAAATCCCAGCGCGGAAATCCGCATCGCCGGAGGACGCGAGGTTCACCTGAAATCGCTCCAACCGCTCGGTCTCTATCCGGCCAATTCGATTTTCGTCAAAGGCTACCTCACCGAACCCGGTCAAGACGCCCCCGAAGCGTGGAAAATGATCGAGGACTTGGGCTTCACCATCGAACTCCCGCCGACTGCCGAACGGGCGGAAACTTTCTCCGAACTCTGTGGTTCGGAATAATCTCTCGACCTTCCCATTCTCAGCCGCGGTAGCGGCGGCATAATCCTAGCCCCGCTCGGAAGAGCGGGGTGAAGTCGCCCCCAAAATTTCCCAAGCCCCGGCGGGGCGCCATAAATTCACCTCTTCTCAAACAATTCCGATATGCGCAGGACCTTTGCAAAGTCGGACTGTCGAGACGCTCTTTTCAGCCCGCTTTAGCGGGCTCCCTTTTGCCCTCGGCTTCAGCCGGGGGGAACAAGCCCGCCGTCTTCCTCAAGCGCGCTTGAGCGCGGCTTCTCGACCATGCTTTAGCGGTGATGACACTGGACTTGAACAGGTTCTGTGAATTACGCCGCGAAATCCGATGACGCTTTGCATTATCAGGAGAAAGCGGTTAGGATGGCGATAGAGAAGGCAAAGCCGAAAGGTTCTCCATGCCCATTCTCACCGATCCCCGGCTCGGCGTCGAAAAGCGCCAAATTCTCCATTCCGGAGATGCCGTTCCGTTGGTCCTCGAAGGCCGCGAAATCGCCCGCATTGCCGTGGCCGATTTGTTGCCGTGAGAAGCGCATTGCCGACAATTTGCTGGAAGGGCACAAGCTTCGGGAGTAGGTTTGATTTCGGCGACCAAAATGTTCAACCGCATGCACCTGATCTACCAGAATGGAATAACCTTTGCAGTAAACGTCCCCCGTGTCCGTAAACGTCCCCCGTGTACTGTCCCCGTATCCCAACGGCAACACTTCCACGGCAACTTACGATCCGGATGGGGAGGCTTTCGGCGGAGCCATATCACCTTTACTTGGTGAGTCCACGAAATTTCTGCTTAATAAAGAGGCGCTACTGGGAGAAAAGGTCGCGGATTTTGCAGGTGAAGGTGTCAGCAGATTCGCCTCAGCGGTATCAGAACAACTTGGTGAGGAGATCGGCAAGCCGACCAGACGCTGATATGGGCAATACGGCGATTAGCGTGTTGATTGGATCATTCATGGGGTGCATTGAGTCATTCCTGCTGGCGCTCTTTTTTAGATGGATGTTACGAACTTATGACCAACCCAAGGCCAGTGCCGCCGTGGTTTTTGGCGGCCAGATATACATAACACTGTCATTTCTGGTCGTTGCCACAGTGGGAGTTACTATACTACTCATGATAGTTGATGACACAGGGGCAAACAGGGATAATTGTATTGGCGGCATGTTAATTCCAATGGCACCGACAATTATTTATTACTTGGTGCGTTTGTATAAGAATGGAATTTTAAGGCTTTAGGGTTCCTCTAAGAATGAGGGAAGATTTGGGACGTGGACCGAATAAATAATTCGATCCTACCCTTTGCAGTTCTCCGGCACGTTCATTTCTCGTGAACTACCCGGTCAACGAACCGCTCGCGCGCCGATTCCCGAAAGTTTCCCAAGCAAGACTCCCTTTCGCGCCGACACCCGCGCTCTTTCGGCCATTGCCAATTCCCCACGCGGCGGAGGAACTTGCAAAGATAGAGGCTCGCCCTTCACCGACGGCGCGAAGCGCCGTTTGTAACGGCAGTGGGCTTGGCCGCGCGATTCCGAAGACGCGCCATGCCTATTTCCATCCTTCCGGGCGCCGAAGTTCAGCTCCGTTCGATAGGACGATGACATCTTCAAGTTGCGCGGATTCGAGGTGCTTGCGTTTGACTTTCCCTATCCCATCGGCCACTGAGCGAAAATCCTCGGACACGCGACCGAGCGGAAAAATCACACGGATAATTTTTGAGGGGAAGGCGCTTTTAAGACCCCGGACCGCAGGCACAAGATCCGTATCGCCGGAGACAAGGTAAGCCTCGTCAAACTCATCGCGGATTGCAAGGCGGAAGAGCTCGACTGCGATGTTTACGTCCGTTTCCTTCTCTTCATGGTAAGCAATCGTGTTCTTGCAAGAATGGCATACCTTTGAGCGGCGCTTGAATTTGCCGAATACAATCTCCACGCCCTTTGTTCTGAGGGCGTTGACGTAGCGTTTGTGGCGTTCTTCCTTCTGAGAATTCCATGTGGGAAAAGCCGTAAAGAGAAGGATACGCTCGATTTTTTCATTCCTCGGAACAAAAAGGCGCGCGAGCTTGGCGTAATCAAGCCATTTATATTTGTGAAGGTCCGGATTTTCATCCAGCGAGTGATAGAAATTGAACCCGTCAATGAAGAAACATGCTCGGATTGCCGGAGGGTTCTGATCCATTGATTTCTTGAAATAAAAATCCCGCATCCACTGGAATGCGGGGCCGCGCAAGTTCGAGACCTGCGCGGGAGGATGTAATGATCCTATGACATTTTTTGCAAATTATCAAGGCCTGAAATCAACGTGTTGGCGTCGAAAACGGCTTTCGCCGCTACCTTCACTTCTCGTGAACAACCCGGTCAACGATCCGCTCCCGCGCCGATTCGCTCAATTCATCCCACTGGAAACCTTCTTGCGCCGCCAGCCGTCTCGCCTCTACATTTCGAGGCGAATAAGGGTCAATAAAGTCCGCTACGGGAATTCCCCCGCAATCCCGCTTCCTCAATAATAATCGCGCCCGGCGCCCTTAGCACCTTGGCGGTTGTTCTTTCTCATTCCTTGAATCCTGCGCATCCCGTTCATCCCTGTTCAAATTGGCTTCGTTTCGCAGAATTTTATTTCCAGCGCGTCTCCGTTGCTCCATTAAAAATCCTGCGAATCTTGTGAATTCTGTCCATTCCCCGTCCAAATTGGCTTCGTTTCGCAATTTTTAATTTTCGGTTGTTTCAAGCCCGCACCTCAATCCGGCAACGGACCGACAACCTCAATTTGGTGTCGGGCCGCCCCCGCGATCAATTTTTCCATGTCGGGAGCCGAAGGGGTCGGCAGGGTCAGGCTTTGCGCGGGAGTTCCCGCCTCGATCACAAACGGCTCGAAACCCGACGGCGTCGTGAGGACGAGATACCGCGCCGATGACCCAAGGTAGCCTCGCTTCGCTCGCAACCTTGGGCTGTGATCCGGGACGCCGTTGGCGTCCCGACGCCATTTGATGTCGTTTTCCATCGGAAAAGCGAAATGCGCTCTGCTTTGCGGGACTTTGTGTCTTCTTGTTTTTGAATCGGTCTCGTAAACGAAATTCGTGGGACAGGCGCGCGCCCAAGCGCAGATGGCCTCCCGCGAACCAGTCCCCGAATTTCCCGTCCCTTCTTTGTGAGATTTTGTGCCTTCGTGTCTTTGTGTTTAATCAGATTTGATCAATCCGTGGTTAAGTACGGTGGGCACATTTACCTTAATGCAAATTCAATTCCGCCACAGCGAGGGGCACCGGCCTTAAGAAGGGCATTCCGTCGTTTTCCGATCCGTTCCCTTTCGGTGATCAAAGGTGAAGCCGGGCTTTGACTTCGGCGAGGGGGATGGTTTTCTTTTGGCTGGCTCGCTTTGTCAGAAGCGTCATCAGTTTTTTGTTCCGTCGCGCAAGCTCAATCTCGCGGTTGAAGTCGCTGATCTCCGCCAGAATGAACTCCCGCCCCTCGGAGGAACGAAGAATCAAGCCGCCCCGGCGCGCGCGCTTGAGCAACGTCGCCAGTCCTTTCTCTTGCGTCGAAACCGTCACTGTTTTCATAACTTGTATTCTGCTCGGCGGATGAAGAGTCTTTCCCCTTCTTTATAGCCGATCGCCTCAATTTTAACCATCTCAACCTCGTCGTCAACGTCGTAAAAGACGCGAAACCTGCCCAGCCGTATTTCCCATTCGGCGACCTTGTTCGGTCGAAGCCTTTTTCGATTGCGCGTTTCCACCATCGGCTCGTAAGCGAGTTGACTCTCAATATCCGCGACAATCTTTTTGCGGTCGAATTTCCTGAACGTCTTCAAATCCTCGAAGGCTTCGGTCGTGAACTCAATTTGATACATGGATCAATCTTTGTGGGATTTTGTGTCTTCGTGTCTTTGTGTTTAATCAATCTGTGATTATTCTCTCCATTTCAGCGTTCTGAAACGTTACGCCGCCGGACCCGCCGTCTTGAAATTCGTCCTTAATTCATCCCCGCCCCAGCGGATGATGAAATTCGCGGCTCCGTTTTCTTCCTTGAGTTCAATCGTCATTTGCTCGACGTCGGCGTCGGTTTTGCCGCGAGTGAGCGGAATTTCGGCGACGTCGGCGGACGGATCGTGCTGGGTTCCCCACACGTCCGGTTTCTCATTGATGAGCAAATTCCATCCGTCGGCGGTTTTCTTCGCCCAAAGACCATACCGCCCGGCCTTGATCACCTTGTCGCCAAAGACCAAATCGGTCTCGGTTTTGATTTTCGTGGCGAACTCTTTGCCCAACCGCCAGATGAACCCCGGCTCGGCGCTCATCGGAATCCGGCTGTTGCCCGCGTCCTTGGTCGTCGGGCGGCCATAAGAAACGATGATGTTCTTTCCGCCAAGGAGAAGATGCGCCGTGGCTTGCGTCTGCTGGAGAGTCCGCCGTTGCGCGCCTCCTTCATTGCGGGCGACCTCTTGGGCCGATTCGCCCGACGCTTCTCCCTTTTTCACCCCCTTGACCGGAATTTCAAAAAGCCCGTTCTCGTCGCTCATCGTTCCGGACAGTTTGCCGTCCTTCAATTCGAGCGCGAGGGTGACGTTCAGCGATTGCCCGCCGAATTTCACCTCGTATTTCAGGTCCAATCCCTTTTCGGATTTCACGATCGTGTTGATGACGTGTTCCCCCAACGGCGGCGGCATTTTCAATTCCGCCGAAGCCTTGCCGCCGACGTCCTTGATGACGAATTCCACGTCTTGCGTTCCGTTGACCTGACTCTCGATGGTGAGGGTCCACTCGCCGACGAATCCGCCGGCGTCGGCAATGGGAAGCGTCGGAATGCCTTGGCTCTTGGCCAACGCCTGCGCGACGGCTTCCTTGAGCGCCTTCTCGCTTTCGGTCCCGGCCTTGGCTCCCTTGACCTCGGCTCCCATGTTGCCTTGACCGAATTGCAGGCTTCCGGCGAGTTCATCCCCCTTGAGCTTGAGGTTCATCTTGAGCGCCATCGGCGGCTGGTTCTCGCGCTTCATCGTGTAGCTGAGAACGTAAGAATCGTTCTCAATTTTGACTTCCTCAATGGCGACGTCTCCCATCTGCGATTTGGCCGATCCGGTCAGCCCCGATCCGTCCTCCTTTTTCTTGATGCTCAAATCAACGAGCCGGGGACCGTTGGGCATTTCGATGGAAAGGGTCCAATTTCCGACGAGAGCGTCCATCTCGGCGGCGACGCCGACGCTGGCCGTCAGAAAAATTGCGAGGATCGTCGCGATGAAATTCCGAGAAAAAACATTCTTAAATCTTGAGGATCCAAGCATCTGTTTCAGCCTCCGGGAACAGGATTTACGGTCAAAAGTTCCGCATCTTCTTTCAACAATTCACTATCATTTTTCCTTCGATGCCACAAGGTCATTCGGGAATGACTGCGCTCGGTGTTCAGACAAGGCGCAGTCGCCAATCCGCTTGAATTGGCGTCTCCGCGTGAGAATTCTCTGGAACTCTCCCGCGAACGCGGATAAAAAAGATTCATTCAATCCCGGTATGACGGAGATCGGCCCGATGCCGGGAAACGGATTGTTTCAAATCGGATGATCTCATGACAAAAACCTCCAATTCATGGCCTGCCAACCGCTATCGGCGGCGGTTGCCGCAACGGCTCCGGCGGCGCGGGTTCCATCACAAATCCCATCACGGGAGCCATCAGGGGCAGAGCGGGACTTCCGCGGAATCGCAGGAGCAACTGACCGAATTGAACGATGCCTTGCAAAAACAACGCGATCAAATGATGCGGCTTCAGGCGGAATTCGAGAATTACCGCCGGCGGACCCGCAAAGAAGTCGAGGACATCAAAACGACCGCCAGTGCGGATTTGATCGAGGCGCTGATTCCGGTCGTGGACAATTTTTCCCACGCACTCAAGAGTCCGGTCACGTCGCTGGAGGGATTCGCCCAAGGGGTTCAGATGATTCAAAACCAATTCTTGAGTCTGCTGAAGGAAAAAGGGCTGGAGCCGATTGACGCCGAGGGAAAAACGTTCGACCCGAAATTCCACGAGGCGGTGGCCGTGGACACCAGCGGCGAGCATCCGGAAAATCAGGTGGTCGAGGTTTTGCAACCGGGATACGCCGTCCGAGGCAAACTGGTCCGCCCGACGCTGGTCAAGGTTTCGCGGCACGGATGAGCTTGCTCTCATCGGCATGAGGCTTCATCATTTCCCCGCCGATTCCCAACGATTCCTTTTTCTCACCGGCGTATTTTCCGTTTCACGCGGTTTGGGTTTTCGTCATCGGCGCGTGCTTCGGGTCGTTTTTTAACGTCTGCATCTACCGTATCCCGAAGGGGGTTTCGCTTTCGCTTCCGCCGTCGCATTGTTATCAATGCGGCCAGCCGCTGAAATGGCACGACAACATTCCGCTCCTGAGCTATTGGATTTTGCGCGGGCGATGCCGCTATTGTTCGGCGCGATTTTCGATCCGGTATTTTGTCGTCGAGCTTTTGACGGCCTGTCTGTTTCTCGTTCTTTTTGCGCGCTATTGCAATCCGCGCCAAGGCTACAGCGCGGTCGTGCTTCCCGGATTTCTTTTCTTCTCGCTTCTCATCATCTCCACGTTCACCGACATTGACCATTGGATCATCCCCGACCGGATCAGTCTGGGGGGAACGGCCGCGGGTTTGATTCTTTCGGCGGTCTGGCCGCTCGGTTTGACCCCGCGCAGTCCCCTTTCCGTTCCGATTTCCATGCTGAATCTCGCGCCGAAGTTGATCCCGATGTCCAATTCGCTCATCGGCGCGTTCGTCGGGTTTGCGATGTTTTGGCTGACCGGGTTCTTCGGCGCGTTGGTTTTTCGCAGGGAAGCGATGGGGTGGGGGGACATCAAACTCGCGGCGATGTTCGGGGCGTTTGTCGGACCGCTGAATTGTTTCTTCATTTTCGTGTTGGCCTGCTTCATCGGATCGCTGGCCGGGATTCTCGGCATGGCGATCCGGAGTTTGCGCGGGGAGGAGGCGATCCATCCGGCCGCCGCGTCGCTCGTGCCCGATCCTATTCGATTGGATCGCATGATCCATGAACATGCCTTGCCTCCCGCCGAGCAGTTGGTCGTCGCCCGGGCTTTGACTTCGCCCGGGACGGTCGGCGCGATTCGGCATCATCTTCCCTTCGGTCCGTGGTTGTCGCTCGCGGCGGTGATTGTCTATCTGACGTGGGAGCCGATCCACGAATGGGTTTTTCATCGGTTGTTGTGGACGGGGTGGTGAATGAAGAATCACCACGGAGGCACAGAGACACAAAGAAGATCGGAAGCATCGGAATACTGGCGGGGGAACATTGATCCGCAAAATCTCGAACGAGGGAAGAAAACGCCGCCGCGAATCACGCTGGAAGACGAAATTGCGTTTGCCGAAATTCCTGACGTTCAAGCCGGATTGATTTGGTTGGCGGGAGAACAGCCTGAAACCGACCCCGCGGAAAGGACAGTGCTTGATCTCGGAGCCGGGTTGGGCGCGATCAGCTTTTATTTCGCGCGAAAGGGCTGGCGCGTGATCGCGGTGGATTCTTCGCCGGAGCGGTTGCGGGAGTTGCGTCGCCGCGCGAAGGAAGCCGGATGCGCCGATTCGATCCGTTGCGTCGCCGGCGCCGCCGAGGCGTTGCCGTTCAAATCCGAATCCCTTCCCGCGATTTTCACCAAGTCGGTTTTGATCCACACCGAACTCCCCGCCGCCGCGCGGGAAATCGAACGCGTTCTTTCTCCCGACGGCCGCGCCGCGCTCGTCGAGCCTCAAACCGCCAATCCGTTCGCGCGGCTCTACCGCAACACGCTCGGACCGAAATCATGGAAAGCGATTACCCGCTATTTTGACAACGAGGCGCAGAACATTTGCATCGGGGAAATTGGGTCGGGAGAGGTTCGGCCCTTTTATCTTTTTTCATTCTTCGCCTTCGTGTTTCAATTCGGATGGCCGAATCTTAAATTGTTCCGCACAACGCTCAAACTTCTTCAGCCGTTCGATCGGATGATATTTCGACTCATCCCGCCGATGAAGAAAGCGGCTTGGTTCGGGCTGATTGTGGCAAAAGTTGCAAAGAAGGGGACCTCAAAAGATTAGCTTCATGGCGGATTGCATTTTTTGCGAAACGAAGCCAATTTGACCGGGAATGGACGGGATGGACGGGACTTGAGCGGGGAAATTTTTTTTTGCGAAACGAAGCCAATTTTGGGGCGAATTTTGGCGGGGAGTGTTGATTGGATTGGGGTTGCGAAGTAGGAATTTTAACCGCCAAGACGCCAAGAAGGATAATCGTCCGGGGATTTGGGTGATGGCGCGGGTTTTGGAAAGGGAATGGGAGCGAGGGGATGGCATGGGGGCGATCATAGCCGGAAGGTCTTTACGACGGGATTCCCTTGGAGGTTCTTATTGACGCGTAATGGATCGAAATGTGAGGAACTTTTAGCCGCAAGGAACGCAATGGAGCGCAAAGAAGAAGTTCGGATTTGGGCGGAGGGAAAAGGAAGAAGGAATAATTGATGTGGGGTCGGGGAGAGCGTGAGGACGCGAGAGTCAAAGCGAATTACTTTTGTGGTCAACGTCCTCAATTACCGACGCTCCCTGCGACCGCCCCGCCGCTCCATGTCGTCGTCAGCGGAACTAGGTTCGTAGAGGACGATCCCTTAAGAAGGGAAGCCCACAAAACGGTCACGCATAAAACCAGCGAACACTTAACGAGGCCTTCAGTCGGCAATCGACTGCTTTCTTACGGTTCGATTTTCTGCGTCTCCACGTGGAATCCTCGTGTTGCTTTGTTACTTCCAACCTTGCTCGACCAAATGTCGTAAATTTCACGTAGCCCCCCGCCTGTCTCGCTTCTGTCAGCAAATGAACTGGCCAGCACCTTCATCAGACGAACTGGATTGCAAGGTCCGAATACGAACTCAACAATTACTGGTTGGCCATAATCAATGAACCTTTTGCCGCCGAAAACCTGACCCCATCGGAGGGATGAATCATTGTGCAGAAAAACCTGACCCAAATACATTCCGATATCAATTGCCAAGGAGAACGTCTGGTCTGTCAAATCCCAATCTGAAATTGGTACAGGAAATCGCAATCGGCCCTGTATGCGCTGAATCTCCTCCTTGGTTCGAGGCCGGGTCTCGACATGAGCAAAAAACCAGTCACCAAGCGGCCCAAGCGAGTCGGGATTGAAATCAGGCTTCCATGACTCGTACCCTGGTGTTCGAAATACCGCCTCGGCTAGCACGTTCGTCCGTATTGGAATCATTTCCATAAACCATCGAAAATAAGCTCGAAGCTCCTTCTTGGACATCTCTTTAACATGAAGCGCGAAAGGGCATTGTATAATACTGTAGCGCATGTTCATTTGAAGATAATGACGTCAATGCCGTTTTCTTGAAGGGCCTGCAGTAATGGTTGCGAGGGTCCTCCGAGTCCTGTCACTGGGCGCTGGTTGTAAATCGCGGTCGAAAAGTGCGCCAGAGTGGGGGTGAAACGCGGTCGAAAAATGCATCACTTTCCTCTCGGATTATGCGCCTGTCGAAACACCCTTTGAAGGCGGCCGTTGCCAAATGTCTTCCTTATCGCCATCTACAACACGTCCAATCTTTACATAATGAATGGAATCTTTGAGGATGTCTTGAAGTATCTGATTGCAAAAGGGGCATCTTGGCATGGCACCAAACCGATACCGACCACCACAACAACACGGTTTTAACTGATCTTCGACGAGTTTCATTGCATGAGGGTCTAAATCCCAAGGAAACCTCCTACCGCTCAAAAATCTAAATCTTGAGTCATATGCGTCAAATACCAACGTGCTCGAACATGAGTCACAATACAGAAATGCAATATTACTAAACCCAGCATGATACTGGTATGGCTGATCCAGAATGATTGCTTTTTTACATGACGGACATTCGAATTTCATAGGCATCCCCATTTAATCTCAGAATGGTATCATGACATGGGGGGGCGTTTACCAGAAAAGCAATTCGCCTGCCGTTCATTTTGAAAAAGGGGATCAAGGATTTCACGGTGCGGTCGAAGCCAACTTCACTTTTCAGAACCGATTCCGGGATCATGTTTGATTTCGTTGGGCGCAGATCATCGTTGTCGGAGAGCGAGGGGAATTGATGCCGCCCCGACGGGGCTTGAGAGCGTGTCGAATAAGTCCTTTCAATCGTGCCTACGGCACTTATTCCCGTAGCGGGAAACCGAAA
>CAZRCZ010000005.1:0-226416 GCA_964598765.1 uncultured Candidatus Sumerlaeota bacterium | reverse complement strand
CCGGTCAGGATGGCAGTGCGTTCGAGAATGTCCTTACGACGGTCGGCGAATCCGGGGGGCGGTACCGGCGAGACGTTCAACGGGCCGCGCAATTTGTTGACGACGAGGGACGCCAACGCTTCCCCTTCGACGTCCTCGGCGATTATCAGCAACGGCTTGCCCTGCTGAAGCATCCGCTCCAGAACCGGAAGCAGGGCCTTCATCGAACTGACCTTCTTCTCATAAATGAGAATGAACGGATCGTCAAACTTGGTGACCATCTTCTCCGTGTCGGTGACGAAATAGGGCGAGAGATAGCCCTTGTCGAATTGCATGCCTTCGACGACGTCCAGCGTGGTTTCGATTCCCTTGGCTTCCTCGACCGTGATGACGCCGTCCTTGCCGACTTTGTCCATCGCGTCGGCGATCAGATCGCCGATTCTGGAATCGTTGTTGGCCGAGATGGTCGCAACTTGCGCGATTTTCTGATGATCCTTGGTCGGCGTGGACATCTTCTTGAGATGTTCGGTGACGACCTCGACGGCGTGGTCAATGCCGCGCTTGAGCGACATGGGGTTGGCCCCTGCCGTGACGTTCTTGCGTCCCTCGCGATAGATCGCTTGGGCCAGAATCGTCGCCGTGGTGGTTCCGTCTCCGGCGACGTCGCTGGTCTTGCTGGCGACTTCGCGCACCATCTGCGCCCCCATGTTTTCATAGGGGTCCTGCAACTCGATTTCCTTGGCGACCGTCACTCCGTCCTTGGTGGTCGTCGGCGCGCCGAATTTTTTGTCCAGCACGACGTTGCGCCCGCGCGGTCCGAGCGTGACCTTGACGGCGTCGGCAAGTTTGTCAACGCCGCGAAGGATCGCCTCGCGCGCCTCTTCGCTGAATTTCATTTGTTTGGCCATGATGATTCTCCTTGTTCTCCTTTATCCCTGATTATTCCAAAATTCCGAGGATATCGTCCTCGCGCATGATGAGGTATTCGGTCCCATTGATCTTGATCTCGTTGCCCGAATACTTGCCGAAGAGGACCTTGTCCCCCTTCTTGACGTCCAGCGCGATGCGCTTTCCGTCCTCGGCGATTTTCCCCTCGCCGACGGCGATGATCTTCCCCTTCTGGGGCTTTTCCTTCGCGGTGTCGGGGATGATGATCCCTCCCGCGGATTTCTGGTCTTCGTCATCGAGCCTCTGAACGAGAACCCGGTCGTGAAGCGGCTTGACTGATGCTGATCCGGCCATGATGAACTTGCTCTCCTTTCCTTGCCTTCTTTGGTTGAGATGCTCCGGCGGCCGGGGACACGGACGGGGACGTTCCCCTGCATCCTTGACGCGCCTTTCAGCCCCAAATCGGGGCTTCCTCTCCAAGTTTTGGAGAGAGGAAGCAAACTGCGTTCCTGATTTGAGGAAAGTTTAGATTGTTCGATTCAAGACAAGTAAATTCAATAGTTTATGCTCGGGCCAGAAGTGAGTAAAATTGAAGGTTTGTATGACTGGACGAGGAAACCGAGTCAATTTGATACGCCCGTGTCGAGTTAAAGCCGGAGTTGTGTCATTCAATTTCCGAGTTGGATCGGGAATCCTGATCGCTCCAACCTGTCCACTCCGTCCACAACGTCCACTCCGAAGAGATTCAGATGGCTCTTTGTTTTTCAATCATCAGGCGGCGGAAATCATCTTTGGGGAATTTGGGGAACCGTTGGCACATTTCGTCTAGTCGGCTCACAATTCGATCGCCCAACCGAACGCGAAGCGTTTCCTCAAGCAGATTCGTGGTTAAAATCATCGGTTTGCAACCTTCATAACGCTTGTTAATGATGAGATAAAACCGGTCGAGGACGAATTCGGAAACCTTTTCCGCGCCGACGTCGTCGAGGACCAAAAGATCAACTTCGGTGATTTCTTCCAGCAAATCGTCTTCGGTCACGCCCGCGTTGTCATTGAACGTGGCGCGGATATCGCGCAGAAGATCGGGAGAATTGTAATACAATCCGCTGTAACCTTTCCGGATGATCTCGCGCAGGATCGCCACCGCGAGATGGCTTTTTCCGGTCCCCACATCCCCCTCCATCAAAAGCCCCTGCTTGACATCCCGGTTGAACCCCTTGACGAAATCCCTTGCCGCTTGCACTAGGTCTTTGCGAAGTTTCTCCTTCGCTTCAAAATTTTCGAGTGTCTTATTCCAGAATCGTCGCGGAATTTGCGCGGATTGAAGGCGATAATTGGCGAAGAATTCCTTCTGCCATTCCGCGTTTTCCGGCTCCGGTTCGGCGTCGGGAGAATCCTCGTTTTGCGCCGGCGCGAGAAGCCGTTGGCTCTCCTCTCGGATTCTTTCCAGCGCGCTTTTGCGCGGAGATGATCCTTTCTTGCCGGATTTCGCCGCTTCTTCGACGGCGGTTTCGTGGGAAGTGTGATCGCTCTTGGTCATGGACAATCAGAGTTTGGCCGATTTGGCTTTTTTCTCTCGCGAAGCGTCGCGGATCAATTCCTTGGCCACCCAGCCGATGGATCGAATTTCGTGCCGCGCGGCGCGGGCAATGGTTTTTTCGATCTCTTCCAGCGGAAACCGCCGCGCCAGAACCTCGATCTGATCCACGATAAAGGAGTTCACCTTCTGGCTCAACGTATTTAAGTAGAGGTCCACGACCTTTTGGATTTTCTCGACCTCATCAGGATTCTGCTCGGGTTCGGTGAGATACCGGAATCCGGAAACATCGCGGAGATACGGATCGGCGCTGGTTTGCGCGACCTCCGCCGCCGATTTGGGCGTGGCGACCGGGATCCGAATTTGGAATAGCCCAACCTCGTCGGGATTATCGGGAATGAAACAGGCAAGATATTTCTTTTTCAGCAAGGCATTGAGAACTTTGGCCAGTTTTTCCCATTCGACTCCGCATCGCTCGGAGAGTTCGCCGAGCGTGATCTCCACGGCGTCGGGGCGATGATGCCTTCGACAATCGAGTTCGACGATTTTTTTGAACACCGGCCAAGCGCCGTTACGGACCTTCGAGTTCATCCAAACGGGCAACCCGCTCAATTCCAACCACTCGGCGCTTTGATCGCGTGAATCCATCGGCGATCTTATTCACCACAGAGACACGGAGCGGAATTGACAAAGCGTAACCGATGTCGCCAAATTCTCTGTGTCTCTGAGTCTCTGTGGTGAATCTTCCGGTTTGAGATCAATTTTGTTTTCATGATTTCAGCCACTCATGGGAGTTTGCGCGGATTCGATCTTCTTCCAAATTGTTCCTTGCGGATGATCCTCCAACGAGATTCCGACTTCGGCCAAACGTTTGCGGATCAAATCGGCAAGATCAAAGAACTTTTGCTTTCGAGCAAGCTTTCGACACTCGATTAAGCTCCGAATCAACTGATCCTTGGACTGGGGATCATCGAGAACCTTGGGCATGTCGAGGTGTTTATTCAAAGCCTCAACGGTGACATCCGTGTAAATCCCGCGAATTTCATTCACGAGTCTTTCTTCATCTCCACCATCTCTTTCCGGTTCCAACCCGAAAAATTTCTGCAATCCTAGGCCGCCCTGCAACAATGCGGCTATCCCCTTGTAATCAGGAGCTCTTTCTTTGAGTCTCTTGAAGATTTCCGTCACGAGATCATGGAGAGACGCAAGTGCTTGGGGCGTGTTGAAATCGTCGTCCATTGTTTGAGCGAACCGTTCCTGAAATTGGTCGAATTCCTTGCCGTCCGTGTCGCCGATTTCGTACCCTTGATCCGCAAGTATTTTCGCGGTCGTATCGAAGCACTCATTGATTCTTCGGACGGCGGAAGTCGCTTCTTCCAAGGCTCCCGAGCTGTAATCGAGCGGATGACGGTAATGCGCGGAAAGCAAAAAAAACCGCACGGCCGGCACGCTGTATCGGGCGAGGATTTGATCAATTTTCAGAATGTTGCCCAGCGATTTGCTCATTTTCTGGCTTTCGATGTTCAAGAATCCGTTGTGGAGCCAAAAGCGGACAAAGGGTTTTCCCGTCGCTCCTTCGCTCTGCGCAATTTCGTTTTCGTGATGGGGAAACATCAGATCGTGTCCGCCGGAATGAATGTCAATGGATTCGCCGAGTAGCGTCATCGCCATCGTGGAACATTCGATATGCCAGCCCGGACGCCCTTCTCCCCACGGACTCGGCCATTTCGGTTCTCCCGGCTTCGCGGCTTTCCAGAGGACAAAATCGAGCGGGTCTTCCTTCTTTTCGTTCACCTCGACCCGCGCCCCCTCGCGCAGATCGTCCACCGACCGCCCCGAAAGCCTGCCGTATTCCGAAAATTTGCGGACGCGATAATAGAGGCTTCCGTCCGAGACGTATGCCAATCCCGCCGCTTCGAGCCGCTTCATCAACCCAATCATCTGCGGAATGAATTCGGTCGCGCACGGATGCGCGTCGGCTTTGCGAATCCGAAGTTTGGCGGCGTTCTCGAAATACGACGCGATGTATTTTTGTCGGATTTCGTTGAACGCAACCCCCTCTTCTTTCGCGCGGTTGATGATCTTGTCGTCAATGTCGGTCAGATTTTGAACAAACTTGACCTCGTAACTCCGCTCCAAATAACGGCGGATCACGTCCATCACGACGAAATTGCGCGCGTTGCCGACGTGGAAATGATCATAAACCGTCGGTCCGCAATTGTAGATCGTCACGCGCTTTTTGGCGGGATCAATCGGCTCAAAGGCTTCCTTCTTGCGCGACAGGGAGTTGTAAATCGTCAACGGCATGAGACACGGCTCGCGCCATTGGTATAGCGAATTTCGTCGGAATGGAGAAGAAAGAAAACGGCATTCGCAATTTGGAATAGCCACGGAATTTGGATTGCTCATCCGAGCCGCGACCGTCAGGGAGCGTCCGATGCGCGTCAATGAGCCAAAATCAATCCGGGCAATCCGCGTTCATCCGTGTCCAAAGACTCCATTCCCACGCCGAGGCGATGAGTTCGCGGAGCGAACTGAATTTAAGAATGAGAAATTCGGAAACTGGCTCGCGGGGAGGCGTCCGCGTGCCTGTCCCTCGAATATGAATTTTCATCCCTCATCCTTCACTCTTTCCCTCTGCGGGAGAGGCTAGAGTGAGAACGCCTTTGCGCCTTTTATGCTCTCTCGCGGCTAGGAGAAATCCGCAATCAGCAATCTACAATTTATTTACGGATTTTCTCCTCGCGCCGACCGCCCGATCCCACGATTGAATTAAAACTGCGGTCAACGTCCCTCTGAGCGTGTCCAAAAAGTGCTCTTTGCTCTGAGTCCCGTGAGGGACGCGATGAGAATAGCCCAGCCTGACAAGGCTGGGATTTCGGTTTCCCGCTACGGGTATAAGTGCCGTAGGCACGGCCGAAAGGACTTATTGGACACGCTCTTAGAGCGTGTCCCGAAGGCGCTCTTTGCTTTGCGTCCCGCTAGGGACGCTCTGAAAATAGCCCAGCCTGACAAGGCTGGGATTTCGGTTTCCCGCTACGGGAATAAGTGCCGTAGGCACGATTGAAAGGACTTATTGGACGCGCCCTCAGCGTCAAATCACCGAAAACGAACTGCCTTTATAGAAAACGTCCCTCCACTGGCGGCGCGCGTCCTGATCCATTGACGGGGCGTCCTTTGCCGTGGGAAGATGGGCTTGCGCTGGCCGAGCCGGGGGAGGAAGATCGTCTGGACCGCCTCCGTCTGACGACCCTGACCGGCCGCCCCTGCGGCGACGATCAGTTCACGGCGGAATTGGAGCAACAGCTCGGGCAGAGCCTCTTCAAACAACCGCCGGACCGCAAACCACGCGGCGCGGGGGACGATGAAAACCAATTGGAGTTACCGACGTCCGAATGACCCCAAAACGAATTACTTTTATAGTAAACGTCCCCGATCCCACGATAAGGACAATAAGGTTAGTTATCTTGGTACCCCCTGCGGATGTATTAAGCGGTATTCGCCGGTGAAACCGAAATATAGAAGGGTCACGATTTTGGTCCCACCCAAACGTTCATCAAAACCTGTTCGACCCTCACCATCACCAAGCCCCAGCCCACACCCATAAGAGATCCATTGCTATTGTTAATATACGATGTTAAGTTATTACCATAAATCAGATATGTTGTTTATGCACAGGGGCGTTGCCATCGGCGCCAGTTTAATAATCATGTGTATGCTTCACGCCTGCAGTGGTTCGAATAAAAGTAAGACTTCACTAGCAACGCCGCATTGTGAACAGGACGACGCTGTATCCGCATTGGTCCAAAGGCCGACTGAGGGCTATGTCAAAAATGAGAGCACGGCCTTACAAATTGCAGAAGCTATCGCAATTGCACATTACGGAAAGGCCAAGATTGATGAGGAGCGTCCACTACAGGTTCGCCTTGAGGGTGATATGTGGATCGTGGAAGGTACATTTCACGGCGAGGAAACCACGTTTGGAGGGGTTGTGCTTATACGAATATCGAAGGATACTGGATGCATCGTGCAAATGACGCATGGAAAATAGCCGTCCCATCTTCGGGGGGAATCGGGGACGTTGAGCGCAAAAGTAATTCAAAATCAGGCGAATAAGAAACGATTGCTATGAATCAAAAAATGAGATGGCCCCGGATCGCTCCAAAACCGTCTCAGTAGCCAAGCGCGAAAGACTCGCACTTGGATTTATTGTTTCCGCTTGATCGAACCGCAACGGCGCTTCCGTTTGGCGGGCTTCCTCTTTTGATTCAGACCATTCACCGGTGTGGCCGTCTCCGGGTTGGTATCCTCACCCGCCGCGCATTCCGTCTTGGCCCTTTTCCCGCCACCGCCAACCCACCCATCCTCCACGTCCTTGATCCACGCCTTGGCGTAGGGGATTTCGCGGGCGGCGTTGGCGCGGAGCGCGGCCAGATCGAACCGCAACAAAGCGCAGATTCGCTCCGCGTCGCCGTAATGGGCGTCGTTCGTCTTGTCGCCGGGGGCAACCGACAGCCGCCGAACGCAATCGCTTCTCGTCTCTCGCGCCATTTCCTCTCCGCGATCTCCGCGCCTCCGCGTGAGAATATCCCTTGATCGTCTGTGATTCGCGCCCGACTCCCGCGAACGCTACCGCGCCCGTCCAATCCATCACTGTCCGTCTCTTCCCGCCCCATATCAGCCCTTATTGACCCTTAATCCACATCCCATTCCCTTTCCCCCCTTCTCAAACTCTCCCCTCTCGCCGATAATCCCCACGCAAACGCGGGGGAATGATTCTTCCCCCCTGCGATCTCTGCGTCTCCACGTGAGGTGTCTCCATGTCCGCATCTGAAAAACAAATCGCCGCCAACCGCCAAAATTCCCTCCGTTCCACCGGCCCCGTCTCGCCCGAAGGCAAAGCCCGCGCCTCTCAAAACGCTCTCGCCCACGGCCTCCTTGCCAAGAACCTCATCCTCCCCAACGAAGACCGCGCCCAGTTCGAAGATTTCTCCCACAGCCTTCTTCTCCAACTGAACCCCGCCGGTCTCTTGGAATCCTATCTAGCCGCGCGCGTTGTCTCCTCCGCTTGGCGTCTCTATCGCATGCTCCGGGTCGAAAAGGAAACCTTCCTTCTGTTGGGTTTCGACGCCTCCAAGGATGCCCCCTCGAAATTTCAAGGACAGGCGATTGCCCTGCTGAAGGACGGTCGCCAAAAATCCAATGCCTTGGAAAAACTCACCCGCTACGAATCCCATCTTCACAAACTCTTTCGCCGCGATCTTGCCGAATACCGCAAACTCCAATCCTCCCGCCCAGCCTCGATCGGCGTCTCCATCGTCGTGGAAACCTCCCCCGATCCGTCGTCCCCGTCCGGGCAAGAATCCTGCAAGTCTTGTGAATCCAGTCTTCCCGATCCTCAAATTGGCTTCGTTTCGCAAAATTTTATTTCTGGAAACTCCGAGTCCGACCGTGAAGATACGGCGCCGCCGTCCCCGGTTGTGTGTTCCCCTGCCTCCCCCCAAATCCCTACTCCCGCTCCCTCGCTTTAACCCCGTCCATCCCTATTCAGATTGGCTTCGTTTCGCAAAATTTTTTTTGGGGGAACCTACAACCACGACCTTCGGCAATACAAATGCCATTCCGCCGCAAGAAGAACCAAACCCGCCAGCGCGAACCACGGCCAGATTTCGCGGTTCTCGCGCAGGAGCGCGGACGCCGCGATTTTCTTTTCGCCGGAGATGATTTCGCTTTTCGGCGTGATGTCGCTCTCGACGGGCGAAAGAAGATTGACGGCGATCCGTCCTAAATTTTCTTTCCCCTGCTTGACTTCATACAGCCCCGCTCGGAAAGTCTGGTTGAAAAACGCGAGATGGCTTTCGTTCGGTTGAATTTCCCATTTTTCCCCTTCGGGACCGGCGACGACGACCGGATCGGCCAGTTCTCCCCGCGCTTGGATCGTCACCGTTTGTCCCGCGCGATGAACGACCGAAAGGTTGGTCTCTCCCGCGGCGGTCAGCCATTGAACCGTGTTGGATATAAAAACCGGAAAACCCGGTTGGAGAAGCCAATCGGTCGAATAAAGATCGAACGCGACGCAAACGAGCCGAAATCCCTGACGATCCCCGGCCAAGACCATCGGCGACTCACTGCTCTCCACCAACGGCAAAACCCAATCCGGATATTTGATTTGCGGCATTTCTCCGGAGATAAGCGCCTCGAAATTGATGAACCGCGTGATCGGATGGAGCCGGTTCCAATCGAGCGCGATTTGATCCTTGACCGGATTTTCGGCGCGCGAAAATCCCTCCATCGGCGGCACGGCGTTGATGAACAAATAACGCCCCGGGCCGATGGACTTGGGGGCGAATTGATCGAAGACCACAAGGTCCGCGCCGGCGGTCGGATCGTAACTGGCGGGAGCAATTTTTGTGACCTTCGCTCCGGAAACAAGCGAAAGAACGCGCTCCAAAAAGAAATTGCCGTTGCTGACCAGCTCAATTCGGGTCGTCGCGTCGAGATCGAGAACGCCCTCCACGGCGTCGTCGGAGGCGAGCATGTCCTTATTGGCCAATTCCAGTCGAAGCAGGCGGCGGTTTCCCCTGAGTCCCGCAAACGCGAAACCCTGCTTCCCCTTGGCGTCGAGATGCGCCTCCTTGACCTGCTCGACTTTTCCGTCCAGCAAACATCGCAACGTGACATCGGCGGGTTGCGAGGAGAAATTCTGAACTTCGGCGAACGCCTGCGCTTCGCCCCGTTTCTCGAACGATTGCCGAATGTCGAACGCGACGATCCCGCGATTGTCGTCGCTCATGCCGACTTTCAGAAACTCGACGGGGTCTTGCTCGGTAATCAGGTTGCCAAGATAACCGACGCCTCCGTCGCTGATGATCGTGATCATCGCGGTTTTCTCGACCTTGCGAACGCCTTGGGCAATCAGGAGCGCTTCTTGGATTCGCGCGTCGGCGTCGGTCGGCTCGATCCCACGAATTGTGGAATTGAGCGTCGCTTTTTCATTCGTGAACGGCTGAACGACCCGCGCCGTTCCGCCGAACGTGACGACCATCATTTGATCCCCCGATTTCATGTTGCCGATCAGCTCTCCCGCAATTTTTTTCGCCGCGTCCAAGCGGGATCGGTTCGGCGCGACGTCGCCTGCGTTCATGCTGGCGGTATTATCGAGCAGAACAATCCGCGACGCGCCGGTTCTGCGGTTGAGCCACATCGTCGGCCGCGCCAGACTCAACGCCAAAAGCAACAGCATGAGAATTTGCAGATACATCAGGAGATTTTGCCGCAGTTTTTGGAACGGCGCGTTGGCGGTCAGGTCCTCCATGCTCCGAACCCAAAGGAGCGTGCTGGAAAATTCCTCGCGCTTCCGCTTCAGCTTGAGCAGATACATGAGGACGATCGCGCCGCCGAGCAATCCGAGCGCCAAAGCCAAGGGATTCAAAAAACTCATGGCTTCACCAATCCGTTTTCTCGCATCCGCTTGAGAATCAATTCCTCCAGCGGCGTGTCGGTCCGGATGAGCGAATAGGTCATGCCGTAATGCGTGCAATAATCTTTGATCTGCGTGCAATAGGCTTCGACGTTGCGCATATAGACTTGCTTGATTCGGGCGTTCACGGTCAGTTCGACCTTGTGATCGGTCTCCAAGTCGTGTAGCTCGACGTGGCCGCCGATGGTCGGTTCGATCTCCTGCGGCGCGAGGACGTGAAGGACGTAAACTTCCAAATTGCCTCGGATCAGATAGCGCAAGGCCGGCTCAAATCCCGCCGGGTCGAGAAAATCCGAGATCACCGTCACGACGCCGCGGCTTCCGGCGCGAAGCGAAAATTCCCGGCAGACGTCGCGCAACGAAGTCTCGCCCGACGGTTTGATTCCGTTCAGGAATGACAACATTCGCCGAACATGATGGCGTCCGCGCGTCGTGGGAAAATGCTCTCCGGAGCCGGAATGAAAGCAGGTGATTCCTAATTTGTCTTGGTTGGAAAGACCGATGTACGCGATGGACGCGGCCAGCCGTTTGGCGAATTGCATTTTGTTCGGCTCGCCAAAATCCATCGAGCGACTGGCGTCGAGGAGCAAATGACATTGCAAATCTTGCTCTTCGTAAAAAATTTTGATGAAGAGCCGATCCAGCCGCCCATAGATGTTCCAATCAATGAACCGCAGATCATCGCCACGGACGTAATGACGATAATCGGCGAAATCAATGCTGATCCCCTTCTTCTTGCTCCGCCGTTCGCCCTTGATCTGCCCGCCCAAAATGCGGCGCGTTTGCAATTCAAGTCGATCCAATTGCCGGAGAAATTCGGGATTGAGAAGCGATTCAGTCATAAAGCGTTTTTGCGATTTTATTCTTATTCTTTGAAATCAGCCCTTACCCCGCCGTTGCCATCTCCGCCGCTTGACGTGGAACTCCTTCCTTGAATCCGGTCAAAATCTGATCCGAATCCACTCCGTCCGCGTCCGCCTCGAAATTCAGAATAACGCGATGACGCAACGCAGGAAGAATCGCTTGCTCCACGTCGCTGAAGCTGGCGTTAAAGCGCCCGTCGAGCAAGGCGCGGATTTTTGCCGAAAGGGTCAACGCCTGCGCGCCGCGCGGACTTGAACCGTATTTGACGTATTTCTTTACGAGCGGCGTGGCGAATTCGCTCGTCGAATGGGTCGCCAAGACCAATCGAACGGCGTAATCCTGAACGTGTTCCGCGATCACAACTTGCCGCGCCAGATCAATCCATTGCTTGACCGTCGCCTTGTCCATAATCTTGGCGACCTGCGGGGTTTCCTGCCGCGTCGTGCGTCCGAGAATCGTCGCCAATTCGCGCCGGTTCGGATAGCCGACCATGATTTTGAAAAAGAAACGGTCAAGTTGCGCTTCGGGAAGGGGATACGTTCCCTCCATTTCGAGCGGGTTTTGCGTCGCCATGACGAAGAACGGCGGATCGAGCGTGTTGTGTTTGCCTCCGACCGTGACCGATTTTTCCTGCATCGCTTCGAGCAAGGCCGATTGTGTCTTCGGCGTGGCGCGGTTGATTTCGTCGGCCAACACGACGTTGGCAAAAATCGGCCCCTTCTCGAACACAAATTCCCGCCGCCCGCTCGGCAATTCGTTGATGATGTGCGTTCCGACAATGTCGGAAGGCATCAGGTCCGGGGTGAATTGGATGCGCGAGAAATTCAGATCGAGGACCTTGGACAAGGTCGAGACGAGCATCGTCTTGCCCAATCCGGGAACGCCTTCCAGAAGGCAATGACCGCCGGAAAAAAGGGCGATCAACACCTCGTCAATGATCGAAACATTGCCCACGATCACCTTTGAAATCTCCGCGTGGAGTTTTGCGAAATCCTCGCAAAAGAGTTTTGCCTTGGCTTGGAAATCAACGCCTAGTTGTTCGTTCATAGTTCTTTGTCTCCTTCATTGGGTTGGTTGAGTTTTTTCCGGGCTTGCGCGCGCGCTTTGAGCAATTGTTCCGTCAGAGAGGACGATTCGGATTTCGGTCCGGCGTCCCCCTTTTTCGCGCTCGTCGGTGTGGCTTTGGAAGCAACGCCCGTCGGCGGCTCCGATTTTTTCTTCGCTTCCGCGACGGGCGATTTTTCGATTTTGACTTTTTTCAACGACGCCAAGAATCCTTCCCGATCCATCGAGGCCGATGGCTCGGCGGAACGAACCGTCTCTTTGACCTTGAGTAATTGACCCGTCGCCGACTGCGCTTGCGGTCCAAATCGCCGCCAGCCGTATTTGCGAACCAGCCACTGACGCGCCACGGCCAATCCGCCGCGAATCTCGCTCCATCCGATAATAACACGCCGGGTGAAAACATCGGCGAGAAACAAAAACAAAGCGGTCATCAGCAAGACCGGCCAGAGAGGTTGCGGCTCGGACCTGCTGGGTAAGTTATGGAGGAAGATCGGACTTTTTTCATCCAGAATGCGCCCTTTGGCAATGTCGGCCAAACGATAAAGCAACGCCTCGTTCGAGCGGGCGTTCTGAAATTCCGGGGAATAGCTTAGCGAAGTTCCTCCCGTGACCAAATCGTTCCCCTCCCCCTTTTCCGCCTTGGATTGTGCGCTGAACATGTAGGTTCCGGGTTCAATGGCGTCGAAATGCGCCTCGTAGCGTCCGGGGGATGTTTGACGAAACGTCACCTCTTGTCCTTCAAGCGAAGGGGCAATCACCCGACCCTTGATGTCGAGGAAATTGCGGAATTGGCCGTTGGCATCCACGGCGTCAATCGTGATCGTCCCCTTCGTGCCGTCCACGTTGGTCTGCACCTGATAATTTTGATTGAACGGCGAACGCAGGCACCATCGAACCGTCTGCGCCCAAAATTTGGAGTATTTCTCCCAAGAAAGCCAATCATTCGCCCAGCGCTCTTTCGCGTCCGAGGTGAACGCGATCGTCTTGCCGACGCCGTGTTGCCAATAGGCGAACAAGGGATCGCTGTTTTTCGTGACGAGCGGCACGTCGGCCAATCCCTTTGCCGTCGTACCGACGTAACCCTTCAGGATCGGATAGGCGTTCCCAATGCCGACTTGAATCGGGGAATACTGTTTGACGACGGGCGTGAACGCCTCCTCGAATATGAGCGACTTGCGAACCGTCGCCGCCTCCTTAATGAAAATTTGCGGAAGTTTGTCGTATTGCGTCGGATTATAAAAATTGCCACCGCCCCATTTCGCTAACGCCTTGAGACTGTCCACGTCCCTCTGCCCATGTGGATTGATGCAAACCGTGCTGATCGAGATATGCGCGCCTTTAATCTTGGTCGCCAACGCCTGATTCGGAGTCTGCGGATCGCCGTCTGAGATCACGATGATGTGTTTGACCGAGGCGTTGCACTTCACGAGCGCGTCATAGGCCATTTGGAGGGTCGTGTCGAAACTCGGCATATCGCCCGGCTGAATTGTTTTGATCAAATTGTGCAGATGAACCTTGTTCCCGACTTCCTGCAGGGGAAAGAGCCACGACTCGCCGCCATTCCACGAATAGTAAAGCACACCCATCAAATCGTGCGGCGAGAGAACATCCAGCGCGGAGTGAACGATCTGCTCGGCCCAGTGTTGTCCCTCCGGAATCTCCACCGTGTGAACGATCGGAACCAAGGCCCCTTGCGGCATAATCTTTTCATTCTTGAGTTCCATGTTGACCGGCAGAATTCGCTCGATGGGGGAATCGTTGTAACCACCCGGACCGAAGCTGTTTTCTCCGCCGATCATGATGAATCCCAATCCCAAATCATGCACGGCGCTTTCAATCAATTTCATTTGATTGGGGCTGATTTCGCTCGCGGCGACATTGTTGAATATCAGCGCGTCATAATTTTGAAGATCGCGCAAGGTCTGCGGCAGTCCCGAGGGATCGGTCGTCTCCACGTTGATCTTTTCCGCGAGCAACATCGAGGCCAGCCCCCTGCTTGGCGGCGAGTCGCCGTCAACCAAAAGGACACGCGGCTCCCCTTCCCCGAACGTGAAGGCGAAACCCCGATTGTTCTCCGGAATGGAATCCCCTTCGGCGTCCAACTGCAATTCAAACGTGTGAAAACCGGAATCGCGCACTTGCGTCGGAATCACAAAGACGTTTTTTTTGTCCGCCTCCAACTGAACTTCAAAACTCCCCATGAGCTTGCCGTCTTGATGAATGACCAATTTGCCCGGGCCGGGCTGGCGCGCCGAGGCGATGACCTTCAGGTCGAACGGCTCCTGCAAACTCACGCGGTTTTCGACAATCGCCTTCTCAAGAATGACGTCGTTGCGGTTCTCGTATTTGAGCGGAACGACGTCCAACGCGACGTGGGACGCGGCGACCGAACGAGCCGCGCTTTCGGCGTCGCCGGCATTTTGATTGCCGTCGCTCAGAAGCACGATCCGCTTTTGCGTCTCGCCGACGAAGCAGGCCATCGCCAACTCCATCGCCGACGCAATGTTCGTCCCCTTGGAATTGACGACGGATTGAGGCCGCTCAAATTCGGTTTGCGTCGAAGGACCTTGCTCGACCGCCGCGTTGGCCCCGAAGACGACCATCCCCGACCGATCATACGGCCCCATTTCGCCGAGGTTTTTCCTGATGAACGTCCGGGCGTAAGCGCGCTGGGCTTCCGGCACGCTGTCCGATCCGTCGAGGACGAAAAAGACGGTCAAGTCTTTGGATTCATGCGTGAGCCGCATCCCCGCCAGCGCCATGACCAACAACGCAAGGATCAGCAACCGCAAACCCGACGCGACGATTCGTCTCGAACGTGAAAGCAAGTGCAACCGTCTCGTCATCCAGAGGACATGCGTGAATAGCGGAACAGCAACAAGAAGAAAGAGAGGATCGGCAAATTGGACGTGCATCGCTATTTGTGAACGCGCTCAGCGGGAACAGCGTCCTTAAACCACTTCGTCTTAACCACCTGAACGCGGTGGTTGTTTGTATCGGCCACGTAAAGGTCTCCATTCGGAGCAAAGGCAAGCCCCCACGGCGTTCCGAATTCCCCCGCTTGAATTCCGGCGTGACCGTAGATGCCTTGCGGATTTCCCTTCAGATCAAACGATTGAATCCGATTGTTTCCAAATTCGCAGACGTAAAGAAGTCCGTCGCTCCCCAAGGCGAGATCGTAGGGGTAATTGAGCTGTCCCGGCTCTCTGCCAACCTCGCCCCAAACCGAAAGCAATTCCCCCTCGGTCGTGAAAATTTGGAGCCGGTGATTGCAAGAATCGGCGACGATGATTTTGTCGGGAGGCATCCAAAGCAAAGCCAACGGACGCTGGAACTGCCCCGGCTCCTGACCAAACGATCCCCATTCCTTGATGAAATCGCCGTCGCGGTTGAATTTCAGTACGCGGTCGCGCTCGCCGTATTCCGTCACGTAAATGTTTCCCTTCTCGTCCAGCGTCACGTTGGTCGGATAAATCATTTGGCCGGGAGCGGAACCGTATTCGCCAAACGTCTTGAGAATTTGACCTTCCACCGTGCAACGGAGAACACGCGCATTGTGCGTGTCGGCGATGAGTAGCGTGGTCGTCGTCGGATCGGTGGCGTCGAAGAGAAGGCCGGTCGGCGTGCCGTTGTCCATCTTCGGCAACCTCCATTCGCGCAGAACGTCGCCGGCGGGATTGAAAATCTGAACCCGCCCCGTCTTGTCTATGACGGCGACGCGGCCATCTTGCGCGACGTCAATTCCTCGTGGGTAGGAAAATCGTCCCGTTGTCTGTCCTCGTTCGCCGATGACGCGAGGAAAATTGTCGGTGAGCGAAGAAGAATTCCGTTTGGAACAGGCGACGATCCCGACTGCCAAATAAACCCATGTCAGGAGCGAGAGAATGAATCGTTGCTGAAAGCGTGGCATGGGCATCCTGCCCATGAAGCGATTCCGCGGTTCACGAGCAAGCCGCCCGCGCCGCGTCTTTGAACGCGCCGTCAGGGCTTCGTAACTTTTGAATCCGGAGCTTCTTGCGCCCGATCCTTTTCAGTTTGATTTGTTGAATGATCTTTGCCCGCTTGCTCTTCCTTGCCGCTCTTGATGGCGTCGAAATAGTTGCGGACCAGCGACTTGTATTCCATCGGCATCATCTCATTGTGAACGGTGTCCTCGGCCTTCTGCGCGTATTCCATCCGCAGTTGTTCGTATTGAACCGTCGCCTGCCCGGGATTTTGCTCCCCGTCAATTTTCATCTTGCCGATGATTTTGCCGGGTTGGAGGTCCCCTTTAATGCGGGTTTTGTCAAACGCCGTCGGGCCTTCGGTCTTGTTGGCGATGCCCCCTTTGCCGATGCCCGATTTGCCGCCCCCGGATCCTTGGTTGCGCGAATTCCCCGTCTTCCATCCCTTGAATTGCTCCTCGCATTTGTCGCAGAGCATCCCTTCCCCTTCGGTGTCCGCGCCGCAATTCTTGCACTTGCCCGATTTGCCGCTGAGAGCCTTGTTGTGAGCGTCGAGATCGTATTTGAGCGAATCAAGCGCTTTCATCTCGGCCATCATCTGTTGCATGTCCATCATCTCGCTCGCCGCCTGTTCCAAATCCGCGGAGGCCTCTTGCGAATTTCCGTCTCCCATCTTGTCCGCCGCCTTGGACATGGCTTCCCCTAATTTGGAGTCCTTTCCCAATTTCTCGGCCATGGCCTTCAGTTCTTTTTGAAGCGCGGATTGTTCCTCCTTGCTCAATTCTCCCTTCTGCATTTTCTTTTTAAGTTCTTCCAGCGCCTCGGCGGCCTTTTGGAAATTCCCTTTTTCCATCGCCTTGGAAATTTCCTTGGTCATCTTTCCCTTGCCCATGGATTGAAGCCTGCTCGCCTCGCTCAGCTTTTTCTCGATCTCCGCCTTCCCTTGCGCGATTTTGTCGCTCAGCTTCGCCAATTTCGCCATCGCCTGCTCGGGTTGAATGGACTTGTCGTTGATTTTTTTCGCCAGCTCGCTCAACTCATGTTCGACCTTCGGCGCGATCTCGCTTTTTCCAAGCTCGCCGGTCTTCGCCACTTCCTTGGCGAGCGTCTCAAGCTCTTTCGCCGTTTCCTTTTTGATCTCGACCTTCAACGCGTCGGCTTGCCGCTTTTCTTCGCGCTTGGCCAACAAATTAAATTGCGGCATGAGCCACCAGACCAAGATCAACGCGGCCAAAGGAAAGGCGGTCCATTTCATCTCCCGCTGAAGCTGAAACGGGAATTGCCGTCGTGGGCGGATGGATTGGGCGTGACGCGCGGCATCTTCCAGAACCGCCGTTTCCGCCTCGGAACGCGGCTCGCCGATCAAAAACGCCGAGGACAATCGCTCCTTCAAGCCAAGCGATTGATCGGCGCGAATGGCGGCGTCCAGAAGTCGAATCCGGCCGAATAAATTCCATCCGAGCAGGAGGACCAAGGCGACCCCTCCGCACCATGGCAGAACCTCCAACGGGGCGACCGAAAGCAACACCAGCCGGCTGACGATGACAAAGGAAAGCAAGGCCAGACTAGCCCATGTCAGAATCGTTAAGAACTTCCGGCAAAATTCAATCAACCGAAGTCGCCTGCGAATCGCTTTGAGTTTGTTGAGCAACGGACCGGGCATGAAAATCATCCCTGCGATGGATCAAGAGTATAATCGCCGCTCTTTGGCGCGGAACACCTTGATTCCGACCCGCCTATTGAATCATAAAAGACGCGCCGGGGTCAAACCCGACCAATGAATCGCCGATTTTGGCAGGGGCGACCGGTTCGGTCGCCCATCTTACGGAATTCGCTTGATTTGTAATTGATGTCTTAAAGGAAATTCTCGTTCCCGTGATTCGAAAATTGTTTTTATTCTTTCCGCCGCTGGTTGTCCTGTGCGCCTGCAACTCCAAGTCTTCCGATTCGCCCAAGGAAGTTACAAGCCAAACGGTCGTCGTCTATACCGCGCTGGATCAAATTTATTCGGAGCCGATCCTGAAGGCGTTCGAGAGGAAAACCGGCATTCGCGTTCTCGCCGTTTATGACTCCGAGGCGTCCAAGACGACCGGATTGGTCAATCGCCTGATCGCGGAGCGTTATCGTCCCCGGTGCGACGTCTTCTGGAATAATGAAATCCTTCAAACGATCCGCTTGAAGAACGCAGGATTGCTCGATCCCTATATGTCACCGCAGGCGCAGGACATTCCTCCGCAATTTCGGGATTCCGACGGTTGTTGGACCGGATTTGCGGCGCGCTCCCGCGTGTTGGCGTTCAACACCAAGTTGCTCAAGCGCGAGGATGTCCCCAAAGACACCACCGCCCTCGCCGATCCCCATTGGCGCGGAAAAATCGGCATGGCCTATCCCCTCTTTGGGACGACCGCGACGCACGCGGCATTCTTGTTTTCCGCGTGGGGGAAGGAAAAGGCGGAGAGCCTCTTTCAATCGCTCAAGGACAATGACATTCGCATTCTCGACGGCAACGGGATGGTTTGCCGGGCCGTGGCCGACGGCGAATTGCCCTTAGGTCTAACCGACACTGACGACGCGCACCAGACGCGAGCCGAAGGAAAGCCGATTGAGTGGATTCTTTTGGATCACGAAGGCAAAGGGGCGTTGCTCATTCCCAACACGGTCGCCCTGATGAGGGACGCGCCCCGTCCGGACGCGGGACGCAGGTTGATTGACTATTTGCTATCGCCCGAAGTTGAGACTGCGTTGGCGGAATCTCCCTCCGCGCAGATTCCTCTGCGACCCGGCGTTTCCGCGCCGCCCGACGTTGCGGAAATGAGCCGCGCAACTTTCCTGCAAGCCGATTTTGCCCCGGCGACGGCGCAGATCGCGCCCAGCGCCGATTTCCTCAAGGGGCTTTTCGCCAAACCATGATGGGAAAGTTAGCGCGAACACTTGCGCGAGTTCTCGGTCTGCTTCCGCCGGCGTTCACGGCGCTTTTTATTTTTCTCCCCATTGGTTTCTATTTTCTTGCAATCTTCGATCACCCCGCCGAACTTTTCGCGCGATTGTTTCCGTCGCGGCAAGAAACGCTCCGCCTCGCCGGACTCTTGGGCTGGAGCGTTGGCATCGCCGCCATGGCCGCCACGCTTGCCGCGCTTTTCGCGATTATGATCTTCACCGCCATTCATCAAGTTCCGAAACGGCTCCGATTCTGGCTTTGGTCTTTTTGCGCTCTGCCGATGCTGATTCCCGCGCATTTCGAGGCAATTGCATGGATTCAAATTCTGGGACACGCCGGATGGCTGAACGAATGGCTTTCCAAATTGGGAATCTCCAAGGAATTTTTTCCCTCGTTGCTTTATTCCCCCGTGGGTTGCGCGAAGATTTTTGCCCTGCACTATTTTCCGGTCATCGTCGGCGCGCTATGGATCGGCTGGCGAACGGCGGGAGCCTCGGCGTTGGACGCGGCGCGGATGTTGATGCCCTCCGGTCGGCTCTGGCGAAATTTCATTTTTCACTGGGAACGCCCGTGGCTAACGATGGGATGGTTAATTGTGTTTCTCTCAACCTTGCTCGACTATTCCGTTCCCTCGTTGCTCCGTCGTCCGGTTTTCACGGTCGAAATTATGACCGCCTACAACGTCTATTACGATCCGCCTCGCGCGGTAGCGCTCACATTGCCGTTGTTGGCAATCAGTCTCGCCACGACGGGTATGTTGGGAATTCTGCTCTCCCGCGCCCCGTGGCCCGCGTTCATCCGCGCGTCTGCAAGTTTGCCGAATTTATCCAGTCGAATGCGAATCGCGCTCATCCTCGTCGCGTCCCTTATCTTGTTTTCAGCTTGGCTCGCGCCGACGGTCAATTTTATAAAAATGGCCGAAGGGTGGTCAAACTACCGAACGGTCTTCGTGAGCGCCCGCGATCAAATCTCCATCAGCCTTCTCTGGAGCGCGGTCGCCGCTTTGGCAACCGTCTATCTCGCCATCGGATTAAATTCCACCCGAACATTTTCATTCAACCCTTTCAGGGTTGAAAGGAAACAGGAAAACGGCGCCGGTCCCGTGGGTTTCACCCACGGCTATTCACATTCGATCCCTTCAGGATCGTTTAGAAATAGAGCTCTCGGATTGGGTCTTATCCCGCGATCCACCTCTCTGTGTCTCCGTGGTGCATCTTCAGTTTTGATGCTCCTTCTCTTTGCCCTCCCCGGCTCAGTCGTCGGCATCGCGCAAATCGTCTTCTGGAATCGCCCCGACTTCGGTAACCTCATGGCAAGCTTTTACGACAGCGGCCTCATGCTTCCGCTGGGCTTGACCACCGTCCTGTTACCCGTCGCCTATTTCATTTTTTGGATGCGGCTTCGACAAACTCCCCGCGTTTTGGAGGATTTGGAGTCCTTGTCTTCGCCGCGCGGCTTTTCGCGTTGGCGGATCACCGTCGCGCCCCGCTTGGCCGTTCCTTCCTTGTTTGCCGTTTCGCTCGTTTTTGTCTTTGCCATGCACGAGGTCCACGCTTCGATTCTCCTCGCCGCTCCCGGACAGGAAACGCTTTCGATTCGCGCCTTCACCCTGCTCCACTACGCCCCGGACCGTCTCCTCGCGGCGTTGTGCATGATTTCGTTCGGCGCGATGATCGTGGGCTTGACGGCATTGTGGGGAATCGCGTCGATAGCAAAAAGGATTCTCCGAAAGGGGGTTCCCCACTGTGTCTTTGATTGAATGTCGAGACTTATCGGTTCGTTATAGCAAGACGATTGCGCTGTCGGATGTTTCGCTGAAATTCGACGAGGGATCATGGACCACGGTGATCGGTCCTTCAGGCGGCGGCAAGACGACGCTCCTGCGCGCCATTGCCGGACTTGAGCCGCTCGCGGAAGGAGAAATCAAGATTGCAGAAGCCTTGGCATCCAATCGGCGCATCATGCTTTCGCCGCATGAGCGGAGGATTGGTTTTCTCTTTCAGGAATCGAGCCTCTGGCCGCATCTGAGCGCCGCCGCCAACGTCGCGCTGGGAATTGCGGATGCGTCGCTCTCCCGACGCGCGAAATTTCAACAAGCCAATCAATGGCTCGAACGGCTCGGCTTGACCGGCATGGGGAACAAATTTGCCGGCGAGCTTTCCGGCGGCGAAGCTCAGCGCGTCGCGCTCGCCCGCGCGTTGGCGAGCCGACCGCGCGTCCTCCTCCTCGACGAACCGACCGCCCACCTCGATCTCCATCTCCGCGAAGGATTAATGGCGCAACTCCACAAGTTGCACGCCGACGAAAAATTGACCACCATCTGCGTCATGCACCAATTCGAGCCGCCGCTTCAATCCTCGGATCGGATCGTGATTTTGGAAAAAAGGGGGATTCACTTCGACGGTCCCTTTTCGGCAATCCCGCAATCCCCCGAAACCCCCTTCACGCTCGCCTTGCGCCGATACGTGGCGAGGGTTGAGAATTGGGCGATATGATTCGGAAAGAAAAAAACCCCAAGGCGCAAAGGCGCAAAGAGGCAGGAGGATTGCCCGCAATGTTTTCTCTGCATCCTTGCGCCTTTGCGTCATTGCGTTATTTTCTTATTTTGTTTCTCCCTTTAACTTCAGCCTACTCCGCTTCGTCCCCTCCCTCTCCCGTCGGTCTTGAAGCGGGCATCGGTTACGCCGATTACCAAGCCGAGATCAAACCCGGCCTTTGGTATCCGGTCTGGGCGACGGTGCAGGCCAAGGATTACGACCTCAGTGGCAAACTGCAATTCATCCAAGACGAAAACCCCCTCATCGTCGAAATTCCCATCGCTGTTCCCAAGGGAACGACCAAACGCTATTTCTCGTTCTTCAAGGCGGTCTCGCTTCCGCGAACCCAACCGCGCGTCGAAGTCGTGATCGAGGCCAAGCGTTTCGGGCGCGATTCGATTGGCGTCCCGCTCCGCTACGCCGACGAGCGCGATCAACAAATCCTCGTCCTGACCGACGAGCCGGGCGCGTTTAGCTTCTTGGTTCGGCATCGTAGCGACGATCCCAATTCTCCGGCGGCCGTGCTTGGCGGATGCTCGGTCGTCTACGGCAAAGCGGAACTTCTGCCCGAAGACCCCATCGCCTTGGAGCCGCTCGACGCGATCATCCTCAACGGTTCGCAAGTCCGGCAGATCACCAAAGCGCAATGGAGCGCAATCAAGACGTGGATCGCCCACGGCGGCAATTTGCTTTTGGCGGGAGGGAAACATCAGCCGTTCATCGCGCAATCGAATCTCAAACGAGCGTTCGGCATCGAACTCGCCGATCCGCAACCGGCGCTTTTCCGCGATATTCTCGCCGGATATTCCCCAAAGGACAGCCAACCCGATCTTCTCGCCTCATGGCCGACAAAGCCTCCCGTCGACGGATGGAGCAAAATCTGGATCGGCGATGAAGCGCATCCTTTCTTGGCGGGCAAACGCGTCGGCAAGGGGTGGTTCAACGTCTGCGCGTCGGCGTTGGATTCCGGCGCGCTCACGGCGATCAACGCCTCCGCTTCGGGGCGCGAGGTGTGGCCGTGGACGCTTCAGCATCTGAACCGCGACAACGGCCTGCTCGAAATCGCCCGCCGGACCGAAGGCGCGACCGGCCTCTTCCTCCAACGCCCCTTTACGATCCGGCTGGTCGGCGTCTGGTGGGTCGCGCGATATTTGGGGTTGTATATTCTGCTGGCCGTGCCGGTGAATTGGTGGGTCTGCGGGCGACTCAAGAGGCGCGAGTGGACTTGGGGGGTGGCGGTCCTTCTCGCGCTGGGATTCGCGTGGTATGGCTATCAATCCGGCGCGCGAAGCCAGCAAAAAGTTTTTCAAGTCAACGACGTGAGCTTCGTCAGCAAGGTCGCCGATGACCCTTCCGCGCGCGTCATCAGCCTGAGCGCGGTCTATTCTCCCCGCCGTTTCCGTTCCGACATTTCCAGTCCGTTCCATTTTTTTCCGTCGAACATGGCACGGCCGGAGGATATCTATTGGGAAAAGAATTCCGATCTGTATGCCGATGCACCTCTTGGCGTCTCATTTGGGAAAACAACGGATGTTCGCGGTTTTTTTCTCTATCCTTGGTCAGCCCGCAATCTTCGCAGAGATTTTATGCTCGAAACGAAAGGCGGAATTGAAGTTCTCGAATCCATTCGGCTCTCAGAGGAGCTATCCGACGAAGCTGTTACGGCTTATCCCAATCTCCATGTGAAAATTGTCAATCACACCGGATTCGACTTTGATTCATGGTATATGGCAATGGGATCAGTAGTGTGGGTGGGAAAGGGAGCAATAAAAGATGGTGAAACGGCGAACGCAGTTTTACCGTCCGTAATGGGTTGGGTTTCTTTGTTTGTCCGCGATGCGATTAAGAACGGATTCCCCCTGCCGCAGACAATAAGCAGGGACGGTTGGGCCTCTTCGGAGTCCGATGACGAATACTTTCGAAATCTTGCTGACGCCCACTGGAAATATACAGACTTGCGTCTTTTGAGCAATCAAATGAGCTTCTTGGGAAAGGCGAATGGATCGGTTGCGCCAATATTGCAGGAATCCGGATCCAGCACACGGCTAGGAGAGGTCTTTTATGAGGAGTTCCTTCCAGTGTCCCCCCTATTGAGCGCGAGAGACAATCGAAAACCGCCCAAGGATTGGGCGGCATCGTTCCTGGACTGGGAAAACCAAAATAATGCGGATCTATGGGCATGGTGGAGTCCGACAAAATTTTCAAAGGACGCCTTACCTCTGACGTACTCCACAAGAACAATTCAGATATACCCGCGCTCGATTTACTCCGCCCCCAAAGGGACGGCGCTTAATCTGAGTTTTACCCTAGATACCTTTCCTCAGCAACGTCAGGCATTCCACGCATTCAAAGCAAGTGAGGGCACTCTAAAGGAATCTTATCGCGTAGCGGGGTGTCCTGTTTCGGTGTTTAATCTGCGCCTCCAAAAGTGGGAATCGTTGGGCGTCTGGCTTGGGAAACCGTACCGACTCGCACCGGTTGAAGATTACTTCGAAGCAGAAAGTTCAGCCTTGACGCTTCAACTTGATCTACAACCGGATGCGATGCTATTTCGGCCTGCTGAAGCCCCAACAACAGACGATTCAGTCATTAAATCTGGAAAAGAGATTTTTGAGACAAGGCACTTTGCCGGCGAACGTTGCCAAATTATGAACATCAAAGTTCGGCTCGCCGAACCGGAAACAACGACGCGTGGCGACCAAGAAGGGAAATAAATGCAATTCATTTTTTCGATGAGCCCTCTTGATTTCAGCGTCGAAGGCGCGAAATGGCGAAGCCCTAAGTTCAGGATTTATTTCTGTTCAAGCCCTGAAAGGGCGAAATGATCAAGACAGGATGAGGCATCATGAAATATCTCAACGACGATAAATTCATCTCGCTTTTATTAACCCCGCGATTCATCGCGGGGGCGCGAGGGATTCCATCCACGGATTCCAACCGATTCAACAGTTTTTCATGGATGGAAACCGTTAAAACGGTTCGGATAATGCCGTTCTTGACCCATCCCCCGCGATCAATCGCGGGGTTACTGAGAGCCAAATCGGCGGTGACGCAAACACCATGCGCCCGTCATCACACGTCTTCGGCGTGCGATCTTGCGGCGATGCGCGGGGGGCAACCAAAATGATTGAACTCAAAAACTTCACTAAAAAGTTCGGCTCGCTGACCGCCGTGGATGACCTGACGCTCAAGATCGAACCGCATCAGATTTGCGGGTTCATCGGTCCCAACGGCGCGGGAAAATCCACGACGATCCGGTTCCTCGCGACGCTCAGCGACGCCAACGCGGGCGACGGCTGGATCGCCGGACACAGTGTTCTCAAAAAGCCCCGCGACGTCCGGCGCGTCATCGGTTTCATGCCGGAGGAGTTCGGCGTCTATGACGGCATGAGGGTCTGGGAATACATTGATTTCTTTGGCGCGGCCTACGGTGTCAAATCGTCGGCGCGGCGCAAGATCGTCCGCGACGTGCTGGAACTGGTGGACCTCACGCACAAGCACGACGATTTCGTGCAGGGGCTTTCGCGCGGGATGAAGCAACGGCTTTGCCTCGCCAAATCGCTCGTCCACGATCCGCAGGTCTTGATCTTGGACGAGCCGGCTTCGGGACTGGACCCGCGCGCGCGGATCGAGATGAAAGCCCTGCTCAAGGAACTTCGCAAGATGGGAAAGACGATCCTGATTTCCTCGCACATCCTGAGCGAACTGGCCGACCTCTGCGACGCCGTCGCCATCATCGAGCGGGGGAAATTGCTTGCGTTCGGCAATCTCAAGGAGATCGGCGAGAAAATGCGGGAACATCGCGCGCTCGAAATTTTCCTTCCCGAATCGTCGCCGAGACTGAACGAAATTTTGAGTAGCCGTCCCGACGTTGTGAGCTACGAAGAATTCGGCGGGCATTACAACGTCAAATTCGCCGGCGGCAACGACGCGATCATGGAATTGAATCAGGCCATTGTCACGGCCGGCGTCCCGCTTCTTTTCATCCGCGAGCAGGAGACGAATTTGGAGGAGGCGTTCATGAAGATCACGACGGGGGCGGTGAATTGAAATGGAGGCTTACCACGGAGGCACAGAGACACAGAGAAGTAGGAGGGCGACCCAGTGCGTCGCTCTCACCTCCGTGTCTCTGTGTCTCTGTGGCTATTATTTGGAAATCCAATAATGCCCATTATCTCCCCCATCCTCACCAAAGAAATCCGCATGACGCTCCGGACGCGTCGCGCCGCGTGGTTGTTGTTTCTTCTACTGGCGGCGGTCGGCGGTGTCTTCCTGATGGCATGGACCACAATGGCCGGAACGGCGGGGATGATGGGACGGGCGCAGTTCTCGCGGAGTATCTTCCTCGCGCTTTCCGTCGCGCAGTTTTGCCTTTTCACCCTCATCGCGCCGATTATGACCGCGATGGTCGTCACCGGTGAACGGGAAAACAAAACGCTCGATCTTCTCTATTGCACCGGCATCTCGCGGCTTCATCTCTTGCTCGCCAAATGGCTCGCCACGGTTGCCTATCAACTGGTTCTTTTTATTTGTCTTTTGCCGATCATGGCGCTGACGTTTCAGTTAGGGGGCGTTGGATTGGACGAATACGGCGTCGCGGCCCTTTTTATCGGCGAGGCGATTCTGACCTACGGAATGATCGGCATGGCCTACTCCTGCCGATTCCGCAAATCCACGACCGCGATGATGGCTTCAATTTTTACGGTGCTGTTCTTGGTTGCGCTATGGCCGCTTGGCTTCGGGTTTATCTCGGGAGTTGTGGCCGCCAATTCGCTCAGGGATATCATTGGAGACCCATGGAATGCCAAGGACTTCGGAGTTTTCGTCTGGAGCGTTTCGCCTTTCACAGCGCTGGCGAATCTCGCGAGTAATTTAGTCGTCTCCGGTTCCTCCTCATCGATCGTGGTCATTGCGAAGAACCATCATTTTCAAACGCATTTGGAAATCCAAGCGACAATTTTTATTCTCTCCGCTTGGTTTGCATGGAAAGGTTTGCTCAAAAAAGAAACCGCGCGGCCGATCATCGCCAAGAAACTCATAGACGACCAAGCGGTCTTGGAGCGTCGTCGAAAGCGATTTCCGTATTATCTTATTGATCCGCTTCGTCGCGCACAAGAAATCGGCGACCGCCAGAATCCGGTTTACGTGAAGGAAAAGCGAGTCGGCGGCCTTGCCAAAATCCACGTCCTCATCCGCATCAGCTACGTCGGCTTGATCCTTTCGATCCCGTTGATCTTTTTTGTAGTGGTGAAAGAGCCGGATATTGAAACCATGGGCACGATCGCCCTTTGGGCGATTTCGTTCGTGATGCTGTTCATGCCGATCCTGGCCTCGACCGGCATCACGCGCGAGCGTGAGGAAAACACGCTGGACCTTCTGCAAACCACGCTTCTGACCCCTAGCAGGATCGTTTGGGGGAAGTTCCTGATCGCGCTCCGCTTCCTTGCTATTCTGTATTTGAGCATTCTCTTTTTGCCGCTGTTCTACGATCTGATTTTGCACGGAATTTACGGTTCGCGCCTGAACCGATTTCACATCGGCTCGACTGCCATGCCGATTCTGCAAATCATTCCGTTCCTGTTTTCGTTCTCAGCCTTCTACGCGGCGGTCGGCCTCCTTTTTTCAAGCGTCTGCAAAAGAAATGTCACGGCAATCGTCGCGACCTACGTTGCAATCATTTTGCTGATTACATTGCCTTTGATTGTAGGCGCGATCGTTGAATTGGTTCCCGACGCTTCTAAGTTTGCGTTTGACAGATCGCTCTTCCTGTTCGTCGCTCATCGTCTAAGCGACTACGTAGATGCCTTCTTCTATATGCTAAGAACGAGCCTTGAAACCCTTAAAATGAGCATCGGACCCGTCGTCAGTCCGTATTACTATTTCACGCGGGACTACCGAGATCCTCACTTCTCCACGCCGCACTCCAGCTGGGAAGATCGTCACTTTTTCACCCATTGGGATAGCTGGATTCAAATTTCCATCCACACGGCCATTTTAACGGTCCTCGCGGCTCTTCTGGTTCAAATCGCCGCATTGAATTTGGAACGCCGCTTTCGTAAGCGATAGAACTAATCGAACCTGTAATCCCAAAATCATGGTGGAGGGGCGCTCCGCGCGGCGACAGAATGCAAAATGGTCATCTCCAAGTCGCCACAGGGACCGCGCCTCCCACCTTCAAAAACTCATAGCGACTCTGCCCCTTTGCTTCCTTGTGTTAATTTTTTCAATCATCTCCCGGCTTTCCACTCCCCGCTTTTGCCCCCGCTCTTCGTAATCAACCGAATCGGTCCAATCGTGATGCCGCGCTCGATCCCCTTGAGCATATCGTAGAGCGCGAGCGCGGCGACCGCGACCGCCGTCATCGCCTCCATCTCAACGCCGGTTCTGCCTTCGCACCGCGCCTCGGCTTCAATTCTTACGACACATCGCGAGGCGATAAATTGAAAATCAATTCGCACGGAACTCAACGGAAGCGGATGGCAAAGCGGAATCAAATCGGCGGTTCGCTTGGCGGCCATGATCCCCGCCAATCGCGCCACGGCCAGCGCGTCCCCCTTGGCGACTTTCCCGCTTCGCAAAATCCGCCAAGCTTCGATTCCCAATTGGACCTCGGCCCGCGCCACCGCGCGGCGCATCGTGATCGCCTTGGTCCCGACGTCCACCATCCTCGCCGCGCCTTTCGCGTCAAGATGCGAAATTTCCATCCCCCGCTTTTGACTTTTGTTGCTCATTTCATGCTCTTGCTCTTGCTCGTAATCTTAATCGTAATCCTAATCGTAATCCTGAAACTCTTTGGATCATTTTGTTCGACCCCTATAGGGTCGTCCCCCTTGGGGGGCACTCGACTCCGGGATCGAGGGCGATCTTCTCACGCGGAATTCGACCCAGTTCCATCTTACTCTTGCTCGTAATCCTATTCCTAATCTCTTTCTTCCTATCGCCTTTCCCTTATCTCATCCCACCGATCCAACAATGTCCTCGTTGCCGTTTCCGGCGACGCGCTCCCGAAAACCGCCCGAATCACCGCTATTCCCGCCGCGCCAGTTTGGGCGACGCTCCCGACATTTTCGAGCGAAATTCCGCCCAATGCGGTCACCGGACCGGGAGCCGACCGAACCAAATGTTCCAAAGCCGACAAGCCGATCGGTTTCAGAATTCCCTCCTTGCTCGGCGTCTCAAAAATCGGACTAAAAATCACGTAATCCGCCCCTAGCTCAAAAGCACGCAATGCCTCGCCTTCACCATGCGCCGAATATCCTAAAATCGCCTCTTCTCCCAGTGCGTCTCTCGCTTCGGCAATCGTCGGACCGTCCGCTCCAAGATGAACTCCGTCGGCTCCGACTGCCCGCGCGATTTTCAAGCGGCGATTAACGATCAGCAACGCTCCTGCGTTGGCGGTCAACTCGCGCATTTCCGTCGCCAGCGGCAAAATCAGCTCCTCCGGCAAATCCTTCTCGCGCAACATCAACGCGGGAAGTCCGCCTCTCAACGCCGATTCGACGGCTGAGGTCAAACTTCCCATGCCCAAGGCTTCGCGGTCCGTAATGGCGATTAAGCGGAGAGAACGTGATAAGGAATCGGGCTTCGGCTCTTTGAGTCTCATTCATCGTTGGTTTTCCGAAATTTGGTAACTATAGTTCAAGTAAATTCTAATTATGCCAACCGCCAAGACGCCGAGATCGCCAAGGACCATAACCGAATACCTGCTTGTCGACGGACAAACACGCGTTATCGCCCACCGGGGATTTTCCGCCCGCGCTCCGGAAAACACGCTGGCCTCTTTCCGCAAGGCCGTTGAGATCGGCGCGGACATGATCGAACTCGATGTTCTCCTGAGCAAAGATGGGAGGCTTGTGGTTATCCATGACGATACGCTCGACCGAACAACCGACGGAAAGGGAAAAGTGTCTGAATTCACACTCGCCCAACTCAAGCGATTTTCGGCGGGGATTTGGTTTTCCAAGAAATTCAAGAACGAGCACATTCCGACCTTGCGCGAAGTTTTTGATCTGGCCAAGGGAAAATTATTGGTCAATGTCGAAATCAAAACCGAAGCCGTGACGAACAAGATACACGGAGGGATCGCCGGAAAGGTGGTTAAACTCATAAGGAGATGCGGGATGAAAACGCAGGTTATCGTCTCGTCGTTCGACCCGCGCGCATTGAAGCAAATGCGCCGTCTCGATCCGCGGATCAAGACGGCAACGCTATACGATGCGAAGCTTCAATGCGGAAAAAAGCCCGAGCAGATCATGCGCGAATGCGGAACATCCGCGTTCAATTTAAGCACGCGCGAAGTTTCGCCCGCCATTGTGAGGCTAAGTCACGCCGAAGCGAAACCGGTCGCGGTCTATACGGTGAATGACGCCTTCACGATGAGAAAAATGATCAGCTTGGGCGTGGACGCAATCTTCACCAACGCGCCGGATGTCCTGCTGAAAGTATTAAAAAGGCGAGAAGGTGAAGGGTGAAGATTCAGTTCACCCGAATAGTTTTTGGATTTCGCCGACCAAACAATAGACCGCAAACCCGACATAGACGAGCGACGCCGCCGAAACCATCGCTATATTGACCGGATGAGGCCGCGCCGATTTCGGCAAATGGCGCAGGTTCATCCAAAGCACGAGCGGAGTATAGACCGCCATGGCGAATCCCCCCATGTAAGCCGCATTGAAGAGGAATCCCAACTCCGTGATCTTCATGTATTCCATGATCGCGGTCAGGAGCGTGCCGCTCACCATGATGAACACCGCGCACCGGAAATACCAAACGGAGGGCGAAACGCGGCGTCCCCATGAAAAACTGGAGCTGAAAATATCAGCCAGACTTCGCGCCACGCCGTCGGTCAGTGCCAGTTGCGTGCTGAAGAGCGTCGCCAAGCCTATGCAAAGAAAAAGATAGCGTCCGGCGATCCCCATCGTTCCCTCCAGAATCGCCGCTTCATCCCAAATGAGCCTTCCCTCCTGAGGGACGATCTTCTGCGGGTGAAGGACCGCCAACGAACCGTAAATAAACAGCAGGATTGTAAAAGTATTCAGGAACCAGAAATAGAGCGTCTGATCTTGGATGACGAACCGAAACCAGTCGCGGAATCGCGCGCGATTTTCGTCGTTATCGGGAAAAACGTATCCCGTCCGCGTCGCTTTCTCTTCGCGCCCACGGAAAGGATTCAGTAGCGCCGGAATTCGCGCCCCCATACCAATGTGTTTATCGCGCAGATAGAAGGAATAAAACAGATTCGCCGTGCCGCCGGCTCCGGCAAAGACCAACGCGATGAACAATCTCTTGACCGAATAACCCGGCTCCTTGTAACCGACGTTAAGTGTGCCGCGAATCAATTCGCCGAGGCTTTTCATCGTGCCGACTTTGAACGCAATGATGATTAGACCAACGACGATAATCAGCACGAGAATCTCTATCGTCAATTCGACAGCCGCGTAAATCTGCTTCGGGCCGAAGAGCAACAACGCCACCGCGCCGAAGGTTAGTCCAGTCCAGAGCCAATCGGGAGAGGTGTTTTCAGGGCTGAAAAAAAACGCCTTCAGGGCTGACCCCGTGGTCCGCGCCCAACCGGGCAAAAGCCAACCGGTGATGTTGAAAAATATAAAGGCGTGCGCGTAGCCTTTCCAGAGCCGGCTGAATCCGGTGTAGGCGCTTTCGCCCGTGGCAATCGTCCATCGCCCAATTTCAAAATTGACCCACAACTGAAGAAATACGCCAAGGACCGCCGCCCAAACCATTCCCGCGCCGTATTGCGCGGCGATCCTCGGCCAGATGATGATCTCACCTGCCCCGATGGAAAGCCCGACAAGGACCGCCCCGGGTCCCGTCATTTGCCAAAATGCTTTTTCGCGTTGCGGGAGGTCCGCCGCTTGAAGGGATTGAATGTCAAGACTCATCGCAGGCTCGATTCGGTTTGGAGAGTTCTTCTACCGCTTTGCCCGCGGTGAGTAAAGCCCAAAACTTCATGGCCGCGACATGACCCGAACAACGCCGCGCGCGATGGCGTCGGCCATTGCGGTAAGCGTCACGTCATCCCTCAATTTGATTTCATCATTGGGATTGCAGACGAAACTTCCTTCGATCAAAACCGAAGGACAAAGGCTGATGTTTCGATTGACCCGAAAATTTTCCTTCAAGACACGCGGCTTTTGACCCGGAGCCAAAAGCGCCGTCAATTCTTCGGCTATGACCGAAGCAATCGGGATCGCAAAGGGGTAATGGTAATAGACCTTCGGTCCGTGGTCGGCCAACGGATCGGTTTCCAGCGAAACAGAATTATGATGAACACTGATGAAGAGATCGGGATCGAACTCCAACGCGGCGTCCACACGCTCGTCCAATTCGATTTTGCGGTCATCGTTCCGGATTTGCCTCACCGCCGCTCCCAGTGATTTCAATTTTTCGCCGAGTCTTTGCGCGGCGATGAGGTTGACGTCCGACTCGACCAACCCCGAAGGTCCCCATGCGCCCAGATCGCTACCGCCATGTCCGGCGTCCACCATGATTTTCAAGCCGCCGAGCGGTTTGTCTTTTTGGATCTGAACCGGAGATGGACGAACGCGGACCGAAAGGCGCACAACGCTCTGATTCACTCGTCTCAGCGCGTAGCCCCATAGCTCCCTTCCCTCTACCGATACGCGGATTTTCGGCGGCGTGTCCGGTTTGCCGTCGAAAATTTCGATTCCTCGGATAAATTTCGACTTGCGGTCATTGAACCGACCGGCCGCGGCGCTCTTCGCGCCCAAGATATTCACCGACAGATTTTCCTCCGATCCATTAGACTCAGAACTAAAGGTCACGGCGGGAGGCGCATCGCATTTCCAATCCAATTCCACCCGGTTGATTTCTCCCTCGCCCGTGAATTTCACTTTCGGCTTTCCGAGTTTCGCCGGAATGAATTTGCGCGGGTTCCTGTCAATTTTGACCGCGCCGGTCTCCACGAATCCCGTTTCGCCTCCCACGAAATCCACGCTGATTCGCTCGCCTCGCTTCTCGAGAAAGGGAAACGGCGTCCCGCGAGACCAATTTCCCCAGCGGTCCCAACCCTCTTCGCGCTTGAGAAACGTCGCCTCGTTTTGGTTGACGAATGCCACCAAAGACGTGACCGGGGTGAGACGTCCGATTTTCAACTCGGAAGTCATCACAATTCTCTGTTCTCTCGCGCTGGGATTCTCTTGGCCGACCAGACTGAACTGAACGGGAGCCGGCGATTCGCTCATGGATCTTCGACAAACAATATCACCCGTGTAAATGCCCCCATCCACATAGGACCCTCCGCTGAGTTCCAGCGGCATCCAAACTCCCTTCTCGCCTACTCGAACCCATGCCCGATGACCATAGCTGGCCAACAGTTTGACGGACAATTTCGAGCCTTCCCGAAGCCAGTATTCCTGCGATCCGGATGGAATGACGGGACGAGTCGGATGAAACGCCAATGGCCAAGCATCCGGTCCTTTTTCACGCTCCGATCGGATGATCATTCTGTGGACCGTTGTTGCCTTCCCTTTTCGGTCCGCCTTGAAAGTGAAATCATTTTTGCCGACGGGCAAATCGCTACCGATTAACAATCCGGTGAATACGCCACCGGGCCAAATCTTCACCGGACGATCATTCAGCAAGACCGTTGCGTCAATCGGCTCAACCCGCCCCGCGTAGCGCGTCTCTTCCTGCGTAAAAGGAAGCAAGACCTGATCGAGTGGATAAACGATCAACAGTTTCGGCGCGTCGGGCGCGTCTTGCGCCGGACCGGGAGAATTCCAAAATCGCTCGGAAATTGCGGCGGATTGTTGCGGTTGCGCATCGGCGAACGCGCACAACAAATAGAGCGCCGATCCAATGCCCCATGGGATCCCTCTCAAATAACGGATGTCTCCGTTTCGAAGCCTCGCCATGTCTCTCGCTCCTAATCCAGCCACAACGCTAAACGTAAACCCTCCGGATGCCAATCTCATTCCATTGGACGCCGCGCCGAGTTTAATTGATAATTTCAATGATGAATCCGGCGCGGAGCGCAGGATGGGTGGATAGCTCAGTTGGTCAGAGCGCCAGCCTTACAAGCTGGATGTCCGAGGTTCAAATCCCCGTCCACCCACCAACTTCCACTGCAACGCGACTGAACTTCGTCGCGCGCGGATTCAAGAACCGAATTTCGATTTTTCCGCTCAGAGATACTCCGATTTTCGCCGCGAGCCGTCCCAACGAATATCCGGAAACGAAGCGTATTTGCGCGTCTCGATCCGCTCCCGATATTTCGTCAGGTCCTTGAAGATCAGTCTCAATTCCGATTCCATGTCGTGGGTCGGTTGGTATCCCAAATCCAATAAATGCTTATGATCGGGATTGTAATGATGCTCCTCGGATTCCATCCGGGGATTTTCAACCGGCTTGATCTCAACCTTCAGCCCAAATTCATTCCCGATCTTCCGAACTTTTTCCGCCAGCTCCGTCACGTTGTAAACTTCCTCGAACTGATTGAAGACTCGGTATTCCCCCTGCTTCGGCGGATGCTCGCAGGCGACGGTCAGGCATTGCATCGAATCGCGCAAAGGAAGAAAACCTCGCTTTTGTTTCCCCTTGCCGTAGGGAGTCAGCGGCAACCCGACAACCGCCTGAGCGCAAAACCGATTGATCGCCGTTCCGAACGATTGATCGAAATCGAACCGCGTCAATAGCCGCTCGTCGGTTCCCATTTCGTCAATCCGCGTTCCATAAACGACCCCCTGCATAATGTCGGTCGAACGCAAACCCCAAAACCGGCAGGCCATTTCGATGTTGTTCGTGTCGTGAACTTTGGATTGGTGATACCAACTTCCGGCCTTGCGCGGAAACATCATCCGGTCCTTGCGTCCGCGATATTCGATCTCAAAAAATCCCTCCGGAATATCCACGTTCGGCGTGCCGTATTCCCCCATCGTTCCGAGTTTGACCAGATGGCAATCCGGCACGACCTCGCGCATCGCGTAAAGCGTGACGAGCGTCCCCATGATGTTGTTCGTCTGCGTATAGACCGCATGATGAACGTCAATCATGCTGTAAGGAGCCGAGGGCATTTCGCCCAGATAAACAATCGCTTCGGGCTTGAACGTCTTATAGACGTTCAGCACGAAGTTGTAATCGGTCAGGTCCCCTTTGTAGAAACGGAGATTCTGCCCCATGTTTTGATAATAGGCGTGCAGGCGGTCGGCCATCAACGCCGTCGGCGTGGCAGACCAGCAACCCATCTCGCCGACCCATTGGCGGCGGCGATAATCGTCAATGCCCGCGACCTCGTGGCCGCGTTTGGCCAGATAAAGCGAAAGCGGCCAACCCAGATAGCCGTCGGCTCCCGTGATCAAAACTCTCATGTATTTCTCAATCGTCCTTCCGTGGTGGCGTTTGTCGCGCAAAAGCCGGTCCGCAAATATCGTCTAGGGAAATTCTGGGACTGGCTCGCGGAGGGTCGTCCGCGTGCCTATCCCGCGAATTTCCAAACCCTCGGCGCGGTGGATTTTGCCCGCAACGGGCCGGATGTTCAAGCTTTGGCTTTGCGCCTGAGATTCGCCAATGCCGCTCCGGCGACGACAATCGCCGCGGAGCCGGCCGCGTAAACAACTCGGCGGACTTGACGGCTTCGCCGTTTGCCCGTCACGCAATACGTGGCGAAATGCTCGCAGTTGTTCCAGAGGAGCGAATAGCGGCTTTCGAGGAGGGACTGCTTGGCGCGTCGGACAACTTTTTCGGGAGAATAAGAATTGCGATGCGCGCGCCGCCTTAATTCGCCGCCGCGCAGAAATTCATCGAGACTCGTCTGCACGATCTTGGAATCGTTTTTGCGGACGAATCCCTCGGCGTCCGTGTAATGAATCACCTGCCCCCGGCCGACGTAGATGCCGTGATGCGAATAAATCAGACCGCCGCGCCGGACGCAGACGTGGTCCCCTTCCCGCAAATCGGATAGAGCAATCGGTCGGCTGAACATTCTTATTCCTCCTTTGTGATTCTACCGCAAAGCCCCCGGCGACTCCATGCGGAGTTTTTCCAACGGAATTTCAAATTCCTTTGTTCAGTTGCAATCAGGTTGACTCGCCGCGCCTAGTGCAATATGATCCTTCGGTACCGTAGCGACGGTCTCATGCGCCGCCAATCGCTTGGCGATGGGGTTTTTCCCCTTCAGTGGAGAAGGGAGTCGCAAATGAATCTGAAAATCCTTGGTCCCATTCTTGCCATACTTGTTTTTCCTCTAGCGGCAAGCGGCGAAAAAGCGTCGAGTGATCTGACAAAAGCATTTCTCGAAAAATGCGTTTTGGTGGGTATCGAGGATAAGTCGGCGGATATTCAGATCGACGACAAGATTTATTCGTTAAGTCTTGGAGAACCCAAAGGTATTTCTTTCAAGAATGAAAAACAACAAATCCAGCTGAAGCGGATAGACGCCGAGAACGCGAAAGTGATCGTTGAAGTCAATGGCAAGTCTTTTCCGCTCACAATTGACTTTGAAGAGAGGGCGACGGATCGCGAGTCCTTCGATTTCGATCTGAGCTTCCCTGCTTTTGATCAGAAGTTTGGGATTTATAGCACCCTGACGGAGCTTCAGAGGGAGACGGCGTTTCAGCAATACAAGGACAAATGGATTCAGTCGAAGGGGGTCATCGTCGGCGTTAGTTCCATAGGTGGTCAACTTTCCGTATCCGTAAAACACCAAGCCTCGACCCTGACGAGTGATGTCGTCCTTGGATTTAAGGATCAAGACCGCGACAAGTTGTTGAAACTACAGCAAGGGCAGATTCTGGTGTACCGAGGTCAAATCCAACAGTACGGCGGGGCCATCCGCCCGCACCGCTTAAGGAATGGTGTCATTGTCAAGGTGGAAAACATGCCCAACCAAGCGTCGGCGTTGCCGCCTTTACCTGCGCCCTCGCGGGATTCCCGGATCAATTCTGCAGAAGGACCCTCGGGCGTCATCGGTAATCAGTCTGGTGAAGATCCCGCAGAGGTCGGTCAAATCTCGCAGTCGCAAAACGACCCCACTCAAAAGAAGGTTGAGCAGGAAAGGAAAAAAGCTCTCGAAGTCACACGCCGACTTGAAAAACAACTGCGGGTTGAAAATGCGAATGAAAGTGTGGACATTATCGGGGCGAGACATGTTTTCTTTCAGATAAAAAATATGTCCCCGCGTTCGTTGAGTTCGGCCAAATACAACGTGGTGTGGTATGACACGGGCGGGCGAGTTGTTGGCGCCGACGCAGTTCACGTCACTGGTCTAGCCAAGGGAAAGATGAAGACGGCAGAAGCAATGAGTCTTAATGCAAGCGGATCAGTTCGATTCGAAATTGTCCTTGAAGATAGCCGTTGGGACTGAAACCTCCTTCTTGAAGCAACGACCTGAATCGGTTTAATGATTCATGCCGGGGCGACAAAAGCCCATACCTGAACTTACCAAAGCCAGAGAGTGAACTAAACAAACCACGGCGTTTTTGGGGGTGAATTGGCGGAGATGGGCAAAGGCGAACGGTTGGCAGAGGTCGCGGAGAAAATCGCGGATTTCATCGCGCCGATTTCCCATAAATTCCATTCCTTCAATGGTGAAAATTCAAGGGATGGGGAAAGGTCACAGCCGAGGGCGACTGTGCCACATAAACCCCGCGAGCCAATCCCCGAATTTCCTCACCCATGATGATAGGGTCTTCCCGTTCCCGAAGACAAGCCTCTTCGGGCGAACCGCCGGGTCGCCCCTACGGAAGACGAAATCTTATGGTAGGGGCGAGCCGTTGGCTCGCCCGATGAAACGGTCGCGCAATTTCCTGAATTGCTAGGGAAAGAGGAGAGGCGTCCGAGCCGCGATCGCGGCGGAATAGTTTTAGCCCCGTGTGGAAGCACGGGGTTCACGGTGTTTCCCTCAAAAAACCAAGCTCCGGCAGGAGCGACATAATCCTTACACATTCTGGCTATGTCGCCGCTCCCGCGGCTCAAATTTGATTGGGCTTTTTTTCAGCGGTCCCCGGGCTTCCGCGCGGGGCTACCGCTATTTCGCCGCTGACGCGACTGGATTCAAGATATTTTTGCAACGATAACCACAAACACGCGGGATGACACGGGTGTGGCGCTCCCTCACGGTCGCGGCTCGGATGCCGTATTAAATTCCCAACGCGCCGCCGTCGCTCAATGCAGGCGAATTTCCACAATCAGAGGCAAATGATCTGACGCGATCCGGGCCAGCGTGGTGCGCGGAACCTCGACGCCGACCACCTCGATCCCCTCGCTCACAAAAACATGATCAATCCGGCCAAAAGGATAGCGGCCGAACCACGTTCCTTTGGGACGGTGGCCGTTTGCCAGCCGCTGGGCGTCGGACAAGCTTTCATTCAATCGGCGATACGCCGCCATGCCGGGAAAGGCGTTGAAATCGCCGCAAAGGACGACCGGACGGCGGCAATCGGGATGGGTAAGCCATTCCGTGCCTAGCAATTTCTCGACTTGAAATTTTCGCTCTTGGCCGCGCAAACCCAAATGCGTGTTGATGAACTGGAGTTCGCCGTCGCCGGTTCGGATCGCGGTCCAAAGCGCGCCGCGAGGTTCCAAATTGTTTTTTTTGTGATCTGAAGGAAGCGCGCCCCTGTGAATCAAACGCATGGGCAATCGGCTGAGAATCGCGTCGCCGTAAAGTTCCTCCTCGACTTGAAGCGCGGGATGAAAATGAAAATCCATTTCCAGTTCGCGCGCGATTTCGTGCGCTTGATCGTGCCCGCCGGTTCGGGTGCGTCCCACGTCCAGTTCCTGCAACGCGACGACGTCGGGATCGGATTGCATGATGACGCGGGCGATCCGCGCCATGGAAACGCGCCCGTCCATGCCGACGCAAGAATGGACGTTGTAGGTCATGATGCGGAGAGTCCGATCTCCATCATGTTTCCGCGAAGATTGAATAAAAATTGGAGACTTGGCTTTTCCCAAAAATTGGAGCGCGGCCTCGCGCAAATCCATCGGACGCAGATACGGTTTTTCGTGTTTCGGAATGGGCGCGTCAGCGGGAAGAAGCGCGAAGGCGTGGGTCTCCACCGGACCCGGACCGGCATGGGAACCGTTTTCCTGCGGAAAGGAAATCGGGTGTTGTCTGCGCCGCCAGCCGGAAAGCACGAGCGTCCCGGCGTCGGGATGGTGGCAGAGTTCCACCAAATCGCGCGCGGCTTCTTCGAGGAAGGGATGATGCTCGCCCAAGATTTCCGCCGCGTCTCCCGGCAATCGGAAATCCCCCTTTTTCGTCCATGCCAGAGCCTTGCCCATCTCCGCCGCGGTCAGAACCAGAGGAATATTTGCCCGCTCCACTAATACCCGCGCGAACCTTGCCTTCTCCTCGGCGTCCAATCTTTTCTTCGGATATACGTGACCGACCGGCCCCAAGGCCGCGACGGCAACGTCCGGGCTATCCTTGGCTTCCGTCGCATCGTGCCGAACGGCCTTCAACGTTGCTTGACGTCCCCTCTTTCCGCCGATCCATCGGGCGCGTTGGGCTTGAATGCCGCGCCGCTCGAGGTCTTTCCTGTCCGGTTCAGTCTCCGTTCGATTGAAAATTTCGGCGACGACTTCGTGGATCGTCCGTCCTGATTCCAGCGGATAGGGGATCGTGGTTTCCTGACCGTGATCGGAATAAACCCAGATCACGTAATCGCGGCGCGACGACCGATGCGCGGCGCGCCAGATGCGCTTGATGGCAAAATCAATGCCGCGCAAGGTCCAATGCGCGAAGGCGGAAGTCGGTCCCCGCCGATGGGACTGCTCGTCGTATCCGAGAAAATTCAAATGAATGACGGGCAACCCGCGAGCCAGATCAATCTTCGCGCCGATGGTGACCAACTCCCGAAGAAGAATGCAGATGCCGACGCGCGTTGGAACAAACTTTAATTCGGTCCAAAGGTCTTCTCCGGCGATCAAACCGCGAAAGAAATCAACGAACGCCAACACAAATTCCACAACCATCAAAACCAGCGTTCGCACGATGCTGATGCCGTAAATGAAGATCAAGCCGCCCAATACAATCGGATTGATCGCGTCCAGTAGCCATCCCCAGCCGATTGTCGCCGGACAAAAATGCGATTCCTCCGCCCCACCGTCGAAAATATCCGAGTAGGCGCTTCCGCCTTGAAGCAAGCCCGCCCCTTTCCTCTCCAAAACCTTTTGAACATCCGCCGCAGGTTCGGTGTCGAGCATCTTGACCACTTTGTCGGTGCGGTGATCCCGAAAGCTGAACGCGGGCACGATTTCGCGGACGCCATAAAACAATTCCCCTTGGACGGCGGGAGTCGTGGAGGGAACGCCGGAATAATGATCTTGAAGCCGGTAATGCTCATGCTTCATCAATTGACGCAGAAATGGCATTTCGCCTTTCCGCAATGCCCGGCGAAGTTCCCGATGCGAAAGTCCGTCTATCTGAATCATGACCAGACCGGGCTTGTGATCGGCTGTTTCGGATCTGGAAAGCCGAAGAAGACGAACCGCCAATTCGCTCCGGCTCAGCGCGCGCCGTGCTTTGTGAAGAAATCGCTCCAGCCGATCAATCATCCGAGTCGGCGCCTTCTTCGGTGGATTCCCATAGGGCGGCTCCGGCGGCTCCGGCAAGAGTTTGCAAATGATCCCATTCCACCTTCAGCATCCTCAGGGCCGCCGACCAAGGATTGCCTTCCATGTTGCGCCGCCGATATTTCTTTCTGCGGGTCAGGGATTGATAAAGGCCCAACGCGCGCCCTGCGCAACGGTCCATCGAGAACTCAGAGGCGGCATTTCGCGCCGATCTCGCCATCGCGTGACGGGCGCGGAACGACAGAGAGCGCACTTTCTGAAGTCCCTCCGCGAACTGAAACACACTCTCGGACGAAATCAAGAATCCGTTCTTTCCATCCCTCACGACCTCGCGCGCGCCGGGCGCGTCCAAGGCGACGACCGGCTTTCCCGCCGCCATCGCCTCGACGAGAACAATGCCTTGGGTTTCGCTCTTCGAGGCAAACGCGAAAACGTCCATGGCGTGATAGGCGTCCATCAAATCTGGACCCTGCAAGGTTCCGCCGAAGCGGAGCCGCTCAGCCATACCCTCGGCTTCAAAATACGCCGACAATTCTTCCTTGGATGGACCGTTGCCGATCACCAAGAAATAAGCCTCGGGATTTCTCCAGAGGAACGGCGCGACGGCGCGCGACAAAAATTGCAGATTTTTTTCCGGAGCCAAACGCCCCAAATGTCCCACGACAAACGAGCGCGGCGGAAATCCGATTCTCCGCCGGAAGGCGCGCCCATTCCCCTTCGCAAACCGCTCGACGTCCACTCCGGTCGGAACCACCGTGATGGGCGAGGTCACTCCCCGCTCCTGCAGAACCGCCTGAACGCTCTCGCTTGGCGCGACAACGTGATCGCAAAGATTGGCGTAACCCGTCGCCAGTTTGATGGCGAACCGCTTCATCGCCGAGGAATCTCCGGGAACGTAGTGCGTGTATTGCTCATACATCGTGTGATGCGTGAAGACGATGGGAACATGGAGACGCGCCGCAATGCCCAGCGCGGTTCCTCCGAGTAAAAAAGGGTGATGGGAATGAACAACGTCCGGAGCAAACTGATCGGCGGTATCCCAAAGAATTCCGGGGATCGGAAGTTGAACCGAAAAATCGCTTCCATTGAAATTTTGTATGGCGGGGATTCGGACGACATTCTCTTCTCTCTCCGGCGTTCCATCGAATTCCGGAGCGACAACCAAAACGTCGTGTCCGCGCTCCCGGTAAGCCGACGCAAACGCCGAAACGGATCGCGCCACTCCCCCGACGTGGGGCGCGAACGTGTTGGTCATCATCATGATTTTCATGGATGCGGAGGAGCGCGGAACTTCCTTAGCTTCTTATGTTAAGCCGCAAAGGGACGCAACGCAATCCCTCTGCCTGATTCGCACTGGTCGGGTTTGAGCCATCACGTCACGATTCCGACGCGAAATTCAAACAAACGCCGCGATGCCGGTGATTTCCTTGCCTAGCACAAGCGTGTGGATGTCGTGCGTGCCTTCGTAGGTCTTGACCGTTTCCAAATTGCAGAGATGGCGCATGACGGGATACTCCAGCACGATGCCGTTGGCCCCCATGATCTCGCGGGCCATGCGGGCGATTTCCAAGGCTTGATAGGCGTTGTTGCGTTTGGCGAGCGAGACCTGCGCCGGAGTCATCTTGCCCGCGTCCTTGAGACGCGCCAGTTGGAGACAAACCAATTGTCCCTTGGTGATTTCGCTGAGCATCTCGGCCAACTTCTCTTGAATGATCTGAAAGCCTGCGATCGGTTTGCCGAATTGAATCCGTTGTTTGGCATAGTTGACGGCGGTCTCGTAGCAACTCATCGCCGCGCCGAGCGCGCCGAACGAAATTCCAAACCGCGCCTGCGTCAACGTCGCCAGCGGCGCTTTGAGGCCATGCGCGTCGGGGAGGCGATTGGCGAGCGGGATTTTGCAGTCGTTGAAATAAAGCTCCGCCGTCACCGACGCGCGAAGCGAAAGTTTGTGTTTCTGCTCGACGGCGGTGAATCCGGGCATTCCTTTCTCAACGAGAAATCCTTCGATCTCCCCGTCCAGTTTCGCCCAGACGACCGCGACGTCGGCAAGGGTCCCATTGGTGATCCACATCTTGGAACCGTTGAGAACGTAGCCGTCGGAAACTTTTTTCGCCGTGGTTTTCATTCCGCTCGGATCGGAACCGTGCTCGGCTTCGGTCAGGCCAAAGCACCCGAATTTTTTTCCCGCCGCCAAATCGGGCAACCATTTGGTTCGCTGTTCTTCCGTTCCAAATGCGTAGATCGGATACATGGCGAGCGTTCCCTGCACGGAGACGAACGATCGCAATCCGGAGTCGCCCCGCTCAAGCTCCTGCATCATAAGACCGTAGGCGAGATTGCTGACGCCCGCGCAACCATATTTCTGCGGCAATGTCGCGCCGAAAACCCCCATCCCCGCGATGCGCGGGATGAGATGCTGGGGAAACGTCCCCGCCTCGAAATGCTCGGCCACGATCGGCGCGAATTCCTCGTCCACGAACTTGCGGACCGTGTTGCGAATCAGAAGTTCGTCTTCGCTGTATTGGGATTCGATCCCGTAAAAATCTATCGTCTCCGACATGCGCTCGTTCCTTTTTGGCGGGTTGAAATAAATCGTTGCAAGCATCCCACTGTAGAGGGAGAGAAAGAGTTTCTCCACATTTTTCAAAAACCCGATCGTCATCCGAGCCGCGACCGTGAGGGAGCGACCGATTTGCGGCATCTTCGTCTTGGGACTCTCCCTTACGGTCGCGGCTCGGATGATGCAAATGAATTCTGGTGAGGGTTTAATTCTTTACGGTTTGCCTCGCGCCCTATAAAGTGGATGGCCGAACTCATGGAAACCCTCGCACAACCCGCCGCGCCGCCGCAACCTCTCCTTCGCCGCCTGCCCGTCGAAACGGTCGGATATTATTACGCGCAACCCGGACCCAAGGCTCCGCCCAACGCGCCGACGCTCTTGGGATTGCACGGCTATGCGCAAACAGGGGCGGATTTCTTGGGGATCATGCAGAAACTCGCGCCCGACAATTTTGTCGCCTCTGCGGCTCAAGGATTTCATCAACTTTGGGATTACAACACCAAGCAGATCACATTTTCATGGCTGACGTCTTTTGAAAAGGCCGACAACCACCGGCGCAATAATCAATTTCTGGCTTCCGTCATCGAACAACTGGCGCTGGAACAACTGGCCGATCCCGCGAAGGTCTTTCTGCTCGGGTTTTCCCAAGGATCGTCGGTCGCCTATCGGTTTGCCTTGAGCCATCCGGATCGCGTGCGCGGCGTGATTTCCGTTTGTTCTGATCTTCCACCCGACGTCGAGTCGAATCTGGCGCGCATGCGCGGGATTCCCGTCATGATCGTTTACGGCCTGCGCGATCCGATTGTCCCAACCGAAAAGCCGCTCCACGCCGTTGACGCCCTCCGCGCCGCAGGGATCGAAGTCGAGGTTCTGTCGTTTGATCGGGGACATCTGATTCCGTCGTCCATTGCGTCGAAGGCTCAAGAGTGGATGCGGAGACGACTGAACGAACGCTGATCCCATGTTGAACCGCATACCATCGCCCCATGCCCATCCGAGCCGCGACCGTAAGGGAGCGACCAGCGCGCATCATGTTTGTTGTCGGACGCTCACTCACGCTCGCGGCTCCGTTGATTCAAATTCCACACCGGATGCGGCACAATCTTCATGGACGCCGAAGTTATGCTAAGCCGTCGAAAAACCGAAACGCATCCGAACCGCGACTGTAAGGGAGCGACCAATCCGGGATCACATGCTCAAATTCAATCACGGGGGGCCGGATTCTTCCTCCTTCTATTGGTCCTCTGGATAACACTCCCAACAACAGTGCGAAGCCAAACTGATGCCGTCATCCCTCTCGACTGGAAATGGAACTGGCAAAAGGTTGCCACCTTGAAAATGGGGGTTTCTAATCCCCATATTCCCGGAGAAAGCGAGCCGGCGATGAGGGTTCCCGACGAGCTTCCCTGTTTTTTCGACCTAGGCTATGATCCCGTGATTGAGTACACTCTGACCGACCTGAGAAATCCATGCGTGTTCTACCCTGCTCACTTGGATTTCACCGGTGGGTATCGAGCTTTCGAGACACAGCAATGGAAGCTGACGAAAGCAATTACGCCTCATCCAAGTCTCCCCTACAAACCCGCCTTCATTCCATTTATATTTTCCGATCCCCCCTACTTCCTCGAAGTAAATTTCAAGAGATGGATTTGGTCGCATCAGGAGAAAAACGGCGAACCTTGGAAGCCGGAGAAAATCCTAGCCAAGATCCAAAACTCCATGGGAGATAAACTTGAAGATTTGTTTGACGATCCCAATCGGAGAGACGAAAAGAAATGGAGTATTCTGACCCCGGACGAACGAGGACAAAGAGTCAACGGGACGGTTGAAGAATTCATAGCGAAGTATGCCCACGGTCGTTGCGTGGAATGGTTTCAGGTGAACAGCGTTTACGTCGGCATTGCCGAATACCAGTGGTATGACAAGACCCCGCTAACCGAAGGAGAATTGGAGCGACAATTTCTTGAAGCCTTGATCTACGTGGACTATCCGATTATTGAAGAACAGGGGGAAGCCGAGGGCAAGAAATACGTAGTCTTCGAGCCGCAGTTCAGCCGGCTACGCTGGCTAGAATTTGCTGGAATGCGAGGCGATGAAATTGTCCTCTATTCCTCAGGGAACATTCTCCTCTACAATCTAAATGTTCGCTCGTTCCGCCGAACGGTTCTCTCCAGTGATATTTCCGGTTACGCGAAGATCGTTGTCATCGGCGATGACCTTTATCTGTTTTCAAGAACACCTGACAAAATTGAAATTATGAAATCCAAATGCCCGACCGCAATCGCCCAGCAGGAAAAATCGGGCAAATGATGCGCGGCAACACCATGCCAACCCAAATTGCGCCGACCGATCCCCGTCCGAGCCGCGACCGTCAGGGAGCGTCCGGTTTCCCATTGGCGTACTTGATCACGTTCACCTGCTACGGAACGCGCCTGCACGGCGATCCCAGAGGTTCGGTTGATCCCAAGCACAACATTGCTCACACGCCTTATCTGTCCGAAAATCTTTTGCGCGTGAGGTCCGAAGAAGGCCGTATGGCAGGGAAACCGTACCTTTTGAAGGAGACTGCACGAAGAATTGTTTTGGAAGCAATCCGAGAAGTGTGTGCCCATCGGCATTGGTCGCTGGATGCGGTTCATGTCCGCACGAATCATCTGCATTGTATTGTGAGCGCCGAGACGCCTCCTGAACGAATTATGAACGCTTTCAAGTCGTACACGAGCCGGAGACTGAATAAAGAGATCGGCGAAGAAAATGGAGGCAAGCGTTGGACTCGGCATGGGAGCACGATTTATGTATGGAACGAACAGGAATTATTTTTAGCCCGTGATTATGTCGTTCGGAAACAAGGGGAGCCGATGACCCTTTATGTCGCGGGTTGGACGCTCCCTGACGGTCGCGGCTCGGATGAAAGAAGCATTCATGGGGTTGCACGATGATTGCTCTCTTCATTCCTTGCATGGTGGATCAGTTTTATCCCGAAATCGGCGAATCGGTCGCCGATATTCTGGAAAAACTCAGTCTGGAAATTGACTATCCCGAAGCGCAAACCTGTTGCGGTCTTCCCTTCTACAACATGGGGCATTGGGACGCCGCGATTCGTCCGGCGCGCCATTTCATAGACGTTTTCGAATCCTACGACGCAGTGGTGACCCCTTCGAGTTCATGCGCCTCGATGGTCAAACATTTTTTCGTCAACCTCTTCGCCAAGGAACCGGCGACGCTGGCGCGCGTCAAGCGCCTCGCCGACCGTACACACGAATTGACCTCGTTTCTCGTTCATCAATCGGGAAAACTGGATTTAGGAGCAAAATTTAACGGTTCAGTCGCCTGTCATCGCTCTTGTCATCTGCGCGAACTCGGCGCGGGGGATGAAGCCGAAACCCTGCTCCGCCAAGTCGAGGGCGCGAGGTTCATTTCCCTCCCGCGCACGGACGCTTGTTGCGGATTCGGCGGTTCGTTCGCGGTCAAGTTTCCGGTTTTGTCGGGCGCGATGGGCAACACCAAATGCGACACGTTCGACGAATGTAAAGCCGATTGCGTCGTCACGACCGACGCAGGGTGCATGTTGCAAATCAACGGGATTCTTCACCGCCGAAACGCCCCGCGCCGTGTTTGGCACATCGCCGAACTCCTTGCCAACCGTGTCAAAATTGGGGCGAACGCATGACAACGACCACCGGCACTACTACATCCCCTCATTTCTCCGACGGCGTCCGTGACGCGCTGGCCGATCCGGCGATGCAGATGAAACTCAAGATGATCTTGGGTCAATTGCGGATGTCGCGGACACGGAACATTCCTCCGTATTCGCCGACCGACGCCGTCCGCGACCGCGCCAAGATGATCCGCGCCGAGGTCATCGCGCATCTGGATTCCTACTTGGAGGAATTCGTGACCAAAGCGACCGCCAACGGCGTGCAGGTTCATCTGGCGCGCACCTCCGCCGACGCGCGCCGGATCGTGCTGGACATCGCCCAACGCAATGGCGTCAAGCGGATCGCCAAGGGAAAATCCATGGTCAGCGAGGAATGTGAAATCCGCGAGGCGCTCGAGCACGAAGGGATGGAAGTGACCGAAACCGATTTGGGCGAGTTGCTCTGCCAACTGGCCGGTCAGCCTCCGTCGCATCTGATCGCCCCCGCGATCCACATGAATCTGGCGAAGATGGCAGAGGTTTTGCAGGTGACCGCCGAAGAGGGCCAGACGCTTCCCGCCGACGCGCAAGCGTTGATGGTCGCCTCGCGCAAGTGGCTCCGCAAGCGGATGTTCGAGGCCGACATGGGAATCACCGGCGCGAATTTCGGCATCGCGCAGACCGGACAATTTTTTATCGTCACCAACGAAGCCAACGGTCGAATGAGTTCCACGCTTCCGAAAATTCACGTCGCCATGATGGGGATCGAACGTCTCCTTCCGACGCTCGCCTCCATGCCGACGATCCTCCAACTCCTCACCCGTTGCGGAACGGGACAATGGATCACGGTTTACGTATCGCTCTTCGGCGGACCGCGACGCGACGGCGAACTTCACGGTCCAAAGGAACAGCATCTGGTTTTGGTGGACAACGGCAGATCGCGCCTGCTCGGAACCGAATTCGCCGAGGCGTTGCAGTGCATTCGTTGCGGCGCGTGCCTGAACGCCTGTCCCGTCTATGAAAAATCGGGAGGCCATTCTTATCGCTCCGTCTATGCAGGGCCAATCGGCGCGATCATCACGCCGCTCTATGGCGAGTCGCCGATCGTGAACGAATTGCCGCATGCCTCGTCGCTCTGCGGAGCGTGCAAGGAAGCCTGTCCGGTCAAAATTGACATTCCCACCATGCTCATCAAACTCCGGCGCGATTTTAAGTTTTCGGGAAATCTCGGCGCAATGGAATCGCCCGCCGTGAAAATCGGAAGCCGCGTGCTGGCGTCCCCATTTCTTTACAAATTTTTCTCCCGCGCCGGAAAAACCACGCTCGGTTTCTTTGGACAAAACGGATGGATCGCCAAAGGTCCGGGGCCGCTTTCCGAATGGACGCTTAACCGCGATCTCCCCTTGCCCGATCCCAAACCTTTCCGCCAACGCTGGAAGCAACGCAAACGGAACGGAAAGAAAAACCAATGAGTTCACCCGAATTCTCCCAATTCTTTTCCGATCTACGTGGCGAACTCACCAAGCTTCCGCAACGCCCCGCCAAGGGCGAATTGCTCCGGCGCGCGTTCGACATTCCGCTGGTCTGGCCGGAAACCGAATATCCTCCGGAAAGTTCGATGACCGAACAATTTCAACGGGCGTTATCCCCTTGGGGAGGCAAAACCCACCTCGTTAAAAGCGAATCCGAGGCGATGAATAAAATCGTCGAGATCGTCAAGGAATCCGGAGCGCGACGATTGAGTCGTTATCGTTGCCCTCGCCTTGACGCGCTGGACTGGGAAACCGCCTTGAGACCCCTCAATGTCGAATGGGATATCCCTTCGCCGAAGGAACGCGACGACGCCAAAGACGAAAGGCGAAAGCGCGAGATCATGCTTCGCCTCGAAAAAATCGAGGTCGGCATCACCGATTGCGATTGGGCGGTCGCGCATACCGGCACACTGGTTTTCCGCCACGATTCCCAGCGCAACGGCTACGCAAATCTCTTTCCTTGGACGCACATCGCCCTTGCGTGGCGGTCGCAACTGGTCCGGACAATTCAAGAAGTCATGGAACTTTTGGATCGTGAGCAGAGCGCCAAATCGTTGCAATCGAACACGCTCTTCATCACAGGCCCAAGTCGAAGCGGCGACATTGATCTGACCGTCGGCCAAGGCGCCGCCGGTCCGGGACGATTTCATGCGATCATTGTTGATGGTTGAGAATGAAACCGTAATTGCCTCAAGACTTTCTGGAATTTTTCGGCGGTTGCTGTATCTTAATCCGGCATTGAAAGGGAGCAAGTGAAACCATGGGAAAGATTTTGGCCGTTGCGGGCGTAGGGACAATGGGATCGGGGATCGCGCAGGTTGCCGCGCAGTCGGGTTGGGAAGTCCGTCTTTTTGATTCCATTTCCGGCGCGGCGGAAAAGGGGAAAGAAAAAATCGCCTTCGCTTTGAAACAGCGCGTCGAGAAGGGCAAACTGGAAGCAGGCAAGCGGGATGAAATATTGGCGCGGTTGAATCCGAGCAAGGATTGGGCGTCCGCCGTTGCAGGGGTGGACCTGTTCATCGAAGCCGCGCTGGAGGATTTGGCGGTCAAGCGCGAACTTTTCGCCAAGGTTTCCGAATCCGCGCCCCCGCAGGCGATTCTCGCCACCAACACTTCTTCTCTTTCAGTGACCGCCATTGCCTCATCGGCCAAAAATCCCGAGCGGGTCGTCGGGATGCACTTCTTCAACCCCGCGCCGGTGATGCAATTGATGGAAATCATTCGCGGCGATCAAACTTCGGCGGAAACCCTTCAATCCGCCGTCGAAACCGCGAAGGAATGGGGCAAGACCCCCGCCATAGCCAAAGACACGCCCGGATTCATCGTCAACCGCATCGCTCGTCCGTTCTATGGAGAGGGATTGCGTCTCTTTGGAGAAAACATCGCCGACGCCCAAACGATTGACCGGATCATGTCCGGCGTCGGCGGATTCAAAATGGGGCCGTTTCAACTGATGGATTTGGTCGGGGTGGACGTGAACTTGATGGTCACCAAATCAGTCTATCACGCTTTCTTCGAGGAGCCGCGATTCCGCCCTCATCCGATCCAGCAAAAGATGGTGGACGCCGGACTTCTTGGTCGCAAAACCCAAAAAGGATTCTACGACTATGGCGCTTAAATGGGGCTTCGGCAAAAAGGAAGAAAAAGAAACCAAGGATGCCGAACCGCAGGCTGAGGCGAGGGAATCCGCAGGCATTGGAGAGGCGAAACAACCGGAATCGCCACCCGCTCCTGTCGAGGCTTCGGCGCTTGAGCGTAAGCGGATTCTTATCATGGGGAACGGATTTTCCGCGCCGCTGTGGATCAAGCGGTTTCAATCCGCCGGATTGGAATTCAGTCGGGAAACCGATCTTTCCAAGGAAGATTTTGAGAAGTCCGAATTTGAAATCCTGATAGAGACCACTCAATCCCCGACCCACGGATCGGAAGCAAACGAGGATGGATCGAACGCGCCGCATCATGCTCCGGCGCTGGCTTCCGACGGGTTTGTTCTGGTTCCTTGCTACACGGCTTCGCCGACGCAAATGGCGCACACTTTGGAAGGAATGAGCGAAAAAGCCGTCGGCTACGCGCTCTTCGACGCGCCCAACGAAGAGCAGGCCAAGGCACCGCTCCTTGAAGTGGCTCGCCCCCTCCAGAGCGATGACGCGACTTGGGAAAAAGCAGTCGCGTTCCTCAAGGAGTCGGGATTCGCGCCGGAGGTCGTCGGCGACGCGCCGGGCTTGGTTTTCGCGCGGGTTCTGGCCTGCCTCATCAATGAAGCCTCCTTCGCGCTCGGCGACGGCATCTCATCCGTGAACGACATAGACGCCGCGATGCAACTGGGGGTCAATTACCCCAAGGGATTATTCAGGTGGGCCGATGAACTTGGCTTGGATTTCATCATGGATATTCTGCACGGATTGGTCGAGCACTACGAGGAAGACCGATACCGCCCTTCCCTCCTTCTTCGCCACATGTTGTTGGCGGGAAAGAGATTTCATTCCTGATCCGCATTTCTCTTTGCCCGCCGTGATTGGACGCTCGCTTACGGTCGCGGGTAAGGTGGCGCAATTCTAATTTGTGGTCGCCGAAGCCAACGGTTTTTCAGGATGCGCAGGGGGCGCTGGCGGCGGTGGAGGCGGAGCGGGAAGCGTGATGAATCCCGCGTAGCCGCGAATGATCGGCGGTTTACCCGCGCGCAAGTCCGCTTCGATCCGCTCCGGCGTGTTCTCCGCGCCGAATGCGTCGGCTACGTCGCAGACCGGTTTGCCGTCGGTGGTTTTTTGAATGCGAAGGAGTTCTTTTTCGCGAATCTCGTCCGTCAGGGTTTCGTTCGATCCGCCCTTGATCGTGCAAACTTGTATTCCGATTTTGGGCGGGTTTCCGGTGGCGTTGTGGGGATAAAGCGGAATGGCGAGCATAATGGATCCGTGCGAACCGTCGCGCGGTTTGAGCACTTCGATGTCCAGCGGATCGGTTTTGAGTTGCGATTGTCCCTCGACCAGAATGCGGCTTGACGTTTTGCCGGCCGCGTCAAGGAGTTCGACGTCATACCGGCTATTGCCCCATTCACGGTAGATCAACGTCCGTTCCGCGCCATGCTCCCATTCGGTCGAGGGGGTGATGGAGTGGCAACCTCTAGTGGTCAAGTCTTCATCGAAGAGGACTATGGTGTCTTGAAATTGCGAACCGTCCAAATCGGTCGAGCCATTGTAATCAATCCGAAGGAGGATTTTGCTTTCGCTGACCCGCGCCCAAACACCGAGCAGGTCCCGCGCAAGATCGCCGTTGTCACCCGAAGTCTTGGATTGATACCGAACCATCCAATCCCGCGCGGGGTCGCGGGCAATCAAGTCTTCCCGACGCCAAAACAGATTTTCCGCCCAAGGTTGATCGTCTTCGTTGATCTTGCGCGCGGTCTCGAACGCCTCGTCCACTTGATTGATTTGCGGATCGAGACAGAGTGCAGTCAGTTGGTAGAGCGCAAAGTCTTTCAAACGGGTTTCGGGAAAATGATGCTGGAATCGGTTGAACGCCTCGATGGCCTTCTTCCGTTCGCCTCGCCGGACAAGTTTTTCGGCGGCAAGGAACTCAGCTTCCTCCCCGTCGCAGGCAACGTTCGTTCGCTCCGTCGATTTAAGATCAAGAATATGGAGAAAACCGCCCACGGGAGGGGAAAAGTAAGCGATCTTTTTTCCCTTCGGATCGAACGCGGGGTAACCCGCTCCCATGATTTCGTCCGTGACGATTTTCTCCTCCCCCGTCGCCACGTTGATCAGCGCGAGTTGCATCATCGTCGGCGGCGCGTCGCCGTAGTTCTCATAATTCATTGCGCCCCCGCTCTCAAGGATTGTCGCGGCAAGCCATCGCCGGTCGGGGCTCAGGACAGTCGGAAATGTGGGAATTAAATTCCTTTGAAGTGTGCGCGAAGTTTTCGAATCGAGCGAGTAAACGCACAGATCCGTCAGATCCCCTTCGATGGAACCTTGAGAGACTTGCTGGCAAAGGATCGTCCGTTCGCCCGAAAGCCATCGGGCATCGCCCACACCGTGACTTGGATCGGGCCTAATCGCCATCTCAACGGCTCCTTTCGTTACGTCAAGTATCCCCAATCCGTTTTCAACGGAGAGCAAAACGCGCGAGCCCGATTCATCGGGAACGGGTGTATTAAAATGTCCCTCAATGCTGAAGACGTCCCGCGCGGGATCGCGTTCTCGACTCAAATCCTTTCGCCAAAGATGCGACGCTTCCTTCTTCTCCTTGGTCTCGGTTGCGATGTAATAAAGGGTCTGACCGTCAGACGAAAGATTGAGTGAACAGTTTTCCGGGGCGTGTTGATACAAAGGCGATAATTTCCCGGAGCGGACGCTCAGCAAGTCGAAATCGGTCCATTTCTCCGGTTTGGGGGTTTGAATCTCCTGCGGAACGACAGCAAGAAGCTCTCCTGAGGGCAGATAGCGCATGGCGCTGACCGATTGATCGCCGATCTTCCGAGCCTTGTTCTTTCTCGTATCCCAGAGCCAAGGCTTGCCGTCGCCCGGGCGATTGAAGGCCACGTAGCGGCCATCGGGACTCCATGTAATCTGATCTGGCGGCGGCGCGCAGGATACAAGCAATAACACGGAAGAAAAAATTAACGGGAGGAATGGATTCAATGTTCGCCGGTGCATTTTCACATTTTCGCCTCCGACAATGTTCAGCCCCAAAGGGGCTGAGGATCAAAGCCCAAGGTTGCCGAGCATGGCAAGGCTACCTTGGGTTTCCGGTTCCAATCTTGCAACCTCAACGAGGTTGCGCATGGATTGCGGCGAATTCCGCAACCCGCCTTGAGGTTGCTGGAATTTCGGATATCCTCACCCAAGGTAGCCGCCTCGCGGCAACCTTGGTCTTCGATCCGGGACGCCGTTGGCGTCCTCACGAATACAGCAACAAACCCGTCGCGTGCTGAACGCGCCCTAACGGTCGCGGCCCGGACGATGCGTTGGATCGCCGTAAGCCCTCCATCACTTCTTCTCTTCCTTCTTCTCATTCCCCCACAGTTTCGGGTCATTCCCCATGTTCTTGCGCCATTCGTTACGCCAGTAGTGCATTTGGATGTAGTCAATCTTCGGTTTGGGTTTGCGGTCGGCGCGGGAGGGGAACGGCGGGAATTTTTTATGCGGCTCGGTTTGATACCAATACGCCACGCTCGACAGATCGAGCGTCAGGTTGTTGTTGTGGCCGTGCTCGATGGTCGCCACAAGCGATTTGTTGAAGTAAATCGGGTCGGTGATGTGGAACCGATAAAGATGGGTCCGCCCCAGCCAGCCGATGTCTTTGTTCACCCTGCCATAGCCGTAAAAGGGATGCTGGTAAATCACGTTCGGCGACCACGAGGTATTGAAATAATCCTCAGTTCCGGTTCCGTGAAGCGACGGCGGCCACGGCTCGCCGTCTATGAAAAACATGTCGTCCCCCTCGCCATACCAGAGCGGCGTCGGCGATTGGACGTAGTAGTTGGTGCCGACGTAATGGCCTTTCCCCTCGATGTTGGCGAAAATGTAATTCCTCGCGCCGTCGGTGTTCTTGCCTTGCGGGCCGAGCAGGCTCCATTCGTTTTCACCGTCGGGAAGCGCGTCGGTGAGCCGATGGTTATACCAAGCGTGAAATCGCCCCATGTCCTTGGGGAGTTTGTCCAGTTCGGCGTAATCCACGTAGTAATAAAAAGCGTCCACCTTGCGGCCCGAATCGTTCTGGACTTCGATCTTGGCGCTCTTGGAAAAGGGCATGGCGAAGTAAGTGACCAAGGCACGCCCCTCGCGCGGTCCGGCGGCGATGGGAAGGGAGATAAAATCGTAGGCTTCGTCCCAACCTTGGCCGAAGAAATCGCCGATGGGAGCCTCGACGCTCGGCTCGGTCTCGCCGTCCCAATACATTCGCAGAATGAGATCGTGGCGACTCAGTTCGGGAGGCGGCGGCGCAATCGTGATCCAGATGTGATTGATGATCCCCGAGCCTTTGATCTCAAAAAGCGTCCGACGCTCGCCGTCGGGAATGTTCTCGAAACGGTCGTTGTTGCCGCCGGAGCGATCGTAACTACTGATGCGTTTGCTCTTGGCGTCCTTCTGAATATGCGCCAGATCGAGCAACATGCCGTTGGTGTCTTGGGCAGGGAGCCAATTCGGCGCGGTCAAGGACAATACCCATGCTACGAGCGTCCATTTACAGATCACGTTTTCATCCTTTCCGAGGCGGGATTTGCGCGTCATTTATTGACTGCGGCTTCTTCGCCCAATTCGATCATCACTCCCTGTTGACGGGCGATTTCAATTAGAGGCGTTCCGTCGTCTTCCAGCCATTGCCTTTCGCCGCAAGCCAGAGGCTCCAAGCGAATATCCACGTTCGCGCGAGCACGCCACAGGAGTCGCACCTTATCGGGGTCGCGTTGGCCGTCAAATTCCGGCGCGATGACCAGAACATCTATGTCACTTTCCGGCGTGCAATCCCCGCGCGCGCATGAGCCGAAAAGCACGGCCCGCCGAGCATGGATTCCCGATTCTCGAACTTTCCGGAGAAAGCGTTGAACCGTCTCTATAATTGACTCGTCAGCCATAGCATCATTTCCTTCGCCTTTTGCAATTCCCGTCTGCATTGTCCGGGAGGCGGCGTTGCGTCGGGAAGGTCGGGATAACGTCCTTCGATTTGGTAATTGTCGAAATCCTCAAGGAATTCGCGTTGATTGGCGGACAGGTTTAAGTGAGCCCGATCGGCCAGAAGAATCAGGACGTGTGACTTGGGAGGCAGCTGACCCGTTGCTCGAGTGACATGGGCCTTGAGGATTTTCTCAAGGGACAGATGGGCAAAGAAGAGGGCGTGTCGCTCTTTCCCCTTCTCCAAAAGTTCCTCCGCCGCCTCGAAATCCTCCTCAGCCCCGGTCCTCCAATAATGGACGTGCTTGTCGATGTTCATCTAAGGAGCAACAAATTACGCCTCAGCCCGAACCCAGCCGTGCGCCATGTTGCTCGCTTGGCCGCCGTGCTCCTTATACCAGTCCTTGAGTTTGGTCAGTTCGTCGCGGGCGATGCCTTGGCGTTTGGCGTTGACGTCCACGCCGTAAATTTTCGCGGCGTTCAGCCCGAAAATGTTCGCCTTGTCCTCTTTGGTCAGCTTTTGATAACCGAATTTCTCGGTCATTTCGTCCGTGAACTGGAACCGCTTGAAAAGCTCAATGAACGGCGCCGGTGTTCCCCACCAAATGCAATCGGTTCCCCAAATGACGTGGTCCGAACCGTAGTATTTGATGTTTTTCCCCATCAGATGCTGGCACATGACCGGATGCTGAATCGCCAGCAAACCGAACGAGGACCCGATTTCCGGATAGACGTTTTTGATTTGCGGATTGCGCTTTTTGATGTCCATGAGAACGCTGTGCCAGAGGAAATCCCCCGTGACCGGATCGTATTGATTCATCTTTTCGTAATCCGGCTCGTTGGGTCCGTGCTTCAGCGCCGAATGATAAATGACGAACGTAATGTCGGGGTTTTGAACCGCGGCTTTCTCGACGTCCTTCGGGTTGGCCAGATGCCCCAACGTCCGGGATTGATACGAGAATCCCTTGTGGACACTGAAGGTCTTGAGACCCAGATCCCTCGACTTTTGATAAAACTGCATCGCGTTGTCGTCGTCGAGTTGGAATCCGCCCCCCGACAAACCCGGATCGAAGTGGCAATACCACTTCCATGAATCAATCTTGTATTTCTTCACCTCGCGCTCCATCTGCTCCTGAAGCGCAGGCCAGTCGGGTTTGTTCGCGGTTTTGTCCCAGTAATGATTCGGAGCGCAATTGCCCTGCGCCAAGGCGCGTTGGCAACCGGCGATCTCGTTGATCTTGTTCCGGCACTCGGTCATATACCAGCTGGCCAAGACGCCGCCGCCTCGCTCTTTGCCTTCAAGCACTTTGCCGTCGGGGCTTTTGTTTTTCTCTTTGCCCGGCACGCCGCTGATGACGACCATGTTGGTCTCGCTGTCGAAATACATTTCCTTGACGAAATTCGGAAAACTGTAGGATTCGGCGCTACCGTCGAGTTTGAATCCCATATTTTGAACGAACTCGGCGTTGCGGAATCCGAGCGCGGTTCCTTTGGTAAAATGCGCCTGCACGTCAATGATGAAGTATTCCCCCTTGGGATATTTTTCGTTGGTGGCGGCGGGATCGAGCGCTTCGGCGGCGTCCACCTCCCAATAGGGACCATAAACAGCGTTGCTGGCGAGCATGGCCGTCGCCAAGCCCATGGAGGTCCGCATGAAGTCCCGGCGATCCATGCCGACCTTCTTGGCGTTTTCCTCCCCCCATTTGCCGATGAGGTGCTCAACCTGTTGTTGCTTCGTGTTTTGAGGACGGGGAATAAATTCCTCGTTGGATACGACTTGGGTGGGGATCGGCGAATCCACCCCTTTTTTCATGTCGCGCTCATACTTGGGAACCCACATGGCAATATCTCCTTCTCTCTAAAAGATGACGAGGATCATCTTGCGAAAATGGGAGTACAGAGTCCAGTTCAAAAAAAGTCAAGATGGCCGTTTCAAGTTACGCTTCCGAATTCGGCGGTGGGATTGAACATGCTCCCAAAGGCCATCCTTCAAGAATTGTATTGCAATCCTACGTTAATTGTCTCAACGTGAAGATGCCGATTAATGTCTTGAAATTCGTTCTTGCCTAAGATCATTTGGGTTATACCTTTTCACGGCTCGATTCTCCTTTGGCCTGATTCCTGATTATTCCATCTTTTGAGATTGCCAAGCGTCCCATGAGGGACTAGAGTGAAAAGCGGCAAGATGATCCATGGGATTTGAGGAACATAACAAAAATGGAAAAGACCTCGCCTCAACCGACTGAATCCAAATGGGAGCGCGGATTTTGGGGATTGATCGGGCTTCAATTTCAGGGAGCCTTGAGCGACAACATCCTGAAGTTCGTCCTTGTCATGATCGTGCTGGATCGGTTCCAAGACAATCAGGCAAAAACGGGATTTTACAACGCCCTCTTTGGGGCGATCTTCGCCATTCCCTTTTTGGTTTTCGCCGGATGGTGCGGAGCGATTTCGGATCGGTTCAGCAAACGGTTCGTTATTCTGATGACCAAAATCGCCGAGGTGGGCATCATGGCGATGGCCGCCTTGGCGTTTTTCTTTTATACGCGGAAGGAAAATCCCTCGATATTCGCGTTCTATTGCGCCATCGGTGTTCTCTTTCTTGCCGCGACACAAGCCACGTTCTTTAGCCCCAGCAAATACGGCATTCTGCCCGAAATTCTTCCCCTCCCAAAATTGACGTGGGGGAACGGCGTCTTGGAGATGACGACGTTCATCGCTATCATCTTCGGCCAGCTTGCCGGCAACGGACTTTACGTCATGCTCGGCGGACGTAATCTGGAGATGGTCGGCATTCTGCTGATCTTCATGTCGTTGGCCGGATTGGGCGCGGGTTGGTTCATCGAGCGGGTCAAACCGGCAAAACCGGAAATCAAAATCAAACTCAACCACTTCCCGGAGATGTGGGCGAACATGCGGATCATCCTGAAGGACCGCGTGCTCCTGTTGACCGTGCTCGGATTATCATATTTCTGGGCGTTGGGTTCGATCCTGCTGAGCAACGTAACGGTATGGGGTGAATTTTCGTTGGGAATGAAAATTTCTCACGAGCGGACCTTCGGCGCGATGTTCGTATCGCCCGGAATTTTGGTCGCCCCGATTGCCATCGGCATCGGCTTGGGAAGCGTGTTGGTTGGCATGATGTCGCAAAAAAAGATTGAGTTGGGATTCGTGCCGCTCGGCGGATTGGGAATCACCTTGTTTTCCCTCCCGCTGGGGATGGCGCACGCGGGGCCTTTGCTCAACGGGCAGGCGACGATGGCATCCCCTTGGATGCTGGTCGTGATGATTCTTTGCCTGACCTTGTTGGGGGTGGCCGCGGGATTTTTCAGCGTGCCGTTGAATGCCCTGCTTCAAGAACGATCCGAGCGCGCGGTTCGGGGCGGGGTTATCGCCGCGACCAATTTTGCCAATTTCACCTGTATCGTGCTGAGCATGGGGCTTTATTCGCTTCTCCTTGGAGCGTTCCGATTTTCACCCGCCAACGTCTTCACGCTTTGCTCGCTGATCACCTTGGCCGCGACCGCTTACCTGATCACACTGCTTCCCGAAGCTTTGCTCGGTCTCGTGGCGACGGTGGTCACGCGATTTGTCTATCGGATTCGCGTCCTTGGAGGTGAAAACATTCCCACCCATGGTCCCGCATTGCTGGTCAGCAATCATGTCTCGATGGTGGACGCCTTGCTCGTCATGTCCCTCTCCCCTCGCCCGGTGCGGTTCATTGTTTGGCAGGAAATTTTTGACAACCCGATCCTCGGCTATTTCCTCAAGATCATGCGGGCGATTCCGGTTTCGTCCGATCAACGGCCGCGCGCGATGATCGCCTCGCTCACGCAAGCCGCCGACGCGCTGAACAACGGCGAACTGGTCTGCATCTTCGCGGAAGGACAAATCACGCGCACGGGATTGATGCTCCCCTTCCGGCGCGGATTCAAGCACATCCTCGGCAAGGCTCCGGTTCCGGTGGTCCCGATTTATCTTGAGGGAGTTTGGGGAAGCATTTTCAGTTATGAGCGCAAGCGGTTCATCTGGAAATGGCCGCGTCATTTCCCCTATCGCGTCCGAATCGCCGTCGGCAAGCCGCTTCCCTCCGACGTTTCGATGCACGACATGCGCCAAAGCGTTTTGGAATTGAGCGCCGATTGCGCCATGGCCAAGAAGGATCGAATTCGTCCCGTTCACCATCGCTTCATCCGCTACGCCCGACGTCACTGGAACGATTTGTGCGTCGGCGACAGCATGAGCGCTCCGATTAAGTTCGGAAGGACCCTCACGGGGGGAATCATCCTTGCGCGGCGTTTGAAGAGACTTTGGGCGGATCAGGAAATGGTCGGCATCTTCCTTCCCCCATCAATCGGCGCGACGTTGGCCAACGTCGCCGTCGCGCTCAGCGGCAGGACGGCGGTGAATTTGAATTACACCACCGGACCCGAAATTCTCCGCCATTGCATTAATCAGTGCAAAATTAAAACAGTCATCACCTCCCGGCTCTTCCTAGCGAAATTGAACATGGAGCCGCCGCCGGGGTCGGTATATCTGGATGATCTGATGAAAAAGACTCCCCCGACGCTGACCGAGAAAATCGCGGGATTTCTCGCCACGCATTTTCTTCCGATCCGTCTGCTCGAAACTTTTTGCGGCGCGAAAAAACATCCGAACCTTGATTCCCTCATCACGGTTATCTTTTCCAGCGGTTCGACCGGAATGCCCAAGGGGGTCATGCTGACGCATTTCAACATCGCCTCCAATTTGGAAAGCATCGAACAAGCCATCGCCATCTGGCCCGACGACCGCCTCATCGGTTTCCTTCCCCTCTTTCATTCGTTCGGTTACACGGTCGCGCTTTGGGCGTCGCTCTGCATGGGATTCGGCGTCATTCATCACAACAATCCACTGGAGCCGAAGGTGATTGGCGATCTGGTTGAGAAGTATGGGATTACCGTGATGGTCGCCACGCCGACGTTCCTCCAACATTACATCCGGCGCGTCGAACCGCATAAATTCGGAAGTTTGGAATTTGTTCTGACCGGAGCGGAGAAACTCCCGCTTCGAATCGCCGAGGCGTTCGAGGAGCGTTTCGGCGTTTATGTCCACGAAGGCTACGGCACGACGGAGTGCGCGCCGGTCGTTTCGGCCAACGTGGACGATTATCGCTCGCGCGGATTTTATCAGATCGGCAACAAACGAGGCACGGCGGGGCATCCGATTCCGGGGGTCGTCGTCCGCATCGTGGACGTGGACACCGGTAAGATTACGCCCGGCGGCGAGGTCGGCATGATTCAGGTGCGCGGAGCCAACATCATGAAGGGTTACCTCGGAATGCCGGAAAAGACGGCGGAAGTTTTGAAGGAAGGGGGCTGGTATGAAACCGGCGACCTCGGATTCCTCGACGACGACGGGTTCATCCACATCACCGACCGTTTGGCGCGGTTCAGCAAGATCGGCGGCGAGATGGTCCCGCACCAAAAAATCGAGGAGGAACTTCACACCGCTCTCAATCTGACCGAAATGACGTTTGCGGTCACTTCTGTGCCCGACGAAAATAAGGGGGAACGACTTGTCGTTCTCCACACCGCCGATCCCGCGCAGTTGGAGGGGATCACCGACAAACTCGCCGAAGCGGGTCTCCCCAACCTCTGGATTCCCCGCCGTTCGATGTTCTTCAAGGTGGATCAGATTCCCATCTTGGGAACCGGCAAACTCGATCTCTCCAAAGTCCGCAAGACGGCGCAGAAGTGCGTCGAAGCCGAAACGGTTCCGGCGTCGAGTTGAAGAGGCCGATCGTGAGCGCAAACGACGACCAAGAATTCAATTTGGATGGTTGGGGTAACGACAAAACCCTCGTCGAGGGAACATGCGGACACTGCCATCATTCTGTCGCATTCAAAAGGCCAAAACAAACTCAATCGTTTTGCATCAGCGAACGGATTCCTCTCGCTGATGGAACAGTCAAGTTGGATCACTTCATTGTGGCTGGGATATGCCCCCGACCTAGCTGTCGGAAGGCCACAATCATTTATCGACTTGAGAAGTCGATGGATTCGGACGACCCCGCAGATCGTTACTCACAACCCGACTTGGCTGAACAGCATATAATCTTTCCCAAAACTTCACTTCGATCACCTCTCGCACAAGAAATACCGGAATCCTTGCGAACACAGTATGTTGAAGCCGCGTCAATTGAGTACCTATCACCAAACGGTTCCGCCTTTTTGGCAGGGCGTATCCTCGAACAAGCCCTTCGTCACCATTTGAACAAGACACGAAAGAAACGTGCAAAATTAGCACCACTCATTGACGAATTCTTAAGGAAAGCGGAAGCCTCCGGGGATCTCCACGCTCTTATGACTGATATCCGCGAATTTCGGAATATAGCCGGACATGCAACTCAAGATGAAGCCGGCGATTGGGCAAGCGTGGATCAAATTGAAGCCTCATATACACTAGACGTCCTCGCAGAGCTACTCGAGTATATCTACGTTAGACCCCAAAGGCAAAAATGCATGCGAGAGCGGTGGCAAAACAAAAAGAAAGGACATAGTATTCCCCAAAGCACCGGGCCAGCATTTGTCGTCGGCGGTAGCAAGCAACAGTCTTCAGAAACGGTATTAAGCCATGACGACTTGCCCTTCTAGGAAGCCAGAAATAGGGCGTTGAAGACCTTTTACATCCTCCCCCTTCCGCCGCTGGCTTTTATTCTGCTCTTCAACGTGTTCCACGCCGGAAACGTGATGAATTCGATCGGGCTTTCGATGCATTTGGTCGAGCGATTCGGCGCGAGCGACTTGCAGGTCGGAATGCTCGGTTCGGTTCAGTTGGTCAGTTATGGCGCGATGGCATGGATGGGAGGATTCATCGCGGATCGGATTCCGAAGCGACCGTTGATTTTGATCGGACTGATCCTTCTGGCGTCGGGATTTTACGCCGTTCCTCATGCGCGGAGCATGACGACGTTGTTCGTGATTGCCGGATTCTGCTCGCTGGTGCAGATGATCGTCTTTCCCCCTTATTGGGGTTGGGTGGCCGAGACGGTCGGACCCGATCGGGTCTCGCGAGCGTTGGGAGTCAACGGAATCAGTCTCGTTTTTTGCGCAATGTCCGCCGCGTTTGGCGTCGGACGGCTCTATGCGCATTACGGACCGACAACGACGTTCGGCGTCAGCTTTTGGTTGTGCGTTTTCAGCGCGGTGTTGTTAATTTTTTGTCCGCCGAAGCGTGAGGAATCTTCCGCTTCACGAGACGGAAAACTTGAAAAGCCGCATGAGGAGCCGTCAATTGCCGAAAGCGAACGCTGGAAATTCTTTCTGGCCGTTCTGGCGTTGAACGCCACCGGATTCTTTGTCGCCATCACGCATCAGACCTTTCTCGTGCGATTGGGCAAATTGCCGGAATTTTCGTTGCCGTTGCCGCTTCAATCCAACATCCACATGTTGCGGATGTTTTGCGGCGCGGGAGGATACGCGCTCGGCGCGTTCTGGAACGGCTGGCACTGGCGGCGATGGCCGTTTTGGGTTGCGGCGGTTTGGCTGGGTATCGCTTCCCTGCTTGCCTTTGTGGCTCCAAACGCTTGGGTTTTGGGTGGCGCGATGGCGCTCGGAGGCGTGGCGACTTCATTCGGGAATCAGATGGGACTCTTTTATTGCGTCGGGAGCGGCGTTTTGGGGCGCGGTCGCGGGGCGGGAGTGAACGAATCGGCCTTGGCGTTGGGGGGAGCTGTTGGCCCCTTTTTGGGCGGCATTGCCGCGCAATTCGCGCAAAATCCCCGCGCGGCATTGTTGGTTCCGATTGCGCCGCTGGGATTGTGCGCGGTGGCTTGGAGCATCATTTGGCGAGATGGGAAAGAGTAAGGACAATTCGGCGGATTGAGTTTAGAATCACGGGGATCAACCGCCAAGCCGCCAAGGACGCCATGATTCAAAGAGAAAAATGACAAACCATCTAATTCGCAGAATCAAGAATAAGAAAGCCAAGGTCGGAATCATCGGCTTGGGTTACGTGGGATTGCCATTGGCGTTGGAATTCGCCAAGGCCGGATTCAAGGTCTTGGGGTTCGACGTGGACGCAAAGAAAGCCGACGCATTGAATCGCGGGGAGAGCTACATCGGTCACATTCCTGCGAGAAGGATCAAGCAGGCGACGACGCGTAAGAAATTCGAGGCCACGACTGATTTCCCGCGGATCGGCGAAGTTGACGCCATTCTCATCTGCGTTCCGACCCCGCTTACGCCCCGGCGCGAGCCGGATTTGAGTTTCATCGAGAAAACGGCGAAAGCCATCGCGCCGCATCTCCGCGCGGGACAATTGGTCGTGCTGGAATCCACGACCTACCCCGGAACGACGGATGAAATACTCCGCGCGATCTTCGAACGGAAGGGATTGAAGGCGGGAAAGGATTTCTTGCTGGCATATTCTCCCGAACGCGAGGACCCCGGCAATCCGGTGTATTCCACCTCAAAAATCCCCAAGGTCGTCGGCGGGTGCGACGCGCGGGCGCTTGCGGCGGCGGACGCGCTCTATTCGCAAATCGTCGTGAAGACGGTTCCGGTCTCTTCGGCGCGGGTCGCCGAGGCGGTCAAGCTGACCGAGAACATTTTCCGTTGCGTGAACATCGCGCTGGTCAATGAACTCAAGATCATCTTCGCGGAAATGGGAATTGACGTGTGGGAGGTGATCGAGGCGGCGAAAACCAAACCGTTCGGATTCATGCCGTTTTATCCCGGCCCCGGCTTGGGAGGGCATTGCATTCCGATTGATCCGTTTTATCTGAGTTGGCTGGCGCGACGGCACGATTGTCCGGCGCGATTTATCGAACTGGCGGGGGAAATCAACACCGCGCTACCGGACTACGTAATTAAAACTCTCGCCGACGCGCTGAAAAAGCGGAAGAAAAGTCTCAAGGGATCTAACATTTTGGTTCTTGGCGTCGCGTACAAGAAAAACGTCGACGACATGCGGGAGAGTCCTTCGTTGCGACTGATGGAGATTCTCAACACGAAGGGGGCGAGAGTTGATTATTATGATCCTCACATTCCTGCCATTCCGAAGATCAGGGAACATCCTCGATTCGCGGGAAAACAGAGCATCGCTTGGAGCCTCAAAGCTCTTGCAAGCTTTGACGCCGTTTTGATTGCCACCGATCACGACAAAGTGGATTACGCGGGGTTGGCGCGCTCCGCGCGGCTCATCCTCGACACCCGCAACGTGATGGCCGGAATCAAGAGGTGTGCGGGGAAAGTCGTCAAAGCATGAGCCAACCGCGCAAGTGGATGATCGTCGTCGGCGCGCGTCCGCAATTCATCAAGGCGGCGGCGCTCTGCCGCGCGATTGAGCATTTCAACAAGACGAATCCGACAAAAACGATTGAGTCTGAAATTCTCCACACGGGACAACATTACGACCAAGGCATGAGCCGGGTCTTCTTTGAGGAGATGGAGATTCCCGAACCTGCCGTCAATTTGGGAGTCGGATCGGGACCCCACGGCGAGATGACGGGAAAGATGCTGGCCGGAATCGAGCGCGAGATTCTTGCGCGACAGCCGGATTGCGTGATCGTATTGGGCGACACCAATTCAACTCTCGCCGGAGCGTTGGCCGCCGTGAAATTGGGAGTGAAGACCGTGCACGTTGAAGCCGGATTGCGAAGCTTCAACCGCGCCATGCCGGAGGAAATCAATCGGATCGTCGCCGATCACGTCAGCGACGCGCTCTTTTGTCCTTCGGAGCGGTCGAGACTCCAACTTTCTTCGGAAGGAGTCGCCAAGAATGTTCACGTTGTCGGGGACGTGATGATGGACGCGCTTTTGCATTACCGGCCTAGGGCGATGGCTCCGGCGATTCAAGGCCCCTTCGCCTTGGCGACGATCCACCGTGAGGAAAACGTCGAGCATCCGGGGAGACTGCGGGCGATTTTAAGCGCGCTGGGAAGATGCCCGATTCCGGTCGTTTTCGCCGCCCACCCGAGGGCAAGGCGAAAAGTTGAAGATTTGGCTCTCACAAATTTCGGTTCGGTGAAAATCGTCGAACCTCTTTCGTATTTCTCCATGCTGGGACATCTCGTCCATTGTTCCTTTGTTGTGACCGATTCAGGAGGCTTGCAGAAGGAGGCGTGTTACATGGGGAAAAAATGTGTCACGGCGCGGGAGGAAACCGAATGGACCGAACTCGTCGAGATCGGGGCCAACCGCGTGACGGGAGCGGAAACCGAGGCCATCATCGAGGCATTCCGTTGGGCGATGGAGCCGCCAGCGGTAAAATCAATTCCCTACGGCGACGGCCACGCCTCCCAACGGGTCGTGGACATTCTTTGCCATGAATGTTGATGTCCCCGCTGAAATCCAATGAAGCTGTCTCCAAAGTATGAACTTGTCCTCGTCGGAGCCTTGCTTTCGGCGCACTTCGCGCTCGCCTACTCCGCCTCATTTTTTCATTCGCTGACTTTTGACGAGCACGCGCACCTTCCGGCAGGAATCGCCTATGTCCATCGAAGCGACTATCGGCTGAATCTGGAGCACCCGCCTCTGCCCAAGATTATCGCGGCGCTTTCGACGCTTTTCATGAAATTGCATTGGGATGACAACGATCCGGTTTGGCAACTTGCGGGCCGCTGGATTGCCTTGAAGGATCAAGGGAAATTCAATTCCGAAATATCCGAAATACCTGATTCTCTGTTTGCCGAATGGGGCGTGGGACCCCAATTCTTGTATCAATGGAATCGGGAACGCTTGGCTGACATTTTGGCGCGATCCCGGTTTTTGATGACGCTCCTTTCGGTTCTGACCGGGTTAATCGTCTTCGCTTGGGGAAAGCAAATATTCGGATCGGAGGGCGCGTTGTTCGCGCTGGCATTCTATTGCTTTTCACCCGATCTCTTGGGCCATGGCCCGCTCATCACAACCGATGTCTGCTATACATTGTTTAACACATGGACGCTTTGTCTCGCATTCCGTTTTCTGACGGATGTCGGTTCGCTCAAGGACCACGCCGCCACGCTCATCCAGCTTTCAATTGCTTTAGCCGGATTGTTCCTTTCCAAGTATTCCGCGCCGATTATCCTTATTTTTTTTACGTTGATCGTGCCCCTTGCGGGGTTGATTCACGACGATTCCGCGTGGCAATTCATCCGGCACAAAACTCTCGGATTCCTCTTGACCATTTTCGGAGCCGCTTTGCTTCTTTACTCATTTTACATGGTCTGGTTCGGAAGATTTTTCTATCCCGAGGGCTTGCGGATCGTGGCAACTTCGGCGCTCGTCAATCCGAATCCGCGATATTATTTGATGGGAGAATGGAGGACCTCGGCTCCGTTCTATTTCGTGTGGGCGTTTCTGCTTAAGATGACGCTCCCAGCCGTTCTCCTCTACGCCCTCTTTTTCCTTGTCGGCGTCCGCGGCTTTTATTCCGCCGCGCGAAACAGGACCGCGCCTTCGTCCGAATTCCAATTTCAGCAATACTCGATTTTATTCGGAATTTTGTTTCTCCTGCTCATCTCACTTAAATTTCCCAAAATTGGCGTTCGCTATATGTTTCCCCTTTGGCCCCTCGTCTTTTTGGGAATTGGGAATCTTTTTTCAGTTCTTCGTCATCGGCGAGCTTGGTTTGGGATCATGATGGGGCTTCTTGGCTGGCATGTTTTTTCCGCAGTGACGACGTATCCAAATTACATTTCCTATTTCAACGAATTGGCGTGGACAAAAGGAAAGGCATTTTTTCTCGGCGACTCCAATTTGGACTGGGGACAGGACCTGCCCGCGCTTCGACGCTACTGCGAAGCGAGAGGAATCAAGCAAATTAAAGGCTCCTTTGTCGGATTCGCCGACCCCTCGTTTTATGGGATTCAGAGCGAGGAGATGACAATGGATGATCTAGACCAAAGTCCCAAAGGAACCGTGACCGTCATTTCGGTTTATTATTTGCAGGGGATGGACGGGGAAACCAAGGAGCGCCTAAAGAAATGGGAATTGAAGGCGGTGATCAATGATACGCTTTACGTTTATGAAAAATACTGAGGTTGCTTGAACCTCCTCCGGAGTTGTGATGAAATGGACGCGACGCATTTGAATCGAGTTCATCCATGATTCCGATAACCCTGACTTGCCTAAGCCTGACGTTGCTCGCGCTTCTCATGGGGCTATTGGTTCAGCAAAGACGCGTCGAGCGATACCGCGACCGCGTTGAGCGTGTGCGGAGAGAAAAGGAGGCCGTCATTCAGTTGATGGATAACATCGGCGAACGGATGACGCGGGGGATTGATCTCAACGAGACGCTCAAGGTGATCGCGGAATACGTGGTTAAGGCAACCAAGGCGGAATCGGGCGCAATCTTCCTTTTGGATGAGACGGGCGAGGCATTTCAGGCTCGCGTGATTGTCGGTCAATTCCCTCCTTTGTTTCCCGATGACGAATTGCTTGCCGCTCGGAAGAAACATCCAGATCAATTTGTTCCTTATCCCGAAGACAAAATTCGCAATCGCCGAATCAGGATCGGCGATGGGATCGTTGGCGAAGCCATGAAACACGATCAGCCTTTGCTTATCACCGACGCCGAAGCCGATCCGCGAATTCCGCGCGAAGCAGGCGCGTCCGGTCCGACGCACAGCCTGATGTTCAGCCGTTTGCGCGTTCGCGGGCGGGATTTCGGAGTGTTGGCCGTTGCCAACAAGCGTTCCGACGCCGTGTTTAACGCGCGGGACTCCCAACTCTTGCACGCCCTCGCCGATCAGGCGGCGGTGACCGTGGATTTGGTGAAACTCCATGAAGTCCTCGCCAAGCAACAACGACTGGAGCGTGAATTGGAAATCGCCCGGGAGTTCCAGCGGATGCTTCTGCCGGCGGTTTGTCCCGCGGCGGAGGGTTATGATTTCAGCGCAGTCTCGCAACCCGCCCTTATGGTCGGAGGCGATTTCTACGATTTCATCCCGCTTGACGCCGAACATTTGGGCATCGTAATCGGCGACGTCTCGGGTAAAGGCATACCCGGAGCGCTCATCATGGCGACGGTTCGGTCCGATCTCCGGGCCGAGGCGCGGGGAACACTCTCCCCCATTGACGCGCTCCAGCGCGTCAATGAACGACTGTTGACCGAAACCAAAGAAGACGTCTTTGTGACGATGACTTACGCGATCTTGGACCTCCCGCGCCGACGACTCAAACTTGTCAGGGCCGGCCATGAGCCGACGCTCTTGGCGCGGCGAGAGCCGGACGGGGAGACACGGGTTCGCGCAATTTCCCCTGAAGGAATGGCCGTCGGTCTTCTGCCCGCCGAAGTTTTTGATCGTGTGGTGGAAGAAGACATTCAATTGCAGGACGGCGACTTGGTCCTGCTCTACACCGACGGCGTGATTGAGGCGATCAATGGCAGGACTGAAGAATTCGGAAGAGACCGCCTCATGCGATTACTATCCGAAGGCGAAGGATTCGGCGCGAAGCAGTTGCTTGCGACCATTTCCGAGGACGTTGAACGCCACACGGAAGGAATTCCCCAACACGACGACATCACCATGATCGCCATTGAAGTGAAACCGAGCATTTCTCCGAAATCCATGAAAACGACGCCGGAAAAAACTTATGGAGCCGCAACCCTTTCGATCGGATAACCCGCTTCCCACCGGCTCGCTTCCGGCGCGGTTGATGAACCGCGCGCGGATGATGAATCGCATCCATGAGGCGTTGCGTTCAACGCTCAACCAATCCGATCTTTATTCGATTCTTGCGGCGATTTTGGTTTCTCCGAGGGGCATGGGTTTCTCGCGTGGGATAATCTTGAAATTTGATTCCGTCGAGGAGCGGTTCGAGCCGTGCGCCTCGTACGGAATGTTGGATCGGGAGGCGCATGATCGAGTCCGAACCGAGCTGGAGGAAGAAGAAGCGTTGGATCGCGCCGTCAGCCACCCGGAAGGTTTGGAATTGGAGTGGATAGACGAGGCGGCGCTCTTCTATCAGAGCCATGATGAAACGCACTCCGGAGCTTTCTGGGCAACGCTTGCCGCCAAATTTCACGGACGCAATCCCCTCTTCGATCAAATGCGTTCGCTTTCTTGGGGCTTGAAAATTCCGGAGATTGGATCGTCAACGGAGACCGGGCGCGATTTCTTTCCGAGACTTCTGAAAGCCAAGTCCTCCTTGCTGGTCACGCGACGCGAAATGGAACAATCCTCCGTTCCTCTCGCGCTCAAGAAAATTCTTCAAGGGGATTCGTTGTGGGCGAACATCGGGACTTCCAAGGGCGGACGCTTGATTTTGATTGCGGACAAACAATTCGAGCCGCTACCGCTGGACGACATTGATCAACTTCACATGGATTGGTTTTGCAATCAGGCGGCCATTACGCTGGAAAAGGCGGACCTCTTCGCGGAATTGAAGGAGAGCAATGAAAGCCTCAAGGCGCTGGACACGCTGAAGACCAATTTCCTCTCGACGGTGAGTCACGAATTACGTTCGCCCCTGACCGCCATTACCGGGTTTTCCCGTCTTCTGGCCAACGGCCAAGTTGGAGAAATTTCCGCTCGCCAATCTGAAATTCTGAACCGAGTTCTGCACCATGCCGAGCGGCTGACAAACATCATCAATGACTTAATCGAGATCGTCGAGATTGACACCGGCATCGCCGTCGAGGTGAATCTCCAAGCCGTGGATCCGCTTAATATCCTGATGGAAACGCTCCCGAAGCTTGAGCCTCGGCGAGTCAGCAAATCGGCGGAGATCGAACCGGTCGTGCCGACGACGGTTCCTCTCATCCGCGCCGACGAAAAGCGACTTTCGCGGATTCTCTATCACCTGATTGACAACGCCATCAAGTTTGGGAAAGACAAAGGGAAAACAAAAGTTGAGTTCATTCCGAAGGACGGCGAGTTGTCCATTCACATCGCGGATTCGGGAATCGGCATTCCGCCCGAAAAACTCGCCAAGATTTTCGACTCGTTTTATCAGGTGGATAATCAACTCACCCGCGTCTATGAAGGGATGGGCATCGGATTGACTTTGACGAATAAATTGGTCAAGGGAACTGGCGGACGCATCACGGTCAAGAGTCAAGTGAACGAAGGGACGACGTTCACGCTCACCTACCCTTTATATTGATTCTTCGGAAACGCGCTTCAGGATTCGAATCGAGAGCTAAGCTCTCAACTTGTGACGTAGTAGGACAAAGAAACTCATCAATTCGATTCGCGCATTGGCGTAAGTCGGCAATTTGCGCCCCTTGAGGATGGCATCGAGTTCGGCCCGAAGCGACTCCGCGCGTAGTCGTAATCCTTTCATCGCTCCCCTCGCCCCCGGACTTTCGCGCCCCAGACTTCGCAGAAGGCATCGCGCCCGTTCCCGCCGATGAATTTCCTTCATCTTGTAGGTCTTCGACTCGCGTTGAAGACGAAAAGCGGAAATGACGTGCGGGATGCGAATGATTTTCCCCTTCTCGCTCATACGCTGGAAGAGATCGAAATCCATGCAGAAATGAAGGTCGAGGTTCAGTCCTCCCACGCGCTCGTAGGCGCTTCGCCGCCAGAAGGTGGATTGCTGGGGAATCGCCATGAAATAGCGCAAGTCGTCGCCGGTCGGTTTCCAAGTCATGTCCATCAAAATCGGCTTTCGGTCGCGGGTGACGTAAACCATGTCCCCTGTGACGAGATCGGCTTCGGGATGCTCCGCGAACGCTTCCACGACGTGGCGCAAGGCTTGCGGCTCCCAAAGATAGTCGTCCGAATTCAGCCAACCGAAAACTTCGCCCGTGGCTCGTTTGAACCCTTGAATCAGCGCGTCAGTCTGTCCGCCGTCCTTTTGGCATTGCCAATAAGCAAGATGCGCGGCGTGTTGCTGGATGATTGAGACCGAATCGTCGGTCGAGCCGCCGTCCATGACGATATGCTCGATTTCGACCCCTGTTTGCGTGCGGACGCTTTCGAGGTTGTCCCGCAGAAATTCCCCTTGGTTGAAGGATGGAGTGACAAGGGTGATTTTGGGAGGAGACCTATCCATTTGCTTGTGCGCCGATCCCCATAAACTTTCGCCTGAGCCGTAGGGGTATGGTTTGATTGCCTAAACGTCGCTCAATTAAGCGGGAGCATTTTCGTGCAAGAGCAAGAGTAAGAGCAAGAAAACGATGGTGGAATTTAAGTAAAGATGCGTTGACGGATCAGACCGCCCGACTGCGGGGCAAGCGGCCGGCGCCGGGGGTGGCTTCGGCTCCCGGGACGCGGGCCGGTTCGGGACCGGTATGCTTTTTGGCCGTCAGTTGCGCTACGACGCGATTCTTGCGGTAGAGATTCCAAATGTAAACCGCCGGCGCGGCGATGAAATCGGATGAATAGGTCCCGACGATCGCGCCAATCGTCATCACCTTGGCGAATGGTTTCAATCCCTCGCCGCCAATAAACAGCATGACGACGACCACAAGAAACACCGTTCCGGAAGTGATAATCGTCCGCGCCAGCGATTGGTTCATGGCGAGATTGCAAAGCTCGCCGAAATTTTTTCCCGGCATTTTGCGCGTGTTTTCGCGGATTCGGTCGAAGATGACGATGGTGTCGTTGACCGAAAACCCTAGAAGCACCATTAAGGCGGCGACCGTATCCAACGTGATTTCAACGTGCCAGAATGAAGCAAGAATCGCCGTTATGAATAGATCGTGAACCAGAGCAATAACGGCGGCGACGCCGAACACCAATTCAAACCGAATCCATAGATAGGCGATGATGGCAAGGGCGGACAGGGCGACGACGGAGATCGCCATTTTTTTGAATTCCTGTCCGGTTTCCGCGCCAAAGGTCGTCATGTTTTTGATTTGGAATCCTTCTGCGCTGTAGGGAACCAATGCCTGACGCACGGCGGCTTCCGTCGCATTGGAATCGCCGCGTCCAGCTCCGGCCTCCTTGGATTTCATCGCCTTGACGCGGATGATGAAATCCGAGGTCCCGGGAACACTTTGAACGCGCTCCCCCTCCAATCCGGCTTGATGAAGATGACCTCGGATTTCTTCCTCCGTGGTCGGTTTGACGAAATGAATTTCCGTCAAGACGCCGCCGGCAAAATCCACGCCGAAATTCAACCCGCCGTGCAGATAGAGGGCAATCGCGCCAACGCCGATGAAAAGCCACGACCCACCGATCGTGACGTATCGCATTTTGATAAAATCGAAGGCGGTATGGGCGAACATCCGAAGTTTGCCCAATCCTAGATTCCCGCGCCATTGGAACCAGAGCGCGCAAAGCGTGTAGGTGACGGTCAATCCGGTGTAGAGATTCGAGATCAACCCGAACGTCATCGTCAGCGCGAAGCCGAAAACCGAGCCTTCGGTGAATTGCAAAAGCGCGAGCGCGGTGACGAGCGTCGTGACGTGGGCGTCAAAAATGACGGAAAAGGCGCGGTCATAGCCGAGCGAAATCGCCTGCTTGAGCGTCTTGCCGTCCTCCAATTCCTCCCGAATGCGCTCGTAGATCAGCACATTGGCGTCCACGGCCATGCCGATCGTCAGCATGATACCGCCGATTCCGGAGAGCGTCAGAGTGGAGTTGGAAAGCGCGAGCGCGGCCAACACCACAAGGACATTCAACACCAGCGCGACGACGGCGATGCACCCGGCCATGCCGTAGTAGATGACCATAAAGGCGACAACGGCGAGAGTCGCCCAGAAGAGCGCGCGAACGCCCGCAAAAATGGATTCCGTTCCAAGCGTCGCGCCAACGGCGTGCTTGCTTTCGGGAACAAGCGGCGCGGGAAGCGAGCCGGCTTTGAGAAGGAGACTCAAGTCGGTCGCGTCCTCGCGCTGGAATCCCCCTTCGATTACGGCATTCCCTCCGGTAATGATCACGCCAAGGCGGGGAGCCGTGATAACCACGCCATCAATGAGAATCGCCAGATTGCGCGGATGGCCGTCCTGTTTGGCCTTCTCCACGCTCTCCTTGGTCAGATCGGCGAAGATTTTTCCCCCCTTGTCATCGAACTGAAGCGAGACCTTAATAGGATTTTCCAAATCGAAGGGATCCTGCTGAACACCCGTCCCGCGCAGATTGTCCCCCTTCAGCCGAATTTCGCGCTCAACCAATAATTTCCCTTTTTCGTATTTCATCTCGTGGGTCGTCTTATCCACCCGGCCATATTGATAGGGGACAACTTCATAGCCGAGAGGAACGACGGCGTCGGGTTTCAATTCCCCTTTTTCATCCAGCAAGTCCTTGATCGGATCGTTTGGCGTGCCGTAAAGCTCATGCGTAAGCCGAACTTCCAAGACGGTCAATTTGGACAAATTTTCGATCAGCTTATCCGGGTCCTTTTCGCCGGCGACTTGAACGCGGATGCGGTCGCGCCCCTGAATGGCGATGGATGGCTGGGTGACGCCGAACTTGTCAAGGCGCGTGCGGATGATTTTTTCCGCGCCGCTGATGTCTTGGCGCAATTTATCCTCCAGCGCCTCCTTCTTCATTCCGATTTTGACTTCCTGCATCTCCTCCAACTTGGCTTGCGAGTAATCGCCGGTCAGTCGGGGAGCGTAATTTTGAAGCGTGTTAAAAATGTTGCGCGCGTCGGCCTTGTCCAGCGCCTTGACGGCAAATTCCATTTCAAGGGGACGAACTGAAGCAGAGATTTTCTTGTCGGCGAAATCATTCTTGAGCGTGGCGACCATGTTGTTGACGGCGTCGGCCATCGCCTTCTTCTCGTCCAACATCAACGTCACGTCCACGCCGCCGCGCAAATCGAGTCCGAGCGGAATCGCCTTTTTGCGCAGTTCGTCCAATTCCTTTTCCCGCGCTTCCTTCTGGGCGGGATCGGCGGGCAACGGCTCGCGCAGGGCGATGAGATACCGCACCGTCGGAAAGAAAAGGATGAATGAAATCAGCGTGATGGCCGCGATGGTCGCCGGACGCCAGAGGGAAATTCGCTTCATAACCGTGGGTTCCTTTTACTTCTCCGAGCCGTTCGGCTCGTCCTTCGAATCGCCGCCCTTCCCCTTGGGAGTGACGCTCGACAATGCGGATTTGTTCACTCGGATGACCGTCTTGGGGGCGACGGTCAGCGAAACAATTCCCTTGGTGGTGTCCACCGCCTCAATCGTGCCGTGAATCCCGCCGATGGTGACGGCATGGTCCCCCTTGCCCACGTTGTCGAGCATGTCTTGGCGTTGCTTTTGTTCGGTCTTCTGGGGGCGGAGAACAATCGTATAGTAAATCGCCGCAAGGCCGACGAACATGAGCACCATGAAGCCGAAGGGGCTGGAGGAAAGCGATCCGCCGCCGCCGGATGGAGCCTGCGCGAGCAGAGATGAGACAAATTCGGGCAAGTTTTCAAGCATGATTTAACGGTTCCCGATGGATTGCAGTCCTTCGCATTGCTGATTTTTCACGTCCCAGCGCTCCCTCTCCAAGTCTTCCCCCATGGCGCAAAGAGCGGGAAAATATCATTCCCGCCCGGATTTTTCGAGGGAAATCTTGACTTGTCGCGCGCAAACGATAAAATGGTCCGTTTTGAGGATTCGGAAAACATCCGGGCGATCCGCCCGGGATGAAAATTTGCGGAGGAATTAGAGGGAAATGCCCAACAAGAAATCAGCGGCCAAGGCCGTTCGCCAAACCGCCAAGAGGCGGGAACACAACCGGATGGGACGGTCGGCTTTCCGAACCGCGCTCAAGAAAGCCGAAAAGGCGCTGGCCGATGGAAACGCCGAGCAAGCCTCGGCGCAGGTGCGCGACGCCTTCCAAGTGATCGGCAAGACCGCCAAGAAAGGCTTGATCCACGAGAACAAGGCGGCGCGGCATTTTTCCCATTTGTCGCAAAGATTGAACGCGCTCCTAAACAAGTCCCAAGGCTCCCCGAAATCCGACGCGCAATCCTGACGGCGAACGATGACCGCGGTTATTGTCATCCGAGCCGCGACCGTAAGGGAGCGCCCAACTCGCGCCGTTGTTGAGTCCGGGCGCACCATTGAAGAAGCTGAAAATCCTTTACGATGACCGCCTCTTCCGACAAGAAATTCGAGATTGAAAAGCCCGGGGAAGCTCCGAGACAGCCCGCTTTCACCACGCGCAAAAAATCGCCATCTCAAAATTCCGATCCTTCTCCTTCCCATACTCTTTCACGTTCTTCCCCTCCTCCCCAAAGCGGCGCATGGGTTTTCATCCCCTTTCTCCTTTTCATCGCCGGAGCGTCGCTCGTCGCCACGACCCAAGACAAAATCGGTTACGCTTGGGACGAAGCGTATTATTACGAGCCGTCGCAAAAAGCGGCGGAGTGGTTGATTGACGCCTGTCGCGGTCAGAACGTCTTCAGCCGCGAAGCCATTGACGCCGCGTGGGATGAGCACCACGAGCATCCCAGTTTTCAAAAAATCCTGAGCGGGCTATCGCTTCATTATTTCGAGAAAACCATGGGACCGATCCGGGCAATGCGGTTTCCGAACGCGGGTCTGTTTGGGTTGACGCTGGTTTTGCTTTATCTCTTGGGGCGTCGCGCATGGAACGCTCCGGCGGGATTGATCGCCGCGTTGTCGTATCTGGCCCTACCGCGCATTTTCGGCCACGCCCATTTCGCCTCGATGGAAACCCCGTTGAATTTCATGACGCTCCTGACGATCTACGCCTTTGTTCGGGGTCTGGATTCGAGATTTTGGTCGCTCCTGACCGGAATTTTTCTCGGCGTCTTGCTGGCGACGAAGATCAACGGTTTCTTCTTAATCCCGCCGTTGGTTCTTTGGGGCTATCTTTATGCGCGATCCAAATGCGTTCATAATTTAGTTTCCATGGCGATCTTGGGACCGCTCGCATTCGTCGGGATGTGGCCGTGGCTCTGGAACGACACGATCCATCGCGTTCTTGAGTATCTTCAATACTATGCGACGCACCAGCAAACCGCTGTTTGGTTTATGAATCAGAAATGGGGCTACGGCAATCCTCCCGCGCCGTGGTTTTATCCTTCGGTGATCATCGGCGTGACGGTTCCGGCCTCGGTCCTCATTTTCGCGGCGTTGGGATTGTTGGGATCGCTCGTTGGAATTTTCAAGAACCCGCTTTGGGCGCTTTATTTACTGGTCGGCTTAACCCATTGGGGCGTCGCGTCGCTACCGGAAACGCCGAAATACGACGGCGAGCGACTTTTTGTTCCCGTGTTTCTAACCGTCGCGCTTTTGGCCGGAGCGGGAGCCAATATGATTTTCCATCTGGCGCGACGCGCCGACGAGAAGAGGCGCAAGTTGAATCTGCCGGGAAAACATCTGCGTTTTCTGGGCTGGTGCTTCGCGCTTGCCCTCTTGCTCGATGGCGGCATCGCGGAGTATCGATATTATCCCTACTTCTTGTCCTACTTTAATCCCTTCGTCGGTGGGTTGCCCGGCGCCGAAGCCAAGGGATTTGAAACGACCTATTGGGGCGAGGCGGTCAATGACGACGTTCTGCAAACGATCAACAAGGAAATCCCGCCCGGAGGCAATCTCAAAGTTTTGGCCTTGCATGAAAAATGTTTTCAGCATCTTCAACGCTGGGGAAAATTGCGGAGCGATATTCGGTTGGAAGGGGAACCGCCGTTCTTCGCCCGTCTTCTTCTTTGGCGCAAGGGATTTTTCGGCAATGAGGAGCGCGCTCTCACTCAAGCGCCGATCTTTCGCCCGCTGGGAGAATGGAAATTGATGGACGTGCCGCTCGTGACGCTCTATCGGACAGGACCGGAATTTGAGCAGTATCGCGCCGCGCCTCTCCCCACGATTCACCAATTGGCGCTCGGTCGGGATCAGAAAACCACCGCCACTCTGACGATGAGCACGGAGCCGAAGACGACCGCGACCCAACCCATGAGGCCATGATGAACGGACAGAATTAACAATATGAACAGGATTTCCTGGAAATCCATCTTGTCAATCTTGTAAATCCTGTCAAATTCACGAACGGCAATCCAAAATCTACAATTCACAACCTCCAATGAAACAACGCTCTCCCCGACTTTTGATTTTTCTCACCGTCTTTATTGATCTGCTCGGATTCGGGATCGTCATTCCGATTTACAGCTACATTGCCAAGGAATACGTTCACGGGGCGTATTGGTCGCTCCTCATCGGACTTCTGTCGTCCTCCTATTCGATTTTTCAAATGTTGTTCGCGCCCTTCTTGGGACGGCTTTCAGATAGGATGGGTCGGCGTCCGATTTTGTTGTTAAGCTTGGCCGGCTCCACCACCTCGTATTTGATGTTCGCCGTCGCGCGAAATTATCCAATGCTTCTTTTGGCTCGAATCGTCGGCGGGATTTGCGGAGCCAATATCTCGGTCGCGCAGGCATACATCGCCGATGTCACCGAACCGGAAAAACGGACGGCGGGCATGGGACTGATCGGCATGGCGTTTGGCTTGGGGTTCACGTTTGGCCCGGTAATCGGCGGATTCGCGGCGCTGTTCCGTTCAAAATTTTTTCCCGGTCTAGCGGAACAAACCTGCCCCGGTTTGGCGGCGGCTTCGATTTGTCTTCTCAATTTTCTCTGGGCGATTCGGAGTTTGCCCGAGTCGCTACCGAAGGAATCGCGCGGCAGGGCGGAAACGCAAGCCCCGAGCCGATATGCGCCCATGACGCGGGTCGTCTCCTCTCTCTCCCACCGGGTGATCGGGCCGCTTGTTGGGGTCTTCTTTCTGGCGACGTTGGCGTTTTCAAATTTGGAAGTCGCATTCGGCCTTTACATCAAGGGAACTCCGGAACTCGGGCTATCCGAGCGCGGACTTTACGGCATGTTCATTTACATCGGTCTTCTGCTCGCCTTCATGCAAGGCTACGTCGTTCGGAAGCTGGTAAAGGTTGTTTCCGAACCGATGCTCGTGATCGTCGGTATCGCGGCACAGGCCGTGGGATTGGGGCTGTTGCCGATCATTCCGCAAATCTGGTGCATGTTCGTCGCGTTGGGATTTGTGTCGTTCGGACAGGGAGTTTGCACTCCTTCGCTTCTCGCGCTAGTCTCCAAAGCGACAACCGCCGACCGTCAGGGGGAAACATTAGGCATCACCCAATCGGCTTCGTCGCTGGCGCGAATTTTGGGGCCGATGGTCGCCGGCGGAATGATTACGCTTGGAACTCAGACGTTCAGCGAAGTGATCGGCCTGCGCTGGCCATTCTGGTCGGGGGGCGCGATCATGGTCTTGGCGGTCGGAATGGCGATCCTGACGCGGTTGCGATTACAGGAAGCAGGGAAGCAAGAAGGATTCACCGCAGAGACACAGAGAAGTTGAAAAATTCGGGAAGCGAATTTTGCCTACTTCTCTGTGTCTCCGTGGTGCATTTTATTCATTTCTTGAATCCAATTTTCCGCGTTCTTCAATAACCCGCGCTCAAAATCGTTTCGCGGTTCGGCCAGCCAGCCCAATCCGTCGCGCAAACAGGAAACCGCCTGATCGTTCATCCCCTGAATTTGATAAACTCGCCCCAGCATGATCGCGGACCAAGGGTTGTGCAGTTGGAATCCCAGCCGCAGTTCGCGGAAGCCGAGAAGATTTTTGAGACTTGAATCCTTTGGCGCGAGAGCCGACGCCGCAAGGTAATCCCGCGCCGCCGCTTCCATTTCCAGCTTTCGGTAATGCGCGTGCCCCTCGATTATCTTGGTCAAAGCCGCTTCGTATTGATCCAAATCGGCCAATGTCTTACCCAAAACTTCCTTGGTCTGGTCGGTGGGTGTCGGATAAAAATTGCGGGCTGAGACTCGAATCGCCAGCAGGGAATTGAGGTTATCAAGGATCGGTTGATCGCCGTAACCGTATTTGGGCGATTCAAATTCCAGACGCGGACGGTTCTCCGTGTTGATTTCATCGCCGACGAGATAATCTTTCATGGCATCGCCGCCGGTGACGAAAGTTGAAATCAGCTTAATGGAATCGTCCAAAAACAATTCGGCCAGATCGGATTTGACGTTCACGTTCCGCAATCCAAGCTCAAAAAGTCGCGGATCAATCGTCATCTCATCCCGCCAGCCGACGAGCAGAATGTAATGCGTCGGTTCGTTGTTGAGATAGAAAACTCCCATGTTGGGAAAAACGCGATAAAAAGTCCGAAGCGCGACGCGGAACATTGCATCCGATAATCCCGCCAGCGGCATCCAGACCACAACCACTCCGCCGGGATTGAGCCGCTCCCGGCACGCCTCGAAATACTCCAAGTCGTAAAGATTGGCGTTGGATTTATAGCGCAGATCGGTGCAGTCGGTGGCGATGATATCATAACGCTCGCGGGTGTGTGTGAGATAGGCGCGAGCGTCGTCGAAGATCACGCGATAGCGACGGTCTGTTTTCTCCAACAACCCGTGGTTGGCGTCTTGGAGATGCGGAGCCGCATGGAGAACTTCCGGGCATATTTCGACGCAATGAACTTTTTCTAGCCGGTCGTGCAAAAGATACGAATACGACGCGCCGCCGCTTCCGAAGCCGACCGTCAGCGCGCTCTTAGGATTTGTCACGAGAAACATCGGCAGGTGCGCGAGCGATTTCTGATCGGTCTGCAACATCGGATCGGTCCCCGCCACGCCGACGCCGTCCACATTGATCGTCCGATAGCCGAAGGCGTCGCGAACGACGGAGACTGTCGCCATCGGACCTTCCTCATAAAATTCGAGCGATTGGCCGGGATCGAGAACCTGCATGCCGCCATGGCGGGGAAGAACAAAAACGAGAAGAAGGAAAGCGGCGAGGGTTAGAATCGCGATGGGAATTGGAGAATGAGAAGGAGAATGAGAATGAGAAGGATTGTGCAGAAGTACGAGACCCACGAGCGATTGACCGGCGGCGAGAAGCATCAACCCCCAACTTAATCCGAGGATCGGAACGATGGCGAAACAGGCAACTAGAGGCCCCAAAATGCAACCGACGGTGTTAAAAGCGTAAAGACGCCCGACCTGCGCGCCGATGCCTCCATCGGAACCGACGCTCCGAACCGCAAGCGGAAAAGCCATCCCCATCAGCAACGTCGGCACGCCCAGCACCATCGCCGATTGCGCCATGATGTTGCCGACGGCCATCGGCCAGTTGAGCGCTTGTTTGTCGGCGCTCAGGGGATTGGGCAAAAAACCGATCCCGGCTCCTTGATGGAGGACATTTACCGAGCACGCCATCGCGACGCCAATCAGAGCAAGAATAAGACCGTAAAACCGTAGCGGATTGGGAACGCGGTCCGCGAACAATCCCGCGAGCGCGCTTCCGAGCGCAAGGCCGGTCAGGAAAATCGTTAGCATGGCGGAAAAGGCATAAGTCGTGTTCTTGAGATACTCGAATTGGAAAATCAGCGCGCGGGACCAAATCACCTGCGCGGCCATTGAAACCGCGCCCGACGCGAGCGCGGCCCACAATACCGCCTTGACCGAACCGCGACCGTAAGGAAGCGTTTCAGGGATTGCAGATTGTGGATTGCAGATTGCGGATTGGGGATTTGAAATTTCGGATTCTTGATCTGCACCGGCGAATTTCTCGGTGACGACAGAAATCGCGTAAGCTCCCGACGCCGCAAAGACGTTCAGAATCGCGGCGGTGAATTCGGTCTGCAGGACGCCGAATTTGCCGATCCAGTAAAATCCGGCGACGAACGCGCCGAGAACCGCGCCGGCGGTGTTGATCGCGTAAAGTTCGCCGACGCGCAGACCGAGACTTTCCTTGGAGTGTACCAACGCTTTGGAAAGCACCGGCAACGTCGCGCCCATCAAGGTTGTCGGGATTAGAAGAATGAGAAACGTCGTCAGAAAACGTCCGAAAGTTAAAACGGCGAAATTATCTCCCCAACGCGCATAGACCCATCCGTCAACGCCCGCCGTTTGTCGGAGGATCATGGGCAGAATAAATCCTGCGGCTCCGATCATGATTTCCAACATGGCATAGAATCGGAACGGGTAGCGCAGTCGGTCGCCCGCCTTGCCGAGAAGAAGCGATCCCAGCGCGAGTCCGGCCATAAAGGCGGAAAGAACCGCGCTGACCGCGTAAATGTTCGCGCCGAAGATGGTGAGCAACATCCGCGTCCAGACAATTTCATAAACCAGTCCCGCCATGCCGGATGCGAAGAAGAGCGGATAAGCCAAGAGACGAAGGGGCGAGGATACCGTTGATTTTGGAAGCACAATACTATCAGTTGGGGAGGAAAGACTTCGCGTAGGCGCACAGTTTACGCGCTTCTTCATCATCGTCATCGGCTTGGTCTTGGCATCTTTTGAGGATTTGGCGCGCGATTGCCTCCGCTTCATTCCGACGAGAAGGATTTTTCCAGATAACGCACGCCAAACCATAAAGTTGCCAGCCGGTCTTTACGGAATCCACGCCCCATTCTTTTTCAGAAAGATTCAGGGCGTCCCGATAAACTTGTTCCGCCTCCTGCAAGTTATTCATTTTCGCGAGTTGGCGAGCGAACCCGGAAAGCGCGTCAACAAGCCACGATTCGTAGCGAGAACCCGGGCGTGAACAAAACTCGGCTAACAGATGCCACGAGGCAAGCTCCTTTTCGGCTTGGTTCTTGTTTTCCAATAGAGAGGCGAGTCGCCAAATGGTTCGTGGTTGTCCGCCATCTAATGTAGCAAGCCGTTCCATCGAGGTTGCGTCGTTCCAACCGCGGCGCGCGAGAATTGTAAAAAGAATTTTCGGACCCACGCCCATTGGGGAGACAAAGAGGAGGATGAGAGCGTAGCTTGCCAGAATCGCCGCACGGGATGGAGGCTTTGGACGCGGAAAAGTCGGCGTCACGCCGGAAGCGATTAGCCGGTCGTATAAATCCGGATGCGCGCCTCGCTTGGCTCCCATGACCGCAGGCGCAAGATTGCGCTGATAAATCTTTGCCAACGCGTTAGCATATTGACTGGCAATCTCGGGGTGGCCGCTCGCGGCAGAATCGGCTCGAATTTCCATCTTCCGCGCCAGACCGATCTTCCCGATTACACGGATAGACAACATAACGAAAATAATCACGGCCAGTCCCCCCATTGCTCCGAATTCACCCATCGCGGGAATCAGAGCGGCGAACGGGTAGAAAACAAGCGGATGCAGGAATCGGGCAACCTTCACGCCTCGCGATTCGCTCAGATGCGCCAACTCGTGAACTGCAACCGTGACAAGATCCTCATCATTGAGGGTGGCGAGAAGATCATCCGTGAAGAAAACGTGCTGGAAAATCGGATAAGCGATTGCATTCGATCTACACCACGCCAACTCATATACCCGCTTGGGATAAACGCCAACTAACTGGGAGGCCCGGCTGACGATGTTCATAAGACGGACCGAAGCGGGCCGTGCCAGACCGAGAACGAGAGTCAGCAAGGAACCGCCGCCGGTCATGAAAATGCAATAAATTGCGAAACCAACGCCGAAGATGGCGACCGCCGTTCCATTAATCCTTGCGGGAATGACTGCGCAAACAATACCAATGACGAGAAACCCGGGTAAAAAAAGAAGATAAGAAACAATGCTGTCCCGGACCCCATCGGCAACCGTGAGTCTGGGGAAAAATAGTCGGCGACGTATGAAAAACCATGCGCTTTCACCCACCACGATAACGGTGACCACTCCGACTACGATGAGTGTTCTCTCGGAGATCGGTGAAATACAGCCCCAAAGGGCGCTGACATTGAGGGATAGTCCGATGGCGGTCATTGCCGCCGCGAATCCGCTTGCGCGGTAAGAGGTTCGTGCAAAGCGGGCTTGTTCAGTCCAAGGCCCGTTTTTGGTCTTCCCATAGAAGAAGGACGCAATCAAGACCGCAAGACAGACTGAAAGCACAGTTACGATAGAAGCAAAGAGAAGATAGTCCAAAATGCTCAGCCATCGCAGATACCATGGGAAGATAGATTGAAGTTCAACCGAGGATTGGGGGGAAATTGCACTCACTAAAAATCCAACAACACCCTTTCGGGATCGGGTTTATCGCCTCGGCGAACCAGTGATACAAAGAGCAAGGTGGCGATGCACGGCAGGATCGAAGCCGTGATGATGACCGGCTTGAAGGAGAAATTGTCGGTCACCCAGCCGATGAGATAGGTGGTGATGATGACCCCACCCCCTGCGCTGGTTCCTCCCAATCCGGCGACCGAGCCGACCGCCCGCGAATGAAAAACGTCGGCGGGAAGCGAGAGGAAGATCGTCGAGCAAGCCGAGTAGGCGAAGGTCGCGTAGGAGAAAAGCGCGAGCAAACTCCAGTAATCGTCAAGGAACGCCGCCGGAATCAAAATCAACATGCTGGGACCGAAGGTCAGGAGCGTCGTCCGCCGCGACCGCCCGATCGGCCAACCGCGCCGGATCAGAAAATAGGAAAGGCCGCCGCCGGCGAAGTTTCCGATGTCCGAGGCGAGAAAGGGCGCCCATGCCCCGATCATGCTTTGCTCCAGACTGAAACCCTTGCTCTTGAGATAAACCGCGAACCACCCTTCGATGAAAAACCAGTAGGGATCAATGAGAAAACGCCCGGCCATGATGCCCAAAGTCTGGCCATAGCGGAAAAGTTTGGACCATTGGATTCCGGGCGGCTCCGATTCCCCCGCCCCCGCGATCCCACGCTCCCGTCGAATATGTTCCAGTTCCTCCGGCGAGATGCGCGGATGTTTCTCCGGCGGGTGATAAATAAACCGCCAAGCAATAAGCCAGACGACTCCGAGGCTCCCGGTGAAGAAGAACGCCGGACGCCAGTCGTCGAACGCTCGGTAGAGAAAAAGAACGATGAACGGCGCGACTCCGCCTCCAATGGAACACCCGGCGTCGAACCACGCAACTGCCCATGCGCGTTCCTTCGGCGGGAACCATTCCGAAACGGCCTTGGTCGCACCGGGATTGTTCGCCCCCTCGCCGCAGGCCAGAAGGAACCGGAAGGTTCGAAACCCCACTAATCCATTGACGGTCATCATCAACATTTGCACTGCGGAGTAGAAGCCAACGCTGATCGAAAGCCAAAGCCGCGTTCCGAAGCGGTCGAGCAACCGCCCGTTGCCTCCTTGCATGACGGTATAGGCGATGCGGAAAGCGATGAGGATGGTGGCGAAATCTTTGTTGTTCCAGTTGTATTCCTTCATGAGGATCGGCGCGAGAACGCCGAGAGTCTGGCGGTCAATGTAATTAATGACCGACATAAAAAACAGCATCCCGCCGATCCACCAGCGAAGATGGCGGATGGGGGGTTGGGGATTTTTGCCGTTCATTACAATCAAAGGGGCGATTGAGGATGGGGGATCATACAGAGCGCGTAGCTCGATTTCAATGATGCCGTCCGATTCTGAATCCTTCTCTTTCTCATTCTCCTACTCCTTCTCTTTCTTAGCATCGTCTCCAACCTTGGTGAAAGATCGAGAATGAGAAGGAGTAGGAGAATGAGAAAGAGAATGAGGAGGATGAAATCAATGTTCCATCAATGGAACCGAATCAACCCCATTGCCGATCGGCTCGCCTCCACAACGCCACAGATCCCCTTTGGAAACGGTCCCATTGGTCGGATCATAGATAAACAGACTGAATTGATCGGCGCTGGGGAATTGATCCAACGCCGTTGCGCCCCCTCCGTCACGGTCGTTGTCGGGACCGCTACTTCGCAAGAGCCACCAATAAACCTTCTCCGTTCCGGAAAAATTGCCCGGCAATCCGTTGTTGTTCCAAAAGACGTCCACAAGTTCATTGCGACCGTGATAGCCGTAGGGAGGATGTTTGATGAGGCCGTTGTCCTCGAAAGGCTCCTTCATTTTGGGGTCGGAAAAATAAGTGACGGGGGTGGAGAGCCGCCAAAGTCGCGCTCCCGATCCGTTGGAGGAAGGGGGAGGATAGCCTCCGGCGTCCACGCAATACGCTTCAATCGCTGTTGCGAGGGAGCGCATTTCGGCCTTGGCTCGGACAACCTTCCCACGCGTCTGCGCCTCGAGCAAATTGACAAGGGCAATGGCCGCCAAAATCGCAATGATCGCCACGACGATCAACAATTCGATGAGCGTGAAGGCGCGCGGGCGTTTCACGAAATCCCCCAATCAAGGTGAATTTTTTCAAACGTTGCGGCTCAGCGCCGCGACAGGTAGATATACCGGATCAGACAGAAAATGACCAGCAGAAGAACGATGATGATGTGGGCTTCTTCGCCGACTTGGATGAAATACTGGCTCCAGAAGAATCCGATGAAAACGCCCGTGACGAAAATGGCGACTTCCTTGAGAAAAGTCGCCGTGAGGTGACGGCGGCGCGAGTCCGTCCCGGTCTTTTCCCCGATCAAAGCCGGGGTTGAATCCGGTTCCGTTTGCGATTCGGAGGATTTTTCCTTGTCGTTCATTGCATCCCAGCTTCGTTCAGCCGCGCCAAAACGTCAAACGGTTTTAGCGCCGCCCGATTACGGATCGGCTTGACTTGCAAAAAAAAAATGGGAAAACAAGAACGGCTCGCCGGAGCGATGGCAACGCCTCGCTTCGGACGAATCCATTCCTGTTTTCCCTTCTCAGTCCCTTCGCCGTCTCAATAAAGGCAAAGACAGAGCGAATGACAAGTCAAGCCGTGGGCAGACACAGGTATCCTCCCACCATCGTCCCGTCAACGAAGTTCTCGTTGATGCTCGACACGACGTCGCTCATTTGGGAAGGCGTGTAAAGCGTGGACGTGCCGCCCAATACTTGATTGGCGGCATTAAGCACGTCTTGGACCGTCATCCCATTGAACGGACTTGTTGGATCATTGACCACCAAGTCCATCAAATAGGTCGGGCTGAGGCCGAATGCGGGATCGCACAAGTCGAACCCGACGCTCAACGTCAGCGCGACGACTTGACCGGCAAGAACACCGGCTTCGGTTGAAGTTTCGTCAACGTGGTTGCGCGTGAAGACCGAAGGGGTCTTTCCCGCAGGCAGGAAATTCGCCACCGCTTGCGAAGTCGTCAGCGTCAGCGTGAATCCCGCCGGATCGCCCACGACCACTCCGCTCGGAAAGCAAGTGGTGAAATGCGCGTCACGATAGGTTCCCGGATTACCGCCGTTCGCCACCGTTCCCCATCCTCCTTGGGATTGCGTTCGGAAATCCCCCGGATTGATGGTTTGGCCGCAGGGGGGCAAGGTCGGATCGCACGCTTGGACCACGTAGGTGAAATACATGGCTCCATTGCCGGACACGAAGGGAGTTCCCTCGCCCCAAGCCGTTTCCGATTTGGCGCGACGTCCATGCCCGCGACCGCGTCCATGCGGCGGATTGGCAGGTTGTTGAATCATCGCGCTCGCCGCGATGTAGAGGGTCGTCCCCACGGTATATCCGTTGGAGTCCAAGGAAATCGTGTAGATGGAGCTCGTCGCGGGCGAGCTGAATGTCGTCATGTAGGGAAATTTCATGGGATCCGGAGCGCCGGACGTCGTTAGCGGAACGTCCGCCAGCGAAGTGCCCACAAACAATTGAGTTTTGGTGAACGTCCAAATTCCGATTGCGGAGTATTGGACGTAGAGATTAGCCGTGTCGTTGGACACGGTGACGAAGCCCGAGTTAGAGGTCCCTCCCGCCACCAACTGCGCCGTTTCGGTTGAACCGCAAACGGTCGTCTGGGAATGGGCCGCGGGAAGTAAAGCAAGACAAAGAACGAAAAAGAGACCAACTGCGGCTCGTCCGAATACTAAGCCATTGGTTTTCATTGTTGTCCTCCTTCGCGAGTGAATCTCGCTCATCGAGAATGCGGTTGTTCGTTTGGTCCTTTCAGACCTCGGATGATTACACTCCTTTCTCCCCCCGGTGATTCAATTCTACTCCCCCGGACGCCGGGCGAGTCCAGCAAAATCCGATCCGCGTCGAAAGCTTTTTATACCCTCGATTTTGGTCATTCCAGTTGAAAAGCCATCGAGCAAAGGTTTATGGTTTTGGAAGTTTGACGGAAGGGATAAATAAAAGTTTGGGCAAACTTGATTCCCATCCGATAAGATGATTGCATGATCCAAGCGTGGGACCGGCCACGCTATTACAACGACTCCGCTGTTGACACTCTTGTCGAACCAACCCGTTCACGTCCTCCCCTATTTTCTCTTAACGGTTGTCGCTTCATGTCTGGCGGCCGTTTTGGCGACCCCTTGGGCGGCAAGATTGGCCGCCCGATTGGGAGCAATCGCCGAACCGGGAGACCGCCATAGTCATTCGGAAGCGACGCCTCGGATGGGGGGATTGGCCATCGCCTTCGGAGGCCTCATGGGAATTTTGATCGCGGTCCGGGTCCCCGGGATTGGAATCGCCGGACACATTCCCCTTATCACCGCCTTCGTTGCAACCTGCGGAATTCTGGCCTTGGGGTTCGTGGACGACTGGCGACAGGTGCGGCCCCTGACAAAATTAATCGTTCAGACAGGCCTCGCCTTGGTTTGTTGGACGGGAGGAGTTCGCGTGGGATTCGTCACCCTGCCGTCGGTCGGAATGACGCATCTCGCTTCCCCATTGGGATTGCTGTTGACCGTAGGGTGGATCGTCGGCGTGACCAACGCCATCAATCTGTTGGACGGTTTGGACGGTCTCGCCGCCGGGGTGGTCTCCATCGTTTCGACGACACTCCTGCTTGTGGGACTTCTGGGAGAAGGATCAAATGTATTTTTGGTGCTGACTTCGGCCGCAATGGCGGCTTCATGTTTGGGTTTTCTTTTCCACAACAGCCATCCCGCCCGCGTCTTCATGGGGGACACGGGAAGTCTCTTTTTGGGATTTCTTTTGGCCAACGTCGCCATATTGACCTCGCAAAAAAGCACCACCACGGCGGCGTTAGGCATCCCGATCCTCGCCCTCGGCGTGCCGATTTCGGACACCGTGATCGCGCTGACCCGCCGGATTTTGAAGGGCCGATCCCCCTTCGTGGCCGACCGTCATCATCTCCACCACGTTCTTCACCGGTTGGAAATCAGCCGACGATTCGCGGTGATCGTGATTTATTCAGGAACCGGTCTGCTCTGTGTTTTTGCCCTGCTTTCAATTGTTTTTGACGCGAGGGTTTTATTTTTGGGTTGGGGTACATTGGCCGTAGGATTGCTTGGGCTCTACCTCCATGTTTACAGATCAAATCGGGACGCCGAAGAGCCTTCCGCTCTGTCGGCCAAACGTTTGATCGAAGAGACCGACTCCGACTCGATGTTTCCGGTTCAAACCCAAACCGCTCTTCCTTCGGTCGGTTGCGGCGATCAACCTAACCCTTGACGAGCCGCGATTGTCTTATGGTCTTGAGACTTCGGCTCTTGAAGGCATCGAATCTTCTGGTGTCAATGAAAACACGCATCATCGTCGCTCTTTTTTTCGGATGTTGGGCGTTGCGCCCGTTGTGCGTCTGCGCTCAACGCCCCAATATCCTTTTGATCATCAGCGACGATCACGGAAAATTCTACACGGGTTGCTACGGCAACGACTCCATCCGGACCCCCAACATGGATCGCCTCGCCGGAGAGGGATTGAAATTCAATAACTGCTTTACGGTGGCGGCAATCTGCGTCCCCAGCCGGGCCGTTCTGATGACTGGGAAATATCCGCACACCAACGGGGCCTTCGCCTTCAAGGAATGCTATTCCTACATCAAGCCCATGACCGCGTATCTCGAACAAGCGGGCTACCATTGCGGGTTGGTCGGCAAGCGTCATATCGGTCCTCTGGCGGGCGAGGGCACGGCGGACATTTATAAATTCGAATACGTTTCGCCCGACTTGCCCTCGGCCATGGAGCGGGACAACAACGCATTCCTTGCCCAATTCGGCGACTTCTTTCGACTCTACCGCCACCAACGGAAGGCCGGTCCCTTTTTTCTCATGGTCGCCTTTCACGATCCGCATCGCCCCTTCCCCATACCGGGAGAAAAAAAAGGAGTGAGCCAAGAAGTATCGGATCCCGTTGATCGTCCCAAAGTATTGATTCCACCCAATCTCCCTGATTTGCCCGACGTTCGGGAGGATACGGGCCGATATTACGACGCGATTCAACGCCTCGATGACGGGATCGGCATGATCCTCAAAGAATTGGACAAGAGCGGCTACGCCAGCCAAACGATTGTCATTTACACGAGCGACCACGGCGCGCCTTTCCCTTTTGCCAAAGCCACGCAATACGACGCCGGTCTGGCGGTTCCATTCATCATCCGCTGGCCCGGCCATCTGAAACCTTCCACCACGACCGACGCCTTGGTCAGCTTCGTGGATTTTGCCCCGACGATCTTGGAGATGGCCCGCATCGCGCCGCCGGTGGACATGCAGGGCAAGAGCTTCGCGCCTCTTCTGCGGGGAGAATCCGACCGCCATCGGGATTTCCTCTACGGCTCACAGACCGAACACGCCGTTTGGCCCCCGACGCCGATGCGCTCCGTGCGGAGCGCGCGCTACAAATACATCTACAATTTCGAATACAAAGGGGAGATCGCGCAGGATGCCATGAACAACATCAGTTGGCTGGCGATGAATGGAGCGGGCGTGCGCAGGAACAATCCCGCTCTCTCAGCCCGGATCAAGTCCTTCCTCCACCGCCCCAACGAGGAATTTTTCGATCTTCAAGCCGATCCGTATGAGATGAACAATCTCGCCGCGGACCCTTCGGTTCAGGGAGAACTTGAAAACATGCGCAAGCAACTGACCGAACACATGGAACAGATCGGGGATCCTTTTGTCGCGCTTCTCCCGACGGCCTCCGCTGAGATGCAGAATCGTTTCAAGCCGCTCTACGACGATTACCTCAAAAAATTGGCGACCATGTATGGAAATTCGATGGCGTACAACCAATGATGGCGGGGGTTAATTTGAAATCGCCCTCAGATGAGCCGCCAAAGGTTGAAGCCGATCCGATCCGAAGCGAACGCGGATGGAGTGGCGACGAAACCGCAATGGAAACTCCGACGCCACTCCGCGCCGATCTTAGGGAGCGCTTCTTGCGCGGAAGCCTGTGGAATTTCGTCGGCGCCGTTCTGACGCGGACGCTCAAACTCCCGTCCAGCGTCATTGTCTCGCGCCTCTTGGGACCGGACGGATATGGCGAGCTCGGCATCATCAACAGCACGACGGGAATGTTTGGGGATATGGCCGGATTGCGGCTCGGATTGACCAGCACAAAATTCGTGGCCGAATTTCGGCGCAAGGACCCGGCGAAAGCGGGACGCATCATGGCATTGGTTTCATTGGCGGCCATGTTTTCCGGTGCGCTGTGCGTACTGCTGGTTGAGGGGCTGGCGCCTTGGCTTGCGGAAAAAACATTGGCTCGACCGCAATTGTCCGGGCTTTTGCGCTTAAGCGCCGGGTTTCTTTTTTTTGGCGCGCTCAACGGAGCCCAAACGGGGACCTTGGCCGGCTTCGAAGCCTTCAAGACCTTGGCAAAAACCCATGCCATCAGCGGCGCGGTCTCCTTCATTCTTATCGTCGGCGGAGTTTGGTGGGGAGGATTGAGAGGGGTAATTCTGGGAATGGTCGCGGCTCTCGCTTTTCAATGTTCCATTAATCATCTGGCGGCACGGTTTGAAGCGACGCGCGACGGTGTTCCGTTCACGATGTCCGGTTGTTTGAGGGAATATCACACGCTATGGCAGTTCAGTCTGCCGGCCACGTTAAGCGGGATGATCGTGGCGCCTACAAATTGGCTGGCAAATTCGATGCTGGTGAATACAACCGACGGCTACGGACATTTGGGGATCTTTAATGCGACAAGCCAATGGAGAACCGCCATCACCTTTTTACCCGCGATCACGGGGGAAGTCTTGACGCCGATTCTCGCCGCGCATTTTCATGAGAGCCGTCCCCGGCTGATGGCGCTCAACCTTTTGGCCGATTGGATCATGGTGATTTCTTGTGCCATTCCCATTATCGTCTTTCCGGAGGCGATACGGTTTCTCTATGGGGCGAAATTCAACTCCTCGGAATTTTCCCACGCTTTAATTCTTATCGCGCTCTTCGCTTGCGTCTCAGCGTTCCGAAACGGAATGACCCGGATGTTGCAAGCCAAGAATCTGGTCTGGTGGGGTTGCCTGAACAATTTTATTTGGGCCTGCATTTTTCTTCCCATGGTGGTTTTTTTGAGATGGTATGGCTCCGCGGGACTTGCGGCGGCGTATGCGATGTCGTATCTGACGACAACGGTTTTGTTCGTGCCCTTCTACACTGCCCGTGGCGTGGTCCCCTCGCGATTGCTCTTGGCGCCGGAACTTCTCTTGGTCTGGTTGGGTTTGGGACTATTGGTCGCCGCCGCGCTGGGGATACATTCGATTCCGCACAGGGGAGCCGCGGCAATTCCCTGCGCGGGATTGATAGGATTCGGTTTTTACGCGCTCTGGCGCGGCCATCTTCGCAAGGTCGTCGAGACGCCCCAAGCGAAGGCCTCCAATTTGAAGCGAGGGAGCGCGATGGAATGACCCGGCTGATCCAATTGGGCAGAACTATCACGCCGCGATGGGCCAAGCCTTGGTTGCGACCTTTGTATCGGGAAGTCCGTTCATTTGCCCGGCGCGATTTGCCTCCCGTTCTTCAAATTTCCATGCCCAAAGCCGGAACATATCTGGGAGCAAGCATCTTGAATCACCTTGGATATCGCCAACTTGCGCATCAACCCTTCAACCCGGATGTGAAGATGGAGTGCGACGCGGAAGAACTGCGACCCCACTTGAATCGGATCATGTCGGGCGAATACGTGACGGAGCATCTTCCTTGGAGTCGGGAGATCGAAAATGAAATCGCCCGGAGCGGGATCAAATTGATTTTCATCCATCGCGATCCTCGATCCGTATGTTTGTCCTTCGCGCATTTTGCCGACCGTCCCGAACATCACTTTTACGATTATTATCATTCGTTGCCGACCATTCGGGAAAAGGTGATGGCGACCTTGGATGGCGTGCCGGATGAAAAATCCCGGACAGGCCATGGACGGGCGCCTCTCGGCGTCATCTTTGATCGTTTTCACCCGTGGTTGAATTCTCCCATCGTTCATTCTGCTTCATTTGAAGAATTGATCGGACCCGCCGGCGGGGGGAGCGCCGAAAAGCAATTGATCGCGGTCGCCGGTTTGGTTAAGTTTCTCGGCCTGAAAGCAGACGCGGGCAGGGTTCAGGACCTTGCCGACCGGGCGTTTGATCGCAGGTCCGTCACGTTTCGCTCGGGACAAAGCGACGCATGGCGATGCGAGCTTGACCCGGAAACGGTGAAGATTCTGAATCATCGTCTGTCCCCACAACTTCAAGCGTGGGGTTATCAGCAGTAGAATCGGCGTTTTGAAAAATGGCGGACCCTCGCTTTCTGACCTTGAGACGAATGATTCCGCCCCGAATCAGGGCATCCCTCCGCTTGGCACTACGCAATGCGCGCGCCCTGATGCACCCGTCTCATCCGCCGGTCTTGCTCACGAGCGTTCCCAAGGCCGGAACGCACCTGCTGACTTCACTCCTGCATCGTCTAGGCTACACCCTTTATGCGAATCAACCGTTTAATCCCAACGTGATCGTGGACTACAACCCGGCTGAATTCCGGCCTCACTTGCAACGGGTTTTGCGAGGGGAATACATTCTGGAACACCTGACTTGGAAGAAGGAAACGGAAGAGATTATGCGGGCGTTGAACATGAAGGTTCTCTTTGTTTACCGAGACCCTCGCGCGACGGCGGTTTCTTTCGCGCACTACTTGGCGGAAATGAATTCCACCCACCGTCTCTCAGCCTATTTTCGATCATTGCCGGGAACCGACGAGCGAGTCATGGCGACTTTGAAAGGGATTCCTGACTATGAATCAAGCAACGGATTTGGGCGCGCTCCTCTGGCCGCGCTTTATGATAATTTTTTACCATGGAAAAATTCCACCGCGGCTTACAGCATGGCCTTTGAAGATTTAGTCGGGGAGCGAGGAGGCGGAAGCAGGAATAGGCAGTTCGAAGCCATCGCCGGAGTCATTCGATACTTGGGCCTCGGGATGGACGAGCGGAAATTGGGCCGGATTGCTTCAGGGGTATTCAACGAAAAATCCATGACGTTCCGTTCCGCCCAATGCGATTCTTGGCGAAGAGACATCCGCGACGAAATCGCCGCGGCGATGGATCGGGATTTGGCGCGACAGCTTAGGGAATGGGGATACCGGTGAAATCCGCGGTTCCATCATGACGCCCGAAAAGCGGCATCGCCCTGATGATATTGTCCTTTTCACCGATGAGGATTCCTCCCTGTATCCCCAACCTGTCTTCCTTGCCAAAACGCTGGCCGAGGCGTTTGGGAATTGTTTGCTCCTCGATCCCGTCGGCGCACACCGCTTTTCTGCTGAAAGCGAACCGGTGATTTCGGCATGGCGGCGCCATCCGGGCAGGCTCGGCCATTTGGTCTTCGTGCTGAAATTCTGGTTTTGGGTTTTGCGGTTCAGACCGAAGATCATCATCGGATTCAACGAGATAAGTCTCGGCCCTTTGCGCGTCGCCGCGATGCTCGGGCGAAAGAACGCCCTGATAGCGGCTTATTTTTTGGAATACTACGAGGACGAATTGGCCGACTCCAATTCCCGGATAAGGTGGGGGCATCGGGCGGTGAGCGCGAATTCCTCGTGGTTGTCCTTTGTGATTGATTGCGAACCGGAGCGAATGAAAAGACGGAAATGGCTTGACCCGAACCGATTGAAAACCTTTATCCTCCCCAATTCCCCGCCCCGCCGCGCAATCTCGGAGCTTCATCGTCCCAACCGGGAAGGACCACCCAAAATAATCTACGCCGGGACCTACGGAAAGCTGGCGTGTCCGGAAAATTTCATCACGGCGCTCTCCATGATCCCACAAGCTTTCGAGGCAAACCTTTATTTGCAAGGCAACACCGGCGACGTCCAACGTCTCCAAGCATTGACCAATCGTCTCGGCTTGTCGCGGAAAGTCTTGTTTCCTGCGCCCGTTGACAGAGACGCGCTGTACTTGGAGTATCTGCGTTCCGACGTTGGCCTCTGTTTTTACCCTTACGGCGAGGGGATTGAAGTCAACGACGCCTATTGCTGTCCCAACAAGTTGTATGAATATCTTGCCGGAGGATTGGCGGTCCTCGCGTCGGCGAATCCCACGCTGAAGTTCATCGAGAGTGATCGAATCGGGGCCTGCGTGGACCCGAACGATCCCCGGAGCATCGTGCGCGGGATTGAGGAAATTTTGAGCAATCGGAATTACGTCGAAATGGGAAGTCGCGCGCGAATCCTCTTTGAAACACGATTTTCCTACGAAACGGCGGCCTCGCCGATCCTCGGGCACCTCAAGACTTCCGTTGGAAACGTCGGATGATGGATTCCCCTCGCGTCGGCATCGTCATCAGCACGAAGAACCGCAAGGATTCTCTGCGCCGGACCTTGAGCGAGTGCGCGAGACAAACTTACCGGCCGTTGGATACCGTGGTATTCGACGACGGCTCGACCGACGGAACGGCGGAGATGGTCCGGAGCGAATTTCCATCGGTTCGCGTTGAGCGGGTCGAAGGCTCCAAAGGCTATATTCACCATCGAAATCGCGCGGCGGACGTGATGGCCGATTGCCGATATTTGATCAGTTTGGATGACGATTCATGGTTCTTGAATGAGGACGCGATCGGCAAGGCCGTTGAGCTATATGGAACCTATCCCAACACCGTCCTTCTCTCATTTGAAATTTTCGCCCCGTTTCATCCGCCGCTTGCGCCCGATCCCGCGCGCGACGGAATGGAAATCAGCCTTTTCATCGGTTGCGGTTACATGGTGGATCGGGAGCGATTCATTCGGCTTGGACGCTTTCCGGAATGGTTCGAGTTTTACGGCGAAGAGACGGACCTCGCCATGCGCATCGTGAATTCACCTTGGAAAGCGCGGTTCGTTTCCAGCGCGGCCGTCTATCACGCGATCAGCTCCGCTGAACGCAACCAACCGCGCATCACGCAATACTCGCTGGCCAACGCGCTCTCGATCTATTGTCTGCGTGAACCTTGGATCGTTTGTCCGCTTCACTGCGCGGCGGCGATTGGAAGAGCGGGAATCAACGCGATCCGCCGGAGGAGTTTTTCGCCGGTATTTTCCGGCCTTGGAATGTGGTGGAAACGCCGGCAGATCGTCCGCGCCGAACGCCGTCCGATTAGCCTCCACTCCCTGCTCGCCTATCGGAGGATGCAAAAGCGATGGCATCGGTATTTTCGCGCCCGCGAACAAAGTAGCGAACCGCGTCAAAAAGATTTTGGACGCGGATGAACACGGATTAACATAAGGAGACGCCGCAGTGTCGTCCGTGTTCGTCCATCCCCAATTGCTGAAGATAACGCTTGCCTCCGGCAATCATTTTGGATAGGATTCGATCCTTAGGTCCGGAAAAACCGGACTCGGTTGCACTCGGCCCCCGGCTGAAGGGGCCAATGACGCAGGTCATCCGCGATGGCATGGAACGCCGAAATTTCCTCCCCTCCTCCCTATGTAGTTCATCCGCGACGGTTGTTCGTTCGCGAAGTTTTCGGCATTGCCGAGGCCGTCTTCGCAACGTTGCTTTTTCTGGCCCTTTATTCCGCGCAGAGATCGGATCAATGGATCGGCTCGGCGGGCGATTGGACCGCTCGCAATTTGGTTTTCGTCTTCGGGCGCTACGTCGCCTTCATTTTGCCCGCCATGCTGGGTTTGAACGCGCTCAATGCGATTCTGGGACGCCGTCCCCTGATCGGCCAGTATCGAACTCCGGTTCGTATGATGGGAGCCGTCGCCATCTTGGTTTCGTCGTGCGCCATCATTACCCTCTATTTCATCCGGCGCGGAGAACGCGAGGCAACGCGCATCTTTGAAGCGGGAGGCTTGATTGGAAGCTTTCTGGTTGACGCCGAAGGCATGAACCTCCAGCGGTATATCGGCCGGCCGGGAGCGTTTGTGATTCTCTATGGTTGCTTGGTCATCGGAGCGATTCTCTTTTCCGAGACGATGCTCCGCGACGCCGGTTTTTTTGTTCTTCGGACTTTGGGGGTTCTTCTCATTCCCGCGCGTTGGTTGAACCCCATGAGTCAACGCGCCTACGAAATCCGACAGAGCATTGGCCGATTTTGGTTTCGCGCGACCGGTTGGCTTCTGCACGGCATCAATTTCCGTGGGCGGTCCACGGACCGCGTCATGGCTCCCCTGCCGATTTTGGATATTCGCCCGATGGGGGGAAACGGATCAAGAAATCTTGATCCTCCCGCCGGATATGTGAACGACCGTGAATTCGAAACCGCGACCGCCACGGATGGTTTCGGATCGAAAAATGGTGATTCCGACGCCGAGGAAGACTTGGTGGAATCTCCTTTCCGCGTGTTCCGCATGAGACGCCAGCGCCAAGTCCCCGCGGAGCGGGATCAGCCTGAGTTCGCGTTTCCCGACCGATGTTACGAATTGCCCGCGATTGACATTCTGGCCGCTTCCCCTCCGGCCACGTATCGCATGACCGAGGACGAGGCCGAGGAACTGTCACAAAAGATCGAGCAAACGCTCGCCCAGTTCAAAATAGAAGTTGAAGTGATCGAGGTGATCCAAGGACCGACGGTCACGCGCTTCGCCATGCGAATCGCGCCTGGAATTCGGGTAAATAAAATTCTCGCGTTGGAGAATGATCTGGCGCTTGCGCTCAAGGCTCAGCATGTCCGCATCCTCGCGCCGATTCCGGGCCAAGCCGCCGTCGGGATTGAAGTCCCCAACAAGGTGACCAACGGCGTCTATCTGCGCGAACTTCTTGAAAACGACGCCTTCAAGCGGTCGAAAGCGCCGCTTTCCTTCGCGCTCGGCAAAAACATTTCCGGCGAGCCGGTCATCGCCGATCTCGCGCAAATGCCGCACGTCTTGATCGCAGGCACGACCGGATCGGGCAAATCGGTTTGTTTGAACACGATCATCGCCTCGATGCTCTTCCGCAATTCCCCCGACCGCGTGAAGTTCGTGATGATTGATCCCAAGCGCGTCGAGTTGTCGGTCTATCAGGCGATTCCGCATCTGATTGCGCCTGTGGTTTGCGATCCGCGCAAGGCGGCGGCGGCGCTGGCTTGGACCGTCGAGCAAATGGAATCGCGCTACAAACTACTGGCCGAAGTTGGCGTCCGCAACATTGACGGCTACAACGCCATCGTCAACGACACTGAACCGAACAAGAAGGCAATGGGACGCGAGCTGAAATTTATGCCGCACATCGTCATGGTCATTGACGAACTGGCCGATTTGATGATGGTCGCCAAGAATGAAGTTGAGGAATACGTGATTCGTCTGGCACAAATGGCGCGCGCGGTCGGGATTCATTTGATTGTCGCCACGCAACGCCCATCGGTTAACGTCATCACCGGAATCATCAAGGCGAATTTTCCTTCGAGGATCGCGTTTCGCGTCTCTTCCAAGGTGGATTCCCGCACAATTCTTGACATGAACGGAGCCGAGGCGCTCATGGGCCGGGGCGATATGCTCTATTCCCCGGGCGGCGTCAAACCGTTCCGAATTCAAGGGGCTTTCGTCTCCGACGGCGAGATCGAACGTCTTGCCGACCGTATTCGCTCGCAGGAAAAGGCGCGCTATCAAATCGAAGATTTCACACCCGCGCCGACGGCTTCCCAACGCGCCAAGGAACAACTGCTTTCCTCGCTTGGTCATTCGGCGGATTCGTATGATGAAAATGGAAGCGACGCTGACGGAGTGGAAGACGGCCGTGAATTTCGCCTAGAACCTCCGACCGCCGGACGAGTGACGGCCGCTCCCCTTCCCCCCGCCGACATGGAAAGCCTGACCGACGACGATCTCTACGACGTGGCTTTGAAATTGGTTCTCGAATCGCGCAAAGCCTCGGTCTCCTATATCCAGCGCCGTCTAAAGATCGGCTACGCCCGCGCGGGGCGCGTGATGGACATGATGGAGCAACGTGGCATTGTCGGACCGTATCAAGGTTCCAAACCGCGTGATTTGCTGGTGAATCCCAACGAATACGCCGTGCACGAATCCGGGCGTTAAAAAGCTTTTTTTGATCCAAAATTAACTGCCAAGAGGCCAAGATCGCCAAGTCGGCCCCTGAAGATTTTGTTGCCGATTAAATACGATTGTTTCTCTTCTTGGCATCTTGGCGGTTTTAGTCTTGATGAATGAACCGCAGTATTTTCTTGTTTTCCCATCCCCATCGTTCAAAATCGCGTTGCGATCCTTCGGGGTTTTGGACTCAGAGGTAAAAGTCCTTCTCTCTGCCGAATCGTTTTTCTCATGACGGTTAAAACCTGCGGTTACGGCATCTTGGGCGTGGGGATGTATGTCCCGGATAAAATTCTCACGAACGCCGACTTTGAAAAAATGGTCGAGACGAGCGACGAGTGGATTATCTCCCGCACCGGCATCAAGGAACGGCGGATGGTTGCTCCCGACCAAGCCACATCCGACATGGCGACCATCGCCGCGCGCCGGGCCTTGGAACACGCCGGGATGAGGGCCGATCAAATTGATCTCATCATTTGTTGCACCTGCACGCCTGACACGACAGTTCCCAACACCGCCTGCATCGTTCAATCCAATCTTGGAATTCCGGGAAGATGTCCCGCTTTCGACCTGAGCGCGGCATGCACGGGTTTCGTTTACGGACTGTCCGTTGCCGTCGCGCTCTTGCGTGCCGGAACTTACAAAACCGCATTGGTGATCGGAGCCGACACGCTTACCCGCATCGTGGATTACAAGGACCGCAACACTTGCATCCTCTTCGGCGACGCGGCGGGAGCGGCAATTTTGGGAGCGACCGGTCCTTCCCGTGGATTGATGGGAGAATGGCTCTCGGCGGACGGAACGCTCGCCACCCACATCATCATTTACGACAGCGGAACGCGCGTCCGAACGCCGGTGGAAAAGGAAAAGACAGGTTCGCATATTCAGATGAAGGGAGGCGACGTCTTCAAGTTCGCCACGCGGATTCTCGGCAAAGCGATTGAATCGGCGCTTGAAGCGACCGGGCAAAACCTGACCGTTAAGGACCTTCGCTGGATTTTCCCCCATCAGGCGAATTTGCGGATCATCGAATCGGCGGCCAAAAGGCTCGACATTCCGATGGAAAAGGTTTACGTCAATATCGAGCGTTACGGGAACACCTCCTCGGCGACGATTCCCGTCGCGCTGACCGAAGCGGTTCACGCTGGAAAACTCCATCCGGGGGAATTGATCGGAATGGTCTCCTTCGGCGGAGGTCTGACTTACGGCGCGAGCATTTGGAGCTGGTGAGGAACATTTTGAAATTGGAAAGAACACATCTTAAATTCCGGAGACTTCTTACGCCGCTTTGCATCGCCGCTTTTGCGGCGGTTTTTCTCGCTCCCCTCGCCTGCGCCCTCTATCGGGAAGACCGATGTTTGGTTGAAGAAGCGCAATACAAGATCGCGCACCAACTTTACGTCGAATCCGAATCCCTCGATTTGGTGGAGCGTCAACTCAAGGAAATGGGTTGGCCGCGATGCAAAGTCAACGAGGCAAAATATCGCCTCAAAAAAGAATTTGAAGTCGTGAAATAATTCGGTCAGCCGTTGGTGTCGTAGGCGCGGGGGCGCATGTTGCCCGCCTCGATGATGGCCCTGGCGGCGTCGGCCGCGTTAGGATCGAATTGCTGGCCTCTCAATCTTTTGATCTCGGCCATGGCCTCGGCGGGAGAAAGCGCCTTGCGATAAGGGCGGCTGGAGGTCATGGCGTCGTAGGCGTCAGCCACGGTCACGATCCTCGCCAGCCAAGGAATTTGATCCCCCGATAATCGGTCGGGGTATCCCGTTCCGTTAAACCACTCATGATGATTGCGGATAATGGCGCGCTCGGGGGCGGTTAGACCGAGAGGATCCACGATCTTCTCTCCGATCGTTGGGTGTTGCTTGATTGCCTCGTATTCCTCATCGGTGAGTTTGCCGGGTTTGGTCAGGATTTGATCCCTCACGCCGATCTTGCCGATGTCGTGCAACAACGCGGCAAATTCGACCATCTCCTGCTCTTCCTCGCCGATCTTGAGCGCGTCGCCGATTCGGAGGGCATACTCGGTCACGCGATAACTATGCTGGCGTGTGTACGGGTCCTTGGCTTCGAGCGTCGTCACCAACGAGGTCAGCGTGTCCACAAGGTTGGCGTAAATGCCCTCGTAAAGAGCCTGATTTTCCAGCTTGCTCCCGGCCTTTTCGACCAAGACTTGCATGATCTGCTCTTCACCAAGGGTGAAATCGGCGCGGTCCGGCTTGTCGGTCAGATTGAGAACTCCCAATACCTGTCCGGCAATGGCCAGCGGAAGCGAAAGCCAAGATTGCGAGGCGTAATGTCCAAGGCCCAGCGACTCGCGGCCCGATTCAAAAGTCTGGTGAATGTGTCGCGTGGCGCGGATGGATTTTCCGGAAAGAACCACTTTTCCGGAAATGGAATCCCCCACCTTGATTTTTGTTCGCGAGATAATCTCATCGGGAACGCCCATCGAGGCTCGAATCTTCAAGTGACGCCGTGTCCGATCCAACATCATCAGCGAAACGCGCTGAGCGCCTGTCACCTGCGCCGCCAATTTAACCACCTGATTGTAAAGCGCGTCCGTGTCGAGGAACTGGGTCATGGCCTCGGAGATGGTGTAGAGGCGGGTTAACTCGTCAACCCGGTCGTTGAGTTGGCGGTTGAGCCGTTCGATCACCTCGGCCTTGTGCGCGTCCTCCTGAAGCCGCCGGATTTCCTGACGCAACCTCCGCTCGCGCAATGCCTTGGTGACGACCTGCGTGATGCTGTCGAAATCGAAGGGCTTGGTGATGAACTCAATTGCGCCCCGCTTCATCGCATTGATCGCGGAATTAATGGAGGGATAACCCGTGACCAGAATCACGGGAATCGAATCGTCGAGCTTCCGAACGCGCTCGATCAGGTCCAATCCCGATTCGCCGGGCATGTGCATGTCCGTGATGACCAGATCATAGGCGCTACTTCTCAATTCGCTTTCGGCCTCCGCGACGCTGGCCACTCCGGCGCACCGATGCCCGCCGATCTTCAACATTTCCGTGATTGTGTCGCGCACGTTGACGTCGTCGTCCACGACAAGAATCTTTTCGGAGCCTACGGTTTCCTGTAAAATGGGAGTGGCGAGTTCGGCGCTCATCTTAGTCCATCAAAATCTTGTCCAGAATATGCTCCTTGCGGGTCTGCACCATTTTTTTGAATCGTCGGAGCTGGTTTGGTGAGAGAAGTTCCGTCGGGAGAACGGGGGATGGTTCCGAATCTCCCCGGTGAGTTTTTTCCAAAAAACGCTCCACCACGCTGTGCTTCAGGGTTCGTTTTTTTCGCAATGGGGATTCCTCCCTTACGTCACTATTCAGAACTGATTCATCAGCCCAACATGGAATCTTACCACTCCCGGGGATTTCTCAACCACTTATTTTCCGTCACGGGTTCCCGACGCGCTGGGGATTCTGTTCCTTCTTTTCGATCAAACTCCGAATTTTGCGGTCCAAATTCTTGGCCACGTTGACTCCCTGCGACTTGAGCCGTTGCATGAGAACCGCCACTTCGATCAATTGCGCAAGATTGCGTCCCGGTTCCACGGGCAGAACGACTTGCGGAACGTGACAATCAAACAGGGTCTTGAACCGCTCCACCAATCCCAATCGCTCGTATTCTTTTTCGGAATCCCACTTTTCCAATTCGACGATCAAGGCAAGCTCGCTCTCCTCCCGGACCGAACGAACGCCGAAAAGCGATTCCACGTCAATGATGCCAATGCCCCGGATTTCCATGTGGTATCCTAGATTGGGCGAAGGGGCGGCAAAGAGTCGGCCCCGGCTGACCCGTCGCATCAATACAATGTCATCGGCCACAAGCAAATGACCTCGTTGGATCAACTCCAAGGCGCATTCGCTCTTGCCCACGCCGCTTTTGCCTTGGATCAACACTCCGAGTCCAAAGACCTCGACCATGACGCCGTGAATGTGCCAGCGCGGCGCGAGGCGGCGTTCCAAAAATTGCCCCAATTCCGCTTGAAAGGGGGAAGTGATATGAGACGTGCGCAAGAGCGGGATTTTCAGTTCCCGCATCACTTGAACCATCTCCGGAATCACTTCCATTGAACGAGTGATGATGAAACAGGGTATCGGAAATTCCATCGTCCGCCGCAATCGCCGCGTTCGCTCCTCCGTCGACAAGGTTTTGAGGTAGGACGTTTCGGTCAGGCCGATCAGTTGGACCCGCTCGACGAAAAAGACATCGTAATATCCGGCCAACGCCAAACCCGGGCGGCTCAATTCAAAGGTTGATATTTTTCGATCGAGCCCTTCTTCACCGGCGAGAAGTTCCAAATCCCATTCGCGCCCCTTGACCTCGATCATTTCGCGGACCGTAATGGGGTTGATTTTTTCCGCAGGTCTGGAGGGCATGAGGGAGATTCTAATCCTGTCGTGAACTGGGAATCAAGCGGCGACGCGGAGTCAGGTCTCAACGCTGACGTTCCTCCCGAAGGAATTGAGCCTGCTTCAAGCGCGATTTGCCTTCATTCCCATTCCCAGCCCGGATTAAAGCACTGCCCAATAACTCTAGGGCATCCGCACTTTCAGGACTGATCGAAACCGAACGCTCGAGATGTTGGATTGCCTCGTCCAATCGCCCTCCGTTCATATAAGCCAGACCAAGATTAACTTGCCCCTCGAAACGATTCGGGTCCGACTGGACGGCGCGCTCCAAGTAGGGAATCGCTTCAACGGATCGTCCCAGATCCAGATACGCCGATCCGAGATTGGCAAGAGCGTCGAAAAAATCAGGCTTGACGGCGATGGCCTTCTCAAACGATTTGATGGCGTCCTGCTTTCTTCCGCCCCCAGCCAACGATAGCCCCTGATTCGTGTAAATTTCCGCCATGGATTGGTCCTCTCTTTTCTCCGACACGGATTGAGCTTTGACCTCAGCCGCTTTCGCAAAATAGCTGGTCGCCTCCTCAAATCTTCCTTGCTTCATCCATTGGCGTCCGATGTTGTTGTAGGCAAGCCACGCCTTGGGATTCTTCGCCAAAGTATCGCTAAAAAGCGTGATTTCGTTCTCGAATTTGGCCGCTTGATTCCAAGATTGAAAAAACATAGCGGCGAGAATTGCAATCATTGCCGTTCGCTGAATCCAGCCGTGGACCGCTCCCATTCGTCCAACCAATTCAACCGAGGCGAAGGCGAAAAAAGCGATCCATCCGCATGAGGCGAGATATTGGAAATGATCGGCGACGAACGTGAAATTCATCGTCGTGAAGTTGACGAATCCGAGCGCGGGAGCAAGCGTAACGAGAAAGAAGAGCGACGCCAAAAGAGCCTCCTTCATGGAGCGTCGTTTGACGGCGAGCCAGACCAAGCCAAAGGCCAATCCGGCAGGAAAGAGCCATTGTAATGGAGAATTCGCCGCGAGATTCCATTGGGGGTAGATCGCCGTTAAAGACGATGGCCAGAACAATTTGGCGGCGTAAAACCACGGGGTGCGCCCGGCGATCAGCCCGCGATGAAATATGGACAGCGATATATCTCCCAAGCCTCCGCCGAAACGGTGACGCTCCCACCAAGCCGTGGTGAGTCCCAACGCCATCGTTGCGGCGAAAAAAGGAGCGAGCAGGACAAATCTCCGCCGCCACGCTTCCGGCCTCCTTTGCCAAGCCAAAAACAACAAGACAACGGGAAGCGTGCATGTGACGGTTTTGCTCAGAACGGACGCGAAAAAAAACAGAAGGGCGAGGAAGTAGTGCCGTCCGCGGGGGGAATCCAAGAAATTAAGCCAGCTTAAAATCGAAAGAAAATAGAACAGCCCGGACAGCACGTCCTTGCGCTCCGCGATCCATGCAACCGATTCAACGTGAACGGGATGGAACGCAAAAATCGCAGAGGCAAAAAACGCGCCGGGAATTGCCAATCGCCGCAGAACGACGCCCAGCAAAATGGAGTTTACTCCATGCAAGATCACGTTGACGGCGTGGTAACCAAACGCGGACGCTCCCCACAGGCGATATTCCAACCAGTAGGTGGTGAAGACAAGCGGATAGGGACTGGGCGAGGCCAGAGGATCGAGCCAAATTTTCGCCAGACCGTCAGCGGACGCGACCGCAGGATTTTCCGTGATGTAGAGATCGTCATCCCAAAGATAGTCGCCATGCAAGGCGGGTAGATATATCAATAGAGTTGCCAGAAAAATCAATCCAATCTTCATCCACTCATTCGGAGAGAATCCGTTTATCGGGCGGATGGATTGGGTTCGCCGATGGGTGGACAAATTTCATCTCCGCGAGTGGGATTGGGCGACTCGCAAATTGGCCTGAATCTCAGGCGAGTTGGGAACGAAATTTAACGCCATGGAAAACACTTTGATCGCCTCGTTGGTGTTTCCCTGCCCGAGCCGCGTCAGTCCCGCCTCATTCAGAGCCTCCGCCGCCTGCGCCCGATATTCGGACAGAATTTGTGACGCCCTGTTGAAATTTTCCGCCGCGTTGCCGAGGTTTCCCATCTCAAGTTGAGCCACGCCAAGGTTGAAGATCGCCTCGGCAAAGTCAGGCTTGAGACGGATGGCGCGATAAAAATATTCCGCGGACTCGGACGATTTTCCCCGTCGTCCCAATGCCGATCCCAGCGCGTTGAGGGCTTCGGCGTCCCCCGGCTTCCATTGGACAGCGAGGCTCAACGATTCGATGGCCTCATCCAACTTGCCCTCGTCCGAACACAGTAAACCCAGATTGAAATGCGCGTCGGCAAATTGCGGAGCGGTTTGAATCGCCCGATGGAACCAGTCCGAAGCTTGATCTCGATTTCCCTCGTGGAGCCATGCCGAACCCATGTTGTTCATCGCTTCGGCGTAGTTCGGCTTGGCGGCAAGGGCGCGGCTAAAATAATCCCGCGCCTCGGAGTTCTTTGTTTGCCGAAGCAGAATTTCGCCCAAGTTGTTCAACGCCTTGGCGTAATCGGGCCTAAGTTCAATCGCGCTCGAGTAATGTCGAATCGCTTCCTCCAGATTACCTTCCTCGCTAAGCGCCCAGCCGACGTTATAGTGCGCGACCCACGCCTTTGGATTCTTGGAGAGCGTGTCGCTGAAAAGTGATTTTAAGTCCTTATAGTCTTCGGATGTGGTCCAGCTTGCTCCGGCAAGACCAGCGGCAAGTAAAAGAAAAACCCACCGGAGGAGACGGCAGGAAGGACCTCGAATCCGGTTCTCCGTCCGCGCGAAACACGCGCCGACGAGGGCGATCCAACCCGCGCCGGCCAAATATTGGTAATGATCGGCGGCAAAGCTGTAGAGCATCGTCGTGAAATTGAAGAAACCCGACGCCGGAGCGATGGTGATGAGAAAAAACATTCCCGCGCTCAGAACGCCTCTCCCCAACCTGCCGCGCAGTAGCCATGCGGCGACAAGGGAAAGGAATGTCGCAATCGGGAAGAATATTGTCCGCATGGACAGAGCCAACTCCCACCGGGGATAAATCGTCATCAAAGGGGCAGGCCAGAGAAGTTTGGCCGTGTAAAACCACGGAACCCTGCCCGCGATGAGACACCGTTGAAGAATACTGAAATGAAATTTTTCCCCCGACGCCCCCAAGTGGCTTCGCTCCCACCAGACCGTTGCCGTCCCCAAGGCAACGGCAAATCCCAACAGCGGAACGGCAAACCGAATTCTACATTTCCAATTTTCAGGCTCTTTCCACCAAGCGATGAGCAGAAGAATAGCCGGGAGCGTGGCGGTGACGGTTTTGCTGAGCATCGCGCCAAGATACAAAAGCGCGGTCAGCGCATAATGGGAACGCCGCTTCGATTCGATAAACATAAGCCAAAACCATATGGAGAGAAAGTAGAACGTCCCCGAGAGCGTGTCCTTCAGCTCGGTGATCCACGCGACCGATTCAACGTGAACCGGATGAAAGGCAAAAATTACCGCCGAAAGCGCCGCCCCCGGAACGGCCAACCTGCTCAAAATCAACCCCAACAAGATCGAATTGGCGGAGTGAAGCAACACGTTCACCAAATGATAGCCCAACGTGTCGAGTCCCCACAGATGGTATTCGATCCAGAGCGCGGTAAAAACCAAGGGATAAGGACTGGGAGAGGAAAACGGCTCCGTCCATATCCTCGCGATTCCGTCGGGCGATTTGACCGTCGGATTATTCGACAGATAAAGATCGTCGTCCCAAAGCAAACCGCCCTTCATTGAAGGAGCGTAGATGACAAGCGTCAGCGCGACAATCAGCAATCCGACGAGGCAATCCTGCTTGAAACCGCCGCTTCGGTCGTCCGGAGGACGAGGGGATGAGACTGAAACATTGCTCATCGTTCAGTCCCTTTTTGCCCCATCCTCAATCGTATGGCTTGCAAATTGGAAACCGCTTCCGCGTAATCGGGCTGGAGGGTCACGGCGCGATGGAAGTATTCCGCCGCTTCGGCCGGCTTGCCTCGGCGAGCAAGCGCGGCACCCAGATTATTGAGAGCCTGAACGTGATCGGGCTTGGAGGCCACGGCGCGCGCAAAGCAGTCCATCGCCCCGTCGTCCTTCTTCATTTGAAGATAAACCAACCCCAAATTGTACAACGCTTCGGCGTCGTTTGGCCGCAAAACCAAAACCCGCTGGAAACATTCGATCGCATCTTCATAGCGCGCCTGTCGGACTCGAACCGCTCCCAAATTGAAAACTGCGTCGGGAAAGTCCGGCTCCAAGGCCAATGCGCGCTCCACGCATTCGGCCGCTTCCTTGACATTTCCCTGCTGAAGTCGCGACATGCCCAAATTACTCCACCCCTTGGCGTGTTTGGGATTCAATTCGACGGCCGTGGCATAATGACGGGCCGCCTCATCGAGTTCGCCGCGCCGGTCCAGCGCAAAGCCGAGGTTTTCATGCGCCACCCACGAGCGCGGATTTTTGACCAGCACGTCGCGGAAGAGCGTTTCCAAATTCTTGTAAACCGACGCTCGATTCCAAGTCACAATGGACAGGGTTGAAAATAACATCGCCCACACGCCAAATCCGGCTCGTCTCGCTGACTCGACGCACGGCTTCTCCAAACGAAGGAATACGTTGTCGGCCAGCATCCCCATGAGCGCGAATACCCCCAAGCTCCCCAAGTATTGGAATCGGTCCGCCACGAACGAGTATCGCATATAACCGAATTCCACCAAGCCTAGCGTCGGAACCAAGGCGGCGAAGTAAAATAGAAGCATAGCCGAAATCCATCGGTTCATGCGCCTGAACATCGCGCCAGACAAAGCCGATGCACCGATCAGCGAAACAGGAAAGATCCAAGCGCCAATTGAGTTCGCGGTGATTTCCCAGCGTGGATAGACCAGCGTCAAGTTCGTCGGCCAAAGAAGTTTGAAGGTGTAAAACCAAATCGCCCGCCCGCCGACCAGAATGCGATCCGCAAGCGACAGCGGCGCAAAATCCAAAACGTCGTGGCGACGGGAATATCGGGCGTCGGCGATGGCAATCACAATCGCCGCGATGCAAAAAGGAACCCAAGCCCCAACCCATAATCCACTCCGTCTTCGTTCGGAAGCGCTCCTTTCCTCTCCTCCCATTCGGCACAACGCGATCAACGCCAACGCGACTGGGAAACTGACGGCGACCGATTTGCTCAACATCGCGCAAAGAAACAAACCCAGCGAAAGCGCGTATCCGCCCCGCTTCCCTTCCCGCTCCCATCGGAGAAACGCCGAGAGACCTCCCAGATAAAATGCGCCGCAAAGAAGGTCTTTCCGCTCAATGACCCAAGCGACGGATTCGGCGTGAACCGGGTGAAGGGCAAAAAGCATCGCGGCGGGCCAGGCCCCGCCGATCTCCAATCGGCGCAACAAATAATAAAACAGCGTGGAATTCAATCCGTGCAGGAAGACATTCAACAAATGACATCCCAAGGGATTTAGATTCCACAGATGTTGGTCCAACCAGAAACTGGTGTAAACGAGCGGCCAATAATGTGTCTCGGCGACAATGGCCGAAGGGTGAAACCAAATTTTCCAAAGCCCCTCGGCGGATCGCAGAAGCGGATTTTCCGCGAGATAGAAATCGTCCCATACAAATTCACCGGTTGAAGCCGGCGCGTAAACTATGAAAGTCGCCGCAACGATGACCAACATTGGGAGGCATCCGGCCCATCTGACGGTGGCGCGCTCTTTCACGGAATCCTCATGGAGCCATTGGAAGGATTTTGAAGAGCGCGAGCCTTGTTCAGATTGGTCCGGGCCTCCGCGAAATCCGGACGAATTGCCAAGGCGGAAGAGAAATTCCTCGTCGCCTCCGGCATGTCCCCTCTTTGAGCCAAGATGACGCCGATCAAATTGAACGCCTCGGCGTGGCGGGGATCAAGAGCCACGGCGCGTTCAGCGCACATTAGGGCTTCGTCCGTCTTACTCTCCTGCAACCGGGCGAACCCCAAGTTGAAATGGGCATCGGCAAAATTGGGATTCACCTCCAAGGCGCGCTGAAGAAATCCAATGGCTTCCGCGATCTTACGCTGGCGGAGACAAACGGAGCCGAGATTGTTCAATGCCTTGACGTTCGTTCCATCGGACGCCACCGCGCGCGCGAAGAAAGTTCCTGCTCCGTCAATGTCGCCGCGCCGGACCAAGCCTTCCCCCCGCATGTTGAGCGCCTCGGAGAAATCGGGTTTGATGGCAATCGCTTTGTCGAAGAATCCTGTCGCCTCGTCCGCTTTCCCGTCTCTGTTGAGCGCGATGCCGACGTTATAAAACGCGATCCAAGCCGAAGGATTTTTTGCGGCATTCCCGCGAAAGAGCGTTTCCAGATTCTTGTAATCCGAAGCGCGATTCCAACTTAGAATTCCCATCGCGCAAAGGGGGGCCGTTTGGAGAAGCCAATACGCACATTTTTTTGATTCACGACAGGATGACCGGAAAACGCGGATGACCTTGTCCATTCCCATCCCCAAGAGGGTAATCCCTCCGAGGCTTGGCAGATATTGAAACCGGTCCGCGACAAACGAAAAGCGCATGAATCCGAAATCCACTAATCCGAGCGTCGGCGCCAGACTCAATCCGTAGAATGAAAGTATGGCTAAGCCCGAACGGTTCATCCCCCACATGAAAAAGCCGGCGGCAACAAAAAGGCCGCAGAGCGTTACCGGGAAGAGCCAAAATCCCATTGACGAAGCGCTCAACTGCCAACGCGGATAAACCGGCATCAAGTTTGCGGGCCATAGAAGTTTCAGAATGTAAAACCAGACCGCCCTCCCGGCGATGGCGATTCGCTCCGCAAACGTCGGCGGCGAAAAATTCAAAACGTCATGTCCCCGCGCATAATTCGCGTCGGCATAGCCAATCGCCATTCCGAAAATAAAAAAGGGAAGCCAAGCCAACATCGTCCCGAGATGACCTGTTCTGGAAATCCAATCGGCTCCCTTGCTTATCGCCTTGCGCGACATAACCAGCGCGAGGGCGACCGGAAAGCTTACGGCGGATGATTTGCTCAACATCGCGCAAAGAAACAGGGCAAGCGAAATTCCGTAATCGCTCCCTCTTCCCTTCCGCTCCCAGCGTAAAAAGGCCGACAAGGCTCCGATGTAAAACGCGCCGCAAAGAACGTCCTTTCGCTCCACAATCCACGCCACGGATTCAACGTGGACAGGATGCAGGGCAAAAAGCATCGCGGAAATCCAAGACCCCTGAATTTCCAACCGCCGCAACAAATGAAAAAAAAGAACGGAATTCATCCCGTGGAGAAATACATTGACCAGATGACTTCCCAACGGATTCAAATTCCACAAGTGTTTGTCCAGCCAGAAACTTGTATAAACCAACGGCCAGTAATGCGCTTCGCGCGCATTGGCCGAAGGATGGAACCAAATTTTCCACAATCCTCCTGCCGTTCTCAAAAGCGGATTTTCGCCCAAATCAAAATCGTCCCAGACGAACTCTCCCCGCAACGCCGGAGCATACACTAGGAAACTGACGGCGAGGATGGCGAAAAACTGGATTCCGCCGGTCCCGTGGTTCGACGGGGGCTGATAAATTGGTCTGGTTTTGCTTGGCAACATGCTTGGGGACCGAAGCCGATTGAATCTTCCGCATTCACGATTTCATTGCAAGCGGATTGGTTCCTCTGCGACACTTGGAGCCGTCCGGGCACGGTCGGAAAAAGGAACCGGGATGATCATCAAGGGACGACGCTATCGCTGGTTTTCGCTGACGGGATTGCTTGTTCCGCTTCTCTTTCTCGCGGGATACAAGATGAACGCGCCCGACCCGGAAGACTCATCCTCCAAGCGAAAATCCTTTTCGGCTCCTCTGGCTCCGGTCGCCGAAGCGCAAAGTCCCAGACCCGCCGGCGAAAATTCCGATCCCTCTCCCCTCGCCACGCCTGTTCCAACTCCCGTTCCCGCCGAACTTTTTGATCTCCGGGATCAAAACGACGAACCGTTCCAGTGGCGGGATGGAGCCGACCGACTGGTTATGATCATCGTGAGCCAACAGAACGAGATCGCAATAACGGCTTGGAGCGATTGGATCAAAATTTCTGTTCCCGCTTCGTGCCAGATTGTCCAGTTGCTCGACCTGAAGAAAATGATGCCCGCCACGGCTCCCATCGTTCGTTCCCAAATTCGCCGCAGACAGGGGCCCGATCCCTTTCCGATTTATCTCGATTGGAAGGGGGCGTTTACCGAAAAGTTCGACGTCCAGAGCGAAGTCGCCACTATTTTTTGCTTTGATCGTCAATTCCGGCCCCTCGTTATTCTTCGCGGCGACATGACCCCCGAATTTCAAGAGACGCTCGGCCGCATCTGCAAGACGGGCGCGAATGCCGCGGGGAATTGACAATCTTTGTCCTAATCCGCGTTTTGGAGAACGAATCCCAAACCACAAATCATGAGTTTACCCTTCGAAATCTGGGACCTCCATTGTCATCTTTCCGGCGTGGCGGGCAAAACGCCGGAGGAACGAATTGATCGTCTTCTCGAGTACGCCGACCGGATGGGAATTGCGCGGCTGTGCGTTTTCATGGGAATGGAATTCGCCTACGATCCTTCGCCGGAGAACATGCGACAGCAAAACAACGAGGTTCTGCGCGCCATCGCTCATCGTCCCGACCGCATTTTTGGTTTCGTTTATCTGAATCCCAAGAACACAAAGGCAAGCCTCGATGAACTGAATCGTTGCGTCCGGGACGGCCCGATGGTCGGCGTCAAATTGTGGGTGGCCCTGCATTGCAACGCGCCGGAACTCGATCCGATCATCGAACGCGCCACGGAATTTCAAGCCATTGTCTTTCAGCACACATGGATGAAGATCACGGGTAATCTGCCCGGCGAATCCACCCCGCAGGATTTGGCGGAACTGGCAACGCGGCATCCCAAGGCAACGCTGATTTGCGGCCACTCTGGCGGCGATTGGGAAATCGGCCTGCGGGCGATCCGGCCATATCCCAATGTTTACGCCGATCTGGCCGGCGGCGATCCGACGGCGGGATTCACGGAAATGGCGGTTCGGGAATTGGGCGCGGAGCGAGTCCTGTATGGAAGCGACGCCGGAGGACGAAGTTTCGCCTCGCAGTTGGCAAAGGTTGAGGGGGCGGATATTTCCGAAGGGAACAAGCAACTCGCGTTCAGCGGAAATTTTAAAAAACTCCTTCGACCGATTCTTGAGGCAAAGGGATCAAAGATTGAAAATGCTTCACCACCAATTCACCAAGACACCAAGAAGAGAACCGAGTCTGGGAAATGCTAAAGAAGAACGACAGCGCCTCTGAATCTCGTTCCATCGGACGCCGTGCATTTCTCCAAGGCGCGGCGGCGATTGCGACTACGGGCTTGATGGGAACCGAGGCCTGCACCTCGACTCCCATGGCTCGCTCTAGTTCTTTATCGGCGCGAGAGGAGCTGATTGACGTGAATGTCAATCTATCGCGCTGGCCTTTGCGACGATTGCGTTATGACGACACGCCCGCGCTTGTGAAAAAACTCCAAGAGAACGGCGTCGTTCAGGCGTGGGCGGGGAGTTTCGATGGGATGATTCATAAGGACATCGGCGCGGTGAACGCCCGCCTCACCGAAGAATGTCGCCGCTGGGGAAAGGCGATGATCCTGCCGTTCGGATCAATCAACCCTAAATTCCCCGACTGGGAGGAGGAACTGCGCCGATGCGCGGAAGAATACAAAATGCAGGGCATCCGGCTTCATCCCAATTATCAAGGATACAAACTCGACGATCCCGCTTTTGCGCGTCTATTCCGTTTGGCCGCCGAGCGTCGGCTTATCGTCCAAATCGCTTTGCTCATGGAAGACGAAAGAATGATGCATCCGCTTCTGCGCGTCGAGCCGGTTGAACCCGCGCCATTGGCGGAATTGATTCAAAGGACGCCCGGCTCGCGGGTCGTTCTTCTCAATGCCCTCGGAAAATTGACTGGAGAATCTTTGACCCGGCTTGTGTCGGCGGGAAATCTTTACGTGGAGATTGCGAGGCTTGAAGGGGTCGGAGGCGTGGAGAATTTGGTTTCTCAAATCCCGGCGGGGCGGATTCTATTCGGCTCGAACGCGCCTCTCTTTTATTTTGAATCTGCGTTGCTGAAGCTCCGCGAGTCTCCTCTCTCGCCCGATCAAATGCGGGCGATCACAAACGGAAACGCCCGACAACTTCTAATGAAGACCTGATGTCCGATCATTTTGATTTTGTAATTCACCGCCAAGTCACCAAGACACCAAGTTCGCAATTTTCAGCTATTCTATTATTCCTTGGTGTCTTCGTGTTTTGGTGGTGAAATAATCAGGATCATTCGACTTGCGTTCCATCTCGGGACCAAAGGAGTTAGGGGATCATGGACAAAACATCTTCGGGACATCTGTCGCGGCGGGAATTCATGGCCGCGTCGTCCAGCGCGTTGATCGCCGGAAATCTGCTTGCCGCTGAAATCAAGCCGAGCGATCCCGCGCCGAAACTCGCCCTTCTCGGCGGCGAAAAGACGGTCAAGGGAGACGCCACCCTCCCGATCCGCTGGGGCGAGCCGGAACGCGAACGACTCAATAGAATGTTGGGACAGGATTCCCTCTTCTACTGGAAGGGTCCGCAAACGACGCTTCTGATCGAACGGTTTCAAAAGATTTGTCCGATGAAATACGTGATGTCGTGCTCGTCCGGAACGGCGGCGATTCACATTGCCGTCGCCGCCGCGGGAATCGAACCCGGTGAGGAAATCATCACAACCCCCATCACCGACATGGGAACGGTCATCGGAACGATTTACCAACAAGCCGTGCCGGTCTTTGCTGATCTCGGACCCTCGACGCTCACGCTCGATCCCGCGTCCGTGGAGAAGCTCATCACCCCCAAAACGAAGGCGATCATCGCCGTTCACCTTGCCGGGAATCCGTGCGACATGGACGCGCTCAAAGCCATCGCCGATCGGCACAAACTCATTCTCATCGAAGATTGCGCCCAAGCGTGGGGCGCGAAATTCAAAGGCAAACCGATCGGAAGCATCGGCGACATCGCCTGCTGGTCGCTTCAAAATTCCAAGCACGTCACCTGCGGCGACGGCGGAATTGTCGCGTCGAACAGCGAGAAATTCGGACCGCTTCTCCAAAAATTCGGCGACAAAGGTTTTGACCGCGTTAAGATCGGTCTCTTTGAAGCGTTCGCCACGAATTACCGTATGAGTGAACCGCAGGCGGCCGTCGCCGCCGCGCAAATGGAGCGGGTCGAGGGGATTGCGTCCAAACGGGAGCGGCTCGGAAATTTGCTCAATGAAAAAATCGCCGGAACTCCCGGAATCCTCCCCCATGAAGTCCGCGCCGACGACCGATGCGTCTATTGGTTCTACATGTTCCGGCTGAAGGATGGGGCCTTCACATGCTCGCGCGACGAATTCTTCAAGGCGCTCGCCGCCGAGGGCGCGCCGGTTTCGCCCGGACACATCCCCGTTCCACTTTACGGCAATCCCGTCTTCCAAAAACACGCATTTTTCGCGGGCAAATGGCCGATCCGCGACGCGGGATTGACCGCGATGGATTACTCCAAAGTGAACTGCCCCGAAGCGGAGGCGATTCTCAAAACAAGCATCCGAGTCACGATCCACGAGGCGATGACGGAGGATTATGTCCTCAGCATCGCCCAAGCCATCCGCAAAGTGGCGGGATATTACGCCAAGAACGCCGCCTAATCTGAATTCGAAAGGAAGTCTCATGAACCGCTATTTTTTCACATCCGCCGCACTCCTTGCGTTTGCAATCGTCCTACGATCCTCCTTCATCCGCGCCGAAGAACCGCCGATCGGCAGGATCGGATTCGGATCGTGCGACGATCAAAACAAGCCACAGGGAATTTGGGATCAAATCCTGCCGCAGAAGCCCGAACTTTTTATTTTTCTGGGAGACAATATCTATTGCGACACGAAGGACATGCAGAAATTGAAACGGGAATACGCCAAACTCGGCGCGCTCCCCGCGTTTCAAAGCCTTCTGAAGACATCAAAGGTCATCGCGACGTGGGACGATCATGATTACGGTGCCAACGACGCCGGAAGCGAATATCCCATGCGCGAGCAATCCCAGAAAGTCTTCCTCGAATTCTGGAACGATCCGCCGGATTCGCCCCGAAGAAAACGCGAAGGGGTCTATGAATCCTACGTTTTCGGTCCGACGGACAAGCGCGTTCAAGTCATCCTGCTCGACACGCGCTATTTCCGCACGCCCCACAAATCGGCGCGGGGTCACAAAAATAGCATCGGATTATATCTGGCCGACGATTCGCCCGATGCCACGATGCTGGGCGAGGCGCAGTGGAAATGGCTGGAGGAGGAACTCCGCAAGCCGGCCGAGATTCGGCTGATCGGCTCCAGCGTGCAATTTCTCGCCGATTTTTACGGCATTGACGCATGGTCCACTTTCCCGCGCGAGCAAAGGCGAATGCTCGATCTTCTGGAGAAGACGCGCGCCGAAGGGGTTCTCGTCCTGAGCGGCGACGTGCACTGGGGCGAAATCATGCGGCTTGACCGGCCCGATTCCTACCCGCTTTACGAAGTCACGTCGAGCGGTTTCACCCACACGCACGGATTTGCCGTAGCAAGTTCCCATCGGATCGGACGCGCCTATACGAAATTGAATTTTGGGATGGTCAGGATTGACTGGACGCAGTCCGATCCGGACTTGACGCTCCAAGTTCACGATGAGAAGGGGGGCGCGCAAATCGAACACAAATTGCGGTTAGGCGAGTTAAAATACAAAGCCCGCTAATGCAATGAAGGGCAAATCGGAGCGCGAACTGAACTCCCACGCCTTTTTCCAATCTCTTTGACTTGACAATCCGGTGAGATGGTCTATAAATGGCAGTGGAAATTGAATTGCGTCCGGCGCGGGCGTTCCCTATCTTGGGGTTGCCGGGAAACCGAAAGCCGGAGTTAAGAATTTCAAATTGGGTCCGATAAATAAAATAGATGGGGCGATTGGAGAGGAACGCGCTATAAAGATGCAGAGGGTTGGCTTGATGCGCAAGAATTCACGAGGTTTGCCGTTTCGTCGTTGGGTCGGGCTTCTGCTCGTTTGCGGCTGGGCGACGGGCGCTCCCGTCTGGGCGCTCAGCGTCCGGAAAATGTCCATGGACGAGGTCACGGACAAGAGCGAACACATCTTCACCGCGACCTGCGAGGCCAAACGGACCGAGTTCCGCAACGGCAACATCATGACCATCTACACCCTTCGCCCCAAGGACGTTTGGAAGGGGCATCTCCAGACCAAGGGGGACGGAACCTTGGAGATGGAGGACCTCGGCGGAGCGATGGGGGATAAAATTCGGATCAATCAACACGTGGACGGGGCAACCTCGATGGTCGCCGGCGAGCAAGTCCTCCTTTTCACGCAAAGCTACAAGCCCAATCCCGAATTGGAGAAACAAGGCAAACCCGGGTTCTACAAGACTGGAAATCTGCAAGTCACGGGGCGCGTTTATGGCCGTTTTTCGGTTCTCAAACATCCGACCACGGGACAGGAACACATTGTCCGGCCCGGATTGGAAGGCCAAGGCGTCATCCCCAATGATCAGTCCATGCGGGCTTATTTGGATGCCCAGCAGAAAGCGCTGAAAAATCAACCGGCGCAGGGAGCCGGAGGTTCGCAAGCCGCGGGATCTCCCTCAAAGGGCGGCGCCCACCAGCCTTTGTCCGGCGTTTTGCGGGGCGTCAAAGCCGAGCGTGGATTGTCCCAAAAGATGGATAAGGCCGACGCCGCCGGCCAAGGCAGAGACCAGTTGGACGTCAACGGCTCGCTGGGAGACATTCGGAATTACGAAAAACTGAGCGACGTGAAGGCGCGCGTCGTTGCGCGAGTCAAAAACCAAGAATCCAAACAAGGCAAGGGTGGAAAAACGGATGAACATTAAACGCCTTTGCCGATGGACTCAATCCGTTCTTCCCATCTTGGCCTGCGCGTGGCTTGTGACTCCGGCCCGCGCGGCCACCACGATGCAATTTTGGTTCCCCAAGGAGAATGATCTCTCCACGACGTTGGATGACGAGACGTTTGTCAAGAACATCAAGTGGGGCGCCGCCAGCCAGCCGATCAAATGGGTCCTGATGAAACCCGGCAACGGTCCGGTTCTCCTTCCGACGACCAACACCAACAACATACAGGATTCCGACATCCTCTTTGCGATGCAACGCGCCTTGGCGGCGTGGGACAACAACTCCTTCGCAAATTTCACCTACGATCTGGGAGTCTATTACTCAACCTCGCCCTTTGTCACCAACCCCAAACCCTTGGACGCGATTCTCGACGGCTGGAACGTCGTGGACTTTCAATCCCAAGTCTTGTCCTTGGGAGACGGCGTTCTGGCCATCACCTCGCAGTATTTCCTTGAGCACGCCATTTCCGTCCAAGAGTTCACCGGCGTTCCGGCGGACGAGGTTCAGAGCGGCCTCTTATTGCCGGTGGACTTGGACCTCGACGGGAACGCGGACATCAACCTTCCGGCGCGCGATTACGCCCAAGGCGAAATGATCGAAACCGACATCATCTTTAACAGCGCCCTGACCTACGTGCTTTGGCCTGAAAATCTTTCCGACGTTCCGCCGCAAGACATCAATCAAATTAATGGGAGCATTGACATTCAGGAGATTCTCACTCATGAGCTTGGGCACGCCGCCGGCGTGGGGCATACTTACATTCAAGACTCGACCATGACCCCCTTCTTGCGGCCGTCCACTGATAATTTTCCGACGAATCCCTACAACGCGCGCGTCCTCAAATTCGACGACATGCTGGGATTGGCGTTGGTTTACGGGGATGCCTCGGCGAGCGGAACAGGTCAGATCGCGGGACACGTTTTCAACGGCGAAAACATTGCTTTGCTTCTGCCGACCGACGATCCGGACAATCTTCCCCCTGAAAAAACGGCTCTCATTAATATCCTTGACCAACCTGTCTTCCTCGGCATCCCCGCTCCCCCCGGCCAGCTTAATCCCGACAACATCGGCTCGGAGGCGGGAGAAATTCGGCTTATTGCGCAAGTTTTGACCTCGCAAAACATGAACTTTCCCCTCCTGCCCGGAACCGGTGGAGCGGGCGTCATCGTACCGGCCGCGGATGTTCTTCCCAACATTGACCTTAGCGGGACGGGTGAGGACGTCAACGGCAACGGCATCATGGATCCCGGAGAAGACCGGAATGCCAACGGCATTTTGGATCCTTCCACGCTCAAATTGGATTCGATTTATCGCTTCACACACTTGCCCCCCCGCGAGGACTACGTCGTTTATATTGATCAAGCTTTGGGCGGATCGGCCATTGCGATCAGCAACGTGAATCTTGGGTTCTCGGGTCTCTCGTCGTTCCCGCCCGAGTTTTACGGGGGAACGGCGGCTTCGGCTCCGACGCGCGACGCCGCCACGCAAGACGATCCGCTGATGCCCGAATTCATTACCGTCACCGCCGACACGATCACGACGCCGATTGACGTGGTCACCAACACGGAGGATTTCACGGGGGGAACAGGAACACCCGAACAACCCCCGGGAACCCCGGCCCCTCCTCCTAAGTTCGTTGTTCAACCGGGCGGTTCCATCACGCCGAGCAATTTCATCGCCTTGGGAGCCGACATGGGAGACCTCAACGGCGATGGTTATTTGGACATCGTGGTCGCCGTGTTTGAGCCGGGTTCGGATGTCGGCGCGGGTCTGGCCAATCGCGTTTATCTCAACGTTCCATCCGATCCGTCCAAGCCCAATTCGCCTCGTATGTTCAAAGACATTACGTTCGGCGCCGACGGTCTTCCCGGCACGCTGGACGACGTCCTCGCGCCGAAACAGGATCACAGCCGCGACGTAAAGCTCGGCGATTTCAACAATGATGGACGGCTTGATCTGATCGTCAGCAACGCCGGAAACGACGGTGGACTGATTGCCAAAGGCTATCTGCGTCTCTATCTGAATGAGCCGGATCCCTCCAGTCCCTACGGATTCCGATTCATGGAGATTTCCGATGTGGCCTTGCCCGGTTTGTTGAACCGCGGGCAAGGTCCCCTCTTCCCCGACGGCTGGGCCAATTATTCCCGTATCGCGGTCGGCGACATTGACGGCGATGGCGACTTGGACATCATCGTCAGCTTGCTGACGCCGCAGGACGATCACTTAAGCAACGGCGTGGCGCCGACAAATCCGTACGATGCCACGGTAGCAATGATTGACACTCAGCCCGCCAGTTCAAGCACCACTTTTCCCAACGGCGACGGTTATTATTCCAGCGGACCGGGAGTGAATAATTCGCCTCCCGCCGGGGATCAGATTACGGCGCCTTCGGTCTTGAATAATTTCCGCGACGTATCCAAGTCCAGCTTTTTCCACGGCGGACCCTTGGTTTTTTGCGAGGAAGTGCTGATCAATAAATTCTACGACGCGCTAACTCCAATGGGAACCCCAGTATTTGTGGATGAAACCTTGGGTGCGGACAATCGGTTTGGCGATTCGTCTCTAACGGTATTTGACGCAAATAATTCCCCACCGACGGGACCCTTGCACATCCCCAGATTTGATGGCACATTGACGTTTACCGCCAACACCGACCGTGTCCCTCCCGTATTCCCGCCAACTTGGAGTTTTGATTCCACAGGTGCGGCCACCTCGAGTGCAAATTCGCCCATGGGATGGCATGCGTTCGAGCCGAGGTTGGGGCCGATATTCGCCGACGACGGGTTGGACCTTATCAGCGTACGCGGCTTTCAGGACGAACCTGTTCCGCCGCCAACGCCATCGAATCTTGCCCAAAGTGCTTTCTATCAAAATATGGACATTAACAATGACGGCATTGCCGACGGAGTTTTCGCCTGCCTCAATTACGGACTCGACTTTTCGAACTTGCAATACACCTACCGCACGGGGTCTGGCCTATTCCCCCTCCGGGACAAAGGGTCCACCGTCACGATGGAACTGCAACCCTTGCTGATAGGCCTGCCGGATGGAACCCCGGGAGACGTAGAAGATTATACAGCTCCCACGGGATTTCCCGAGAAAGACATTTTCGAAAGGATCAATCGCGGCGGATTCACCGGGACCATCGCGGATTGGGAGTATCGAGGCGTTCCGAAGCCTGCAATTATTTCCGACACTGAATTTGGAACTCCGTTCTGGTATAAGCCGCTGGCGTTGCCCGATTTCGCCAACCCTGATCGAGGCGCTGAGCGCGCGCAAGACGGATTCGCGCTTGGACGAGGGATAAGTTTTAATCCGACCACCATCGAAAGCATTTCTTTTGTGCGACCGCTCGGAGGAGGAATTATTAATCCCCATAAGGAGATGCCGGGAACGTTCGGCGAGCCGCACGGGGTTGCCGTCGCCGACTTTGACAATAATGGTTCTCCCGACTTGGCGATCGCCGAGACGGTGGTTCACGGATTTGACCAAATCGGCGGGCTGATTCTGGTTGACGTTCCTGTTCAGCACCAAATCTTCAGTAACGATGGATTCGGAAATTTCACCGATGTGACATCCACACAGTTGCCCTCAACGACAGTTTTGCCCCCCAAGGTCAGCTACGTCCCTCTGGCGGGGGACATTGACAATGACGCAGACAACGATCTGGTTTTCATCAATGCCTTGGGCTCCCATGATGTACTGTTTAACAATATCTACGATCCGGCCCAGCCACCTGATCCAAAGTCCACGGTGGATCCGACCATGTTCTACGATCAGACGCCGAGATTTATTCCGCCGCTTTATGGATCCTCGTTGATTCCGCCTTTCGGCGCCGGCGCGCTAAACGGCGTGACGACAAGCGTCGTATCCGGAGATTTCAATGGGGACGGCTGGCCCGACATTGCCACGGCGGATGGGGGCATCTTTTCGATTGGGAGCTACCCGCAACTCCAAATCAATTCGGGAGCACCGCGCCAAGAGCCCGGTCGCCCCTTCAATGACGGTATGACGATCTTCAAACCGTATGGGGCGGGCTTCCCCTCGCCCCGTCTGCAATCTGATCCTTTTAGAGATTTCAACGGCTATCTCTGGGATACCATGGGCGAATTCTTTAATGTTTCCACGGGATTGGGAGCTTATTATGGCGTCTCCACCGCGGACTTTTCCGGAGACGGCACCTCAGATCTATTCTTCTCCCGAAGCGGACAAGGCCCGGTTTGTCACGTCAATGTGGACAGCTCCGTTGCTTATGACCTATTGAGTCCTCTTCTTCCACTCGTTATCTCATCGCAGAACTTTTTTAACTCCCGGCCGGATCCGGACCTCAAAGGCGACGGTGTCTTCATCAATTTGAAGGTGTTGGAGCTCGCCCTGTCCACAACGCTTATGCCGGATTTGACCGATCCCTGCCCCGATCCCAGCGGTTCGATCGTTCTTAAGAACATGGGGCGAAGGCTGGCCGTCGCCGATTTCAACGGCGATGGAAGCGCCGACGTCTGCATCGCCAACGGACTTGACGGAACCGGAGCTCCCAATGCACTCCTCTTCAATTATCCATTCACGATCTTCCCCTACCCCGTGCCGTTCCCGCGGTTCTTTGACATGACCGAGAGCAATCTCCCGACCGCGCCCGGATTCTGCGGCGCGCCGACCGGAATTTATGACAACACTTACGACATCGCCGCCGCCGATTTCGACCACGACGGCCACATCGACATGATCTTCGCCAACCAGACCGATAGCTCGACCAGCACGTTCCCGGGATTCCGTTTCCTGAAAAACGACGGTTTCGGCAACTTCACCGATGTCGTGGGGAATGTTCCGGAGTTCAAAGGAAACAAGCCCCGTTCCATTGTGATTGGAGACTTTGACGGCGTTGGAGAATGGACCAACGATTTCAATCACAACGGCATTTTGGATCCGGGTGAAGACATCTTCGGTGACGGATTGATTCATCGTAGCGAAGACAAAAACGGCAACGGGATTCTGGATCCGGGCGAGGATCTTAACGGGAACGGAATCCTCGACAACATTGACTTGCCCGACGAAACCGTCGCGGGAGACATCAACGGCGACGGTATCATCACCAAACGCCACGCCGGAATTTGGGAACCGTCATTTGATTTGTTCATTACGTTTGAGGACCGTCCCCCCGCCCTACTTATTAACGACCCGACGAATAATACGCCCGGAGTCTTCTCCGATGAGACGGCGATTCGTCTCCCCGCGCTGGCGATTGGAACCGTCTTCCCGACCGAGGGAGCGCGCGCCGGAGACATGAACAACGACGGCTTCCTCGACATCGTCGCCGCCAAACACACCTTTAATTCCTACACGACCCCCGTCACCTTCTATCTCAACGACGGACATGGGGTCTTCAAAGACGCTTCCTACGAATTCCCCTTCCCGACTTCAGTGCGTGGGTTCAATGAGACTGGACCCGCCAGCATCAGCTTCACCGGCAACGCCGCCGACGTCGAACTGCTGGATGTTGATCACGACGGCGACCTTGACGTTTACGTCGGCATGTCCGGCGTATCAAGCTCCGTCGCCACGATCGGCGCCCTTAACATTTTCTACGTCAACCGGACCGTCGGCGGAAACTTCAACACCGGTAACGTCGCCGTGGCGGCCATGGCTCCTCCAAGTCCCGGCCCAAATCCTCCGCTGGTCTTTGCCGCCGATCCGGACAAGGGAATGCAGGGAGCCAATGTCTCGATCACGCTGGCGGGAGCGCACTTCACGCCCACCACGCAAATCGCTCTGGGCAACGGCATCACGGTCAACACCGCCAATTTCGTCAATCCCAATCGGATAACGGTGAACGTCAACATCGCGCCTGCGGCGCAAGTCGGGCCGCGCAAGGCCAGCGCATCCGATTCGAGTTCCGGACTTTCCTCGGATTCGAACAACGGCCTGTTTAATGTCACGTCCCCGCCGCCCAACTCCGTCTCCGAACGGGATTGGCGTTTATATGAATAACCCTCTGAATTATTGATCATTCACCACCAAGACACCAAGACACCAAGAAGACAAATGACGTCGGCTCCCATGAGTCGGCGTCGTTTGCTTTGGGGACTTGTCGTTTTCCTGAATTCTTGTTGTCTTGCCGTTTTGGCGGCAGACGGCGCTTTTGGCGCTCCCCTCCCCGACGACTGTATGCCCGCCTCCGAAATCCGTCCCGGCATGATCGGCGAGGCGCGGAGCGTCCTGAACGGTTTCACCGTCGAGGGTTTCAAAGTTGAAATTTTGGGGGTCGAGGAAAACGCTTTGCCCGGCAGTCCCTTGATCCTTGGTCGGCTGGACGGAAAAAGCCTTGAGAACCACGGCGTTGTCGCGGGCATGAGCGGCAGTCCGGTTTATGTCAACGGCAAGGTGATCGGCGCGGTCGCCTACGGCTGGACCTTTGCCTACCACCCCTATTGCGGCATCACTCCCATCGAGCAAATGCTGAGCGTCTGGTCGGCCTTGGACCGCCCCGCTTCGGGTGGGGCCGGCGTCCCGCCTGCCGGAAGGAAGGGAGCCAAATCCGGATCCGTCGGCGGAACCGCATGGAATTGGGAATCGGATTGGAAAACTTATCTGAACGTCGGAGAAACCGCCTTAGCAGGTAACGGGTTGGAATTTCGCCCCCGAACGCCCGAAGTAGTTCAAGCATTGGGAGAAGGTCCGATTTCCATGACTCCGCTCTCCTCGCCCCTTCTCATTTCCGGTGTTTCCGAAGGAAGTTTATCGCGCCTGCAAAAGTTCTTTGGCTCGCGGGGACTGGAAGTCATGGGAGCCGGATCGAACGCGGGGTCTTCCGAGGACCCCGCCGAAACGGCCCCGCCCATTGTCAACGGATCGGCGTTAGGGGTTCCCATCGTCAGCGGCGACATCAGCATGGGAACCATCGGCACGGTCACCTATCGGAGCGGCGACAAACTGGTCGCCTTTGGTCATCCCATGTTTTCGGAGGGGGAATGCGAAGCCCCCATGGCGCAGGCTCGAATTTTCGGATTCATGCAATCCTATGCGCGAAGTTTCAAGCTGGGCCAAACTCGGGAAATCGTCGGGACGATCCGACAGGACCGGGAATTCGGCATTGGCGGAGTCTTTGGTTCGTCCCCACCTCGCGTGCCGGTTCACGTTCGCGTCGGCGGCGAAGCCGCGTCGCGTCCCCGCGATTATCGTTATTCCATCTGGGAGAACCGGAATTTTCTGCCGATGGCCTCGGCCATCACCCTTCAAGAGTCGTTTACAGGCTCGATCTCCGAGGGAGGGGAACTGACCACCGAATGCCGATACGCCATTCATCTCACCGATGGTCAAACGATTGCGAAAACCCTGCGCAATTCCTCGCGATCCGGCGGCAGTTTCGAATTCTCGATGAATCTGCTTCAAGACATGTTTCTGTTGATCGAAAATCCGTACCGACAGGCGAAAGTTGAATCCATTGACGCCGAGATTTCCGCGCGCCCCGGATTTCGAACCGACCGTCTGGTTCAGACCAGCGCTCGCTATTCCGCGCTACGCCCCGGCGAGACATTGGAGATGGAGACCGTCTGGCGTCCCTACCGCGGACCCGAATACACCCGGTCCCTCAGTCTTCAACTTCCGGGCGATCTGCGCGACGGATATTATCTGGTTCACGTGGCCGATTCGGACGGTTCCCTAATGATTGACCGAAGGCATCAACCGATCTTGTTTCAGCCCTACGATTTCCAAGAGACGGTTGATCTGGCGAAAAGATTGGATTATCCGGATAATCGGCTCCGCGTTTACTTGTTCGAGCCGGACATGAGTCTCGGATTGCGGAGCGATTCGTTCGAGGGGGCGCCGGGAACGGTTCGCAACCTGATCGCGGCGTCATCCCCCGTGGAAATGCAATCCATGGGAATTGGAAAGCGCCTTATGGTTCAGGAAACCGAGTTTGATTATCCGATCGCCGGACGCGCGTCGCTCCTCATTCGGGTTGCCCGGTATTTGCCGAAGTGATGCGCGGCGTCGGAGTGAATGGATTTGAAGGGAGACACGATTTGAAACTCATTCGACGACTCAAAGACGTTCTGTTTTTCCTGTCGGCGACAGGTTGGATCGCGCTCGGCCTTCCGGCGCGTTCGGCCACGACCGAAGTGGCGCGCGACGATAACTTCGAGACGCTTCAACAAGGGGAATTCGAGAGTGTCGCGCTTTCCTCCGACGGATTTCTTTATCCCACCTACGAGCGGAGCGTCATCGGCGACACGAAAACAGAAATTGTGTGGAGCGTTCTTTCTCAGGGGGATAAAAAGGGGTATCTCTGCGCGACCGGCCACCACGGAAAGTTGGTGCGTCTCAATTCCAAAGGAGAAGCGAAAATTCTGGCCGATTTGCCGGAGCCGGAATTGACGGCCATGACGACGCTGGGAGATGGCTCGACGCTGATCGCCGCCGCACCGACCGGACGACTGTATCGCCTCAGCGACAAGGACGAATTGACGACGTTCACGCGGCTTGACGCCAAGTTCGTATGGGACTTGAAGGAAGACGCCAAGGGGAACATCTGGGCGGCGACGGGGGACAAGGGCAAACTTTTCAAAATCACGCGGGAGAAGAACGGCGTCCACGTTGAAGTCGCGCATGACTTTCATTCCCACAACATTCTCGCGCTCTGGATTGACAAAGACGGAGCAATGAATCCCAAGGGGGAAGAAAAGGAGCATGGAGTCATCTACATCGCAGGGCAAAATCCCGGTTGGCTTTATCGTTTCAATCCCTCCGACAAGAAATCAACCGTGGTTTACAACGCGGACAGCGATGAAATTCGCGCCATTCTTCCCACGGCCGATGGTCTGGCGTTGGCGGTGAACACCGAGCGATCCCCTACCCCGCAGGCCCTTGCCATGACGATGCGAATGTCGGGCGGCGCGTCCATACCGGGAGGGGCCGGAGAAGAAGCGCCGCCGTCGGGCGGAAACGCTTCGGGAGGCCAACCCGCCAGCGGCCCTAGCCCCGAATTAAAGCTCATGGGAGACATCTTTTCAGCCTCGGGCAAGATGCCCCCCTCCGGACCTTCGAGCGCGGTGATTTTATTGACGCGCGATGGGTTCGCCCGGACTCTCTGGAATTCCCCCGAACGCCCGATCCATTCCATCGCCTCGACCAAGGAAGGGAATTTGCTCGTTGCCGCCGGAGGCAAGGGACGTATCTTTGAATTGTTGCCCAAGGACGCCTTCGCGCTGGTCGCCGACACCAAAGAAGACTTCATTGTGAAAATCGTCCCGCATGAAACCGGCTGGTTGTTGGCCGGGGCACGGAACGGCGTCGTCTTTCAAATGAAGGAAGAATCGGCCAAGAAAGCAGTCTTTCGTTCCCGCGTGATCGGAGCGACTTCGCCCGTCCAATGGGGGCGTCTCTATTGGTCGGGGGAGCAAACCAACGGTCAAAAGGTCCTCGTCGCTTTCAGAAAGGGAAACAATGACGATCCCGAACATGGCGATTGGGAGGGTTGGAGCAAGGACGAGAAGATCAAACTGGGGGAGGGAATCGCCATCGGCGGCAAGCCCGCGCGGTATCTTCAATATCGCCTGACTCTTGAATCGGGCAAAGAGATGGAGCCAGTCCTGAAGACGGATTATGTCGAAGCCTATTATCAGGAGCCGAACCGACCGCCTAGGATCAAGAAAATATCAATCAATGACGGCGCCCCGCAACGCCCCTCGATTGTGTCCATGATCCCCGAAGCGCAACCGCAAGGATCGGGAGAATCGGGAGGAAGCGGCGCCTTGGGCAAGGCAATCACCGCTTCGAGCGGGGGATCGTCTTCGCCCCCTCCTTCCCTGTTGGGAGCTAGCCAACCCCAAGCCGGAGGACGCAAACCGGACTCCAATCCCAAGAGCCTCAACGTAAGCTGGCTGGCGGAAGACCCCAACGGCGATTCGCTCATTTTTAGCGTTTATTACAAGGCCGCCGATGAAACGGAGTGGAAATTGATCGAAGAAAAGCTGAAGACGAACCGGCTTCCGTTGGGGATCAACGGCGTCGGCGACGGACGCTACCGGTTTAAGGTCGTCGCCGGCGACGCCTCCGATAATCCCGCCGGGATGGGATTGGAGGCGGAATTGATCTCCGACGAGGTCGTCATTGACAATACCCCGCCCCGGATCGAAGACCTTAAAGTCAAATCCTCCGGCGACAAGGCGCGCGTCACGATGAAGGTCGTGGACGACCTTTCGCTCATTTCCTCCATCACGGCTGATTTAGACGGGGGAGACCCCAATCCTATTTTCCCCGTGGATGGTCTTTACGATGAGCGGGAAGAACAGGTGGACTGGACAACCCAGCCGCTCAAAAACGGCGAGCATGTCCTGACGATTATCGCCACCGACCGCAAGGGAAACTCCAGCGTTCGCAAGGCTGTATTCAAAACCTCGAAGTGAGCGGGCCAACGGAGGGGACATCATGATTTTTCTTCAGAGTTATCGCGCGGGACTTTTGGCGTTCGCGGTTGTCTCGGGGACGGCGCGTTTGTCGCCCGCGTTAGAGTCGGATTCGGCGGTCAAAACCGCGCCGACGTTCTGCAAGGACGTTGTGCCGATCCTTCAAAAACATTGTCAGGAATGTCACCGGCCCGGACAAATCGCCCCGATGTCTTTGCTGAGTTATGAGGACGCGCGCCCGTGGGTCAAATCCATTCGGGAGCAAGTCGCCAAGCACGTCATGCCCCCTTGGCCCGCCGCCGGAGGAGTCCGCGCCTACTCCAATGACCGCAGTTTGGATGACCGCGAAATCGCCTTGCTTTCCTCGTGGGTCGAAAGTGGCGCGCCAAAGGGTGAAGAAAAAGACCTGCCCGCGCCGATCAAATTCAATGAAGGTTGGACACTTGGCGAGCCGGATAAGGTCGTCGGAATGGACCAAGCCTATCAAGTCGCGGGTGAAGGACGCGACGACTACCGCTGTTTCGTTCTCGATCCCGGCTTGACCGAGGACCGCTGGGTCAACGAGGTGGAGATTCTCCCCGGCAACCGTCAGATTGACCACCACATCGTTCTTTACGTGGACCGCAAGGGAACCGTCGGAAGTCAACGCGACGCCAAGGATTCCAAGCCCGGGTATGAATGTTTCGGCGGACCGGGATTTCAGGCTTCCCAGTTGGCGGGATGGGGACCGGGACTATGCCCCAAGGTTTATCCGAAGGGAACGGGCTATCAAATTCCGGCGGGCGGCAAGATTGTCATGCAGGTTCACTATCATCGAAACGGGAAACCCGCAAGCGACCAAACGCGGGTCGGGCTTCATTTCGCCAAGGAGCCGATTCACAAGGCGCTCCGGGATGGAATTGCCATCAATTTCCGGCTGAACATACCCGCAGGCGACGCGAATCACGTCGTCGAGGCTTCGCATCCGATCCATGAGGATATCACGATTTATTCCATTGCGCCGCACATGCACCTGCTCGGCAAGTCCGCCGAGATGTGGGCGGAGCTTCCCGACGGAAAGCGCGTGGATCTGGTGGCGGTTCCCCATTGGGATTTCAACTGGCAGACCGAATACTCGCTTGTCGAGCCGCTTCATCTTCCCACCGGCTCCAAGGTAATGATTCGCACGGTCTTCGACAATTCCGCCGAGAATCCGGCCCAACCGGTCAAGCCTCCCAAGGACGTGACGTTCGGCGAGGAAACGACGGACGAGATGTGCGTCGGGGTTTATTTCTACACGCGCGACCGTGAAGCGATCGCGGCGAATTAAAGAAAATTTCGCGCTGAGCCGCGGAGACCGCAGGGGAAGGACGGATCCGATCATGGGTGGGAAACGAGGAAGCCTTTCAACTCTCGCTCTATTGACTCTCACGCTCGCCCTTGTATCCGCCGTCCGCGCCGAAGACGGTTTTTTCGATTCCAACGGCGTGAAAATTCATTACATGGTTCAGGGAGACGGCGAACCGATTATTCTAATCCATGGCTACACCGCCAACGCGCAGATGAATTGGTCTCTGCCGGGCGTAATTGATCTCCTCTCCAAGAATTACAAGGTCATCGCCTTGGACAATCGCGGCCACGGCCTGAGCGACAAGCCGGAGCAACCCGAGGAGTACGGGATCAAGATGGTCGAAGACGCCGTTGGGTTGCTCGATCACCTAAAGATCGAGAGAGCGCACGTCGTCGGTTATTCAATGGGAGGCATGATTACAATGAAGCTTCTCTCCACGCATCCCGAGCGTGTGATCTCGGCCATTGTCGGCGGATGGGGATGGTTGCAACCGCATCCTCGGCTGGCGGAGCGATATGACGACGATTTTAAGAGGGAAACAAACAAGGCGCTGATCGCCTGCCGTCGAAGCTGGGTTCAATTGGCCATGACGCCCGAAGAAGTGAAATCCATTAAGACGCCGACGATGGTGCTCATCGGCGGAAACGATCCGATTCGCAAGGAAAACGTCGAGCCGTTGCGCGAATTGCGGCCCGATATTCCGGTCACGATCGTGGCGGAAGCCAACCACGTCACCTGCCTCGGTAAGCCCGAATTCAAAACCTCCATTGAAGATTTCATCAACAAGAACTCCAAAAAGAAATGAAATTCCGATTCGTTCTTCCCGCGTTCGCATGCGCTCTTGCCGTCGCCTGCCATGCCGAACCGAAGGTTCCGCTGGCCGGACAATGGCGCGTGATCGTTCAAGGCAACGGCGGCGAGGCCAACGGGCTAGATCTCAAGGTTGAAATCAGAAAAAACGGAACCTACACGCTGACGGGCAACCGCGATTTTCAAATGATGTCGGGCGCGCGGGAGGTCGGCGGTCACTATGAATTTGTCGAGGACTACAAGGTCCACGTCACGATGGAGTCCAAGATTTTCGACTACAAGCCGACCGATTACGCGATTGTCGTCATTTCAAAGAACCAGTTGGTTTTTAACACGGCCGATTACGCCATCACTCTGCGGCGGGCGGAGTAAAATGGAATTCTTTCTTAGGGTTTAAGGACATCGCCGATAAATTTCATCGCGTCGTCCCCCCAAAGGTTCATTCCCCGCGTTGCGAACGCGGCGTGCCCTTCCTCGTTCGTCTGGCCGAAGGGGAGATATACTTTGGCGCGGTTGGGAACGCCCTTGCGGTTCAACTCGGCGCCCAACAGTTCGCTTGGTCCCAAACTGTAATCATTTTGCGCCTGTAGAAGAAACATCGGAGCCTTGGCGTTCTTCACCGCCCGGAGCAAGCGCTCGTGCAGAACGGAGCCGCTCTTCCATGACATCGCCCCGGGAGCGAACGGAACGTAAGCCTTCATTCCCGCATCAGCCTCGGCGGCGAGAACAGTCTGAATCCCTCCGTAAGAAACGCCCGACATGATCAGCCGCATGGGATCAACGTCGGGTTGTTTGCGAAGCCAATCGGCGGCGGCAAGCGTGTCCTTGAGATAAAGTTCATGGAGTCCGATGATTCCCCGCTGGAATTCATCACGGCCCAAATGTTGCTCCTTGAGTTCGTCTTGCAACTCTAGGATCGGCTTTCCGGGCGAACGCCCGTGTCCATGCCGGTGCGGCATGAAGAAAATGAAACCATTCGACGTGTAGAAATTGCCCAATTTATCCTGCCGACGCACCTTGGTTCCGCTTCCGTGGTTCCAGATGACGGAAGGAAAAGGACCTTGGCCCTGCGGCATGTAGAGGTAGCCATGAAGCATTAAATCGCCGCTGGGAAACGTGACTTCTTGGGGTCTGACGCTTTGGGACTCTGGGACTTCCTCCGCCGACTCTTCAGCCGGCGCGGAAAATCCGACTGGAGAAACAAAGGAAATCCAAACCACGGAAGCAAATTGAATAAGAACAGCAGAGGCACAGAGACATGGGGATTTGCGCCGGTGATTCGCTCCACCCCTCCGTGCCTCCGTGATGAAACTAAGCCGCTTCATTCTTCCCGCTCGGCAAATCTCACGTCTCTTTCAGCGCCTTGATGAGATCCATCACCGCCTGCTTGCCGTCGGCGAAATACATGAGCGTGTTGGGAAACGCGAAGAGGGGATTGGGAATCCCCGCGAAGCCGGGACTCAAACTGCGCTTAACCACGACGACCGTCTTGGCCTTGTCCACTTCCAGAATCGGCATTCCGGCAATGGGACACTTCGGATCGGTGCGCGCCAGCGGATTGACCGTGTCGTTCGCGCCGATGACGATGGCGACGTCGGTTTGCGGAAACGTCGGATTGATCTCGTCCATCTCCTTCAGTTTGTCATAGGGAACGTCGGCTTCGGCCAAAAGAACGTTCATGTGGCCGGGCATTCGCCCCGCGACGGGATGGATTGCAAATTCGACCTCGGCGCCTCGCTCTTCAAGCATCTTGGCCAAATCACGGACCGCGTGTTGAGCCTGAGCGACGGCCATTCCGTATCCGGGCGCAACGACGACCTTCCGCGCGCCGGAGAGAATCATCGCAATGTCCTCCGCGCTGGCCGATTTCACCTTGCCGCCGTAAATGTCGTCGGCCTTGATCGTCTCCGCCGCCGTTCCGAACGCGCCGAAGAGGACATTGGCGAAGGATCGGTTCATCGCTTTGCACATGATAATCGAAAGGATAAAACCGGACGAACCGTCGAGCGCACCGGCGATGATAAGAAGCTTGTTGTTCAAGACAAATCCCATCATTGAGGCCGAAAGGCCGGCGTAGGAATTGAGAAGCGAGATGACCGTCGGCATGTCGGCTCCGCCGATGGGCATAATTAACAGAACGCCGAACGTCGCCGCCAATACCAGAAACGGCGGAAAGAGCCAATTCCATCCGGGCTTGCAGATGAGGACCACCCCGACGATCGCCGTTAAAGCCAAGAGCGCAAGATTATAGATGTTTTGATTCTTATAGGTGAGCGGACGGGAGGGAAGAAGCTCCTGCAATTTTCCGAACGCCATCAAGCTACCCGTGAAGGTCAGGCCGCCGAGCAGAATCTCAACGACCAATCCCGTCATTTCGACGGTTTGAAGCTGGGCTTGATTCAAATAGTAATGCGCGGTTCCGACCAACGCCGCCGCGAGCGCGCCGAAGGCGTGCGAGAGCGCGGTCCGCTGGGGAACGGCGGTCATCGGCATGAAGACGGCCATCGGAACGCCGATGGCGGAACCGATGAAAAATCCGATAAAAATCCATTGATACGAAACGATGTCGTGCTTGAGAAGAGTTCCGACAATCGCCAAGAACATGCCGATTTCGCCGGCCAACACGCCGCGGCGCGCGGTCTGCGGATGACTCAGCCACTTGAGCGCGAGGATGAACAGCGCCGCCGCGCAGAGATACGCGCCGTCCAACAATATGCGCCTGATGGCCGGATCGCCGTCGGCTTCCCTCGGCACGACCGGCAGAACCGCGAGATCGGCAAGAAGGGACATCATTCTTTTTTCTTCTCCGGCTTCTTGAACATCTTGAGCATCCGGTCGGTGATGAGAAATCCACCGACAATGTTGATCGTGGCGGCGATGACGGCAAGCGTTCCCAGCACCGTGCTGAAAACGGTCGCCTGTTCTCCGGCGATTTCAATCGCCGCGACGACGGCGATGGCCGAAATGGCGTTGGTCAGCGACATCAGCGGCGTGTGAAGCAAGGGCGAGACGCGACGGATGACTTCAAATCCGACGAATGTCGAGAGCATTAAGATGTAGAGAGCGTTTTCAAGATTATTCATAGTTTTCTCTTTTTAACCACCAAGGCACAAAGACACCAAGAATCAATGTGGTTCATTTAACTCGCCGTCTTGACCGGTTCTTCCTTCTTTTCTTCAGGTTTGGATTCAGGTTGAAGCGGCGGCAAGCTCAGAAGTTCGCGGATTTTCGGGTGGACCACTTCCCCGTCGCGCGTCAGGAGCGTCTCCCGCACAATCTCGTCCTCGGGGCTAATCTGCAAGTCACCCTTCTTCGCCAAATAAGCGAAGAAAGTCGAAATGTTTTTTGAATACATTTGGCTCGCGTGATAGGGGATCGTCGAGGAGAGGTTGGTCGGACCGAGAATCGTGACGCCGTGGACGCGGACGATTTCGTCGGCTTGCGTCAACTCGCAATTTCCGCCCCGTTCCGCCGCCAGATCAATAATGACGCCGCCTTCGGGCATTTTTTCGACCATCTCCTTCGTGACGAGCACGGGAGATTTTTTTCCGGGGATCGCCGCCGTCGTAATGACCACATCGCTCTCGGCCACGACCCGCGTCATCAGCTCGCGTTGCTTTTTGTAAAAATCCTCGCCGAGTTCCTTTGCGTATCCCCCCTTGCCTTCCGACCCGGCGGTTTCGAGTTCCATCTCGACAAACTTTGCCCCGACGCTGTGAACTTGCTCCTTGACGGCGGGGCGCACGTCGTAGGCTTGAACGACCGCCCCCAATTTGCGCGCCGTGGCAATCGCCTGCAAACCCGCCACGCCGACCCCGACGATAAACACCCGCGCCGGAGAAATCGTTCCGGCGGCGGTCATCAGCATCGGGAACATACGGGGTAGCGTTTCGGCGGCGAGGAGGACGGCCTTGTAACCGGCGATGGTGGCCATCGAGGAGAGAACGTCCATGCTTTGCGCCCGCGTGATGCGCGGCATGAGTTCCATCGAGAAGGCCATCACGCCGCGCGAGGCCAATTCCTTGACCGCCTGCGGCGCGCCGAGAGGGTCGTGCTGTCCGACGACGGTCTGTCCCGATTTAAGAAGCTCCAAATCGGCGCGGCCCTCTTTCGCATTCGATCCCAGCGAACGGACCTGCAGGATCGCGGCGGAACTGGAAAAAACTTCGCGCCGGCTCAGCGCGATTTTGGCTCCCTTTTCCTGATACGCGGCGTCGGAATAGCCGCTCTCTTTTCCGGCCCCCAATTCCAGCAGGACCTCATGCCCGGCTTTGGCAAGCGCGGAAACGACCGCGGGAATCAACGCGACACGCCGTTCGCCGGGAAAAGTTTCTTTGGGAACCCCAATGATCATTCCATTGAATTCTCCATCCTCCCGCTTTTTCGGGCAATACGGCCACTACTCTCAACCGGAAGGAAGGAGAGGGAGTATAGATGAAAGGAGATCAAAGGTCGAGAAGGATGAGAGAGCGGTCTGGGATCTTAATCCCAACCGGCAAAGCGAAGTCAGAATTCAACAGACTACACCGGAAACTTTTCCAATTCCACCGAACAAGTCAACAACAGTCGAAGTCCGTCCTGACCGGCGGATAAGGACCTCCAGACTAATCCTGCCGGCCAAAACCACGTCTCGCCCATTTGAAACGAACCCCGAGTCCACTCACCGCTTGTGTGGTCGCTCTCCCATTTCCCATCGCCGGAAACGACGCTCACAATCAGCCCGTGGCGATTTTCGCCCTTCCATTTCGGCTCGCGCCGGCCATGAGGCAAACTCAAAAGCCGAACATCAAAAAACGAATTACGGGCCAGCGGAATCTCCCCCGTTTTCCCTGCTGTTTCAATCACGGAGCGCGCGTTTTCCGCTCCATAGTGCGCCGAAGCCACCGCTTCCGCAACGTGGATGGGACGGACTGGAACTCGATCCCAATCCCAGAGACGGTAAGTCAGATTCGACGCTTGTTGGATTTCGCAAAGAAGAGTCCCCCCCGGAATGGCGTGAACCGTTCCGGCGGGCAAATCCACATAGGAACCCGCATGAATCGGACAATGCCGAACCAAGTCGGCCACGCTCCCTTTCCCCGCGACGCGCCGCAAGTCTTCCGCCGTCACATCCTCTCGGAGACCGTAAATAATCTCGGCCCCATCGGCGCAATCCATGATATACCAACATTCGTCCTTTCCCTGCTCCCCCTTGGCGCGCGCGAAGGCGTGGTCTGGGTGAACTTGGATGGAAAGATTCTCGGCGGCATCAATAAATTTGACGATCAGCGGGAATCGCGGCGGCGCGTTGAGGACGCCGCACATTTCTTTTGGGTGGTCACGGACCACATCGCCAAAGAATCGGCCTGCATAGGGTCCTTCGATGATTTTTGATCGCCCGTCGGGATGATCCGAAAGCTCCCATGATTCGCCGTATATTTCTCCGTCAGGAAACCGTTTATGGAGAAGCTTCTTCAAGCGATCCCCTCCCCAAGGGCGCGGCGATGAAGAAGGGTCGAGCTTCATCGGATATGTCACAAACCAGCGGTCTTCCGGCTTTGTCATGCGTATCGCCTCAAAATTTCCATCACACCCCCCATGTAACTCAGCCCGAAGAGATTTAGATGATTAAGCAAATGATAAAGGTTGTAAATATCGCGCCGCTCGTCATAGCCGGGTTCGAGCGGGAAGGCTTCGGCATAGGCGGCGTAAAAAGGCGCGTCGAAGCGACCGAACAATTCGGTCAGGGCCAAGTCTGCCTCACGGTCGCCGTAGTAAACGGCGGGATCAATGAGAACCGGCGCGCCGGATTCATCGGCCATGACATTCCCGGACCACAGGTCGCCGTGCAAGAGCGAAGGAAGGAGCGCATGTGTACCGATCAGCCGTTCCATTTTGCCCAAAAGTTTCTCGAATTTCCCCCGCAGTTCCGACGTGGCGTATCCCCGTCGCTCCAGCATTTCAAGTTGGACACCCAACCGCAAGCGGCCAAAGAAGTCCGTCCACGATTCGCCCCAGTCATTTCGTTGCGGCAAAGCGCCGATGAAATTGTCCGAACCGAACCCGAATCGGTTGGAAACGCAACGATGTAGCGCGGCCAATTGCCGTCCGAACGTTTCGGAAAAATCGGGGCGAGGAGAAGCGGCATCAATGTATTCCATGATTAAAAAACTTGTTGAAGATAAATTGTCCGCGGATAGATTTCCAACCGCCAGCGGCTCGGGAGCGCGAATGGTTTTTGTATCGCGAATGGCCAAGAGGCCTTCCGTCTCGCGCTCGAAAAAACCCTTCGGAGCCTTGGGATTCACCTTGAGAAAATAACGCGAACCGGAGGGGGTCGTGATTTCCAGCGTTGAATTGATGCACCCGCCCCCGACAGCCCGTGTTCCCGCGATCTTGGTTTCCTTGTCCAAAACATTTCCGAGAGATTTTTCGACGGCCTCGCGGAGATTTTGATTCATGCCGGACATTCACCGCTCGCGCTTGGATCGCAAATCGTGACGCTCGACAACGGCGTCGAGCAGGTGCCGGCACGTCAACTCCAGCATGTCCAAGACATGCTCAAAACCGGCCGGGCCTCCGTAATAAGGATCAGGCACGTCGGTCACGTCCCGTTCGGGGTGATAGGTTCCGATCAGTTCCAACTTGGCACGGTCGGTCTCCGTTCGCGCAAGGTCCGTCAACGCCCGTAAGATGTAGCGATCGGCGGCGAGGATCAGGTCGTAACGGTCGAAGTCTTCGCGTTGGAATTGTCGCGCGCGGCTTCGTAGCGCGTAACCTCGGCGGCATGCGGCTTGGATCATGCGAGGATCGGGCTTTTCCCCCTCATGCTCGTCCAAGGTCCCCGCCGAGGCGCAGACGATAAATTCCTCCCATCCTTCTTGGGCAATATAGTGACGCAAAATGGCTTCTCCCGCCGGAGAGCGGCAGATGTTGCCCATGCAAACAAACAAAACTCGAACGGAAGGGGATTTCGGTTGGGTCATGGCCTTGGCATCAGGCGGTTCGTTTGAAACCGGCTTGTAGGAATGGATTGGCCGCTTTCTCGATAGCCACCGTCGTCATGGGGCCGTGACCGGAATAAAGTTCCGTTTCCGGCGGCAAGATCAAAACGGATCGCCGAAGGTTTCCAATCTCCTCGGCGTGAAGTTCGTCGTCCGGCGTTCCTCCGACGGCCCCGGCAAGGACGGCGTCGCCCACGAAACAAACGCTTTCCTTCGCGCAATAGTATGACACCGATTCCGGCGTGTGTCCCGAAGTTTTGAGCACCCGAAACTCAAATCCCGCCGCTAGGATTGTTGCTCCCTCGCTTACAATTTTCGCTCCGGGAGCTGACGGAATCGGAGCGGGAGAGAAGACTTGGCAAATCCATTTCTCCAGATACTCGGCCAACCCCACGACGTGATCGGGATGGTGATGCGTCAGGAGAATCGCCGCGATTTGGATCCCTTCCCTCGTCACGCACTCCAGAACGGAAGGATCGCAAATTCCGGCATCCACGAGGATACCTTCGCTCGTCGTCTCATTGACCATGATGAACAAATTGACTTCAAGAGGACCGAATTCGAAGACAAACGGAAGCAGAGTCATGGGAACGAATTTACAAGAGAGACCGGGTTGAAATCAACGAACGGCGCGATCCAAATTGGGTTGCCCCTTGGCTTTCGTCAAATCGCAACCGCGTAGATCGGAGGCGCGAAGGATGGCGCGCTGGAGATTTGCATCGTTTAACCGAGCGTCTCTAAAGTCTCCTCCCGCCGCGCGCGCGTAATAAAGGTCGGCTCCGTCAAAATTTGCCTTGCAAGCCTTCACGCCGACCAAATTGGCGCGGCGCAAATCCGCGTTTCGGAAGTCCGCTCCCTCCGCGTTCGCGCATCCCAATACAACGTATTCGCCTTGAATGGCGGAAAGAATGGCATCATTCAGTTGCGCTCCGTCCAATCGTGTGCGACGCAGGTCCGCGCCGGACAAATCGGCTCCTCGCAGATCGGCTCCCGACAAATTCGATCCGCCGAGTTTCGCGCCCGGCAGTGAAATCCTCCTCAAATCCAACCCGCGCAAATCGGAGCCAGCCAAGTCTTCTCCTCTCTCAAGACGCGACAATAAATCGCGGGCGTTCGCAGGCCGAAAGCAATCGGTTTGATGGTAGGATTTCATGCGCGCCGTCCAAGCAGGCGGCTCATCGTTTCACGAGCGAAACCAGCCTGCCGAACAAGCCCTGCTTCTCCCCGGCGATGGAAGACGGCGAGACGGGAGGAGCGCCCTGCGTCCGTCCGGACGTCTGCGCCATCGCGTCCGCTTTAGCCAACGCGTCGTCAATTTTCATTCCTGCGGGCAAGAGCCGAAGAAGCCGTCCCAAGGCGACATTCATGTCGAGGAAGAGGGTATGCCAGTCGAGTTCAAGTTTGTCAAGCGTCGGTTGGTTCATGGCTTTGATGTTGGAAAGGGTAACGGAGTTAACCAACACCTCCATGATCTTGTCTCCTCCCTCAAAAAAGTCCCCCATCAACTCGCAAAAGAGATAATGCTTGCGGGAAAGAGCGGTGACGGTTTGGAAAAACGCCTTTTCCTCCTGATCCGTGATCTGGCGTTGATGAATGTCGTCGGCGAAAAGTTGGAAAAATTGCGACCAGAGGCGGATGTATTCACGGCAAACCGAAATCCGATTGTCCAAGCGGATCATCTGCGCAACGCGGACTTTCTGCTCCTTCGAAATCTTGATGTTGACCGGTTTGGCCGCCGGCTTGGCGGAAATGGCTTTGATTGATTTACCCATGGCTTCGGCTTTTCACTTCAACGAGAATTTGCGACCATGGAGCCTCGCTCGCCCCAACGCCGTCAAGAATCCTCGATTTCAGGTTAGCCTTTCTTAAACAAATTCAGCGAATACGACAGGTAGAGAATGAAAACAACAATCGCCAGAATGACGAGCGACTCCACCCAATAGACGTAGAATCTGCTGTCCGAGAATATCTTTTTGAGAATATCGCCCACTGCCGAATCCCCCCTCAACGCCTACTGCAGTTGAATCGCCCGCTTCACGCCGACCTGCTGAGTCTGAGTCTGCGGGTGCTCAAGAGTGCGTTGGATCGCCTGCTGGCGGGATTGCGCGGATTGCATCTGCACAAACGCCGTCTCAATGATCTTCTTCGCGTCTTCGGGCGAGTATTGATCCAAGATAAGCAGTTTCTCGAATCCGCCCGCCGAGGTTTGAGCCAGGTCAAGCATCTCGACGGCCGCCTGTTGCGTGTCTCGGCGAGTAGAGGGAGGCTTGAGCAAATTGACCTGTGCGGCCAAATCCGCAATGTCCTGCCGGAACTTCGCCGGACTGCTGGTTGACATCAGCGCAAGCGCCTGATTGCGGCCGTTCGCTCCGTGAATCAACCGTAGAAGAACGGGCGATCCCATATTCAGCACGGGCGCGAATTTCTGGATGGATTGGGCCAATTGGGTGAAATGCTGGCTGAGTTTGAGGTCATAATCCCTCTCGTCCAAGCGCACTTCGATTTCGTTGATCGTTTTGATCGCGTCCTTCACGTTGACGAAACTGGGACGATACTTCTCATTTTTGTAATCAAGCTGGGCGAATTTAACTTTTTCCTTTGCCGTGGCCATGAGATCCGGAACAAGACTTACGGCCCCGCGATTTTCCAAGGAGCTCAGGTTTTGATTGAGCTGATCCACTAACTTTTGAAGCACGTCCGGCGTCATCTCGACGAGTCCGGCAAGTTGCGCTTCCAGCAACTCGATTTTGTCCGCCGACTCCGCATAAGCTTCGGGGGTGAATTGTTTCGCCAACTCATTCAAGTCGCCGACGATTTTCGACAGGTCCTTAACTTGGTAGTAGCCGACACCCTTGGTGGACGCGACTTCGATTTTGGAATTCAACGCCGTCAGCCGATCATGGAACGCCGCTTTTTGCGAATCTTTGACGACTTCCTTGGCGGTCTGAAGGGCGCTCTTGGCGTGGCGGCGCGAAAGTTCATAGCTTCCCTGATCCAGAAATTCCCGGGCATACTTGGCATTGATGATTGCTTGCGCTAGCCGCTCGGACTCATACCGCCAGCCTTCGAAGCGTTTGGCCGAGGCGATTTCGTTCTCCGCGTCAATCACGATCGCGTAAAGTGCGTCTTGTGCCGCCGCAGAGGCTTTTGCCCCGGAAATTTGGGCTTCGGGGAAATCGCCCGCCTCATAAAGAGTTTGGGCGTTTCGACGCAAATTCAGGGATTCCTCCATTTTGGCGGAGGCGTATGAGGTCGCGCCTGCTTCTCGCGCGCGGGCCAAAATAAGATCGGTCCGCCGCATCTCCTCCTCGGCCCACTGCCGAATCGAGGCGGCGCTGGCTTTGTCGGCGATGTCCTTGGCCTGATCGGCGGTTTCAATGGCGGATTTTAATTTTTCCGCGCTCAAGCTTTCCGTGGCGGAGCGAAGCGACGTGGCAACTTGGAGCAGTCGCCCTTCCTGATACTCATCCCCCCTGCGTTCCTTGGCGAGCGCGAGTGATTTCTTGGCCGCGTCAATTTTTCCGACGGCGAACCGCTCGAATTCCTGAGCCATGACCTCAAGCTGAGCTTTGGTCTCGGCGGCTTGGGTCAACGCGCCGCGATAATCGGATTTCCGGTGCAAATCGCGCACCCCGTCCAACATCTTGCGGGTTTTGTCCATTTCCGCCGCAACGTATTCGCGTCCCCCTTGGCGCTCGTAGCGCGTCAACTCATTGTCAATTTCCTGAATCGCGTTATGCGAAACGACCTTGAAGACTCCCTGCGTCACTTCCTCGCATTCGCCCGTCACCTTCTTCGCCGTTTCGATGACCGTGTTGAAATCCTTGTCCTCGCGCTTGAGATTAGCCAATCCCAGAGCCAGTTCGGCGTTTTGGAGTTTGCCGCGCAGTTCCTCGCGGAGGGCGAGCTTGTGGTCTTCCAGCGCCTTGTCGTCTCCGGAAAGTTCGCCCGGAGCGGGATGGGCAAAGATCTCCTCCATTCGTTCAAAAACGTCCTTGGTTTGTGTGCGGGACTGCGTCGCGGCGTCAATTTTGCTCTTGGCCAGCTTGTCAAAGTCGTCCACAATTTTCTTCTCTTCGTCCAACGCTTCGAGGCTGATCTTTTCGCTGTCGGAAAATTCGCTCTTGTCGAACCGCGCCTTGGCATCGGCGGCTTTTTGTTCCAACTGCTCGACTCGACCGGGCAAGTGAACCCGCGCCTGTCCGTCAACCAGTTTGGCAATGGCTTTGGTCACGGCGTCCATTTTCGCTTTGGCCGACTCGCGCTGGGTGTCCACGATCAGTTGCTCGGCCCTCGGAACCAACTTGGGTCCGGTCGTGAGCACGCTTTCGTATTTTCCCTCATAATGCAATTTCAGCAGATCGTTGAAGTCGTTGTTGATCTCATTGTAGCGGTCAAGAACGTACAGCTGCGCGCCGAGAGCCGTCGCGCGCGTCAGCGACGTTTCCACCTGACGGAGGAGTTTGTCGCTCTTGATCTCGCGGGTTTTGCGAATGCCCTTGTCGGCCTCCTGAATGGCCTGATCGTGCGTGCTGGCGGCCGTGCGATAATCGTATTTGACCGTAATCAAGTCGTTGATCCGCGTAAGAAATTCATCTATCTGAGTCATCGCCTCGGGATAATTGTCCGGAGCGCCTTCCTTGGTCAGATCCTCTTTCTTCTTATTGACGTCCGTTAGTCCCTGCTCGGCGGTGCGCTTCAAATTTTCCATCAGAAACTGAGCGTCGGAAACGCACTTGTCGAAGGCGCCGATTGCTTCCTCCCATTTCTGCTTTTCAAACGCCTTTTGCCCCTTGGTGTTGCCGGCGAGCATCTGGTCATAAGTGGCCGGTCTTTCAGTTCGGGCTTGGTTCAAATCGGCGTATCCGATCCACCGGTTGGCGTCCGATTTCAGGTTGGTGGCGCGGAGGGTCTTGGTTTTCTCCAAGAGGTCCTTGGCCTTGGTGGCGGCGTCCTTGCCCTTGGCCCGGGCTTCCTTAAAATTCTGGCTGTTGATGTATTGTTGCGTCGTGCTGATGGCTTCCTCGGCGGCGACCAAATCATCCTTGGCGACTTCGTCCGCCTTAAACTGTCTCGCCTGCGCGACCCGCTTGCTCGCCTGATTCAAGGAAAAATTGGCCAGCATCTTGTTGCAACCGGCCAACGGAACCAGCAACGCTCCCAAGAAAATGACGCTTGAGAGGCGACCTGCGATTTTTTGGACGTTCACGATCCTGCTCCTTCCGTTTTCACTCACGACGGTCCGACATTCGGGTTTGATTTGACGATGTATGGTCATTTGGTTTTCTTGATTCCGGCGGCCTTCTTGGGAGTGACGTTCTTCTTCTGTTTGGCCGGGTCCCGCAACAGGTCGCGATGCAACGAGGGGTAATATCCCTCGTTGATGACTTCGACCGCGCCAAACGTCCGGGTCATCTTGACATATACCTTGTGCCAAAGACTGAACATGTTCCTCTTGTCATTGATATGCTGGTTCTGAAGGTGTTGCATCGAGATTGCATTTTTTAACATGTCCATCATTTGATCGCCGTCAAATTGCAAATCCTTGGGCAACCGATCCGCCACGGACCGATATTGCCGTGACAGATCGCTCTTGAGTTGCAAGAAGGCCCCCTCTTGCTCCTTGGTAATCTCGCCCTTTCCGAAGGCTTTTTGGATGGCCAATTTGATCCGCATCCAAACTTCAACCAAGTTCTTCATCGTGACGTTCAAGTCGGCGACTTCTTTCGGCGTAAGGGCCATGCGCTCCTCTCACTATCCTTCAAAATTCGACGGAGATTTCGACCACTCCCCAACAGGGATTGACCGGGAGATCTCCTATCGGAATCCCTTGGTGACCTTTCCCGTGTCATAATACGGTTTGGACGCCGCCCCGCCCATCGTGGGAAGCTCCCCTGTCGCCGGATTGGTTTTCACCTTATAGCCATACGCTCCCATCGCGGACCCGCCGGGACCTTGATCTGGCCCCTTCCCCGCAGGATTGGGGAACGGAGTCCATCCCGCCGACGTCGGGGGAGGCATAAACGGAGGGACCGGAGGCATGGGAATGTAAACCGTGTAAAATTCGCTTTCAACACTTCCCTTTTCCTTGCGATATTCATCAAGGAATCGCACTGCCCACCCCTCTTTGCCGGCGATTTTCTGGTCCCGTTCATGCTCCCATTCCCGATATTTGGGCACTGGAACCGGTTTATCGGTGGGAACCTCGGTCAGCTTTTGCCCAATTCCTTTGGGATTGGCGACCATCGTCCAGCGGCGATTGCGCGGCGCCGGGTTATTCCGCTCGGTCGTCATGAGAAAAAATCCGTAGAAGTCGAGCGGACTCAGTTGCTCCGCGGAATAGATCGCCTTGATCAGTCGCTCCTTGAGGCGTTGATTACTCTGGCCGATGTAACTTCGGTCGGTCACGACATTGGTGAATTGTCCATCGTTGGCCACCAGATCGCCATCCTTCATCGTGTCCCCGTCGTCAAAAATGGTATTCCCCTTTTCGGATTCGTCGTAAAGCATGGATCGGCCATCATCGAGCATCTCTCCCGAACAAGCGTCAAAAACTCTCGTTCCCACGATCGCGGCCGTTCTGCGGCGCGTGACGCGCGCGACGGCTTGGGTGGCTTGACCGACCGCCGCCGTGGCCGTCTTGCCTCCGACTGCGGCGTTGGGCGCGGGAACGCCCGGAATTATTTGCCCCGGAGGCACGGCCACGGTTTTGGCCTTTTCCAGCACCACCTTGCCCGTGGCCGCCCCCGTTGACCCTTCGTTCAACACTTCATTGGCCTTGGTCGCCGAGGGACTGATGAAAGGATTTTGAGCGGGGAGGGGGTAATTCCAAGTTCCCACGCCAACCGCAACTAAAATTCCCGCGCGCCACGCAAATCGCAACATCCGATTACTCATGGGTTTGCCTTTCCAAACGTTCCGATCCAACCACTCGCCACGTTCATCCATGTTCATAGCGGAACCCCAAGCGGCTGTCAATACCAGAGTCATGGACGAATGACCAAAAAAATGCGCCCCAAAAAGCCGTCTGTTCCTCTTAAAAAGGAAGAGGCGCATTCTGGCTCGGAATGCGCCTCTTCGTCAGGGTCCGTTATGATCGGATCGAACTCAGTCATGAATCCGTTTGAATTGACAACGGCGGTTTTTCGACCAAGCCGCTTCGGCGTGCCCTTGGTCCACCGGATCTTCTTCGCCTTTGCTCAAAGTCTGAAGTCGTTCCGGCGCGATTCCATTCTTCTTGAAGTACTCAAAGACGGCGCGCGCGCGGCGTTCGCCCAAGCCGAAATTGTATTCGGTCGTTCCGCGCTCGTCGCAATGCCCCTCGACCAAGACTTTCGTGTCCTTGTGGTCGTTAAGGAATTTAAGGCATTTTTCGACGTTGGGAAGCTGGTCGGCCCGAATGTTGAACTTGTCGAAATCGAAGTAAATCTTCGGCATGTCCGAATCGGGGATCGGCTCCAAGCCGACGGGACGCGGAGTCTCAACCGGACTGGACGGCGGAGGGGGAAGCGGGGTCGCGGGACCCGGCTTCATGTCCGAGGGATTCTCGGCCACTTTCTTTTCTTCCTTCCCTCCCTTGCGAAACCATGAACAACCCGGCAGGGCGAGCGTGGCGCAAAGCAGGGCGATCATCATCGTCCCTCGCGCGGCGCGAATCCGGGCCAAGCCTTTTGCATCGGCCTTAAGCGAATACTCTTTCATCTTTCAAAATCCTCCTCTTTCATTGCCAAATTTTTTTGAAAACCAAGATCGGTTGGCTCATTTCCGGTCTCTTTGGCGAGCTTGATGGAGACCGGACCACCGAGGTCCGCGACCATTTTGGAAAATTCGCGGGAATTTTCAACTAAAAAATGTTACCGGATTTCGCTTCTTCGCCGTTTACTGGTCCCGATGTCCCGCCAATCGCCGGAGCGTCGCAAGATTCATTCGGTCCTCCGCCAAATCTTCTCCCTTCGGAGTTTCAAGAATGTGAGGAATCCCAACAAATCGAGGATCCTTCATCAACGCGACAAATCCCGCTTCCCCGATCATCCCCTGACCGATGTGCGTGTGGCGATCCACGCGCGAACCCAACCCCTTTTTGGAATCATTGAGATGAAAAGCCCGGAGAAAGGACAAACCGACGACGCGGTCGAATTCCTTAAAAGCGGTTTCCACCCCCTCGGTGGAGCGGATGTCGTATCCCGCCGCGAAGACGTGGCAAGTATCCAAGCAAACGCCGATTCGATCTCGATCCTCGACTCCTCCAATGATGTCGCGCAGGTGTTCGAAGCGATGGCCGACGCAGGTTCCTTGTCCCGCGGTGGTTTCAAGATAAATCGCCGTCGGATTACCCGGCGTAAGATCGAGAAGAAGGTTGATCTGCCGCGCGATTTGGGCGACGGCGCTCCCCTCGCCCGTCCCCATGTGCGCGCCGGGATGCGTGACGATTCCCGGGACTCCCAAAATATTTGCCCTCTCCAAATCGTCGCGCATATTCTCCATGGATTTCTCGAGAATATCGGCGCGCGGACTGGCCAGATTGACCAGATAGCTATTGTGCGCGATGGGCAACCCCAAATCCCCCTTGGCGATCTCGGATCGAAAACGCGCAATCGTTTCATTCTCCAGACCCTTGCCCCGCCATTGATTGTTATTCTTCAGAAAAATCTGAAGCGCCGTGCACCCGACCGACCGGGCGCGATCAATGGCACGATCCACCCCTCCGGCAACCGACATGTGCGCGCCCAACGGCGGAAGCGGAACGGACAGATCGTTTTTCCTCTTACTCATTCCTTCTTCTCCTGCTCTTTTCTGACTCCTCCATCTTCCCCCTCGAAAAAGAGCAATAACCGACCTTGAGTCCAAGCGCAAGAACGACCGACATGAGCCTGCTTGTATTGCCTCCGCTCCGGTTGAAAGACAAACCAATTTCTCATACTTACGCGATTGACAATTCGCAACCTGTCATGTATGGTTTTTGACGTTGGATTGGGTATGAGCGGCGCCGATCGTCCTTGTTGTTAGGGATTGGGCAGTTGCCGTAGATTAATTCGGGACGCCGTTGCAAGGCAGGGCTTGAATTTGTCTCCGCGCGGTGAGGAGGAAACACCTCATGGGCGCGGATTGAGGATTGACGCCATGCAAATGGAAATCGACCGTCGCCCAATGTGTTCGATCCCCTCGATGTTTAATCTTGTGGCGCGTCGCCCCCTGGGGCGATACGTGGTCGCCTGCGGCGTGGCGCTGTGGACCCTCGCGGGTTTGGTCATCCTCGGATGGATATACAACATCGGGGTTCTGCTGTCAGTGGTGCCCGGTTTGACCGTGATGAATCCGCTGACGGCGATAAATTTCTTCCTCTGTGGCGCCGCGCTCCTATTATTTCTCTTTAGCGGACCAACCATGTCTTGGGCAAGGTATGGAGGAGGCGCCTGCGCATGGCTCGTGACGCTGACCGCCATCTGGCGTCTGGCGGCATATAATGGCGCGTGGGATTGGAGTCCCGATAAACTTTTGTTCCGGGCGAAACTGCCTCTCTATTCCAGCAAGATGGCGCCCAACACCGCCTTCAATTTTTTGCTCGAAGGAGCGGCGCTGGGATTGCTGAACGGCGCGGGAAAAATAGGCAAAAGAGTCGCGCAGTATCTTGCCCTTGGCGCGGCGTTGATTGCGTTCATGGCGTTGGCCGGCTACGCCTACCGCGCGAATGAGCTTACGCAATTGTCCGGCTTTGTCGCCATGGCGTTGCACACCGCGATCGCGTTTGTCGTTCTGTCCACCGCGATACTCTCCCTCCGCCCCAACGAGGGCCTTGCCCGCGCGCTCATCGGAAAGGAATTGGGCGGAGTCATGGCGCGCCGAGTATTGCCGGTCGCCGTCGTCTTTATTTTCCTCATGGGATGGTTGCGCCTTCTGGGTCAACGCGCCGGCTGGTATGACACCGACCTTGGGACCTCGCTTTACGCCGTTTCCATGATCGTCATGATGATCGTTTTGACATGGTTAAGCGCGTATAACTTGAATCTGGCCGACCTGAAACGCGCCCATGCCGAGGGAAAAATTAAGAAGCTCAACGAGCAACTGCAATCCCGCGCGGACCAACTTCAGATCGCCAATAAGGAGCTTGAGGGATTTTCGTATTCGGTCTCGCATGATTTGCGCGCGCCGCTTCGCGCCATCGAGGGATTTTCCAGAATTTTGATTGAAGATCATTTGCCCCAATTGAACGAAGAAGCCCAACGATGTCTTGGCGTAATTTCTTCCAACACGCGCCAGATGGGGCAATTGATTGACGACCTGCTGGCCTTCTCCCGCATGAGCCGCCAAGGGATGCAGGTGGGTCGGGTGGACATGGCGGAATTGGCGGGATCGGTCTTGGAGGAATTGAGACGGGGAGAGCCGGAACGCAACGTGGAAATCGCCGTGGGTGAGTTGCCTCCGGCCCAAGGAGACGTGGCAATGATCCGTCAGGTCTGGATCAATCTCCTCTCCAACGCCCTGAAATTCACGCGCCACAAGCCGGATCCGCGCATCGTGGTGGAAGCCGAGACCAATGGGAAAGAAATCGCCTATAGGGTGAAGGACAATGGCGCGGGTTTCGACATGCGCTACGCGAACAAACTTTTCGGCGTCTTTCAGCGATTGCACGGCGCGCAGGAATTTGAAGGAACCGGCGTGGGACTTGCGCTGGTCCAGAGGATCGTTCAGCGCCATGGCGGCAGGGTCTGGGGAGAAAGCGAAGTTGATCGGGGCGCGACATTTCACTTTACATTGCCGAAATCAAACACATAAGAGGAAAGATTCATGGAAAACATCGTTGAAATTCTTCTGGTCGAGGACAATCCCAGTGACCGCGAGTTGACCCTCCGGGCGCTCAAAAAAAGAGGATTGGCCAATAGCATCGTCGTCGCCGAAGACGGCGCGGTCGCATTGGAGTTCCTTTTTGGCGAAGGGACCTACGCAGGCCGAAGAGTTGAAAATGCTCCCAAGGTCATTCTGCTGGATTTGAAACTTCCCAAGGTGGACGGCATGGACGTTCTTCGGAGAGTCAAGGCGGATGAGCGAACGCGGAAAATTCCGGTGGTGGTTTTGACTTCCTCGCGCGAGGAAGGGGACGTGATCGAAAGTTACAAGCTCGGCGTCAACAGCTACATCGTCAAACCGGTGGATTTTGAAAAATTTTCTGAGGCGGTGGCCAATTTGGGGTTGTATTGGCTGTTGCTCAATCAACCGCCAAGGTAAAGAAAGTCTTGATATTTGAAAATCTTGATATTTACATAAAGAGAAACTTGAGGAGCAGAGAGTTTGAGCCGATAGCTGGAATTATGGACCGTGAACTTCACATTCTCCTTTTGGAAGACTCCGAAGCCGACGCGGAATTGGAGTTGCGCGAACTGCGTAAGGCGGGAATGAAGTTCGTTTCCAAGCGGGTCGAGACGCGGGAAGCATTCGAGCGGGCGCTGACTGAGTTTTCTCCTGATATCATTCTGTCCGATTTCGCCCTTCCCACCATGAATGGTCAGACCGCCGTGGAGCTATTGCAACACATCAAGCCGAATATCCCCTTTATCCTCGTCTCGGGAACGATCGGCGAAGAGTCGTCGGTGGAGATGCTCAAGAAGGGGGCAATCGATTACATTCTCAAGGGAAAACTGCATCGGCTTCCCACGGCGGTCTGGCGAGCCTTGGATGAGACGGATGCCCGAAAGAAGCGGGAGGTAGCCGAAGCGGGGACCCATCGCCAACTTCAACGTCTCCGCGCCTTGCGGGCCATTGATTTGGCCATCTCCGGCAGTCTGGACCTCCGCGTCACTCTGAACGTGATTCTGGATCAGGTGACCACGCAACTCGGCGTGGATGCCGCCGTGATTTTATTGCTCAATCCCCACACGCAAACCTTGGACTACAAGGAAGGGCGAGGATTGCGATTTGACGCCATGAAACAGACGCGCCTCGCGCTCGGACATGGTTACGCAGGGCGCTCCGCGCTCTCCCGCCAAACCATCACCATCCCGGACCTTCGAAGCGCGACGGGAGAATTGGAGCGGTCTCGTCTCCTGCGCGAGGAGGGTTTTGTCGCGTATTGCGTCGCGCCGTTGATCACCAAGGGAATCGTCAAGGGGGCGTTGGAGATTTTCCATCGTTCGCCGCTGGAAATGGATCAGGGCTGGATCGAATACCTCGAATCCTTGGCGGGTCAGGCGGCCATCGCGGTGGACGGAGCCACGCTCTTCAGCGATCTCCAACGCGCCAACATGGAATTGAGCGTCGCTTACGACGCCACGCTGGAGGGGTGGTCGCGCGCCTTGGACCTGCGCGACAAGGAAACCGAGGGGCACACGGAACGGGTGACCGAATTAACTCTCCGTCTGGCCCGCTCCATGGGGGTGGGCGACGTCGAATTGGTTCAGATCCGACGCGGCGCGATTCTTCACGACGTCGGCAAGCTCGGAATCCCCGACAGCATTTTGCTTAAGGCCGGTCCGCTGACCGATAAAGAATGGGCGGTCATGAAGCAACACCCTGTTTACGCCTACCAGTGGCTCCATCCCATTCACTATCTCCGTCCGGCGCTGGATATTCCCTATTGCCATCACGAAAAATGGGACGGAAGCGGCTATCCGCGCGGATTAAAGTCGGAGACCATTCCTCTCGCGGCCCGTATTTTCGCCATTGTTGACGTTTGGGACGCCCTCCGGTCGGATCGTCCCTATCGGAAGGCGTGGAGCGTCGAAAAAACAAGGGAGCACATTATTTCGCTGATCGGTACGCACTTCGATCCAAGGGTGGCGCAGGCGTTTTTGGAAATGGAATTTTGAGAGGAAACAGATACCGCCAAGACGCGAAGAAATAGCCACGGAGTTTTACAGATTACAATATTTTTCTCGACTGGTTCTTCCGCCTCTTCCTCTTACTCTTGCTCTCATCCCCTCCTTTTCCCGATTTTCCCTCCGCTATTTCCAATCCACATTGGCTTGGCGTCTTGGCGGTTTTTCTATCTTCGCAAGTCGAACAACGCCGCGCTTTTCTCCAGCGGTCCCATTGAGATCGGCTTCCACTCCGGAGGCTGATCTCGCCGATTGAAATAAATTCGTTTCCATCGTTCCTCGATTTCCGTTTCCGATGCGATAGCCGGGCTAAGGAGCAAATGGGTCGCTCCAGAGCGCGAGATGACTCGCGCTGTCTCCTCGATGGATTGAGGAATCCAAAGCGAGGCGCGGTCGCCATACCACGCCACGGCCCAAGGGGCGTCGCTTAAAATAATGGCATCCTTCTGAGTTTGTCGGGCAAGGATGGGTCCGATCAATTGAGGAAAAGGATCGGGAAGTTCGGCGCGAATCATTTCCGACAATCGGTGAACTCCGGGGAACAACAGCGCCACACAAGGAATTAGAAGGGATAATTTCAGAGTCGAACGTCGCGGTTCCCCATTGGTCGCATTGAAACCGCCCGAAGATTCGGGCGGGGAATACAGATCCCTGTACGCCAAAATGCCCAAGGTAATCGCCAACGGCGCGAGCGGAACAAAGAATCGCGGACCTTCAAATTCACCCGTCGAAAACAGCGTGATCCAAACGATCATGGAGCCAAACGTAAGCGCAACCAACGCGCGAACGCGTCGCCCGATGGACCGCCATCGGGCCGCCGCCCAGATCGCGGTTCCTCCCCAAGCGAGCGGCGAGGCTGAAACCAAAGCCGAGAGAAAATTCCGATCCGATCCAAACCATACCTTTCGGGCAAAATCGCTCCAACGGTCGGTAAATAGGGAAAGAAGCGACGGTGGAGCTTCCGGTGGCAGAAAAAGACGGCGTTCAATTCCGTGTTCCGTTAATCCCCCAGTTTCATTGAAGATAATCGCGCCGTTGGGACCAACGAACGAAAACTTCCCCGACGTCTGAAAATTGCGCACGGCCAGCGCCAACAAGGGAATCGCGCAACCGGACAGGGCCCAAAAGACGTTTCTCCACAATGCGCGAGGGTCCAGTATCCACGCCGCCATGAGACAGGGAATAATCAAGGCAAACCCATTCAGCCGAATCCATTGGCTCGCGCCCGCGAGGAATCCAATAAGCAACCATTGAGCTGAAAAAGGTTCACGGACGAGAACCAGCGCAATCAGCAAGATGGCGCAAGTGAACATCGGCTCGGAAAGTCCGGAGACCGCAAGCGTCAACGATTCGGAGTCGAACAGGACCAAAATCCCGGCAATCCAAGCAAGCGCGGCGGCTCTTGCTCGCTCCTCGCAAGCTCGGTTGCAAAGTGTCCACGTCAGAATGAGCGAGAAGAAAAAAAAGAGCGCGCTGGATCCGTGCGCCGTTCGATCCGAAGCGCCGAAGAGGCGGAACATCGCCGCTTCGACCACGGGAAAGAGAGTGGCGCGGCGGACGGCCGGGGCGGGAATTTTGTCTGAAAAGGATAGCTGATAAATCCATTCGGCGCGGTCCAGCAGACCGTCTCCGCGAGCCAAACCCCGCGCCATGTCGGCGTATTCCATGGCGTCGGGATAGCGCAGATTCTCAGGACCGAAACGAACCAGCAAGGCCGTGGCTCCGGCGGCGAACGCCCCAAACAGGAGAAAGGAAAAACGTTGGCGCATTCGTCGATAATTGAAGACTCACCACGGAGACACGGAGAGGTTAATGATGGAATCGAAGTTGTTGAGAAAATCAGCGGCTGACATGGAAAAGAAAGCTCTCATGAAGTTTATGACCGGTATGGAAGCGAGAGAACTGGACGCTTGCGCGAAAATGAAATCGCTTCTAATTTTCTTACAACCGACCGCATTTCCATTGCCTCTCCGTGTCTCTGTGGTGAATCACTCTTCAGGAGCAGAAATCACGTTTTGATTCTTGAGCTGTGCGATCTGAGCGCCGTCGTAGCCCAATTCCCGCAAAATCTCCTCCGTATGCTCCCCCAATCGCGGAGAAGCGGATTGAATTGCTCCGGGTGTTTTCTCGAAATCAATCGGCACGCCCGCGACGCGCATGGGACCGATGGAGGAGTGGCGGATGACCGGATTCATCCCCATCGTTACTACCTGCGGATCCACGATGAAATCACTGAACGTTTTCACCGCGCCGCAGGGAATTCCTTTTTCCATGAACATTTTTTCAATTTCCGCCGTCGGGCGGGTTTGAGTGTAGGCTTGCAGTCTTGCCGTGAGTTCGTCGGCGTGAAGGCAACGATCGCGATTATTTTGATAAAGCGGATTCTCCGCCAAATCGCCCGCGCCGATGGCTTCGCAAATCATCCGCCAAAATTTATTGGTTGGCCCGGCGATGAAGAGATGACCATCCTTCGTTTTGTAAAGCTGATAGGGATAGATTCCGGTCGGGCCGTCTTCTGAAGTTTCCAGCGCTTGGCAAAACATGTGGGTTTGACATCCCATCGCACCCTGCAGGAGGGATGTTTCGATTTTTTGACCTTCGCCCGTTCTTTCTCGGACATAAAGCGCGGCAAGCACGCCGCTGAATCCGAGCATGGCGGTATTGAAATCCATGACGGGGACCGAACAAATTCCGACCACGCCATTAAAGCGAATATTCGCCATCGCCGCTCCGCTTAGCGACTGCAGAATCGGATCGTATCCCGGGCGGAGTTTGTAGGGACCGCGGGGACCAAACGCCGTCGAGGAACAGTAGATTACGCGGGGATTAAGGCTTCTGATCGTCGCGTAGTCTATAGACAATTTTTCCGTCACGCCCGGGCGGAAATTTTCGATGACCACGTCGGCGTCTTTGCAAAGACGATGGGCGATTTCGCGTCCGGCCTCGGAGCGCAAATCCACGGCCATGCCGCGCTTGTTTTGGTTCCAACCCTGAAACAACTTTCCCTCGCCATTCAGAAAAGGTCCCCACGTCCGGGCCGGATCGCCTTCGAGCGGTTCCACTTTGACGACGCTCGCGCCAAACTCCCCCATCAGCATCGCGCTGTAAGTCCCCGCGATGAAACTGCAAAAATCCACAACCTTCAAGCCAACGAGGGGACCGGCAGGGGGAGCGAATGAAGGAGAAGAACTCATGGGCCGCTACTTCATCGGGGCCCCGATGACAATCTCGACCCTACGATTTTTCGCATGGGCATCGGGATTCTTCTTCTCCGCGATCGGATCGTAATGCGCGCGGGTGATGAGTTCGATTCGGTCGGATTCCACTTTGCCTTCCTCGGTGAGGAACTGTCTCACGCGGTCGGCGCGCGCGGCGCCAAGCCCCCAATTATCCGCGAAAGGAAGATCAATAATCGGCTCATTGTCTGTGTGTCCCTCGATCTTAACGATTCGCCCCGGCAAACTTTTGACCGCCTCGGCAAACTCAAGAAGAACCGGCTTGATTGGATCGGCGATGAGCACCGACCCCTTATTGAAGATCGAGTCGCTGGGAATGATGATCCGCAATCCGCGAGAGTCGAGTTTGGCTTCGATTCCTTTGGCCGATTCAAATTTTTTAATTCTCTCGGCAATTTCCTTCACGGATTTTTGGAGTTCGGGATCCTTCTCGGGAGCGGAAATTTTCGCCCCTTCCCCTTTCAATCCCGCGATTTGGTCCTTGAGCTTCTTATTTTCCTCTTGCGCGGCGGCCAGCTTCTGCATGGCATCGCCCGATGATTTCTGCTCCCCCTTCAATCTTGCATCGGCATCCGAGACGGCTTTTTTCTGACTTTCAAGCTGGACTTTAAGACTCTTGCTTTCGGCGTCGATCTTGCCGAGAGCCTCCTGATCCTTCGCGCGGTCGGAGGTTAGTTGATCGAGTTGCGTCTGAAGCTTGGTCGCCGACTCGTTGGCTTTGTTCAGTCTGGCGTTCAAATCCTCGCCCGTGGCCTTGGCTTCCAATCCTTGCTTGTGCAGGTCCTCGTCCAATTTCCGTTCGCGCTCCGACCGCTCATTCTTGGCCTTGTCGAGTTCATGCTGGAGCGACTCAACCCGCGCGTTGAGGGCGTTGGCTTCCGCAGTCTTGGATTGCTTCAGTTCCTCATAAGAATTTTGGAATTCAGCATTTTGTTTGTGGAGTTTTTCAATCTCCTGGTCTTGCAATTCAACCCGTTGGCGAAGTTCCTGTAGCTCGGCGCAAGAAGAGAGAAAAATTGAACACGAAGACACCAAGAAGACACAAAGACCACGAAGGAAGTTCATTGTATTTATTTCTTCTTCGTGATCTTCGTGCCTTCTTTGTGTCTTTGTGTTTAATCTTCCGCCCACGGCTTCACACCAAAACCTTGCCGTCTTGAAAAACGATCCGTCCCTTTACGATGGTCGCGCATGGGCGTCCAATCATCTCCTCGTCGTTCCAAGGACAATTGCGCGAACGACTGCTGAATTTTTCGGGGTCAACTCTCCATCTGGCCTCGGGATCGAGAATTGCGACGTCGGCGTCGGCTCCTTGGCTGAGCGTTCCTTTGTTCAGGCTCAGCACCCGCGCCGGACCAACGGTTAATTTCTCGATCAGTAGCGGCAGACTCATCAACTTGGTCCTCACCAGCGTCGCATATAGCGAGGCAAAGGCCGTTTCCATTCCGATAATTCCGTTGGGGGCTTCGGGAAACATCTGGTCTTTTTCGATTGCCGTGTGGGGCGCGTGATCGGTCGCGATCACATCGAGCGTGCCATCGAGCAATCCTTGAATCAGCGCTTGCCGATCCTCCTCCGAACCGAGCGGCGGATTGCATTTGGCGTGGGTCTGATAATTTCGGACCGCCTCGTCGGTCAGCGCAAGATGATGCGGCGTTGCCTCGCCGGTAATGCGAACCCCGCGTTCCCTCGCCCGCCGGATCGCCTCGACTGAATCCGCCGAACTGACGTGGCAGATGTGGACATGCCCGCCCGTGAAGGCGGCCAGTTGCGCGTCGCGCGCGACCTGCACGCTCTCGGCCACCGACGGCCATCCCTTCAAACCGAGCGCGACAGAAACTTTGCCCTCGTGCATCACGCCTCCCATCGCCAGATGAAGATCTTCGCAGTGGTCCAGCACCGGCACGTTGAACATGGAGGAATACTCCAAGGCGCGGCGCATGATTTCATTGTTCATCACAGGATGGCCGTCGTCGGTGAAGGCGACGGCTCCGGCGGCGATCAAGTCGCCGAATTCGGTGATTTCCTCTCCCATTTGCCCTTTGGTGACGGCGGCGGTCGGAAAGACGTTGACCGCGGCGTCGGTCTGCGAGCGGCTGAGGATGAATTTGATTCCCGTTTGACTGTCAATCACCGGAGAGGTATTGGGCATCGGCACGACGCTGGTGAAACCTCCGGCGGCGGCGGCGCGCGTTCCGCTGGCGATGGTTTCCTTGTCCTCGCGCCCCGGCTCGCGCAGATGAACGTGCATGTCTATCAACCCGGGCGCAACGATCTTTCCCTTGGCGTCGAGTTTCGTCCACCCGTCGCCACGAGGGCGGGTTAGTTGAATTTTGCCGTCAATGACCCAAAGATCGGCGACCTCGTCGCGTTGATTGGCCGGATCAATGATTCGGCCTCCTTGGATGTGAAGTGTGGTCATGCGCTCGGCTCCGATGACGCTGAAACGGGCGGTGAAGACCCGAATCCGAAAACGCCGCGTCATTCTTGCCTACGGGCGGGGCAACTGCAAGCCGGTTTTTATTTGACTCTCTCCGGCGCGGCTCCCTACCATCACTTGGGAAGGCAAAAGGCGTAAGGCGAAAGGCGAAGCAAACCCTCGCCTGTTTTCGCCTTGCGCCCTTTGCCTTTCGACTTTGCTTCCGGCTGAGCCGGGGCGGCCTTGGGCAAGGCGTCCGTCCGAACCGGGTCAGGACCTGACGGTAGCATCCCTAAGGAGTCTGGCCGCTTGTGCCTTTGAGGCCCCCCGGCCCAGCCGGAAAAAGAAGCCGAAAGATGAACGCATCAAGGCGAAATCATGAGAAAAGCAAAAGCGTCAAGAATTTCGCCTTCCGCCTTTCGCCTTTCGCCTTCCATTCCTCGGCCTTGCGTCTTCCTCGACCGCGACGGAACCGTTTCCAAGGAGGCGGGCTACATCAATCACCCCGACAGGATTGATTTGATCCCCGGTTCCGCGCAGGCAATTCGAAAATTGAACGAGAAAAACATTCTGGCCATCGTCGTGACGAATCAAGCGGGCGTCGCCAAAGGATACATCACCGAGCAAATTCTGGCGAAAATTCACGCGCGATTGAAACAACTTCTGACCGACCGGAACGCCCGGCTTGACTCCATTTATTATTCGCCCCACCACAAGGAAGCCAAACTCGCGCGCTATCGCGTGGACAACGGATTGCGCAAACCGGGAATCGGAATGATCCAAAAAGCGCGCGCCGATTTTCCGATTGATTTGTCGCGATCCTACGTCGTCGGCGACAAAATCTCGGACGTGGAAATGGCGCGCCGCGCCGGAATCAAAGGCATCCTGACCCTCACCGGCTACGGTTTGGGCGAATACACTTATCAGCGGAAAACTTGGCCATGCCAACCCGATTTTATTGCGCGCGACTTGAGAGAAGCGGTTGAATGGATTTTGAACGACCTCAAATCGTCGGCAAAGGTTCTGAAATGATACCGTCGCTACTTGCTTTTTCTTTTTCATCCTTCATCCTTCATCCTTCATCCTTTAATCCTCCTCCCTCATCCTTCTAATGTCCTCCGGGCATCCCAAAATCCGCGTCCTTCGCGTCATCACTTGGCTTCCGCCCGGCGGGATCGAGCGGAAAATCGTCGAGGTTTTGCCCAGACTGAACCGCGACCGGTTTGATGTTTCGCTCGCATGTCTGCGTGAACCGGGGCCGTTGGCCGACGAACTGAAAGCCGCGGGCATTCCGGTCCATTGCATCACGTTTCGTAAGCGATGGGATTTTCGCGCCATTCGCCGACTCGCGGATTTGATGCGGCGCGAGAAAATCGAACTGGTTCACAGCCACATGTATCGGAGCAATGTTCCCGCGACGGTCGCGGCGAAATTGGCAGGGGTCAAACACGTCTGGGCGCAAATTCACAACGTGGATACGTGGGAAACGCCGCGTCAGCGCATGATGGATCGTTTTCTTTGCCGGTGGCGCGAAGGAATTATTGCTGTGTCGGATCAAGTGCGCCGGGACGTGATGGATCAACTTGGCGTTGCGCGGGAAAAGATCCGCGTTGTTTACAACGGTGTTGATCTTTCGCGCTTTGGACGAAATTCCGAAAAGGGGAAGCAATGCCGTGAAGAACTACGCCGCGCGGAAGGAATCGGCGAACAAGACGTGGTCTTTCTTTGGGCGGCGCGGATGGTCGAACAAAAACGCCCGCAGGATTTCATCGAGTTGGCGAAATATCTGACGACCAAGGATTGGCGAGGCAAGTCCCCTCCGCCATTGCATTTTTGGATGCTCGGCGATGGGTCGTTGTCCGATGAGGTGAAACGCAAAGCCGAAGAATTCGCGCCACGGGGGACCGTCAAATTTTTCGGCCATCGCAACGACGTCGAGCGATTCATGGCCGCCGGCGACATTTTCATCATGACCTCGACCAAAGAAGGATTCTCCAACGCTTTGCTCGAAGCGATGGCCTCCGGGTTGGTTCCGGTCGTCACCGACGTAGGCGGTAACGCCGAAGCAGTCCGCGAATGTCAGGATGGCCGGGTCATCCCGGCGCTCCAGATCAACAAACTCTTTTCCGCCGTGGATCGGATTCTCATGGACGCGAAATACCGCCAAGAACTCGCTGGGAGTTCCGAACGCCGTGCGCGTGATTTCAGCTTGGAGACGATGATCACAAACGTTGAGTCGCTTTACGAAGAATCCATAACCGCCAAGACGCAAAGATGAACGGATCGTCGTGTCTTAATTTTCATCTTGGCGTCCTTGGCGTCTTGGCGGCTAATTTTACCTCTGGAACCAAGTCCTCTCCCTTCAATGCAAACCAGATCGTCCCGATCGCCCCGAACGCGGCGGCGGTGACAAAATTGACCGCCGGACCAGCTTCCCACAAGAATGCCCCGCCGAACGCGGCGACGGAAACCACAACATCGCGTAGGAGATAATAAACGCCGAACGTCGCCGCTTTGTGGTCTTCCGACGCAAGATCAAGAATCAGCGCCTTGCGGGTCGGTTCGCCAAATTCCTTGAGGCCGCGCACGATGAACGCCCCAACCAACGGCCAGAACGACCGGCTCGCCCAGAGAACAAGCGGGAAAAGCGTAAAGTTGATGAACGTAATCACGACAAAAGGCTTCTTCGCGCTTCGATCCGCGAGATACGCGACGGGAATATAAACCAGCATCGCCGTCACCATTTCCACCGCTGTCAGAATTCCAAATTCCGGCGCGGTCACCGGCGAGGCAATCGTTTTCATGCACCAGACGACCGCAAAGGCATAAGGAATTTGCTCGCAGAAACGAATAAGAATGTCGGAGATCAGTAACTTGACGAGCGCCGGATTCATGAGCCGCAGATACTTCCAATGGAGCCGCTCGCCGTCGCTTGCGCCCTCTGGAACCGCCTGATTCGGTCCGTGGTCTTCGATCAGGGTTTGTTGGAGGATCACGGCAAGGATCGCCATGCCGAGCGCGCCGACGAAAGCCGCCCGGACGCCGGTGGACTCGCCCCATTGACGGATGCAAAGCCCGCCGAAAATCGGACCGAGAGACATCGGAATCCGCCGGAAAAACGAATGTAGCGAGACGCCAAACGTCCGGCGGTTCTTCGGCATGACACGCGAGACCAAATCCATTGTCGCCGGAAGGGAAATCGCGGTCCAAGAGATGAAGAAAAACGCGCCGACCAGAACTGCGATCCAATGCGGAATAAAGATCACGATCAAAAAGCCGATCATTGAAATCAGATTGAAGATGAGCAGGGCGCGTTTGGTTCCGAGCCGGTCGGAAAGATAGCCGCCGGGGAAGGAGTAGAGCGCGGAAAGCAGATTATCCAATCCGTTCAACGCGCCGATGGAAATGCTCCCGCCTCCCAACGCCATCAGGTAAATCGGCAAAAACCGCTCGGCCATCTTCTCGCCCATGCCGACGAGAATGACCATCGCCAAAAGGCCGATCATGGTTTGAGAATGGCCGGGGTTTCGTTTCGCGGGGGCAGAAGGCTTTTCCATCATGGTTGCTTGGGAATCTTGCGCCACCAAGGCGCGGAGAGGCGAAGGATATCGAGAAGACGCATGGAATTTCGGAAGGTGTCCGTTCCGCAAATTATGCTCCATTCGGCACGGCTTTCAACATTCCTACGTTTGCCGCCGATTGCGAAAATCACTGTTCAGTTTCGCGCCGAAGGGTTGGGGTTGGACGCCGTCGGTTGCTCGATGTAAGCAAGGCTAAATTTTTTTCCGTGGCTCTCTTCCGTCATGCGTAGCGCATCCTCGACCGTCGCTGACGATTCAAAACCCAAATGCCCAGCCACGCCGGAGTCTTCGATTCCCGCGACGATCACCCGCCCGGCGTGTTTGAGACGCTTGAGCGGATAGGTCGCCAAGATCGCGTGGACGGGGTGAAACGCAAATTCGTTCCTATATTTCTGAATGTAAATTTCGTTGCGGACATATTGAGGAGCGTAATCGCGCTGAATTTCATACGGATCGCGCGTCCGGGACAGCACGTTCTCCCACACGTCGGGATAGGAGGCGTGATGGACGCGATCCCATTGGTTCGGACAAGGAGTGACCATGATGATCGCGCAACCGGGTTTGCCGACCGCCTCGACCATCCCGCCCAAATAACCGAGCCCCGACGAAATGAGCGTGAGCATCGGATTCATCGAGGAAAATATCGCGTAGGGACTCCAATTGGGAACGCCATAGAGAATGACGTCGAATTTCTCGGCGCTCATGCTCCGGCGCGGTGGAAAGAGGTTGCTCAGGGTATCCAAAACGGCTTTGCGCGTCTCCCAGACCGACCCGGCGTAAATCTTCGCGGCGCGGAACGGGTCCGCCAAAAGCGTATCCACCTTGAAAATTCTTCCGGCAATTTTGGATTCGAGAAGCCGTCCCATTTCGTCCAGCATCTCGTGCATCCGATTATTGGTCAGCGACATGGACATCCCGTCCGGCGTGTGATGATGACGGATCGAGTGATAAGTCGAAAGCCCCACGCAGACCGATTTCCAACCTCCGGAGAAGCCGCGATTGTGTCCCGCATTGACGTAGATCGTCAGGTCGGCCTCGGCCACGCGGCGATTCACCTCGACGTCGTAACCGCCGGAGGTCTTTCCAAAATAAACCAAATTATCCGTGTCTTCGGCATCGTGACAAATCAACCCCTCCCCGAATTCGCGGACCAAATCCTGTCCGATCATCATCGCGAGTTCATGGTGGCGAAATTTCCGGTGAAGCGAGTTGGCGCAGATGAGCGTGATGCTTTCGCGGGCGACGCCCGCTTTGTCCATGCGTTCGACGAGTTGGCGGATAATGATACCGCGAACGGGTCCGTAGGAAGCAACCGTCGGGTCGTCAAAGGCGATGACGACTTTTGAACTTGGCTTGACCAAACCCTCGACGGCCGGCGATCCGAGCGGATGATCCAACGCATCCCGCGCCAATCCTTCGAGGTCGGGCGCCGGCGGCAACGAACCCAGCGCGACATTGGGGACTTTCGCCGTTCGATCCGGCAAATTGGCGACGATGCCTTTTGCCCCGTATGGAATTTCAACAATCATGGTGTTCTTGGCTGTCCTCAAGCATTTCAAACAAATTGCATCCTTATTGCTATCACGAAGGGGAATCCAAATTCCAATGCGTCCTAAGCGGGTCATGATTTTTCTTGGCCTTCTTGCAACTGAAAGCGTTGCCGCAATTCCTCCAGAATTGAATTGCTCTCCGCCGCCGTTTGGTTTGGAATGTCCACGGACTAACTTCAGGGGTTCGTGAAATGACTTCGTCGCTCGACGCCGCCTACTTGAAAATTCAGCAATGGGAAGGGATGCGCGACGAGGGCGCGGTGGAAAATCTCATCCGCTCGCTCACGAACGAGCCGAGCATGGAGATTCGCGCCCGAGCCGCGCAGGCGTTGGGGAGATGGGGAGATGGACGAGCCGGAATATCGCTCGCCGTCGAGGGAGTCGGCAAAGGATTAAAGGATGAAGTCGTAGCGGTCAAAACAAAGTGCATTGAATCGCTGGGGAAATTGGGTAGCGACCGCGCCGTCGAGCATTTGATTGGTGTGCTACAAGATCGAACCTTGAGCGGACGGATGCTCGCCGCCGAGGCCGGGGCGTCGGGCGGCGCGAATCCGCCAAATCCGGCGACGCTGAAGCAACGAAGCGAGGCGTGGGACTTGCAATGGTCAGCCGCTCAGGCGTTGGGCAACCTCGCCAGCCCTCTGTCGGTCGGCGCGCTCGTCGGCTGGGGGGAGCGGCTCTTGCTCTCGGAAGTGCGCGTTCTTTCCGCCGATGAAAAAATTGAGCTTATCCGCCTTGCCTTAAGCAATGTCTTTAAGAAAATTGACGCCGGACAGATTTTCGATCTATCCAAAAATCTTCTTCCCAAGCTGACGGTTTTTTCATGGGAAACGTCGAACGACGATCCCGCGAAATCGAGCTGGGCGCAGATGCAACGGAACAATCCGGTCTTGGCGTTGCTTCAGGAGGAGCTGAATCGCCGCAAGTCGGATTACATGAAAACCTTGGACAAGCACGACACGCTCTTTACTCCGGCCTCCGCCCAACCCGCGCCGTCCAATGTCAAAGATACGTTGTTCATTCCAATTCAAAGCGCCCCCGCCGGGTCATCCGCGTCCGCCGCGCCTGATCCGAGCGATTTGGCGCGGCTGAAGGCCGAGCAGATGAATGCCTTGAGCGCGAAGGATTCGATGTTCCTTCCGCGTCATGCGTCGTCGGGAAATGTTCCGTCGCGCTCCGCGAGCCAGACATCAAGCCCGCCAAGCGTCGAGGAGATCGAACGCCGCGCGGCGGACTACATGAAGACGCTCGGCAATCAGGATTCGCTTTTCATGCCGATCCCAGATCGGACGTCAATGCCGTCCGATCCGAGAGAATCGAATTTAATGTTCGCTGAGGAACCAAAGCACGAGAGTCCTTCTCCTTCTCCGAACACGATGAGCGAGGAAGAACGGAGACGAAAAATGACGGAATACATGAGGTCGCTCGGAAAGCACGACACGCTTTTTCAACCGATCCCGTCCGCAGTCGCCAATCCAACTCCGGCAATGACGGATGACGATCCGTTCGCCGCCGATTCGCCACAAGACGGGGGAACGAACGTAGTTCTTCCACCGCCGATCATCGCGCCGCCGCAAATCCCCACCTCGACTCAAACTGAAAAACATTTTCGATTTCGCGCGCCGGTTGCGTCGCAAAAGATCAAAGCTGAAAAGCCGGAGTCAACCTTCGGAGACTTGTTTCGCGCGCCTTTCGATTGGATCCGTCGGAAATTGTTTTCATGGTCTTCAAAACACAAAGACACCAAGACACAAAGCTCCACGAAGAAGGACTGAATTTTCGCTTTGTGATGCTTGTTGTCTTCGTGTCTTGGTGTTTGATCTTTATTTCTTCGCTTGAGGTTTTGATTCGCTGTCCAGCGGTCGGATCTTGATATTCTTGAACCAGCAAGGCGAGCCGTGGTCTTGCAAACCGATGTAACCTTTGCGCAGGCGGTCCTTGTAGGCGAACTCAGCGAATTTGTGTTGCGAGCCGTCGGGGCGTTTGCCCGGTTCGGTGAATTCGTCCAAATTCATCACCGTCACTAACTCGCCGTTCAGAACGACGGAAATCAGATTCTTGCAACAGGTGACGACCAGATGGTTCCACTCGCCGACGGGCCTTCTCATCTCGCGCGTCGGCTTGACCAAATCGTAAATCGCGCCAGTGTCGTGAAACCCCGCGCCGATCGTGTCGTCTATGGCGACCTCAAGTCCGTTGTAGCCGACGTCCTTGCCCGGCAGAGGCGTCAGCGGCGAGGTCCGCACGAAGACGCCGCTGTTGCATCCCTTGCTGATTTTGAAATCGAGCGAGAGAACGAAATCACCCCATTCCCGCTCGTGGATCATCATGTAGTGGCCGGAACCGTGCGGATTGATGCAGTGGTCCTCGACGGGCGTTTTGCTCGGTTGTTGCGCGCTGGTCGTCCAGCCGTTCAGTGTTTTGCCGTCGAAAAGCAAAATCCATCCGGCCTCTTTTTCTTCGGGAGTGAGTTCGTTGTCGGCGGCAAAGGCAGAGGAAGTAAAAAACACCAAAGAGACACAGAGGCACAGAGTCGGGGCGACCCGCCGGGTCGCCCGCTTTCTTCTCTGTGTCTCCGTGTCTCCGTGGTAAATCTTCATTGTCTCACTCTCCCAGCGCCTGCGAATAAGCCTGCTTGCCGTCGAAGTTGCAAAGATTCGCCGTCTGGACAAAGTCCAATCCCGTCCCAGCGATTTTCTTGAGGAGATCGGCGATTTGCGCGTGACTGACCGATTGCCCCTCCTGCGCGGCGACGAACCGGCATCGCCAATGATCGGTGCAGAATGTCTCCGGAAAACCGTCGGGCCAGACCTTGACGCCGCGATTGGTGATCATTCTAAGTTTCAAGCCGTCGGATTGAATCCCGCTGACCAACTTGGCGAATTGCTCGGTGTTGCCTTCGGACCAATCGAAGAAAACGTCCACGCCGACGGTTTGTTTGACGGGACGAGCGGTGGATGTTGTGGACGAGGCGGACGATGTGGACTTTTGCGCGGGAGCAGACTTGTAACTGACGGCCTTGAGCGTTTCGGGTTTTTTGCCCAGCCGCGTCACGACCGCCTCGGCGAATTCCTTTGTTCCGACTTTTTGTTTGCTCTTCTCCTCGACGAAGATGTCGTAGGTGTGAATGCCCTCCTCGATGGTCTTCAGCCACGCGTTGTGAACCCGCTCGGCAACGTCGGTCTGGTCAATATGCACGAGCATCATCACCGCGCCCAACAAGAGACCCGACGGATTGGCGAGATTTTGATTGGCGCGGCGCGGAGCCGAACCGTGAATCGCCTCGAACATCGCGCATTGGTCGCCGATGTTGGCCGATCCGGCCAGTCCGACCGACCCTGCGATCTGCGCGGCGACGTCGGAAAGGATGTCGCCGTAAAGATTGGGCATGACGACCACATCGAAATTTTCGGGCGAATCGGCGAGCTTGGCCGCACCGATGTCCACGATCCAATGTTCGTTTTGAATTTCGGGATACTGCGGGGCGATCTCATCGAAAATTTTATGAAAAAGACCGTCGGTCATTTTCATAATGTTATCTTTGGTGAAGCAGGTCACCTTTTTCCGTCCGTTGCGCCGCGCGTATTCAAAGGCGTAGCGGACGATCTTCTCCGAACCGGGGCGCGTGATAAGTTTCAGGCATTGCGTCACGCCCGCCGTGTGGCGATGCTCGATGCCGGTGTAGGTGTCCTCCTCGTTCTCGCGGACGATGACGACGTCCATGCCCGGATAGCGCGTGTCCACGAACGGATGATACGCGACGCAAGGGCGGACGTTGGCGTAAAGACCGAGCGTCGTCCGTGCCGTGACGTTGAGGCTCTTGTAGCCACCGCCTTGCGGCGTCGTGATCGGAGCCTTCAGGAAAACTTTTGTCCGGCGCAACGATTCCCAATCCTTCGGCTCGATGCCGGTGGAGATGCCGCGCAGATAGGCTTTCTCGCCGATCTCGATTTCCTCGATCTCCAGCCGCGCTCCGGCCGATTGAAGAATGTGGACGGTCGCCTTCATGATCTCCGGTCCGATGCCGTCGCCGTAAGCCAGCGTGATCGGGGTTTTGTCGCTCATTTTGTCGTGCTCCTGCAATGTTCCAAACGAATAAATGCCTTCGGGCGGGTTAATTTACAAGGCTCCGGGCGGATTTTCAATGACGCCGTGGGGCTTGCGCGCGTGATTTGGGCGTCCCGAAAATAAAATTTTGCGAAACGAACCCAATTTGGGACGGGGATGGGCAGGATTCAGGGGATTGGAAAAAGAAAATTACGAAACGAAGCCAATTTGCGCGGGCGAATCTCATTTTGGTCTCGACGAGGGAAATTCGAGGGACAGGCACGCGGACGAATCCCCGCGAGCCAGTCCCTGAATCTCCAAAAATTACGAAACGAAGCCAATTTGGACAGGAATGGACAGGACAAACAGGATGAAAGTTGAACACAGGGCGCACGAATGCCACACGCGGAGCCGCAGAGATCGCCGGAAGATTCATCGTTCCCTCCGGCGGGTTCGCGTGGGGATTATCGGCGAGGGAGAAAGGTTTGAGAAGGGGAAAAGGAAATTGGAGGGAGATTAAGGGCCAATCGGGGACGTTAAGGGACGATAAGAGTCGGATTATCGTTGTCAGGATCATGGCACACGGGAAATGATGGAATGTGCGCTTGAAACGGGAGCGCCTAAGCGCGAACAGGCAAAAGAACGAAGTTAATCCGAGTATGAAAACGATCCACGCCATCTACGAAAACGGCGTCTTCAAGCCTACTGAGCCGGTGAATCTGCCCGAACATTGCAACGTGAGGGTCGAACCCGAGACGTTGGCGGCCTTCCTCGCTCAACCTCCCAAGGAGGATCCGATCACCGAGGCGTTGAACCGAGTTTATGGCGAGGGCAGGGAATCCAGTGAGCTTGATCCCCGCTTGCTCCGCGCCCAAGCGCTGACGCTCAAGAGGAATCCAGACTGATGCCCGGCATCCAGCGTGGCGAAATCTGGTGGCTCGATCTTCCCGATCCGGCGGGATCGGAGCCGGGCGGCTCGCGTCCCGTGGTGGTGATTCAATCAGATCAGTTTCAATCGCAGTCAAATCGCCACGGCGGTCGTTGCCGCGATGACCGGCAATCTCCGGCGCGCGGAAGCCCCGGGCAATGTGCCGGTTTCCTCCGGCGCGTCCGGGTTGCCCGAGGATTCCGTAGTCAACGTTTCCCAAATTCTGACCGCCGACAAGACATTTTGCGCGATAGAGTGGGTCAATTGCCTGACGACAAAATGCGCGCCGTAGAGCGGGGCGTGGCTTTGGTGCTGGCCCTCAAACTGGCGGATTGACCGCCGAATTCTAGTAATCCTTCGAGCCATTCCGCGAATCGAATTATGAATTTGGTTCACGTCCCGTCTGTCCATCGGTTCGCGACGGGAATCCGAAAAATGGCCCCGTTCGGTTTGGAAATGGTGCGCGTTCGACCGGAAGGCGATTCTCACTCGAAGGCGCGAAGAAGGCGGGGAACTTTTGGACAGGATGAGCAAGATTTACAGGATGAAAACCGGAGCGCGGAAGATGATGGAACCCAACTGGAGCTACCGACGTCCGAATGAACGAAAAGCGAATTACTAATATGGTCAACGTCCCCCTTGGTCCGAGAAGAGGGGGACGGGAGAGAGATGCGGATTAAGGGAGAAAAAGGGGCGTTAAGGGGCGATAGGAGATTTTTACGCGGAGGCGTGGAGATCGCGAAGGGGAAATGGCAGGAGAAGAGACGGCGTGATTTTATTTGGCGGGTGTTCGTTCATTGCGGAATTAGAAATGGAGCAAACGTCCCGAATCTCATAAATGAATGGAAAGCGAATTACTTTTGTGGTAAACGTCCCATACGTCAATACGTTAACTCGGCGTCAAAGGCTGAAGAGGAAAGGAAGAGAGACAAATGGATCAGCATTCCGTAATCCGAATCGCCGTCTTCTATGACGGGACCTTCTTCTCGAAGGTCAGCAACTACTACAAATACGATCACAAACGGATGAACCATCTCACATTCACAGGATTACATGAGCTTATAAGGAACAAGGTCGCGGAAAAGGAGCAGACCGACGTCGCATTCTGCCAGATCGTGGAAGCTCACTGGTTTCGGGGCAGGTTCTCCCTCACTGCTGCAAAGGCAGTGAACGCTTTGGAGACAGATCGTTTTGTAGATCAATTGCTCATGTATGCAGGCATAGTATCCCATTATTACCCAATGAATGAAAATACGAACCCGCCAGAGGAAAAGGGAATTGATGTGTGGCTAGCATTGGAGGCATACGATCTTGCCGTGCATAAGAGGTTCGATGTGCTCGTTCTTTTCGCAGGAGACCAAGATTTCGTTCCTCTGGTTCGAAAAGTAAATGGCATCGGAACACGTGTACTTCTCTTGGCAATGGACGCAAAGTGGAAGGATGCCAAATCTGGTGAAGACCGGTGGATTAACACCTCCCAACGGCTGATTGATGAGGCGTCGTATCCTATCATTCTAAGCCAAGAAGTTGATTCGCGGACATCCAAGGGCGATAGAATCATTGATGGACTATTTTCAAAATAAACAATCGAACATTCCTGATCAATCAAATGAACTGTGGGACGTTTACTCTATTTTTAATTCACTGCGGCAAATGAATCAACGGAGAGCCAAGCCGAATATGAGGCGTCGGCGCGCCTTCGGTAATTGAAGCAAGAATTTGGAGTGCGCAGGCCATACCTGCGCCTTGGATGCGCGAAGCCGCGCTGAGCGCCGAGACGCCAAGCATGGCTTGGCGGGATGAAAGCGGCGGCATGACCGCCCGCACTCCAAAGCCGGCGGTCTCCGCGGCTCCGCGTGAGTTTCCTTCCTTGCAGTTGAATCGGGCATTGACCTCCTCAGTTGCTCCCATGTATCTTTTAATCATGACGGCAAATCAAATCATCCACGAGATTGCGGCGTTGTCGCCCGAAGAACAGTCTCAAGTGATCCGGTTCGCCCGGAGTCTCGACGTCGAGCGGCAATTGACCCCCAAAGAACTTTCCGCGCTGGCCGAACGGTTGGCCGAATCCACCGAATCCGAACAGACCGCGACGTTGCGCGAACGCATCACGCGGGGTTTTTACGGCGCGGGACCGGATGCCTAAAATTCGGCGCCGGAATCTTCCGCCCGCCTTGCTCAATCACCTTCTTGATCGGATTCAGACACGCGGCATTTCCGCCGATCAACTCGGCCTCATGGCGGCGTGGCTCGATGGGCAACCCGACGCGCCCGAAGGGAAAAGGTTCAAGCGATTTCCCGGAATGATCCTTTGCGGCGAGGGAGAATAGGTCAAGACGGTTCTTGTTCCCGGTCAAGTCCCCGGAGGGCGGGAGATTCCTTGACCCTGCGATCTTCGCGGCTCCGCGTGAGATTTTTTTTGGACACGGTAAAACACGGATTGCGCGGATGAACCGCGTGTTCCTTCATTCTCATTCTCCAAGCGGACGGAGTCAGATCGAGTTTTTGAGAAGGAGAAAGAGTTAGGAGAATGAGAAGGATGGGAAAAACGGTTCAAGCCCTACTTCCCATTGCGAGTGATCGAAAGATCGGATATGGATATGCGCGTGAGAAGGAATCCCTTCATTTTTCTTGCGGCGGTCGCCGCGGTTTCGTCGCCCGCTTTGATGAGATCGTCATGCGCGGAGGATGCCCCGGCGTCCGGCGGAGTGACAAGCCAAATGCTCCTCGACGCGCAGAAGCAGGCGGACGTTTGGATCAACTACAACCGCAATTACGCCGGATGGCGATACGCGCCGATGGACCAGATCAACCGCGAGACGGTCAAGAGGCTCGTCCCGAAATGGACCTATCAGACCGGCATCATCGGCGGGGGATTTGAGACGACGGCGATTGTTTTTCCGGTCACAAAAACCGACGACAAAGGTAAAACTTCGGCGGTTCCGCGCATGTTCATCACGACGCCGAACAGCCATTTGATCTGCCTCGATCCGCGCGACGGCAAGTTGATCTGGCAATACGATCACGTCCTTCCGCAAGGGGTGAACATCTGTTGCGGGCCTGTAAATCGGGGCGTCGCCGTCTTGGGAAATCGCGTTTTTTATTGCACGCTCGACGCGCGGCTGATGTGCTTCGAGGCGGAGACCGGAACCCAGCTTTGGGATCGGCAGGTGATTGATTTCCGGGAATCGTATTCGATCACGCTCGCGCCGCTCGTTATTAAGGATAAGGTCGTCATTGGAATTTCCGGCGGCGAATACGGCATCCGAGGTTTCGTCGCCGCCTACAAAGCGCAGACCGGAGAGCCGATTTGGACGTTCCACACGATCCCAGCACAAGGGGAACCCGGAAGCGAAACGTGGGAAGGGAATTCGTGGATGAACGGCGGCGGATCCACTTGGGTTACGGGAACTTACGACCCCGATCTTAATCTGATTTATTGGGGGGTCGGGAATCCCTCGCCCGATTTCAACGGCGACGCGCGCAAGGGAGCCAACCTCTACACGAATTGCATCGTCGCGCTGAACGCCGACACCGGCAAGTTGGCGTGGTTTTTTCAGGCGACGCCGCACGACGCCTTCGATTGGGACGGCGTGAGCGAACCGGTCCTTGTGGACGAGACAATCAAGGGACAGGCGGTGAAAGCGCTTGTACAGGCGAACCGCAACGGTTACGTCTATGCGCTGGATCGGACCAGCGGAAAATTTCTTTACGCGAGTCCTTACTCCAAGGTGAATTGGGCGACGATGGACAAGGAAGGGAAGCCGATCATCAATCCGGAAATTTTGAAGGCGAAGCAAATTCACGTCTGCCCCGGAATTTTCGGCGGAAAGAATTGGCCGCCGTCCGCGTTCAGCCCCAAGACGCACATGATCTACATTCCCGACATGGAGCGGTGCGCGACGTTCACTTCGATGGAGGTGACGTTCCGACGCGGGCTTCCGTATTACGGCGGCGTTTTGCAGTTCGACGAGGACGCGGCGGCCAACGGCTACGTCAAGGCGATGGATGTCCGCACGGGGGAAATCAAATGGACCTACAAGGCGGGCGCGCCGAATTGGTCCGGTCTTCTGGCGACGGGAGGCGGATTGGTTTTCGGCGGCGCGCCGGATGGCTTTCTGCGCGCGTTCAATGACGAGACGGGGGAAGTTCTTTGGCAGTATCAAACCGGTAGCGGGCTTTTCGCTCCGGCGACGACGTTTCAACTCGACGGCAAACAAGTCGTCGGCATCGCGTCGGGTTGGGGCCAACCCGCCGAGGTCTTGGGTTTGGGAACGAAGCAAAAGGGATGCGCGTATTTTCTTTTTGGGTTGATGGAGAAATGAACGACTCAAAGGCAAAGTTCGAAGGCACGAGCAAGCTCGCCCGGGAAACGCGGCGGCAAGTCGCCGCACTCCAAAGTTGCGCATTCTCATTAACCCCGCGATTCATGGCGGGGAGCGACAACGAGACAGTATCTACCCCCAACCGTTTTCAACGGTTTTTGTCCTTGGAAACGGTTAAAACGGTTCCGATTGGGGTGCGCCTGATTAACCCCGCGATAAATCGCGGGGTTAATGAGAGGAAGAGATACGGACTCACGAGAGCCGTATTGGCATTAAGCCTTCTGCTTTTTTCGGCTGTGGCGCAACTTTGCGCGAGGGAGACGGGGGGCAAACTTATCTGCGCGTTGGACAAAGAGAACCTTCCCTACTCCAGCCGGCGGGCCGATCCGCCCGGATTGGACGCCGAAATCGCGCAGGAGATCGCCAAGACGCTCGACGCGACGCTGGAAATCCGATGGATTGACACGATGGAGGACGGGCTTCTCTCTCCCCTTTTGGAAAAAGGGAGCGAACTTGATTTTACGGTGGGCGCGGCGATTGAGCCGCGCGCGGTGGAGGAGTCGCGTCGGGTTGGCGAAGAGGCGCTTTATTCGCTCCCCTACGCATCGGCGCGATATATTTTGGTGTCGCTCAAGGAAGAGCGCGATTTGCAAAATTTCGAGGAGGTTGGTCGGACGCCCGTCGGCGTGGAAGTCGGATCGGTCGCCGAGCATGAACTTTGGAACGCCGGATTTCTCTTGCAGAAATTTGGGGCGCAGGATCGAATTTTGAACGCGATTTGCGAGCGAAAAGTGGCTTATGGACTTCTGTGGCCCAATGCGGGATGGGCAATGGATCAAGACGCAAAGTTGCGCGACGCACTGAAAATTCAGGTCGTCAAACCGACCGTCGCGGGGATGGAGTGGAATTTGGCACTGGCGGTTTCCAAGGCCAAGCGGGAGTTGCTTCCACGATTGGACGGCGCGGTGCTGAGAATGAAAAAGGAAAATCGTTTCAGGACGCTTTTTGATAGATACAAGATGCCGTATTTTGAGCCGTTTCAGGATCAGGCGAAATCGCAATGATTGTAGCCAGACGCACTTTCAACAACCGAGCCGCGAACGTGAGCGAGCGTCCAACAGCCGAACGATGGCGAATCGGGCGCTCCCTTACGGTCGCGGCTCGGATCGCATTTCTCATCTTGCTTCCCTCCTACGCATCGGCGCAGACGCCAAAACCCGCCGCGACGGGCGCGGATGGGCAACTCCTCTATTCCTCTTTCTGCATTATTTGCCACGGGCCGATGGGTCAAGGGGGACCGCTCGGCCCGGCAATCATCTCGCCGACCGTCGGAGCGATGGGCGACCGCGACATCGCGCGACGGATTACGGAGGGAAACCTCCAAGCCGGAATGCCCGCGTTTGGCCGGGGCTTGGAGCGGAGCGAAATTGACGCGCTGGTCGGCTACATTCGCGTTTTGCAAAAAAGAGTAGCGGACAATCGCGCGCGAAAGACGGCGGTGAATCCGATTCCCGAGGGGGGCAACGTCGCCAACGGCGAGCAGTTGTTCAGGGGCAAGGCGAGTTGCTCGCAATGCCATTCGGTTTTTTACGCCGGAGGAATGATCGGTCCCGATTTGAGCCATGTCGCCGAGCGCCTTTCCTCCGGAGAAATTTACGAGGCGGTCGCCACTCCCTCCAAGAAAGTCGCGCGGGAATTCGGCCTCAAGAAGCTGACGACGAAAGACGGCAAGACGATTCAGGGGCGTTTCCGCAACGAGACGAACGATTCGATTCAAATTCTCGATGCGAGCGGGACGCTATGGACCACGTATTTTCGGAAGGATTTCGCTTCGCTCGAATCGCCCAAGGAATCGCCGATGCCGGAGAAGCTTTTGGAAAAGCTTTCGCCCGAAGAGGCCAAGGATTTGTTCGCGTATCTGAATGATCTCAAATAAAAGAGAGAATCAGTCGCCGGACTGAACCGAGCGGGAATTGTCCCGACCCTCCGGGAGTAGAAAGATTTTGAGCGACGCTTCCACCCCGGTCTTTCGAGCGGGGCTGGGATCAAGACGGTTCACCTTACGGCGGCTTCGTGCTACCGCGCGCCCGCGTAATCGTATTCGACAAACTTTCCGCAATCAGTTCGACCACGGGCACGATGACGAGTACAAGCACGAATTTGTCCCAACTGAACCGTATCGGGACAAGAATCTCAAAATGCCTTAAGCCCCGAAGGGACGGCATGAATTCAACTTTCTCTCAAACTATCGTCGAGGCGCATATCACTTTTCCTACGGAGGAATAGATCATGGGACATCACGACGTCAACGGCGTCCCGCAAAACAGCCCAAAGTTGCCGAGCGGAGCGAGGCCATCTTGGGAAACCCGGCCATCCCCCCAGCCCCACGGGGGTTGCGCAATTTCTCGGAAAAGTGAGATGCCCGCGATTGTGGCATGCGCTCCGTGAATCTTTGTGTTCTTCCCCTCTTTGTGCTTTAATTCTCACTGGATTTAACCGCAATGCGCCTCGACGACGATAAACCCCAAAACACCTTCTGCGGACGAACGCGCCGGGAATTTCTGACCACCGTCGGCGGCGGATTCGCGTCGCTCGCGTTGACCGGAATGCTCTCGCTCGACGGATTCCTCGCCTCGCAAGCGGTCGCCGCCGACGGCGTGACGGCGTTCGCCAATCCGCTCGCGCCGAAGAAACCGCACTTCACCCCCAAAGCCAAAAGCGTCATCTTCCTTTTCATGTATGGCGGCCCGAGCCACATAGACACCTTCGATTACAAACCGAAAATGTATGGCCTCGACGGCAAGACGGTGCAGGTGAAAACCGCCGGGCGCGGCGGCGCCCGCAACGAAGGACGGATCGTCGAGCCGAAGTGGAAATTCAAGCAATACGGCCAATCGGGGCAATGGGTTTCGGAGCTTTTTCCCAATGTCGCAACCTGCGTGGACGACATCGCCTTCATTAAGTCCATGACCGCCGATTCGCCCGTTCACGGCTCGGCGTTGCTGATGATGAACTCCGGCAGAATCCTGAGCGGCCATCCCGCGCTTGGCTCGTGGGTGAATTACGGTCTCGGCACGGTGAACGAAAATCTCCCCGGTTTCGTCGTCATGCTCGATCAAAAAGGGGGACCGATCAGCGGCGCGAAAAATTGGAGCAGTGGTTACATGCCCGCCAGCTATCAGGCGACGGTCCTGCGCCCGAAAGGCTCGCCGATTCTTAATCTCTCGCCCCCCGAAGGAATGAGCGACGACGAGCAACGGCGATTGCTCGATCATCTGAACCACTTCAACGGAATGCACCTCTCCGAACGGACCGACAACACCAACCTCTCCGCGCGGATCGCCAGCTACGAACTCGCCTACAAAATGCAGGCGACCGCGCCCGAAGCGGTGGACGTGGACAAGGAGCCGGAGGAGATCAAAAAACTCTACGGCATGGACCACGAGCGGACGGAGGATTTCGGGCGGAAATGCCTCTTGGCGCGGCGGCTCGTCGAGCGCGGCGTCCGGTTCGTCCAGCTTTATTCCGGCGGCGCGCACAACGACGACAACTGGGACGCGCACGGCGACCTGATGAAAAACCACATCTATCACGCCTTCAACACCGACAAACCGATCGCCGGATTGCTCAAGGACTTGAAGCAACGCGGTCTGCTCGATTCGACGCTCGTGATTTGGGGAGGCGAATTTGGCCGACAGCCGGTCGCCGAATACGCCACCGGCACGGGACGCGACCACAACGCGATGGGCTTCACGATGTGGATGGCCGGCGGTGGGATCAAGGGGGGCATGAGCGTCGGCGAGACCGACGAACTCGGCTCCGCCGCCGTCACCGACCGCTTTCAGGTCAAACACCTCCACGCGACCGTTCTCCAACAATTGGGCCTCGACCCCAACGCGCTCACCTATTTCTACAAGGGCCTCAACCAAAAACTCGTCGGCGTCGAAGGCGCGGAGCCGATTCGGAAGATTATTGCGTAAAAGCGCCGTTGGTGCGGATCTTGTGGCCGGTCGCCAGCAATCAACGAGGGAATGAACGGCCCACTTTTTTGCCATGCTTGACTTAGACGTCCCTCTCACAAAATCAGATTTCGATAAGGTTAACTGGCAGGAGATAATCGAAACGTGCCCTAAAAAAGACTGCCTCGCTTATAGTCAGAGTTTTGGACGCAAGCGGATTGATGCGAGCAACCGTTCCGATCGAAAGGCCGAGTCCGTTTTTGCTTTTCTGCAAGCCATCACATTCATGATGCTGAGTCTGGATGATTTTGGGGAGCCATTCACGGCAACCCATGTCCTTCACAACTTCCGTAGTCATAATTTGGGTGACTTGGGTGACCGCGAATTGGATTTACTTGAGCAAATCGCCGACGATATTGCTGACGACGAGATGATTGCGCGTTTGTCCGACCTCATCTGGATTCTAAAGAAGGATTACAAGAAAGCCGAGGAGGCTATTGAAACGTACCTGAAGTCGGCCAGTGCTTTGGAACATCCCCGGGAATGGGTCGAGTGTTTTGTTCGGATCAAGCGTGCCCTAGTGATTGGTTCTCAGCTTGGGAGAAACGGGCAACCACACAAGAGGGTTATCCATCACATTGAGAGTGTCTTGGAACGCATGAAGGGAGAAGACCCTCTGTGGTTGTCCGCAAATCTTATCGAGCTTTTGCTACATGAAAACGAAGGGGATCCGACGAAGTACGGTCCACTTACGGAAAAGGCCGCCTTGCTTCACGAGGCAAACGGAAGACATGAGATCGCGCAAAAACTGTGGACTATGAACGCGAATTGGCATCGTCGGACGCGAGACGAAGAAGGGGCAAGAAAGGCACAAATCGCCCTTGCTGAATCGTTCGCTAAGCAGGCGCATCATCGCCTTGCGACCGACAAAAAGCATCTCAGCGCGGCTTCATTTCTTGAAAAAGCCATTCAAGTATATCGGGAAGTAGGGGGATGTGCTGATCGAGTGAAAGAGCTACATCAATTGCTTCTGCGCTATCAGTCCAAGATAAAGGACGAGCTCCAGCAGGTCTCCATCCCATACGACGTATCGAACATCGCGCGGGATGCGGAACAGAAGGTTGCGGGCATGAACTTCAACGATGCCGTCCTTCAGCTTGCGACGATTACCCAATCACCCGAAGTTAAAGGTTTGGCAGAACAAGTTAAGGAATACGCCAACAAATTTCCTATGACCCATTTGCTTAGTTCGTCTTTGCTCGATGCGAAAGGAAGGGTCATCGACAGAAAACCGGGGTTGCTCACTCACGATCCTGAAGAGCAATCGATGGCATTGCGAGCCGAGATGTTCACTGAAGCAATGCTCCACCAGCAAATTAGCGTTTCAGGAAGGATTGAACCGGCAAGGAAACAAATTATCAGGGATCATCGGGTAACCGTGCAAAGTTTTTATCCAGTCGTCTTTTACAATCCGCTCATCCCACAGAACCGCGAGTTGCTGTATGCGAGGGGGCTTTTTGCCGGACTGACCGGTGACTTCGCGTTGGCAACACATTTTTTGGTTCCGCAAATTGAGAACACAATTCGGCATGTTCTTACCGAAAGCGGACGGATCACCTCCAAACTAGACCACAGAGGTTTGCAAGAGGAATACGCCCTCAATACTGTCTTCGAAAATCATGCCAGAGAGCTGAACGAGATATTTGGGGAGGATTTGGTTTTCGATCTCAGAGGGATCTTAGTCGAGAAATTCGGGAGCAATATCCGTAACCTCATGGCTCACGGCCTAATGTCGGGGGGCGGTTTTCATAGCCACGCAGTGGTTTATTTGTGGTGGCTGATTTTGCGCATTGTGTGTTTACCCTCATTTAGCTCAAGAACTGGCGATCCGGGTCGTTGATCGCAAAACTAATTCGCTCTGAGACCGACATCCTCGATTACTTCACCTCGCCCACGCCAAATTTTCCTTCCGCCCAAATCCGAACTCATTCTTATTTGCGTTCTTATGCGTTCTTTCGCGGCTGAAAATTCTTCGCTTTTCGATCCATGAAGCGCCAATAAGAGTCTCCAAGGGAATCCCGCCGAAAATATCTCCCGGTTATCCTCGCTCCCATGCCGTTCCTTATCTACCTCCCGCCGCTCCAAAATCCGCGTCATCGGCGAAATCTGCGGATGATTTTCTTTCTTGGCGTTTTTGGCGACTTGACGGTTCATTCTTCATCCTGTTCATCCCTGTTCAAATTGGCCTTGTTTCGCAATTTTTATTTTGCCTGTGGAAGGGATGGCCGAGGGGGACGTTTACGATAAAGATAATTTCTTCTGGCCTTTGTATCGGTCCTGCGGTTCTCCGCACTGAATATCTTCTACCGCGAACCGAGGTGCTCGCAATTGCGCCGGGAGTGATTTACCCGCGGAGCGTACGTCCCCATCGTCCCGTCAGGACCGTAGGAGGGCGTGTGGTTCAGGGAAACTCAAAAAGTTGAAACTTCGAGGGTTCATTTTCGATGTGCGTTTTCTTCGACCTCACGCTTGATGTGGTCCAATACCCGCAGATGAATCCTGTGAATAAAATAGTCAGTCCACAATCTCCAATAACTGGCGGGCCACATCCGATTGGAATACCACGTCGTCCCTTCCAGAAGCGTGCGATTTTCTGAAATTGAAGTCAGAAGAAATTGTCCACCGCTTACCATCAAATGATCCTTCAAGTGAGCTGGATGGATTTCACGATAGAAAGTCCATTCCCGCATGGGTGGAGGGATGGTTGAGACTGAGAATTTTAGCAAGCGCGGTTCATCCCACACCTCAATTGGTTCGACGAAGGCGCCGGTTGAGAACACACACCGCCGGATTGCTCCGGGCCCTGTCCCATCCAATTCCGCGCTGACCGGGTATGCCGCGCCCATTTGGAAAAGCCATTCCTTGGGAGGAGGAATTTCCCTGAAGGAAATAACTCCTTTCCAAACTCTTTCCGCCGAAGCCTCGACCTCTACCTGAGAAGTAATGGAGCAAAATGGAGGGAGTGGATTCAGAACGCGCTCTGCTCCCATGAGTGATGGCGAAATAAGGATTAAGACCAAGAAGGTCGGCCACATGTGGGCGCGTTGCCAGTAGTCTCTTTGAATGATGTATCCGATCAATGCCCCGAATGCGCCCAGCGCGAGGACGATCGGCGATGCCATTAAAAGACAAATCATACCTTCGACGGCAAAGAAAATAAGAATCGTCGCCAGTAGAAACACCGACAGAAGGGCCACGATCATGCAACTGTAGATGTGCTTCGGTGAATGATAGGAATAAATCAGCGTGGCTCCTAATCCCTGACAGAACGGCAATGCGATAAAAATTCCCCACCCGTAATTTTGAAGGAGTGAGGAACCTGCGTAGGCCGCAAGAGCGCCAAACGGCGCGGTGACAAGTAGCGCCATTGCGCCCGAGGCGAGCTGACCTTGGGGAATTAACCGATCCCAGAAGTTTGAGGAACTTTCGGATGCGCCGGACTCCTCATTTGATTCACTATCATTTTTCGCGGGCAAGATGCAGAGCAGAGTGAAAAAAATCAAATTCACCACTGGAAAGAAAAAAAGAAGAACCAGCGTTTCACGCAGACCCAGCGAACGAAGACGCCGGAGCGTTAATACAATTCCCATCCAGATAAAAGGAAGCGAGAGAGCAACCATGGTAAGAAAGAAATCGCGGTCGGAACCAACCAGCGAGAAGACGCCTGCCGAATGTGCGGGAGGGAAAAAATAACTTATCAAGCCCCACCTTTGGTGGAAGAAATGAAGCGACACCGCGCGATCCAAGTTGTGTTTGATTAAGAACGCGACGATGCCGATAAGGGCGTAGGGGCCTCGGTCAATTTTTCCGTCCCACCGCCATAAATCGGAAAGGCTGATTTGCATATCCGGCCCCAACACCGATGGGTTCAATAGGACCAAATCGAACCCTTGCCGCTACGCACTTGGCAACCCGGCAACGCTCGCTTGAAATCATCGCGACCCGCTTCCGTGACCTTCGTGTCGGCGATATAAAGTTCGCGGAGCGTCTTGAGGCCCTTGATTTGCGCGAGGCCGGGGTCGCCCACCTGTGTTTTGTTTACCCATAGCGTTTGAAGATTGGTCAGATTGACGAGATAGTGCAGACCGGCGTCGGTGATTTGCGTGCCATAAAGATTGAGCGTGATGAGTTTGGTCAGACCGGCGACGTGGGTCAATCCCGCGTCGGTGACGCGCGTGCGCGAAAGATTGATCGCCTGCAAGCCGGTCAGGCGGCTCAGATGGGCGAGGTCCTTGTCGGCGATTTTCGTGTCCCAAAGATCGAGCGTGTGAAGATCGTCCGGCTTGAACGAATTGAACAGCGACAGATCGGGAAGTGTCTCGGGACGAATTTGGAGCATGACCTCCGAACCCTCGGGAACCGCGACTTTCCCTTTGGCCTCGCCCAGTTGTTTCCAACCGCTGTGTCCTTTGGTCCCGACCGGACGGGTCCAGACCATGCCGAGCGAATTGGCGGAATCAAATTGAAAATTTTTTCCTTCGCTTTTTCCGGGAGAACCGGAGGGGGATGGCGAACCGAAAATGCTCATGATCGAACCCTTCCTCGGTTAAATGCGATCTCAGGGAAAATGAAACGTGCAGTTGGGCAAAACGGCCTTGGCCTGCTGGACGCCCGCCATCGTCACCTTGGTCCCTGCCAATTCAATTTCGTTCAGCGATTTGAAATTTTTGATCGTCTCGAGTCCTCCGTCGCTGATTTCCGTCGCTTGGAGCACCAAGACTTGAAGCGTGGGTATCTTGGCAAGTTCGGCGAGTCCCGCGTCGGTGACGCCTGTTTTGGAAAGAATCAAACGCTCCAAATGCGGAAGCGCGGTCAAATGCGACAATCCGGCGTCGGTGATGTGGGTGTTATGAAGCCAAAGTTTTTTCAAGGAGGTCATCTCTTCCAACCGCGCAAGTCCGCTGTCGGTGACGCGGGTCCCGCCGAGCGCGAGCTTCTCAAGCGATTTGAGATCGGCCAGATGAGCCAACCCCGCGTCACTGACTGAGGTCTCATCAAGGTTCAAGCCGACAAGGCCGGTGAGGTGGGCGAGGTGGGCGAGTTGGTCGTCGCTGACGTCGGTTTTCTCGAACACAATTTCCTGAAGCGCGTCAGGCGGCAGAGCGTCGAGGGAAGAAAGATCGCCGACGGCGTCCGCGCCGATTTGAAGCATCGCCTCCATCCCTTGCATCATTCCGACATCGCCCTTTGCGTCCGAGGACTGTTGCCAATCTTGAATGCGCGTCGAACCCACCTTGCGGACTTTCAGAGCGCCGAGCGAATGATCCGCCGGGAAGTGGAGCGTTCGCCCCTGCAATTTGGCTGGGATCGGCGGAGGACCCTGCGGTGCGGTTTGCTTGGCTGTGGTCTGTCCGCTTTCGGAAGTCGAGGAATCACAAGCCGAACCCCAAAACGCAAGGCAGGCCACGACGAGAAAATTCAAAACCCAAACGGTGATGGTTCGCTGGACACCCATTCTCCAAAGCTCCTTCAAACGTTGACGTTGGACTATACTTGGATCGTTGCGGGAAATCCACAGGCAAATGGTATTTTGTAGTTTATCGAACCGGATGTTTGAAAGCATCCGAGCCACGACCGAGAGGAAGCGTCCAGCGCGAAATCCGCTCATCGCAGGACAATCGCGCATCCTCGCGCTCCGATCTTCTATTGGGATAGCAGAAAGTAGCTCAACGCTTGAATTTCCCCATCCTCAAGAAGGGAGTTCTCCATCGTCGTATTGGGAACAATTGATTGCGTTTGCTTTATCATCTGAAAGATAAAGTCAGGCTTTAGTCTCTTTCCAACTCCCGTCAGATCGGGAGCGCTTCTGCCGCCGCGTCCTCCAAGCGCGTGGCAGACCGCGCATTTTTCAGAATCAAAAAGTTGCTTGCCATGCGCGATCTTCTCCGGCGTGGACTGCGAAGGATCGAGTTTGGCCGGGAAAAGTTCGGGCTTCCGGCAAGTCGCCAAATACGCGGTCAAGCCTTCCAATTCGCGGTCGCTCAATTTGAAATCGGGCATTCGCTCGACCGGATGCCGCCCTTTGGATTCGTAGCGTCGCGGAGGAACTTCCTTGAGATATGTCATCAGCCATTCGGGAGTGAATCGGTCCCCCGCGAAATCGAGCGAGGGAGGAACGTTCAAATCATGCCCGACTTTTTCTCCCGTGTGGCATTTGGCGCAGTCGAGCGATTGGTAAAGTTCCTTGCCGAAATCAATCGTGGCGGAATCAAATTGTTTGGGCGTTGCGGCGGAAGCTTCCGGCGGTTTCTCGGAAGGAGCCGCCGTCGGAGTCGCTTGTGCGGCGGTCTCCTTGGATTGCGGCGTCGCCGAGACCGGAAGCTTGGAAAGGGCGTCGCCGGATTTCTCGGCTGGAGACGCGAATTCCTCTCCCGCTATTTCCGCCACCTCGCGTCGTTCCCTTCGCAAGGAGAGATATCCCTTCGTTGTGAATCCAATCGGACCAAGCACGGCGAGAATCGCCACGGCCATCGCAATCGGACGCTTCGAGATGCGCCGCTCCGGATTGCGATCCACGAACGGCAGAAGCAACATTCCCAACACGACCGAAAACGGAATGACGAACGTTCCGAGAACGAGCGCGGGACCTTTGAAATAGCGAAGCAATTCCTGAAGGCCGAGGAAATACCATTCGGGATGCGGGGCGTAGGCGGAGCTGAGCGGATCCGCTTTTTCCTCCAAATCGGCCCCGACAAAATACGCGAGCGCGACCATCAATCCCGCCGCGAGCAGGATCATCGTCGAATCGCGAAACGCCTGTTCGGGAAAAAATCGAAACGGATATTCAACCGCCTCGTCGTCGCGCTTCCAAGGAGGCGTGATGCCGTAAAGACGTATCAGATAAAGATGCGCGCCGATGAGCGCGCCAAGTGCGAGGGGCAGAATCAGAATGTGAAGCGCGTAAAATCGCGGAAGCGTAAGTTCCGTGATTTCTTTTCCTCCAAGCAGAAATTCCCTCGCGTAACTACCGACGCCCGGAGTGTAGCCCAGAATATTCGTCCCGACTTTCGAGCCGAAATACGCTTTCATGTCCCACGGAAGGAGATAGCCGGTGAATCCAAAACCGAGAACCGTGAAAAACAATCCGACGCCGATAATCCACGTCCATTTCCGTCGCCCCTTGTAGGCTCCGAAAATAAAAACACGAATCATGTGGATGAAAACCATGACGACGAATCCGCTCGAACCCCAATGATGAAGTCCGTGGATGACGCGCCCCCAAACGACTTTATCTTCGACATAACGGATGCTTTCCCACGCGGAATCGGGTGAGGGGGCATAATAAAGAGCCATCAGGATTCCGGTGACGACTTGTAGCGCCGCCATGAAAAGACAGAGCGATCCGGTGGTTTGAAACCAACCGACTCCTTGCGGAAGCGGCTCGTCGAAAAGTTCCTTGAGCGGCGAAATCGCGCGGGCGACAAGGTCCTTCAAGTTGGCAGGGGCGGGATTTTCGTGGGACATTGTGGCTCGGAAATCAGACCTGAACGTAAATTTTGCCCTCTTGGGTTTTCGCGGGAAGTTGCTTGAGCGGCGTGGGAGGCGGTCCGGCCAAAACATTACCGGCGCGATCAAATTTTCCGCCGTGGCAGGGGCAAGCGAAAATTCCCTTTGCGCCTTTCCAATCCTCATTTCCCTTCCACGTCACGTTGCAACCGAGATGGGGACATTCGGTCGAATAAGCCGCGATCCGCGATTCATCGGCGAGAATCCAAACGTTCTGCGTCTTGGGAGATTCGCGGTATCCGGCGGAGGAAATGTATTTCAACCGGGCAAGCTTTGGCTCCTTACCCTGAAACGATTCCAGCGGTCCGGCTTCGACCCATTGCGAACGGCGATGGCCGAAAAGCGGTCCAAGGACGTAACCCAAACCCGGGACGGCCAGCAGAATTCCCGTCGCGGCGTTCACGGCGAAAACCATGTATCTGAGAAATCCTCGTCGCGTTTGATCCATCGCCATCCCTCAATGTGTATTTAGACCCAATTTCGCATCCTCTGGTTGGGCGTATATCAGAATTGTTTTCAAGTTCGGCAAGAATTCGAAAACCTTCGATAATCAGCCGCGATAGCGGCGGAAAATGGGCGGTTTATGAAATTTGGCTCGGCCATAAACAATTCTAGTATGCGCCTCGAAGTAACCATCGCTTGAATGATCACGCTCAGATCGCAACGTCAACCATCAGAATCACATCCGCCGATTCGCCGTAGGCACCATCGGCGACGATTTCGCCGTTTGCATTGACCGCAAGCGAACAACCGACGCAACGGCGTCCCGACCACGGGCCTGCCGTCATCAGACCCACGTTGCTCGTTCCGGCGATCCAGAGTGAAAACTCACGCGCCACGGGTTGATAGGACTCGCGCCAGATTTGGCCATACGGTTCGCGGGCGTTGTCGTGATCGGCGGGAACGGCCCACGCGCAGGGAGAGAGGATCAGTTTCGCCCCCATGAGCGCCAGCGTTCGGGAGACCATCTGGCCGGGCGCGAACGCGTCGGCGCAAATCATGACACCCAGAGTTCCCAGCGGGGTCGAGACGGCTTCGAGTTTTCTTCCCTGTCCGTAATAAGGACGGCCGATATCCAATTCATTAAGCTTGCGGTGGCGTAGGAGCAAGCGGCCGTCGGGTCCGATCAGCGCCGCCGAATTGTAATTCGTGCTGGCGCTCGATTTTGAATCCGCGCCTCGGTCATTCGTGGCGCGTTCAGTCAACCCAGCGCAGACATAAATTCCGTGTCGTCGCGCCGCGTCGGCCAATCTCGCAAACGGTTCTCCTCCGGGAATCGGCTCGGCTTGGGTCAGCGACGAGGGATGCGTCCAACCGAGATCGAGCGCCTCGGGTAACAAGGCGATTTGCGATCCGCAGTTCGCGGCGTCGGCGATTCGCTCCTCCGCACGGGCGAGATTGCGCGCCTTCGCGCCTCCCTCGACGAGCATCTGAATCATCGCAAGTTTTATCATGGGATTCTTGACCCGCTCCGAGTCGCGGATGATTTCAGTCCAAATAAATGAATTCGTTGAGATTGAGGGCGAGGAGGCAAAACCGCTCAAGGGATTGATCGGGCGAAAGATGATTCCGGTCCCGCATTTCGCCGATCAACCGCATTCCCTCCGCAATTTCGACGGACTTGGCCTCACGACCGGTCACGAGGTTGATGCCCGTTTTGATTTGGGATTCCGCGCCGTTCGGCGATTCTCGGCGAAGGCGTCCGGCGAATTGTCGCGCCTGCTCGCTGATGAATTCACTGTTCAGCATGTTCAGCGATTGAAGCGGTTGCGTGGAAACAAATCGGACCGGGCAACTCGAGTCGGTGTCGGCGAAGTCATAATCGGCGAGCAACGGCGTGAGCAACGAGCGCTTGACATGAATGTAAACGCTCCGGCGATTTTGCTCCTCCGGCGGCGACGCGCTCCAGACGGCGGCGGGCATGGACGACGTGGCAAGGACCGCTCCGAGCATTTTCGGATAGACGCTCGGCCCGCCGGTTTTAAGATTTAGATTTCCGCTCACGGCGAGAATAGAATCGCGAATCTCCTCGGCGGTCAGCCTGCGCATGTCGTGGCGCCAAAAGAGATCGTTCGCCGGATCCTCCGCAAGCCCTTTTTCGTTTCCCGCCGAGGACATCTGATAGGCTTTCGAGGTCATGATGAGGCGGTGCATCGCCTTGACGCTCCATCCGCTCCGGATGAATTCCGCGGCAAGCCAATCAAGCAATTCGGGGTGCGTCGGCGGATCGCCTTGAAGGCCGAAGTTGTTGCTAGTGCGGACGATGCCGTGGCCAAAGTGATGTTGCCAAATGCGGTTGACCATCACCCGCGCCGTGAGGGGATTTTCGTCGCTCGCGATCCATTCGGCGAGCGCGCGTCGGCGACCGGAAGTTTTTGCATTTTTTGAAGGCGCGGGAATTTCGGGCTTGGTCGAGCAAAGGATCGCAGGGAATGCCGGCTTGACCAAATCGCCCGGAACGTGAGGATTTCCGCGAAGCAAGACATGCGTTTCGGGAGGTTCAGGTCCGATTTCCTCGACGCACGCCGCCCATTTGCCGGGAAACTGTTGTCCTCGGAGCGCGTCCGCTTTTTTCTTGGTCCAGCGATAGAAGGCAAATTCTTCCGCGCCCATGATTTCCGCGCCGTGCTTCTCTAGGAGATCGGGCACTTCGATCGGCGTCGGCGCGGTTCCCGGCGTCGCGCCTTCGGGAACGCCCGCAAAGACGCGAGCCAACTCGTCCCGCCGATTCCATTTCGAGATGAATTCCTTCTCGAACGCCGCCAAATCCGCGTCGAGCTTTTTCACTTTCGCGTCTCTTCCCCAAACTTGGAGATCATATTCAAACTGTTCTTCCGGAGGCATGAGGCTCCGCGTAATCTTGTTCGGATTGCCTCGGTCCTGCTCCGTGATGCCTTGAAAGAAGGAAAGAAAACCGTAGTAGTCGGTCTGCGGGAGGGGATCGAGTTTGTGGTCGTGGCAACGCGCGCAACCGATGGTCAGGCCGAGAAACGCCTGAGCGGTCGTGTCCACGAGGCTGTCGAGCGTGTCGTATCGCCCTTGATCCTTGTCGGCGGGTTCGTCGTCCCAGATGTTCAGGCGATAGTATCCGGTGGCGATGATTTGCTCCGGTCCGGCGTTGGGAAGTTCGTCTCCGGCAAGTTGCTCGCGGATGAATTGATTGTAAGGCTTGTCTTTATTGAAGGCGTCAATGACGTAATCCCGATAACGCCAGATGTGCGGCTTGTCGCCGTCGCGCTCGTAGCCGTTGGTTTCGGCGTATCGCACGACGTCGAGCCAGTGGCGTCCCCATTTTTCGCCGTAATGCGGCGAGGCGAGCAGGTCATCCACCAATTTTTCGTAGGCGTTTGGAGAGGGATCGTTGACAAACGCGCGGGCTTGTTCCGGTGTTGGCGGCAAACCGATCAAATCATAAGTCGCCCGACGAATGAGAACCCCTCTTGAGGCTTGAGAGGCAGGCTGGAGTCCTTTTTCCTCCAATTTCCTTAAGATGAAGGCGTCAATCGGGTTGGGTCGCGGTTCGGGACCGTCGACGTCGTGGACCTCGTGGACGTTTGGAACGTCAGGTCTTTTAAGAGGCTGGAAGGCCCAATGCTTCTTGGGATCCGACTTGGCTGGGGCGGGATTCTCGATTGGCTTTTCTTCGGTCGTATCTTTGCTCCACGGCAATCCCTTCTCGATCCATTCCCGAAGGAGAGCAATTTGCTCCTCCCGCAATTTTCCCGTCGGCGGCATTTGGTGTTGCTCGTCCCGATAGCTCAGCATGTCCAGCAAGAGGCTTAGTTCGGGATGATCGAGATTGACGGCGGGACCTTGATCGCCCCCTTTCAGCAATCCTTCGCGCGTGGTCAGCCGAAGCCCCGCTTTGACGCGCGCTCCTCCGCCGTGACACTTAAAACAATTCTGTTCAAGAAGCGGCTTGATCTTCGCCGAGAAAAATTGAACGTCCTTCGCCGTGTCCGTTGGATGCGGACGTTCGGCGGCATTTTGGGACGACGACGGCTCGACCGGGCCGACCCAAAATAGGACAAGTAAGACAACGCTCGAAAAACGTCCCGAAAGATTCCCCGTTCGAAATCTCGCGATCAACCACGGCAGTTTACGAAAACTCCTCATTCGCATTGATTCAGGATAGGCCGCAACGACGGTTCGATCAATCATTTCGTTTCCCTCCTCCCTGTCCGCCGACGCAAATCCGGCGCTCATTATAAATATGGCAAACGTCCCCCGGCGGGGATATAGTTCGCGGGAAATTCGATCCCAATTCAACGAGGAGCCCAACATCATGGAAAACAAGGAAGTCACAACCGTTTCCCGAAGGAATTTTGGAAAAATGTCAGCGGCGGCGGGAATCGCCGTCATCTCCGGATGCGCCACCGTCGGCACGGCCGATAAGAGCACGGAGCTATTGAAAATCGGTCTGCTCGGTTGCGGCGGGCGCGGAACCGGCGCCGCCCAAAACATGCTTGAGGGGAACGAGAACGTAAAAATCATCGCGCTGGCCGATCTCTTCAAGGACAAGGTGGACAACACGCGCAAGCAACTGACGGAACACACCAATCCCAAAATCCGCAATAAGGTCGCCATCGCCGACGATCACTGCTTCACGGGACTGGACGCCTCCAAAAAAATCTTGAGCAGTGACATTGACATCATCCTCATCGGGACAATCCCCTACGGCAAACCGGCCCAACTCGAAGAAGCGGTCGCCGCCAAGAAACACGTCTTCATCGAGAAACCGATCGCCGTGGATCCGGTCGGCATCCGGCGATTCATCGCCGCCGCCAAGAAGCACAAGGAACTCGGCCTCTCGCTCGTCGCCGGAACCCAGCGGCGACATCAACGCGCCTACATTGAAACGATTGATAAAATTCACAATGGCGAACTCGGCGAGATTCTCGCCATGCGCGCCTACTGGTGCGGCGGTCTGCCGTGGGTCCGCGAGCGCGATCCTAAATGGAGCGACATGGAATACCGCATCCGCAACTGGATCAACTATTGCTGGACTTCGGGCGACAACATCGTCGAGCAACACGTCCACAACCTCGACGTCTGCAACTGGGTCCTGAAATCGCATCCGATCAGCGTCTTTGCTTCGGGGGGACGCAACTGGAAACCGGTTGTCGAGAAATACGGCGATCTTTACGACCACTTCGATTGCGATTACGAATATCCCAACGGCGTTCACGTCACGAGCATGTCGCGCCATTGGGACGGTTGCGAAGGAGGCGTCTTCGAGGAAGCAATCGGGACGAAGGGGCGCAAAATGTGCGACGCGCTCGGCCAGAAGGGAATTGATCCCTACGTTCAGGAGCACATTGATCTGGTCAAAGGAATTCGCGGCGAGGGTCCGGTCTGGCACCAAGGAATTGAAGTCGCCGAAAGCACGATGACCTCGATCATGGGGCGCATGTCGGCTTACACCGGCAAGGCGGTCAAATGGGACGATGCGATGAGTTCCGATCTCGGCATCGTTCCCGATCCGCTCAACTTCGATGTGAAGATACCGGTCTGGTCCGTGCCTTGTCCGGTGAACATGAAGAAGGTTTGAAAGATTACGACTAGTTGATCCTAAGACCAGCCGTAAGTTGAGTCATTCGTTACGAAAGAGGGGGGACGATCCAGATCGTCCCCTCTCTTTTTTTGAATTGAGCGTATCCATTTGCGGGACCATCCCGTCCCCTTTCACGTCCCCGTCATTCATACAAATCCCAATTTTTGACGGCGTTGGGCAAGGGGGGATCCTGAATCCCACAGGTGTTCTTGGACTCGATGAACATGTCGTCAATGTTGATCGTCACCGCGTGATCGGCCAGCAGGCTGATCGCCGGGAAGGTATCAATCACGCGAATGTAAACAATCGACGGCAGTGATGAAGGCAACGCGAACGTTTGCGCCGTGTTGTCATCCGCAATCTTCGTCACCGTCACCATCGGCGTGTAGGTCACGGCATCGGTCGAATAACTGAAGATGAAGTTATCCGATCCGTTGGTCGTGTGGAACGCTTCGACCGAGAAGAGGTGCTTGTTGGTGTTGGAAGTGATCGGAATCGTCCATTGATGCCGGACCTCCCAGAATGTTCCGAATTGGGCTTCCTTGATGGATTCATAGACGTTGTCGCTTCCGATCGTGTCGGTGTAGTCGCCGGTGACGACTCCCACGCTCGGAAGGTCGGCGTTGGCGCGATCAAAGAAGGTTCCCGGATCGCAAGTCGGCGTCGGCGTGGCCGTGCGGGTCGGTGAAGGCGTGGCCGACTGCGTGGGCGTCAACGTTGCCGTGCGCGTGGGCGAGGGGGTTGCCGTGCGGGTCGGAGAAAGCGTTGCCGTCCGTGTCGGAGAAGGTGAAGCCGATGGAGTGGGCGAAGGCGTGGCGGTTCGCGTCGGCGAAGGCGTGGGCGACATCGTCGGCGTCAGGGTTGCCGTGCGCGTCGGAGTTGGCGTCGGCGTCAGCCCGCACGTCCGGACCGACGTGATGAACATGTCGTCAATGCTGATCGTCACCGCGTGATCGGCCAACAGGCTGATCGCCGGATTGGTGTCAATCACCCGAATGTAAACCACTGACGGCAGAGCCGAAGGCAAGGCGAACGTCTGCGCCGCGTTGTCGTCCGCGACCTTGGTCACGGTCAGCATCGGAATATACGTCGCGTCATCGGTCGAATAACTGAAGATGAAGTCGTCGGACCCGTTGGTCGTATGGAAGGCCTCGACTCCGAAGGTGTGAATATCCGATCCGGGCGTGATTGGAATCGTCCACTTGTGACGGACTTCCCAGAAACTGCCGACGGAGGCTTCCTTAATGGACTCATAAACGTTGTCGCTCCCAATCGTGTCGGTGTAATCGCCCGTGACGACTCCGGTGATTGGAATATCGGCGTTGGCTCGATCCACGAACGTCCCCGGTTCGCAGGGGGTCGGCGTCAACGTCGCTGTCCGCGTGGGGGAGCTTGTGGCCGACTGCGTCGGCGTCAGGCTTGCCGTGCGGGTCGGTGACAAGGTGGCGGAGGACGTCGGCGTGAGGCTTGCCGTCCTCGTTGGAGATAAGGTCGCTGTTCGTGTCGGAGAGAGCGTGGCGGTCTGCGTCGGGGATAATGTCGCCGTCCGCGTGGGAGAAGGCGAAGCCGATGAAGTTGGGGTCAATGAGGCCGTACGCGTGGGGGAAAGCGTCGCGGTCCTTGTCGGGGAGAGTGTTGCGGTTCGGGTCGGAGAAGGCGAAGCCGACTGCGTGGGCGAGAGAGTTGCCGTCCGCGTGGGAGATAGCGTCGCCGTTCGCGTCGGAGACAATGTCGCCGTTCGCGTCGGTGAAAATGTCGCGGTCCGCGTCGGAGAAAGCGTGGCGGTTCGCGTCGGCGAAGGCGTGGGCGACATCGTCGGCGTCAGGGTTGCCGTGCGCGTCGGAGTTGGCGTCGGCGTCAGCCCGCACGTCCGGACCGACGTGATGAACATGTCGTCAATGCTGATCGTCACCGCGTGATCGGCCAACAGGCTGATCGCCGGATTGGTGTCAATCACCCGAATGTAAACCACTGACGGCAGAGCCGAAGGCAAGGCGAACGTCTGCGCCGCGTTGTCGTCCGCGACCTTGGTCACGGTCAGCATCGGAATATACGTCGCGTCATCGGTCGAATAACTGAAGATGAAGTCGTCGGACCCGTTGGTCGTATGGAAGGCCTCGACTCCGAAGGTGTGAATATCCGATCCGGGCGTGATTGGAATCGTCCACTTGTGACGGACTTCCCAGAAACTGCCGACGGAGGCTTCCTTAATGGACTCATAAACATTGTCGCTTCCGATCGTGTCGGAGTAGTCGCCCGTGACGACTCCGGTTGTGGGAATATCGGCGTTGGCGCGATCAAGGAAGGTTCCGGGGACGCAAGTTGGCGTCGGACTAGGCGTGGGCGTGCCTTGGGCGAACCCCACGTTCGCCATCGCTCCAAAAATAAAAAATCCCAGCCCGAGAATACCCATGGGTCGTTTCGATAAAAAAAAGACCAACAGACCCAAGATGATTCTGAAAAACTTTTGTCGCCAATTTTCACTTCGAGAAAGAAAGTTGCGAAATTCTCCGCTTGTCAATCCCCTGCTCTTGCTTTTCATGTGTTCCTCCGCCTTTCGTTACCCCTATCATCCGACTCATCCAGTCGCCGAAGCTCTCAACTTAAGACGTCCCTCGAACAAAAAATAAAACCAGTCGCCCCTTAACCGGCAAGTTTTCACGGGAACTTAAGATCCCGCTCAAACATAAGACGACGCCTTTTGATTCTCTTGAAGTTAAGGGGCAGACCATCATGCAACTCCTGCTCTTATGTCGGGCAAAGCGGCCGGTCGGTGCCGGCCGATACCCGCCAACGTTTCCGCAACGCGCTGTTTGTCCAGGATGTTTCGTGGTTCCATGAACTCCTCGTCCTCTGCGATCAGCGCCAAGTCATTCAGGGAAACGATTCCCAAGAGGCGATTTTCCGAATCCACCACGGGGAGTCTGCGAACTTGATGCGCTTTCATCAACGCTTCGACCTTCTCGACTCGGTCATCAGATTTGCACGTCCGCGGGTCGCGGGACATTGCCGAAACCGCATGGATCGAGGACAAAGGAAGATCGCTCGTATAGGCGGCCATGCAAACGTCCCGATCCGTCACCATCCCGAGAACCCGCGACATAGAGTCCGTCACCGGCACGCACCCGCAATCCTTCTCCTTCATGATTTGGGCGGCGCGTCGCAGGGTGTCTTCCGGTTCACAGATTCCGATGTTGCTCGTCATCACGTCTCGCGCTCTCATGTTGCTCTCCTCCTTTGCGAAGATTTAACACTGCCCACCTTGCCCCACGGCCTTACGCTTCTGTCAGCATCAGCTCGGAATTCCATGACGGGGAGTCGGCGCGCGGTCCTCGCCGTTTTCGCTTCCGCTGAGATATGCGGGACGAGCGCTCAATCGGGTCAAGGACTCCTCGATCCGTTCGGGTCGGCCCCAATCGCACCACTGAACACCCCTTAGAGGGAGAACCACGCTCGATTTGGTGGCGCGCGCCAAAAAATCGCGGGAAAAATCGGTTGGCTTCAATTTCGAATAGACGTGGCCGACGACCAGCGCGGCGTGCTCCCCACCCACTTCGCCGCGATTGACCGCGCGAAGGACGTGCCGATACGTCTCAAAGGCCTCCGTCATTTGCGGCAGATGTCGCTTTCCCAGATTCCAAAGCGTCTGGGCCTTGGCGACCGCGATCATCGTGCTCAAGAGACTGCCGTGACGATAAAACTCCACGGCCCGGTCCGGCTCGGGCTTCTCCTGAAGGCATAGAATCGGCCAAATCAGACCGTCTTCCCGGGATAATCCCGCTGACGGGCTTTGATCCGGCAGGATCCAGCCGTAATCGGCGTCAGCTTCCGTGGGAGGCGCCCCTAACAAGATGAGACGGTCGCTCCTCGATTGGATTGATTCGCACGCGCGCCGGATGTGCTCGATGAAGAGATGGTCCGGATGGACGTAATGATCGGCGGGCAGGATGACAACGTCAGCGGCGGGGTCCTGCTCCAAGACATGAGCCAATGCATGATAGATGGCTACCGCCGTCCCGCAGTCGGTCGGCTGACTGAGGATCGTTCCCCTGAACGCCGGAGCGATCGCCTGACTGAGAAACGGTTCTTGTCCCCGCCTGATGACGATCACGATGCGGTTGGCCGTTGTCAAGATCGAGGCCCGATCCAAGGTGTGCTGAAGCATCGAACGGGTTCCGACGAAAACGCAAAATTGCTTGGGCCGATCCTCCCCCAGCCATCGCAGGATCGTCGGGCGCATCCGCTCCCCTTTTCCCCCGGCCAGAACAATCACCCACGGGGATGGCCAATCGGCTTCGAATCCCCGGTGCCGGGGAATATCTCTTCCTCTCGTCAGGATTTGCATGGAACCTACTCCTTTCCGAGTAAGGCTTCGGGAACCCCCAGCTTTTGTCTTTCCAAGGAAAATCCCCTCCTAAATCCAAGAGAATCATCGGTTGCATTTCGTTTAGGAACAATCGGGGAAACCCTCATTTGTATGTGGGGGATTCCCCGACAACTGAAAAAGCAAAAAAACGAATCCAAGATTTTTGATCCGCGTTTCTTCATGTTCATCCGCTCCCGATTCTTTGCGGCTCCGGGGTTGATCTTTTCGGGCCCGCTGAACGATACTGCCCTGTGACAATCTGAGATTTCAGATTAGAGATTTGAACCGCATTTCAAAGGAGCCGATCCATGACCATTCAACAGACCCGAAGGGACTTTTTGATTTCCGCCGGGGCCGCCACAGCGACCGCGGTGACCGCCCGATCCTACGCCCGCGTTCTGGGAGCCAACGACCGCATCCGCATCGGCGTGATCGGTCCCGGCCAGCGCGGGACTGACCGGATGTTCCGAGCCAAATCGCTCGGAGCCGACATTGTCGCGCTGGCCGACGCCAACAAGGGCTTGATGGAACTGGCGCGGACCAAACTCAAGAACGACGAACTGAAAACCTACGGCGACTACAAGGAGCTTCTGGCGCGCGACGACATTGACGGCGTCATCAACGCCACTCCCGATCATCTTCATCACAACGTCATTTGCGACGTGGTTGCGGCGGGCAAGGACCTCTACACCGAGAAACCGCTGGCGCGAACGATTGAAGAGGGAGCCGACATTGTGCAGAAGGTCAAGGCGACCAAGCAAATCGTTCAGGTCGGCAACCAACGCCGAAGCGGCGAGCATTTCAAAAAGGCCAGCGAAATGATCGCATCGGGCGCGATCGGGCAACTTCGCTTCATTCGCATCTGGGATTTCCGGTATCGCCCGGTGGACCCCTACATCGAACGCTCGAAGGACGCCAAACTATTCGCCCCGGAGATGGTGGATTGGGACCGCTTTCTCGGTCCCGCGCCCAAGCGTCCCTACGATCCGCGCCGCGCGTCGGCTTGGAGATGGTATTGGGATTACGCCGGCGGATTGATGACCGACATCGGTCCGCATTGGCTCGACGTGGCGATGTGGCTGAGCGGCTCGGACGGTCCGCATCGCGTCGTCTGCAACGGCGGCAATTATCAAAGCCCCGATTGGGAAACGCCCGACAACGTCCACGCGATTCTCGATTGCGGCGCGTTCGCCATTGTCTTCATGGTGCAATTCATGAACGGACAGGAATACGACGGCGCGGCGTTTTACGGTCTGGAAGGAAGCATCGTTCAGGAAAACGACAAGGACCGGATGGTGCACTACGACAAGGAGCGAAAGGTCGTCGAGGAATGGAAGGTCGGCGACGAGGGAACGATTCACATGCGGAATTTTCTCGATTGCATGCGATCGCGCCAAACTCCCCACTCGCCGGTGGAGCTGGCACACCGCGTCCTCATCGGCGCGCATCTGGCCAACGAATCGTATCGGACGGGAAAACGGGTCGAATGGGATCCGGCGGGGATGAAGAAGCTTTCCTGAATTATTCTCTTTGACCCCGAAAATGAACATTTCCGACGCGTTCAAGATTTTTCAACTTCGCGTGTGGGGGCCGGTTTTAGTGGCGGCGATGGCCGCGACGATGCTGGCCAACTTCGCCTCGCTGGCGCTCTGGATACCAGCGACGATTGACGTTTCTTTCCCGGAAGGCTCCATCGTCGCGCGCGGTTACGACGTCTTGCGCGGAGAGAATCCCTATCACGACTGGCGGCAATGGCCGCACGATTTTTCCCCCTACACGCCGCTGGAGTTTTATGTTCCCGGGTGGATCGGACGGTTATGGAATCCTTCGATGCCGCCCAAAAGTCTCTACCAAGTCGGACGCATCTTTTCATTCGTCTCGCTTCTTGCGGCGGCGCTGGCGGTCGGCGGAATCGCCCAGCGCATTTGCGGCTCTTTTATCTGGGCGTTCACCGCATCGTCCTTATGGACGTTTTGGTATGGGGTTCTTCACTTTTCCGTCAGTTATCGTCCCGATGCGCCGTTGGTAGCACTGTCCGTCTTGTCCATTTGGATCGCCCTGTCGGATCGCCCTTCGCTCGTTCGTCTCCTGATCGCCCTCTTCGTACTCTCTCTCGCCATGTGGTTCAAGCCGACCGCGTGGGGAGGCGTCGCGGTTTTGGGTTGGTGGATTTGGAAAAAGACGGACCGGCGATTTTTCGCCTTCTCTTCAATTCTTTTCGTCGGAGTGAACTTGGGATTAGCAGTCTTGTTCAACCATCTTTGGGAAGGCCGCCTTTTCCTGAATTTATTCGCTTCAGGGAAGCAAGGGCTTTCTTTTTTTCAAGTATGGTTGTTTTATCGGGGCGTTGACTTTCTCCCTCGGATCGTCATCCTGCTTGGGCTTGCGCTGTCCCTCAGATGGGTTTTCCAATCCCAAACTACCGATCTTCTCCGAGCGCTGTCGTTTGGATTTATAATTTCATGGGTGACCGCGACGATTCTCGACTGCAAGCCCTTGTCAGGAATCAATTACTACTTTGAATGTTGGACGCTCGCTTCCATCTTGTGCGTGGAAGCCGCGCGAAGAATTCGGACTGGAAGTCATCGTTTTCGTACTGAGATTGGCGATCTTGCTTTTTCCCTTATCGTTGGCTTGCTGATCATGGCGCAATCCATCATTTCGATTGCCGAGGCAGGGAAGCTTTATCCGCAACAAGTCAAAACGTGGCGACCTTCGTCGCTGGCTTCCGCGATTGCCGCCGTCGAGGAAGAGATTCTCGTTTTTCCACAGAACCTTGCCTTGGAGCGTCCCGCTCCACCTACCCTGATGGATTTTCCCGTTTACACCGTTTTTTACCGTTCCGGACTGATTGACGACCAACCTCTCATTGGCAGACTTGAAGCGCGCGTGTTCCGAGTCGTCGTTCTCAGCGCCGATTTCATCCGCGACAATCCTTGGCTCCCCCCTCGATTCACGCCCACGCTCAACCGGAACTATCATGAAACGGGGAGGGTCGGAAATTTGATCGTTCTGGAGCCGAACGAAGGATGAGAAGGAATGCCGCGTCAAATCGCATTGACAAGCGTCCGCCGATTCAGGTAACGATGATTGGGCGAGGCTTTGGCGGTCAATGAGAGGAATGAATAAGAGAACCAAGTTCCCGTTATTTCGTTTGCGTTCGGTCTGCGCCTTTCTCGTCGCGGCTTGCATCGCCGCTCTTTCGTTCGGTTATGGCTTCCACGCCCACGCTCATAAGCACGGCTCGGCGCAAATGGAGCGTTGCGCGTGGTGCGTTTGGTTGACCAACGCCAAGGACGCGCCGCCGGACGCGCCGACGGCTCCGCCGCCGGTTGAAATCGCTTCTCCCCTTCCCCAAGATCAAAATCCGATTCATTCGTTCGACGTTTCTTTTTGGCGCTTGGGGCGTTCGCCTCCGGTCCAAGCCTAACCTTTTTTCACCTGAAAGATAAATCCGGGCGCTTCGCCGTTGTCGCGGCAATCGCGCGGGGAATCCGTTCAATCGTCAATGCCTTATCGGGGCATCGGCTCGGTGAAGTCACCTTAAGGAATCCGTAGTAATGAATCGTTCACATTGGATCACAAATTTTGGAATGGCATTTTTCATGGGGGTCATTCCCGGAATAGTCATGGCGCAGGAAGACACGCACCCGCCGCCGAATCAGCAGACTCCGCCCGTGGAGCAAACCGTCGCTCCGCCCCGCGCGCCGGAACCCGTGCGGCGTTCCGTGATGCGCGACCTTTGGAAAGGAGTGGCGCGTGATTTGGGTTTCAAGGCCGGCGACGCGCCCGCCGAAGCTCCTCCTCCACCCGGCTCTGCCCCCGTCATCGGGAAAGGGATCGAACAATATCTCCCGCCGGTCATGCGTCAAATCGTCGAGAAATACAACGTCCGCATCGCCATGATCGGAAATTTCATCTACGAAGGGCTGGACGCGGCGCACGACACCAAACAGGACGCCAAACATCTCTTTCTGGACGAACTGGAATTGACTTTGACGGCCGATATTTCGTCCACGGTCCGCCTCGATCTGATCTACGCGCTCGCGCGCGACGGAACCGATTGGAGCGGAAATTTTGAGGAAGCCTACTTGACGTTTCTCGATTTACCGCTTGATTTTCAGTTGCGCCTCGGCAAATTCAAGGCGGCGTTCGGCAAGGCCAATCAACTTCACGCCCATGCCCTCCCTTGGATTGATCTTCCCGCCGCCGAAACCAATTTCTTCGGCGATCAACTTAGCGGAACCGGGTTCTCCCTCAGCCGCCTTATTCCGAACCCGTGGAATGTTTACAGCGAATTCATCGTTCAAGTTTTCGACGTGGATTACGGACGCGAACCTCTTTCTTTTGGCGGGCGCGAACCGGCGCCGCTCGGCGGACAGGAAGCGCGCGGCTGGACCGAATTGGTTCACTGGAAAAACGTCTTGGACTTGACGCCCGAATCCACGCTGGAGGTCGGACTCTCCGGCGCGTCAATCCCGCAAAAGAAAGACGGACGGAGCATCGCCGAAGGATTGGATGTCACCTACAAATGGCGACCCCAAGAACAAGGTCTCTACCATTCCATCGTCTGGATGAACGAACTCTACGCCATGCAAAACGACACAGGCTCCGGTCAGAGCGGGGATTTGGTCGGCGCGTATTCCAGTTTCGAATACCAATTTGCGCGGCGATGGTCCGCCGGAATGCGATTGGACGTCTCGGAGGTCGCCAACCAATCGGGAACTGAATTCGGCGTCGTCCCGTTTATCACGTTCCGCCAAACGGAGCGGCTCTATTATCGGCTTCAATTTAACCACATTGAAAATGACCCTGATCACGGAGGCCAATCCTCCAATGATCTCCGGTTGCAATTCAATTTTAGTCTCGGCTCGCACTCGCCGCATATCTACTGACGAAAGGATCAACAAATGAAACGGATCTTCATGCTCGCAATCGCCGCGAACCTTATGGTTCACGCGACGCTCTCTGACGCCAAGGACAAAGTCCTCAACGTCGTCACGACCACGCCCGATCTGGCCGACGCGGCCAAACAAGTCGGGCGCGATCACGTCGAAGTCGTCTCCATCGCCACCGGCAATCAAAATCTGCACATGATCGAAGCCAAGCCGAGTTACATGATGCAATCGCGCGAGGCCGACCTCTGGATTCGGATCGGAATGCAACTGGAGGCGGGCTATGAAAAGCTCATCGTCGAAGGGGCGCGCAACAAGAAAATTCTTCCGGGCCAACCGGGTCATCTCGACGCCTCGGCCGGCATCGCCGCGCTGGAAGTTCCGAGCAACCAAATTGCCGCGTCGTCCGGTCTCACGCTCGGCGACGTTCACCCCGCCGGAAATCCGCACTACTGGACCGATCCCTACAACATTCGGATCGTCGCAACAAGCATTGCCAAACGGCTCGAACAACTCGACGCCGATCACGCCGCCGATTACGAAGGCAACCTCAAGGATTTCATCAAGCGGGTTGACGAGGCGAGTTTCGGACTCGAACTCGCCGCTTCGGCCGGCGGCGACAAACTTTGGGAAATGCAAACGACGGGAAAGCTCGACGATTATCTGAAAGAACATCCCGTTCCGGCGCTGGGCGGTTGGTTCGCTAAAATGCGCCCCCTGCGCGGAGCGAAAATCATCACCTACCACAAAAGCTGGACTTATTTCGTGACGCGATTTGGGCTCGAGGTCCCGTCGGAAGTCGAACCGAAACCGGGCATTCCGCCTGGACCGGGGCACGTCTCCGAGCTTCTTGATTTAATGAAACAACAAAACATCAGACTCATTCTGATGGAGCCGTTCTACGACAAAAAAGCTCCCGACGAAATCGCGCAAAAGGCCGGAGCCAGCGTCGTCGTCGCGGCGATGTCGGTAGGCGGACAACCGGAAGCGAAAGATTACATTTCGCTTATTGATAATTGCGTCAATCGTTTGACCGCCGCCGCCGAACATCAGGGTCTATCTCAACCCACGAAAAATCCGAATTGACGTAAGGAGCATAACGTCATGTTGAATATCCTCGCCGCGCCGTTTGCCGCATGCCTGATTATCGCCGCGCTTCACTGTTATTTGGGGCTTCACATCATTCGCAGGGGCGTGATCTTTGTTGATCTCGCCCTCGCCCAAATGGCCGCGCTCGGAAGCGCGGTCGCGCTTTTGGTCGCTCCGATGGTTCTTGGGCCGGAGGGAAGTCATCATCACGAAAACGCCGTTGACGCCCAAGCTGAAATTCAGGCGGCGCAAACCGAAATGGGCGAGGAGGAGAATCCGCGGGAGGAAGCCTTGGCCTACGCCATGTCGGTCGGTTTTGCATTTCTGGGAGCCGCGCTCTTCTCCGTCGGGCGATTCAAGGACAATCGCGTTCCGCACGAGGCCATTATCGGCATCGTCTATGTCGTCTCGGCGGCGTTGGCGATGCTGGTTTTGAACAAAACGGCGCACGGCGGCGAGAAACTTGAGGAAATGATGACCGGCAACATTCTCTTCGTGAATTGGGAAGAGGTGATGAAGCTCGGGGTTCTCTATTTCGCGCTGGCCGTTCCGCATTGGATTTGGCGCGACAAATTTCTGGCGATTTCCGGCAGTGTCTCCCGCGCCGAATCCTCCGGCATCAACGTGCGATGGTTCGATTTCGTCTTCTACGCGATCTTCGGCGTGATGGTCACGGAATCGGTGAAGATCGGAGGGGTGCTGGTGGTTTTTAGTTTTCTCATCATCCCGGCCGTGTGCGCGGCGATTCTATTCAGGAGATTCGCGCTTCAACTCTGGTTCGGCTGGGGCGTCGCACTCTTGGCCAGCATCGGCGGGCTTTGGTTCTCCGCGGCGATGGATATGCCGACCGGTTCGTCGCTGGTCGCCGCCTTCGGGACCGCGCTCGCGATCTGCGCGCTGGTCAATCGGTTGCGCCCTTCGTCTTCAAAAACGGAATGAACCGCTCTCGAATCGGCCTTACAAATACCGCCCAAGGAAAATTCGAGGCCTAGCTCGCGTGGGTTCGCCCGCGTGCCTGTCCCGCGAATTTCCTTTATCGGACAAGTTCCCGTTCTCCGAAAAGCATTGAACCCCCATCGCGACTTTGTGTTGAATTGTGGGGTCTTGTTCAGGAGCGGCGGATGGCTAATAAGGGACAACGCGCGACGGTTGCGGATTTGGAAGAGCGCATCCAAGTTCTGACGGAAGAATTGAATCGCGCGCGGGAAAGCGAACTTCAATTCCGCCAATTGGTGGATAACATCCGCGAGGTTCTCTGGATCAGCTCCGAGGATTATCGCCACTGGATCTACGTGAGTCCGGCCTTCGAATCCATTTGGGGACGGCCGGCCAGCGATCTCGGCGAAACGATGGGAATGTCCACCATTCACCGCGACGACCGCGCGCAATTTTTCGAGGCCATGCCCGATGGCCGACTCAAGGAAAAGACCGAATTTGTCTATCGAATCCTTAGCTCCGACGGAACATGGCGGTGGGTGCGGACCCGCGCCTTTCCGATCCGAAACGAAACCGGGGAGATTTACCGGCTCGGCGGCATCACCGAAGACATCACCGAGCAACGAAATTTCGAGGAAGCGTTGAAACAAAGCGAGGAACGCCACCGGCTCGTGGCCGCGAATATCGCCGACCTCGTTTGGACCACGGACCTGCAATTGCGATACACCTACATGAGTCCCTCGGCTGAGCGCGTCCACGGTTATACGGCCGAGGAAATGATGGCGCTGACGCTTGAAGACCTCATGCCGTCCGCATCGGTGGCGGCATCCCGGAGGACCGTGGCCAAGGCGTTGGCTGACGAGGCCGAGGGACGCGGCGATCCCAACCGGGTCTGGAGGCGTGAACTGGAGGTTTACAACAAGGCGAGACAAACATTCTGGGCCGAGCTAACTTGGCGATTCATGCGCGATGACGCGGGCAAACCAATCGGCATCCTCGGTCTGACCCGCGACATCAGCGAGCGCAAACGAGCGGAGGAGGCGTTACGCCAGAGCGAAGAGCGATTCCGAACGCTTGTGAACAATATTCCGCTCGGCGTTTATCGAACCCAACCGTCGGGCGAAATCGAAACGGCCAATCCCGCCTTGCTGGCGATGCTGGGTTACGAATCGCTCGAAGAATTGAAACGGCGCGATTTGGAGCGCGAAGGATTTGATTCAGCCGCCTCACGCGACGCTTTCAAGGAAACGATTGAGCGGGACGGGGAGGTGAACGAACTGGAATCGAAATGGGTCCGGCGCGACGGATCCATCATACACGTTCGTGAAAGCGCCCGCTCACGGCGCGATGAAGCCGGTCAGACGGTTTCCTATGAAGGGATCGTCGAGGACATCACGGAAAGAAAAAGAGCCGAGGAAGCCTTGCGCGCCGCCCAGCGCGAACGGGAACAGTTCTATCGGTTTCTTGTCCATGATCTCAACAAGCCTCTTGCGGCGATCATCGGATTTTCCACCGATCTGCATGAGGTTCCCGAACTTTCGCCCAACTCGCGGACGCTGGCAAGCCGGATCCAGAGCGCGTCCATCCGTCTGCGCAACATTGTCGCGCAGGTGTTGGAACTCGAGAAAATTCGCAGGGGCGAAATGGAGTTTCAACTGCAAGACTTTGACCTCTGGCATCAAATCCGCGAGATTGTCGGACTCCTTGAAATCAAGGACAAGCCTCATCACATCACGCTGGCGGGGGTGCCGTTGGAAACCGCCGCGGCTTCTCCTCCCGTTTGGGTCCACTCCGATCTCACCGGCGCGGGGCGAGTCGTCCAGAACCTGATTGACAACGCCTTCAAATACGGGCGAAGTTTGGTTGAAATCAACGTGACGCCCGACGCCGAAGGGGTGATTTTCTCGGTCCGAAATGACGGACCTTGGATTCCTACGGAATATCAGGAAGCGATTTTTTCCGAATTTTATCGCCTCCCCGGAGGACGCAAGCGCGAAGGCACAGGGCTTGGTCTGGCTTCGGCGCGCCACTTGCTCAATCTTCTGGGAGGAAAAATCTGGGTTGAGTCGGCGCCCGAAAGAGGAACGACATTCTGCGTTCGATTCCCGAAGGCCGTCGGCGCAGAGCCGGGGGCGGCTGTGCCACAATCTGATCAAGGTCCGATGACATGAGTAGCGGCAAGTATCTCATCTACATCATCGAGGATGATCCCGATTTCGGATTTTATCTGGAGCGCTTGATCCGGCAAGCCGAACTGGGACATCCCCGCCTGATTGACGATGGCCTCAAGGGACTTCGCGCCTGTCTGGAAGAACCGCCTGACTTGGTTGTTTTGGATTTGGATTTGCCTTCCCTGCGCGGAGAGGAGATTTGCCGTCTCTTGCGATCTTCTCCCCGCCACGAGTCCGTTCCCATCGTGATCTGCTCGGAGATGCCGCAGGCCCAAAGAAAAGAAATGGAGCTTCTGGGACTCGGCGCTAACGTTTACGTTGAAAAACCGTTCGTCGAGGAGGGCTTTCTTCAGAACGTTGGCGATCTCCTTGCCAATCTGACGACACCTCCTCATTCATTGGCCCAAACTATCGCGGAATCTCCGGGATTAATGACCTCCGGCGAGCCGATGGCTGAACCTTTTCCGAGAAGCGCAAGCGCGGCGGCTGAAGATGAGGAAACGCCGGTGTTCGCGGGCTACAAGATTTTGGGGGTGCTCGGAGCCGGAGCGATGGGAACGGTTTACAAGGCCACGCAGGTCAGCTTGGACCGCATGGTCGCGCTCAAGGTTTTGCTCCGTTCTTTCGGCGACACGGAGGAAGTGATTGACCGCTTCCGACGCGAGGCGCTCATCATGGCGCAGTTGAATCATCCCAACATTTTGCACGTCTATGACACGGGAAACACCGGATACACCTTTTACATCGCCATGGAATATGTGCCGGGGGGAACACTCCTCGACCGAATCGGAAAGGGAGACCTTGTCTGGGGTGAGAAGCTCAGCATCATACGGCAAGCCTTCAACGCGATGATTTACCTTCATGAAAAGGGAATCGTGCATAGGGACATCAAACCGGGCAACATTCTTATGGCCGATCGAGGTCTGATTAAGCTGGCCGATTTCGGTATCAGCCGCGCCCATCTGCCCGTGGACCGCGAGCAATTCACGCAACGCAACATGCTTTTGGGGACTCCTGCCTACATGGCGCCCGAGTTGAACATGGGGCATCCCGCCAACGCCCTCTCCGACCAGTTCGCGCTGGGACGGACGATTCTGCACATGTTCGAGAAAAAACACCCCAACGTCCCCGCGATTCCGCTTCGTCAATTGCGTCCCGACCTTCCGCCGGCGCTGTCCGACGCGTTGGTACGGACGATGCACATTGATCCGGCGCAACGGTTTCCATCGTTGCGCGAAGCGCAGGCCGCGATTGTGTCGGCTTGTTCCTGAATGATGAGATGAATCCACCCCCATGAGCGATTCGTTTTGTCCGCGCGGATTCTCCACTTGATTCTTGGTCCCAGAGGTGGATGATTTAGGGAACTCGTGCCCAAGGCCGGCAACCGATGAATTTGACCAAATACATACGCGATATTCCCGATTTTCCCAAGCCGGGTATTGTCTTCAAGGACATCACGCCGCTCCTGAATCATCCCAAGGCGTTCAAGGCGGCGGTGGACTTGTTCATCGAGCAACATCGCAACGATTCCCCCAAGCCGCACCGAATCGTCGGCATCGAGTCCCGTGGCTTGATCTTCGCCACGGCGGTCAGCTACGCGCTGGGAGTCGGCCTTGTGATGGCCCGCAAGCCGGGTAAACTTCCGCACAAGACGATCAAGGAGGTTTACGAATTGGAATACGGGAGCGGGAGCCTTGAAATCCACGCCGACGCAATTCAACCCGGCGAGCATGTCGTTATCGTGGACGATCTTCTCGCCACCGGCGGCACGCTCGGCGCAACTTGCCAACTCGTCGAGCGTTTGGGGGGCAAAATTACCGCCATCGGCACCTTGATTGAACTGACGTTTCTCAAGGGGCGCGAAAAATTGGGCGGTCGCCCCTACTATTCCTTCATCAAATACTGAAGCGGCGATTCAGCCGACCGGCGATATCCGGAGAAAGGAAAACCGAGATGATTGACGATGATGACGATGAGTTCGACGATGACGACGAAGATGAATTGGATTCCTCCGCCGGCTCCGATTTAGGCGGCTGGATCGAAGAGCATTACGTCGGCGACGCCCGTTTTGAAATCGTGGAATTGGCGGAGCCGGGTCCGCTCGAAGGGGAAGACCTTCGCGTCAGTCTGATCGTCAACGAGGATTCCGAGTTCTTCGTTTGCGTTCTTTCCGACGACGGCGTCGCGCGCGTGGGACTATCCACCAAGGACCGCGAGACCAGCGAACGGATCGAGCACGGAATCACGGAAAGCGGCGAATCCATGACCGAATTTCTCGAGGACGTCATGGACACCGACGAAGAGCTGGAACACGAGATGCGTCACTTCCACGACGACGCCTATTACTTTTGCTCCGATATACCCTTCGCCGACGACGATCAACTCGCCTCGCGGGCGTTCCGCGACGAGGTGGTCAGCTACCTTGAAGGATACATCGAGGCGTTGGGGGAGTTTTTGGAAGGGGAAACGGTTTAGCTCGCTTGGACTTGAATCGTCTCTCGAAGAAGGATCATCTAAGCAGGCGCAGAAATTCTTCCCGTTCCAATTCGCAGTCCCGCAGAATCTTGGCAAGCAATCCGGGACCCAGAGTCTCGCCGGAGTGGATGGGAATTGTCGCGGTGCGTCCGTCCGGATGCGGTAAGAAGTGATGACTTCCGTGTTGCTTTTCGACGACAAACCCCGCCGATTGCAAAACTCGAAGAACTTGTTTGCCCGTCATCGCGGGCAACTTGATCATACGGAGACCCGTTGGACTCCGACAAATCTCAACCGTCTTGGGTTCGGCTTCTGTTCCTTGGCGCAGAGTTGGATGACTTCCCGAATCCGGCGCATGAGTTCGTCCAGCGATTTGGCCTGCGTATAGCAACTTCGCAGTTCCAGAACCTCCGCGACAAAATATCCCTCTTCGTCTCGCTCACTGATGACCGCATATTCTTGGGATTTAGGCATCGTGATTGAATCTCCTATTCTAGATTCAATTGTTAAAATTTTCGCACGCTTCCAAGATCAAAGCACCAAGCAATTTTTGCATGGCCTTCGGTCGGCTCACAGCTTCGATCCGACCAACGCCGCCAAATCCACGACGCGGTTGCTGTAGCCCCATTCGTTGTCATACCAGCTCAGAACTTTAATGAAGTCGCCGTCAATGACCGAGGTCGAAAGGCCGTCCACCGTCGAGGACGCCGGGCAGTGATTGTAGTCGCAGGAAACAAGCGGAAGCTCATTGTAGGCGAGTATCCCCTTGAGCGAACCTTGCGCGGCGGTCTTTAGTGACGCATTTACCTCCGCGACCGACGCCTTCTTTTTCAACTGCGCCGTCAAATCCACAAGCGAGACGTTCGGCGTCGGGACGCGAATCGCCAGACCGTCCAATTTTCCCTTCAAATTCGGAAGGACCAATCCAATGGCCGAGGCCGCGCCCGTGCTGGTCGGGATCATCGAAACGGCCGCCGCGCGCGCGCGACGCAAATCTTTGTGCACAAAATCCAAAATTCGCTGGTCGTTGGTGTAAGAATGAATTGTCGTCATCAAGCCGCGCTCGATCCCAAATTGTTGCTCCAAGACCATCGCAACGGGAGCAAGGCAATTCGTCGTGCAAGAGGCGTTGCTGAGGACTTGATGCTTGGCCGGATCATATTTCTCATGGTTGACCCCCATGACGACGGTGATGTCGGCGTCATTCGCGGGGGCGGAGATAATGACCTTCTTGGCTCCGCCGGCCAGATGCGCGGCGGCGGCATCGCGCTTCGTGAAAATCCCCGTGCTTTCAATGACGATTTGCGCGCCCGCCGTTCCCCACGGAAGCTCCTTTGGATCCTTCTTCGAAAAAACGGAGATCTTCCTCCCGCCAACCACAATTCCGTCGGCCACTGCGGAAACTTCCCGGTCCAGCGTTCCGTGAACGGAATCGTATTTGAGAAGATGGGCAAGCGTCTGGGTATCGGTCAGGTCGTTCAGCGCGACCACCTCGACGGCGGGTTGCGTCAGCGCGGCTCGAAAAACCAAACGTCCGATCCTGCCGAATCCATTGATGCCGATGCGAACTGTCATGGGGAATGTTCCTCTCTTTCCAAACTCATTGAAGGCCGGAGACTATAGCAAGCTTGAAATTGAAACTCAGCACAATTTCAAAGTGAAATTTCACCACCAAGGCACGGAGACAAAAAGAAGAAAAAGAGGATTCTTGATAAATTCATTCATTGCCCATCTAGGCAATCCGTGAAATCTGTGGCTTCTTTGCTTGGTGTCTCCGTGCCTTGGTGGTGAAAAAACGATCTTCGTTTAATTCGCGCTGAGATCGGGCAAAAGACACGAATGAATGCTCGAATCCCCCGGCACTTCATTCGCCAGCGTCTTGATTGCCAGTTCCGCTTTTTCGAGAGCGAAATCGTGCGTGTGCATTTTCTCCAGAGGCTCGCGCCCCGATTCGATCAGGCGAATGGCTGAGGCGTAGGCCTTGCTCGTGACGCCGAGCGCTCCCATGATCACGGCCTCTTTCAAGACGACAATGTCGCTGATAAAATCGGGAACCTTCTTGAGCCCTTTCACTCCGGCGAGGACGATCCGCCCTCCGGTGGCGACGTAATGAACCGCCTCGGCGACCGGTTCGGGTGAATTGGCCGTGACCTCAACGACGACGTCGGCTCCCTGACCATCGGTCAATTCCATTACCCGCGCGCGCGCATTCTCTTCCTGAACGTTGATGACGTGATCCGCGCCGAATTCTTTGGCCAATGCAAGCTTCTTCGCGTCGCTTGTTAATCCCGTGACGATGATTTTGTCCGCGCCGGCGGCCCTCGCCGCAATGACGCTCGCGAGCCCCCTCTGACCTGGACCGAGAATTAACACCGTGTCGCCCGGACCGGTCTTCGGCAACTCAACCGCCCAGCGGAATCCCGCGCCCAGCGGATTGAACATGACTGCCGTGCTGGCCGGAATGTCCTTGCGAATTTTGTGAACAATCGAATGGGGATCGAGATACATGTAATCGGCGTAAGCGCCCCACAAGCCGGGCGCGGTCGACAGCGGCACGTAGGAATAAGCCATCATCCCGCCGCGCGATTTGCAGAGCGTGTAGCGTCCTTGAAGGCAACGTCGGCAGTAACCACAGGGGATCATCGTTTCGACCGCGACGCGATCGCCGACGATCACGCCCCAGCGTTGCGCCGCTCGATCGCCGATTTTTTCGATGATGCCGAGCGGTTCGTGTCCGGGGATAAGAGGCAGACGAACCTTAATTGTCCCGTTGTATTGTTCCGCGTCGCTCCCGCAAATACCGCAGGCCTCGACGCGCAGGAGCGCGCTGTCGTCATCAATATCGGGAATCGGCAGATCGCGCATCTCCAATTTGCGCGGTTCCAACTGGACAACGGCTCTGGTCTTGGCGGGCGACATGGCTTTCCTTCGTCAAATCTTGCTCTAACTCTTGCTCTTGCTCTTGTTCTTGCTCTATCTTCAAAAGAACTCCGCGCAAGCAAATCCGGCAAACTCCCATGACCTTAACTCCCGCCACCATCGTTCAAATACTGGACAACGTCAAGTTTGATGATCGCGGCTTGGCGACGGCGGTCGTCCTCGACGCCAAAACCAATCAGCCGCTCATGGTCGCGTTCCTCAACCGCGAATCGCTCAAGCTGACGCTCGAAACGGGCAAGATGCACTACTGGAGCCGCTCGCGCCAAAAACTCTGGCTCAAGGGAGAAACAAGCGGCCACTTTCAAACGGTCCGCGAAATTTTCGTGGATTGCGACAACGACGCCTTCGTCTTCAAGGTCGAGCAATCCGGCGCCGCCTGCCACACCGGATTTTATTCCTGTTTCTACCGCCGTCTCGGCGCGGAAGACTGGGAAGAATTCGGCGTGCCAAGGATTTCAGCGTAGGTCGGCTTATCAAGCCGACGAATCTTTGAATCTTTGCGTTTGCTGAATATTGGATTAGGCTCAACTCATGCCGAGCGCGCGCCACCGATCCAAACCCATCGCTCGCCCGCAAGTGCGGCCTCTGGCTTGGACCGCGCGTTGGCCGGGACTATTTCCGCATCTCTATCTCGCGCTTTTCGCCAACGGCGCGGTCTTTATCTGGTCGGCGGAAGGACAAAGGGAGGAAAATCGCCTCTGGTTTGTCCTTCTCCTTTCCGCTTTGGGAATCGCCGCACTTCTGGCAATGATGTTACGCCCTCTGCTCCAAGATTGGTTTTCAGACATTCAACCCTCCGAACGGTTTTTGTTGTTCGCCATCATTAGCGCGTCGTTTCTGACCCCCTCTTTGATTCCAAGCAGGAAAATTCTGCCTGAAGGCTTCCTCTTCGCGTTGATTCCGATGCTCTTCTTCTCGGCGGATCAAAAAATGGTCCGCCGTTATCTCGCCATGTCGCTCGTTGGATTTTGGTTCGCGCTGGGTAAATCAGATGCCAACGAATGGGAAACAGTGGTTGTTTTCGGCGCGACGACGCTCTGGTCTTTTTCCGCCGCGCATTTCGCCTTTGTCGGAAACCCATTCGGATTGCGCGGTTGGTGGCCGGTGAGACGGATTTTTCAGGCCGTCACGTTCGCGTTCATCCCCTCGACTTTGGCCGGATATTTGGCCTATCAAATCTGGCCTCGGATTCCGGCGGCGAATCCGGCGGAAACGAAACTCGGCGAGAAATCCCCGTCCCCCTCGGTTCACCTCTCTCCCGAGCAACTAAACGAACTCCTGATCCGAAGCGTCCTCGGTATGTTTCTGATCGTGGCCAGCGTGGTTGCGCTTCATTATTTGCGGCGGTTTTTGAATCGTCGCGCGCGAGCGGCCAATCTGCCGCAGGTCCTCGGCGCGGACGTCGGCGAACTCGATTATGAGCGATTACAGCCCTCCGCGCCGCCGCCGACTTTGGATGGGACGCGCGGACAGATCGTCCGGCTTTGGCAAAAATGGGCCAAACGACGCGAAGCTGAAGGCGTCATTCGCTCTCAGGGAGAAACGGCGTCCGAATTCGCCGGGCGCGTTGAATCCCCATCCGACCAATCCGACACGCGCCTGCCCCTGACCCGCCTCTTCGAAAAAGCCCATTACGGCCCGCAGACCCCAAGCCCGACCGAGGTGGAAGAAATGAAGGCATTGACTCGCTCCGACGTCGAAAAATAATCCGAAGATCCGATCTAAACCCATCCCCGTTCGTTCAATCCGTGTCCATCCGTGTTTGTCCGTGTCCAATTTTGCAAAAGAAAAACCCCGCAAGCGCCCCCATTTCGGATGCCTGCGGGATCAATACTCTGGTGGAGGTAGAGAGAGTTGAACTCTCGACCTCTTGACTGCCAGTCAAGCGCTCTCCCAACTGAGCTATACCCCCACGTTCGGGAAGAATTGTATCCTAGCCGGGTAGATACGAAAAATCAAGACGGCCTTGAATTCGAATTGAATCCGCGCTTGAGGATTATTTGACCCCTCCCGTCATTTTTGCCATGATCGGAGCAAGTCGGATTCACTCATCAACAAATCGAAGCGAAAGAATATCTTTAGCGAGGACAAGCCATGAATGACTCACAATCAGACACGCATTCCGTTTCGCGGCGGGATTTGCTGAAGGAAATCGCGGCGACCGCGGGCGTTGGAGGGTTGCTCGGGTTGGCGTGTCAGGCGCAAAAGCCACAAGGCGAAGCCGCTCCCAAGCCGACCGCCCAAAGCGGAGCCAAATCGCTCCGCGCCGCAATCGGCAACGGCGGATTGCAAAGCACATGGTGCGCGCTGGGCAAAACGACCGCCGAGCTTTGGGGCAAACTCCTGAACGTTGAGGTCGTCTGGTTCGACGGCGGATTCAACATCGAAGAACAGCGGAGCGAGATGGAACGTCTGGCGAATCAGGAATGGGATTTCGTCGCGGTTCAGGCATTTCAGATTGACACGCTCGAACCGGCGGTCCGAAAGCTCAAAGCAAAAAACATTCCGGTCATCAGCATGGACACGCATCTTGTCGCGCCGGAGCGGATGCGCGAGGTCGGCGTTTGGGTTCAGGTCGAGCCGGACCAGCAATTCATGGGACGATCCAGCACGCAGTATCTGATGGAGAAAATCGGCGGGAAGGGAAAAGTTGTTCACATCGGCGGGCACAGCGGTCATTCCGGAGCCAAGGGGCGCGAAGCGGGATTTAATGAAGTCGCCGCGAAGTATCCCGGCGTCGAAGCTGTCGGCGGCGGCGTGCGATGGTGCGATTGGGAAAAAGAAAAAGCGCGCTCAACGTTCGAGGCGTTGCTGAATCAGACGCAGGAAAAAATCGCCGGAGCGTTTTTTCACAGCGACGACATGGCGCTGGCCGCGATCGAAGCACTCAAGGGAAGTCGCCACGAGGGAATGGTGGTCACCGCCGTGGATGGTCAGAAGGAAGGGCTCACGGCGATTCGCGATGGACGCCTCGCCGCGACGACGGTCAATCCGGTTTGCCTCATTCACATGACCTCGCTGGTCATCGGCCAATTCATCGTCCGCAACAAAGAAAAAGTCGAGGACCTCCCGCAAAGGATCGTCACCCCCGGTCCGCTCGTGAGCAAGGAAACAGGGAATCTCGAAGCGCAACTGTATTTGGCCGATCCGAAGCATTGTTTGGTTTAGGATCGTGAAGATCGCCCTCATCATCGGTTGCGCGCGGTCGGGGACCAGCATCTTGGGCGAGCTGATCGCCGCGCATGAGAACGTCAAATACATCTATGAGGCGCACGAGGTTTGGGAAATCGGCGGGCAGGGAGAAAGCGATTCGCATCGCCTAATCGAGACGCACGCGACGCCGGAAGTTGTCCGACAAATCCGCGAATGGTTTGAAAAACAGAACGGCGAGCGAATGATCGTCGAGAAGTGTCCGCGCAACACGCTCCGCGTTCCCTACGTTCATCGTATTTTTCCGGAGGCGAAAATTCTGAACATCGTCCGCGACGGGCGGGACGTGGCTTGTTCGCTTCGCCCGGGAATCGGCGGGGAGGAATGGCGACACCTCAAACCCGAAAATTGGAAGGAGCTTGTTCGTCTCCCTTGGCTTGAGCGTTGTGCGCGAGTTTGGATGGAATCGGTCAATCTCGCCGAGAATGAATTGGCGGGATTGGATCATCTGCGAATCAAATATGAGGACCTTGTCGCTGATCCGCAAGAGATGGCAAGCCGAATTCTCGAATATCTCGCACTCCCTCCGTCCCAAGGCGTCGCGGAATTCTGCAAGAAAATTCAAGACCCGACCGACGGAAGTTACATGGCGGACAATTACAGTCGGAAATGGAACACGCTCGACCACGCGCGGAGAATCGGACGATGGCGTGAAAACCTAACCTCGGCGGAGCAGGAATTTGTTCAATCGCTTCTTTCGGATACCCTCACCCGGTTTGGTTATGTTGTCGAATAAGACTTGAGAATTTCCCCCGCTCCGTCGCTTGATAGTGCGCCCATGGACGCGACGCAAGACTCTTCCTTCTCTCCCCCTCCGGCTCCGCCGCTTTGGGTGGATCGGGCCGTTCCAACGGCGTTCGCGTTTCTCGCGCTGACGATCCTGATGACCTTTCCGTTGGCGTTTCAGTTTAGGTCGCACGTGCCCGCCGGAGCGGTGGACCTCTGGCAAAATTATTGGAACTTCTGGTGGTGGAAAAAATGCCTCCTTGAGCTTCATCGGCATCCTTATTCGACAAATTTTTTATTCTGGCCGTCGGGCGCGGAATTGATATTTTACACGCACTCGGCATTCAACATGATCGTCGGATTGCCGGCGACGATTCTGTGGGGACCGGGCGCGGCGTATAATTTTTGTCTCTTGCTCGCATTGTGGCTATCGGGTTGGGGAGCGTATCTGCTTGCGAGAGAATTGACCGGAGACGGACGTGGCGCGTTTCTGGCCGGCGTCGTCTTCGCCTACTTTCCCCAGCATCAGGATCAGACGTTGGAGCATCTGAATCTTTTTTCAACGCAGTTTATTCCCCTGACCCTTTTTTTCTTTCTCCAAGTCAAAAGAGCGGGGGGATGGGGGAACGTTTTCGGCGCGGGAATTTGTTTCGCGCTCAACGCCCTTACCGATTGGCATTTGGGCATTTTTCTCACGCTCGCGCTCATACCGACGGTGGTTGCGGCTCTGATTCGCCCTCCTCGACCACGCGGCCGTCTTCTCTTCGATTTCATTCTCGCCGCCCTTCTTGCGACGTTGCTCACCCTTCCACTGGTCTGGTCGCTTCTGGGCGGGTTGATCGGCGGCGACAATTACTTTCAAAAATTGCCGGAGGATCGGGGGATTGATCCGACCTTTCTCTTCATCCCGACGTTTCATCATCCGCTCTGGGGAAGATTTCTCGAAAGCTACTACGTCAAACATCGCGCCTACGACGCCGCCGGATTCATCTGCTATTTGGGTTTCGTTCCTGTGGGGCTGGCAATCTTTGCGCTGATCCGAAGACAAAAAGGAGCGATATTCTGGTCTCTCTTTTTTCTTGGGTCGCTCCTTCTCGCTCTCGGCGCGCGGCCTTGGTGGAATGGAATGTTAATCGAGAACGTCGCGCTTCCGTTCGCCATTTTTGCGAAAATCCCCCTTCTCAGTTTTCTTCGGATTGCCAATCGCTTCTTGATTCTTGGCAGTTTGGCCTTGGCAGTCTTGACGGCCCTCGGTTGGCAGGGACTGCGGGAGAAGACGGACGCGAAATTCCTTCTGCTCTGCGCCTCAATTCTACTGGAATATCTCTGGACTCCCTTTCCCACGCAGAAGCTCGAAATCTCTCCTTATTACGCGCAAATGGCCGAGGAAAAACGAAAGGGAGCGGTTTTAGATATTCCCTTCACGCCCGACGGCATGACGGTCTTCAACATGCGGGCGCAGACGATTCACAATCGCCCGATTGCCGGAGGGTATCTCTCGACGCTTCCTCCCGCGCCGCGCAAGGCGATCGAAGATGACGCCTCGCTATCCGATTTGGTCGGATTGGATCCGCCGCTCAAGCATCCGATTGACGCGAATCACCTGCGCGAACTCGGCTTCTCGACGATTATCCTCCATAAGGATCGGGCCGAAAGTTACGCCAAGAATCTTCGTCCCAAGAATCTGTTTGAAGGGAAGCTCATGTTCCGCATCGGCGGAATATCGGACGAAACATTCGCCCGCATCCGCAGGGCATTGGAAGAGGCGTGCGGCAAACCTGTTTACGAGGACAAAAAAGACGCGCCCGATCCGGTCGTCGTTTTCTATCTTCCGGACAACCACCCGAACAAACGCGCGGACTTCCGACCCGCCAGCGCTTTTTCGAGCGTCGCCGCGTCCCGGAAATCGCGAATTGTCCATCGCGCTCCGGCCTTACGCAGAGCATCGGGAGCGAGCGTCGTCGCGACGCCGCAAACCTTCGCGCCCGCCGCTCGCGCGGACTCAATCCCAACCGCGGAATCTTCAAAGACAAGGCACTCCGAAGGGGAAATCTTGAACCGCGCGGCGATTTTCTCAAAGGGTTCCGGATGGGGCTTGGGACGGCTGACGTGCTCGGCTCCGATCAAGGCATCGAAAAGATTTCGCCAATTGAAGACCAGCATGATCTGACCGACCACTTTGAGGCGGGAAGAAGTGACCAATCCCAGCGGGAGGCGCGGTTTTTGGGCGCGCAGAAACGCATCCACACCCGGAACGGGGCGTAACTCGCTTCCGATCAGTTCGGCGAACAGATCTCTCTTGCGTTGAATCAGAGATTCGGATTCAGGAGGAGAGAGCGGCTTTCGCCTGCGCTCCTTGAGCCATTGGACCACCCACTCGCCAGTCCGCCCCTGCAATTCGTGGTATTCCTCATCGGCGAGCGGAATGCCGATTTCGCGCAACGCCAATGCCCACGTTTTACGGTGAAGCGGCTCGCTGTCAATCAGCACGCCGTCGAGGTCGAAGATTAAAGCCTTGGGCGGATGGGAAGCCAGCATGAGGAGTTAAAACACAAAGACCCAAAGGAGACACAGAGAGCGCGAAGCTGATCAATGCCTTCGAGCATTCTTCGTGTCTTCGTGTTTAATCCGAAAACGAACGCTACTTGGATTCTTCTTCGGGGGCGGCCAACTCGCCGATCGCGTCGGCGATGGCTTGTTGCGACTCGCCCGATTTCTTGATGGCATCGGCCACCCCTTGGATGGCCTTAGCGATCTCGCGGTTGGCGTTGGCGACTTCCGTGTCGCCGCTAAAGATCGCGCCGCTTCCCGGAGGGGCGGACGAAGACGAGGCGGAGGGTTTTCGCTCCTCATCCTGCGCCCCCGCGCTCCGGACGATGACGGGCCGCAACGCCAGAATGGCCAAGAGCATGGCGATCACCGTCAGAATGACGTTGGTGTAAATTCGGGATTGAATCGTTTGCATTTCAGTTCCTTCTCCTTATTGCCTAGGGAGGCAAGATCATCTGAGTCATTCTCAAGGCGCGGACGCGAACCTGATCGCCACCGCTGGGATCGGGGACGATGTCGGATCGGTTCGTGAATTCCACCATCGGACGCAGACGGTTATATTCGGGGTAGAGGCTCAGATTAATCTGCGTCGCGTTCTGCGTGAAGAAGAACGCGGTATAAGTCTGAGGACCGCCGGCCGTCGCTTCGTTGCGCGGCGACGCGGCCAGATTCATGTAGCCCGGCAGACCGCGCGTCGCCCAATTCATGTGGCCGATTTCGCTCGTCGCGGTATCCGAATGGATCGTGATCATGTCGGGCGGATCGGCTTGAGCGGCGACCATTTCAATATCCGCCTCCGCCTTGAACAGGACGTTGTCGTGCCAGATAATCGGGTAGAGACCCTGAACATTATACACCTTGAGGGGTGGATTCAAATCCACCGCCGGAATCATCCGCGCGGCGTCATTGATCGTGCTCGGGAATATCGCTCCCGATGTTCTCAAATTATAGGTCGCCCAGTGGTTAACGTCGTCAATTTCAGCGAACAGCGGATTTTGTCCATAGACAAAGGGCGCGTGGGTGTTGTTGGTGATCGGTTCGTCATACAAAACCTGATCCGTCGGAATCGAATCCATGTCAAACCGGTCCACCCTCACCCCGCTCAGACAAATGCTCTTGAATCGGTTAAACGGAGTAAGGTCGGGCCGAAGGTTCCCCAGATTCAGCAATCGGACAAAAACCATCATGTCATTGACCGCGTCCACCGACGGATCAAACGGGCTGTTGGCCGCGTCGAGGGTTCCTCTCCACTGAGGGGTCTTGACTCCGATGGGAGTAAGCCACAGCTCGAACATCGAGCGGCCAGTCGGACGCTGGATGCCGTTGCCGCCCTCCGCCACGTCGAGGAACCACGCTTCGCCGCCATAGTTTTGCGGATAGGTCAGATCAGTCACGGGGTTCGCGTAGAGGTTGGAATAGGTAACCTCCCAAAGCGGGATGCGATCCGGATCGAACTGGTCCGTCGTCATGAAGACACGGAGCCGATAGACCGCGTTGTCCACCAGAGGAATGAGCGCATTGGGACTATACCACGTCATCACGTTATCATAAGGCGTGGCTGGCGACATCGCGGGAGAATACATGCAAAGCCCCGCAGTATTGGCGGTCACGGCCTCCGCCGGGTCCCCCGTAAATCCGGGAACCACGCCGCCGACCCACCCTTGAGCCGTATTGGGCGGAACGCTGAACTGCTCGATCGTCTGCGCTCCGGGCACTGCCGAACCGTCGTCAATGTTCGTCTCCAGATGGAGGATTTGGCCGAATGGCGAAGGAGGAGGCGGCGGGAATGGCGGAGTGCCCCGATCAATGGCCATTTGGAAATCAATTCTGCAGGGAATCGGATACGGTGAGGCGGGAGGAGGTCCGCCAAAGATCGTCACGGGGAAGGTGACCTCGGCTCCCTGCGGAACCAACAGGGGTCCCGGTAGATTGATGAATGAACTGGCGATCAACGTGCAAGGATCATAGATGACTTCCAAACCGTAATCCGGATTGGCATTCGTGGGGGGCAAGCCGTCATAGACCCACGTCGTTCCACCGGTGTTGCGAACCGTCACCGAAGCGTTCACCGTTTCGCCGGGCATCAGCATGGCCGGAATCGTGTGGGTCACGATGATCGCATCCAGAGCCGGGGTCGGCGTGGGCGTGGAGGTTCGCGTCGGAGAAACCGTGGCCGATATCGTCGGAGAAGCCGAACTGGTCCGCGTGGGAGAGGGCGTCGCCGAGCGGGTCGGAGACAAGGTGGCCGTCACCGTGGGGGAGAGCGTCGCCGTACGGGTGGGGGATTCCGAAGCCGTCATCGTTGGGGAAGGCGTCACCGTGCCCGTTCCGGAAACGGTGGCCGTCCGCGTCGGCGTCGGCGTGAGGGTAGCCGTGCGGGTTGAAGTTGGCGTCAGCGAAGAGGTGCGCGTCGGGGAAGGCGTCGCCGTGCGAGTTGGGGTCAGCGAGGCCGTGCGTGTCGGGGAAAGCGTCGCTGTAATGGTGTGCGATGCCGTTGCAGTCCGCGAAGGGGTCGGGGTAGTCGAGCGCGAGGGAGAGGGGGATGCGGTGTTGCTGGGCGATGGGGTCGCCGAGCGGGTCGGCGATGGCGACCCTGTGCGCGTTGGCGTTGCAGAAGCGGTTTTAGTCGGGGATTTGGTTGGGGTCGGAGTCGGATGAGGCATGGATGGGGAAGCCCCGACGGCGGCGAGAGCATTGATCCAGCCGGAGCCGGAAAGGGCATCCACGCCGGGCGTCTCGGAATCCACGGCGGTGGCCTTGAGAATCGAATAAAGCGCGGCGGGGGACAGTGTATTTGCCGCGCGATCCTGCATCAACGCGGCGACGCCGGCGGCATGCGGCGCGGCGGCGGAAGTTCCAAAGAAATTCGGCGAACTGTCGGGATCGGTGGTGACGCCTGCGCAGGGTACTTCGTCGTCCATTCCAAAATAGAGCGTGTTCGCCCCGTCCGGAGCGGTTAAATCGGGTTTGAACCGGAACACCGGCGCGCCGGGAAGAGGAGATCCATCCTCCTTAAAGTAAAAGGGAAGCGACCCCCCGCGCGAGCTGTAGCATTCCACGTTGTATTGCCCCGCCGGAGCGATGAGCGATCCGATCGAATCAATTTCGCCATGGAAGATAGCGGCCATACCCATGGCTCCGGCAGCATTGGGATGTCCCCAAATAGTCGGTCCCCCAAGATAGGCCGAATCGTTGAAAATCACGCCTCCCGACGCGAAGATCGTCAAATTCATCAAAGTGGGTTGCGTATAAGTCGGAGGATCCCCCCTGCGATCAATAACAAGATAGAAAGTTGTGTTTGACCCATACGAACCATCGTTGCCCCACTGAAGGACTTCAACGGAATCCCCAAACGGAAACGCTTTGTCCCCCTGCGTGGTGATGGATTGCGCGATGATGTTGGAACCGGTGAATGGGGGGGTTGTGTCAATCGGTTTAAGGGGAAGCAGGTCGCTGACGAGGTAGAGGTCGAGATCGGCGGTAGATCCGGGTCCAGCGGCGGCTCCTCCTCCATACGGCTCATTCCACTTTAGAATGGCCGCGATTCCCTGCCCATAAGGAATGGTAATCTTGAGACGGGTTTTCCCACCTCCGAAATTATGAAAATCAACTCCCGTTGGAGGATAGAATTGATCCGTGTGTTGCGTGTCAATATCAACGAAAGGACCGTTATAGGCTTGGCTATCGTCGTTCCCCGCCGCCGAAAAATAGGTGGCTCCGTTGGAGACAACCGTCTGAACCGCCGTCGCAATCGGACCATCCTGATAGAGCGGCTCGTCCGGATACCCCACATCGTCCACAATAACGTTGCAACCCGCATTGAAGAGATTCAAGATGTTATAGGCGAAATTCAATTCCCCCCCGTCGGCCGTCGCAAAGTAGAGTTGCGCTCCGGGTGCGACGTCATGAACGATTTCGGCCATTCCTTCGCCTTCATCGGTATCCCCCGCCAATCCTTCTTGCAGAACGGTCACATTTGAAGGCAGATCGCCGGTAATCACTGCGTCGCCGGCGTGATGGCTCACGTCAAAACTATCGCTCAAAATCCCGACCTTGACCCCAGTCCCGTCCACTCCGTAGGTAGTCCGCGCCGCGTCGGCGTTCATTGAGTGATCTCCTTGGCTCGGAGCGCCACCCGGAGGAACGGGATTTGAAATCAACCCCGAACGCCGGATCGGCTTGGTTCCCTCGGTTATAAGTTTCACGTCCGAACGCCGTGCAATGGCGTCGAGGTTTTGGATGCGGGACGTACCCGCGATGATGACGTTGTTATCCTTGAAAGTCCGGACTACCCTGATCCCCGCGGACTTGAGGGCGTCGAGCAAATCTTGCGTAATCTGATCGCACTTGATCTTAACTTGAATTTCATCCCCGTGAATTGCTCCGGCCAGATGCCGCTTGGCTGTGGCCGATAGTCCTCGCCCCGCTTTTTCCTCTTGCCGCGCGTCCAGAAGATGTCCCGACATTTTGGCGAGTTTCTGATCTCCATCGGCAAAGCGATCCAGCTTGGTCTGTTGGGCTTGAGCGACGGAAAGAGCCATGGCAAACAGGAAAGCCCCCGCCCCTGCGCGGTTCATCAGCATCGGTTTTCTCCTTAAACTCCGCAAGAAATTCACACCCTTAAACTCTTTAAGATAGCCACATTCACGGACACGCCCACCGAGTATCGGGAAAACGTCCCCATCTACGGTCCTTTTCTTTATCGGAGCGGCACACGGGAGTCAAGGCATTTATGCTGGCCGGGGAATCCTCTTCCCCCGTGAACGCCGTCCCTTGCGAGTTCTATCGGCGGAAAACGGCGGTTTCATTAGGAACAAATCTCAATCCTTAAGGGGGTAAATTTCAATTGAAGCCGAGGAACGGAGCGATTCGAGCAATTTGACGCGGGCTTGCTCGAATTTCTCGGCGAAAAGCAGATCGCGCGAGGAATGCCAGTCCGCCAAATAAAGGACGTGATAGCCTTGATCGGTGGCGATCGGTTCGGTGACTTGATTGACGTTCAAGGTTTTGACCCGCTTGCGCAACGGCTCCTGAAGCGTCGCGGGATCGAGCCAACCGAGCATTCCCCCGCGTTCGCGCCCTTCGACGTCTTCGGTCCGCTCACGAGCGATTTGGGGAAATTTGGAGGGTTCCTTGCCCGCATCCTTGGCCGCAAGCAAGGCCTTGTCCAACTGCGCTTTGCCGATGGGAAGCAATTGCTCCGCTTTGGGGCAGTGAAAAAAAATCTGGCCGAACAACCCCTCTTCAATCGGTTCCTTGGCCTCCCCTCGCCGCTTGCGGAATTCGGCGATCTCGTCGCCTGTGACTTGAACGTGACGGGCAATGAACCCACCGATCAGGTCCTGTCGCTTTTCGCGCTCGACCATCATTTTGCGGACCGATTCCAAAGTGAGATTGGAGCTTTTCAAGAAGCGGGCGAGCGGCTCCGCGCCTCCCATTTTGTCGGTCAGACGCCGAATCATCGCATCCACCCGGCGGGAGATTTCCACGTCGTCGGAGGTCAGCGATTGCGCCTGCGCGGCCTGAACCAAAAGTTCTTCGTCCACCAAAGTCGTGATCGCCTTGCGGAATCCCTCGCCGCGCAGGCCCTCGACGGACAGGCTTGAAAGAGGAACCTCCAAATCCATCGCGGCTTGTTTCATTTGCGAAAGAAGGATCGGCTTGCCGTTGACGCGTGCGACAATGGCGTCGCTGAGTTGGTTGATTTCCATGGGCGGATCGGCGGGGAGGGCAACCGCCAATTTGAATAGCCACAGAAAGCACAGAGAACTCAGAGAAAAAAGAGATTTCAATTGGATTATCTCTGCGTTCTCCGTGGTCTCTGTGGCAAAAGAATCTGAGGAGCTACAGCCCCTTCTCTTCCTTTTTCTTGAGTTCATAGTGACGGTAACGATGATCGGAAATCGGGACGGGGGCGAGTTCCGCGAATAAATCAAGCGGCATCAAAAACCACGGCGGAGTCCGGAATCGCTCAACCAGTTCCTTTTTCTCGTAGCCTTCCTTTTCTAGGCTGAAATCGTAATACCAATACCACTCGAAGGGAATGGTGATGGGAGTCGCGCCGCGCGGCTTGCCGCGCCAAACAACTTCGGCGCCGCTCGGCTCGCTGGTGATCGTCACGCGGGAGCGGATGCAACCGGTGAACACTAGACAAACAAATGGGAATAAAACGCAGAGGCGCAGAGGCGCAGAGAGGCGGGGGCGAGTAAACGGATTTTCAAAAACCTCCTTGCGTCCTCGCGTCTTTGCGTCTTTGCGTTGAGTTCTTTTCATTTCAAATCCAAAAATTCCATTTGCTTCTCAATCAAATGCGCGATGCCGGATCGCGCCAGCTTGAGCATTTCTTCCAAGCGGTCATCGCCGAAGGGGCGCGATTCCGCCGTCCCTTGGATTTCAACAAATTCCCCCGCGCCGGTCAAGACGACGTTCATGTCCACCTCGGCCTGCGCGTCCTCCAGATAGCAGAGGTCCACGACCGGTTGCCCCTCGACGACGCCGACGCTGACGGCGGCCAGAAAATCGCGGAGCAGGTTGACATTGATTTTTCCCTCACGCCGGAGCCTTTGCAAAGCCAGTCCGAGCGCGACGAACGAGCCGGTGATGGCGGCGGTGCGCGTACCGCCGTCGGCTTGAATCACGTCGCAATCAATCAACATGGTGCGTTCGCCGAAGCGGTTCATGTCGAAAACCGAGCGGAGCGAACGTCCGATGAGACGCTGGATTTCGTGGCTCCGTCCGCCGATTTTTCCGCGCGCGCCGTCGCGCTGGATGCGTTGTTGCGAACTGCGCGGAAGCATGGCGTATTCCGCGGTCAGCCAACCTTTGCCCGTCCCTTGAAGATGCGGCGGGACGCGATTTTCCAGCGTCGCCGAGCAAACCACGCGCGTCTTGCCCATCTCGATCAGGACGGAGCCTTCGGCGTATTCAAGGAAATTCGGCTCGATCCGCACGGGCCGCAATTGATCGGGCGCTCGGCCATCCACGCGGATCATGGCGCTTCTTCCTCTCGCGCTTTCGTCTGAATGAACGGGTCGGAGTTAAGCCGCGTCAGCGGCGGCATAATTCTAGCCCCGCGCGGAAGCGCGGGGTTTACGGTAACGCCAAAAAACATCCAAGCTCCGGCAGGAGCGGCATAATTATCCGGGACGAAATTTATGCCGCCGCTCCTGCGGCTCAAACTGGTTTCGGCGAACCATCGGCCCCCGCGCATCCGCGCGGGGCTACAGCTATTTCGTCGCTCCCGCGGCTGAGGAAAGGTCCTTTCTCCACTCGAGCAACTTCCCAAGATTATTTCCTCTTCCCTTGCATTCGTTTCCGCACCGCGCTCTGCACCCTCAGGCGCAACCCTTGCAATCGTATAAATCCCCCCGCGTCGGCTTGGTTATAGGCTCCGGCATCGTCCTCCATCGTCGCTATTTGCGGCTGATAGAGCGACACGGGGGACTTCCGCCCCTGCGCGATGATGTTCCCCTTGTAAAGTTTCAGCCGGACTGTCCCGCTCACGTTTTGTTGCGATTCGCTGACGAACGATTGAAGCGCGAGGCGTTCGGGACTGAACCAGAAACCGTAATAGACCAGTTCGGCGTAGCGCGGGATGAGGCTGTCGCGCAGGTGCATGACCTCACGGTCCATCGTGAGCGATTCGATTTGGCGGTGGGCGAAATGAAGAATCGAGCCGCCGGGCGTTTCATAGACTCCGCGCGATTTCATGCCGACGAAACGATTTTCCACCATGTCTACCCGGCCGATTCCGTGCCTGCCGCCGAGTTTGTTGAGCGCCATGAGCATCGCCGAGGGCTTCAGGCTTTGCGTCTTGCCGCCCCCAATTCTCAATCCGACGGCATTTCCTTTATCGTATTCAAGTTCGATGTTCTCGGCGCGGTTTGGGGCTTTTTCGGGCGAAGCCGAAAGGACAAACATATCCTCCGGCGGCGGCGACCAAGGGTCCTCCAAAATTCCAGACTCAAACGAAATGTGCAGAAGATTGCGGTCCGACGAATACGGTTTTTTCGCCGTGGCCTTGACCGGAATTTTGTGTTCCTTCGCGTAGCGTATCAAATCCTCGCGCCCCTTGAATTCCCACTCGCGCCACGGGGCGATGACTTTCAATTCGGGGGCCAGCGCCGCGTAGGTCAGCTCGAAACGGCATTGATCGTTTCCCTTGCCGGTCGCTCCGTGCGCGACGGCGTCGGCTTTTTCGGACCGCGCGACCTCGACCTGAACCTTGGCGATGAGCGGCCGCGCAATGGAAGTCCCCAGATAATACTGCCCCTCGTAAATCGCCGAGGCTTGGATCATCGGGTAGATGAAATCGGAGGCGAACTCGTCCACGGCGTCAATGAGAAAACATTTGGACGCGCCGGTCTTGAGCGCCTTGGCGTTGATGCCGCTCGTCTCCTCTGCTTGGCCGAGATCCACGCAAACGGCGACGACCTCCGCCCGGTATTTTTCCTTGAGCCACTTCAGATTGACCGACGTGTCAAGTCCGCCGGAATATGCCAAAACGATTTTCACGGAAACTCCTGCTTCCTTATCCTCAAACCCCTCTCCCTTTTTAAGGGAGAGGGTAGGGTGAGGGTTCACCAAAGGGAACTTGCCCTTTCCTCGTGGAGAACGTGCCATTGCCGGAGGGAATTTGCAAATTCAAAGATGACGAAACACGAAGAGATTAAACACAAGGACACGAGGAAGGCGCAAAAGAGAAGAATTCTTCCTCGTGCTCATCGTGCCTTCTTCGTGCCTTTGTGTTTAATCTTGCCCTTTACTTCCGCGCCTCTGGAATCACGGTCAACGTCACCATTTTTCCTTCACGTTGGACGACGACCTTGAGCGCCTCGCCGATTTTGGCGGCGTCGAGGGCGTAGGTGTAATCGTAAATGTTGGCGATTTTCTGGCCGCCGAATTCAATCAAAACGTCGCCGGCTTTCAGGCCGGCTTTATCCGCCGGGCCGCCTTCGCGGACGCCCGACAGTTTGACGCCGACGATCCCTTCGGTCGCATAGTCGGGGATCGTGCCGAGATAGGCGCGCAAGGTTTCGCGCCCCCCTTCCGGTCCTCCGGTTCGCTCGACCTTGGAATAAGCCGGGCGGGCGGGCGGGGACGCGAGATCGAGCGCGACCGACCGGACAAATTGCGTGACGCGGACCAGATCGGCATAGTTGATTTTGTCGGCGGTGTCGGTCGGACGATGATAATCGTCGTGCGCGCCGCTGAAAAAATTCAGCGTCGGCGTTTGCTTGACGTAGAACGACGTGGCGTCGGTCGGGAGGTAAGGATCGTCGCTGAGCGCGAGCGAGAATCCCGCCGCGACGTTCTTTCGCTCGATCAGGCCGCGCCAATCCTTGGACGAACCGACTCCTTGGACGGTCAGTTTGTTGTCGCGCACGCGACCGACCATGTCCATATTCAGATACGCCGCGACGCGGGAGAGGGGAACGGGGGGCTTGTCGCAAAACGCGGCGGAGCCAAGCAGGCCGAGTTCCTCCCCCGACCATGCGGCGAAAATAATGCCGCGTTTGCGCGGAGTCGGATCAGCAACCATCGCTTCGGCGATTTCCAGCATGGCCGCGATGCCGGAAGCGTTGTCGTCCGCGCCGAAATGAATCTTGCCTTCCTCTCCCTTGTGGGCGAGCGAACTGTTGGCGATGCCGTGGCCGAGATGATCGTAATGCGCGCCGATGGCCACGTATTCGGCCGTATCGCTCGTTCTTTGGTTTGTTTTTTCGGTCGGAGGCAAGAGCGCGACGATGTTTCTCCCGGTGCTGGTTTCCTTTTCCAAATCCACGGTCAGCCGAACAAAGGATTCATCCAACCGGAGCGCGGTGGGTTTGCTTCCCTCGTCCAGAGCGGTCTGCAATTCTTTCAGATTTTTGCCGGCGGTTCCGAGTATCCGATTGACCGTCTCGATCTTCGCGCTGGCGGCCAAAATGCCGGAGGAGGCTCCACCAACGTCGAGATCGAGCGCGACCAGCGTGTCGGAAGTCGGCGAATTCGGTCCGGCGACGAGAATCAATCCGGCCGCGCCGCGCTGACGGGCGTGGAGCGCCTTGTAGCGAATCCCCGCGTAGCGATTGAAAATCTGGCGTTTCTCCGGCGGAATTTTTTCCGGAACATAGCGCAAGGCGATGACGATTCTTCCGCGCACGTCCAGTCCGGCGTAGGAATCGTATAGCGGCTCTCCTTTGTCTCCCGGCACGACCAAACCGTAGCCGACGAACGCGGTCAGGCCTTCGGTCGTTCCGTTGTCTGAAAAAGCCAGCGGCGCGAAATCCTTCGTCGGGTCGAAATCCCAAACCGTCCTTCCAACGACGATCGGAGCCAACGGTTCGTGATGGGGATTGGCTTCGACGGGTGTGAAACTCATCGCGTTCTTCCTCCCGGCGTGAACGCCGGAGGTGAAGGAGAATTCCGAGGTCATGTTGGGATTTTTATCGAGCGGCGTGAGTCCGATTTTTTTGAATCGCTCCAAGATATAATCACCGGCGAGTTTTTCGCCGGAGGTTCCGGTCAAACGTCCATCCAGCGCATCCGAAGCAAGATATTCAATTTCGGATTTAAGATCGGCTTCGGTGATTTTGGGATCGAGTATTGGAGCGGCTTTGGCCGAAGAAGATGCAGGCAGGATGCCTGCACCGGTAAATGATTTTCCTCGCGGCGGCGATTGTTTCAGCGCTTCCCTCGCCTGCGCGTCGTTCCAATCGGCGAGGTAAATCTGTCCTTCCTTTCCTCCTGCGCGAGAAGAGGTCCAGCAAAGTTTTTTTCCGTCGGGACTGAAAACCGGCAGGCCGTCGAATCCGTCGGTAAACGTGACGCGAACCGGCTCCTTCTCCCCTTGTGCGTCAACCATGAACAACTCGAAATTTTCAAACCCCAGCTTGTTGCTCGCAAAAATCAGATAATCGCCCGAGGGATGAAAATAAGGCGCCCAACTCATTGATCCGAATTCGGTCAGGCGCAAAACGTCGGAGCCGTCCAGCTTCATCGTATAAACGTCGGCCTTCATGCCCTCCGTCTCAAATCGCCGCCAGACGATCCGCTTTCCGTCCGGGGTGAAAAATGGTCCGCCGTCGTAGCCGGGCGTGTTGGTGAGACGGGTCTGATTTGAACCGTCGGCGTTCATGATGTAAATTTCGCCGAAGTAGGAGAGATCGGTTTCGGCGCGCTTGTGATCTTCGGGAGAAAGTTTGTTGAGCGGGTAAGCCGAGCCGGTCGAACAAAAAACGATCTTGCTTCCGTCGGGAGAATACGATCCCTCGGCGTCGTAGCCTTGGGCAGTCGTCAGCCTCTTGATCTCAGTTCCATCCTGATTGGCCTCGAAAATATCGAAGTTCTCGTCGTAATCCCACGCGTATCGCTTCTGCTTCCCTGAAGCGCGAAGCTCCAATTCGGCCTTTTGCAGTTCGGCGGATCGCGGATCAAGATGCGTTGAGGCAAATAGGACTTTCCCCGTCCCGGGGCGGAAGAAGGAACAGGTCGTTTTTCCCCTGCCGGGCGAAACGCGATGTGTTTCGCCGCTTGCCAGATCAAGTAGATAAATTTGGTAGAAGGGATTGCCCGGTTCGCGCTCGCTTTGAAAGATGATCTTTTGTCCGTCCGGAGAAAAATAACCTTCGCCCGAGCGCCGTCCTTCAAAGGTCAATTGGCGGGTGTGGCTTAGGTAGGCGGTCTCCGCCCCCTGAGCGGCGTAGGTCAGAGATGCGAAGAGAACAAGGACGTGAATTAACGATAGGCGCATGAGTCGCGGCGGAATATAATAAAGCGGGAATTGGATTGGCGCAAGGCAATGCGAAAGCCGCGCCCCGACGCGCATGTTGAATCCTTGCTCCTCTTCGTCCAAGATGCCCCATCTTGGGCAACGCGCCCAAAGGAATGAATCTTGAATCCAAAAACTCCCCAGCCCCCGCCGCAAGTATTGCTGATTGACCTCGGGAACGTGATTGCGCGGTTCAGTCACCAGCGGGCCAGCCAACAGATTGCCGATCTGAGCGGAAGCTGGGCAACGCTGGAGCAGATTCACGATTTCCTTTTCGGAGCGACCGGCTCAGAGGGAATCAACCGATCGTTCGAGCTTGGCCAGATCACCCCCTTGGAATTTTGGGAGACCGCGCAAAGTCGAATGGGATTGCGTTGTCCGAGAGAACATTTCGAGCGCGCGTGGTGCGACATTTTTTACCTCGATCAGGAGGTGGTCGCGCAGTTGCGGCAATGGTACGAACGTATTCCCATCTACTTGTGTTCCAACACCAATCCTCTTCATTGGCGTCATGTCCTTCGCCTCGATCCCAAGCTTGACGAACTTTTCCGGAAAACGTATCTCTCCTATGAACTGCGCGTTCGCAAACCTGACGAGCGGTTTTTTCAGCACGTCATTCAGGATGCGGCCTTGACTCCCGAGCGTTGTCTTTTCATTGACGACCTTGCCGCCAATGTTCAATCTGCAGGCAAGCTGGGGATTCAAACTTGCCAGTTCAAATCCTTGGATGAGTTGAAAAGAGCGGTAAAATTGTAGGAATCGTGTTTCTCCATCTTGATTGCCGCTACTATCTCGGAGACCGCCCCTGCAAATTCAATCGCCTCTGCGAGGGATGTCCTCACTATCTCCCCATGGGGCCGCGCGTTCTCATCATCAAGCTGGGAGCGCTGGGGGACGTCGTCCGCACCGGCGCGCTTCTGCCCGGACTCACGCAGTTGACCGCCGGCGAGCCTCCCTACGTCACTTGGCTAACCTCTCCCGCCGCCGTGGATTTGGTCAAGCGGATGCCGGGAGTTCATCGCGTCTTGGCGTTCAAGGAGGATGCGCTAGCCAGTCTGCGCGTGGAGAAATTCGACCTCCTCATCTGCCTTGACAAGGAAGCGGGTCCCTGTTCGGTCGCCATGAGCGCGCAGGCGGAACGAAAATTGGGAGTCGGCCTTTCACGTTACGGAACCCCTTTTCCTTTGAATGACGCGGCGGATTATTACTTCCAACTCGGACTCGACAACGACGAAAAATTCTTCAAGAACCAAAAGAGTTACCAGCAATTAATGTATGAAGCGCTCGGCATGGCTTACAACGGCGAGCGGTTTGAGATGGAGTTGACCGAGGCCGACCGGGCGTCGGCTGAACAGAAGTTTAGTATCTTTGAGGCGCAAGCGAATCGGCGCGTCAAACCCTCTTTAAGGAAATCAGCGGGATCAACTCTCAAGTCCAAAACCTCCAATCCAAAATCACCGACGTGGATCGGCATCAACCCGGGCGCGGGAGGGGTCTTCGCCTACAAGGCTTGGCGGGAGGAAGGCTACGTTAATCTCATCCGCGCCGTTTCAGCGCGTCGCCCCGACGTCCGATTCGTTCTTCTCGGCGGCAAAGAAGAGGAAGAGTTGCTGGATCGCCTCTACAAGTCGAGTCGCAACGCTCCCATCTTCCACGCTGGAACCGATAACACGCTCGGGGAATTCACCGCGCTGATTGACCGTTGCGATCTGCTCGTCTGCGGCGACACGCTGGCCATGCACCTTGCCATCGCTCGCCGTCGTCCCGTTGTCGCCCTCTTTGGTCCGACCTGCGAGCAGGAGATTGATCTTTTCGGCAACGGGGTCAAAATCAAGTCCCCCATCGCTTGCTCCCCTTGCTATTTGCGCAAGTGCGACAAGGACCCGACGTGTCAGGATTTAATTTCCGATGCTCAAGTCATCCGCGCGGTAAATGAACAGTTGCAAAAAGCGGGGCGAATTCGCTTATGATTCTTGCCGGTGAAAGCAGTCCGTCTCCATAATTAAGGCGGCTGGAGTTGGGGAAATCGTGAGTTCGGAGCATCCGGAATTGGAAGGTATCCGCGTCCTGCATTTCGCCAAGGATCGTTCCTTGGGCATGTTGCAGGTCCGCGATTGGGGAGTCTCCGGCGGTTGGCAGTGGCTGGCCGACGCGCGCGGCGACGTGACCGCCCCCAACGGCAAGGAAATCCGTTTGAAAATCAGCGCCGAAGGGGCGACCGATCTTTCCCCTCTCGCCTCCCTCGAATTCGACGACGTCCAATGGGTGGATCTCAGCCACGCGAAGATCACCGACGAGGATTTGCTTCATCTTCAAAGTCTGACCATGCTCCGGCGGCTCGATTTGCGATCCACCCCCATCGGCAACGCCGCGCTGAATTACATCAAGAATCTGACGCTTCTGAAAGAATTGCGCCTCAACGGAACCCGGATTAGCGATGATGGACTGGCCTATCTCAAGGACATGGCGAAGCTGGAAAATCTTTGGCTCTTGGACACTTTATTAACCGACGGCGCGATCCTACACCTGAAAGGCATCACCTCGCTGGAAGTCGTTCAGCTCCCCCGTCAGATCACCCATGCGGCGGTTGCGAATCTGAAGCAAGCGCTTCCCCGTTGCTACATCAACGTTCAGCATTAAAGCGGGATGCGCTCATCCGACTTGGGGAATCCGTGAATTCGCCGGTCATGGATTGGACCGGGCGTCCGCGAATTTGGGGAAGATGGAAGACTCTTCTTGGCGACAGTCCCGGATTTTTCACCACCAAGACACGAAGACACCAAGGAAATTCAAGCTCCTGAAAAAAAGTGGAACATCTGCTTGCCTTCCCATTCATTTCACGATAAATTGAAACCAGAAAGAGGACCGAGTTAGTCCTTATTATGGAACCAGCGGAGTCGAAAGCATGATTCGGATCACCAAATTGACCGATTACGGAATCGTTCTTCTGACGCACATCGCAGGGGATGGGAACCTCGAGGGGGTGCATACGGCGCGGGATTTGGCCGCGCAGACCCATATCCCCCAACCGATGGTCGGCAAAATTTTGAAGGCGTTGGCGCGAAAGGGATTCCTTCACTCCCATCGCGGCGTCAAAGGAGGATACAGTTTGGCGCGTCCCGCCGGAGAGATTTCGGTCGTCGAAATCATTGACGCTTTGGAAGGGCCGATTTCCATTACGGAGTGTATTGATCACGCCCACTCGAATTGTTCCGTGGAGTCGTTCTGTCCGTGCCGGGGGAATTGGCGGCGGATCAACTCCGCGATCCGAAACGCGCTGGAAGGGATCACCTTGGAGGGAATGACGCATCCGTTAAGCCGACGAAAGGCCGTCGAGCAGACCGCCACTTCCAGACTGAATTAAGGAACAACAAGGACCACGCCCATGCCCGAAACTTTGAGCATTCAAGACCTCGCCATTAAGGATTACAAATACGGTTTCGTGACCGAGATCGAAGCCGATGCGATCCCGCCGGGATTGAGCGAGGAGATTATCCGGACAATCTCGGCCAAGAAAAACGAGCCGCCGTTCATGCTCGATTGGCGGATGAAATCGTATCGCCACTGGCTGACGATGAAGGAGCCGAAATGGCCGAACGTCCATTATCCGCCGATTGATTATCAGAAGATCATCTACTACTCCGCGCCGAAACAAAAAATCAACGCGCCGAAGAGTTTGGACGAAGTGGATCCCGAATTGCTTCGGACTTACGAAAAACTTGGCATCCCCTTGCGCGAACGCGAGGCGTTGGCCGGAGTCGCTGTGGACGCGGTCTTCGACAGCGTTTCGGTCGCCACGACCTTCAAGGAAAAACTGGCCGAACTGGGCGTGATCTTCTGCTCCTTCTCCGAAGCCGTGCAGGAACACCCCGACCTCGTGAAGAAATATCTGGGGGCGGTCGTGCCTTACACCGACAATTACTTCGCCACACTCAATTCGGCGGTTTTCAGCGACGGCTCCTTCTGCTACGTCCCCAAGGGAGTGCGATGCCCGATGGAGCTTTCGACCTATTTCCGCATCAACGCCGCCGCGACGGGACAATTCGAGCGGACGCTCATCATCGCCGACGAGGGAAGCTACGTCAGCTATCTGGAGGGATGCACCGCGCCGATGCGCGACGAAAACCAGCTTCACGCGGCGGTCGTCGAATTGATCGCGCTCGACAACGCGCAGATTAAATACTCGACCGTGCAGAATTGGTATCCGGGCGACAAAGAGGGCAAGGGAGGCATCTACAACTTTGTGACGAAGCGCGGCAAATGCGCGGGGATGAACAGCAAGATTTCATGGACGCAGGTCGAGACCGGCTCGGCGATCAAATGGAAATATCCGAGCTGCATTTTGCAGGGGGATAATTCCATCGGCGAATTTTATTCCGTCGCCGTGACGAATAATTTCCAGCAGGCCGACACCGGAACGAAGATGCTCCACATCGGCAAGAACACACGAAGCACGATCGTTTCGAAGGGCATTTCCGCCGGCCACGGCCAGAACACTTATCGCGGGTTGGTGAA
>CAZRCZ010000004.1:235445-248163 GCA_964598765.1 uncultured Candidatus Sumerlaeota bacterium | reverse complement strand
ACCGCAACGGCCACGTCTTCGAGGACCGCTCGCTCCAATTCTCCGATCCCATCGCCGGCATCAACACGCCGGGAACGACGAATTATCCGAACGGAGGCATGCAATGGATCGGGGAATTGCCAAGAACCGAATGGTATCCGGCGTGTGCGGCGATTGATCCTGCCGGCGGCTTTGCATACTTTGGGATTGACCAATCACCGGCCATGATCGTTAAAGTTCGGCTTTCGGATTTCACGCGCGTTGGAACGCTGGCGCTACGCCCGGGAGAGGACAGCCTAATATCCGCGGCCATTGATTCCACCGCAGGGTATGCTTATTTCGGAACCAATACCGACCCGGGGATCGTCATCAAGGTGTCTCTGAATGGAACAGGGATTCCCATCAGGGTGGGCGCGTTGACGCTCAATACAGGAGAAGGCGGCCTGAAAAGCGCGGTTATTGATCCTGCCGGAGGATACGTCTATTTTGGAACTTGGTGGAACACACCGGCAAAGCTCATCAAGGTGGCTTTGAACGGAAACGATGTCCCGACCCGGATTGGAACCTTACCGCTTAACGCAGGCGAAAATATGATTTCGTCTGCTGTGATTGATCCGGCGGCAGGGTTTGCGTACTTGGGAGTCAGCACGTCGGGTGTGGGAAAAATCGTCAAGGTCGGATTGAATGGATCGGGCATTCCTTGGCGCGTGGGAGCATTGACCCTCAACTCCAGTGAGAATTTTCCGGAAAGCGCCGTCATTGATCCCGTAGCCGGTTATGCCTACTTCGGCGTTACCAACAACAGTATGGCGGGTTCGACGGGAAGGGTGGTCAAGGTGAGGTTCAATGGAACGGGTGTGCCGATCCGCGTCGGAGCGCTGACGCTGAATTCGGGTGAGGACAATCTCCGTAGCGCGGTGATCGACACTACAGCGGGATACGCCTATTTGACGTCAAACTTGAACGTTGCCGTCAAGGTGGCCTTGAATGGCGCGGGTGTGCCGATCCGCGTCGGAGCCACCGGTCTCGGTAGCGGATGCGGGGCGCAAAGTTTATGCGCGGTGATTGATCCTGCGGCCGGATTTGCTTATTTCGGAAACGCAATGGGATGCCCGAACGCAAATGTCATCAAAGTTGCCCTGAACGGTGCGGGAGTCCCCGTCCTAGCGGGAGCGTTGGATTTCGTATGGGTCTCTGAGGAAAACTACACGTGCGCGGTGGTTGACCCTGTCTCCGAATGCGCCTACTTCGGAACGGATACGTACCCGGCGTGCATCGTCAAATTCGCGTTTAACGGGGCCGGATTACCCCTGAAGGTCGGAACCCTGAATTTGGACTGGTTGACGGATGAGAAGCATCTTCACAGCGCGGCGATTGACGTGGCAGGAGGCTTTGCCTATTTCGGAACGGACACCAGCCCCGGCAAAATCATCAAAGTGGCCTTGAATGGAACAGGTCTTCCCACAAAGGTTGGAACCATCACGCTTAACACGGGAGAAAATTCCCTCTATAGTTCGGTCATTGATCCGGCGGGCGGTTACGTTTATTTCGGAACCAAGACCGCCCCCGGAAAAGTGGTCAAAATTGACACGAACGGGACGACCCTTCCGTTGGAGGTCGGAACCCTGACTTTGAACGCGGGGGAAGATAATCTTCGGAGCGGCGCGATGGACCCTTCAACGGGTTACGCCTATTTCGGAAGCGATACGAGTCCCGGCAAAGTGGTCAAAGTGGATTTGAACGGAACGACGGTTCCGCTCGAAGTGGGCACTCTTACTCTCAACACCGGAGAAAATTCGCTCTACGAGGGTGTCATTGATCCCTCGGCGGGATACGCATACTTTGGAACTCACACCGTCCCGGGGCAAGTGGTCAAAGTGGATTTGAACGGGACGAGCGTGCCTCTGGAGATTGGGGCGCTGACGCTCAATCCCGGCGAAGACAACTTAAACGCCGCGGTGATTGATCCCGCCTCCGGCTTCTCTTATTTCGGGACCGAAACTTATCCGGGGATCGTCGTCAAGGTCGCGTTGAACGGAGCCGGTATTCCAATGCGCGCCGGAGCATTGACCCTCGATAAAGGAGAATTTGATCTCGCGTGCGGCGTGATTGATTCGTCGGCGGGCTTTGCTTACTTCGGGGGCAACACATTGTTCGGAGCCATTACCAAGATTGGATTTGGTCAAAGAAACTACATCAAGGGAACGAAGATTAGTCTCCCCGTGGGCGGGACCGTGAGCGACATCAATTTTTTTTCGCACACTGCGCAGGGTAACGTTCGATTGGGTATTTTCGAAGACTCCGCTCCGCGTACTCTGCTTTGGGACAGCAATTCAACTTCCGATACCGCCACCGGGGCGTGGATTACCGTGCCGATTAGCAACGGGAACCCCAACGCCCTCACCTTGCCGCCGGGGAATTATCAGTTAGCTTGGCAAATTGACGCCAATGCCGACATCCCAAGCTACACGGCTGGAACGGATGGAGACGGGTTTTTCCTACCGCAAGGTTACGGAAATTTCCCGTCACAACTCAACCCGCTAGGACCCGTGCTCTCGAGCGAGCGTTGGAGCGTTTACATCACTTATGCCACTCCCAACGCCGTCCGGAATTGGGAAATCTACGAGTAAGAAAAGAAAAAATTCGATTTTCGCGGGGCGTTCCGATAGCCTCCGCGATTGAACTCCTTGCGTCGTTGCGCCTCTGCGTTGTGAATGAATCCATGATGCGATCCTCCAAAGCCAACCTGAAATCGCTCCTCCGCCTCTTGGATCGGATTCCGCGCCTGCGGATCGGCGTCATCGGCGATCTGGCGGCGGATCATTATTTGGTCGGCAAGACCTCGCGCATTTCGCGCGAGGCTCCCGTCCTGATCCTGAAAAAACAGGCGGAATTGATCCAGCCGGGGCAGGCGGGAAATTCGGCGGCGAACCTTGCGGGGCTTGGCGCGGAGACGTTCGCCTTCGGCGTCGTCGGTCCCGACGAGCGGGGGAAAGGTCTGGTTCAATCGCTTCTGGAGCGGGGCGTGAACTGCGCGGGGGTGATTCGCGCGCGAAACGGCGGGACGATCACCAAGACGCGCGTGCTGGCCGGCGCGCATCACACCAATCTCCAGCAGGTCATCCGGCTGGACGACGACGAAAATTTGCGGGTCGTTCCGGCGGAACGGCGCAAACTTGCCGCCACGCTGAAAAAAATTTTGCCCCGCCTCGACGCGGTGCTGGTTTCCGATTACGGATACGGGACGGTGGATGAAGAACTTTGGAACGCGCTCGGCGAGACGAAAGCCGCCAAGGGACGGAAACTTTTGCGCGTGCTGGATTCGCGGCATGGATTGGGAAGTTTTCGCGGAGCCGACGTCATCACGCCGAACGAGACGGAGGTCTTCGAGCATTTGGGCATCCAAAAATTCGCCGGAGCCGATCCGATGGAAGCGGGCAAGAATCTGATCGCGCGGGCCGCATGCAAGGGACTGGTGATGACGCGCGGCAACGAGGGGATGATCGTTTTTGATTCCGGCGCGGCTCCCGTGCCGCTTCCGATTTACGGGACCGACGAGGTGACCGACGTGACGGGCGCGGGGGACACGGTCGCGGCGGTCGTGACGGCGATGCGGGCCGCCGGTGCGTCGTTGCTCGAAGCGGCGCAGGTGGCCAACGTCGCCGGCGGGTTGAAGGTGATGAAACGGGGCGCGGTGGCCGTCGGCGCGGAGGAAATCCGCGCGGCGTTGCTCAAGGGGTAATCCGAGCCGCGAACCGAGGGTGGATTTCAGTTTTACGAGATATTGCGCAACCCCACTTGGGGTTGCGGGGAATGGCCGAGTGTCCCAAGGTAGCCTCGCTCCGCTCGGCAACCTTGGGCTGTGCCGCGGGACGCCGTTGGCGTCCTCATGTCGCTCGATCTCGCCTCCCATCGGAAAAGTGAAATGCGCCCCGAACCGGCGTCCGCCTGATAATAACTTGAAATGCAAGGCATGTTTTGCCGATGATGAAAGAGGGATCGGCGGCGGGCCTTGCGCCTCGAACCCCGCGAGGATTCGTATGCACGTCATTATGAAACTGATCGGCGGCGCGATCACCGGTGCCCTTTTGGGCGTCGTCGCGGGATTTCTCATCGGTGGGGTGGGAGGTTCGTTCATCACCCCCTTGGCCGAATTCGCCTCACAGATTGACTGGATTGATAATATTCGGGAGGAGGTCGCCGGAGCGGTGACTGAAGAGGTCGGTCAGGCGTTGGCGGATGCCGTCGCCGGAGGGTTGGCCGGCGCGATGGCCGGAGCCGGCATTGGGGCGGTTGTCGGAGCAATTCGTCGCGTGTATTACTCCGATCTGGCCTAGGCGGAGGCGACGGCCATGAAGCAAATTTTCGGGCTCCTTCTCGGAAGCGGCGTCGGCGCGCTCCTTGGATTTTACGCGAGGATCTACGGTTTTGACGCCGCGCGGATGGTCGGCTTGATGACGCCGACGCTTGCGGCGGTACTGCTGGCCGGCGGGTTGGGAGCCGTTGTCGGGATGATGGTTTCCAACAGCTACGGCGGCGGAGTGGGGACCGATAACACGACGGGGATGCGGGTCGTCGTCGGCGGCGTCGGCGGGGCGGCCAGCGGCGCGATGTATGGCGCGGCGCTGGCGACGTTCGGCGGCGCGTTGCTGATGATCGTGGCGGGATTGGTTTTGGACGAGGCGCGAAGCTCGATTTTCCTCGGCGCGCTGGGGGGATTCGTGATTGGCTCGATGGCCGGAGCGGTGTTCGGCGTCGTCATCGGGGGAGTCGTCGGATCGGTCGTCGGCATGTTCATCGGGAGCATCGGAGTCAAACTCGCCGCGCCGCGCAAGGCTGATTTGGTGATCGAGCCGGAGCCTGCGAATTTGGAGGGGACGCGGCGCTCGCAAATGCGCCCGGCGCCATTGGGATTGGCGTCGTTGCTTGCCCCCACGACCAAGCCGGGTGATTTGGAGGCGACGATCCGCGCGCGGGTTGGCGGCACGGGGAAACCCAAAGGAAAGAAATAAAGATAAGATTCACCACGGAGACACAGAGAGGTTATTGATCGTTAGAGGCCGATGAAGAAAATGTGCGGCCTCAAAAAGATTAAGAATGAAATCGGGAAGCTTTTGAAATTCTAGAAAACAACCGTCTTGCGCGAAAGTAAAATTACTTCTATTATCTTGACCACGAATCGCAATTCAAAGATCTCTCTGTGTCTCTGTGGTGAATCCAAAAGATCATAGGAGCGACGAATGACGCATCATATCGAAGGCAATCTCAAGGGCGATGGACTCAAGACCGCCATCGTCGTGAGCCGGTTTAATAGTTTCATCACCGAGAAACTTTTGGAGGGGGCGTTGGATTGCCTCCGGCGTCACGGCGCGAAGGATGAAAACTGCTCGGTTGTGCACGTCCCCGGATCGTTTGAAATTCCGCCGACGGCGCGGAAGCTGGCGCACTCCAAAAAATTCGACGCGGTGATCTGCCTCGGTTGCGTGATCCGCGGCGGGACAGACCATTACACCTACGTCGCGGGGGAAGCCGCCAAGGGGGTCGCCGCCGTCGCGCTCGAAAGCCCCGTTCCAGTGATCTTCGGCGTGTTGACGGTCGAGAACATCGAGCAGGCCATCGAACGCGCCGGAACCAAAATGGGGAACAAGGGGGCCGACGCCGCGCTGGCGGCGATTGAGATGGTCAACCTCTCGCGCGCGCTCGACGCGCATTTGAAGAAATGACGCAATCGAAATCCTCTTTCCCAACCGATCTACAAACTGGCGCCGCTTCTCCGAGCGAATTGAAGCGGAAGCGGTTGGTGAAGTCGGTGATATTGAAGATAGTTTTTACACAAGTGGCTCTGTTACTTCTTGTTTGCGTTTATACATTCAAGCGCGAGTGGTTGTATCCCGCGCTCGGAGCGGTCGCGATCATCTCCGCGGCGCTATTGTTTCGCGTCATGCAACAAGTCGAATTCGGCTCGAAATATAGTTCGACCAAGCGCCTCATCATTCTGAGATTCGTTGTCGCACCGATTTGCTTGGGGATTGGTCTCATTTGCATGAATTATGAATCACTCGTAGTACCTGCCGCAATCGCGGGAGCTCTGTTCTGTCTCATTCTCCTATCCGATCTGGTCATGCTGGCTGTTTCGCTCATCAAAAGAATTTTCGGTCTATTCGTCAAATTCCGGGCAAGATGAGAGTGAAATCGATATACCCATATGAGCGACAAGGAATTACTCGTAGAAAGAGTCAGAAATTGACTCATTACTTCAGCGGCGCGATCCACATTGCGGGAGAGCCTTGCGGTCCGGCGTCGAAGAAGACCGCGCGTTCGCGCAAGGTTGAGAGAAACTCCCGATAAGCCGCCCGCTCTTCCGCGCTCAACGGCTCGACGCCGAATTCGACGTAGCCCGCGTATTGCTTCACCAAGTCCGGTTCACTCTTTTCCCCTTGGCCTCGCGCGCGAAGAAATGTTTCGTCCGCGAGCAGAATCGGAGGGGGATGAAAAACGAGCAACCGGACCATTTCATATTCATTGACGAGCAAATGGGTATATCCCTGCGCGATCAACCCTTGTCGAATCTGTTCCGCCGTTGAAGCGCGGGCGATCGCCGGACGAAGCGGACTTTGGTCGAAAACCGAACTGAGGGCAATCGGGCGACGGAAATAAAAGGAACGGGCTTCCGCGACGGCAACGATGCGCGAATCGGCGGGTAGCGCGTTCGCCGCCGAAAAAAGGTCAACCGTTCCCCCCATGATGCCGCGCAGATATTGAACGTCGTTGATTTTTTCTAGGGCGTAATCCCAACCGGCGCTTGCGCGGATCAAATTGAATTCGCCGAATGCGTAAGGCCACGAGGAGAGAGCCAGCAAAAAGATCGCCACCCCTTCGGTCCATCCTTGGGATGCCCCTTCAGGGCGTTCACTTTGCTTTTGATCCGATGACCGAGGGCGTTGCCCTCGGCTACTATGGATCAGACCTTCGGTCTGTTGGTTGGCCGCACTGGCTTCGTCGGGATACCCGGCCTGTTTTGGACGTAATAGCCTCCCCAACGCCGCGCCCAAAATCACGATCTCGGTGACGATGACCGGAGCAAGGAAGCGATCCGCCGCGAATCTCAATCGGCCCCAGAGGATAGAAGCCGCCGCGACGCCCAAAAACAGAGGATTGATCAATGACGACGAAGCCGGGCGAATTTCTTCGATTCTCCTTCTTTCCAATAACCAAGCCAAAAGCCAAATCCCCACCGCGAAAATCATGATCGGCGGACCGGAGGATCCGGAATTGAGCCGCGTCAACAGATTCATCCAATACTCCAGGGAAAAGAGCGAAAGCGGTCCGTGCGTTTGCATGAGAAATTGAAGGCGCGCGGGCGACCATGAGTCGGTCGGGAAAATTCCGGCGGCGAAAGGCGCGAACGGATTTCCAGCCTGAACCCAAAGCCAAATTTGCCACGGCAAAAGAATCAAAACCGCGCCGAGGAAAAATAAGCCGATGTAAGTTGAGCTGATTTTCCAGTCGCGTTTTCCCGGGATAAAAAGCCCAAGAAGGGAGGCCATAGTCAAAATTAACGCGGCGGTTCCCGCGTTGGTCCATTTGCTGGCAACCGCCGCGCCGACGAATATACCGATGAGAAAAATGTTCTTGGGCGCATTGGAATCGGCCTTGCCATCGGCGGGCGTCGTCGCAACGAGCAATCCCCCCAGCAAAAAAATCGCGCCGGTCAAATCGGTTACCCGATCCCATTCCAATTTGAAAATAATCGGATGAACAAGGTAAACGAGCACAAGCCAAGGCGCGATGGAGCGCGTTGTTCCGACCGCGAGTAAGGCGCGAAACAGCAAGATCGCGCTCAAAACGACGAGCGACCACGAAACCGTCCTCGGAGCCAATCCTCGCGGCGTTCCCTCCATGATCGCGCCCAAGGTGTAAAGCATCTCGGTCGCCAGCGGCTGGGCGGAATAAAAAACATGCGGGATCGGCGTGATCCTCCGTTCGGCGAAATAATGCGGAACGACCCCCAGATGATATTCGAGCGTGTCGTAATTGCTCGGAGGACTGAGCGCGGGACCGAGGAGGAAGAACATTGCAGTCAAGATAGCGAACCAACCGGCGAGGGAAAGAAAGGATGAAGGATGAAGGATGAAGGATGGAATAGATAAGGATTTGAAGAGGCGGAGCGAGTCGAACGCGACGGTGAGAACTCCAATCACGGACAGGATTGTCCAAGGGAAACCAAAGACCGCCCCCCGAATGGAACCAAGGATGAGGACAAGGCAAGGAAGCAAGGCCAATCCGCAGGTCAGACGAAGAAGCGCGCCGTTGAATCCTTTGAGGAATTGGCGCCGAAAATCCAAAATCGAACCGACACCATACGCCGCTCCAAGAACTCCGGCGGCGGCAAGCCAAGCGCGGAAATCCAGCAACGGAACGCCTTCGACGTCCAAAAGGTTCAAGGTTGCGCCTTCCCAACCTGTTGGGATTCCGCTGTGGGTCTCGGCTCGTCTAGCGGTAATGTCACCGTGAACGTCGTCCCCTTGCCCGGCTCGGTCGCAACCTCGATTGTCCCTTGATACATTCGCGCTATGCCGTAGCTCACGGCCAATCCGAGTCCGGTTCCCTTCTCCGCCGATTTGGTCGTGAAGAAAGGATCGAAGATGCGGTCCAAATTTTCTCGCGGGATGCCGCAACCGGTGTCGGTAATCGAAACGGCGACGGCGGGATGATCCTTTCCGTCCACACGGATCGAGCGTGTTTCGGTTTTGATGGTCAATGTTCCCCCGTTTTCCATCGCGTCATTCGCGTTGCGAAGAAGATTCAAAAAAGCCTGCCGCATCAAATCAGGCGCGACCATCAATCGCGGCAGGTTTCGCTCGTATTCTCGTTCAATCTTGATGTTTTCCTTTGCCAGTCCCTTTTCCATCAGCGCGACGATCTCTTCCAAGAGAGAGTTCAAATCGGTTTCCGCGACGCCATGCTCGACTGGACGATGCAAATCCAACAACTGCCGGACAATCCGCGCAATGCGATCCAGTTCCTCGTTGATGACCTTGATGCGGTCCAAATTCGGATCGCTTGCGCGTCGTCCGCCGCCGGCATGAGTCATCGCGTCGGTGACGAGGCGGAGATAATTTTTGATGATGCCGAGCGGATTGTTGATTTCGTGGGCGAGATTGGCGGCGAGCCGTCCGGTGGCGGCGTGTTTTTCAGTCTGGAGCAAAACCTGATTGGCGCGCGCAAGCTCGCGCGTCCGCTCCTCGATTTTTTGCTCCAATTCCTTGTTGAACCCCATGATTTGATCTCGGCTGGCTCTCAATTTTTCCGCCATCGCGTTGAAGGCGTCGGCCAAATCATGAATCTCGTCGTGCGTGCGGACCGCGGCGCGAACGTCCAAGTTACCTCCCGCCATTGCTTCGGCTTGACGACGAAGCGCCTTGACCGGCCCGACAATTCGCCGCGCCGAGACGACGGCCAAAGCCATCAAGAGCAAGGCCCAAACCAATGCCGCGACGACGCTGAACCAGAGCAACCACGATTGCGGTCCCAAAAAGGTTTCCATGTCGTAGGCGATGAGGACCACGACCGGCGAGCGGGCTTGACCGACGGAAGCAAGACGCGATAGCCGCTGACTGATCGAATAGGCGATCAAATGTTGGCGTCGCCGTCCCGATTCCTCCCCGCGAAGGTTGAGAATTCCAGTCATGCCAACGCTGGGATTGGTCAAGGTCTTTTGAACAAGTTCTTGCAATCCGAAGGGACCCGGATTGGAAGTTAAGAATCCTTTTCCCCGCGAGTAAAAGAGAACAAGATCCTCCTCTTCGCCGGAAGAGGCGCGAACTTTTTGCAGAAGATGATCCCCTTGGATCAGAAAGAAAACCAAGCCGCCTCCCATGGTTGACGGATAAGCGCAAATCACCCACCCTCCGGATGAATCGGCATCCCCTGATTGAACGGGCAGACTGTCGAAATAACCATCCGGGGTCACTTTCCCGGATCGAAGCAGCTCGTCGAAATAGAGAGCGAGTTGTCGAACTCGCCGTTTTGGATCGCCTCCCTTCGATTCAAATGGAAGGATGATGAAATCGTCGGCGGAGCGGTATCGCACCAACACTTCCGCCGTTCCCAGCGTCGCGGCGTCCTTGCGAATCCCCTCCAAATCGTCCCCGCGGCGACGGATGATTTCGGCGAGCGCCTTCTCCTGATCCTCGCAGAGATCGTCCAGTTTGCCGGCCAGTTGCCGCGCGCGCGATTCCAGCGCCGTTCCCATCGCCCACGCGAACGAATACCGTCCCCCGACAGCGGTCATCACCGTCCCCAGCGCGGCGGGAATCAATCCGACCGCCATGATGAGCAGAAGGAATTTTTTCTGGATCGTAAGCCGGAATCGAGTCATGGGTTGATCGAGACCTTTGGATTTTGACGATTGGACTGAAAATTAAACACAAAGGCACGAAGACTCAACGATTCGCAAAGATGATGACTCTATGTTTCATTCTCTCGTTACGAGGCTTTGTGCTTCGCGTTTTCGTGTCTTTGTGTTTAACAAAGCTGTGATTTCACAGCCAGCGTAGCGCATCGGCGGCGTCTGTCAAGCACGGCGAAGCGGAGTTGACATCCCAAAGGACTCAAGGGCATAGTGTCGTCGGATGAAAAAAATCGTTTTAGTTCAGCGATTCGACATTCGCAAGACGCGGCGCGATGAAAATTTCGCCCTCCTGACGCTCAATCTGGGGCGCGATGAAAATTTTGAGTCGGTCAACGCCAAAATTTGGCAGGCCGACCGATTCAAATCGGTGAATCGCGCTTGGCCGTCAGTCGGTCAAGCGATCGAAGTCGTTTACAAGGAAGAGCAATACGACGGCGCGAAACAATGGGTCATCGAGAATTACCGGATTCTGGAAGGGGCGGAATTGTCGCAGGCGAATCAACAATTCGTCCAGCCGGTTCGCGTGGACATGGACTTTTATCGCAGGCGCGTGGAGGAGTTGATCGAGGCGACGGACACCGGTCGCGTTTCGGGACAAATCCTGCGCGAGGTTTTTGACCGAGCCTCGTTCCGCGAAAATTTTTTCAAGGCTCCGGCGGCCAAATCGCGCCACCAAAATTATCCGGGCGGTTTGCTCGAACACACGATCAATGTCACCTCCGTCGCGCTCGCGCTGGCCGACGCTTACGCGCCGTTGAATCGCCCCGGCTTGAACTTCAACACCGAAACGCTTCCCGTGGATCGCACCCTGCTGATCTCCGCCGGATTGCTTCACGACATCGGCAAAATCGAGACTTACCGCTTCGCGCCGCTTCCGGAGACGACCGACGCCAACAGCTTTGAGGGGCATCTTCCGATCAGCTACGCCATCGTTCGCGGTTTGACCGAGCGGTTCCGTCAATCGCCCCCCTACAAGGGAGCGATGGATGAGTTGGACAAACTGCTGAATTGCATTCTCTCACATCACGGATCGCTGGAATTCGGTTCGCCGGTCGTGCCGGCGTGCGTGGAGGCGGTTCTGCTGGCGCAGGCCGACGTGGTGGATGCTCGCGTCGCAACCATCGTCAGCGACGGAAATCAGGCGTTGCGTCGCGCGCAGGGAGCCAGATGGCTGAAGAGCAGTGACTTCGCCGGAGGCGTATTCATCGGCGATTGGCCCGCGCCGCCGCCGATCGCGCAGGAGCCAAAACGTCCATGAAAACCAAATTGAGTTACGGTCTGGCCAAAACCCGCAGGGGACCGATTCTTGTCGCCTTGAATGGAAAAGGGATCGCCGCGCTGGCGTTCCTCGATAGGTCAAGTTTGGACGAAGCCCTCAACGATTTCCGTTCCCGATTGCGCCACGCCGAATTCGTTCACGATCCGCGCTCGATTGCGCGGATGATCAAGAAACTTGAATCGTATTGGAATGGAAAATTTGAGTGGATGAACGGCGAGCCGCTCGACCTTCGCGGCACGCCGTTTCAGCTTGCCGTTTGGAAGGCGTTGAAAAAAATTCCCCCCGGCCAAACGCGCTCTTATTCGCAACTGGCCAAGATGGTCGGACGCCCCTCGGCGGTCCGCGCCGTCGCCGGGGCCGTCGCCGCCAACCCGGTCGCGTTGCTCGTTCCCTGCCACCGCATCGTCCGCAAGAACGGAGAGATCGGCGGCTTCCGGTGGGGAACCGCGGTCAAGGCCAAACTCTTGGACCACGAACGGCGATTCGTCTCTGGCTAAACGCATTGGCATCTCCCCGAATAATCTTTGATTCCGCCGGAGGTTTTTTGTAAAAAAAGCGGTGCGCGAGGTCTCATCGTTCCAATTCGGCTCGCGTGATCGCCGAGGCCGAAACTCACCTGAAGATGCGCTTCGCTGAAGCCTCCGCCTGCAGGAGTAAGGACGTATTTTTCTTCAGCCATGTTTCAAGTCAAAACCGAAAACAAACCTCTCAAGGAATGGGTCGAAAAAACGGCCCGTCTGACCCAGCCGGACCGCGTTTTGTGGTGCAACGGAACGCAAAAGGAATACGACGAGCTGATCCGGATGATGTTCGCCACCGGCGACTTGATTCCACTCAACCATGAGCGTTGGCCGGGATGCTATCTGCATCGTTCGGATCCCAGCGACGTCGCTCGGACCGAGAACCTCACCTTCATCTGCACGCCGACGCAAGCCGAAGCGGGACCGACCAACAACTGGATGCCGCCGGACGAGGCCCATCGGAAGGTCGGCGCGTTGTTCGAGGGTTGCCTGAAGGGAACGACGGAGTTTTTTCTTTCCTTTCTC
>CAZRCZ010000004.1:0-235435 GCA_964598765.1 uncultured Candidatus Sumerlaeota bacterium | reverse complement strand
GACCCGTCGGCGGCAAGAGCAGTAAGTTCGGCGTCGAGATCACCGACAGCCCCTACGTCACGGCCAGCATGAAAATCATGACGCGCATGGGTCAGCCGGCGCTCGATCATCTGGGCAAGAACGACGAAATCGTCTATGGAATGCACTCGGTCGGCGATCTGAATCCCGAGCGGCGCTGGATCATGCACTTTCCGCAGGAGCGGCTCATCATGAGTTTCGGAAGCGGCTACGGCGGCAACGCGCTCCTTGGGAAAAAATGTTTCGCCCTGCGGTTGGCGAGCGTCATGGCGCGCGAACAAGGCTGGATGGCCGAGCACATGCTGATTCTCGGATTGCAGAGTCCGGATGGCGACGTCACCTACATGTGCGCGGCGTTTCCGAGCGCGTGCGGCAAGACCAATCTCGCCATGCTCGTTCCTCCCGCCTCGCAGAAGGGCTATAAGGTCTGGACCGTCGGCGACGACATCGCTTGGATCCGCCCCGACGCCGAAGGTCGTTTCTGGGCGATCAATCCCGAAGCTGGATTTTTCGGCGTCGTTCCCGGCACGAGCACCAAAACCAATCCCAACGCGATGGACGCGCTCTCGCGCAACGCGATCTTCACCAACGTCGCGCTGACGCCCGAAGGCGATCCGTGGTGGGAAGGCAAGGACGGCGCTCCTCCGGCGCAGGCGTGGGATTGGCAGGGCAAACCGTGGTCCCCGGCCAATGGAACCAAGGCCGCGCATCCCAACTCCCGTTTCACCGCGCCGGCAAGCCAATGCCCCTGCATCTCCCCTCATTGGGAGGACCCGCAGGGCGTTCCGATCTCCGCATTCCTATTCGGCACACGGCGATCCAGCCTCGTGCCTTTGGTCTATGAACCTTTCAACTGGAATCACGGCGTCTATTCGGCGGCGATGATGGCCTCGGAAACGACCGCCGCCGCGACGGGCAAGGTTGGCGTCGTGCGGCGCGATCCGATGGCGATGCTCCCCTTCTGCGGATACAACATGGCCGACTATTGGGCGCATTGGATCGAGATGGGCAAGCGCCACGCGAAGCATCCCAAGATTTTCCGCGTCAATTGGTTTCAAACCGATCTCAAGGGGCGGTTTTTGTGGCCGGGCTACGGCGAAAACATCCGCGTCCTCGAATGGATTCTGGGGCGCGTCAAGGGAACGGCCAAGGCGGTCGAAACGCCGGTCGGCAATCTTCCCGCGCCGAACACGATAGACATGACCGGTCTCAACGTTTCTCCCGATGATGCCCGGACGCTCACCTCGGTGGATTTGGACCTCTGGCGCGCGCAGAAGGGAGAACGCGAGGATTATCTCAAGAAATTCGGCGATCGCGTCCCTCCGGAAATCTGGGCGGAACACCACGCGCTCTTCTCACGATTGGGCGTGGATTGAATGCTCGGATACGGGGCGTCAAAACCCAAAGTCGCATCAAGACGGAATGAAACATGAAAAATTTTCCACTTTCTAGGAAACCATGAATGGAGACGGGAGAAAAATAGGAATGAAAAAAGGAAACCGACAAATCGCGGGCAAAGTCCTTCTTCTGACCTTTGCCGCGCTGGCGACGGCGTGTTCGCAGGGGAAATTTTTTCAGGAGAAAACCGCGCTCGATCAATACATCGAGAAACCCGATCCCTCTTACTCGTGGCAGGTCGTCAACACCATCAAGGGGGAAGGCTACACGGAATACGTCGTTGATTTGAAATCGCAAACGTGGCGCACGACCGCCGACGTGGACCGGACCCTCTGGCAACACTGGCTGAACATCGTCAAACCGGATCACGTTGCGTTCGATCAGTCGTTGCTCATCATCGGCGGAGGAAGCAACAACGACAAGGCTCCGACCCGCGCCGACGGAAGGCTGGTCAAGCTGGCGACCGAAACAAACTCGGTCGTCTCCGAATTGAAAATGGTTCCCAATCAGCCGCTCGTATACCGCAACGACGGCAAACAGCGGTCCGAGGACGATTCCATCGGCTACACGTGGGACAAGGTGATGACGACGGGCGATCCGACGTGGACCCTGCGGATGCCGATGGTCAAGAGCGCCGTCCGCGCGATGGACACGGTTCAAGCGTTGATGAAAAGTCCCGACGGCGGGAACGTGAAGATCAACAAATTCGTCGTCACCGGCGGCTCGAAGCGCGGGTGGACGACGTGGCTGACCGGCGCGGTGGATCGCCGCGTCGAGGCGATCATCCCCATCGTGATTGACGTGCTGAACGTCGGGGAATCCATGAAGCATCATTACGCGGCTTACGGTTTCTGGGCGCCGGCGGTCGGCGATTACGTTCATCATCACATTCCGGAGCGCACCGGCACGCCCGAACACACCGCGCTCATGAAGGTCGAAGACCCCTACAGTTACCGCGACCGGCTGACGATGCCCAAATTGATCATGAACGCCTCGGGAGACGAATTTTTTCTCCCCGATTCCTCGCAGTTCTATTTCGGCGATCTCAAAGGAGTCAAATATCTGCGCTACGTGCCCAACACCAAGCACGGCTTGAACGGCTCCGACGCGCCGGAAAGCCTCGAGGCTTTTTATACCGCGATCATCAACCGCAAGCCGCTTCCGAAATTTTCATGGACGAAGGAAGCCGACGGATCGCTCGTCGTGCGGACGACGGACAAACCGAAGGAAGTAAATTTGTGGCAGGCGACCAATCCGAACAAGCGCGATTTTCGCTTGGACGTGATCGGCAAAGCCTATCAAAGCTCGCCGGTCAAGGACGATGGAAACGGAGTTTACACCGCGAAGGTTTCGCTTCCGCCGACGGGCTGGACGGCGTTTTTTGTGGAATTGGTCTATGACAGCGGCGGAAAATATCCGTTCAAGTTCACGACCGAGGTCAGCGTCATCCCGGACAAGACGCTCTATAAATACGAGCCCGGAAAATATGAACCCGGCAAAACCGAGGCGAACAACTCGAAATAACGGAGCCAGAGCGACGGAGGAAGCCGTCGCTCAATTGGAAACCATCCGGCGCGGGAAAAGCCTGTCGCCCCGCATGTTCACGCCCGACCGGGTGCTGGACACCGCTTATTGCTTTTATGTCGTCGCGCTTCTGGGTGAGCAAAGGAATTGCCCCGAGGCCGAGATCAACAAACTCGCCTCAAAGGTGGTCGAGGCATTTCAATGGACGTGCGATCACGCCGAGGCGGGCACAAAGGAGTGGCAATTCATGACCGCGCTCCAGCAGATCGTCGTTTCGCTTTCGCGCGGGATTTATCGGCGGAAGCAAATTTACGAAAAAAATCTCCAGACGGCCGTGCAGAAAAAAGAAATGCAGGTCGCCGAAATCACGCAGGTCACGCGGCAGGAGGGTTTCTTGCGGAGTTGTCTTCGCGCCCTGCTCTTGGGGGGATTCGGCTTCGCGCTCGTGCGCGCCATCGCGCCGAGCCTGAGCATCGCCGATTCCGCCAATCCGAATTACGCCTCGCTGACGGCGGCGATTGCCTTAATCCTTCTCGGCGCGGTCGTCAAGGGGTTCATCATGAATCGCAAGATCATTCGGATTTTCGACGATTACGACCGCGCGCAACTCCACGCCAACATCAGCTACCAGCAGGCCGCGTTGGAGGAATACACCCGCGCCGAAATGGCCGCCTGCAACGCATGGGAACAATTCACGGGGGAGAAACCGCTCAACTGGCCCGGCTTCGAGGAGGTTCTGCGGACCGACCTCGCCCGCCAACAACGCCTCGAAGACGAGCGCGACAGGCTACAACAAAACCCTTGGACCAAGGCGATGGGAATGCTCCGAAAATTGGGAGCGGGGAATCCTCGGTAGAAACCCGTTCCGAGCTTTCGATTTCAACGTGGGCGGCGCTCTCCGAGCGGCGATCTTTCCGATTCATGGAATGTCGGTGAGGGAAATCCTGACGCGGAGGCGCGGAGATCGCGGAGAGAGGATGACCTGAGAAAAAACGGCGCACTTTTGTTCTGCGCGAATCTCGTTTTTCGGAATTGAAAATGGGGTAGAAGACCCGAGTTGTCCCGCCCCATTTCCACCCTCTACCAACTTCCGCCGCCACCACCGCCAGATCCCCCACCCGAAAATCCACCGCCGCCGAACCCTCCCCCTGAAAATCCTCCTCCGGAGTGGCTTCCCCATCCTGACCTTGCGGAGGAAAACGAGGATGGTGAATCTGCTCCGCGAGAAAACGGAGTTATGGCGGCCAACCCCAAGGAATAGCCGAAATCATTGACGCTCCGCCCGAATCCGCTCCAACTGAACGGCGCGTTACCATGCGGCGCGAGATACCAAGTCGGGGGTTCCGCCAGAGCGTCATTGAAGGCGTCAGACCATTGCCGTGTCAGACCAAAGGCAACAGCGTGCGGAAGGTAGCGGTCGAACAGAGCTTGATCGGGACGTTTCTGGGCTTTCCAATCCAAATCCTTTCCCCGCGCCCGGCGAATGAATTCTTGGAATCCTAATATCTCATTGTAGGCTCTTGCTCCACGACGTGTTCTTCGAGGCATCCAACGGGAGAACAGCCATGCAGGTATGATACCTAGGATTCCTCCGACCAATGGAGGCCATGGATTTCTCACGGGATCGTTCAGAAAACAAAGAAACGCCAAAAGCGCCGAGGCCGCGATTCCTCCCAAAAACCATGCGAAGCGAACGGCTTCGGGAGTTTTTCGATAATAGCCCCTCGTAATCAGACATTGGTAAAGTGACCTTTGCAGATCTTCGATCCGAGGAGCGACGTGGTCTTGAATTTCGGTCTCCGTGATCTTTTTGCCCCCCTTCTTAATAAGTCCGAGAAGTAGGGCTTCAAAGGAATTCAATTCATTGAAATCTTCCTTCGATCCCATCTTGTTGATCTGCCCCGGCTCCGGAACTTCAAGCGTTATTTCCTGTAGCCATGCAGAAGGTCCCCTATCGGGAGCCGGCTTGATGTTAAGGTAACCCTTGACGACAAGCGAAATGATGCCCGCCGCAATGTCGCGCTGGTCAATCCGCTCGTCAATGAAGGCGCCAGCCTCCGGTCCCGAGAGATTATCCGGCGGCTCGTAGCGGACTGCCACAGGACCCGTTCGCGGATCGCGCCCGTAGATCCACCAGAGAATATAGAGACCAATGACTATCATGAGAGGAGTAAAAATACCCAAATTAGGCAGAACATAGCGGTGAAAATTGACACTTCCGATCAGCGATGGCTTGGGTATCAGATCGGCAGGCAGATTGAGCACAAGCGTCGCACCCTCACCCGGCTCCAAGGGTTTTCTCCTTTCGCCGAAGGCGGAGTCATCGGTGAGCGAAAGGGTCATTCCGCTCGTGACGCCGGCGACGTCTTTTGCCGGACCCACAACATTGTCGGAAAGACGGGATCCATGTCGGCCTGCATAAATTGACATTCGAATCCGCTCACCTCCTTGGGCCTTAGGATAATTCACCCTGAAGGAAGACTGTTGAATGGGAACGTCCCAACGATCTCCGGTGAGATTCCAATACAACTCGGCGTAGGGATCCCAATCGCTTGTTCTATCAAACCAGTTCAACGTCCCCCATGTCTTGTATGTTATGACGTAGGTTCTTTTTGTCCCGGCCGGAAGAAAAATGTTTTCGTCTCCGATTCGTATTACCACGTTGCCATTCTCATAGGCGACCCTCGTTGTTTGAGCGTGTCCCCGATTGTCCTCGACCTTTTCGACCTTGAGAGCCAAGTGTCGGTTGGCTCGCCAACCGAACTCGTAATCAACCGGGATGAAACGAAAGATTCCGCGCCGCGCCGCCAAAAAAGTTACTCGGATCGTCTCCTTGACGGCCACGCCTCCATCGCGCGCGACATCCATGACCGACGCAAAATCATCAATCGCATAGGGACCGTCTTCCGCTCTGAGCGAAATGGGGCAAAGCAGGAAATAGACAAGAATGGGCAAGATTTGAAGCCTTGGCGAGCGAGTCAGGCTTCCAACGTTAACCGAAGATTTCGACCGCGGACCCATTGCTTTCTCAGGCATTTTCGACAAGATGTGCAACTGAATCGGTACTCCGCTTGAAAGAAGCCTAGCTATTATGAGGGAGCATGTCTTCGGAAAAATTCAAGGACTTCAAAGCACGGAGACGCAAGAGAGAACTTTTGTATTTTGTCCTTCGGGAAAAGTAGGGCAGGCACCTTGCCTGCCAATTCCGCAATCACAGGCGAGACGCCTGCGCCACAATTTTTTTTTGACAGGATGAACAAGATTGGCAGGATGAAATTTCCGAAGCCTCGTTGCGACTCTGCGCCGTGGCGTCCTCGCGTTTCTTCCTCCTCAATCCCCGGTGTTATCCCTCCAAGCCCGGATAATCGAGCGGAAGGGCGACGTTGATTTTGCGGGTTTTCGATTCGACGGAGAGAATCAAGCCCTTGGTCCAAGGGATGTCAATCTCGGTTCCGTCGGCGCGAGCGACTTGCAGAACGTGGCGGTCGGAGATGGCATAGAGTCCGGCGGCGGCGCCGATCGGACCGCGCGTCGCATCCTCCACTTCATAGCCAATTAAGTCTTTTTCCCAAATCCAACCTTCGGGGAGGGAGGGGAGGTCTTCGCGCAAAATGCAAAGCTCTCCGCCGCGCAAGGCATCGGCGGCCGTGCGCTCTTCGATCCCTTCAAGAGTCAGCAGAAAGGTTTTTTGGTGGGTCCGCAGGGAAAGAACGCGGATGCCTCGGAAGTTTCCCTCTTTTCCCCGCAACCAAACTTTTCTTTGGGTCACGAGCGCGGCGAAATCAAGAACTTCGGGGGAGATCCGCTCGGCGCGAATTTCCCCTCGAAGTCCGTGGGGCCGGTGTAGCCGGGCCACCGCCACGAGGTCCTCCGGTTTGGGCAAACCGGATTCGGGCAGGCCGGATTCGAGTGGGCCGGATTCAGATGGGGTTGATCCGGCGCTCACTCGATGATTTGCAACAGCGACTTTTTGCGGAGCTTGGTCGCGGCGGCGCTCAGGATTTTGCGCATCGCCTTGGCCGTCTGCCCCCCCTTGCCGATGACCTTGCCGACATCCTTCGGCGCGACCTTCAGCTCGAGCATGACGCTGTTTTCGCTCTCGATGGAAGTGACCTCGACTTGGTCGGGGAAATCCACCAGAGCCTCGGCCATGTATTGGATCAGTTCCTTGAGCGTGATCTCATTGGGAAGGTCGTCCTCATTTTCCTCTCCCTCCCCTTCTTCTTCCATTTCATCTTCATCCATCACTTCTTCATCATCATCTTCTTCAGGTGTCATGGTTCTTCCCGCCTTTCCTGCTGACACTGGTAATTAAAATCCACGGTTCTTCCATGGATTTTCAGGTTGATCTTGAACTTCAGCTTTCGCTTACGTCCTCTTCTGGTTCACGCGCGACCGCCCGTTGGTTCCTCAACCGGCGGCGGCTTTGCTTTTTCGGGCTTCGAGCTTGGCGTCATGGAATTTCTTCATGATTCCCTTGCGTCGCAGGAGCGACCGCACGGTATCCGAAGGAACCGCCCCATGATTCAGCCATTTCAGCGCCTTGGCCTCGTCAATGTTGAGTTGGCTTTCGGCCTCCTTGCGAAGCGGCTGATAAAAGCCAAGGCTTTCGATGAACCGCCCGTCGCGGCTAAACCGCTCGTCGGCGGCGACCAGCCGGAAATAGGCGGCGTTCTTCCGCCCCCGTCGGGCCAACCGTAATTTAACCGACATTGCTCATCACCTCCTTTCCTTTGTTTCTTACTCTTGCTCTTAATCTTAATCCTAATCTCAATCCATTGAACCCCTTCAGGGTTCAACCGTTTTGAAAAACTTTGTCCGGGGGTTCCGCTCGCGTTGCTCGCTCCGCCCCCGGCTATTCACATTCAACCCCATCGGGGTTGCGAAGAGGCGATCCAGCTTCAAGACATCAGTAACCGACCATTTGTTTTTGTCCTTCGCTCTTCATCCTTCGTCCTTTTCTTCAGTCCGCAAACTAAAATCTACAATCTGCAATTCATCTTCGTTTTCCCTTCTTCGATTTCGTCTTCCTGATCCTCCGATGCTTCGGTTTGTTTTTGGGACTGAACGAATCGCCGCCGTGTCTCCCGGCCATTGCAGGGCGCGGACCGCCCCCTCCTCCGCCGAACAAACCGCCCAATCCTCCCCCACCCATCTGCATCATCCGGCTCATCATCGTTTTCATTTGATCGAATTCTTGAAGCAGGGAATTGATGTCCGCGGGATGCGATCCGCTTCCGCGCGCGATCCGCTTCTTGCGCGATCCGTCAAGGATTTCGGGATGCTCGCGCTCCGCCGGCGTCATGGAATTGATGATCGCCTCGATCGGCTTGAAATCGTCGTCGCCGATTTCTCCCATCTCCTTGGTCAGTTGTCCCATGCCGGGAATCATTTTCATCAGGCTGGAAAGGGGACCCATCTTTTTAACTTTCCGCATCTGGTCCATAAAATCCTGAAGCGTGAACTCCGCCCGGCGGAGTTTCTTCTGCATCGCCAACGCTTCGTCGGCGTCAATCGTCTCCTGCGCCTTTTCGACGAGCGAAATCACGTCCCCCATTCCGAGGATGCGCGACGCGATCCGGTCGGGATGAAACGGCTCCAAGTCGTCCGATTTTTCGCCCGTCCCGATAAAGTGGATCGGTTTTTGCGTCACGGCCCGGATCGAAAGCGCCGCACCGCCCCGCGCGTCGCCGTCAATTTTCGTGAGGCAGACGCCGTCTATCCCGACTCCCTGATGAAACGCCGAGGCGGAATGAACCGCGTCCTGTCCCGTCATCGCGTCGGCGACCAGAAACGTGTAATCGGGCTTGCAAAAATTTTTCAATCCAACCAATTCGTCCATCTTCACTTCGTCAATGTGAAGCCGTCCGGCGGTGTCAATGATGACGAGGTCGCATCCTTTTTCCTTCGCCGCTTCCAATCCCTTGGCCGCGATTTCGGCGACGGGTGTTTCCGTCCCCATGTCGAAAACCGGAACGCCGACGCCACGCCCGACAACGTGAAGTTGCTCGATGGCCGCCGGGCGATAAACGTCGCAGGCGATCAGCATCGGCTTGAATCCCGACTTCGCGCAAAATCGCGCCAGCTTCCCGGCGAACGTCGTCTTGCCCGATCCCTGCAAACCCAAAAGCAGAATTACGTCGGTTTTGCCGCGTTGCAGGGCGAACTCGGCGGTCACGCCTCCGAGCATCTCAGTCAATTCGTCATAGACGATTTTGACGATCTGCTGGGCGGGTCGGACCGATTTCAGCGTCTCGGTTCCGACGGCCTTATCGGTGACGGCCTTGGTGAAATCCCTAACGACCTTGAAGTTGACATCGGCGTCCAGAAGCGCGACGCGGACCTCGCGCAAAGCGTCGCGGATATTGTCCTCGGTCAGGCGCGCCTCGCCCCGTAGCCGCTTGAATACGCCCTCGAATTTGTCGGTCAGCGTTTGGAACATCGGGGTTAATCAACCTCCGGCGATTCGCCCAAACGGACGGTCGGAGTTGTGGCTCGCGCGCGCGTTGGAAAAACGTCGGGTGCCAAAGGAGAAACGCGAGGCAGGATGGAACCTTCGGCCAACGCATCCATCTCTTCCGCAACGGATACCAATTCACGGACCATTTGTTCGCTGTCGCCTCGTTCGTTCTTTTGCGCGGATAGGGCGAGTTCGCGAAGACGATTCCCGAGCGATTCCAACCGTTCCGAGATTTCCGAATCCGAATGCGTCGCCGAACCGTTGTCCTTTTTCTTGCGCTTGAATTCGACCAATCGCAAAACCCGCTCGTAATTTTCCAGCGACGCTTCTCCGTGTTTCATCGCGTCGAAGATCGCCTGCCGTGTCACGTTGAATTCCCCGGCGATTTCGCCGAGCGAAAAATCTCCGTCGTAATATCGCCGCAAAAACGTCCTTTGTTTTTCGGTGAGCAATTCTCCGTAGGCCTCAAGCAAGAGACTCACGCGATAACGCTTTTCAATGGGGACGGTTTGCGGGGCCACGGGTGACAGAAATCCTTTTGAGCCGCATCAAGCATGTCAAAGCTAATTGCTTTACATCTTCAGCGCAAGATAATGGGAATCAAAGGCGGGGTCAAGAATAAAATCAGCGATGCTCTTTGGCGGCGTGTTTCAAAAGGCGGCGCGCGCAATTTGCGTCTGTGGCAACATGCGCCGCTTGCTTCAATCGAGCGGCTACGGTAAGAGTATAATAACGAAAGCGGCAAGATTGATTCGTTGCCGGAAGACACCGGCTTGATTCCAAACTTAACGCTGTTTGGAGGATGAAAGACATGCCCGACGATCACTCCGCGCCGGAGATCAAACCATGATTCAACGATTGCTTGTCACGGGAAGCGGGGGATTTGTCGCGGGGAGCGTGATCGCGCAGTCGCGTGAACGACTGGGAGAGGAATGGGAAGTCCATGCTCTTTCGCGCGGACCAATCGGAACAAAAATCCCGCCGTTCGTGAAATGGCATTGCGAAGATTCGATTGAGCGCGGGAATCTCGACGGACTTTTTTCCGAAACCCAACCCGATGTCCTCATTCACTCCGCCGCGATTGCGGACATTGATTTTTGCGAGGGGAATCGGGAGACCGCCCGTCGCGTGAACGTGGATTTCACGCGCGATTTGGCCGAATTATGCGCTGAACACAAGACCAAAATGATTTTCCTATCCACCGACACCATCTTCGACGGCGAACGGGGAAATTATTGCGAGGAGGATGCGCCTCGCGAGGTGAATTTCTACGCGCAAACGAAGATCAAAGCCGAACACATCGTCATGGAAGCGTCGAAGAATTGGGTCGTGGCGCGTCTCGCGCTGGTGATGGGGTTGCCGCTCTTGGGGGAGGGGAATTCGTTTCTTTCGCGGATGATTGCCTCTTGGGAATCCGGAAAAAAACTCGGCGTTCCTGACAACGAAATCCGAACCCCGATTGACGTCGTCACCCTGGGGCGCGCCCTTCTGGAACTCGCGGCGAGCAACTTCACGGGCGTTCTTCATTTGGCCGGAAACGACAGGCTGAATCGCTTTGAAATGGCCAAGCGGATCGCGCGCAAATTCGGCTACGATGAAAGCTTGGTTTTCGCGCATGATCCTTCCGCGATACCGGGGCGCGCGCCGCGCCCGCGCGACGTTTCGCTCAACAACGCCAAGGCCCGCGCCGCGCTCAAAACGCCGATGGTCGGACTTGATGGAGGGCTCGATTTGATCCGGGGGATGAAATGAGCGGGAAAGTCGTTCTCATCACCGGAGCGTCGTCGGGCATCGGGCGTCTTTGCGCCGAGCGACTGCACGGAAAAAATTGGCGCGTCTTCGGCGCGTCCCGCTCCGCCGGATCGAAAGACGAAACGTTCCCCTATGAAACGCTCCGCATGAACGTGGACGAGGACGCATCCGTTTCGGCGGGAATTGAATCGTTGCTTGCGCGAGCGGGACGATTGGACGCCGTGGTCAACTGCGCCGGATCGGGATTGGCCGGCGCGTTGGAGGAGACGTCCATCGAGGAGGCCAAGGCGCTTTTCGAGACGAATTTTTTCGGCGTTCTGCGCGTCTGCAGAGCGGCCCTGCCGATCATGCGCGGGCAACGCGCCGGACGCATCGTCAACATCGGCTCGGTTGCGGGGGTGGTGAGTCTTCCGTTCGAGGGGATTTACAGCGCGACGAAATTCGCGCTCGAAGCCTTGAGCGAGACGTTGCGGATGGAGGCCAAACCGTTCGGCGTCCATGTCAGCCTGATCCAGCCGGGCGATTTCAGGACCGGATTCACGTCGGCGCGCAAACGGACGGAAAAATCGGGAGACGCTTCCGCTTACGCCGGGCGATTCGAAAAAATCATCCATCAAACTTCGGCTCGCGAACAATCCTCGCCGACACCGGAAAAAATCGCGCTCTTGCTGGAGCGGGTTTTGAGCCACCCCGCGCCGCGATTGCGCTACCGCGCCGGACCCGGGTCCTTCGCGGTTCCGCTCAAAAAGTTTCTCCCCGAACCGTTGTTTGAATGGGGTACGAAGAAATTTTTCGGGATGGAATAAGCGCGATGCTTCCACGTTGAACTTAACTTGAGGGACGCACTTGGGATCGGATGCCGGACAAACCCTCAATTGTGTGGGGGATTCGGGTCCAAGCGATGGAGATATTCTGGACGGAATGAGTATTTGAATTGACGTCTCCCTATTGCGTCTCCGGATTACTAGTCTTCATCTGTTCCGCTGATTCTGACAACTCCTCTCCCTTGGAAAGGGAGAGGGGTAAGAGGAACGTTTCACCTCTGGATTGAGGATCGAGCCTTCGGGAGGCTTGCCGATCATGGCCGACGCTCCGAGAATACATAGCGCCGGGGGTGCAGTGAGCACTGAGAAGTTGAAAAGTAAAGAACCTTGCTCTGTTCGAGGTCTGCGGTCCGCGTCCATGCGTTCATCTGGAATTTGGATTTATTCCGTTTTTGAATTACTCTTGTGGTTCGCGTGGCCTGATCCCCTCTCCCCCGAATCCCCGATTCCTCGCGTTTCCAGCAAAAAAATTACCTGCTGAAAACCCTTCTCTTGAGCGATATCGAGGGCTGTCTGCCCTGAGAAATTGCGTGCTTCGATTTTCGCTCCTGCGCCTAAGAGTTCTTTCGCCGTTTCAGTATCACCTTCCTTGGCGGCATACATCAATGCCGTCCATCCACCTCGGTTATCAGCAAGGTTTGCATCAGCGCCCAGCCTGACCAATTCAGCGACAAGACCTCTTTGGGACGATCTAGCCGCTTCGATCAGAGGTGTTGTTTTCGTGTCGCTGGTCTGACGATTGATGTCAGCCTTGTGATCACAGAGTATTCTAATTGCATCATTTCGCCCATAGATAACAGCAGGGAACAAGCTGTTCTCATCAATGCCGCCGTGATAGTTGGCATCAGCGCCCCTATCTAATAGGGACACGATGACTTCCAACGGTGCATTCTTAAGTGCATAAGCTAACACCGTTAGGCCAGATTCTTTTGCACCAGATATGGCATTAACATCAATGCTTGGCCGCTGGATAAGCATCTTTGCAACGTCCCAATGACCCTCTTCAATCGCAAGCATGAGAGGGGTTTCGTTCATATCAACATCCCGCAAATACGTCAGCAAGATTCTACTACTATCGTCGTTGGCAAGCACGAGAGAAGCCACGCGATCACTCTGATACTGGAGTCGCGCGTTCACATCTGCACCGTGTTCGAGAAGCATATTTGTAATGCCGACATGTCCGACCGCCGAAGCCCACATAAGAGGAGTCATTCCGTAAACGTCGCGTGCATCCACTGAAATCGAACCCTTGAGTATTCGAGCGACAAGTGTGGGGTCTTTGGATATTGTAGCCCAGTGAAGGGGCGGTAATTTGTGTTGCGAGCACGCCGTTCCGCTAAGAAGTGCCAAGAAGACGAGAAATAATACTGTGGAACGGCTTGATTTCATGATAGAGCCCGGGGGAGCAGAGGACATGAGACAGAAAAACAGTCCCCCTCACCGCTTCACCACCCCCGCCAGAGTCTCAACCCATTCGGGGACCATGCGCATGAGGGCGGAACCGTCCATGTTGTTGCCGACCAGACGGACGCCGATGAGGTCCAAATCGGGAATGACGGTGAGGTGATTGCCCCAAAGGCCGAGCGCGCTGTAATTGTGCGGGACGGGAGGACGTTTGAAATCGAGCCACCACAGCAGACCGTAATCGCCGTCGGGACCGACGGTTGGGATGACCAGATGCGACCGTTTGGTCGTCGCCTTTTCAACCCATGATTTGCTGAGAATTTGTTGGCCGTCCCATTTACCGTCGTGGAGAAAAAGCTCGCCGAACTTGGCGATGTCGCGGGCGGTGCTTTGGACGCCGGCGTAGGTGAGGACGTGGCCGCCGTCGTCGCGCCGCCAAGAGGTGTGGCTCATGCCGAGCGGTTTCCACATTTTTTCGCGCATGTATTCCTCCGGGTCTTTTCCGGCGGCGGAGGAAATGACGGCGGAGAGGATGTTGCAGGCTCCGTTGTTGTAGCGGTGCTCTTCGCCCGGCGGATGGAGAACCGGAGTGTCGAGGCATTGTTGAAGGAGATTCGCGGGGGTGTTGGCTCCGGCGGCTTCCTTGAGACCGGAGGTCTGGTCGAGGAGGTTGGCGATCGTGATTTTTTCCTTCGGCGTTCCCTTCCACGAGGGGATGTATTTGGCGACGGGATCGTCAATGCTTGCGATTTTTCCCTCGTCCACGAGAAAGCCGATGGCCGTCGAGGCGACCGATTTGGAAAGGGACCAACATTCGAGTTTGGCGTCGGCGTTGCTTCCGAGCCAATACCATTCGGCCACGACTTTGCCCTTGTGGATGATGAGGGCTTGGCGGCTTTTGGTCTCGACCATCAATTTTTCAAATTTCGCCAAGCCTTCGGGGCTGATTTCGGAGTCGTTGACGGGGAGGGATTGAGCGGGGGCGAATCGGGAAAGGGAGAGGAGCAACGTCAAGAATAGCGCGAAGAGGTTGCGGCGCGGATTGCGCGTCGGCGGGGGAAGGAAAAAATTTCGGTTCATGCGAAGCGGTCCTCCTTTGGGACATGGGCAAGAAATTAAGATCGTTCGGGTTCCATGATCTTCGCAAGCGGGGCGAAATTCAATGGTTGGGTGGGCGCAGTTTAGTTTTCCGATGAATTCCGCAATCCCGTTGGGATTGGATCGGCCTGTCCGCCAACCCAAGGTAGCCTCGCTCCGCTCGGCGACCTTGGGCTTTGTTCCGGGACGCCGTCGGCGTCCTCTTCATCGGCGATTCCCAGAATTTGCCGTGGAAAAGTTTTGCATCCAACGCCAAACGAGGCGTTCGATGTGAAATTCGCGGGTTTCCATGAAAAAATCGCGCAGGGCGATGTCCATGGAAGCCAGCGCGTCGGTCCGGCGTCCCTGCGCATCCAAAGCCAGCGCGAGATGATAATGCCGCCCGAAATCGTCGGGGCCTTCGATGGGGAGGCTTCGCCATAAATCCTCGGCGAGGTCGTTCCATCCGTTGCGCCAATAGACCCTGCCAAGAAAGGAGCGCGCCATCAGTTGGCGCGGTTCCCACTGGAGCGCGACGGCGAGATGGGTCCGCGCGCGCGCCGCGTCTCCCGCCTCCTCGCTGATCATGCCGCCGAGGAGATGGAGATCGTCGTCCTCCAATCCTTCCTCGCTTGCGCGGTTGATTTGCTGAATCCCTTCGTCGAGCCGATGTTGGGTGAAGAGTCTTTCGATAAGGTCGAGCAATTTGGAGAGGCGACGGCGTCGGCTCCAACGGAGTTGGGGTTTTTCGCGCGGGGGCGAAGAGGGAAGAACGGGGACGGTGGGATCAACCGGTTGCGGTTCTGATTCGGCAACCGGCGCAGGCCAACCGTCCGGCAGGACCGAAGGCCAAGGACGGAGCGCGGATTCCATCGAGAGCGCGAGTTGCGCGAGAAGCACGAGGTCGTGCGGAAGACCGTGGTCCCTAAGCAGAACGGCGGCTTCCGCGCTCCGCCCTCCGCGCAACAAAGCGAGAGCAAGGGTGTGAGGGATGAGGATGTTGCGGGGGTTGATTTCCCCCGCGCGTTGAAGGAGGGCAATCGCTTCATCCGAATTTTCTCCGGATTCGGCGAGACACCGTCCCAATAAAAAATCATGCGCGGCAGGGAAGGGATCGGAAATTTGTTTTAGTGATTCACAGATTGTCCGCGCCGAAGGGACGTCCCCCGCCCGCGCGGCGTTGAGGGCGTTCTGCCATGGACCGTCTGTCGGCGAGTTCAGCATGATAATTCAATCATGCCATTGCGCGCTCATTATTCTCATTCTCTTTCTCATTCTCAGTCTCCAAGGGCGCATTTCACTTTTACGATTCGATGACAGGTTGGTAGGGGAGAGACGCCCCACCGGGGCGTCTCTACGGACTTTTTTCGAGAACGAGAAGGAGTAGGAGAAGGAGAATGATGAAAACAAATGCGGAATGGGCGAATCAATTCGCCGCCGATCAACCCCCGCTCTGCGGCTGGATCCCCCGCTCCTTGAGCAATCCGGGGACGGCGTCGGGACGCTCGGCGACGCTGACGCCGGCGGCCTTGAGCGCGGCGACTTTTTCCGCCGCCGTTCCCTTGCCTCCGGCAATGATCGCTCCGGCGTGTCCCATGCGTTTTCCCGGAGGCGCGGTGAGTCCGGCGATGAATCCGACGACGGGCTTACTCATTTTCTCGGCGACGTAGGTCGCGGCGGTCTCCTCGTCCGTTCCGCCGATTTCGCCGATCATGACATCGGCGTCGGTATCGGCGTCCTTTTGAAACAGTTCCAGCGCCTCGACGAACGGCGTGCCGATGATCGGATCGCCGCCGATGCCGATGCAGGTGGATTGACCGTAGCCGTGGATCGTAAGCTCATTGACCACTTCGTAGGTGAGCGTTCCGGAGCGCGAGATCAAGCCGACGCGGCCCGGTTTGTGAATATGCGCGGGCATGATGCCGACCTTGGCCTTGCCGGGGGACATGACGCCGGGGCAATTCGGGCCGACGATACGGACGCCTCGGCGCTTGGCCTCCCAATAGACCTTCATCATGTCGAGCGTCGGAATTCCCTCGGTGATGATGATGACGGTCTTGATTCCGGCGTCAATGGATTCGAGCGCGGCGTCGGGCGCGAACGCCGCCGGGACAAAGATGATCGAGGCGTTGGCCTTGACCTCCTTGACCGCCTCGACGACGGTGTTATAGACGGGACGTTCGAGGACGGTCTGTCCTCCGCGCCCCGGCACGACCCCCGCGACGACGTTGGTTCCGTAGTCAATCATCTGCGCGGTGTGAAATTTACCTTCGGTTCCCGAAATGCCCTGAACGACAAGGCGGGTTTTTTTGTCAACAATGATGCTCATGGCGTTTGAATTCCTTTACTTCGCTTGGCTCAATTCGACGGCCCTTTTGGCGGCTTCGGCCATCGTCGGGAGCATGATGAGGTCGCTGTCCTTGAGCATCTCCTTCGCCTGCGCCTCGTTGGTTCCGACCAGCCGCATGACGATGGGAAGCTTGATGCCGATTTTTTCCTTGGCCTGAAGAATTCCTGCGGCGACGCGGTCGCAACGGACGATGCCGCCGAAGATGTTGAAAAGAATCGCCTTGACCGAGGGATCGGAAGTGACGATGCGGAGCGCCTCGGCGACCTGATCGGGTCCGGCTCCGCCGCCGACGTCCAAGAAGTTGGCCGGTTCGCCGCCGCAATGCTTGACCATGTCCATTGTGCCCATCGCCAGACCCGCGCCGTTGACAAGGCAACCGATGGAGCCGTTGAGCTTCACGTAGTTGACCTTATGGCGGCGCGCCTCGACTTCCAGCGGCTCTTCCTCCCCCTCGTCGCGCAGGGGCGCGAGGTCGGGATGGCGGGAGAGCGCGTTGTCGTCGAAATCCATCTTGGCGTCGCAAGCCAGAATCGTGTTTTCGGCGGTCAGGACCAGCGGGTTGATCTCGGCGAGCGAACAATCAAGGTCCGTGAAGGCGGTATAGAGGGCGCGGAGCGCCTTGCTGAATCCGGCTTGGGCTTCCTTGGGGAGTTCGAGAAAAAACGCGGCGCGACGAATCTGGTAATCTCCTAATCCCAACCAAGAGATGATGGGGAGCTTGAGAATTTTTTCGGGGTTGGAGGCGGCGACCTCCTCGATGTCAACTCCTCCTGCGGACGAAACCATGAGCACCGGAAATTTTTGCGCGCGGTCAATCACGATCCCGGCGTAAATTTCCTTGGCGATGTTGACGCCCCCTTCGATCAGGATTTTGCGCACCTTGATCCCCTTGATCTGCATTCCGAGGATGGCCTTGGCGTGATTGCGAACCTCGTCCAAGGATTTGGCGAGCTTGACGCCGCCCGCCTTGCCGCGCCCGCCGACGTGAACCTGCGCCTTGACGACGACGGGGAATTTGCCGAGCGTGCGGGCCGATTCGACCGCCTGCTCGACCCCTTCGGCCATGATGCCGGGAGGCGTTTCGACCTGATAGCGCCGCAAAAGTTCCTTGGCTTGATACTCGTGAATTTTCATGAATCGTTCTTTCTCAATGAGCCTTCTGGCTTGGTTCCTTGATCCCCGATCGGATGCCGGGCTTGGGCCGTTGAGCCTACGTCTCAGCTTCTTCCGTCACGGGTCAAACGTAGCATCCTAATCCGCGGGGCGGGAAAGTCAAGATGGAGTCGGGGAAAGAGCGAATACCATAATTGTTTGTAGCTGAGCCAAATTTCCTAAACAATCCTTTCTCAGCCGCGACAGCGGCGGAATAATCCTAGCCCCGCTCGGAAGAGCGGGGTGAAGTCGCCCCAAAAATTTCCCAAGCCCCAGCGGGGCGGCATAATTTCCCATTGCCTTCAAACAATTGTAGTATGCGCCCTCGGGGAAATTCGGGGACTGGCTTGCGGGGGGACAAATGTGCTTGGGCGCGCGCCTGTCCCACGAATTTCCATCCTCCGTCCAATCCGTGTTCATCCGTGTCCAAAAAAAGAAGAGATTCTCACGCCGAGGCGCGGAGATCGCGGAGGCGATCAAGAATCCGCCATCCGTTTTGCCGTTAAGGGGCTTTCCCTTCCCTTCAACCTCCCGACTTCATCCTTATCTTCAAGGTGGGAGGGGCGCTCCGCGCCGCGACATCCTGCAAAACTGACCATGGAACCATCGCCATTGGAACCGCGCCTCCTCTTGCGTTCTCCGTCTCAACGTCCCCCCTCGTCTCCGCCCTCCGCAAACCAGTTGACATGATTGTAATCTATAGATTACAATTGGCGGGTGATCGAAAGGGAAATCAGAAAACTCGAGCTCCCAAGCGGGGTTGTTCCCTTTGATGAATGGTTCGATTCCCTGCGCGATCGAAGAATGCAGGCGGCGGTGGACGCACGGCTCGCTCGCGCGCGAGCCGGAAACCTCGGCGATTGCAAATCGCTTGGCGAAGGTGTGTTCGAGTTGCGGATTTCGCTCGGTCCGGGGCTCCGGGTTTTTTACGCCCTCCACGGCCGGAGGATTGTGATTCTCTTGGGCGGCGGCGACAAAGGCAGTCAGCGGCGCGACATCCGGCGCGCGCAACAATTTTGGAAGGAGTTCAAGGAACATGCGGCTGAAAAATTACAAGACTGATCTTCTCAAGCGTCTATCGGACCCTGCTTACGCCGCCGAGTATCTCGCCCAAACGCTGGCGCAAAGGGATGAGGCGGCTTTCATGATCGCGCTACGGGACGTGGTGGAAGCCGGAGGGGGCATCGGTCCGCTGGCGCGCCGCGTGGGCGTCAAACGCCCGAGCCTCTACAAAATCCTTTCCAAAAAGGGGAATCCCACCCTGCTCACGTTACAGGACATCCTGAAACCTTTGGGTCTGCGCATTTCGGTTGTTCCGGGCGCGACTAAGCGGCGATCCCGCGCCAAAGAAACCATCCTGCAGTCCGGCGCACGCTTGTAATCGTGGTAATGCGGATTCGCAGGCGGGACGCCTGAGCCACCAAGACTTTCCTACCAATCCTGCCGGTTGGCGAACTATGCCGGAGTCTGTTTTCGGTATCTCTCGTAGCGTTTGACCTCTTTTTTTCAAATCGAATCACTTTTGTAGTAAACGTCCCCCTTGGTCCCCCCTTTGCTTTTGGCGGTCGTTCCTTCATCCCTCATCCTTCATCCCGCATCCCTTCTTCAAGGTGGGAGGGGCGCTCCGCGCCGCGACATCCTGCAATACCGACCACGGAACCATCGCCGTGGCGCCCTCGCCCTCGTCTCCGTTACGGAAAAACGAATTACTTTTGTAGTCAACGTCCCGCTTGGTCCCTTGATCCGTCCCTTGATTTCATTGTTCTATCCGTCATATCCCCAGTAACTATCCTCAGACCTATAGAGAAAGCATGGGTAACCACTTTCGCTATCAACATCTGGAACGGATAACTCGTAACCTGTACCTTGTGATCTAAACTTCCACTCCCTCATACCAAAACTAGGAGAGGACAGTTCATCCTGTGATAGTAGGATAACAAAAACAGAAGCATCATCGGGGTAAGAGCCATGTGCATCCTTATATCTCTCAATACTCATGATAACTGATGCGGATTCCGCCTTAAACTTAAGCATGTTAAGAGGAATTGCGCTAAGACGGGCGTGGGTCCTCTTAGAATATTGAAATTCGGCCCTAACGATTGGCTCAATAATTATAAATACATAATAAGCCAAAAGGAGAAAGGCACTTAGTGACATGGAGATCACAAGTGCTTGATATGCGTTCTTACGTTTCAATATGGGCCTCCCGACAAGGGGGACGTTTACTCCAAAAGTAATTCGTTTTGCGGTCATTTGAACGTCCATGGCTCCGTCGTGTTTCCATCGTGGAGGGGAATCCGGGAATCGCGCCATTGAACCCTCACCCTTTCCTCTCCCTTCAGAAGAGAGAGGGGTTTGGGAGGCGCACAGACGAACCCCGCGAGCCAGTCGCCGAATTTCCGATCCTTGCTACCACGAAGCGCGCGGAATTGCAATGCGGCACGCTCATGGCGCGCATCTCAAAATGGTCGCCCCAAACTCGGTAAATGAGACAGGATTGACAGGATTCACAAGATTTGCCGAATCTCATCCTGTCAATCTTGTGAATCCTGTCCATTCATGCCTTATAGCAATTTCGGCTTCGCAATTCCAAGAGGCGCTTCATGACCTTCGCCAAATTTCCGTTCCATGAGGTCGTGCCGAAGGCGTCGTGGAGTTCCTTATACAGGGCGAACAGTTCGCGGTAAACGGCATGAGCCTTGGGTTCGGGCGCGAAGACGCGATTCTTGACGCCGGTCATGCGGGCGGAAGCTTCGCCGAAAGAATCGTATCCGCCGGCCTCCTTTCGGGCCACGACCACGCCGCAGATCGCCGCGCCCAAGGCGCACGCTTGGCCGGATCGGGCCAGCTTCATCGGGCGACCCGTCACGTCCGCGTAAAGTTGCATGACGAACGGATTTTTTTCGGCGATGCCGCCGCAGTTGACGACTTCGGCGATTTTGACGCCGTATTCCTCCAACCGATTGATGATGATGAGCGCGCCGAAAGCGGTGGCCTCGATCAAGGCGCGGTAGATTTCCTCGGGGCGAGTCTGGAGCGTTTGGCCGAGCAACAGTCCCGTGAGGCGTTGATCCACGAGAACGCAACGATTGCCGTTGTTCCAATCCAGCGCGAGCAGACCCGATTCGCCCGGACGCAATTTCGCCGCTTTCTTCGTCAGCGCTTCGTGCGATCCGGTCTTCGCGCCGCCGGGTTGAAGATATTGGACGAACCAATTGAAAAGATCGCCGACGGCGGATTGTCCGGCCTCGATGCCGGTGCAGTCGGGGAGAATCGAGCCGGGCACGATGCCGCAGACCCCGGGAATGTCGGGCGGGGATTGCTCGGCGGGCCAGACCATCATGTCGCAGGTCGAGGTTCCCATGATCTTGACCAGCGTTCCGGGGCGGATGCCGGAGCCGACCGCGCCGAGATGGGCGTCGAGCGCGCCGACGGCGACCGGAATGACGACCGGGTTATCGGCGGGCAATCCCCACTTCGCGCTCCATTGGGGCGAGAGCGTTCCGGCGGAGTGGTCGGAAGTGAAGGCTTGCGGCGCAAGACGGTCGCGCAAGGCCCCGAGTTCGGGCGCGAGACCCGCCAGAAATTCGCGCGCGGGCCAGCCTCTCCAATCGGCATGGAACATCCCTTTGTGTCCGGCGGCGCAGATGCCGATCTTGAATTGGCTCGGGGTCGTTTGGCCGGTGAGGACGGCGGGTATCCAATCGCAAAGTTCAATCCATGCGTAGGCGGCGCGAAAAACGTCAGGCGCGGCGTTGAGGCAATGCCAAATTTTCGACCAGAACCATTCGGAGGAATAAACGCCGCCGCATTTGGCGAGGTATTCGGGATGTTCGGCGGCGGCCCGGCGCGTGATTTCGCCCGCTTCCTCGGTCGCGGTGTGGTCTTTCCAAAGCCACGCCATCGCGTTGAGATTCTTTTTGAATCGCGGATCGAGCGCGAGCGGTCGGCCTTGCGCGTCCACGGGAAGCGGGGTCGAGCCGGTCGTGTCCACGCCGACGCCGATGACTGCTTCGGGGGAAAAGCGGCGGTCCTTTTTTCGCGCCGATTGAATCGCGCGCGGAACGGCTTTTTCCAGAACCGCGAGATAATCGGCGGGATGTTGCCGGGCGAGATGGGGATTTTTGCGGTCGAGCAAAATTCCGGCCTCGCCGCTTGAATAGGGATGAATCGCCGAGGCGATTTCCGCGCCGTCGCTCACGCGGACGATCAGGCATCGGGCGGAGTTGGTTCCGAAGTCCAGCCCGATGGCGTAACGGATTGCGGATTTTTTCGCGGGTCTTGCGAGGGAAGTCATGGGGGGAGATTATGGACGAGAGGGGGCGGATCGTAAATTCAATTTTGAACCGCCAAGACGCCAAGGCCGCCAAGAAGAAGAAGCCACAGATTACACAGATTGCGCGGATGAATTTCTTTTTTTCTTGCTCTTACTCTTGCTCCATCCCGACCCGCCTCAAAAAGTTCCGTAATATGTTCGGAAGGATTGAGATTTGAGACCCCTCTGGCTCAAAATAGGCCGAACGGTGGGGGGAAAGGGATTTTCAAAACGCAGAGTCGCGGAGCACGGAGAGAGGATAAGCGGCCAGATGATTGACAAAACTCCCTACACGCCCGGAATGAGGGAAGTCTTGAAACTTTCCAAGGCGGAAGCGGGACGGCTGGGGCACGATTACATCGGTCCGGAACATTATCTTTTAGCGATCATTCGCAAAGGGGATGGTTTGGCGGTCGAGACCCTTACGAATCTTGGTATTGACCTCGAAGAGGTAAAAGACGCGATTGAACTGATTGTCAAGACGGGATCCGGACCGATGGTAGGGTTGTTTGCGCCAAACGAGGAAGCCAAGCACGTCCTTGAGGGAAGCCGCCAAGTCTCCAATTCCATGCGCCACGGTTGGGTGGGAACCGAGCACCTGCTACTTAGGTTGGTTCAGGCGGAAGACACCATCCCCGGAAAATGCTTGAAACAGCTTGGCCTGAACTTCGAGAAAGCCAAGCGTGAGGTAATCAATGTTATCGAAGGATCGAATTCGGACAAAGCAACCACGGACTCGAATGGCGCCGGGGCGTCCAAACCAAGCCTGACTCTGCCGTATGACATTTTTCCATGGTTGGTTAAATCTGAAGAGAGCTTGTTGGATTTGTGGAAGGCATGGGGGACTGGGTTTTCATGGGAACGACTGGATCGCGCTTATGAAATCCACCGGAGGACAGGCGCGAGCTTGATGGGAACTATCTGCGCGGTTTGCGGTATCACGGCTCGGTCTATGACCAAGACGATTGCAGAGCGTCTGAATGTTCCTATCATCACCACCTTGGCCGACCGCGAGATTGACCCTGAAGTTCTTGCCATGATTCCTTCCGAATTTGCCCGAAAGCGTCGCGTCATTCCAGTTGAGAAAATCGAAAGGACGATCACCGTCGCATCCGCCGATCTTCTCGATCTGACCGTCATTTTGGCCTTGAGCATTATGACTCGATGCCGAATCGGTTTTGTCCTCGCTTTTGAAGACGATTTGGACGAAGCACTCAAAAGATTTTACGGATCCGACGAGAAGGCATAGTCGGTCGGTCGTGCCTCCTTCGTGTCTTCGAGTTTATTCCCCCTCAAAGAGATTGCAATTTCAGCTCCAATGGAGAACATTGAGCGGCGCATGGGAAGGCGTCCATTTTCGCGTTAGAGCAAGAGCAAGATTAAGAGCAAGAGCAAGAAACAGCGGATGAATTGTATCCAGATCAGTAGAACGCGAACGGTGGTTTTGGTTCTGATGGCGGCGATTGGGCTGGGTTTGCCTTGGTCGGCCATGGGAGCGGAAAAATCGCGAAGCCCGGCCCAAGGACAAGCGCCCGGCAAGGGACACAAGACCTTCACCGCGCCGCAGGTTCAATCCACCGACAAGAAAACCACGACGACGCAGGAAGCCGAGCCGATGCGCGTCGGCGAGATCAAGTTTGAGGGCTTGGTTGCCCACAAGCCGGAGGATCTGCTTCCGCGTCTGGCCACCAAAGCGAAGGAACCCTACAATCCGATTGTCCTGCGCGAGGACGTGACGCGCCTCGGCGAGCTGATGAGGCAAGTGGCGGTGCGGGTCGAGAACATGCCGGAGAATAAAATCCGGGTGATTTTCACCGTCGAGGAATTTCCGCGCCTGCGCAAGATGCAGGTCCTCGGCAACTCCAAATTGACGACCGAGCGGATCGAAAAAATCGCAAAATTGAAATCGGGGGACGCGCTGGAGGAGCGGGTGATCAAATCGCTCCGGAATGCGCTCATGGAGGAATACAAGAAGCTGGGATTGGCGCAGGCGAAAATTGACATTAAAACCGCTCCCGTGGAACCGGAGACGGCTCCGGCTCCGCCCGAGGCGAAACCGGCCGAAGCCAAACCGCAACCCGCGCTCGCCGATCTTCAGATCATCATTCAGGAAGGGGAGCAGATTCTCGTCAATCAGGTGGAGCTTGAGGGGAACAAAATTTTTTCCACCGCGCGGCTCAAGTTTCATTTGCAGACCAAAGGGTCTTGGTGGTTCGTCAAAAATTATTATGACGACAAGGCGTTTGAGGACGATCTGGACGCCCTGCGGAATTTTTACGCCTCCAACGGCTACTTCGACGCCTCGATCGAGCGCGGCGCGTTCCGCGACGAGATGAAAAAAGGAAAGCACGTCATCACGCCGGTCATCACGATCCGCGAAGGGGAACAATACACTCTCAACAGCGTGGACGTTCGGGGCGCGAGGCTTTTCTCGCGCGAAGAAGTTCTGGCTCCCTTCGAGAATCTTTCGGGAACGGAGTTCAAGGGCAAGACATTCGCCCACGCCCTGAACGAGCTTCGCAATCTGTATTTCGACGCGGGATTTCTGACGACCGAAATCAAGCCGGTCAACGAATTCGACCATGAAAATCACGCGGTGAACGTAACGATTCAGATTACGGAGAAGGACCGGATTTACGTCGGGAAGGTTAAGATTCAACGCCCCAAGGAGATGGAGGAGGAAACCGTCGGATTCTTCCGAAAACTTTACGGGCGCTTCGCGCCGCCGATCAGCGATGAGGCGATCATGCGGGAGGTTTTGCTGAAACCCGGAGAAACGTTCAGCAAACGGAAGGAACGGGAGACGATTCGGCGTCTGGATCGGCTTGGCGTTTTCAACAATCCCGAGGGGAAGCCGACGATCAAGATCATCAACGAACCGACCGCCAACCCGCGAGTCAACGACGCGGTGATCGAACTGCAAGAGGGAAACACGGGGGACTTCGGCGGCGGAATCGGCTACGGCGACGTGAGCGGCGTTTTCGGGTTTGTCTGGCTCACCGAGCGCAATCTTTTCGGCGAGGCGCGCGATTTACGCGTCCAACTTCAAATCGGGATGCGCGCCTCCAGCGCCTCGATCAGTTATCTGGATCGTCATTACAACGGGACCGACGACGCGCTCCGGGCGTCGGTCTATTACAGCTTGATCCGTCCCACGGGCTACACGCAAAACAACATCGGGACGACCGTGGAGATGTCCCATCCGCTTTATGACGATTGGGAGCGGACCGTCCGCGCGCGGATCGAATTCGTCCGGTTAAATCCCGATTCGGGGATCACCACAAAGGAGGACTTGAATGCCTCCTATCCGGTCCTCACGGGGCGATTGGGGTTCCGTCAGGATACGCGTTATCCCTACCAATATCCGAAGGAAGGACGACTTTTGGAGGGGGGACTCGAAGCGGGTTACGGCGGAGGACCGCTGGTCAAGCTTACCGGCAACGCGGAATTTTATCGTCAGTTGCCGTATGGCCTTGTTTTTCGATCCAATCCCAGTTTCGGGTTGATTCCTTACGACGCTTCGACGGTCGGATTGACCGAGCGGCTTTTCCTCGGCGGGGCGGATGATCTGCGCGGCTTCAAATTCCGCGGCGCGGGGCTTCGCGACCCGCTGGATTCGGAGGTCGGCGTCGGCGGAGCGGTCAAGCTACTCGTGCGCAACGAGGTTCTTGTTCCGATTTACGAGCCGCTCTCCGGCGTGTTTTTTGTGGATTCGGGCTTACTGGGGGCGAATCCGTTCAACTATGAGGGTCCCCGGATGTCCACCGGCGTTGGATTGCGCATGAGCATCCGTCAGGCGACCGTGGCCGTGGATTTCGCCGTGCCGATCCTCCGCCAAAGCGGAGATCAGACGCAGTTTGTCCATTTCAGCTTTAAGAGTTCGTTTTGATCCGCGCAATCCGTGTGCTTCCGCGTCCAATTTTTGGACACGGATTTCACGGATATACATGGAAAAGACGCCTATAAGGCCGGAACCGTCTCCGGATAGAGGCTTCCGCGGTTGTCAATCTTGAAGGCGTAAATCAATCCGGGGCGAAGTTTTTTATAGACGACGTTGCCGTAAATCGCCGACACGCCCGATTTTCTGAGACGCTCCGGGTCGTTGGACAACTGCCAAATCTCGGACCAAAACATCGCCCGGTTGCCGAGGGAAAGTTTGCTGAAGATGTCGGCGTAGCGGGCCGGTTCGGTCCCCTCCTCCTCGATGGGGAAGCCCTCGCTCGGCGCCATTTTCTCGCCATAGACCCGCCGCCAGAGATAGAGCGCGCGCTCCTTTCCGTCCATCACGACCTCGTTGCCGAACTTGACGATAAGCGCGTCGAAGAAAACCACGTCTCCTTCGATCTCGTATTCCTTCTGCAAGATGTGTTTGGAGACGTCGTTGCGGTCGGTCTCGACAAAAATAAGCCGCGTCCGGAGCGCGCCGTTTTTTTCCTCCTGCGACAAAACCTTGGCGTAGCCGATCTGCGTCTCCTCGGTCAGATTCGTGATGGCTTTTTTGAGGCTTTTATTTTCGCCAAGAAGATCGTAGATCGTCTTGGTGGCGTATAGGGCGGCGTAGGCGAAAACGCCGACGACGGCCAGCGCCAACGCAACCAATAAATAGGTGACAACTTGACTCACGGACACTCTCCCGCTGACAACGTGAACTGGAACTGGATGGAACATGGAACACCCTTCAACAAGGGCGCGCCGGAAGGTATGGGTTCATCCGGCGTGAACTTGACAACGACAACCGCAACGGCGACAAACGCGGGTGGGAAACGAACGGGGCGGGCCTTCGGGGGCCGCTCGGGGACACCTCCCAAGTGGAATCTCCGCCGCGGAGGGCTCCTTGGCGGGTAAATCACTATAAATCAATCGTGGAGAAAGATGCTACAATTATCTTATCTTGTTTTATGTTAGGCCACAGATTACACGGATTCCGCAAATTAGGTGAACACGAGATGAAAACGCGATTGATTCATATCCTAGCGTTCACGTTGGGTTTTATCGCAAGGAAGGAAGCTTGCGCCGAAAGATTGGAAAAGATCGGCGAGGAAAAACTTATCAACGCGCCGGTCGGGCGGTTGCCGGATGGTCGGGTGATCGTGCCGACCAATCAAGTGATTGATCCGGCGGGAGCGCAGATTGAGTTCAGCGGTCGCGCCGTGGATTTATGGCTCGCGCCGGATCAGAAGACGCTCGGCGTGACGGTCGAAGGGCAAATCAATCTCATGGACGTGGAGAAGAAAGCCTCGTTCAGTTTTGTCGAAGTCGGCGCGGAATCGGCCTATCACGGACTTGCCGCGAGCGCGGACGGCAAACACATCTACGTTTCCAATCCCCAGCGGGGGGTGGCGGTGATAGAAATGGAGTCCCCGACCAAGGGAAAGTTCGTCAAACGAATCGAAATGCCCAAAAAGGAAGGGGACGACCGGGGACCGGTTCCGACGGGTTTGGCTTTGACGGAGGATGAAAAAAGGCTTTGCGTCTGCGTGAGCCGGCTCAACATGCTGGCGCTCATGGATTTGGCGACGGATAAAATTGTCGCGCAAATTCCGGTCGGCGTCGCGCCTTATGGTGTATTGGTGAAAGGCTCACGGGCGTTTGTTTCCGACTGGGCCGGACGCCAACCCAAACCGGGAGACTTGACCGCCGAGACCTCGGGATCGCAGATGGTCATCAACAAGAAATTCGCGGCGGCGAGCGGAACGATTTCGGTAGTGGATTTGGAAAAGAAGACCGAAATCGCCTCAATCGAGGTGGAGCTTCATCCCTCGGGGATGACGTTCAACAAATCCAAAAGCCGTCTGTTCGTCGCCAACGCCAATAGCGACACCGTTTCCGTTGTGGACACCAACGAATTGAAAGTCGTCGAGACAATTTCGGTTCGGCCCAAGGACGCACTCCCGTTCGGGAGCGCGCCGAACACGGTCGAGGTCAGCCCCGATGGCGCGACGCTTTACGTCGCCAATGGAGCCAACAATTCCCTCGCGGTGATTGAACTTGGTCGTCCTGCGCGAGGGGACGAATTGAAGGACGCCAAAATCCCCGACGCGAGTCGAATCAAAGGGTTCATACCGACCGGATGGTATCCGGCATCGGTGAAAATTGATCCGGCGGGGAAAACGCTCTTTGTCGCCAACATCAAAGGAGTCGGTTCGCTAAGCCCGCCGTATCTGCCCAACGGCGGTTTCGTCGTGCGGGGGAATCAACGCGGATCGGTTTCGATCATTCCCGTTCCCAATGATGAGGAGCTTGCCAAGCTCACCGCCCGTGTCGAGGCGAACAATCGGACGGCGTGGTCGCTCATGGGATTGGAGCGCGCCGCTCAAGGTCCGGGATCTCAGCCCGTTCCGATACCGTTGCTCGCGGGAGAAAAATCGGTCTTCAAGCATGTCATCTACATCATCAAGGAAAACCGGAGCTACGATCAGCTTTTCGGCGATATTAAGAAAGGAAACGGCAAGCCGGAGCTTTGCATGTTCGGCGAGAAAATCACTCCCAACCACCACGCGCTCGCCGATCAGTTCACGCTCTTCGATAATTTTTACTGCAACGGGATCATGAGCGCCGACGGACACCACTGGGCGACCGAAGCCTACGCGACCGATTATCTGGAAAAATCGTTGACGATGGGCTGGCCGCGAAGTTTCCCGATGGGAGCCGACGACATGCTCGCCAATTCGGCGGGAGGATTCATTTGGGACGCGGTTCTCGCCAAGGGGCTGACCTTCCGCGATTACGGCGAAATGGTCGCCTCCAATCCCGAAACAACGGGCATTCCGTTCACGTTCGTCGGCATCTATCAGGATTTTGCGAAGGGGGGCAACCACATCCGATTCACCGGTTTTGCCCACGTCAAAACGCTTGAGCCCTACATCTGCCAAAATTACTGCGGCTACAGCGGAACGGTTCCCGACGTGGTTCGCGCGGCGGCGTTCATCAAGGAACTCAAGGAATTCGAGGAGAAGGGGGGATTTCCCAACTTCATGCTGATGCATCTGCCCAACGACCACACGGTTGGATCGCTTCCGGGCGAACCGACGCCGAGCGCGGCGCTCGCCGACAATGATCTCGCGTTGGGACGGATCGTCGAGGCCGTTTCACACAGTAAATTCTGGCCGGAGACTTGCATTTTCGTCACCGAGGATGATCCTTCCGACGGCGCGGACCACGTTGACGGCCACCGCACCATCGGCCTCGTCGCCAGTCCCTACACCAAGCGCGGGTTCGTGGATTCAACCAACTACACGCAAGTGGGCATGATCCGCACAATGGAGTGGATTTTGGACGTGCCGCCGATGAACCAACTCGATTTGGCCTCGACGCCGATGATCCGTTGCTTTCAAGACAAACCTGATTTGACGCCCTACGACGCGCGTCCCAACAATGTTCCCTTGGACGACTTGAATCCGAAATTGACCGCGTTGCGCGGCAAGCAACGCTATTGGGCGGAGCAATCGCTCAAGCAGGATTTTTCCGAGCCGGACAAAGCCGATGAGTGGACGATCAACCGGATCATTTGGCATTCGGTGAAAGGATACGATGTTCCGTATCCTGAGATCTCAACGGCGAAACAGGAAAGAGATGATGATCATGACGACAAGCGTTGAGAGCGTATCGAAGGGTTTGGTCAATTTCGGATTTCAACGCAAGGACGCTATGAGGACATGCCATCTTCAGCGCGTCATTGTGCCTCCGCGCGCTTGCGATTAATTTTTTGAGGATGGGAATGGAATTTCCGAAATGTCTTGAAGACCATCCGGCCAAAGTGAAAAATGCAAACCGACGCTGGGGGGAACAAAACCGGTTGCCGTAAGTGAAAAACCATGAACCCGATCCGCGTCCTCTTGGTCGAGGACGACCCGGACATCACTGAACTGTTGAGGGCCTCCTTGGGGGTGGAATTCGAATGTCTGCGCGCCTCCAACGGTTTGGAAGGGATGCAAATGGCGTTGGAGGGAGAGCCGGATTTGATCGTCACCGACGTGATGATGCCGGTCATGGACGGCTACGAGTTCGTCCAGCGTCTTCGCCGGACGCCGGAGTTTGAAACGGTCCCGGTGATCTTTCTTTCCGCGCTCGGTTCGCCCGATCACATCAAGAAGGGTTACAGTTTTGGGGCCGCGCTGTATCTCACCAAACCTATTGATCCGACGCGGTTTCGCCGGAACATCCAGCTTTTCATCGAAGACAAGGGTATTGTTCCCAGGCCCAAGAAGAGAGTCGTGGCCGACGTTCAGAAATCGCTCGCCCACTCGACGGCGATGCGAAGAAGGGCGGCGAGCGGCGGGGAAACTCCCACGCCGTCACGTCCGATTCCGTCGCCCGTGGCGAGGTCCCATCCCGCCGACACCGGAGCGCGGCCGCGAACGACTCAAGTCGTCACGCCCAAACCCGTCGAGCGTCCGGCGAGTCTTACCAAGGTGCGCGTCCTTCTCGTCGAGGATGATCGGGACCTGTCGCAGAAGCTCATCGCGGAATTGGAAAAAAGATTTGAAGTTCTGCCCGCCCATGACGGCATCGAGGCGCTGGAGCGCGCGGCCAATTACAAGCCCGACATTTTCGTCGTTGACGGAACGATCCCCAAAATGACGGCCTATCAACTCGTGACCATGCTCCGGCGGAACCGAATGTTCGAAAAATCTCCGATCGTATTCATCTCAGGCAAAGAGGGACGCGACCGGCAATATGTCGAGTCTCTCGGCGTCCGGTATTTCCTGCTGAAGCCTTTTTCGATGCCGGCGTTGTTGGAAATCATCGAACGGGCGATTGCCGAGCCGGGCTTTGAAACCCGGGCCGACCGCGCCGCCCACGAGCAGGTTTTGATGAACGTGGCGATGGCGACGGATGCCCAGACGACCACACAGGAAGCCCTGCGGGTCAGCAATGTCTTGAAGGCGGACGCGCAGAGCCGGCTCCCGAAAAAAGATGATCAGGAGTTTTGGAGACACTAGGACCCGCGCATGGTTCTGCCCCTCCCACAAGCCTCCGCCGCCGAAAGCATTCTCTACGCGAGCTTGCCGGGAGACGTCGTGGTCGTTCGCGTCTGCGGGCGTGGAAATCATCACAACAGCCTCAGCCTGCGCGAAGTCGCCAATTTGACCGCAACCGCGGAGCATATTCCCGCCTTCGTTTTCGATCTCGAAAAATGCCCGACGATGGACAGCACGTTCATGGGGGTTTTGGCGAGCCTCGCGCTTAGGCAAATGCGGCAGGCCCGATCCAAATCCACGGTCGTCAACGCGAATCCGCACGTCCGGGAACTGTTGACGAACCTCGGATTGAAACATGTTTTGGAAATTCGAGACCAGCCGGGGCTGGCTTCCCAAACCGCCTCTTCCGCTGATTCCGCGAACTTCACGGAAGCCGCGGCTCCCCAGCTGGACAAGGTCAACCGGATCATCCTGATGATCGAGGCGCATGAGAAATTGATCGACGCCGACAGCGGAAACGAGGCGCAATTCAAAGGGGTCATTCAAAGTCTCAAGGAAAGCCTCCAAAGGGCGCGAAGCCAACCATGACGCCCGTCCGTCCATGACCGCCGAACTGAATCCCCAGAGTCGTCTTCGATTCGCCCCCAGTCCGACCGGAACGCTTCACGTCGGCGGCGCGCGAACCGCGTTGTTCAATTGGCTCTTGGCCCGGCGTTGCGGGGGAAAATTCATTCTGCGCATCGAGGACACCGACCGCGAGCGATCCACCGAGGAATCGGTACAAGTCATTCTGAAGGGACTTCACTGGCTCGGATTGGATTGGGACGAGGGGCCGATCTTTCAGTCCCAGCGCGGCGGACATTATCAGGCGGTCATCGAACAACTCATCAAGCTCGGACACGCTTATCCTTGTTTCTGCTCGGAAGAGCGGTTGGAACAACAGAGGGAAACGGCGCGCAAAACCGGACAATCTTTCATCTATGACGGCCACTGCCGGAATGAGAATCCCGCCGACGCGGCGAGGCGAATCGAGAAGGGAGAGCCGCACGCGATCCGTTTCAAAATCGGATTGGAGCCGACGACGGAGTTTGACGATTTGATCGGCGGACGGCGCGTATTTGAGAACGACAAGCTGGGGGATTTTGTGATTCGCCGAAGCGACGGTTCGCCGATCTACCAATTGAGCGTCGTCGTGGACGACCATGAAATGGAAATCACCCACGTCATTCGCGGGGACGATCATCTCTCCAACACGCCCCGCCAGATTCTCATTTTTCGCGCGATGGGTTGGGATGTTCCCGCCTATGGTCATCTCCCTTTGATCCAAGGCCCGGATCGGACGCGGCTGTCCAAACGCCACGGCGCGACGAGCATTCTGGAATTCGCCCGCGAGGGAATTTTGCCCGAGGCGATGTTTAATTATCTCGCCTTGCTCGGCTGGAGCCTCGATGAGAAAACCGAATTGATGAGCCGCGAGGAATTGACCGTCCATTTTTCCATCGGGCGGATCAACCAATCGGCGGCGATTTTCGACTACGCCAAACTTCGCTGGATGAACGGTGTTTATCTGCGGAAGATGCCCTTGGAAAAAGCCGCCGATCTCGCGCGGGAACATTTTCGCAACGCGGGAACGAATGAATCGCATTTGCGCGATCCTTGGTTCCGCTCCATCGTCGCGCTGGAGATCGAGCGTTCGCGCACGTTCGAGGAAATGCGGGCGAATCTGGATTATTTCTTCGCGCCTTCGATTGAAAGCTACGAAGAGAAAACGGCGCAAAAACATTTTCTCGTCGAAGGAGCGGAAAATCTTCTGGCCTCGCTGGAGGAAGAGTTGGCCGCCGCCGAGTCGTTCGACGCCGAAAATCTTGAAAATCTTTTGCGCGCGCTCGCGGAAAAGAAGGGGATTGCCTTCGGCAAGATCGTTCATCCCCTGCGATTGGCGTTGACCGGGAAATCGGTCTCCCCCGGAATTTTTGACGTTCTGGTCGGGCTTGGCCGCGCCCGAAGCCTCGAACGCCTTTATCAGGCGAGACAATGGATCAAAAAGCAACACGCAGGAGCGGGAGCAAATCACCCATGATCCGACGAATGACGCTACCCAATGGCGTTCGTCTCGCCGCCGACCAGATGGAGGGCGTTCGTTCTTGCGCGATTGGCTTCTGGCTAGAGATCGGAAGCCGCCACGAGCGAGGGGAAGAATACGGCCTGACCCATTTCATCGAGCACATGCTTTTCAAAGGGACGCCGAGGCACGGCGCGCTGGAATTGGCCGACGAGATGAACCGCCTCGGCGGACAATTCAACGCGCACACCGGTCAGGAAACCCTTTGTCTTCATGCGCGATGCGTGGACGAGAAAGCGCCGGAGGTTCTTGATTTGCTCTCGGAGATGTTGCTGGATTCAACCTTTCCGGAGGACGAAATGGCGCGGGAGCGCAACGTGATCCTCGAAGAATTCAAGATGTATGAGGACAATCCGGACGACTTTATTTTCGATCTTTTTTTCAAGACCCTCTGGCCTCGCGGGGCGCTGGGGCGTCCGGTGATCGGCACGCCGACAACGATCCGAAAGTTTTCGGGGCCGCTCATCAAACGATACCTCGCGCGGGAGTTTGATCCCTCGCGGTTGATCGTCGTGATTGCCGGATCGTTCGATCAGCGAAAGTGTTTTGAAATTCTGAAGGGACGTCTGGGTCGCCGGTCCGCCCACGGCCGCGCGAAGCTTTTCCATTCGACTCCGATCCGCAACGGCGCGCGGATCAAGCTGACCACGCGCCCCATCGAGCAGGCGCATTTTTGTTTCGGGACGCTCGGTCCGCCGCGCGGATCGCTCGACCGCTACGCTTTCGGCTTGGCCAACATGGTCTTGGGAGGAAGCATGAGTTCGCGCCTTTTCAAGGAGGTCCGCGAAAAGCGCGGGCTGGCCTACTCCATTCATTCGTTCGCGCAATCGTTTCGCGGCGCGGGAAGCTTCGGCGTCGCCGGCTCGACCAGCCCTGCAACGCTCGGCGAGGTCCTGCGAATCAGCATGGTGGAATTGAACCGCCTATGCGAGGAAAAAGTTTCGACGCGAGAATTGGACCTGAACCGCGAGCAAATCCTTGACTCGACCCTGATGGGGGTCGAAAGCACTTCGGCGCGAATGATGCATCTGGCCGATGCCCTGCTGACGTTCAATCGTCCGATTCCGCCGGAGGAAATCGTGCGGGAAGTCAAGCGGCTCACTCCCGAAGCAGTCCAAGGGGCGGCGCGAAAATATCTGCGAGGCCGCGCCTTGGCCGGAGCGTTCATCGGCCCAAAGGGAACGAATCTGCGAGCGTTTCGCCGGATAAGGATTGATTAAAATCTGCCCAAGGTTGCCGAGCATGGCGAGGCTACCTTGGGTTTACCGACAAGTTGCCTCAACCCCAACGGGGTTGCGGAAACACTCGGAATCGTGGAATGCGCCCGACGGATCGGATATAGAAGTTCCTAGTGCTCTTGGCGATTTTCATGTCTCATAAAAGGATTTGTTAATGACAAAGATTCATAAACTCCCCCGCCGATTTTTTTTCCTGCTTTTGTCCTCTTGCTGGTTGCTGGCGTCCTGTCATATCCATCTCTTTGGTCCGAAGAGAACGGAAGAGGACCTCATCAAGATCGTCGGTGTTGCGAAAGTGGAAGGGCAACGAACGGAAGCCGGAATCAAACCGCACGTCTCGAAAATTCCCTCCATCAAGTTCGACAATTGGAAGAAGGAAATTTTCAAAGGAGAGGGGCAAGCGGAGCCTCCTGCCAACGCCAGCGGCGACGTTCAACGCTTGGCGGTCGCGCGCGCCGAGGCGCGCCGGAACGCGATCCGGGGCTTGACGACCGAAGTTCTGGCTTCGCGTCCCTCGGATAAGGAGCCGGCGTTGTCCGAACTAATGAAACGCCACGCCGATTGGCCCGATCTGCTGATTCGTTGCATCGAGGAACAATCGGAAATCGAATACGGTCAACAAGTAACCAAAATCATGGCGCGAGCCAAGCTTGCGGGCACGGCATTGATTCGCGCGGTTCAAGCGGGGAGCGGAAACGTCGCGGAGGAGACTGAGATATCCGCGGGATCCGCGCCGCAAACTTCCTTGGCGCAACGGCGCGAGGAAGCTCAGAAGCGGGCGTTGGAGGACGCGCGGCGTCTTCTGCGCGAGGAACTCCTGAAGACCCCGACCCGCGACGGTTCGCTCGGTTCCATGATCGGGCAATCGCCGGAAGTTTCCGGCCAACTCGACCGATTGCTGGGATTGACCGACGCGCACGACATTCAATTCAAATCCGACGGTACGTGCGAGGTGACGATTCTCTTCGACCGTAACCGGGCGCTACACCTGATTCCGCAAAGGTAGAAGAATCCGCTCATGCGCGCTCATTCGGCTTTAGGATTTGAAATTTCAAATTTGAGATCTCAAATTTGACTCGGAAATTGATCGGTCATCTCGGCGATCTCCGCGCCTCCGCGTGAGAATACCCATGTCTTTCCTTCGCGTCATCCTCGCCTCCGCTTCTCCCCGCCGGCAACAGCTCTTGAAAAGTTTGGGACTGAAATTTGAGACCGTCGCCACGGGAATTGACGAGTCGGCGATTCAAGCCGGCGATCCGAGGTCGCTGGTGATGAAAATCGCGGCGGCGAAAGTCGATGCCGCAACACGCATGATCTCCTCGGACGGTCCTCTTGCTTTAATCATCGGAGCCGACACGGAAGTCGTTCTCGACGGCAAAATTTTCGGCAAACCGGCGGATCGCCGCGACGCCGATGTCATGCTGAGACGGCTCTCCGGAAGGACGCACGAAGTTTTCAGCGGCCTTGCCCTCAAGCTGTTTCCGGCGGGCGCGCTTTGGCTCAACGCCGGCCGGAGCGAGGTGACATTTCGATCCTTGACCGATTCAACCATTTCCGATTATGTGAATTCGGGCGAATGCGACGACAAAGCCGGAGCTTACGGACTTCAAGGGCGAGGCGGTGAGTTGATCGAGCGCGTCCGGGGCGATCTTGGCAACGTCATCGGTCTGCCGCTGGAGATTTTCCGCGCAGGGTGGCGCGAAATGACCGGCGAGGATCCGTTGCGAGGAAGGGACCCGATGGAAACTCTGCGCGAGGCGTTTCCCGATTTGAAGTTGAAGGCCATTTGATCCAAGCCTCCTCGAACTCGACGGGAATTTCTCACGCAGAGACGCAGAGACCGCAGAGAATGTGGAAAAGAACCTATTGGTTCTCCTTACCTTTTTCCATCGTTACAACCGGCGAATCGGCGTCAGAGGAATCCGCGCCCAGAACGGCGCGGCTGAATTCTTCCTGCCCCCAAAGATGGAAAATTTCAAATCCGCGGTCGAGATAGTCCCGCGCTTGGCCGTGATCCAAGAGATAAACGTATTCAACTTGAGGATTGGGATTGACCGGAAGACTGAGTTCCAGTTCCGGAAGAAGCCACCCGGCCACGGTTACCCGTTTGGTTTTCGCCTCCCGCTCTTCCTCGATCACCTTGCGAAGCAGACGCATCCGATTCAACCGGCGGGCGTGATCCAGAAAAATGGGACCTTCACGCAGGGACCAAACCACCTTGCGTCCAGCCACGGTCGCTCTTCGCACAGAGGTCGGGAAGGGAGGATTTTCTTCGGGCAAAGGAATATCAATGCTGAGAAAAAACGGCGACAGACCAACGAAACCGCAGAAGACCAAAAACCATCCCCGATCCAAAAAATTTGCCATCAGCAAGATAAGAAATGGAATCGCCGGAATCAAATAAGCCGAGTGATGGGGGAGCCGGAGAAATCCCAACAGATAAATGACAACGACGATGATCCACGGGAACGAATGAGGTCGCGAAATCGGCGGCGCGTCTTGCGATGGATGGATGCGCCGCCAAATGTTCAAAATCAGTCCGGTCCCCGCGATTCCCCAACCGATCATTCCCAGAACGCCCCATGCCTCGATGGTCAACCGGTGGAGAACAAGGGGGATCGGCGGGTAGCCGTGATCCGCGAAACTGAAGGCTCCCCATCCATATTTTACGATCACGGGCAAGCGGTTCACTCCGCCGATCAGGATTGCGGCGAGGGAGAACCGGAACGCCGGATGCAATCGAGCGTCCGCCTCATTTCGTTCCGCGATGAGGATCAGAAACGGAAACAACATCCCGATAGAAGTGATCCGACAACCGATGGCCAAACCCAGCGCGACGCCGCTCAGGATGGAACGTCCGCAAAGGAGCGCGTAAAGGCTTCCCATCACGAAAGCCAATTCCCAAAGATGGTCCTTGGCCTCCACACTGCCGAGGAAAACCACGGGCGTCATCGCCAGCGCCGCGCAGGCCGCGAGATGGTCTCTGTATCCCAAGGCGCAAATCGAAAGACCAAAGAATGCGACCGCGACGCCGCTCATGATCGCCGTCGCCGCGTTGAGGGCGAGGGGTCCGCCCCGCCAAAGCAACGCCGAGACGATTTCGTGGATCGGATAACCGGGAAGACGCGAGACGGAATAGGAGCGTTCCGAGGCGATGATTCGCGCGGCCTTGGCGACGCGCCATGCGTCCGGGTCCAGCCCGTAGCCCGCGTTCAGAAAAGGGAGGCGCGTCACGAAAACCGTCAACGCGACGAGCGAGAAATATCCCCAATACTCCCGGCGCATGTCCCACTCTGACCCGTCGCTACTTGATCCGCAATCGGATTCCGCTCATTGACTTTCCCCCGGCTCCATGCCAAAACATGGCTTCCAAAACGGCCGGTTTTGAATCGCAAAACCCGCGCAAAGCGTCAGGCGCTTTCCGCGTCAATTTCGCAGGGGGGAAGGATCGAGTTCCATGGGTGAGTTGGTCACGCTGAGCAAAGAGGGGGAAATCGGGGTCATGACCGTCAACAATCCCCCCGTCAACGCGCTGAGTCCGGGCGTGCCGGAGGGGATCGCTCAAGGCATTGCGGAAATCGAGAATGACCCCGCGCTGAAGGCCGGAATTTTGATCGGCGAAGGACAAACCTTCATCGCCGGAGCGGACATCAAGCAATTTGGAAAGTTTTTTTCCGGCGGAGCCAAACGGGACGCCGCCGGATTGAATCCGATCATCAATGGAATCGAAAGTTGCTCGAAACCGATCGTCTGCGCGATTCACGGAACCGCGTTCGGCGGCGGGCTGGAATTTGCGATGGGATGCCATTACCGGATCGCCGTGGCGTCGGCGCAGGTCGGACAACCGGAAGTGAAACTCGGCATCATCCCCGGAGCGGGGGGAACGCAACGGCTTCCGCGGCTCGCGGGGGTGATGAAGGCGGTCGAGATGTGCGCGCAAGGGGATCCGATCAAAGCGGATGAAGCGCTGAAGCTTGGGATTTTGGATCGCGTCCTCGCCGACGGCAATTTGAAAGAGGGAGCCATCGCCTACGCCAAGGAACTGATTGCCGAGGGGAAACCGCCGCGCCGGACGCGCGATCTGAAAGACAAACTCGGCGACGAGAAATCGAACGCCATGATTTTCGGCATGGCCCGCCAGATGACGCAACAAAAAGCGCGGGGAATGCTCGCGCCGATGAAGGCCATTGACGCCGTCGAGGCGGCGACCAAATGCCCCTTCGATGAGGGATTGGTTCAAGAGGCGAAGTGTTTTCTGGAGTGTCTAGTCTCGCCCCAATCGCGCGCGCTGATTCACGTCTTCTTCGGCGAGCGCGCGGTCTCCAAAATTCCCGGTCTGCCCAAGGACCTCAAGCCGAACGAGATCAAAAAGGCCGCGATCATCGGCGCGGGGACGATGGGGGGCGGAATCGCCATGGCCTACGCCAACGCGGGAATTCCGGTGGTCGTCAAGGAGGCGAAGCAGGAATTTTTGGACCGCGGCATGGACACCATCAAGAAGAATTACGCGGGGACGGTCAAAAAGGGAAAGTTGACGCAGGAGAAAATGGACCAGCGCTTGGCCGCGATCAGGCCGACGCTCAACTACGACGATTTCAAGGACGCCGACATCGTCGTCGAGGCGGCGTTCGAGGATTTGGAAGTCAAGCGCGCCGTTTTCAAGGAGCTGGACAAGGTCTGCAAACCCGATTGCATCCTTGCCACGAATACCTCGACGCTCGACATTGACAAAATGGCCGAGGTGACCTCGCGCCCTCAACAGGTGATCGGGCATCATTTTTTCAGTCCGGCAAACGTGATGCGGCTTTTGGAAATTGTTCGCGGAGCCAAGACGAGCAACGAAGTCATCGCAACCTCGATGGCGCTGGCAAAGAAGCTCAAAAAAGTCGGCGTGTTGGTCGGCAATTGTTTCGGCTTCGTCGGCAATCGGATGGTCGGGCAATACACCCGCGAGGCGCAGTTCCTTCTGGAAGAAGGGGCGAAACCCGAGGACGTGGACGGCGCGTTGAGCAATTTCGGCATGGCCATGGGACCGCTGGCGATGAGCGATTTGGCGGGTGTGGACGTCGGCTGGCGCGTGCGCCAAGGCTCCAAACATCTGATTCCCGCCGGGCAACGCCAATCCAAGATCGTGGACAAACTCTATGAATTGGGACGCTACGGCCAGAAGACCGGCAAGGGTTTTTATAAATATAACGCTGGGGACCGCAAACCGGTTCCCGATCCCGAAGTTGAAAAAATCATCGAGGACTGCGCGAAGGAAGCCGGAATCCCGCGCCGGACGATCACGCCGGAGGAAATTATCGAGCGGACGATTTACGCGCTCATCAATGAAGGAGCGAACATCTTGGACGAAGAGATCGCTCTGCGCGCCGTGGACATTGACATCATCTACATCTTCGGCTACGGCTTCCCCCCCTATCGCGGCGGCCCGATGTGGTATGCCAACGACGTCGGACTCAAAAAAGTTTATGAGCGCGTGTGCGAATTCGAGAAGCAATTCGGCGAAATTTGGAAACCCGCGCCGCTTCTCAAGAAGCTTGCCGAAGAAGGCAAGAACTTCGAGGCGTTCGACCGGGCCAAACAGGGCTGATCTTTTAACGACAAGACGCCACGATGTCCTTCACGCGCCCGCTCGCCCGTCACGCCCATTGGATTCTGTTCGCGGCGTTGACGCTCATCTACAACCTGAACGGGCGCTTCATCGCCGGGTCCGACGTCTATTCGACCCGCTTCATGTGCGTCGTTCTGGCGAAGAACTTCTCGTACTATTTGCCCGACCCCGCCGAGAAAAAACCTTGGAACTTGGGAACCATCGTCGAGGACCCGAAGAGTCCGAGCAACAACAAAGCCATCAGCGTCTATCCGACCTACATGCCGACGCTTTGCCTGCCGATTTATTTGTTCTTCTATCGGATACTCGGTCTGGCGCCGGAGCATTACCTGACGTTCTATCTCGACAAATGGATTTCGACGCTGATCGCCGCGGGTACGGGCGCGTTGACGTTCAGCCTCATCCGCAGACTGCACGGAGGAAAAATCGGACTGGCCTTGCTGACGACGCTCGGCATGTCGCTCGGTACGAGCATTTGGGCGATTACGAGTCAGGGAAGCTGGGCGATGGGGCCTTCGGCGTTTTTCCTGATTTTGTCCGTTTGGGCGCTCGAACGCGCGGTTCGCCTGCTGGATGAGCCGGGAACGAAACGCTGGGCGGTTTTGGCGGGCTGGGCGATTGCCAGCGCATTCGCCATGCGCCTGACGAATATCTTTTTTGTGCTTCCTTTTTTCTTTTTCGGGCTGTGGGAGATGCGCCGCTCCCCCAAGGCCAACGTCCTTTTCATGGCGGGGATTGCGCCGGTCGCGCTTTGGTTCGTCATTCACAACATGGTGTATTTCGGCAGTCCGCTCAAGACCGGATATTTCTACAATCTGGACCAGCTACGCACGCCCAATCTGATGCACATTGAAAATTTCTTCAGCGGATTTTTCGGGCTTCTTTTTTCGCCGAGTCTCGGCATGTTCATGACGGGACCGGTCACGGTTTTCGCAATTCCGGGAATCTTCGGCCTTTTTCGCGTGAAGCGAAAACGGATAGAAAAGAAAGAGGACGGCACGATCATCGAGGCGCGGCCACCGGTCGAATTTCTTCAGCGGATTATCCGTTTGGCCGCGATCTTTCTCGTCATTCACATTCTGTTTTACTCCTGTTACCTCGAATGGTGGGCGGGCTGGTCCTATTGCTATCGCTACCTGATTGACATTCAGCCGTTCATCGCCCTTTGCACGGGTTGGTTTTTCCGTCCCGAGGCGCGGTGGCGGAGTTTGCGCTGGCCCCTTTTCATTCCGGCCTTCCTGTTCAGCTTCTTCATTCAGTATTGGGGGGCGTTCTTCTGGAACGGCCAGTTTTTCGCGCTCCGGAGCGCGCAGGGTTTGCCGATCACCAGCTTCAAAGCCGAAGCGCGTTTGTATCTCAATCTCGACCCGAACAAAGGGCATCCGGGGGTGATGAACCGTCCGACCTTTTTGTTCAGCATGAAAAAGAACGAGCATATTGTTCTCATGGAACTGCAAGGGGGATTCCCGAGCGGCCAGACGTTCAGGGATTCGTTCGCGACGTTCGGAAAAATCCGAAAAGACCTTTTCGAGACCAAGCTGGTTCCTGATCTGACCAAAAATAATTTCGCGCCCATCATCATGTATTATGGAAGATAGTCCTTCTCACGAACAAACTCCCATGCAACCCGAACCGGTCGAGGTAGCCTCGCGCGCTCGCTTGCCTTTGCCTCCGCCGCTTCGCCGTTGGCTCAAGACGCGCATCAAATTAGCCCGTCAACGTCCATGGCGGATCGTTGTTTTTCTTGCCGCGCTGGTTCCCTTGCTCGGTTTGGGTTATCTGGCTCACCGCGTTTATTTCGTCATGGACAGCCGGATCAAAACTTTTCACGAACTCGAAATGTATGAGGGGGACATGACGCTCCACGCGGTTCGGATTTTGGACGGCAAGCCGCTTTATCCCCGGCGCGACGGCGATTACATTCCACTCCTTTACACGCCCTTCTACAGCTACCTTCAAGCCCTCGCCATGAAGTTCGTGGACGATCCGAAGCATCCTCACACGCTCTATTCCGGACGGATCGTTTCGGTGCTCGCGCTCTGGGGAATCCTGTTGGTTTTGATGGGATGGATCTGGCGGGAAACGAAAAGCTGGCTGGCCATGCTCTCAGCGGCCGGTTTTTTCACGGCCATTGATCCCTACGTCGGCTGGTGGTTCGATTTGGCGCGGGTGGACGTGACGCACGTTTTCCTGCTCGGTTTGGGAAGCTGGGCTTTTTTGGATCGCCGATCCAAGAGCGATGGGTTGGAAATTCTTAAGGGTATCGTCGGCGGTCTTTTTTTCACCCTCGGTTTTTTCACAAAACAGACCGCCGGACAAATCGCCGTCGTTCTTACGCCCCTCGCGTTTCTCATTTGTCCGCTTCGCGCGATTTGGGGAGCCGCCGCCGGTCTGACCTTCGGCGGGATCGGCATGATTTATTTCAACGTCACGAATCCTGACTTTTGGTATCTGACCGTCTCCGTTCCGTCCAATCACAACTTGGATTTGGGGAATTGGCAAAAGCGGCTGGTCGAGGACGTGTTTCGCCCGGCCACGATTCCGCTTACGGTCGTCGCGGCGTGGGGAATTTTGGCGGTGATCCGGCGGCGTTGGCATTGGGCGTTGGGCATTCCGGCATTGGCGGCGGCTTCGTATTTCAGTTGCCGAGGCGCGTTGACCATCGGCGGCTACGTCAATCATTACCTTCCGATGTGGTTCTTCATCGTTCTCTATTTTGGAATGGCGGTCGGCTCGATCATGCCCGTCGGGAAGTCCCCTCCGCGCGAAATCATCTCGCTCTCCCTGATTCTTCTCATCTTGCTGATGGCCTTCACGGGAATACTGATCTTCCGCCGTTATCTCGCCCTTGAAGCGACGTTGGCGGCGGCCATCATTTTCGTCGGAGTTTTGCGGCATCGTCCCGTCCCTCGCAACAAGCCATGGCGGGCGCGCGTGAGTCTTGTCCCCGTGCTCGTTCTGATTTTGGCCTGCTTGGATTTATTCCACTGTTCGCGCGTCAAGAAAATTTGGCCGGACGGCAAAGGGGGCAACCCCGAGCATCCTTGGACCGAGGACCAACTCAAGTATCATGTTCCCGGTTATCTTGGGGATGAGCCGAAATACGTTGAAAACGGGCGCAACCTTCTCCTTGGCATCTCGCAACTCGACGGGAATGTTTGGATTCCCCACGCCAATTATTACGCCTACCTTGTCGGTCGTCCGACCGACGTCAGTTTGGACCACGTCCGCGACGTGGCGGTCTCCGGCCAACCGGTTTCCCCCTACGCGCTGGGAATCATCAATGGCAAGAAATACAAATATATTCTTTTGAATGACACGATTATAGAGCATGATTGGCTGGAGCAACCGATCCGGAGCGCCATCGTGCAGAATTATGAGCTGAAGGCCGATTGGCAGGCCAAATTCGGCTGGCTCGCGTTACGTCCGGTGGATTCCACCTCGCAAAAACCAAGGGCGTTGATGGTGAGGAGGGGGGAAAGGTGAAGAGGGAGGAATCGGAGAAATAACATTTGGCCCCATCCGGTGAATTCTTTCGACTCAATCCCGTAGGGATCGAATGAGGGTAGTCCCGGGTGGAGCGAAGCGAAACCCGGGGGAAAGGTTTCCCTTCCACAGCCGACCCCGTAGGGGTCGAACAAAAAGGTTCGACAACGCTTGGGAGCAAGAGTAAGAGCAAGAGCAAGATTATGATTAAGATTATGATTATGATCAAGAAGGGGATATGAGCGAGCAATACTTACCAGAGCCGCGATCGGACAAACGGACGCCGTTGCCGCCGAATTTTCTCTTGTCGGTCCTGATGCCCGTCTTCAACGAGGCGCAGACGCTGGAAAAAATTTTAACGCGGGTCGAGGCGGTCGAGATTCCCAAGGAAATAATTTTGGTGGACGATTTCTCGACCGACGGCACGCGCGACCTGATGAAGAAGCTGGAAGGGCGGCCCGGATTGAAAATTTTCTACCACGACCGCAATCGCGGCAAGGGGGCCGCGCTCCGCACCGCCATTGAGCACGTCGGCGGAACGCACGTCGTCATTCAAGACGCCGACCTCGAATATGATCCCGACGATTATCCGCTTTTGCTCCGCCCGATTCTTGAAGGTCAAGCCGAAGTGGTTTACGGATCGCGGTTCCTCGGCGTGCGCCGCGTCTTTCTCATCTCGCACTACATCGGCAACAAGCTTCTCACGTTGACCACCAACATCCTCTACAGTTGCACGCTGACCGACATGGAAACCTGCTACAAATGTTTCAAGCGCGAGGTCTTCGAGAAGGTCAAGCTTCGCTCCAACCGTTTCGACATCGAGCCGGAAATCACGGCCAAGGTCTTGAAGAATAAATTTCGTCTCTTCGAGGTCCCGATCCACTACAGCGGGCGCGATTACGCCGAGGGAAAAAAGATCACTTGGCGCGACGGCTTCGCCGCTCTCTGGACGCTCATCAAATACCGGTTCGTGGATTAAAAAGGATCCATCGTCGAACATGAAGTTGACCCCACTTGCCTCGGCGGAAGGCGAACCTCAACTGGAACCGTCGGGCAATGCCATTCAGGCTGAAAATTTGACCAAGGTTTACGGGACGCGGCGGGTCGTGGATCACGTTTCGTTTCAGGTGGCCCACGGGGAGGTTCTCGGTTTTCTCGGTCCCAACGGCGCCGGCAAAACGACGACGATGCGAATTTTGGCGGGCTACACGCCGCCGACGTCGGGGCGCGCGTTCATCGGGGGGCACGACGTCGCGTCGGACGGATTTCGCGCGCGTGCGCGGATCGGATATTTGCCGGAAAACGCGCCGCTTTATTTGCAAATGACCGTGCGCGATTATCTCCGATTCATGGCGGAGATCAAGGGATGCCGCCGCGTCGCGCTTCACAAGACGCTCGACGCCGCCGTCGAGGAATGCGGCTTGGGAGAGGCCGCGGGACGAGTCATCGGAAACCTCTCTCGCGGTTTTCGCCAAAGAGTCGGACTGGCGCAGGCGATTCTCGGCGATCCGGAGGTTTTGATTCTGGACGAGCCGACCGTGGGACTGGACCCGAGGCAAATCGCCGAAATCCGGAGGATGATTAAAGGAATGGCGGGGCGGCGGACGGTTCTGCTCTCAACCCACATCTTGCCGGAAGTCGGCATGCTTTGCCGAAAGGTGATCGTGATTGACCGCGGGAAAATCGTGGCGTCGGGCACGCCGGAGAAATTGGTTTCATCGCTGAAGACCGAAGAGCCGATCGCGGTGACCATCGAGGGAGACGGCGCGAAGGCGCGTGAATTGATCGAAAGAGTCGGGGGGATTCTGCGCGTCGAATTGAGGGAAGACACGGATGCGGGGCGTCCGTCGTTTCGGATTTATCCGTCGGCGTTGTCCGATCCCCGGGCGGAAATCGCCAAAATGCTGGTTCAAGGCGGAATCGGGGTCGTGGAAATCGGCGCGCTCGGCGCGTCGCTCGAGGATGTCTTCTTGCGCGTCATTTCGTCGGCGGAGGGGAATTGAATTTCGTGTTGGCGGGTTGCGGGTCCATCTACAAGCGCGAATTGAAGGCGTTTTTTCAATCCGCGAGCGCTTACGTCGCGCTGGGACTTTTTTTTCTCATTTGCGGCGCGATTTTCCATGACGTTCTGGTCATATTCTCCAACGATTCCGCGTCGGCCAAGGCGTCGCCGCTGGGCGGAGACGCGCCCAACATCACCGTCAGCGTGATCGAGCAGACATTTCAACTTTTGGCGGGATTCATTCTCTTCATCATTCCGATTTTGACGATGCGATTGATCGCGGCGGAGAAATCGAGCGGAACGTTTGAAGTTTTGGCGACCTGCCCCATCGGCGATTGGAGCATCCTGCTGGGCAAATACTTCGCGCTGGTGACGGTCGGCGCGGTTTTGGTTGTGCTCAGTTCGATTTATCCGATCACCGCGTATCTGCTGGGAAGGAGTCAGGGGGCGATCCCCGATCCGTCGGTGGTCTCGGCCTGTTACCTCGGCCTCTTTCTGATTTTTTCAACCTACGCCGCGTTCGGCCTTATGGCGTCGGCGCTGACTTCGAGTCAGGTGACCTCGGCGATCATCACGCTGATCGGGCTTCTCTTCTGGAACATCATGGCCGATTTTCCGGTGACAAATCCCCTGCTTCAAGGGGCGTTGAACGCGCTGTCGGCCTCGCGTCACACTCAAAATTTCATGGCGGGTTTGTTGAGCGCGGGCGATTTGGCGTTCTATATCTTGGCTTCCTCCGCCTGTCTGTTCGTCGCGGCGCGCGCGCTGGAATCGCGGCGGTGGAAAATCTGAGCGATGGACCAGAGGACAAACAACGGCGGAGCATTTTGGCGGCGCGTCTGGCCGGTCGCCGGAGCGATCTGCGTCGCAGGATCGTTCGCGCTGGCGATTCATCGGCGTTTTTTCGATTCCCTTTCCATCGCGCTGGGCGTTTTGGGCCTCGCGTTTTTCCTTACGATTTTCATCAAGGTTGAATTCGCCAACCTGAAACACTACGTCAACATCGGGCTGTATGGGGTTTTCATCTTCGGAATTTTCGCCTCGATTTACATTCTTGCGGGACGCCACAACATTAACTTCGATTTGACGCCGCAAAAAATTCACACCCTTTCCGACGGAACGACCAAGTATTTGAGGCTTCTCAAAAGGGACGTGGAAATCGTCGTCTTCGACGTGGAGGACCGCTCGTATCGCAGTCTGCTCGACCGATATTCGGCGGTCACGCCGCGCGTGAAATGGAGCCTTCACGATCCGCGCAAGGACCCCGCCTTCACGCGACAATTCGATCCGACGGTCGCGGAAAAGACGATTTACATCCGCCACCGTGAGAAGAAGAAAAGGATTTCCGAGAGCGAATTCAAGGAAGGGGCGATCACCAACGCCATTGTGGAGGTGACGCGCGAGACGCCGATCAAAATTTATTTTCTCTCCGGCCACGGCGAGCTCGCGTTTGAATCGCCCCCGAAGGGAAAGGGGGAAGTCGCTTCGGTCGGCGCGTTCAAAAATTTTCTGGCGAGCCGCGCAATGGCCGTCGAGGAGTTGGATTTGGTGCAACGCGGTTTCGTTCCCGCCGACGCGACCCTCGTGGCCATGGCCGGTCCCGCGCGCGATCTTTTTCCGGTCGAAACGAGGCAACTTGAGGAATATCTCGCAGGCGGCGGAAAATTTCTGCTCTTCTTCGATCTTCCCTCGACGACGGGCGAAAGCATTGATTTCGCCAACCTGCGCGAATTGCTCCATCGCGCCGGACTTGAAGACAAGGAGGAGGTCGTCGTGGACCTCCAAGGCAAACGCGCGCTCGGTCATCCATTGAAAGTTCCGGTCATGTGGTTCAACGAGCAACATGCGATCACCGAGCCATTGGCCAAAGCGTCGCGGGCCATCGCCCTGCCGCTGGTCCGACGCCTGACCGCGCTCAATCCCGCGCCGAAGGATTTGGTCGTCGCGCCCCTCATCGCCTCGAGCGGCGAAGCGTGGGCGGAGACCTTCGTTCATCTCGGTTCGAGGGAGGTCAAAGCCCCCACTTCGATGGAAGCGCAAGTTTTGGGTTGGGCGGTCGAATCCCCCTCCGCCGACAAGAACGCGCGCGTCGGCATGAGGTTCGCTGTTTTCGGAAGTTCGGAATTGGTGAAGGATCAATACATCACGACGCAAAACACGGCGGCGGTGTTGATGCTCAACACGGTCAACTGGCTGACGGAGCAGGAGGATTTGGTTTCGGTTCCGCCTCGCGTCGTTCCCGGAACGCCCCTCATTCTGAGCGAGGGGGAAATTCGATTGGTGTTGATTCTGGTCGTAATCGCCTTCCCGACGATCATCTTTTTCGGCGGGATCTCTTATTCGCGATGGAAGTTGAGGGCGTAGGGGATTTCAAGCATGGGCGTGAAACGAACCATCTTCGCCGGACTTGGCTTTGCCTGCACGCTTTTGATTCTTTGGGGGGATTGGAAGTGGACGGAGGTTCGCGAACGGCGGCGCGCGCTGGCCGTGCGGCTCATCCCCGGATCGAAGGAGGAAATCACCGGCTTGACGATCGAGCGTTCGGGCGCGTCGCTTGCTCTCGTTAAGGATGCGGACCAATGGAAACTCAAATCGCCGATGCAGGACGAAGCGGATGAGGAGAGCGTGAAAGCCCTCTTGGAGACGCTCGACAAACAAACCAAATCCGATCCCCAAAGAATGAACACCGACGAATTGAAGGCTTACGGATTGGCTCAGCCGCCGGTGGCCGTGACGGTCGAGACGCAAAAAAATCACGCGCCGGTGAAATTGATGATCGGAGGCGATTCTCCCGTGGGAGGGGAAGTTTACGCGAGGTTGGAGGGAAGTGGCGAGTGCTTCACGGTTTCCGCCGCGTTGCCCGATCAGCTTCAGCGTCCGCTTCTTCACTTTCGGAACAAGGAAATCCTGACAGTTCAGGCCACGCAGGCCAAATCGCTGACCCTGACCCACGGCGGGTCAACGTTCGAAGCGGCAAAAGAGGACAACCAATGGCGGTTGCAAAAGCCGATTCAGGCGCAGGCCGACGCGGAGCAAATCAATGGTCTTTTGCGTGAACTGCAAACCACCCGCGCGATGGATTTTGTGGATTCGCCGACGCTGGAATTGAGCCGATTCGGGCTTGACTCGCCGACGGTCGCCGTGATTGTCGCCCTCGGCGGCGATGGAGCGCAAAGCTCCACGCTCTTGATCGGCAATCGCCGAGAGGGGGAACCTCCCGCCTATTACGCGACGTGCCGGGAAAAGAAGCGGATCTTTCTTGTTCCCCAGTCGCTCTTCGCCAAACTTCAACCGACGGTCTTCGATTTACAATCCAAACAGATATTCACGCTGGCGCGCGAGGAGATCGCGCATTTTGAAGTGGAGTTTGGCAACCAGACCACGAAGTTGAGCAAAGATACCGGCGGCGTCTGGCATTTTGACGACGATCCCTCGACGAAGGTGGATCAGGAATTGGTCAATTCATTGACGGGGCGTCTGCCCCGCATGAAAATCGCGCAGTTTTTCAGCCTTCAGCCGCTCGCCGAACAATCGGGATTGGATTCTCCCTACGCCCGGGTGAAGGTGGCCGACTCGTCCGGCGCGAAAGCGGAGGGAATCGAAACCGGTCGTCCGGTCGAGGGGAAAGATTTGGTTTATGCGCGGATGATCGGCGGAAAGGACACGTTCGCAGTCGCGGGGGATCAACCCGGACGTTTCTTTCACATCCGCGAGGATTTCTTGGACAAAACCCTCTTCGCGTTCCCCACCGATCAAGTTGCCTCCATCGTCGTTTCCGAGAAGGGACATCGCTGGACGTTCCGCGTTCAGGAGGACGCATGGGTCGGTTTGGCCGAGGGAAATCCGAAACCGTATCAAGTCAAGGGAAGCGTGATCGAGCGGCTGGTTTTGTCGGCGCTCGATTTGAAATGGAAGCGAAAGTTAAATCCCGCCGATTCCGCCGATCAACGAATTATCGCGTTGCGAAATCTGGCGTCTCCCGATCGCGTGATCCGAATTCTCGACGCCAGGGGTGCGGAACTCGCCGTCATTGGACAGGCGGGAGAGGAAGACACGCGCGTCTATATCCGCCGGGGAGAGAAAGATTATTTCTCGGTGGAGAAAAGCGTCTATGAGCCGTTTCTGAAGGCGTTGAAGGAGCTTCTTCCTCCTGCGTAATCAAATTTGCGCGCCTGTCGGAGTTTTGATTTCATGGCGTTTGATGCGCCGATCCATCTATCCTTGGATCGGACGCCATGAAGCATCTTGCCCAATTCGACGAAGGAATCAGGAAAAAGCAAAAGATAACTCTGCTCGGCGGAGTTGATGAAGCCGGACGCGGCGCGCTGGCCGGACCCGTGGTCGTCGGCGCGGTTGTCTTGGGACCGGAAGCGTCGCTCGCGGGCGTGAATGACTCGAAAACGCTGAAACCGGAGCGGCGCGAGGAATTGGCGGTCCAAATTCTGGCGCAAGCCCGGTCCGTCGCTCTTGGTTTGGCGAGCGCCGAAGAAGTTGACCGGATCAATGTGCTTCAGGCGACGCATTTGGGAGCCGCCCGCGCGCTTTCCCCGCTGACAACGCCTCCTGAATTTCTCATCACCGATCATCTTCATCTCAAAAACGCCGCATGTCCGATCTTGTCCATGCCCAAGGCCGACGCAACGTCGCTCTGCGTGGCGGCGGCTTCGATTCTGGCCAAGGTTGCCCGCGACCGGATCATGCGCCTGCTCGACGGCGAGTATCCGGATTACGGGTTCGCCGCTCACAAGGGATACGGAACGGCGGCGCATCTTGAGGCGTTGGAACGTCGGGGACCTTCAACGATTCATCGTTTGACCTTCGGCGGCGTTTGCTGGTTCAATTCCCTCGCGGCGGTCCGTTCGCGAAGCGCGGCTTTTGGCCTCCCGCGCGAAGCTTCGTCCCCCGATTTGCTCGCGCTACTGGCAGGAAACTTTTCAGGTGGCGACGCGAGGCCGTTTTTGCCCGAATCGGAATTTCGAGATTTGCAAACAACGCCTTTGAAACCCGCCCGCGTTTAAGGGTAAATTTTTGCCTATGAAATGGACCGACGTGGACGAAATCGCCGACGCGCTCAACGCGGGACATCCCCTTCTTGATCCCGTGCTGATCCCATACTCCGATCTTCTCGAGATGGTGGTCGAACTCGACGACTTCAAGGACGACCCCGAAATCGCGGACGACTACACCCTGGAATCCATACACAAGGCCTGGGTGGGCCGGAAGCTCTACGAAACCTGATGAATGGATTCCATCGTCATCAACACTTACCGGCGTTCCCAAATTCTCCGGCGTTGTCTTGGAGCCTTGGCGGAGCAGGAGGGAATCGGCAACGTTGAAGTCATCGTCGTGGACGACGGCGGGGACGAAGACCCCGGCGCTCTCGAATCGGAATGGAAATCCAAACTTAATTTTCGCGGCCTGAAAATTTCCCATGGGGGACGTTCGGCGGCGCGCAATCGCGGCGTCGCCGCGGCCGGAGGGGAACGGGTCATCTTTCTCGGCGACGACGTCTTGGTTCAACCGGGTTGGCTCGGGCGACATACGGGGGAGCGAAAGGCCGGACGTCTGGAGGCGATTCTTGGACCGTATCCGATGGAATTTTCGAGCCGCCGCTCACCCCCCTTCCGGTATTGGGTCGAACCCGTCCACTTGGACGGCATCCGCGATCCGAACGACGCCGGATTCCCTTTTTTTCTCACCGGAAATCTTTCCATGGACCGTTCGCTCTTCGTCGAGTTGGGGGGATTTGACGAAAGCTTTGTCCACTACGGAAGCGAGGACCTCGATCTGGGCTACCGGTTTCAACAGGCCGGAGGAAAAATTCGCTACGATCCTCTGGCCCGCGCGATTCATGTTCATCCCCCCATGACGCGGAAGGACCTCTGGCAACGAGAATTCCACGTCGGCCGAAGCTCGTATCATCTTTGGGCAAAGTGGCGAAGCGCCGATCTGGAATTTCTCAAATTCTGGCGCGACGACCGTCCGCCGGGTCCGGCTTGGCGACGCGCGTTGGGAAAAGCGGCAATAGAACTTCTGGAGCGCGTGTCCCCCAACTCGCGTTTACTCGCTCAACTCTACGAGCGGATGGTCTTTGCTTACCGCAATCTTGGCGTGGCGGATGGGAAGCATGTCTATGGGAAGAGGGATTAGAGCCACTTGGCAAAATACACATCCGCAAGATTTGAACCCGCCTTGGGCGTAGGAAGGCGTAGCGGCGTTCAGAGTGGCGGCGGCGGCCCGGTCCAGAGCCTCCGTCGTGCGAGCCTTGGCCGCGCGAAGCAATTCCTTGATCTTGGATCCCATCTTTTCAATCGGGTTCAAGTCGGAGGAAGAGGGGAATAGGGACCGAAGCTCCGGCAAACCTCGCTTCAACTTGAATCTCCGATCATCCCGCCGGCGCGGGCATGTCCAAAGCCTATCCAATTTGACTAACAATTGTGTGATGTCTCATAACGCGATGGCGGAATGGGAAGTATTCCAGATTCCTTGAAACCGAATCAGTTGACACCACCGGCGCATCGGTGGAGTGTTACGGGCGAAGAGGCGAGTCCGAGTCAGTGAATTTGCCCAATTCCACCTCACCATCCCCCCACTACCTCAAATTGATTTCGTGTGGCGGGTTGTTCATCAGCGCCATCTGCTTTGGAATCGGATCGTTTTATGGATCGAACGGCAACGTTATGCCGATCCTGCGTGACGGCTTCATCTTTGAGCAATACGCCAAGGCGATGGCCGAAGGACATCCCTATCGTTTCAACGCGGAAGATTCCCCTTCAACCGGAAGCACGAGCCACCTTTATCCTGCGATTCTTGCCTTGCTTTACAAGCTTGGAGCGGGGGGGGACGCGTTGGGGACGGCGGCTTTTTTCTTCGGCGTGGTTTGTTACCTTTTTTTTCTAATTTCATTTTTGAAATCAGCGGAAAAAATTTCACCGCAAGCCGCGTCTTGGGGGGCGTTGCTAACCGTGTTAAGCGGCCAGACGTTTATCTCCGCCCTTGGCCCGACCGAAATGGGATTGTTCATGGCGTTGACGATGGGCGCATTCGCGGCGGCTCTCCATTGGCGGTGGAAGTGGTCGGCGTTCTTGCTGGCCTTGGCTTCATGGACCCGTCCTGAGGGAGCAATCTTGTCTTTCGTCCTGATGATCGCGCCTTGGATTGGTCGAAGTGATGCGACCTCCTCGCGTCAGAGAATGAGCTTGGCCGGATTGATTGGGGTCGTCTCCTTTGGCGGCGTTTTGGCCCTGAATTACGCGTTGACGGGAAGCGCGGCATTTCACTCGGTCATGGGGAAGGGGTTGTTCCGGTTCTATCCTCTCCAAGGGGTCCTTCTTCGGGCGACGAAGGATTTCGGCGCAATGATTCGGGACGTCTTTCTTGGTCTTGGCGACAAGGGTCGGCAATTTTATCTCCTTCCGCTCGCCGGAGGACTTTTGGGACTGTTCGGTTTTTGCTCGCGCGATTGGAGGTCGGAAAAAACAGCGCGGATCGAGGTTTGGTGGATTGTTTCCGCCTTCATTTCCGTCGGCTTGGTCGCGCTCAGCGGTTGGCAAGGTCTTCAATACGACAGGTATCTCGCGTGGTTTCTTCCCATCGGGTTTCTCTACGTCGCCGTGGGCGTCCGTAATTTTTCCATCGGCTTGAATTTGCCTAGACTTGAACCGGCTCTGGTCATTGCGTTGGCGATCTATCAGATTGCCGGCGCGTGTTACTTTGCGGCGGAATACGCCGACGACTGCGCGGAGGTCGCATCCAGCGTCGCGTTTTACAAAAAGGTCAACGCGCTTCTCCCGCAAGGATCGCGGATCGGCATGACGCGCGGAGCAGGCGCACTATATTTCATGCCGGATCAGCGTGTCGTCAACGTCAACGGAATCGTCACGCCGATCTTCACGCACAAACATCCGATCGAGTGCAACCTCGAATGGATGAAACATCGTCCGGAAACTCGCGCGGATTATTGGCTCGTTCCCGCGCCGACGAACGAGGAGAGCTGGATTTGGTCCGCCGTCGGCGAGCAACTCGCCGCCGAAACGCCCGCGTTCGGAGGCTCCGACGCGCAGATCCTCTATCGCGCCAAATGGGACACGCTGACGACGGCGACCCTGCCGCTTTCTCCCGCTCTTCTGAAATCGGTCGAGGGGATGAAATTGATGGATTCGCTCGACGTCGGTTACATTGAGGATGAGACTCGATGCGGATACTCGACCTTCAACAGAATTCCGGGATCGTTCTCCCAGCCGTTCGCGGCGACTCGGAAAATCGCGGGGCGGTCGGCAACGGAGATCGGGCGATTGGTTTTGGGTTCGGAAAGCTTTCACGTCCGCGTTCAGCCGAATCAACCCCTGCACGTTGTTTTTCGCGTGGCATCCGAGGCTGTTGTTCCGATTTACAAAACCGACGGTTCCAACGCCCCGCAGGATTTCACCTTCGCTTCGCCCCTCAAGCTTGGCGTTTGGATTGGTGGGAACGAGGCGCTCCAAATCGAAACCCGGTTTGCTTCATCGGGAGAGTTCACCGAATCCACGTTCATCATCCCGGGCAAATTCATCACGGGTCCTTCCCTCGAGGTGACCATAGGGGGGGATCATCTTTCGACGGCGTATTGGTTTTATCAATAGACCCATCGGAAGGTTCACGGACATCTTGCCCGTGGATTTTCCGACGGACGAAAATTAAGACTTCATTTCTGAATGTCGCGGTACTCGACGGTTCAATCCAAACGCGAACGCAACGACCCAGCCAAAATAAACGATGAGCGTGACGCGCTGAATCAGCCCGATCCACGGGTGAAGCGAAGCCGCTAACTGTCCTGCTTTCAGAAGCAGAATGAAGACGACCACCAGAACTCCCGCCGCGAATGTCCAGCGTCCGAGCCATCGCCAATTTTGATCCGCGCGGAAGCGGCGATACAACACATAGCAACTGACGGGCATCAGCGAAAAGACCATCGCGCCGAGAATGCCGTGAATTTTGCCGTGCAGACTGGCTTGATCGGTGAACAAAGTTCCCGAATCGGTCACGCAGACGCCGGAAACCAGAAATCCCATACCCATGATCACGAAAAGCAAGGGACCGCATTTGGACGCGGCTCCTTCCGGAAATTCTCCTGCGGCGGTTCGCGCAAGAAGAAGAAGCGAAATTCCAAGAAAGAGGAAATTGAGAATTTGGATCCAACCGCGCGGACCGAGCGACAGCTCGCTGACATACATGGCCAGCGGGTCATACCCCGGCCGGAGTTGGCCTTCGGTCAGAAAGACGATCACGAACACTGACGGACCGATCATTCCCGCCCAAGCGCCGATTCGCCGCGGATTTGAATGGATTGCATTCGGCATAAGTAGGTTGGTCCATCTCCTAGGTATAATTCAGGCTACTCAAAAATACCAATGTGGCACTGCCGTCCTCAAGTTCTCTTGGATTGGCGAGTTGTCGAATCGCCTTGGGGAGTATATGCTTTCTCGCATGGGAACGATGTTTAGGCGAGCGGCAACGGCAATGATTCCGGCTTTGCTCTGGTCGATCGCGTCCGCCGTCTCATCCCAACCGGCTGTGATGGTCAAGGACATCAACACGACGCCGAGCCTCAACGTCAACGCGAGTCCGGCGGAATTTGTTCAAATCGGAGGGGTCGTCTATTTCTCCGCCGAGGACCCGACCGACGGCGTCGAGTTGTGGCGATCCGATGGAACGGATCCGGGAACGTATCCGGTCAAGGACATCCGACCCGGCCCCGCCAGTTCGTTTCCTTCCAATTTAGTCATTCTTAATGGCTCCCCCTATTTCGGCGCTGATGACGGCGTTCACGGAGCGGAACTTTGGAAGAGCGATGGAACGCCCGCGGGCACAGCCTTGGTCAAGGACGTCAATCCGGGACAGAACACCTCTTTTCCATCCGAACTGACGGTGATGAACGGCGCGATTTATTTCCGCGCCGATGACGGCGTTCACGGCGCGGAACTTTGGAAGAGCAATGGGACTGCCGCTGGGACCATTCTGCTCAAGGACATCAATCCCGGCGCGTCTCCCTCCAATCCCTCCAAACTGACCGTTGTGAGCAACATGCTTTTCTTCACCGCCGACGATGGCTCCGACGGCGTGGAATTATGGAAAAGCGACGGAACCGCCGGCGGAACCTCGATGGTGAAAAACATCATGCCCGGATCGGCTTCTTCGTCTCCCAAGTGGCTGACCCCTTCCAATGGACGTCTGATTTTCAACGCCAACGACGGTGTCAACGGCGCGGAGCTTTGGGTCAGCGACGGGACCGGAGCCGGAACAACGCTCATCAAGAACGTCTATCCCGCCGGAGGAAGCTCCAATCCGCAGGAGCTTACCGACGTGAATGGAATTGTTTTCTTCCGCGCCGATGACGGCGCCAACGGCGCGGAACTTTGGAAAACGGACGGCACGAACGCCGGGACCGTGTTGGTCAAGGACGCCATTCCCGGCTCCAACGGAATTTTTCCGACTCAACTGAGCAACGTCGGGGGAACCCTTATTTTCCAAGCCAACGACGGCGTTAGCGGCAAGGAACTTTGGCGAAGCGATGGGACCGCGACGGGAACCCTGCTTCTCGCCGACCTCAATCCGGGAGCGGGGGATTCGAATCCGCAATACTTCACCGCCTCGGGCGGGAAGTTTTTTTTCCAAGCGGACGACGGGTCCGATGGCGTCGAACTTTGGATCAGCGACGGAACGTCATCCGGCACGATGCTGGTCAATGACATCAACCCGGGCGCGGGCGATTCGGATCCGCAATGGCTGGCTGACGTTTCCGGAACGCTCTACTTTCAGGCCGACGACGGAATCCACGGCGTCGAACTTTGGAAGAGCGACGGCACACCCGGCGGAACGCTCTTGGTGAAGGACATTTATCCTCCGGCAAGCGGTTCGTTTCCCTATGGACTGACCGACGTCAACGGCGCAATCTTCTTCGCCGCCGATGACGGCGTTCACGGCGCGGAGCTTTGGAAAAGCGACGGCACGACTTCCGGAACGGTCATGGTGCGGGACATCGAACCCGGCAACGTCGGGTCGGTTCCTCAAGAACTGACCAACGTGAACGGGACCCTCTTTTTTCTGGCCAAAGCGTCGGCCACCGGTGAGGAACTCTGGAAAAGCGACGGGACGACGTCGGGGACGGTTTTGGTCCGCGACATTTACCCGGGGGCGTCCTCCTATTTTGCCCCCAAGGAACTGACCGTCGTCAACGGAACCCTTTTTTTTCAAGCCACCGATCCGGCCCACGGCGCGGAATTGTGGAAGAGCGACGGTACGACGAGCGGCACGGTCATGGTGAAGGATATTTCTCCGGGCGCGACCGACTCCCTTCCCACCCAATTCATCAACGTCAACGGCGTCTTGTTCTTTCAGGCCAACGACGGCGTCAATGGATTTGAACTTTGGAAAAGCGACGGCACCGATTCGGGCACGGTCATGGTGAAGGACATCAGCGCGGGAAGTTCTTATCCGCAGAACATGGCCGAAATGAACGGCGTCCTTTTTTTTAGCGCCTACCAAACCGCGACGGGCAACGAGCTTTGGAAAAGCGATGGAACGGCGGCGGGAACCTTGCTCGTCAAAGACATTTATTCCGGAACGTTCGGCTCGTTTCCCAATTCTCTTACCCCCGTCAACGGCAGACTTTTCTTCGTCGCCAATGACGGCTTTCATGGGAACGAACTTTGGAGGAGCGACGGAACTCTCGGCGGGACCGTGCTGGTCAAGGACATTGTTTCGGGCGCGGCCTCGTCTTCTTCGCGCAACCTCACGAATGTAAACGGGAATCTTTTCTTCACGGCGAACGACGGCGTCAACGGCGAGGAGCTTTGGTTCAGCGACGGCACGGCGGCGGGGACGTTTATATTCAAGGAGATTTGCGCCGGACCCCAAGGTTCCTCGCCTTCCAACTTTCTTCCGCTCGGCGTGGCTTGGAATTTTGTCTTTGCCGCGTCGGATGAAGTTTCGGGAATGGAGCTTTGGAAATCCGACGGGTCGGCGAACGGAACCCGGCGCGCTCAAGACATCGCCCCCGGCGCGGCCTCTTCCAATCCTTCGGCGTTCGTCATTTCCGGCTCCAATTTCTTTTTCACGGCGAACGACGGGGCACACGGAGTTGAGCTTTGGGTAGCTCCGATTATTTCGCTTCTGTCTCCGCCTCCTCCCAACGCGGTCCGGTCTTGGACGATGTATGAATAGAAATTTTGTGGAGTAGATTCGCGGCCGCTAGCCAATTTTTCAATACAACGCATTGGCCGCAAAGCGGTCGGCTTCGCTCAGGATGTTGATGACGCTTTCGGCGTCTTGCGCCTCGCGCAACGCCTCCAACATTCCCGGCTCGGAAGCCGTTCTCGAAATCCGGGCCAGAAGACGCAAATGAACGTCTTGACCCGTCGGCGGGCCGAGCAGAAGAAAAATGAATTCGACCGGAAATCCATCGAGCGATTGGTAATCGGTTCCGGCGCGGATGACGCCGAGGGTCAGCGCGAGCGCGCGGGCGTGAGGCGTGAAGGCGTGCGGAAACGCGAACCCCCGCTTGACGCCGGTGGTCATCATTTCCTCCCGCTTGATCAGCGCGTCGGCGACGGCTCCGGCATCGTCAATTTCCCCCAAATCGGCCAGACGACGCGTCATTTCGCGCAGGAGATCGCCCTTGGGAGCGGATTGAAGGTCCAGAAAAACCCGACGGGGAGATAGGATTTCGTCGAGCATGATTTCGCCAGCCTCACTCCGGCTCTTCCTCCGATTGATGTTGTTCGACGGAGGCCAAAACGTGCGCGGCGGCAAGAATCGGAACTCCGCGCCGCACGGCCAGCACGATGGCGTCGGATGGGCGCGAATCCACCAACACCTCCTTGCCGTCGGGCATCTTCACGCCGAGCTTGCCGAAGAACGTGTCCTCGCGCAAATCGTCAATAATGACGCGCTCCAGTTTGCCCCCCATGGAATCAATGGCGTTGAGGACCAAATCGTGAGTGAGCGGGCGCGGCGTCTGTTTGCCGTGAAGCGCGCGGTCCAGTGCGTCCATCTCGTGAAATCCGATGAAGACGGGAAAACGGCGCGTTCCCTCGTTTTCCCCCAGAATCATGATCTGAGCGCCCATCCCCTCCGCCGCCTGAATTTCCTGAAGAGAAATTTCGATCAGTTCTTCGCCCGGCATTTTCCATTCCTCCCGCCGTGGATTATTCTAGGTTTGTTTCCTTGAGCCTGTCAATTTATCCATGAATACTGGGGAGACGGGCACATCTCGCATGCGACTCGGGTATGTCCACTTGGGAGATGGAGCGAGAAGCTCTCATTAACCCCGCGATGAATCGCGGGGTTAATGAGAACCAAGACATTTTGACGGGAGCACGATGCTCTCGGAGGAAACGGAGCTTGACATGACTTCCGATACTCAATCGCCAAAAATCCCGGCCCATTTTCGCCCCGTCGCCGTTCTCTCACCGACGCCGGACGAAATCGCCCAATGGGTCGGCGGGAAATTGCTGGACGGCGAATCGGCTCCGAAACAATTGAGAGGCTTGGGGACGCTCGATTCGGCGACCGCCGAGGAAATTTCCTTCGCCGCTTCCGAAAAACATTTGAAATCCGCGCAGGCTTCTCCGGCGGGATTGCTTTTGGTTCCGCCCAAGACGAATTTACCCGGACGCGCACGGATCGAAGTCGGCAACGTCTGGAAGGCCGTCGCGCAAATCATGCAACGGCTTTATCCCGCGCCGGTTGCCGCTCCGGGCGTTCATCCGACCGCCGTCTTGGGGCGCGACGTGAAAATCGGCGACGGGGCGTCCATCGGTCCTTATTGCGTTTTAGGAGACGGCGTCCAGATCGGCGAAGGGGCGATCTTGGGATCGCACTGCGCCATTGACGCAGGTTGCTCCGTCGGCGCGAACTCCCATTTTCACGCCCACGTCACGGTTCAAGGGCGCGTCAAAGTTGGCACGCGCGTCATACTGCATCCCGGCGTGGTCCTTGGAGCGGATGGTTTCCGCTATGAACTCGGATCGTCGGGCATGATCAAGATTCCGCAGATCGGCATGGTGGTCATCGAGGACGACGTTGAGATCGGAGCCAACACCGCGATTGATCGTCCGTTCCTCTACGAGACGCGAATCGGTTGCGGCACGAAAATAGACAACCTCGTGCAGATCGGCCACAACTGCAACATTGGGCGGTGGTGCGTGATCGCCGGATGCACGGGGATCGCCGGATCGGTCACGGTCGAGGATTTGTGCGTGATCGGCGGCGACGTCGCCATCCGCGACGGCATCACCATCGGCAAGGGTTCGATCATCGCGGCGCGGACGGCCCTGCACAAGAACTGCGCGCCGGGTTCGGTCCTTGCCGGACAACCGCAACTCCCCGCGCAGGAATTTTTCCGGATTCAGGCGATGGTCCACCGCCTTCCGAAACTGAACGAGCGCGTGGCGGCGCTGGAGAAACTGACGGGGAAGAAGAAGAACCCCGAAACGAAGGATTGAGCTTATTTCAATGCGGGAGGGGCGGTCTCGGCGGCGACCGATGAGGCGGGTTAAATTTGCTTCGAGTCGCGGCGCGGAGCGCCCCTTCCACATTGATTGTCGAATAGCCGGAGGTGAATTTAGTCGCTCAATTGATCCGCGCGACTTCGACCTGAACCGTCCCTTTGAAACCGTGGGCCGCGCGCGGATCGAGACGAAACGCCAGCGGTCCCGGCATTGTCACGAGAAATTCCATCTGCGGACTGATGACCTGTTCGAGTCTTCCAATCCGAAATTCCACGATGCTGTCCCCCAACTGGGCGGCTTCGCCCAAAACGACAATTTGGATTTGCTGATCTTTCTCGATGGCGACGGTGGTCGGATGCCAGACGCCGTCGGGATCGAACTCAAAGGTCGCGCGTTGGCCGACTTCCAGCGATTTGCGGTTCGGCGCGGCGATTTCCTCCTCTTCCTTCTCCTGTTTCTTCCGTCGCTCCGCTTCCTTTCGCTCTTTTCTGGACGCTGTTTGGCATCCCCCCGTTCCAAACAAGATTGGGACGCAAACCCCCAAAATCACCCATGCGAGAAGGCGATGTGGAGCGAAGTGAAGATTGATCATGCGTGGTCCTTTCCTCTATATGTGCGCCGGCAATGAACTCTGCATCCGAGCCGCGACCGTAAGGGAGCGTCCATGGGATCGATCGTATTAGTGCAATTCACTGTTCCGATGGAAGACGGGAGCGAGGGGCACGAGGACGCCACCGGCGTCCCGCAACTCAGCCCAAGGTTGCCGAGCGTAGCAAGGCTACTTTGGGACATCCGGCCGTATCCCCCAACCCCGCAGGGGTTGCGCAATTTCTCGGAAAAGTGAAATGCACCCATCCTATTGCTTTCGTCCGTTCGCCCGCCGATCCGATGCGGCTCAATCGAATTCTTGGCATATTTAGCTGAGCGATTCAACTCGGATTCGTAAATTCCGTCTTGTCTCACGATAACGCGCCATTTCCGCAACCCGCTTTCGGGTTGCGCCGTTTTGTCCGCGAACCCCAAGGTAGCCTCGCCACGCTCGGCAACCTTGGGCTGAGTTGCGGGACGCCGTTGGCGTCCCCTGGTCTTTAACGTCTTGATTCGGCGGAAAAATGAGACGGTTTTTTAATTCCGGCTTCGCTGAATCAGATGAGAAGCGTCCTCGCCGCGCAGGAGCGGCAGGACGCGCGCGCCCGCGATCTCCAACGCCGAACGGAGCGAGCCATACGAATTGGCCGCGTGGATCGTCGGCGGAAATTGATCCCGCCAGATTCGCGCCATCGCGGAATCGTCCAACAACACGACGTCCACGACGACGCCGCGAAGGAGAAGGCGGCGAACGAGGGGAACGGCTTGTTCGGCCTGTGTCGTCGCGCCCGGCGCGATGAAGATCGCGCGAGAACCTGAACCAAGAACCGCCGATTTTTTTTCGGCCTCGCCCCAAAAATCAAAATCGCCCCCCGGAGCGACCACCGCGAGACGATCCAGCAAGTGCCTAAGATGCGCCAATCCCGAGCCGGCGGGGAACGGCTCGATTTCCTCGCGGACGAGCGTGAGGCTGATCCGATGACGCGCGTCGGCGGCTTCGGTCAGGATGGAAGTCGCGCAACCGATCGCCATCTCGGTCGTGGATTCCGCCCCCGTGCCGAACCGCGAGCGGCGCGTCAGGTCCGCGAAAATCGCGGCCTCGGTCTGAACGCACGCATCCTGCTCGATGACGTGAAGATGACCGCGCCGGATGGAGGTGCGCCAATGAATCCGCGTCGGCGGGTCTCCGGCGTGATAAGGACGGACGCTGAGAATTTCCTCGCCGTACCCGATGCGGTCGGCTTTTTCGAGCGTCGGGCCGGTCCAAGGGCGCGGTCCGAGGAATTTGTAGCCGGGCAGGGGAATTGCGCGCGGATAAACGGTCAGCCGCGTCAGGCAATCCAGTTCCACGTCCCGCGCGAAAATTCCCAGCGGATCGGCGGTCCATAGTCGGACCGGTCCCAGCAGATAAAGGCCGCGATGCCGCTCGGCTTCCTTCGTGTAATGCAAATGCGCCTCCCATTTGCGGTTCATCATCGGGATCAGATGCCTCTGCCGGATGCTCAGCGAGGCGAAAAATTGATCCTCGACGACGACTAGCGTCTGAGGCAACCCGGTTGTTTGCCTCACGGCGAGCGTGACGGGAACGCGGTCTCCTTCAAAAATCCGCGGACCATGAATCCGCTCGACGGCGATTCCTTCGAGAGCGTCGCGGCTCGCGATCCACGCCGAAAGAAGCGCGACGGCGAGAAATGCCGCATAGGCCGCTTGTGCGGGAGTGACCGTCGTCGCGGCCAAAAGCAAAACAAATAATACGACGCATCCGATCAACAAACTCCGCGAAGTTGTCAATCCATCGCCGGTGGGATGAAACAAGCTCACGATTCAACGGTAAACCGTTGCCAACCGAAATTCCACAGGTCGGTGAAGTGCAATTGATATTCTCCTTTCGATGAACATTTGCATCGTGTGGCATGAGAATTGCCCACACATCGGTTTTGTTGCGAGCGTGTTGCAACAATGCGCCCGCGAAAAGTTCCGAAATACGGAAGACACGCATGACGACCGCTATTCCCTTGCCTGAATACCGCCAAGCCGTCCGCGAGGATGTTTGCAAAGTGTGTTGCCGATTTGTTCCATCCAAGTCCGGATCCGATAGCCGTTGCGCGCTGGAACTTTCCGAGGCTTGCCCGATCTTCGCCAAACTTCCGGCCATCGTCGAAACGGTTTCGGCGATCACGAGTTCGGCCATGGACCCCTACGTCGCGGAGCTTCGGAACCGGGTTTGCGCGCATTGCGAACATCAGGACAAGAACGGAGTGTGCGACGTGCGCGACGCGGGTGGTCCCGCCCATCCTTGGTGCATTCTCGATACCTATTACCATCTGGTCGTCGGCGCGATCGAGCGCGCGCGACAATCCCATCAAGAGAGGTCCTAAACCAATCCCATGCAACAACGACAAGAAGACAAAAAACATTTACAGTTTGTCCGAAGATGTGGCACCGGATCATCCCTCGCCGGTGAGGGACCGATGGCATCCTTCCACAGCCGGGGGCGGATGTGCCACTTGGCTTGTTTCATTCTGATCCTCGGCATTTTATCTCAGGTTTTTGCGGAGGAGACCCGTCCCCCTTTGCCGGATCAAGTGACCTTCACGCTGGAATCCGCCGCCGCTTACGGGCTGGTTCACAATCCGGCGCTTCGCGCCATGCGAAACGAGATCGGCGTGGCCGAGGGAGAATTGATTGACGTGGCGTTGCTCGAAAATCCCGATATCGAAGTCGCCTACAGTCACGAGCGTTCGCGCGAGAGAGCCAAGGAGGATGGCTCCGTCGTCAAAGGCCACGCCCGGACGCTGGAAACCGCGTTGACCCAAAGCATCAACATCGCCGGCGGAAGACCGGCGCGGATTCTTCAGGCGCGCGCCGAACTCGACGCGGCGCGGGCCGAGATCGCCCAAGAGGAAGTCGAACTGGTCAAGAACATCAAGCAAGCCGCCGCCGAATACGTCGGCCATACCCACGGGTTGGGGTTGTTGCACAACGTCGTCTTCGGCGTGAAACCCCTGATGGCGGAAGCGATCAAGGACCGATCCGACGATCAGTCGCGGGCGCAAATGGGTTTTCTCGACAACGAGCAAGACGACATCAATGACCGCCTAGAGGTCATGGAGTCGGAAACCGAATTGAACACTCTGCTGGGACTTCCCGCCGACACGCGTCTGTTCATCGAAGACTCGCTCGATCCTCTGCCGATCCCGGTCGGATACGAGGACCTGCGCAAGGCGATTCTTTCGCGCAACCTCGAAGTCAAATCCGCGCTGGCCGAACTTCGCGCGGCGCGGCACGCGCTTTCGGCCGCCATGCGCGACCGCGTGCCGGACCTTGAAGGGTCCGTTTCGCGGGCGCACACCCACGAAACTTCCACGGAGGCCGCGGCGCACTCCACCGAGTATGGTTTCGGCGGCGCGGCGGCGTTGAAGTTGTTCAATCAAAATCAGGGGGAAATCAAGGCGGCCAAATCGGAGGCGGAGCGGGCGCGGCTGGAGTTGGAGGCGACGCGCTGGGAAGTCGGCAACGAACTTTACGCGACCTATCAAACGCTCAACGTCGCGCGCGTCCGCATCCGCGTTCTGGAGCGGGGTTATCTGGCGAATCTGAAAAAACTCATCGAAGAGGACGACATGGACCTCTATGAGGCGCGAAAAATCGAGTTCGCCACTTGGGAACGGGACCTCATGCGCTATCACGAGGACGGCGAAGAGCTGATTGAAGCCAAGGTGGAATACAAAAAGACCGTGGCCGAATTGGAGGCGCTCGCCGGCGGGTCGTTCAAGAGCGCCATCCAAGTTCCCGAGGAAGGCTCCGATCCTGAAAATCCCCCCGCGGGATATTTGGCCGGCGCGGGACTGAAGGTTGGCCGGGGATTCGCCAATGTTTTGCTCTCTCCGATCGAACTTCCCGCGTCATGGTTCGGCAATGTTCGTGATCGCGGCGTCGCGGGTGTGATCGTCGGTCCGTTTGATGGAATCATCACGGCGGCCGAGCGCGCCGGCGCGGGTTTGGTTGACATCGCGACTTCGCCGGTTCCTTGGCCGCTGGAGAAGAACCAACCGGTCAGCCAGCCGGTCATGGGAAAAGATCCTTGGCATGGAAGCTGGAGTCTTCAATTCTTCCATCCGCCGTATCAAGCCGCGGCGACGCATTTCCATCCCTCCTATGAGGAATCGCAGGAAAAAGCTCCAACGGAAAAGGGGAAATAATCATGGAACGATCCATATCCATCGTCGCGGCCTCCTTGGCCTTCGCCGTTCTCGGAATCGGCACGGCGTGTGTCTCCGATCAGTCGCAAAAAGCGCAAGCGCCAACTGAAATTTCAACGGCGAGTCCGTCCCAATCACCGACCGACGCCGCGCTACTGGACGAAGGGAAGAAAGTCTTCGGCAATCAATGCGCGCGATGCCACACCGTTGACGGAACCTCCAACATGCCGGGAGTGGATTTGTCGGATTACGGTTCGAACGGCTGGACTCACGCGCGGGTGCGGGACTTCGTCGTCAACGCTCGTCGCTACCGCGTCGGAACGACCATGCCTCCCTTTGCCGCGAGCGTCGCCGAGAAGCCGGAGGAGGCGTTGAACGACCATGAGATTGATGCCGTGACCGCTTACGTCCAAAGCCTCAAGGAGCAGGCGTTTTATCTGCATGAAGAGGCGGCCTCGAAATGAATCAGGAATCACTGGAACGGCGGGCTTTTCTCAAAATGGCGCTGAGCGGCGCGGCGGCAGGCGCCGCTTTTGCGGGCGTCGCCGGAGCGGAAAAAGTGGTCGAGGCCGTGAGTCAAGAGAGCGAAAAGCCGAAATCTCTCACACCGGTCCTGACACCCGAAGGCAAGCTAGTTCACGTTGACACGGGTCGGGCTTTTCCATGTCCCCCGCCGCCCGCGGACGTCAAAGCCCGCGTGGGCGTTCCCGGGAAAAAATGGGTCATGGTCATTGATCTGGCGACCTGCGACGGTTGCGGAAGTTGCAAGGAGGCGTGTTCCAAGATGCACTTCGTCCCGCCGGATCGGGAGTGGATCAAGGTCCTCACCATGAAGGACAGCCCCGACGCGACTCCCTATTATTTTCCCAAGCCCTGTTTCCACTGCGACAATCCTCCCTGCACGAAAGTTTGCCCCGTTGACGCGACGTTCAAACGGCAAGATGGATGCGTGCTGGTGGACAATCAGAGGTGCATCGGTTGCCGGTTTTGCATGGCGGCCTGTCCCTATTCCGTCCGCGTTTTCAATTGGGGAAAGCCCGAGGAGCCGCCGGAGGCGAAAAATCATCCTTACTCGCCTGAATGTGGATTTCCACGTCGCATGGGAACGGTGGAGAAATGCGATTTCTGTCCCAATCTCGCCGCGCAGGGAAAACTTCCCGCCTGCGCGGAGGTCTGTCCGATGGGTTCGATCTATTTCGGCGACCAGAACGAGGACGCAGTGACCAATTCCAAAGGGGAGACCGAACGGCTCTCCAAATTGCTGAAGGAACGCGGAGGGTATCGCTACATGGAGGAGTTGGGAACCCAACCGCGAGTTTATTACCTCTCGACCAAGCACCGGGTTTACCCCACCCCGAACGAACAAAAACATGACGCGCATGGAACCAGTTAATCCCGTCGCCATTGAAGGAAGGAATTCATCTTCGGAAATTCGCCCCTCGGAGGACGCGCAACTGGAGATCATCGGAACGCTATCTCCCTCCTCGCGCGCGGCGAAACTTTGGATCGGCGGTTTGATCGTCGTCATTCTCGGGGGGCTGATCGCCTACATCATTCAACTGCGCCACGGCCTTCAAGTGACGGCGATGCGGAACTACGTTTCGTGGGGCGTGTATATGACGAATTTTGTTTTCTTCATCGGCATCAGCCACGCCGGGACGCTGATCTCCGCCATTCTGCGCGTCACTCACGCCGAATGGAGACGTCCCATCACCCGCATGGCCGAGGCGATCACCGTCTTTGCGCTCGTGGTCGGCGCGTCCATGATCGTGATTGACATGGGGCGACCGGACCGGATTTTGTATGTGCTCCGACATGGGCGATTGAATTCGCCGATCCTTTGGGACGTTTGCTCCATCGCGTCCTACATTGTGGGAAGCGCGCTTTACCTCTACGTCGCCATGGTCCCCGACATGGCGATTCTTCGGGATTCCATCTCGCCGAACGCGGCGCGCTCGTTCCGGCGGCGACTCTATCGAATTCTTGCCATCGGATACCGCGGGACGGCGGAACAAAGGCGCTTGCTGGAGCGCGCCCTCGGCGCGATGGCCGTCATCATCATCCCGGTCGCGGTTTCGGTTCACACGGTCGTCTCGTGGATATTCAGCATGACGCTCCGCCCCGGATGGCACAGCACGATCTTCGGCCCTTATTTCGTCGTCGGCGCGATCTTTTCCGGGACCGCCGCACTCATCACCGCGATGGCGGTTTTCCGCGCGGTTTTCAATCTTGGAAACTTTCTCGCCTTCCGCCAATTTCGAAATCTCGGAACGCTCCTTCTTGCGCTGAATCTGATCTACATCTATTTCACCTTGAGCGAATATCTCACCGTTTGGTATGGCTCGGAAACCGCCGACCGGCGGCTGGTTGATCTTTTGATGGGAAGCGGAAGTTACGCCGTCGCGTTTTGGGCGATGGTTGCGGGGGGATTGTTTGTTCCCTTTTTTCTGCTCATGATTCCGACGAAAAAATCCATCGCGCCTATCGTCGCCGCTTCGGTTCTCGTCAACGTCGGAATGTGGATCAAGCGGTATCTGATCATCATTCCGACGCTTATGGTCCCCTACATTCCGGTCGAATCGGCGGGCATTTCGGCCAAATATTTTCCGACCGTGATCGAATGGCTCGTCACCGCCGGCGGGCTTGCCTTTTTCTTGTTGCTCTTCACACTCTTCGCCAAATCGTTCCCCATTATTTCCATTTGGGAAACGTCGGAAGATTCCGCGCGGCACGGGGAGATTCCATCCGCCGCGAAGGCGGAATATCAAGCCGGAGGCGTCCCATGCGCAAGCTGACTTGGCCGTTCCTTGTCTTGGCTTTCGCGGCAACTGCGCCAAATCCATCGTCCGCGTTGGGGACGGAGACGCCGACCTTGCAGTCAACCTCGGCCAACCCCGTGGACATTTCAATTTCAACTGGAATCGAAGAGGGGCGCGAAATGTTGATCGCCACCGTCAAGAGCGACGGCAAATTGGTCCAAGACGTAAAGGTGAAATTCCTTATCGAGCGCGCGTTTGGATATCTGCCGATTGGAGAGGAAGCGACGCTGGATGACGGAACGGCGGCGGTCCCTTTTCCCAAGGACTTGCCGGGCGGTCCCGGCGGCGAATTGCGCGTGGTCGTCCAAGCGGAAACCGCGCCGGATTCTCCGCCGATTCAAATTCGGCAAACCATGCGGGGCGGACTGATCACGGAGCCGGAAAACGAACCATTCAAGCGGGCGCTCTGGACGCCCCAAGCGCCCTTGCCGCTCATTCTGACGGTCCTTTCGCTTCTGGCAATTGTCTGGGCCACCTACGGATTTGTCATCGTTCAACTGATCAAAATTAAGAGAGAAGGAAAAACAACGTGAAAACGCAAATTCGACTGAATCCTTTTGTAACCGCCTTGTTGCTGGGTCTGCTCGCCGTGGCCGTCGGTCTGACCGCCGAAACCGCGCCGGAGAAGGACAAAAAAGATAAAAAAGAAGAGGAATGGATCGCGCCGGAGCGCGCGGCTAAAAAGAAAAATCCCGTTCAGCCGGATGCGAAGTCCCTTTCCCAAGGAAGAAAACTCTACATCCGCGAATGTCTCTCCTGCCACGGATCTGTCGGCAAGGGGGACGGTCCGAAGGCCAAGGAACTGGAACGCTCCCCCGGCGATCTTTCGGATGCGGCCAAGATGAACAAGCAAACCGACGGGGCCTTGTTTTGGAAAATCACGGAAGGCAAGAAACCGATGCTGTCAACCGCAACCGCTTTGACCGAAGAGGAGCGCTGGAAGGTCGTCAACTACATCCGCACGTTTGTCCCGGCCAAACCCAAAACGGAAGACGGCAAGGAAAAGCCCGCCGAAAGCGAAAAGAAGTCTCCATAAGAGACGGATCGGATTTCCGGCTTCAGTCTTGCGACGAATTTCCGGTCCAGATCCTTTCCGGATTTCCTTTCCCTGTGATCTCCATCCTGTTCATCCCTGTCTTATCCTTGCCCCTTTTGGGATCGTAAATTCCTCCCGCATTTTTTAGAATCTTCGCCCCCTTCGGATTGCAAGAAAATCCGGAGGCTTTGGCGCTTCATGCATTCCGAGATTTCATCCACCTCTTCCAGCAATGCTTCATCCCCGCCCCGGCGTTGGCCGGTTCTCGCGCTGGTCGTCATGGCCGGGATTTCGGCGTCGTATTGGGTCAACTTCATGTGGTTCTACCTGAAAATCCGCTGGGAAACCTCCCCCGCCCTCAATTTAATTTTCAACGCCGGATTCGGGTTGCTTTACATGATCGGCTGTCTGGCGATGACGCGCATCGCTCTGCGATTTGCGGTGCGCTCGCTGTTGCTGGCGGGATTCGGCGGTTTGATCCTGCTGACGATCCTTTCCTCCCGCGCCGGATCGCCCGCATGGATCGGCGCGATCATCCTGACGCACGCCTTCGTCGTGACGTGGACGTGGCCGAATTTGGAGGCGCTCATCGCGCGCGGCCTGAGCGGGCCGGCGCTGGGGAGCGCGGTCGGACGCTACAACATCGCTTGGGCCGGAGCGTCGGCGTTCAGCTACGCGGTGATGGGTCGGCTGTATGAAATTTTTCCTTGGACGCCGTTCGTGATTCCGTGCGGGTGCTGGGCTACGGCGACGGTATTGGTGTGGGTTCATATTTCGGCGGAGAACGAAAGCGGAATTGAGAGCAAGAGTAAGAGCACGAGCAAGAAGCGCGAAGATGAAAACATGATGAAGCGACTGAGCCGGACAGGGAACATGGCCTCCTACGTTTTCATCAGCGCGATGATTCCGATCATGCCGATGGTGACCGAAAAATTGGGATTGCGGACGGGAGAAGCGACGGCGTTCGGCTCGATTTGGCTGGCGACGCGCGTGATCGCCTTTTTGATTTTGGAGCGATGGCACGGCTGGCATTTCAAAATGGGATGGTTCGCGGCGGCGATTCTTTCGCTCCCGATTCTGTTCGGCGTCATCACGCTCTCGCCGTCGCTGATATGGGTCGGACTCGCCGAATTGGTCCTCGGATTTTCCATCGGGATGATTTATACGAGTTCGCTTTTTTACAGTCTCCATGGCGAGGCGGAAACAAAAGAAGCGGCGATCCACGAAGCGATCATAGGTTTCGGGATCATGCTGGGCCCGCTTATGGCCGCCGGAGCCGGATATTGGGGCAAACGGAACGGCCACGGCGAGATTGAAACGATTGCGATTGCCGTGGTTGCGTTGTTGGTTTTGATTTTGGGGGCGATGGGATGGCAATTAAAAGTTAGGAGAGATTAGCACCGAAAACTTTCCCGTCCAATCATCCCTGCCAACAATCATTTGGGCGATCATCCGTCCACCGCCGAGGAGAAAGGTCGGTTCGCCCAAAGATGCCCGGTCTGGGACGCCGTTGGCGTTCTCATACCCCTTGACCCGCGTTCCGCCGGAAATGTGAATGGCGTCCCCACGCGATGCCAAATTCACATCCTGAAAAAACAATGGACGGACGGGAAGTTTCACAATAAACTAATGCCAGACGCGACAAAACCCGAAAACAAGAAAAGAGATCACCCTGCATTCGGGTTGTCGTGATCCTTGAGCCGAGGCCGCGTCCCGCCATCCTGCGCGTCGGACATCGGCCTGACAGATTTGAGTTTATCCGCCTTTTCCGCCCCGGGAGCGGAAAGGGAAATTAGAGGTATTGGTCGCCGTGCCCGCAACCCGCGCCGAAGAGATCATTCAGGACGTCAACTCCAAGATTGACCCCGAGCCTTTGGCGTTGTTGCTGAATTATCATCCCGAAAAAATTCAGGTCGCCGGGCATCAAGTCAAAGCTTTCTGCCCCCTGCACAAGGAACAAGCGTTCCGTTCGCTCCTTCTCGACGCCAAGACCCATGGCTACCGGTGCATGATGAAACGCTGTAGCGGTTTCGAGGGCGGGACGTTCGTCCAGCTCTGGGCGCAATGGACCTCGCAGGAGCCTCTGCAGGCCGCGCTCGATTTGGCCGAGAAGCTCAAGCTCGCCGTGGACGTGGCGGCCTTGCGCGTCCTCGGAAGCGACCTCATCAGCAAAGCCCGCGCGGCCTTCACCGCGGGCGACCTCGCCTCGGCGCGCCAGATGATTGACCAAGCGGTGGCCTTCGATCCCCGCAATCTGGACGCGGGCAAACTGTCGGCTGAAATTTTTCTGCGCGCCGGCGAGAAGGATCGCGCCCACGAGGAGTTTTTGCGCCTGATTGACTTGGCGCTTGTCGGACGCGAATTCGGCCCGGCGCGGGCGATGCTGAATCCCCTGATCGCGTCGGAGCCGAAGAACATCGAGTTTGCCCTGCGGCGCGTGGCGATCGTGAAAGCCGAGGGTCAGACCGGACCGATCGCCGAGGCGCTGGTGAAGCTCGCGGAGCTTTACAGCGAAACCGGATCGGTGTCTTCGGAGCTAGCGACGTTGGATGAAATCCTGACGTTGGGATCCGCGGACGCGCGGTTGTTGGAGCGCGTCGCGGAGATCCACGAGCGCGCGGGCCGGAGTGTGAAGTTGATGGAGACGCTGGAGCGGTTGTGTCCTGCGTATGAGGCGGCTGGGGATTGGAAGAAACTGACGGCCGCGCTGGCGAGACGGCAATCGCACCATCCGGAGGATTCCGCCCTTCAAGAACAACTGGCTGTTGCCCTTGTGAAATCCGGCGACGCGCCCTCCGCCGCCCCGCGCTTCATGGAACTGGCCGATTACCACCGCGCCCACGCCGGAGCCTCCAAGGCGGTCGCCCTTCTTCGGCAATTCCTCACTGCGGTTCCCGATCACGCCGCGGCGCAAGAAAAACTCGCACTCCTGCTCGCCGAGACCGGTCAGAAGGCGGATGCCGTGAAGGTTTTCCGCGACCTTGCGGCGCAGGCGCGGGCCGGGCGGCGGCCGGCGGAGGTGGAGAAGTTTCTTTCGGCGGCGAAGACGATTGATCCGAATGATTTGGGTTTGCGCCGGGATTTGGCGGAGACGTTATTGACGCAGAATCGGAAGGATCAGGCGTTGGGCGAGCTGTTCGCGCTGGCGGACCTTTATTTGAATCAGACGGATCCACAGGAAGGGTTCGCTGTCCTTAATCGAATTGGAGAAATAGTTCCTAATGATGTTGGCAGGCACTTGGAGATTGGGCGGTCGCTGGAGGCGGCGGGCTTTGACCAACAGGCCGTTCAACACTACCTCGCCTTCATTCAGCGTCTTCAGACCTCCAATGCGCACACCGACGCGCTGGCGGTCTGCAACGAGGCTTTGAGAATTTCTCCCCGGCACGATCAGTTGCTTGAGGCGGCGGTCACTTCCAACCTCGCGCTGGGAAGAAAGACGGAGGCTTTGCAAGTTTGTCGGTCTTCGGCGCAGGCGTTTGCGAAGGCCGGAGATTTCGCCCATGCCGAACAGCTTTTGAACCGGGCGATCAAGATTGACCGGATGGATCCGACGGTGAAATCGGATTTGGCGGTCGTGTTGCAGGCGGCGGGCAGAAACGCCGACGCGCTTAAGCTTCACCTCGAACTGGCTCTCTTTCATCGCGCCTCGGAGAACACTCCGGCGTCGCTCGATTCGGCGCGGAAGGCTTTGGATTTGGACGGGAATCATCCCGAGGCGCTGGCGCTCGTCGCCGAAGCGCTGGAATCGCGCGGAGAAACCGAGGAGGCCCGCGCCCACTGGCAATCCGCCGCGCGTTCTCTTCTCGCCCAAGACCCCAAATCGGCCAAGGCGCTCAAGGTTTTGGAACACGCCCTCGATCTTGCTCCCGACGACCTTGCCCTTCTTCCTCAAGTCGCCGGTCTGAAACTGAAACTGGCCGGACCTCGCGCCGCGCGTCCCCTGTACGATCAGTGGGTTGCGCAGACTGCGGCTCAGGGTTCCGCGCCCGCGAAACTTTCCGCCCTTGAATCCGCCCTCGAAGCCTTCCCCGACGAACTTCCTTGGCGCGTCGAACTCGCGCAACTCCTCGTTCAATCGGGCCAGACCGACGCCGCGCTTCCCCACATGGAGCGCCTTCTCGACGCCTATCGCGCCCAAGACCAAATCTCCGAGCCTTATCGTCAAACCCTCGCCTTGGCCGTTCAGCTTCATCCCGACCGCCTTGATCTTCGCCTGGAATACGGCACGGTCCTCGCGCAATCGGGGGACGAAAAGCAATCGGCGCAGATTCTCAACGACCTCGCCCAACGTCATTTGGCGCGCGGCGATCAAAAGGCCGGCCTCGACGTCCTTCAAACGCTTCTTCGCTTCCAACCCGAAAACCGCGACCTGCTTCAGCGCATCGGCGAACTTCTGGAACGGCTGGGCAAAAAGCAGGACGCCGTTGCCGCTTACGAGCGCCTCGTCGTCCTCAGCCGGAAACTCGACACATGGCGATCCAATGTTGCAACCCTCGAGAAACTTCTGCTTCTCGTTCCCGACCGCACCGATCTTCGCCTTGAACTTGCCCAAATCTACGAATCGCACGGCGACTTGGATCACGCCACCGAGCACCTTCTCGCCGTTGCCCAGCAACTGGTTAAATCCGACATCCGCGGCGATCAAACTCTGGCGGTTTGCCAAAAGCTCGTGTCGCTGGTCAACCCCGATTTCACCGCCCCGCGCGAGCTTTTGTTGGACTGTCACCTCGCCCGCAAGGACATCGGCAAGGCGAAAGTCGAACTCGAGCTTCTGGGGGACGCCGCTCTGCGCAAGGGGGACCTCGCGCGGGGCGAGCAAATTTTCAAGCGCATTCAGGAGCTTGATCCCAATGACATCGGGGCGGGCGAACGGCTCGGCAAACTCTACGAGGCCAAAGGACAACTTGCCGAAGCCGCCAACACCTATCGCCAAGTGTTGGCCCTCTATGAAAAAAGGAAGGACACCGACCGGATTATCTCCGTCCTTTCCAAACTCAAGGGGTTGGCTCCCAAGGAATTGGACCTGCGCGAGAAACTCTGCAAGACCCTGTGGGCCGCCCAAGGGCGCGAGGATCAGGCCGCGCAGGAGTGGTATGATTTCATCGCCTTGGCGGTTAATACGGACAAACTCAAGGTCGCGCAATCGGCCATGAAAGACGCCACGCCCCTGTTTGCGGAGCGATGGGATTTCCGGTTCAAGTTCATCCAGCTTTTCTCCCGAACTCAGGAACCCGCCAAAAATCTCAAGGCTTGGAAAACCTTCGCGGAGCAGGCGCTCGCCGGATCGCAGGACGGCTTGGCGCGGGAAGCCGCGAGCGAAGCCCTCCAACTCGCCCCCGGCGATTCCGAACTCCTCGAACTTCGCATCCAAGCCAATCAGCGATTGGCTGATTTGGACTCCGCGCGGACCGATCTTCTCGCGCTGGCCGAGCAAACTCGCTCACAAAAGCAATTTGGCAAGGAAGAAGCTTTCCTCGTCCGCGCGCTGAAACTCCAATCGGAGGATCCCGGTCTGATCGAGCTTCTTGCGCAATCGCAAATCGCGCAAAATCACCCCAAGGATGCGGTCGCCACCCTTCGTCGTTTGGCCGAGTTCCACGAGTCGCAATCCGACGTTTCCACCGCGATCCGCGTTGCCCGTCGAATCATCGAACTCATTCCCGCCGACATCGAGGCCAAGGATGATTTGGCGTCGCTCCTCATCAAAAACGAACAGATCGAACCGGCCATGGACATCTGGCGCGACGCCGCCGAAACGTTGGCCGCCGCGGGATCGAAGGACCTCGCCATCGCCCGATACGAATCCATCTTGGGCCATCTCGACCGCGACCTTAACGCCTTGGCCCGCAGGGCCGATCTGACCCGCGAGGCGCACGGCAACGAGGAAGCCTGTCCGCTTTATCACCGCCTACTCGACGTCGTCATGGAAGACGCCAAACCCAAGGCCATCGAAACCGAATTCAAGCGCGTCCTCGAACTCGCTCCCGATCAGCTAACCCTCGCGGAAAAATACGCCGCCTACTTGCAAACCACCGGCAAAACCAAAAAGGCCGCGCAAGAGCTTCTCCGCATCGCCAAAATATACCAAGACGAACGCCAAAATTTTACCGAGGCTCTCCGCGTCATTCAGACTTTGCGTTCCTTCGACCCGGCCAACCTCGATGTCCTCGAAGAAGAAGCTTCCATTTTGGAAAAACTCGGCGAAAAAGACAAAGCCGTCGCCGCCCTCCGCGATCTGGCGCTCGCCTACCGCGACGGAGGCTCGCTCGCCGAAGCCGCCCGCGCGACCGCCCACTGCGCCGAAATCCTGTCCGACGACGTCTCCTCGCAAGTTCAAGCCGCCGAAGCCTACGAGGGTCTTGCAGACTCAGCCAAAGCCACCGACTTCTATCTCCGCGCCATTGCGATTCATGAGGGGAGAGGGGAGCTTTCGGCGTGCATCCCGATCCTGAAGAAGGCGATTGTGCTCAATCCCGCTCGTCTTGATCTCGGCGAAGGTCTGGCGCAACTTTACGAGCAGACCGATCAAAAGGATTCCGCCACGGAGCAGTGGCTTGAAATCGGCGCCGACCACCAACACGCCGGGGATACGGATCGGGCACGGGATATTTACCGGCACCTGAAAGACCTCGCCCCGAATCACCTTGAACCTCGCCATCGCCTCGCGCGGATGGCGGAGGATTCAGCGGACAATGAGGAAGCGTTGAAGGAGTTGCGCGAACTTCTCCCCCTGACCGCCGACCTGAACGACGAGGAACAATCTCTTTCGCTGTTGAAGCGGATTCTGACGCTTGCTCCGGAGGACCTCCCCTCCCTTCTCACGCTCGCCGATTTGTTGCGCTCGCTGAGGCGGAACGACGAGTTGTTCGAGACGCTGTTGAAACTTGAGAACTTGTATTGCGCGAGGTCTCAATTCCCCGAGGCGCTGGACGTGCTGGATCGGATGCGAAAACTGAGACCGGAAGATTTGGATCTTGCGCGGTCGCATTTTGACCTATTGGTGAAAATGGGGGATTTGAAGGCCGCCGCCAAAGCCGGACTCGCGTTGGTGGAGACGCATCTGGATCGGGGACAGAGCGAGAAGGCCGGGGATCTTATCCGGGCCGTGCAGTCGCTCGAGCCGGCGAACATCAAGCGGAGAATCACCCTCGTTCAAAAGACCGACGCCCAAGGCTATTCCGAATTGGCATTGGAAACGGCAAGGGACGGGTGTCAGGAACTATTCGAAGCGGGCAACGCCGAAGGATGTTTGGAATTGGCGGGTGCGGGGTTGTCGCTTTATCCCAACGACGTCGTCCTGCGGAGATGCAAAATCGGCGCGCTGGGGGCGCTGGAGAAGACCGACGAGGCGTTGGAAGAACTTTTGAATCTGGCCAATTTGCACGAGTCGGAAAACCGCGACGACGAAGCATCCAAAGTTCTCCAGGAGATTCTGAGTCAACATCCCGATCATGTGCCGACGCATCAGACCCTGCTGAACATGGCATTGCGACAGGGGGACAACGCGCGGGCCGGAGAAGAATTGATTCAGCTGGCGGAGATCAACTACGTCGCGGGGCAGATGGGGGATTCGATCAAGGCGTTGCAACAATTGTTGGAGTTGGATCCGGCGAGGTCGGAGTTGCGGGCGCGGTTGGCGGAGTTGCACCACGAGGCGGGGAACGCGCAAGACGCCAAGGAAGTTTGGTTCCAAACCGCAAGGGAATTGCGGGAGTCAGGAAAACTCGGCGAGGCAATCGAGATTTACGAGCGGGTCTGGTCGCATTATCCGCAGGATATCGCGGCGCTGGCATTGCTCACCGAGTGCTACGGCGAATCGGGATCGGACGAGCGGTATCTGGCGCACGCGATTCAGCTGTGCGATTTGTATAACGAGACGGGGGATCAGCGCCACGCCACCCCCATTTTGGAATCGCTGGCGGATCGGTTTCCGAAAAACGCGGACATTTGGGAGCGGTTGGCGACGAATTACATTCAGGAGGAAGTCTCCTCAAAAGTGGTTCATTGCTACAAGGCGCTCTCGGAAATTCACCAAACCTCGCGGCGGTATGATTTGGCGAAGGCGATATTGGAGAAGGCTCTGGCGCTGGACGGAAGCGACGACGGGGTGCTTCAGCAACTCGGGGAGGTTTGTCTTCGCCTGAACCAACGGCCCGAAGGGCTTGGGCATTTGGCGAATGCGGCGCGTCGGCTTAAAGATCAGAAGCGTTATCCCGACGCGCGGCAAGTCATCGAGCGCATTCTCAAGATTGATCCGACGAATTTGGAGGTGCTTGCGACACTCGGCGAAATTTTCGAGTCGATGGACGATCTGACCAACGCGATCAAGAATTACACGCTGGCCGCGCAAGGTTGGACCGAGCGCAGAAACCACGGCGAGGCGATTGCTCTTTATGAGCACGCCCTCGCATTGAATCCCGATCTGATCGAGGAGCGCGAGGCCTACGCCCACGTCCTTGAACGCGAAGGGCGGATGGACGACGCCTGCGAGCAATACCTCACGTTGGTTCATCAATCCAAAACCGACACCGATCCGCGTCAGGTCATCCGCTACTGCCGGCAAATTCTGAAGGAGAAGCCGGACCAAGTCGAAGCGCACACGCATCTCTACCGCGTCTATGAGCGGACGCGCAAACCCCGCCTCGCGCTCGAAGAAGCTCAATGGCTTGCCGATTATTACATCTCCACCGGCGACATGGACCACGCGGAGGAATTCATCCGGTTGGGACTGGAGCAGGCTCCGGGCGAGATCGAGCTTCGCAAGCGGTTCATTGACATTTTGGTCGAAACGAACCGGCAGGCCGAAGCCAGCGAAAACCTCATGGAGCTTTCCAATTCCGCGCAGGCTCAGGGGGACTTGCGAACCTCGCGCTGGGCGTTGGCGCGAGCCTGCGAGATTCAACCCGACAACCTCGATCACCGCCGGCAACTGGCCGAACTTCTTGACAGCGCGGGCGAATTGCCCGAAGCCCGCAAAGTCCGGCTTGAAATCCTGCGAATCCATCTTCAACACGGGGAAATGGAACCCGCCCGCGCCATCGGCGAGCGCGTCGTCGAATCGGCTCCGGGAGACGAAGATTTGCGCGCCCGCGTGGCGAAGCTGTTCGAGGAGGCCGGCTTGCCCGAGGTCGCCGCCTATCACTACACGCACATCGCCAAGGCCGCGCTGGCCAACGAGGATTATCCCAAGGTTCTCCAAGTCACCGACGCGATTCTCAAGATCAAACCGCGCCACATCCCGGCGCGCGAGTGTCTCGTGCAAGCCCTCACCGCCACCGGCGATTCCGCCGCCGCCGCCAGCCAAGCGCGCGAACTTTTCGCCCTATACCGCGACGGCGGCGACCTCGACGCCGCTCAGCGCGCTCTCAAGCTCGTTCTTCAACACAAACCCTCCGATCCAGAGCCGCGCAAACTCATGGTGGACCTCCTGCGTCAAATGGGCAAAACCGATCCCATGGTTGACCAGATGCGCAAACTTGCCGAGATCCAATCCAACGCCGGAGACCTTGTCAGCGCGACGCAAACGCTCAAGGACCTCATGCAGGTTCGCCCGGACGACACCCGCGCCCGCGCGCGCTACATTGACCTCTACTCCCAACTTGGCGAGGAATCCGAACTTTACGAGGACTACCTCCAACTCGCGCGCATCTTCCGAAAAAAAGGGGCGGTCGTCGAAGCCTCCCAAGTTTACGACAAGCTCCTTCAAATGCACCCCGACCGCACCGAATGTCGGGAGCAATTCGTCGAGTTCCTCTTCGAGCAAGGTCAGATCAACCGCGCCATCGAGGAAGCCCGCGGACTCATCACGCTCTACCTCGACCATGACCAGAAAGTCGAAGCCGGTCGCCTTCTCGAAAAAACTCTCGCCAAATCTCCGGGCGACACCCAAATGCGGCATCAACTCGCCATGCTCCAACTCAAGACCAACCGGCGCGGCCTCGCGCTCGAAACCCTCCGCGGTCTCCTCCGCCAATACGAAGAAGCCAAGGATGCCGCGCATCAGGTCGAAACCCTCGAGCAAATTCTCGCCATTGACAACCTCAACGTTGATCTCCGCCAACGTCTCGCCGACCTTCACCTCAACCTCGGCCAACACGACAAGGCGCGCGAGCAACGCCTCAATCTCGCGCAACAATATCTCGACCGCCAACTCTTCGATCTCGCCGAGCGCGAATACCAACGCATCCTCGACGCCAATCCCGCCGATATTGAAGTCTGGCAACGGAAAATCCAAACCCACCTCCAGATCGGAACCCAAGCCGAGGTTCTTCCCGACATGCTCGCCATGGCCGGCATCCTCGCCGACACCGGCAAACTCAAGGACGCCGTCGCCGCCTACAAGCGCATCCTCGAACTCGACGCCGACAACATCGAAGCCCTTTCCCGCTACATCGAGACCTACATCCAGATCGGGATGGAAGAGGATTTGGTGGATGATTATCTCCGGCTGGCCACGCTTCTCAGTCAGGCCGGACACGTGGACGACGCCGTCAAAATCTATCAGCACCTTCAAGACCTCGCCCCCGACAATACGCGGGTCAAAGCGCGCTTAAAGGAAGCGCCCGTCGCTCCGGCTCCTCAACCGCAAGCCGTCCCGACTGCTCCGCACGCCACCGCCGCGAAGAGGGAAACCAAGGTTCCCGCGGCGACTCCCGCCGCCGAGGCTCCCAAACCCGCGGAAACGCCGCATCACGAGGGAGAAGACTCGCCGCTTCAGAAGGCGATCCGGAACTACGAAAACATTCTCAAGCTCAATCCCGAAAATCCGGCCGTCCGCGCCAAGCTCGCCGAACTCATCGCCAAGACCGGACGAATGAAGGAAGCCGACGAGCAATGGGCGCAGGCCGCCAACGATTTCTTTAATCGCGGGGAACTCAATCGGTGCATCGAAATTCTCGATGAGCTTCTGGGTCGCCACCCCGACGACGCCCGTCTGCGCGAGCGTCTTTCCCGCGCCGTGCTCAAGCGCGAATCCATGAACGCCATCGGATCGGTAGTGGACCAAGGCAAATCTTGATGATCCGGCGCGGCGCAGGGTCGGATCCGGCCCTTCTTGCCGGGGTCGGAATCGCGGCCTTGAGCGTCCTTGCCGGATTTCTTCTTCTTATTCTTCATTTGCATTTCAATGGATTTTGGGTGGACGAGCTCTACACGCTCCACGCGGTAAATTCCTCTTCCCAAGAAATGACTCTTGAACGTCTTCGGCGCGGGCATTTTCCTCTCTATTACGTTCTTGCCAAGGGTTTCGTTGGCTTGTCCGGCGCGCCCGCGAATGAAGCGACCCTGCGGCTCTTTTCCGTCTCTTGTTGGCTGGCCGCAATGGCTTCCTTCGGCTTGCTCGCAAAGAAAGTTCCGGATTCGAAAGGAGCCGCAATCGGCGTCACCCTCTTCGCGCTCAACCAACTTGCGCTCCATCAGGGGATTCAGGCGCGCGGTTACGAATTAGTCCTCCTTGAGACGGTCTGGGCCACGCGAGCGCATTGGGAAGTTTCAAGCGATCCACGACGAACGGGATGGAAGATCATCTACCTCTTGTCGGTTCTCTGCGCGTTTTGGACCTCCGCTTCTTTTGCCATTGTTTTTGCGGCTTTTATCTACGACGCTTGGCGTCGGCGCGCGATCCATCCCGAACTTCTCCGGACTTCGCTGATCGCGCTGACGCTCTCGCTTCTTTCGGCGGCTCCCGCGCTTTTGTTCCATGCCGCTACGCGCGAAAGGAATGAAATCGCCCACACGACGCGGATCAATTTTCTTTTGCACTTCGGAACGCTTCTGGCAGGAACAATGGGGGAAGAGGGATATGTTCAATACACGCGCATCAATCGCGTCGTAGAAGCCGCGGGTTTGACTATGGCAACGATTCTGCTCCGGCAAATTTGGAAACGGCGGAGATTTTTATCCAACGCCGAATCCTTTTGCGTGAGAGTGATTTTGATTCCTCCCGCGATCATGGCGGCGTCGTATGCGCTGTCCAAAATCCTTCGTTTGCCGATTTCGGTCTTCGGTCCGGCGCGTTATCTGATCGGCGCGCTTCCGTGCGGGGCGATGCTCGCCGGAGGAATCGTCACGGACTTTTTTCCCCGCCGACCCCGAATTGGAACATTTCTTCACGCCGCGTTGGCAATTATCCTGACCGCCGGCGCGACGGTGTTCCTCCGCACCCCAACCGAGCCTTTCCGCGAGTTGATTGGCAAGCTCGCCCGCGATTACCGGGACGGCGACGGTCTGATCTGCGTTCCAAGCGAAATCGCCGATGGCGTTCGTCTCTATTTTCCCGGCGTGAAAATTGATCTTGAAGTTGACCGATACGCCGACGATCAAACTGCGCTGACTTCGGCGCTCGCGCCGCTGGCTTCGCGCAAAACGGTTTGGATGGTCTGGTATCACGGAAACCGCCCCGATCTCGTCGAGGCGGCGGAAAAACTTTTCGGTCCCTGCGAATCCTCGAACAACAAGCGCAAGATCGGCGTGCTCCGTCTTTTGCGCTTCACGCCCGCCGCAAGACCGCCGACTTAGGACCTTTTCAAGGTCGGATGATCGGCTAGTTCTTTTCAGCCCGCTTCAGCGGGCTCCCTTTTGCCCTCGGCTTCGGCCCTTGAAGTCGAACTTGGAGAAGGTCCTGCCCGCCCTCTGCCCCGCATTGCATTTCCGCGCGCTTCGTGGTAGCAAGGATTGAGGGTCTGAGATCGCGAATCGCCGACTCTCTCGACGAGCGCGTGTGAACTGGTTTCCCAGCGCCTCCCAAACCCCTCTCCCTTTGGAAGGGAGAGGGTAGGGTGTGGATGCATAAAGCGATTTCCGGATTCCCAACGACGGTGGAAATGCGACGGACCCAAGGACGTTCAAATGACCGGAAAACGAATTACTTTCATAGTCAACGTCCCCCATGTCTTACACTGACGGCCGCTGGGATGGAATTGCTTCTAAAAGTAATGCTATTAAGGAGCACGGCGCTGTCATCCAAAGACTCCATTATCCACCGCTTTTCGTGAAGTGATTGATCGAATGCGAATTAGATGCATCCTTCTCTTGACCGTTGGAGGTTTAATTCTTGTGATGTGTTTTGCATTGTGGGCACGATCCAAGCGGCACCTCGTCAGCCCGCAGGGCATCAACTGGGAGACGCTTACACAAGAGCAAAGAGACAATATGGATCGTGCGGCCATTTCACATGCGAAAGCGATTTTTGGATGCAAGATTACTCCTAGGTCTCACTTTGAGAGGATGGGCAACGGAAAAGCGGATGTAGAACTTGCGGAAAGCAATGACTTCTCGCCCGAGGTTGACGTATTTTCCTTTGTCTTGAACAAGGAGGGCCATATTTTACAAGCCCACCGGGGTGTTGACAGTCGAAAGCGATTCATTATGTGGCTTTTATGGAAGAGCCTCAGCGGAATTCCTGCCGATCCCGATGTGCTGTTCCAAAGAGCAGATGAGATCATGGAGCGAATAAGAGGGCCCTATGCAATGTATTACCGTATTACACAGAACGGTCATACTCAACCCGACTATATTACTACGACCCACGACGGCGTGGGTGACTACAACTATCCAATTCACATCGTCACGGTCCAGTATGTTCCAATATACTGTGGCAAGGTTCAACATCGGGTGGTGACCGGTTGCGTGTCGTTTGTAATGGAGACGGGCTTCTTGAGAAGCGTTTCGGTTCCCGTGCCGATTGAGAGTGTCCCCTTAGGACCGGGGGGACGTTTACTAGAAAGGTAATTCGTTTTCCATAATGGAAGCACTGGCGGGAGCGTAGTCTTTGCGGCGATGATTCCGTGGTCGTTCTTGCCGGATGTCACGGCGCGGAGCGCCCCTCCCACCTTGAAGAAGGGATGAAAGCGGAAGGATGAGGGATGAAGGATGAAGGAACGACCGCCAAAAGCAAAAGGGGCGGGGGATTTGTGATCTTCTCCGCGGACTCTGCGCCTCGGCGTGAGAATCTCTTCTTATTTTCTTGGACACGGACGTACACGGATTGGACGGATGATGGAAATTCGAGAGACAGGCGCGCGCCCAAGCACATTTGGCCCCCCACAAGCCAGTCCCCGACGCCAAGACGATCCGGCTGTTCCGGGAACAATTGAGGCGAGCCGGCGCGTTGGACCGATTGTTTAATCGCTTTGACCGCCATCTGAAGGATCGCCTCCGTCGAACCCTTCTCCGGGCTTCAATTCATAACGCTTGCTCCAAAAACCGCGTTTTTCGAGGTTCCCTTAACCAAAAAAGCATGGAACTTCCCCCGAACCGCGTGTAAATTGCCCCTCACGCCTTGTCGCGTTGAACCAAATCAGAGATCGAGTTGCGAATCAAAGGAGATTTTCAATGTCGGAAATCCGCGTCGGAATGATCGGCTATCAATTCATGGGGCGATCCCACAGCAACGCCTATCGGCAGGTCGGCCCGTTTATGAACCCCACCCTGACGCCCCGCATGGCGGCGATTTGCGGGCGGAATGAAGACGCGGTGCGCAAATTCGCCCTGCAATTCGGTTGGGATTCCTATGAAACCGATTACAAGCGGTTGGTCGGGCGCGAGGACCTCGAGATGATTGACATCGGCACGCCCGGGGACACGCACGCGCCGATTGCGATTGCGGCGGCCAAGGCGGGCAAGCACGTCCTTTGCGAAAAGCCGCTCGCCAACACGCTGGCCGAAGCCAAGCAAATGCTCGCGGCGGTCCGCAAGGCCAAAGTCCACAACATGGTCGCGTTTAATTATCGGCGCGTTCCCGCCGTCGTTTTGGCGAAACAAATTATTGAGGATGGCGGTCTCGGCAAAATTTATCATTTCCGCGGATGCTACTTGCAGTCGTGGTTGCTCGATCCGAAATTGCCGCGATTCTGGCGGATGGAAAAATCCAAGGCCGGTTCCGGCGCGCTTGGCGATTTGGGCGCGCACGTTTTGGATTTGGCGCGTTATTTGGTCGGCGAGATCAAGGAGGTCGCGGGGGACATGGAGACGTTCATCAAGGAGCGTCCCTTGCCCGAAAATCCGAGGAAGAAGGGAAAGGTGACGGTGGACGACATGGCGACGGCGTTGCTTCGCTTCGAGAGCGGCGCGCATGGGACGCTCGAAGTCACGCGCTTCGCCACCGGACGCGACAATAACAACAAGTTCGAGATCAACGGCGAGAAAGGAAGCCTTGTCTTCGATCTGGAGGACATGAACCGCCTGCATTTTTACGACAACACCGGCAAACAGGAAACGCGCGGATTCGCCAATATCCTCGTGAGCAGAGACTATCACCCCTATTGGAAAAACTGGTGGCCGATGGGACACATCATCGGTTGGGAGCACACCTTCACGCACGAGGTTTACGATTTCATCGAGGGCATCGCCTCGGGCAAAAACGCCCAACCCGATTTCCTCGACGGTTGCCGAACGCAGGCCGTCTTGGAGGCGGTCGAAAAATCGGCGACGGCAGGCAAATGGATCAAGGTTGAGAAGATCAAATAATGCAACGTGAGGCGTTGCATGATAGATTTGATTTGAGCGAAAACTATCACGGGTCTCACCGTCCTCGAACTCGAAGTCGGCCATCCCGCCAAAGGTGTGGCACGCACGTCCCGCCCGTGAACATGGGCAGGATGCCCATGCCACTTGGTTGGCGAATCATCTGAATTTCAGCTGGAGTACAACCCAATGCCGAACCGACTTTCCCTGACTCTCCGGTTTGTGGCAAAGGTGGTCGGATTGTTCCTCATCGCCGCGTGGATTGGGTTGCTTCTTTACGGTGGCAAACTTGCCTTCGACAAGTGGATGCATGGAGTGGTTGCCAGCGCGGTTGCTCAAGCGTCGAGAACTTCCAACTCGACGACAACCGGCAAGTATCGGTGCGATGCGGTTGTTGTCCGGGGTAATAAAGTTCTGCTCGGCGAAGGTTCCTACCGCTCCTTTCTTGACGTCTCGGATCCGGCCAACCCAATCTTGTTGGGAAAAGTCCGAGCCAACGATTTGGTGACGACTGTAACCACCACCACAAAAAATCCAGATTCGATGTTCGATGCGATGTTCCCCACGCATTGGGCCATGACTTCGACCGTCATGAAGGGTGTTCTTACCGATTCCGTGGCGTTTGTCGCGTGCTTGGGGTCAAGCAAGAGCGAAGTCATTGAGATTTCCAATCCGGCACACCCGGAATTTGCTACCCCTTCTCCTTTCCCTAAAGATGAGGGACTTCTCGGCGCACGAGGCAATCTCGCCTACGTTATCGCCCCCAATCGGCTCATGATTTACGACATTACGAATCCCGCCAAACCATTGAAAGTAGGCGAGTGCAAGGTTGAGGAGAAATCGCTGATTTTGTGGGGTTCATCTTACTCGGATCGCTTGGTTTGCATTCCGAAAGTAGACAACTTCGGCATTTATCTGTTTGATGTTTCGGTTTCAACGTCTCCGCAATTCTTGGGGACTTGCGTTACCCGCAAAGGGGCTTGGCTGACCACAATCTCTGGCTCGCGGCTCTTTGCCGCTGGCGGAGAACCGAACGATACCTCGATCATTGAAATCTTTGACCTCTCCGATCCGCGTTCGCCCGTCAAGAAAGGCGCAATCAAGGTTTCAACCAGCATCCGTAAAATCGCCGCCTCTGATTCGCTACTGTTCGTCGCCTCTGATAAAAGCGGGTTGAAAATTTTCGACGTCTCGGATCCGGGCAAGCCTCTCGCGCGCGGCGAATTCGCCGCCAAAGGCGGAGCATGGGACGTCGCCGTTTCCGGCTCGCTGGTTTACGTCGCCGCCGGGGAAGAGGGATTGCAAATTCTCGACGTTTCCAAACCCGCCAAACCGGTCGTTCGCGGGAGCTACAAGATGAAAGACTACAACTGGAGCGTGACGCTGGACCCGAAGGGAAACATTGTGAGCCAATCGCCGTAGCGGATTGATTCGGAGACAGGCGATACCTCCAATCCAAAGAATCTTTGGAGTCCCGTGAGGGTTTATGCTCAAATAAAAGTGGGGATAATGAGGATGGAAAATCAAAAACCGAGCGAATTCATCGTCTGCGATCCGGCCATCCTCATGGGAAAACCGACGATCAAGGGAACGCGGATTTCGGTGGAGCTGATCCTCGATAAACTCGCGGCGGGTGAGTCGGTGGCGGACGTTCTCCGCGCTCATCCGCATCTCACCGAAACGCAAATCCGGGCGGCGATGGGTTTTGCGGCGCAAATGTTGCGGTCCGACGCGGTCTATCCCTTGTCCCCGATCCACGGATGAAAATTCTCGCCGAGGAAAGCGTTGACGCTCCCATCGTTGGGCGATTGCGAATAGAGGGGCACGAGGTTTCGTCAGTCGCGGAATCAAGCCCGGGAAAATCCGATGCCGCCGTCCTGAACGAAGCCGAGCAGACCGGTCGGATCTTATTGACCTCCGACAAAGATTTCGGCGAACTCGCAATACGCTGGAGGAAAATTCAAACGGGTGTCATACTCTTGCGATTGGAAGGTCTGAGTCCTGAATCAAAGGCCGAACTCGTTGCCGAAGTGCTGGAGCATCATGCCGCTGAAGTCAGGGCATCTTTTATCGTTATCTCTCCGGGATCGGTTCGAATCCGTCCTTTGTCAAAATGACGGCTCAATTACTTCAAGAAAATTAGGATACTGATATGTCCAAACTCGCCCTGCAAGGCGGACCGAAGGTCCGCACCAAACCGTGGACCCAATGGCCGATGCACGACGACCGCGAAGTCAAGGCGGTCGCCCAAGTCGTCAAGAGCGGAAGTTGGGGAGGCTATCCCATGCCCAACGTCCACGCCAAGCGATTCGCCGAGGCGTTCGCCAAGGCGCACGACTGCAAATTCGCGCAGTGCGTCGCCAACGGGACGGTCTCGCTCGAAATCGCGCTCGAAGCCATGCGCGTCGAGCCGGGGGCGGAGATTATTGTTCCGGCCTACACGTTCGAGGCGACCGCCGCCGCCGCGCTCTTCAACGGTTGCGCGCCGGTCTTCGCGGATATTGACCCCACAACCTACACGATTTCCTCCGACGCCATCGAGGCGGCGATCACGCCGAAAACGCAGGCGATCCTTCCGGTTCATCTGGCCTGCAGGATCGCCGACATGGACGCCATCGGCCGGATCGCCAAGAAGCGCGGATTGAAAATTTTGGAGGACTGCGCCCACGCCCACGGCGGGAAATGGAACGGGAAAGGGGTCGGCTCTCTAGGCGACGCCGGATCGTTCAGTTTGCAGAGTAGCAAGCTGATGACGTCGGGCGAAGGGGGCGTCGTCACGACCAACGACGATAAGATCATGGATTATCTTTTCGCGCTGACCAACTGCGGACGCCAACGCCCCGGCGGAAGCCTGAGCGCGCAGGTGATCGGCCATAATTACCGACTTTCCGATCTTCAGGCGGCGATTGCGGAAATTCAACTCAAGCGGCTTCCGGCGCAACACAAGCGACGCAACAAAAACATGGAAATCCTCGACGCAGGCGTCCCCCAAATTCCGGGGCTTTCAACTTTGCGCAAGGACCCGCGCATCACCGCTCAAGCCGCCTATCAATACGTCTTCAAATACAACGCCGAGGCGTTCGGCGGGTTGCACCGCGACGCGTTTGTCGTCGCGCTGAACGCCGAGGGGGTTCCGTGCGACGGGCAATTCTACGAATCGCTGGACGTCAGTCCTCTTTTCAAGATGAATGCCAAACGCTATCCCGCTTGGGCGGCTTCGCGCCGGACTTACGATTGCCCTCACGCCAAACGCGCGGCGTATGAGGAGGCGGTCTGGATTCCGCACCACATTTTCCTCGGAAGCCGCGACGACACGAAACAGGTCTTGGAGGCGATTCACAAAGTCGCCGACCACGCCAAGGACCTGATCGGCTTTAAGCATCCGGAGATCGAATTGGCCAAAGTTTCGCGGCTAAAGCGGTCTGAATTGCAGGTGAAGAAGAATCCGCAGAGAGCATGAGCTTCAGGACAGAAGTTTGTGCGGCAAGTGATCGGGATTGCGCTTCAATGTTTCCGCGACAGCCAACGAGTTTGGGCAAATCCCTTTCCGTCCAATTTACAATCTTTGGCTACCGCAATCTTGAAAATTGCGTGGCCGTTTTCATTGGGCGAGCCTGCGGCTCGCCCCTGCCAAAAGCCGGAGGATCCTCTTTTGTAGGGACGCCCCGGCGGGGCGGCTCTACGGAACCGACGACAGGGACTGATGCTTGAATTCCATCCGTTGGATACGTCTCATCTTGAAATGCCATAGCGTTAAAACTCGCTCTCCTTCTCCCTCGAATTTCCCTCACCGATTCTTTCGCCTCTGAATTTCTTCGAGAAGTTTCTTCACCGAATCCCAATTCGGCTTGAGTTTTAGGAGATCGTCGGCGATTGCCCCGGCCTCATCGAGTTTGCCGAGTTGCATCAGAGCCTGAAGAAGATAAAACCGCGCCTCGGTGTCGTCCGGCCGTAACCGAAGCGTCTTGCGCAACCACGACTCGGCCTCCGCGTAATGTCCAAGTTTCAGATGCGATTTGGCGAGGCCGATGAAGACTTCGGCGTCGTCTTCCTCGCCGGTCTTGGCGAGAACTTTTTCCAATTCCGCAATCGCCTCGCGCGATTTGCCATTTTCGACCAGCAGGAGGGCGTAGTCGCGGAGAAGCGTCAAGTTCCTCGGCTGTTCGGCGAGGAAGGGCTGATAGAGTTGCTCCGCTTCGTCCCGGCGACCCTGCGCGGCGTAAACCCGCGCCAGACTCATTGCTATGGAATCATCAAACGGAAATTCCTTGCGCCCCTCCTCCAGAAGTTGTTGCGCCTCCTTCATCTTGCCGGAGAGAAAGTAAGCCTTCCCCAGCGATCCCAAAACCGACGGTTGCTCCGGCATGATTTCCAGCGCGCGCTGGAAATGGGCGATGGCTTCCGGAAAGTTGCGGTCGTTTTCGAGAAGGTCGTAGCCAATGTTCAGATGCGCGCGGGCGCTGGTCGGAACGCGCCGGACCATGTAATTGAAGAGAACCTTGTTATTCTTCCACGTCGGCAGATAAAGCAAGGTCTGCAAGGCAAACGCCGATCCCCAAAGGATCGCGATGGCAAGAATGACCTTGGCGAAAATCGCCGGACGTTCCGACGTTTTCATTCGCTCCATCGCGCCGCCGATCAAGTCAACCGCGAACAGGCAAAAACCAAAGGAAGGGAGATAAAGCAACCGTTCGGCCAGCATCGTGCCGATGGGGAAAAAAATGTTGGAGGTGATGACAAAGGTGACAAAGAAAATCCAAACGCCGAAGAACGCCGCCGGTCTTCGGCGCAATGCCCAGCCTCCCCAAAGAAAAAGCGGAATCAGCAACGCGCCGATGATCCAGCTTGGATCGTTCGCGCGCAGAACCATCGGGATCGCGCCGTAGGAATAATCCGGGGAGGGATGGAACGGCCAGACGAGCATCAGGGCGTAGCGCGTCAACATTTTGAGCGCGGAAAGAAGCCGCGGCACGCCGCTCAATCCGGCCAGCGGATTATCAAACTCGAAAATTTGTCGTTCGTTTGGTGGTCCGCTCAGTCCGCCGAGGACCGCGCGGCGGACGATTATATAGACGACGAGCGGAATGGCGCTCAAGATCAGCGAGGGAAAAATCTGTGCAAGGCGAAAGGCGAAAGGCGAAAGGCGCAAATTCGCTTCCCCTTCGCCTTTCGCCTTTCGCCTTTCGCCTTCCGCAAAAAACGGAATCAGAACCAACGCCGGAACCACCGTCAGCCCGTTCTCCTTTGATCCGATGGCCAGCGCGGCGGCAAGCGACGCCGCAAAGGCCCACGACCATTGCCTTCCCGTTGATTCGGCGCGGAAGGAATAAATTCCGAAAACCAACGCGAGAAGCAATCCCAGCGAGGTCGTTAATTCGGCGCGTCCGACCACTCCGGCAACCGCCTCGACGTGAATCGGATGAACAGCAAAAAGGGCGGCGACCCCCGTCGCAAGTCCCGCGCATCCGAAAAGCGCCCACACCAACATCCATGCCGCCGAGCAAACCAGCCCGTGCAGAACCGCGTTGATAAGATGATAAGAAATCGGATTTTTCCCCGACAGCGCGAAATTCGCCGCGTAGCCGAGCATCGTCAGGGGACGGTATTCCTTGTTCTGTCCGGAACGGTCCCAGTAGCTGGTTCCCAAATACGCTTTGAAATCGCCGAGATGCTGAATCCGCCGATTGTCGCGGATGATGATGAGATCGTCGTAGGTAAAATCGTAGAAGGTCGCCGGAAGGTAAAGCGCCGCGCCGAGCAATCCGGCGACAAGCCAGCCCCGCCGGATCAAAAACGCGGAGAAGGCGGAAAAACGCGGAGACCCTGCCATGAACGAGCGTTCTCTTTTTCACGCCGGAGGGGAATCTCAGACGGGCGTCGCGATCCTCTCGGTGTTCATCGGCTCGTGCAGGAAGTGCATCGCCTTGGGTTGCAAGAGCGCGGCCAACAGCGACGCGATGAAGAACAACGACCGCATGGCGATTTGATCGTATTCCTTCGCGCGGGTCGCGCTGTCCAGATAGATCAAGCCGTAATAGTTGTGTCCCGAAACGAGCGGCGCGGCGACGAACGAATGAATCGGGCGGTTGTCTTTGGGGACGATGCCCGCGAAGCGCTCATCCAAGGCGATGTCCGGACAAAAGACGCAGTTCTCCTCCTGCAGGACCACCTTCAAAACCTCGCGCGGAATTTCGATCATCGTCGCGGTGTCCTCCTGCGAAACAATCGAGCGGACCTTCAATTTTTTCTTCGCCCCGTCCGATTCCATGATGACCCCCCGATCGCCGCCGAGAAGCCCGAGCGTTCGCTTGAGGGTCGTCTTGAACAACTCGCCGGTGTCGGGCGCGCCGGCCATCTCGTAGAACGCCCGCAATAGCGCCATCGCGTTGGGGAGAGAAAAGAAAGTCACGCCTTCGGGATGATTGAAAAGCCGCTGGACGGATTTGTCCATTTGCTCGGCGGAGAATACGTGGCTCTCCTCCTTGACCCCCTCTTTCTTCTGCGCGGAGCGTTGCTGGACCAAATAGCGTCCGCGGGGGGACAGCTTCTTTTCCAAATCCAAACCCGTCGGCGGATTGTAAAAGAAGATCGTCTTGCCCAAGACGATTTCGTCACCGTCCTGAAGGGCGCGTTCCTTGTATTTTTCCCCGTTGATGTAAACTCCGTTCCGGCTGTTGAGGTCCTTGATGAGGGTCTGGGCGTCCTGCTCAAAAAGAATCGCGTGGGAGCGTGAAATGTCGGCGTCCTGCAGGGACAGCGAATTGTAAATGTCCCGTCCGATGGTCAATTGCTGATCAAACGGGACCTCCATGAAATGGTTGGGATTGAGAATGACGAGTTTTTTGCTCATCGCGTTGCCGGGCCTGTCTTCTTATCGGCTTCCTCCATGCCGTCAAAAACCCCCAGGTTTTACTCACTAACTTTATACAGCGGGAATGGACAGTCGGCCACTTTTATTCTTTTCCGACGGAAGAGAGGTTTCGTTCATGCCAGTAGCCACGCGACGGCCTCGTTCAAGTCGGCGAAATCTTGGACGTTGATGCCGCGATTGCGCGCCGCAAGAATCCCGATGTCTTCCTTTTCCCTTTGATCCTCGCGCATCAGAAGAGCGAGCTTCACGGAATGATCCCAAAAGTTGGCGGCCTCATTCCCCGCGTGAAACCGACTGAGAAAACTGACTTTGCCGGCCTGTGAGGTCACATCAAACAGGACGCTCCGCGCGCCGAGCCGCGAACACTCCCCGATCACGCCTCGCGCCTGCTCCAGATTGTTCTCGGCGCTGAAGTCCCCTTCGATTTTGGCGTAAAGGTATCCTCCGCGCGCCTCCACCCAACGTTTGTCCGAATTCATCGGCATCCCGCCAATTTCCCCCTTCTTCGTCTTCCAAAATCATTGAAATCGCGCGCCGTGCAATTCACGCCAAAAGCCAAGTCAACGCCTCGTCGAAATTGGAAAACGCATTCGCAACCACGCCGCGATTGCAGGCCACCATCACGCCGAAGCGATCCTTGTCCAATTGTTCCTCCCGCCCGTAGATGGCAATTTTGATCCGCCGATCCCAGAAGTCCGCGACCTTGTCGCCAAGGTAAAATCGGCTGAGGAAACTAAGATCGCCTGATTCGCCGGACAAGTCGCAAAGGACGCGGTGCGCTCCCCGCTTCAGACATTCTTCAAGCGTCGCCCTAAAATGCGCGAGGTTGTTCTCGGCGTTGAACTCTCCTTCGAACTTGGAGTAGAGGTAGCCTTCCCGCAATTCGAACTCGCGTTTTTCTTGATTCATGCGGCGCCCTTTCAGCAATATGCTACCAATTCCGCCCGATGTTCAATTCCATTCGTTCGATCATCTTCCTTGGACTATTGCTCTCCGTCGTTTGCGCGTCGGCGGAAAATCCCTCCCCCATTCCGGTCGACTTTCCGCAATTCATCGTTCCCGGGCAAGAAAAGCCAATGGCGTCCATGCGGGAAATCTATTGGTTGCACTACCAGCCCGCCGGACCGATGGCGACGCTCTGGGACGAGTGGCTGTCGGGTTCCAGTCTCTGGCCCGCCGTCGAGACGGGCGACCGGATGAACGTCCTGCGCAAGCAATGGTCCGACGCCCTTTCGGCGCGCCGGATGGACGCCGAGGGCTACGTCGCCACGCACCAGCATCCTTCCATCGCCCATCAGGAAGGGTGGCCGTTTCCGAGTTGGGTTCAAGGACAACCCGCGACGTGGGGATGGCATTTCGTCATTCCCGGACCGATCTATGCGTGGGGCGACGCCCATGCGAAATCGCAGGAAGGATGGATACTGACGGGAGGAACCGACCGGGGCATTGATAAGGAAGCATGGAACTGTGAACTGACCTCGCCGGGGGCGACGCTCAAAACCCCGCCGCTGGTTTTTCAAGCCGACAATGCGCCGTTCATTCAAATCCGCTGGCGGGCCGCTGGATTGGAAAACGCCCAACCTTGGCTGGAATGGACGACGGAGGAAAAGGGAGATTTCGCGCCCGACCGCCGATTTTATTTCCAACCCGTCAAGGAATCCGACGGACTCCTTTTCACGATGATTCCCGTTTTCAAATCGGCGGAATGGAGAGGGAAAATCACGCGGTTGGCGATACACTTCGATAATCCGGCCGGCGCGAAGGTCGGCGTTCAGGCGCTCTTCACGCAATATGACACGCGCCACAACATCAACAACCAAAATTTCATTCGCGGATGTTGCCAGTATTTCGACTGGACGCGCGATCTGAATTTTCTGCGCGCCAATCTTCAACGAATGCGCCTCGCGCAACTTTACATGATGGAAAGCTTGGGAGGACGAAAGGAAAAGTGCATCCTCGCGCCGTTCGTGGGGCATGACGGCAAGAGCGGCCTCGAACTTACTCCCGACGGAAGAAAAATCCTCCATCCCGGCCACGGCATCGGCAACGACTACTGGGACCTTCTGCCGATGGGCTACAAGGATTGCTACGCCACGATTCATTATTACGATTCGCTGAACGCGATGGCGCGGCTGGAGCGCGAAATTGACGCGCATCCCGAATGGAATTTGCCCGGCGGTCCCCTGCGCGTCGCGCCCGATGAGATTCGCCGCCACGCCGAGGAAGTCAAGGCGTTCGCGGGAAAATTATTTTGGAACGACAAGACGGGGCGGTTCGTCGCGGGGATTGACGTTGACGGCCAAAGCCACGACTACGGCTACACCTTCATCAACCTTGAAGCGATTGATTACGGTTTTGCCGCGCCGGAGCAGGCGGGTTCGATCATGAATTGGATGACCGGCGCGAGATCGGTTGAAGGGGATACGTCGCAGGGATCTGACCTATATCATTGGCGATTCGGTCCGCGAGCGACGACGCGCCGAAACGTCGAATGGTATTTTTGGGCGTGGAGCGGGCCGGAGACCATCCCTTGGGGCTATCAGGTTCAAGACGGCGGCGCGGTGTTTGGATTCTCCTATCACGATCTTCTGGCGCGATTGAAAATTCTCGGTCCGGACAACGCTTGGGAACGATTGAAGGAAATCATCGCTTGGTTTGATGAGGTTCAGGCGGCGGGAGGCTATCGCGCCTACTACAAGGACGGAACGCGCGGAACCCTGCAAGGGGGCGGACCGCCGGGCGGTCTCGGTTTGGATCAGGAATTTTTCGAGAGCATCCTCGTTCCGCAAATCATGCTCAACGGGTTTCTCGGTTTCCGTCCGAGGGCCGACGGATTCGATCTCGACCCGCGTCTCCCGAAAGACTGGCCTGAATTCACCGTGACGCGAATTCATTTTCACCGCAACATTTTGGAGATCACGATCCGCGGATCGTCAGTTCTCATCAAGGCGTCCGGTCCCGCGGAAGAAAATCCGACTGTTCGACTGCCCGAGGAAAAATGGCGGAAATGGAGCATCACGACCGAAAATTTTCCGGCGAAAACAGCGAAAATATTGAATGAATGAAATTCTGTAATCGGCAAATTCCTTGGAGCCTCAATCTCTCTTGCGATTGAATTTTATTTTCTCTAGTCTTTGACCCGCACTTTGGAATGATTCGATTCGGCGCCGAACTTGACACAACTCGGTGGGACTCTCATGGGAAAACGAACCGGCCAACGCCAGCGCAAAACCATTTTCACCGACGGAACCAATCCGGAGGTCGTCATCGCCCCCTCGATACTCAGCGCCGATTTCGCCGATATGGGGCGCGAATTGGCGCGATGCCGTCGCGCCCGTGCACGATGGATTCATCTCGACGTGATGGACGGCCACTTTGTTCCTAACCTGACGATCGGTCCGCCGTTGGTCAAGTCGCTTCGCGCCGCCGAACCCGCCCTCTTTTTCGACACGCATCTGATGATCGAAAAGCCAATGGACTTCGCCAAGGCGTTCCACGAGGCGGGATCGGAGTTGATCACGATCCATGTCGAGGCCTCGCGCCATCCGGAAAAAGATTTGCGCGCGCTCAAACAGATGGGACTCAAGGCCGGAATTTCCATCCGCCCGGGCACGTCCATTCAGACGATCAAGGATTGCCTCTCCGTCGCCGATTTGATTTTGGTGATGACCGTTGAGCCGGGATTCGGCGGTCAGGCGCTCATCCCCTCGACGCTGAACAAGGTCCGCGAACTGGACCTCCTGCGAAAAAAACAGGGCTACAAATTTCGTCTTGAGGTTGACGGCGGGATCAACAAGATGACCGCGCCCTTGGCCGTCGCCGCCGGAGCCGACGTCCTCGTGGCGGGCTCCGCCGTCTTCGGCGGCGGCAAAACCATCGCCGAAAATCTGGTCTCGCTCCGTGAAGCGGTCGCCAAAAGCGCTCTCAAACCCAAGCCGACGCGCAAAAAGCGCGGCAAGCGGACGAGCTGATTTCGTAAAATTCACAGCCGAGGGCGGCTGTGCCACATCCAATTCTCTGCCCTTGCTCCTTCTGGATCCGTGTAAATCCGTTTGATCCGTGTCCGAACAAATTCCCGAATCGGACGCGCATCAACTTTCCAAATCCGTCCGGATTTCCTCCGTTGCGCGGCGCAGAGCAACGGGAGGAAATGGGGGGCATAGGGCGCAAAAGTAATTCGACGTGAAAGTGAATTTGAGAGGGGGGCAACGGGACTCCCCGGCGCGACAGAACTTTGCGGGTTTGTTGTTTGCGGTGAAAATTACCGGAGGCAATCGCCCGGCGCGAGGATCATGGAAGAATTTCCAAATCGGCAGGTCCTTCGTCCTTCCGCTCGCCTTTTTGTTGACCTTCAAGTCTTCAAGGCGGATCAAATTCACCGAAACTCCGTCGAGATCGCGGACTTGTTTGCGGGCGTAGCATTCCGGGAATCGCACGCCTGAAATCGTCGTAAGAACTTCAATCCGGAACGGAGGCCGACCCATCCGAACGATCTGATCCTCCTTCCGGAGATTTTCCAGCGTTTGCTCATCGGGACCCATTCCAAAATCGCGGAGGGCGTTAAAAACCCGCCGCGCATTTTCAGGATCGCGTCCGACCCAAACGTCAATATTCTCGGTTTTCCCGTAGGTTCCGACGGCGAATCCGCCGATCAAAAGTCATTCAGCGCCGCTCGAGTTGAGCGTATTCAAGAACTCTTTGAAGTCGGGCGGTATTGGGATCATACCCATAATTCAACTGTCTCAGCAACTCGATGGCCGTCATTCGCTCCGCGAAGGTCTTGTCGCGCCAATAATCCAAATCATCCGGCGGATCGGTCAGATTGGCATAGGTGAGGACGGAGCGGTCCACTTTGATCTGATCGGTGAGGCGATTCATCCGGTCGTTCCTTAACATGGCCAAAATCCGCCGACGAAACGCATTATAGCCGACCGGAGTAACATTATTCCACGACTGATCGGGACTCGCGCATCTTGCCCATGAGCCTGTCTCAATCCGCTCGGGAGCGAAACAATCGCGTCTCCGCGTGAGAATCTCTTTTCATTTATTTGGGAGGCGGATGAACGCAAGTCGGAGGAAACAGAAAGACCGGCGAATCAGTTCGCGCCACCCGCTCCGCAAAGACCCTTTTCAACGGCTCTTATGCCCCCTCGTCCAAAGAATTCGCCCAAGTTTTCCTTGATTCCCGCCTGTGGCACTGTTACCCTTCGACCCGGTTTTGCAGTCTGAAGAATTTCGCGCATTTTCCCCTTGAGTTTTTGGCGGAGGGGGATTATAGGGTTGAGGCGTTCGGAAGCCCAACGAGGATTTGAGGCGAAACCCCAAGGCGCGACGGGCGCAAATGAGGATGGTCAAAGTGAAAACTCCACGCTTACTGCCGATGATGGTCTGCGCGGCGCTTTTTGCGCTCGCCAAAGTCGCCGTCGGAGCCTCCGCCCCCGACGACACGCATCAACCCTCGACGACCAAGGGTCCCTATTACAACCACAGCGAGAATGAGCTTCGCGCGCGCAAGCTCGCCCGCGGCGTGGCCAATGTTTTCCTCTGCGTCGGTGAGATTCCCAATCAAGCCTTCCGAGAGGCCTATCAGACTTCGCCGATCACGGGCGCGGTGGTCGGGGCTTGCAAGGGAGTCTGCAAAGGGGCCAAGCGGCTGGCCGTCGGCGCGTGGGAAATCGCCACCTTCTACATGCCGACCAAGAACAACTACCAGCCTTATATCGAGCCGGAAGTTGTGTTCATGGAAGAGCTCCATTAGCAGGTTTTGAGAAAGATTTTCGCATCCAACCCAATTCAGACAAGGAGTCAGGAACGATGAAAATGAAAGCGCTCGTCAGCTCGGCCGCCTTGGCGGCGATGATCCTCACGGGGACGGCGCGCGCCGCCTCCGACGACGTCGGACGCGACAAAAGCGACATCAACAAGATGTTGCACAAACTCGGCAGAGGCATCACCAACGTCTTCACCTGCTGGGTGGAGATTCCCCGCACGGTCTCGCGCGAGTGGGAACGGACCGACCCGGTGACGGGCATCGTCTTGGGAACCGTCAAGGGCGCGGGTTGGGCGGCCACCCGACTGGCGACCGGAGCGTATGAAACCTTTACCTTTCCGTTTCCTGTTCCGCCCGACTACAAGGCGATGATCGAACCGGAATTCGTCGTCACGGATGTCTGGGGGGACGGCATTCCCGACATCACGGACCTGCATTCGAATGACCCGGTGGCCAAGAAGGGAAGCGCCGCCGGCGCGCCCAAGCGGTATCAATACTAAGAGAACCGGCTGTCGCCGTTTTCTTTGGAGGGATAAACTAAAGCGCCGAAACCGACGCGAGATCGGTTTCGGCGCTTTTCTTTTTTCCCGAAGGGCGAAAATTCCTAGGCCAATACCTTGGCCAATTCCTCTTTCTTTTCTTCCTGTTCGCCGAATCGCGGATCGTAGGGACGCATGAAGATCGTTTCCCACGGGCAATACTTCGCGCAAAGATTGCAACCGATGCAGACGTCCTCGTTCACGATGCAGACGCGGTTAAGGGTTTTGTGCTGGGGGCCGGGGAGGATGTCAATGCAATCCACCGGGCAAAAATCAATGCAGACCTCGCAACCGGTGCAACCGTGCGTCTCGATGACGGCGACGGTTTTTGGCTTTTTCTTCCGGGGATTGGGTTCTTCGCGGAACATGACTTTCGCTCCTTGCGGCCACGGCGAGGGAGACTTGCCTCCCCAATCGCCCCGCCATGGTCAATTTACTCCCTGATTTTGCCGGACGCAATGATTTCCATTGATTCCCCGGGCAGAACAGACTGGAAATGGTCACCGGTCTGGCCGTCGGCTTCATCCTCGGTTAAACTGTGACATGACCGATTCCCCGCAACTTCCAAAACCGAATCCGCACTTGGATTGCAACAGTCCGGTCTTATGCGCGGTTGCCCTCCTGTTTCTCTCCTTTTTCCCCTTTTGTCCCGCGTTGCTTGGGGGATTTTTGTGGGATGATTTTTTGGTCACCGATAATGCTCTGCTTCGCACGACAGGGGGACTTTGGAAAATCTGGTCGGATCCCTACGCCATGGGGGAGCGCGATCCGCGATATTGGCCCCTGCTTTACACCTCATTCTGGCTGGAGCATCGGATCGTCGGAATTCGTCCCTTTCTTTACCATTTTGACAATGTCGCGCTTCATTGCCTGAATTCGATCCTGTCGTGGCGGATCCTTCGCCGGTCACGTCATGCCGGAGCTTGGACGGCGGCGGCGCTTTTCGCCGTTCATCCCATCCACGCCGAGACGGTGGCATGGATCATGGAGCGCAAAGGGGCGCTTTCGACGTTCTTCTTTCTCGCGGCTTTTTTGGCCTACCTTGCTTGCGAGGAACGTCCTCGCGCGGGTTGGTATCTTGCGTCCATAATCTCTTACGTCTGCGCCTACTTGAGCAAACCGGTCACGTTGACGCTTCCCTTTGCCTTGCTTATTTGGTTTTGGTGGCGGCGCGCAACTTTCCGATCAGGCCTATGGTTTCGGATCTTGCCTTTTCTCTTTCTTGGGGCGGTGATGGGTCTTTTTGGGGTTCTGACCTCGATCGAAAATCACGAGGCGCCCATTTCCCTGACGCTTCCGCAAAGATTGAAGGTCGCCGGACGCGCTTTTTGGTTCTATTGCGGCAAATTGGCGTGGCCTTCCTCCCAAATGATGATTTATCCGCATTGGCATCTCCAAGGGGCGTCCTTTGGCGGACTGATGTTTGTGGGCGCGGCGGGCGTCCTCCCTATTTTCCTCTGGCTGATCCGGAGGCGAATCGGCCGAGGCGCTTTGGCCGCCGTCGCGCTTTACGGTCTCCTCCTAGGACCCACGCTGGGGATATTCCCGTTCGGTTACATGCGACGATCTTTTGTTGCGGACCGCTATCAGTATTTGGCTAGTCTTGCTCCGCTGGCGTTGGCGGCGATGACCGCCTCGGAAGTCGCGCGCCGCCTGCCGCGCGGGTTGAGCCGGGTCGTTCACGTCTTGACCGCCGGTTGTCTCCTTCTCATGGCGCCGCTCTCTTTCGCTCAATCGAGCCTTCATCGGAGCGCCGAAACTTTGTTCAAGGAAAATGCGCGGAAGAATCCGCGCTCAGCCGTCGTTTGGCTCGTTTTGGGAAATTCCCTGATGGATCGCCAAAAACCGTCCGAGGCGGCGGATTCTTACCGCCGGGCGTTGGCGCTGGATCCTGACGACTCGGCGGGTCATACGGGCTTGGGAACGGCCTTGGCCGAGATCGGCAACGAAGAAGGGGCCTTGACGGAATTCTTGGCGGCCGAGCGTCTCAACGGGGAAAACGCCGAGAATCAATTGAATCTTGGGCTTTACCACGAACGCCATGCGTCTCCGGCCGAAGCGATCCGACATTACACGTCGGCATTGAACTCGCGTCCGGATCTTTTTGAAGCCCACCTGCGGCTTGGCGGATTAATGGAATCGCAAGGGACGGATGATTCCGCTTTGGCGCATTACTTGGAGGCGGAGCGGCTCGATCCGTCCAATCACGAGGTTCATGCTCGACTCGGTCTGTTTTACGTAAAGCGAGGGAGGCTGGAGCAGGCCGAGGCGCAATTCAGCCTCGCGCTCCACTCGCGCCCCAACGATCCGATCGCGCATTTTGACTTAGGCGTGTGCTACCTTGAGCAAGGCCACGACGACGAGGCGGCCCGATGTTTTTCCCGCGCGCTCGAACTTGATCCCGGCTTTGCCGACGCGCGCGCGCTTCTGGAAAAATCAAGAAAGACATCCGATGGAAGATGATCAGCGACGCGCGCCGCTCTTCGACGCGAGCGATTCGGCCAAGGCGAGCGTATCCTTCAATGAAGCCATGCCTCGCGTGCAAGTCGGGTGGCGAAGGGAGGCGGCGGCGCAAGCGTGGCCCAAACGCAGGGTCTTCTCCATCGGCCAATCCTCGTGCAATCCGTAAAGCATCCCGGCGCAGAACGCGTCCCCCGCCCCTGCGGACCCTTTGATGAAACCCGACGGCAGAGGAAGGGAGGGAACACGAAAAAGCCTGTCCGCGCTCACGTCCAATGCCATTCCCCCTTCGGGGAGATGGATCGTCACGATTCGCCTCACTCCGAGATTCGCCAGTTTTCGCGCCGCCGATTCAATGACGCTCCAATCGGGACGATTGGAGCGGTCGCGCAACGCCAAACCGGTGACGCCTCCGGCTTCAACTTCATTGACAATGCAATAATCGGTATATTTCAACGAGGGGAGAACGATTTCGGCGAAACGTCCGCCTTCGGCGCTCACCACGTCAATCGAGGTGATCAGTCCCTGCTTTTGACACTCCGCCAGCAATCGCGCGGCCCGGGTTCCGAAATCCGGATCGTTCCGATCCAGCGCGGTCAAGAGAAGCAGATAGCCAAGGTGGAAAATTTTGGCGTGGATGGAGGCGGGATTGACGTGCTCAACGTCAAAATGGGCGTTGGCCCCCCGCATGTGAAAGAAGGTCCGTTGCCCCGTTTCCTTCACGGTCATCACGTCGGTATAGCTGGTGGGAGCTTGCGGATGGACACCCAAGCGCGAAATGTCGCGTGACAAGGGGCGGATCAACTCTTTGATCCATTGCCCGTCGGCGTCATTGCCGACTAACCCGATGGCGTCAAGCGGAAGCTTCGCATCAAGTCGGGCCAAGTCCACCAAGACATTGAAGGCCGCGCCGCCGGTCCCACGTTCCTCCGACAAAATGTTGGCCAAATTGCCGGGATTGGGCCAGAGGTCCACGAGCTTGACGTGATCCACGATCCAATTGCCCGCGCACGCCACGCCTTTTCGATTAGCAATCTTCTCTTTCCTCATCCTTCATCCCTCATTCTTCATCCTTCAAAAAGAAAGGCCCCGAGCTGGGCAAGCCCGGGGCCATGGGGCAGGGATGAGAGAGTTCTTCAAACAAAACTTTTGCCGACCGTCTTATTCGGTCGAGGTGACCAAGGTTCCCAGTTCGGACATACTGTGTCCGGGGTAGCCGGTCGTGCAAGTTGGATCCACGCCGATCGCGTTGATCACGTAGCTTCCGCCGGAGGGTTCCTTGGGCATATATCGAAGAAAACTTTGCGTCACTCCGGGATCATCCACCAAATCGCTAACAGAGGGGACCACGCCCGATTTATGTTTCTGTTCGATCGCCCACTGTTCCTTGGCGCCGTCTATTTTAGTCAAATTTTCCTGACAGCTTTTCATCCGACTTTGGGAGCGCGCCCGAACCCACGTTGGGATCGCGATGGCCACGATGATGGCCATGATCCCGGAGACGATCATGATTTCCACCAGCGTGAATCCCTTGCTCCCAACATCTTCCCGGCGATTTTGCGAATGGAGCCTCATGATCTCTCAGCGATTTTCGACACAACCTCCCTATCCCCCGGGATAGGCGGGGAGAAATCCCCCCGCCAATTCCGGAGCAATATTACATCTCGCCTTTTTTGTTCGTTGAACTTAAAAGGCTTACTCGACGGCCGTGACGACCGTGCCGACCTCGGTCATGCTGTGACCGGGATAGCCCGAAGAACAGGTTGGATTGGTCCCAACGGCGTTGATCGTGTAGCTGAACCCAGACGGCTCGTTCGGGAAATTCTTCAGATAGCCAGTCATGTCGCTCTTGACCAGATCGCTGGTGGCGGGCGTATCGGTTGCCTTCTTGTTGTTCTCCAGCGCCCATTGCTCCTTGGCGCCGTCCAGCTTGGTCAGGTTCTCCTGACAGGCTCTCATGCGGCTCTGCGAGCGAGCGCGAATGAACCCGGGAATCGCAATCGCGATCAAGATTCCGATGATGGCGACCACGATCATGATTTCCACGAGGGTGAAGCCCTTGATTTTTCGGATCAGTTTCATGATTTCTCTCCTCCTTGAATTCTGTTAAAGGGCGCGTATGTCCCTTTCGCTTAATCCGTTGGTCGGATAATTGAGCAACTACGATGCCAAGGACGGGCTGGACTGTCAAGGGGATCTCCGGTGGTACTATTGTTTGGCTTATCTCATGTAAATTCAGCTTCTTACAATAGGTTGCAGAGGCGAACTCTTTCGCTTCAGTTCCCCAATTCAGCACGATAATACCGGAATCGGGTAAATTGATGCCCAAAAGACGGGTAATCAATTACCCAACGACGTGGCGTTGACTCATTAGTCTTTGGTAAAGAATTAAATCTCCAAAGATGGTATTTGACAATGGCGCGCGCATCGCCAAAAATGGGACTGGAACTCTTGATCGCAATACCCTGACGAGGTGGGCAAACATGAATCAGAATTTCCGGATTTCAAGATCCGCATTTTCCGCCGTGCCGCAACGCGCGTGGTGGGGATGCTTGTTGCTGTCCGTCCTTTCACTGACGGGATGTCAGACGTTGGATCGGAAGACTTTTGAGGAGAAATATCCCTTCAAGGCGAAATACTCGCCACGCTGGGACCAAACCAACGAAATTCCCTATGAAGAGACCGCCGCTGTTGACAAGTTCGGACGCAATATCCGCGACGGCCTCACCGGTATTGGGCAAAATTTTGTCCAAGCGTTGATGAGTTTTGTCAGCATCAGTCCCTATACGGGATTTGGTCCCGGGACCGGTCTGATGGTTCAGAAGCTCAGCACAATGGGGGGCGACGCCTTCGGTCTGGTGGACGATAACGCCTATACGCGCCACGTCTTTCTCGGTTTTTTCAGTCGACAGTTCCTGAGGTTTGGCTCCTCCGCCCAACGTTTCACCGAGACTTTGGGAGGGATTCAGGACACGACGTTTGAAGGGCCGAAACACACCACGATGGATTACGTCGGCAATGAGACGTTCCACACCAAAGTTTACGGGCGTCCAAGCGCGGTGACGGCGCTGGTCGGCGTGTTGGCCGTGGACCTGACGGTCCGTCCCGTCGGAAATTTTCTGGTCATCTTCGGCGCGCGCGAAAAGGCCAAGAAGGTGGATAAGGCGGGATTGGATATGATTCAGAAATGCTTGGATGTGGATTTTTTGTAAGCCGACTTCTTCCGATTTTCTGTCCCGTTCGTTATCTTACTCTTGCTCTTACATCTTCGGCGTATTGAGGGTTTTCACCGCGCGACTTTGTGACCAGAGCAAGAGCAAGAGTAAGAGCAACAAAAACTTTGTGGGGCTTGGTGACTTTGTGTCATTGTGTTTAGTGTCTAGTGTTTCGTCTCCGTCGCTCCCGGCGATTGCGGGAGCGCCGGAACCGCGGCGGCCATGGAAGGTTGCGCGATTCCGCTTCCCGGTTGGCCCAGCGGCGGGCGGGGCGTCGGCTTGGCCTTGGCCGAGGTCGTCGGCGTCGGGGTTGCTTTGGTTGGAGCGGTCGGCGGTTTGCGCGCCGCCGTCGCGGGAGCGGCGGTGGTCGTCGTGGCGATGACCCCCGACGGACCGACGGCGCTTTTTCCACTGCTCAACAACGACGCGCCGGGACCGGAGATGTCGAGCGGTTTGGGAGCCTCGCCGACCGGCGGCGGCGGCTCATCGTGCAACATATCCTCCACGACCTTAAGTTCGGGCAAAGGCCGTTCCTCCCCGCGCATGGCGGACAAACTCAATCCTTCGGTCGTGCGGGCGTCCTCTTCGGGCAAACTCACCTTTGGTTTTCCCTCCGGAAATAATTCATCGGGACGCTCCTGCTTGAGAAACGGCGCCAATTTTTCCGGGACCGGATTGATCGGCGGCGGGACGGCTCCTTCCGCGTTGGCCTCCGCGCTCAAATCGCGCGCGGGTTGATTGACGGCGGATTCAACTGCTTCGACCTGTGGCTTTTCGTTCACGATGGTCGGCGTAAGAAAGAAAATGAGATTGGCGTCTTTCTTGGTTTCCTTTCGCACGCCGAAAAGAGGGCCGAGAATCGGGAGCTTCGAGAAAAAGGGAATGCCCGACGTTCCGTGCGTGGAGGTTCGGCCTATAAGTCCTCCAAGGGCGCGGGTTTCGCCGCTGGGGATGATGAGCGTTGTCTGGATCGTCTGCTCGTCGGTCTGAACGGCGCTGTTGGCTTGGCCGTTGATGAGGACGGTTTTATCCGTCGGCGAACTGTTGGTGAACTGAACGTCCATCTCCACCAAGCCGCGATTGTTGATCGTCGGCGTGAGAGCCAACGTGATGCCCGTTTGAACGGACGTGAAGCCGGTCGAACTAAAGCCGTTGACGCCGTTATTATTGACCGTGGTGTTGGTGAAACCGGGATTGAAGAAAGTCTGCGCCTGTGGTGTGTTCGTGATGACTTGGACCGTGACCGGCTGGCGATTGCGAACCAGCGCGCGGGGTTGAAGGAGAATGCGCGTTTGATCGTCGCTCATGGCCGCATTGAGTTCGGCCTTCAGATTTCCGGCGAGGTTGATGACCCGTAACCCGGCGCTTCCCGAGGAAATGACCGGATACATGCTGGTCGGATTGAAGGTGCTGTCGGTGGCAAACGGTTTGACCAGTCCCTTGGCGAACGCGGCGGGCATGTTCGGGCTGTAGGTCCATTCGGTTCCGAAGGTGAAACTGTAATCCTTGCGGACCTCCAAAATTTCCCCTTCGATCCAAATTTGTTTCGGCGTTTGGTCCATCGCCATCAGGACTTCGAGAATCCGGTCGTGAACTTCGGGAATGTCCTTGACCAACAACGTGGCTTGCGTCTGATTGAATTCAATCAGCGCGTCGGGGGTCGCCAGCGGCTTGATGATTTTGTCTATGAGATCGTTGGCGTCGGCGGCCTCGAGGCCGATGCTGTTCAGGTAATAAACCTTGATCGGTTGGTCTATGTCCATCAACTCGATCAACTGCTCCATCTGCTTGATCCGCTCGAACGTGTCGGTGACGACGAACATGCGGTTTTGCGGATCGGCTTGAATGAGACCGGGTGGAGACTTGAGCGGCTCGAGATGGGATTGAACATCCTCGAACTTGGCGTATTTGATCCGGAAGGCGCGGGTGTAAAGCTGAACGTCAATTTCCTTGAGGATGCTTTCAACGAGCGCGACCTTGTCGGGTAAATCGGTGACGATGATTTCATTGGTGCGCGGGTTGGCCGCGACCGCGCCGACTTCGGATTTCACTCCTTCAATCGCGGGCTGGACGTCGGCGGCGTTGACGAAGCGGAGCGGGAAGATTCGGCGGATGACTCGCTTGCGGAGTTCCTTCTCGATGAATGACGGCTTGTCCCAGATTTCGTAAGTTCCGTTTTCGCGCCGAATCCAAGTCCAATCCTTGCCCGCAATCAAATCGTCAAGGACTTCCTTGACCGATTTGTTTTGCGCCTTCACGTCAACCTTTTGTCCCGCGACGGCTTCCATCGCCTTGACCGCCGCGCCGGATTGCTTGTTGATCGCGTCGAGGACTTTTTCGATGGCGGCTTGTTTGTAGATCAGGGTCTTGATTTTGGTTTCCTCGACGCCTCCTTCGGGCAATTCCTCGGGAACGGATTCGGGGGGAGGAGGAAGGTTGGTAGCCTTCTCGACAATCGGATTGGGAGGAGGCGGAACGACCGACGTCGGCGCGCCGCTGTCGTTTTGCTTTCCGGCGGCGGGACCTTTGCCCACGCCGGGCGCGCCCGGAGCGCCCGCCGGACCACCGGGAGGAACGCCCGGTCTCGCGCCCGGTGGAACGCCGGGAGGCAATGGAGCGCCCGGTTGTCCGGCGGGTTTGACGCCCGCCTGAATTGCGGCGGCAGGTCCGCCCGTAGCTGGCGGTTGGGGCGGACGCGGCACAGTCGCCGGAACGGGAGGGGCAGGGGTGGCGGTGGGTTGTTGCGCGGAAGACAGGATTAAACACGAAGGCACGAAGAAGGCACAAAGGGCACAAAGAAAAAGAGCTGAGTAGAAACCCGCAGGAGAACAAATTTGTGAATGATTTTCTTTGTGCATCTTCGTGTCTTCTTTGTGTTTTTGTGGTTGATCTTTCTCTTGATCTTGCGCTCGCGCCATCAGAATTGTTTCGAGACCGTCTGCGCACCGGCACAGAATTTGGCCTGCGGAGGATCGGATTCCAGATCAATCGCGCAAAGTTTGATTGTCAGCGTCTGTCCTTGAAACTCCACCGCTTTGCCGCCGCCGTTCAGCGACATTTCAAATTCTTCGTTCGTGCGCTGGTCGGTGATGCTGACGCTCGTTTCCTCCATCGCGGTGATGACCCACGAGGCGGTGACCCCGCTGATCGGAATCGGCGTCGCCGTCGGTTTGGCGGTTGGCGTAGGCGTCGGCGAAAGGGCGTAGAGCGCGTTCATGAACCGATAATCCTTGGGAGTCGTGAACTGAATCGGATTGAGGCGATGCTCGGTCGGCGTTCCTCCCGATTCCGCGGGTTCGGGAATCAAAGCCACCATCCGCTCGGCCTTGGCCAATTCCGGCGGCGGACCGGACGACGACGACGCCAAATAATAAACCAAGGCGAGGCAGGTCGCGGTCAGAACGACGTTGATCGTGACAAACGCCCGGCGTTGATTCATCCCTGAAAGCCCTTCGTCAGAATTTCCCAGCGCGGTTCGAGGCGGTAAAGGCCCAGCCGCGCGAGGCTGTGCTCTTGTAAATACGGGACGTTATCAAAAAAGTCCATAACGTAGGCGCAAGTTTTTTGCGCCGAGGGGCGAAGCGCCCGGCCGATGCGCTGATAAGCCTTGGTGTCGGACTTGCCCCCTCCGGCCAAAATCAGCGCGTCCAAGGAGGGGATATCGAGTCCCTCGTCGGCCAAGGTGGTCGCGATCAGAATGGGGTGCAATTTCCGTTCCAGATCGGCGATGAATTGGCGACGGGTTTCGGTTTCGAGGTTTCCGTAGGCGAATTGCGCTTCGGGCATCAATTCCTGCAAGCGTCGGCCATGCTCGATTTGGGCCACAAGCACGAGGACCGAGCGGCCTTGCGCGGACCACGCGCGGGCGCGTTCGGCGATAACGCGGTTGCGCGCTTGGTTTTCCACGATTGCCGTTTGGTAGATTTCGGGGTAGCTGGGACGATGGCCGATGAATCGAAGGCGCGGGGATCTCTCCATCGTGATTTGGGGAGCGACCAAGAATCCGGCCTCGATCAAGTCCGAGCAGGTGACGGCGCAGATTTTTTCCCCCAGCGCGGCTTCCAAGAGAAGATCATGTCCATCGTCGCGCCAAGGCGTCGCCGATAGCCCGAACCGAAACCGCGCGCCCGACGTTTGAAAAGCGATTTTGTAAAACGTTTCGGCGGGAACGTGATGACATTCGTCGAAAATCACGACTCCCGCGTTGGCGATGGCGGAGGCGATTTCGTCCTTGCGCTCTTTGAGCGGGGTGGGGCGTTCGGCGATATCGGATTCGTCGTCGTCGTCGGGCGCGCGTCGTTTTGTCCCTCTCATTCCGAAAACCCGCCCGGCAGTTTGAACCGTGGCGACGGTGATGTCGGCAAGTTCGATTCGTCCGTCTCCCAATCTTCCAATGGCAACGCCCAATTCTTTTCCAAAAACCTCGGCGGTTTGATGCAGAAGTTCGCGGGTGTGGACAAAGAACAAAGTTTTTTTGCCGAGGCGATGAATCAAATGCGCGGCGAGCAGAGTTTTGCCTCCTCCCGTGGCGATCTGGATGATTCCCCGTCCGGCGCGCATGGCCGAATCGGTCGCGTGTGCCTGATAATTGCGCAAAGCCGTGCGCGGAGTTGAAAAATTCACGGTATGCGATGCGGCACAGCCGCCCCCGGCCGTGCTCTCGCGTTCGGCTTCCACAATTTCCGTTGCCTCAAATTCAATCTTGTTCCTCTCCAAAACCTTGCGGATGCGCGGCCAAAGTCCGGCGGGAAATTTCATGCTTTGCGCCGAGAAGAGATGCCGCTTGCCGTCCCATTGTTTGGCCTGATACTTCGGGCTGAATTTGTGGCCGGGAAGAAAAAAAGAAGTTTCGTCGTCAATCTCGCCGATGGGAATCGCGCCGCCGGAAAGACGTCCTTCCAAAACGTCCAACTCGGCGCGGACCTTGGCGGGACCGGACCAACGGGCCTTGTATTCCTTCGTAATCGCGCCGGGGATTTGCGCGGGAGTGAGATTAAAGATGCGGATCAAATCGGGAAGATGGGCGAGATGAACTTCCCAGCGGGTTTTGGCGCGGTTCCATCGGCGATTGCCGAGTTGGCGGATTTCACCAATGAACAAAGCGTCGTAGGGAAATCGCACGCCGATTTTGTCGCCGGAAAGAAGTTCGAGGTCCACGCGCATTAGAGAATTAAACACGAAGATTCGAAGAAATTAAACGCAAAGACGCAGAGGCGCAAGGAGCGCGAATTCACTTCGTTGCGTCTTTGCGCCTTTGCGTTGAAATCAAAAATCAAACACGGAGCGTCGCGCCGAATTGTTCCTTGAGTCCGGAGGCGATACGTTCCATCGCGGAGTTGATTTCATCGTCGGTGAGCGTCGCGTCGGGTTTGCGGAGATGGAACCTCAGAGCGAGGCTTTTCTTTCCTTCGGGTACGTGCTGGCCGGTGTAAAGGTCCACGATGCTCAAATCTTCGACAAGGGGACGCCCCAATTTCATGGCGGATTGACTCAAGGCTTCGGCGGAGAGGGATTGATCCACAACGAGAGCGAGATCGCGTTCCGACGAGGGAAAACGCGGGATCGGACGGAATTGCGGACGCCGCGACGAGGCTAAATTTAGGACGCGGGCCAAATCCAATTCGGCCGCGTGAACTCGCCCGCGCAAATCCAGAACCAACGCCAGATCGGGATGCAACTCGCCGAACGCGCCGACTCTTTCCCCTTCCCATGAGATCGAGGCGCTTCGTCCGGGATGATACGTCGGGCCGGGTTCCAGGACGTCGGCTTGGGGTCTGCCTAACCCAAGTTGCTCGCCGAGAACTTCGAGGATCCCCTTCAAATCGTGGAAGTCATAGAGCCGTTCCGGTCGCGCCCAATTGGACGGTTCAAGTCCTCCCAAGATCATCGCCAACGATAGCCCTTCGTCTTCCTCATGACCGACGCGCGCGTTGGGGGCGAAGGTCTTGCCGATCTCAAAAAGCGCGACGCGCTCGGCTCCTTGCCGTTGATTGTAGCCCGCCGTCTTGATGAGATCGGGAAGAATCGCGGGGCGGAGAATGGCCTGATCCTGCGTCAGCGGATTGGCCAAGTGGGGTTGGAGCGCGGCGTTGTATCCCAACCGCGAGGCAGTCTCCTCGGAGGTAAAACTGAAATTGATAGCCTCGCTGAAACCGAGGCTGACGAGCGCGGATCGGAGCGAGCGAAGAAGGCGCGGTCGGGTCAGGTCCTCGCGCCCCTTGCGCGGGGGAATGCCGGGCATCGTCTCGGGAATTTTGTCGTAGCCGTAGAGCCGGGCGACCTCCTCGATCAAGTCCACGTCGCGCTCGATGTCCACGCGATAAGAGGGCGGCGCGACGGCCAGCGATTCGCGGTCGCTCCGGCGGACTTCAAAACCGAGATTAACCAACCGGTCGGCAACGTCCTGATTGGAAAGCTCCAACCCAAGCAGATGATTCAAATGCGACACGTTCAGCGTGATCGGATTTTGATCCATCATCGTCGCTTGAACGTCGAGGAAACCGCGCGAGACGTTGGCGTGGGTCAGTTCCTGAATCAGTTGCGTGGCGCGGGCGAGCGAAACGTGAACGCGCGCGCGATCCACGCCCCGCTCGAAGCGATAGGAGGAATCGGTCTGAAAACCGTGCCGGCGGGCGGTTTTGCGAATCGTGGCCGAATCGAAGTATGCGCATTCGAGAACGATTGCGGTGGTCGAAGAAGTGATCTGCGTGTTCTTGCCTCCCATCACCCCCGCCAGCGCGATGGGGCGCTCGGCGTCGGCGATGACCAAATCCTCGGCGTGAAGTTGAATCACGCGGTCGTCAAGGGTCTCCAAGGATTCGCCCGCGCGGGCGAACCGGACGATGATTTTTCCCCCGCGAATGCACCCGTAATCGAAAGCGTGGAGCGGAATTCCCAATTCCAGCATCACGTAATTCGTCACGTCCACGATGTTGTTGATGGAGCGGTAACCCGAAATTTCGAGCGGCCGACTCAGCCACAGGGGACTCGGCCCGGGCGTCTGGTCCTTGAGGTTGACGTGTCTGCATGTGTAGCGGGGACAGGCTCCCCGCTCCGGCACGCTGAGGTTGATGAACTGTTCGGTGGTCTGGCCGAGCGTTTCGGTGAAGCGGTAGGTCGTCGGAAAAGTTTTTTTCTTGCCGAGCATCGCGGCCAGATCGCGGGCGATGCCGATGAGGCTCAGGCAATCGGCGCGATTGGGCGTGATCTTGATGTCAAGAACGCAATCGAAAGGCTCTCCCGGTTTGCAGGTGTCGGGGAGGCTGAGAATGCCGGAATGATCCATTCCGAGATTGAGTTCCTTGGCCGAGCAAAGCATCCCTTCGCTCTCTTGTCCGCGAATCTTGGCCTTCTTGATTTTGACATCGCCGGGAAGTTCCGCGCCGACCAGCGCGCAGGGAACAAGCATGTCTTGAACCAGATTGCCCGCGCCGCAAACGATGTTGAGAAGACGCTCGTCTCCGACGTCGGCTTTGACCAGATGCAACTTGTCGGCTTCGGGATGTTTGGAAATTTCGGCGACGCGCGCGACGACGATCCGCCCCGATTGCATTCCCAAATCGGCGACGCTCTCGACTTCCAATCCGGCCATGGTAAGCGTCTGCACCAAGGCGTCCACGGTCAGGCCGGAGGGAAAAATCTGGTTTAACCAGCGCAAGGAGACCCACATCGCTCAGAACCGCTCCAAAAAACGCAAATCGTTTTCCCAGAAAAGATTGATGTTGGGAATCCCGTATTTCAGCATGGCGAACCGCTCAACCCCCATCCCGAAGGCGAATCCGCTTATCTTGGCGGGATCATGCCCTCCGGCTTCCAAAACTTTGGGATGAATCATTCCCGCGCCGAGGACTTCGAGCCAAGCCGGTTCGCGCCCGGGGGCTTTCCAGATGATGTCCACTTCCGCGCTTGGCTCGGTGAAGGGAAAATAGGAGGGACGGAAGCGATAGCGCACGTCGTCTCCCATCATGCGATGCAGAAACGCCCCCAAAACTCCCTTGAGATCGCTGAACCGGACTTTGGTGTCCACGAGAAATCCCTCGACCTGATGAAACATCGGCGAGTGGGTCAAATCGGCGTCGGTGCGATAGACGCGCCCGGGCGCGATCACGGCTAGCGGGGCTTGGCGGCGTTGCATGGTTCGGATTTGGACGGGGGAAGTATGCGTGCGCAAGAGTCCGCCCCCGCGCATGTAGAACGTGTCGTGCATGTCGCGGGCGGGATGCTCCGGCGGAAAATTCAGCGCGGCGAAATTGTGGAACTCGTCTTCAACGTCCGGACCGGAGGCGATTTCAAAACCCATCGCCGTGAAGATTTCCTCGATTTCCTCAAGGATTAGGCTCAACGGATGAGGATGCCCGAGAGCGAGCGGACGGCCGGGGAGGGTGACGTCAAGTTTTTCCTCAATCAACCGCCGGTCGCGGTGAACGGCGTCAAGGGCGTTTTTCCGTTCGGCCAGCGCCCAGTCCACGTGACTCTTGACGCTGTTGGCGGCTTCGCCCACTTCCTTGCGGACTTCGGGGGGAAGTTCGCCGATCTGGCGCATGAACTTGGAGAATTCGCTCTTCTTTCCAAGGTGACGGACGCGCAACTCCTCGAGCGCCGCGACGTCGGAGCAATGCTGAATCTCCCGCAGGGCCGCCGAACCGATCTCCTCGATTTTGGCGGCGGACGCTTTGGAATCCGCCGACATGGTTTTCAGCCTTGGGGCGCGGGAACGGCGGAGATCGCCTTGGCGACGATGGCGGAGAAGGCGGAAGCGTCATTGGCGGCGAGATCGGCGAGGACCTTGCGGTCAATTTCGATCCCGGCGTGTTTCAATCCGTGCATGAAGCGGCTGTAGGTTGCGCCGTTGGCGCGAAGGGCGGCGGAAATCCGCGCGATCCAAAGGGAACGATAGGTGCGCTTCTTCGCCTTGCGGTCGCGGTAGGCGTAATAGCCCCCCTTGCGGACGGTTTCCTTGGCGTTTTTGAAAAGGCGGCCGCGTCCGCCGATGGCGCCGCTGGCGGCTTCAAGAATTTTTTTTCGTCGCCGCCGCGTGGCGACGCTGTTTTTTGTTCTGGGCATGATTCCCGCTCCTCTTGGAGACGACCCATCGGGTCGTCTCTACAAATTTTGGGCGATCCGTCGGATCGCCCCTGCCAATTTCAATTTCTTGCTCTTGCTCTTACTCTTGCTCTCGCCAAGCCTTAAGCTATTGGCGCATCAGGCAAGCAACCTCCGAATCCGTCGCTGGTCCACCGGATCAACCAGCGTGGCCGTGTCGAGCTTGCGTTTGCGCTTGGCGTTTTTCTTGGTCAGGATGTGGGAATGGAAGGCGCGGTGCCGCTTGAGTTTCCCCGTTGCGGTCAGGCGAATGCGCTTTTTGACCGATCCCTTGGATTTCATTTTTCCGCGACGCACGGTATGGTTCCCCTCCTGCCCTCGACTTGACTCTCTTCCCATGGAAAAGAATAATCGTGCCAGTCTAGCGCAATCGTCCGCCGATTGCTAACGTTTCTTTTTCTGGAGGACGATGGCCTGAACGCGCGCCCCCTCCGGAGGACGGGTGGTGCGGTCCAGCTCGGCAATCTGCGCCAGATCGGTGGTGATCTTGTCCAACAGATTCAGGCCGATTTCAACGTGCCTCATCTCGTAGGGACGGTAGCGCATCGTCACCTTGACCTTGTGCCCCTTGGTCAGGAATTCCCCCATCTGATTTACCTTGATCTGATAATCGTGGGGATCAATCTTCGGGCGAAGCTTGATCTCCTTCATCTCGACGTTTTTGGCTTTCTTGCGCGATTCCTTCAGTCGGCGTTTCTGCTCGAAGAGGTAGCGCGCGAAATCCATGATTTTGCAAACGGGAGGAGAGGAGTCGGGCGAAACCTCGACCAAATCCAATTCCTGTCGCTTGGCCCGCTCAAGGGCTTCCTGAATGGGGACCAACCCCAGTTGCTCTCCTTTGGCGTCTATCAACCGGACCTCGCTGGCCCGGATTTTATCATTGGCGCGTAATGGCTGTTTAATCGGTCCTTACCTCCTTGGGAGCGCGTGGGATTGAGGGTCGTACTTAAACAAAAGAAACTTCGACGACGTCGGCTGAACCGCGCCGCGAAGCGTTTCGACGTTGAATCCGGCAAGATTGTTCGGGATGGTTCCGATGCAAAGGCTGTGCGAGATTTCTCATGCGTCCCCAGCCGCGATTTTATAGGAAGGGGGGAGCGCAAAGTCAAGCCTTGGTGAGCGGAAATTGGTCGCTCCGGTTCTCCGCCCATGTGTCGGACTTGAATGCGATAGGCGGGCGGTCTAAGATGGCGACCGCAATTCTTTGAGGAATGGACTCGGATTTGAACTCCCACGAATTGAAAAACCTGACGCTGAAAGAGGTGGAGGCCGCGCGATACACGACGGCGGTTCTTCCCATCGGCGCGACGGAGCCGCACAACTTCCATCTCCCCTACGGAACCGACAATTTTCAGGCCGAGCGCGTCGCCGCCGACGCGGTCCGGCTCGCCAACCGGCGCGGCGGCCGTTGCGTCACGCTCCCTCCCTTGCAATTTGGTTACGATGGAAACATGCAAGGCTTTCCGCTGGCGATCAACCTCCAGCCGACGACGATCATCACGATCATCCGCGACATTGGCCTTTCGCTCGCCGAAAGCGGATTGGATTATCTGTTCATTCTCAACGGTCACGGCGGCAACGAACTCAAAACGATCATCCGCGAACTGCGGCGCGACGTGGACCTCTTCATTTGCGGCGCGAATTGGTGGGATTGCGTTCCCGACGTCATCGCCGAAGTTTGTCCCGCCGGAGGCGATCACGCCAACGACATGGAAACTTGCGCTTGCCTGCATCTCATTCCCGAATTGGTGAAGATGAATCAAGCCGCCGACGGGCACATGAATCAACCGATCCTTGAGGAATTCAATCGGCCGTGGCTTAAATTCTCGCGCCCGTGGAAGGCGTTCGCTCCGTCTTCCGGCGCGGGAGACCCGCGCAAGGCCACCGCCGAAGCGGGGAAGCGCCTGATCGAGACGGCCTCGGAGCGGATCGGGGAGTTCCTCTGCAAGTTATCTCAAGCCAAACGACATGCCGGGTTTCCATATCACGAATGAAGGAAGGATGAAAAACGATGAAGAAAATTAGCCGCAAAGAACACCGAGATCGCGGGGCAACACGCAATTCCAAGCTAACAATCTCTGGGATCTCGGTGGCGATAATTTTCTCAATTCAAACCGCAACCGCCGAAGAAAAATCCGCGCCGCCCTATGAAAAGCGGTGGGAGGAGCGTCCCTTCGCGCAGAAGGCGACCTCCTGCTTCAACTGCCATGAGACGCTATCGGGCCGTTGGGGGCGTCCGGCGCGCGAGCACGTCACCAGCGCGCATTTCCGCGCGTCGGTTGCGTGCAACGAATGTCATGGCGGCGATCCGACGCAGGACGATACCGATGGCGCGCACAGCGTCGAGAAGGGTTTCGTCGGCAAACTGGACCACGACAAGATGATTGACCGATGCGGCAAATGCCACGCGACCGAAGTGAAAACTTTTGTCGCCAGCAAGCATTTCCCCGAGCATGAGGGAGTCCGCCGGGTCAGTTGCATGATTTGCCACGGCGCGCACGACATCGGCGCGCGTCCGGAGTCCTCCGATTGGACGAAGACGTGCGCCCAATGTCACGAACTCGACAACGTTCCCAAATTGCCCAAGGAATTGATCGCCATGACGACTTCCAAGGACGCGATGCAGTCCAAACTTCGGCAACTTCGCTACAAACTTCAGAACAAGCCGTATCCCCCCGCGATCATGGAATCTTACCGCAAAGTCCGCCAACTTTCCGCCGACGTCGTTCACGCCACGAAAGCAAAAGGAATCGGTCCCGTGATGGAAAGCATCATCGCCAAGAATAAGACGCTGGAGGACAAAATCTCGGCGGAGGTTGGACCTTGAGTTCATCCACTTCGCGCGAACCCGCCGTCAACCTCGCCCTCGCCAAGGAACACGGCTTGACCGAATCGGAATACGAAAAACTGGTCAAATCGCTGGGTCGGACGCCGACGTTCACCGAACTTGGCATCGTCTCGGTGATGTGGAGCGAGCATTGTTCCTACAAAAGCTCGCGCAAGTTGTTGAAGACGCTTCCGACCGAAGGTCCCGCCGTCGTGCAGGGGCCGGGAGAGAACGCCGGAGCGGTTTCGGTCGGCGACGGCGAAGCGGTCGTTTTCAAAATCGAATCGCACAATCATCCCTCGGCGGTCGAGCCGTATCAGGGGGCGACGACCGGCGTCGGCGGAATCCTGCGCGACATCTTCACCATGGGCGCGCGCCCGATCGCCATGCTCGATTCGCTCCGATTCGGCGACATAAGGGATCCGAAGGTCCGTCAGTTGGCGCACGGCGTCGTCAAGGGAATCGCCGATTACGGCAACTGCGTCGGCGTGCCCACGGTCGCGGGCGAGGTTTATTTTGATCGTTGCTACGAGGGAAATCCGCTCGTCAACGCGATGTGCGTCGGGCGCATCCGCGTGGACATGCTGACCAAGGCCGCCGCCAAAACCGTCGGCGGATTGGTGATTTACTTCGGCAACCCGACCGGACGCGACGGAGTTCACGGCGCAACGTTCGCCAGCGAGGAATTGAGCGAGGAAACCCGCGCCCAGCGTTCGGCGGTGCAGGTCGGCGATCCGTTCATGGGAAAAAAAATTCTGGAGGCAACGCTTGATCTCATTAACGCCGGCGTGATCGAGGGAATCCAAGACATGGGCGCGGCGGGACTGACCTGCTCCTCGTGCGAAATGGGAAGCAGTGGCGGCAGGGGGGTGCGGTTTGATCTCGACGAGGGTCCGCGTCGGGACGAGGGATTGACCCCCTACGAAATCATGGTCTCCGAATCGCAGGAACGAATGTTGGTGGTTTGTCATCCGCGCGATTTGAAAAAAGTCGAAGCCATATTGGGACGTTGGGATTTGAAGGCGCACGTCATCGGGGAGGTGACGAACGACGGAAATTTGCGCGTCGTCTTCGAGGGGAAAGAGGTCGCCTGTCTTTCCAATCATTTGCTCACAGACGAAGCGCCGCTTTACGATTTGCCACGAAGCCGGCCCGAATATCTGGATCGCATTCCGCAATACAAACCGCCATCAACCGCGCCGACGCCGGATCAACTCAAGGAAGCCGCGCTGGCCTTGCTCGCCCATCCGAATATCGCTTCCAAACGATGGATTCACGAGCAATACGACACGCAGGTTCAGACCGCGACGGTGCAAAAGCCGGGAGGATCGGCGGCGGTCGTGCGGCTGAAAGATTACAACGGCTCCGATGGGCGCAATGGAAAAGCGGAAAAACAAATCGCGCTCAAGGCCGATTGCAATGGGTTGTTTTGTTACCTCGATCCGCGCGAGGGAGCGAAACTCGCCGTCGCCGAGTGCGCGCGCAATTTGGTCTGCGTCGGCGCGGAACCGCTCGGCGCGACCAATTGCCTGAATTTCGGCAATCCCAACAAACCCGGCGTCTTCTGGCAATTCGCCGAAGTGATCGCGGGAATGGGAGAAGCGTGCCGAAAATTGGGAACGCCGATCACCGGCGGGAACGTGAGCTTCTATAATGAAAGTCCGGAAGGGGCGGTTTTTCCGACGCCCGTGATCGGCATGGTGGGACTTGTTCGCAATCCGGTGCGAGTCGTCACGCCGTTTTTCCCCAAGGCCGGACTCGATCTTTGGATTTTGGGTCCCGATCCGACGACGCTCGGCGGAAGCCAATACGCGCAGATCGGTTCGGATCGTCCGGTCGGTCCGTGCCCTAAGATTGATTTGGATGTTGAATTGAAAGTTCAACGCCTCATGTTGAATTGGATCGAATCGGGGGTCGCGCTGACGGCTCAAGATTTGAGCGACGGCGGGCTTTGGATCGCCGCCGCCGAAGGAGCCATCGGCGGAAATTGCGGATGCAAGCTTTCACCGTCTTCCCTCAGTCCTAAGTCTGAGATTGAAGCCGCGCTTTGGCTCTTCAGCGAGGACCCCTCCCGAATCCTCTTCTCCGCCGAGTCGGCCTCCGAAAAAATTTTGCGGACTCAAGCTCAAGCCGAGGGCTTGACCGTCCGAAAAGTTGGAAGGACGGAAGGACAAACGCTTAACTGCGCCGATGGGTTTGAAATAGAAGTGGAGCGCGCGAGGGGCATTTATTACAATGAAGCTAGATGAGTCAGTCCGTTTGGATGCGATCCGTTCGTTGATTTTGACACGGACTTCAATCTGAAAGAGCGCGAGGTTCGTCATGGAATTTGAGAAACCGCGTGAGGCTTGTGGGATCGTCGGCGTTTATGGTCATCCGGAAGCGGCCAAGCTGGTCTATCTCGGACTCTACGCCCTCCAGCATCGGGGACAGGAAAGCGCGGGGATTGTTTCCTCCGACGGCAAGAACATTTACACTCACCGCGGCAAAGGCTTGGTCAACGATGTGTTCACCCAGCCGATTCTCGATTCGCTCGCCGGCCCGATTGCCATCGGCCACGTCCGGTATTCGACGACCGGCTCCAACCTGATCGCCAATGCCCAACCGCTGACCGCCAATTATCGCGGCGGGCAACTCGCCGTCGCGCACAACGGCAACATCACCAACGCCGCCGAATTGCGGCGCGAACTCGAAGGGCGCGGCGCGATTTTCCAAACCTCAACCGATTCGGAAATCATCCTTCACATGATCGCGCAATCCACGACCGATGACTTGGAGGAAGCGCTGACGACCTCGCTGGGACGGTTGAAGGGCGCGTATTCGCTTTTATTTTTGCGCGAAGACAAAATCATCGCACTCAAGGACCCGCGAGGCATCCGGCCCCTGTGCGTCGGGACGCTGGACGGCGCGACGGTCGTCGCATCCGAATCATGCGCGCTCGACATCATGGACGCGCAATATCTCAAGGAACTGCGCCCGGGCGAAATGTTGGTTCTTGAAGAAGGAGGCGCGAAGGTCGAACATCCCTTCCCGGCTCAAGAAGAAAAATTCTGCGTCTTCGAATACATCTATTTCTCCCGCCCCGACAGCATGATCCACAACAAAAGCATCGAGGCGATTCGCAATCGGCTGGGCCATCGGCTCGCCATCGAGCATCCCGCCGACGCCGACCTTGTGATCGCCGTTCCCGACTCCTCCAACGCGGCGGCCATCGGCTACGCGGAGGAATGCGGTCTTCCCTATAAGATCGGCCTCATCCGGAACCATTACATCGGCCGGACCTTCATTGAGCCGGAGGATCGCATTCGCCACTTCGGCGTGAAAATCAAGTTGAACGCCGTGCGGTCGGTGTTGAAGGACAAGCGCGTCGTCGTCGTGGATGATTCGATGGTGCGCGGGACGACGGCGGGCAAGATCGTCACGATGCTCCGCAAGGCCGGTGCGAAGGAAATTCATTTCCGCCTCAGCGCTCCTCCGTGGCGCAATCCCTGCTTCTATGGCATTGACACCCCCAGCGAGGGAGAACTCATCGCCAACAACATGACGGTCGAGGAGATCGGCAAGAAAATGGGGGCCGATTCCATCGGGTTCCTTTCGGTCGAGGGATTGATGTCGAGCGTCCCCAAACAACTCGGCTACTGCACCGCCTGCTTCACGGGCGACTACTCCGCCGGCAAACCGACCAACTTCAAGAAGACCCAGCACGACGCGGGACGCGAAGTGCTCGTTTAGGAATTTGGTTCAAGAAATTCACCATCAAGACACAAAGACACCAAAAAGAAAAGTGCCCCAAGATTTCTCCGCTTGGTGACTTTGTGTCTTGGTGGTGAAGTAAGGAGTAAGGACATGCATGGAAAGCGTCTCACGTCCGCAATCGTTTGCGGTTTGCTGATTGAAACACTCGCGTTTGGGGTTCGCGCCGACGACACCCCTGCGCCAACGATTACGTTCAGCAGGGAGATCGCGCGGATTTTTCAGAACAAATGTCAGGAGTGTCATCGCCCCAATCAGTTGGCTCCGATGTCGCTCCTCACGTTCCAAGAGGCGCGCCCTTGGGCAAAATCCATCCGCAAGGCCGTCAACGACAAGGTCATGCCGCCGTGGTTCGCCGATTCGCGCTACGGAAAATTCAGCAACGACATCGGCCTGAGCGAGAAAGAAATCGCCGCCGTCGTTCAATGGGTGGACGCCGGCGCGCCGGAGGGGAATCCGGCGGACCTACCGCCGGCCAAAGTCTGGCCCGACAGCGATTGGAAATCCGGTCCTCCCGATCTCTTTCTGCAACCGAAAGAGCCGTTCCCCGTCCGCCCCATGAAAATCAACGAGGACGTGATGCAGTGCATCGTCCTGCCGACGAACTTCGAGCATGACACTTGGATTCAGGGATTTGAATATCGTCCCGATCAGTTGCAGGTCGTCCACCACATGATCGGCTACGTGGATGATTCCGGTCGGACCGTCGAGATGGACGCCAAGACGCCGGAGCCGGGATACCCGTGCGGCATGTGGACCGGAACGGGGGTGTCCGGAGTGGATTCGCTGATCGGCGGATGGGCTCCCGGAATGCCTCCCGACGTTTTTGAACTGGGCACAGGCAAGCTGATTAAGAAGGGTTCCTACATCGTCCTGCAAATGCACTATCACAACCTGAGCGACCGGACTTTCATGGATCGCTCGGCGGTCGGCGTGTATCTCGCCAAAAAGCCGATCAAGAACCGGGGGAGGATCATGCCCGTCGCGCAGATTCGGCTCAACATCAACGCGGGAGACCCCAACGCGGAGAATCGCGCGCAGTGGCGTATCGCCCGCGACATTGACGTCGTGGACATGATGCCGCACATGCACTACATCGGCAAAGACATGACCATCTCGGCGCACTACGCGGATGGCCGGGATGAAGTTTTGCTTTCGGTTCCGAGGTTCGATTTCAACTGGCAGTCGGTCTATCACCTCGCCGAACGGAAACACATTCCGAAGGGATCGGTCATCAACGTCGTCGGGCATCACGACAACTCCGACGCCAATCCCCGCAATCCGAATCATCCTCCGGTGGACGTTCACCACGGCGAATCCACGACCGAGGAAATGATGATCGGCTGGATCGGCTACGTTTACAGCGACGAGGATTTGAAGATTGATCCGACCAAGCCGCAGGAGCAGGCGGACGCGGCGGCAGGGGCGGGATTGTAGGAACGACTGATAGTAAACGCCAACGGCGTTCCGCAACAAAGCCCAAGGTCGCCGAGCGAAGTGAGGCCACCTTGGGTTAACTTCATCAACTCGCGCAACCCCAACGCGGGTCGCGGAACGAATCCGAAGGATTGAACGGGAACCTTGCGCAACCTCGTTGAGGTTGCCGGCGGAAGACGAACTGATACCCAAGGTAGGCGCGTCGCGCCAACCGTTGGGCTATGGTCCGGGACGCCGTTGGCGTCCCTTGGAAGCGCATTGAAATTCGTTTGGGTTGGTCGCACGTTCACGTTGCGAGAAGATGCGGCGGTGCGAAATAATGAGTTTGTCGCGAGGATTTTATGCGCACCGAATTTCATATCGTTAGACGACGCTTCGGGACGGGGGCTTCGAACGGAGGCGCGGTCAATATAATCCTACGAGCAGTTTGCATTACTATCGGCGCTCTCGCGCTTTTGTTCCTCTTTATGAATACGATCGGCCGGATGCCCGAGGCACAAAGGAGGGCCCAAAGATCTCGCGCCAACGCGGACATCAAAGCGCTCGGAGCGGCCGTCCGATATTACCATGACGCGAATAAGATCTGGCCTGCGTCTCGGCCTTTCACTAAGGAACCGGCCTTCGAGAAAGTTAAATCGAAAATGGAAAAGGCCAACGGCCTTTCGCTCACGACATTTGATCCCGTCGCGCAAATGCCGTCGGGGACCGATCCCTTTTCTCCCGGCGGAGCGCTCAATTACGCTTATTACACCGACGGCAAGGGGTGCGTCATCTCCTCCCCCGGTCCCGACGGCGTGTATGATTTCCACCCGCAAAATTTTCACCCGGGCGATTTGAGCATGACCGATCCCGCGATCATTCGCTTATCCTATGACCCGACCAACGGCATCTACAGCGCCGGGGACATCATCCTGACGATCAAGTATCAGCCGTGAAGAAAACGCTTAAATCGCACGGCTGGGCACTGATGACCGCGCTGGCGGCGATGACGGCGCTCAAGGCGACGCAATACCTGACGGGCGATCCCAATCGGCTCGATCCCCTCTTCCGCGACAAATACCTCTCACACTTTCCGGTCGTCTTCACGCACGCCGTCTGCGCGATCACCGCGCTGGTGATCGGACCGTTTCAGTTTCTCGCCGCGTCGCGGCGCCGCTGGCCGAGCATCCATCGGATTGCCGGGCGGGTCTATATGCTGGCTAATTGTGGTGGTGGAATCAGCGGTTTCATCATGGGGACCATGGCGTTCGGCGACATCCTCGCGCAAACGGGCTTTTGCATCATGGCGACGCTCTGGTTGGCGACCGGTTGGCGCGGCTTCGCCGCGGCGCGCGCCGGACACATCCCGGAACACCGCCGATGGATGATCCGCAATTACGCCGTCGCCTTCGGCGCGGTGACGTTGCGGCTTCAGCTCAGTCTGCTCGAATACGCGGGATTTGACTTCGCGGCGATTTATCCGTTTGTGGCATGGTCGGCTTGGATTCCGAATCTTCTTGCGGCTGAAAGCATGATAAGATTGCGTGTCCATCCGGCGGTTCGCGTCTCCATCAATTCTCCCCGCAAAGTTGCCTAACCCTCGATGAATATGGACCCCTCGGAAGGCAAAACACCTCCTCGTTTCCCGAAAAAGTTGTGGATTGGAATTTTGATTCTCATTTTCGGAAGCGGGCCTTTACTGTTGACGGGCTTGTTGGCTTCCCTCGGCGTGACCTCCGATCCCAATCCTAATCCCATCGGTTTCGGCATTCTCGCGGGTCTGACCTTCTGGCCGGGCGTCATCATGACCGTCTGGGACGCGATCCAATTCTTTCGCCGATCCAATGACCAATGAACGATCCGCGGAAATGACCCACGCCCAAGACTGAACTGCTCTCCGGTTTGTGGGCCGCGGCAGATGCGCGTTCCTCCTGTCTTTCGCTCAGGCTCTTGTTGATCTTGATTCCGGAATCGCGTAATTTGTTTTCATCATTTCGATTGGAATTCATCCTGACGGGCTGAAGGTCCGGAGGATCAAAGGAGACCGCATCCATGAGCCACGCCACGATTCACACACCGCTTTGCGATTTGCTGGGGATTGAATATCCCATCATCCTCGCCGGGATGGCCTATGCCGCCGAAATCGAGCTGGCCGCCGCCGTATCCAACGCGGGAGGGCTGGGCGTGTTGGGATGCACTGGCGACAAACCGGAGGCGATCCGCGAGAAAATCCGCGCGATTCGCAAACTGACCGACAAGCCGTTCGGAGTGGATGTGATTTTGCCGCCGACCGTCTCGCGCGACATTGCGATTCCCGCCAACATCATGGCGATGGTCCCGCCCGAATATAAGGAATACGTCAAGGAATTGCGGCGCCGATTCGCCATTCCCGATTCCCCCGACGGCGCGAAGGAACCGGATTTCCACATCATGGGAACCGGCGCGGCGGCGCAGGTCGAGGTCGTGATCGAGGAGAAAGTTCCGGTTTTCGCGTCGGGACTCGGCAGTCCCGGATTCATGATCGAGCGCGCGCACGCACAGGGAATGAAGGTCATGGCGGTCGTCGGCAACGTTCGCGCCGCGAAGAAAGTTCTCGCCGACAACGTGGACGTGGTGATTGCGCAGGGCTATGAAGGAGGCGGACACACGGGGCAAGTCGGCACGTTCGCGTTGCTTCCGCAGGTGGTCGCCGCCGTCGCGGGAAAAGTCCCGGTCGTCGCCGCCGGAAGCGTGAGCGACGGAAGCGGTCTGGCCGCCGCGCTGGCGTTCGGTTGTCAAGGCGTCTGGGTCGGCACGCGGTTCTTGGCGACGAACGAAGCCGCCATTCCGCAATGGCGCAAGGAGGGGATCGTCGCGGCAAATGAGGACTCCACGACGCGGTCGCGATCCTACACCGGCAAACCGGCGCGGATGATCAAAAACGAATGGACCGAGGCTTGGGAGAAAGGACCGCTTCAGCCGTTGCCGATGCCGCTCCAACATTTCCTCATTACGCCAGTGATGAACGACGCGGGGGAAAATCCGCGCGTCGGCGCGAACGCGGCGGGACAAGGTTGCGGTCTGATCCACGACATCAAACCGGCGGCGGATGTGGTCCGCGAAATGGTGGAGCAGGCCGCCGAAATTCTGGAGCGCCTTCCCGCCGAAGTCGTCAGGACGTCGGCGGGAGTTCGGTAAGATTCAGACCATGAATGGACAGGATTTACAAGATTGACAAGATACAGTTCATAACGAATCTTGTGAATCATGTAAATCCTGTCAATTATCAAATTCTCCCAAACTGCCTATCCAATTGTTCCTTGGTGAGCAAAAGCAAGGTCGGACGGCCATGCGGACAGCGCAAGGCTTCGGAGGTTTCCAAAACTTGATCCAGCAACGCCTGCATTTGCGGTTGGGTCAACGGATCGCCCGCTTTGATCGCCGCCCGGCAGGCGGCCATCGCGCCGATTTTGTGGCGGAGGCGGTCCAGTTCGCGTTTCACGTTTCCTTGGCCGATTTCGTCGAGCAGGTCGCGCAATAGACCCGAAACGTCGGTTTTCTCAAAGAGGACAGGAACGCTCTGGACGACGAACGTCCCGCCGCCGAAATGCTCGGTGGCAAATCCTTCCTCAGCCAAAAGCGGCGCGAGCGCTTCCAAGGCCGGACGCTCCGCCGGAGACGCCTCATAAGTGTAAGGCACGAGCAAATCCTGAATCGCCCCCTTTCGCCGATCCCGCTGGTATTGCAGGTAAAGAATTTTTTCGTGCGCGGCGTGTTGATCCACGAGCAACATGCCGAGACGCGGAACTTCGGCGAGGATGTAGGTCCGCGCGATCTGCGCCAGCGCAAGAGGCTCTTCGCCCGACGCGCGGATTCGCCCGATCAAGGTTGCTTCCTCCACCGCCGAGTCGTCGGTGTAAGGCGAAAGGCGAAGGGCGGAAGGCGAAAGGGGAATTTCTTCGGCGGTGACTTTTGTTTGATCGCTCGATGGAGCGATTGGATTGACACGAATAGCTTGATCCGTTGGTCGGGTTGGCGAAGCGAAAAAACCGGGAGGTCGAATTGAATCGCCATGAGCGGAAGTCACCGATGCAATCGGCTGTTGGGCAAATTTTGTTCCGGGCGTCGCGGGCAAGGAAAGTTTTGGAACCAATTCCGCTTTGCGCAAAGCCTCCAGCGCGGCGCGATGCACCGATCCCGCCGCCAACGCTTCATTGCGAAATCGAATCTCTTCCTTGGCCGGATGGACATTGACGTCCACTTCGCCGTTGGGAAGTTCCAGAAACAGCGCGGCCAGCGGAAACTGCTGGGTCATGATGAGTCCCTTATAGGCTTCCTGTAGCGCGAAGGTCAGCGGACGCGAAACGATGGGACGACCGTTGACGAAAAAATACTGATGCCGCCGATCGCGGCGCGTGGTCTTGGGGGAACTGACGCAACCCCACGCGCGCGCGTCGTGAAGCGTATGATCCACGTCGAGCAGGTCGCCTCCCGCTTCCGACGGCAAAATTGCCGCCAACCGCTCGCGCAAGGTTTGGCCGGAGGGAAGATTCAGATACGGGCGTCCGCGCCATTTGATCGAGAAACCGACGTCGGGGCGCGTCAACGCCTGTCGCAAAAATTCCTTCAGGATGTGCCCCCATTCGGCGACCGCGCTTCGCATGAATTTGAGCCGGGCCGGAGTGTTGAAAAACAAATCGCGGACGCGGATCGTCGTGCCCGCAGGAAGGCCGGATTGCGTGAGGCGCGCGCCCGTTCCTCCCTCGCATCGCAACTGCGCGCCGACGGCGTCCTCGGCGCGGCGGGTTTGCAATTCAAATCGGGAGACGGCGGAAATCGCGGCGAGCGCCTCGCCCCGAAACCCGCGCGTGTTGAGGTTGGCGAGGTCGTCCAATTCGCGGATTTTACTGGTCGCGTAGCGCTCGATGGAAAGCCGCGCGTCCGCCGCGCTCATCCCGGATCCGTCGTCGGCGATGGAAAAGGAGCGCGCGTCCTCCTCAACGGCGATTTCAATCCTCGTCGCTCCGGCGTCCAGACTGTTTTCGATCAGCTCTTTCACCGCCGACGCGGGCCGCACGATCACTTCACCGGCGGCGATCTGATTGATGAGCCGTTGATCGAGGCGATGAATCCAGCCGGAAGGAGACGGGGCGGTTTTCGTCATGCGCGTTGCAAACTCCGGACCATGAAATCACAAAGCGGAACGGACACCAAGGAATTTAGATTTCAGCATGGAGCCACAGAGACCAGAGCGACGATCGGGAATCCGTTGCATCCATGAAGAAATCCATTGTGATTATTAAGATTCAATTGCGATCCGCTTTTCATCCCTTGATTGTGTAGGTTGCCTTCATCAAAACTCGTGACCGTGCTCCCGCTCGACGTGAGAAAGTGACATGGAAACGATCAAAACTTTTTGGGAATACCGCGAATTCTTCAAAAATGAAATGCGCCGCCTTTTCAAACCGGCGACGGCGGAAAGCATGGCGGACTATAAAACCGCCTCCCTCCTCACGCCGCTTAACGAACGCCTCATTCAGGCGATTTGGTCCAATCAATTGATCCAGCCCGAAGGTTTGAAACTGGCCGACGGCCGTCCGGTTCGCGTCCTCGATCCCGGACGATGGAACGGTTCCGCCGGTCCTGATTTCCGATCCGCCAAACTCATGATTGATTCGCAAATTCTCACCGGCGACGTAGAGATTCACATTCAATCCTCGGAGTGGCGCGCCCATCGCCACGAGGCCGACCTCGATTACAACAATGTCATTCTCCACGCCGTCCATCAGAACGACGACGGCGGAACCACGGATCGTCTCCACAACGGGCAAACCATCCCTCGATTGGAATTGGAACCCTATCTCTTTCCCGATCTCGAAACGATTCGCCGCTCCATGACGGCGGACGATTTCACCTATGATCGCCCGGCGGGACTGGGCAAATGTCACGACCTTATGACCGACGCTCCCGCCGAACTCGTCGCCGATTTTCTCGACCGCGCCGGCGACGAGCGCTTGACCGCCAAGATCCGGCGCTTGGAGGATCAACTTCAGGGAACCGCCGATCCATCTGCTTTGGAGCAGGTCTTCTATCAATCCCTCATGATGTCGCTCGGAACGGGATCGGGCAAATCGCTCTATTATCTGCTCGCCAAGCGAACGCCGCCGATCCAGATCGAAGATTACGTCCGCGATTTGGAGCCGGATTTGTGGCGCATGGGAATCGAGGCGATCCTTCTCCACGTCGCCGGAATTTTGCCTCTGAACCAAGAAGAATCAGCCGAGGCGCCGGAGGAATCGCGCCAATATGCCCTCCAACTTGGCGAATTGTGGAAAAACTTCGAGCCTTATTGGTCGGATCGTCGCATGACGCCGACCCGCCGATGGTATCGCGGCATTCGCCCCGTGAATTTCCCGACGCGCCGACTCACCGCCGTCGCCGAACTCCTCTATCGCGGCCTCTGCGCGAATCAAACTCTGCTCGCGGACCTTTCCCTCCGCGTCAAACGCGGCGCCGCGAGTCTCAAGGACGCCAAACCATCCAAGCGGCTTCACCCTCTTCTTAAGGAATTGATCGCATGGTTCGAGGTGGATTCGACCCCTTCCTTTTGGTCCAACCATTATTCATTCGCCGCGAAAGCCGCCTCGCGCCCGATGGCCTTGCTGGGGGATTCCACTTCCCGTTCGCTTGTTTTCAACGCCGTGATTCCCGCCTTGGCCCTCTCCGCGCGCCTTCGGGGGGACGACGAACTTGCCTTCGCCGCGCGCAAACTTTATTCCATTTTTCCCCCGCTTCAATCCAATCACATCACGGAATTCATGACCCGCCGCCTCTTCGGCGAATCCCGCCGCAGCGACGACCTCCTGACCACCGAACGCCGCCGCCAAGCCCTCTTCCAAATTTTCTACTCCTGTTGCAACGGCGAGGAACGCCACTGCGATCGGTGCTATTTCCTGACGCAAACTTGAGACTCGGATACTGTCACTCACTCAACGAAAGAGACAGGATTTGCATGATTCACAAGATTTTGTGAATTTCATCCTGTTAATCCTGTAAATCCTGTCCATTCACACCTTTGAAGAAGAGAAAAAGCCCGACGATCTTCACCGCCAAATCACCAAGACACCAATTTTTCCATTTGCGGCGCGTTGATGCTATGCTGGGCGAATGAGCGAGATGAGATCCACAACCCGCCGATCCGATGTTCCGAAAGAATCGGAACAAGAAATCGAGAACTTCGATTCACTCGAACCAAGGGAAGAATCGCCGCCGGAGCGGCTTCCCATGGTCGCCATCGTCGGTCGTCCCAACGTCGGCAAATCCACCCTCTTCAATCGCTTCGTCGGCGGACGCAAGGCGCTCGTTCATGAAAAACCGGGCATGACCCGCGACCGAAAAATCGAGCGGGTCGAGTGGGACAATCAGGCATTCCTCTGCGTGGACACAGGCGGATTTGACGTCGCCTTGGAAGACCCTCTGCTGGAAAACGTCGCCGAGCAGGCGCGCATCGCCATTGCCGAGGCCGACGCCATCATTTTTCTGAGCGCGGTCGGAGAGGAATCGCATCCAGCCGAGCAAGCGATGATCGAAATTCTCCGCCGGTCGAAAAAGCCGGTCGTGGTCGCCGTCAACAAATGCGACAACGAAAAACTCGATTTTCAATCGCAGGAATTTTACCGCCACGGTTTCGATCAGGTCTTTCCGGTCTCCGCGCTTCATGGTCGCGGTGTCGCGGACGTGATGGACGCCGTGCTGGAAAAACTCAAGCGTGTCGAAATTCCGGAGCGCGATTTCGCCTCCGGCGGCGTCGCCGTCGCCATCGTCGGACGCCAGAACGTCGGAAAATCAACCCTCGTCAATCGCCTCTTGGGGGAAAAGCGCGTGATCGTCAGCGATCTCCCCGGCACGACCCGCGACGCGATTGACACGATCTTCAAAACGCCCGACGGCGAACCCTTCACCCTCATTGACACGGCCGGCATTCGGCGGCGCGGCAGAGTGGAAAAAGGGTTCGAGAAACTGAGCGTCCTTAGCTCCCTTCTCGCCATTCAGCGCGCCGACGTTGCGATCCTCGTCATTGACGCCTCGGCGGGCGTCACCGCGCAGGACGCCCACGTCGCCGGATACTGCGTGGACGAGGGGCGCGGCCTCGTTATTCTCGTCAATAAATGGGACATCGCGGAGAAGGACCACCGAACGGCGGATCAATTCACGAAAAATCTCCAGCGCAAGTTGGGCTTCCTCCAATTCGCGCCGATTCTGTACGGATCCGCGCTCACCGGACAGCGGGTCTCGAAACTTCTCGAAATCGTCAAGCGGGTTTACGATAACGCCGGACGCAAAATCCCAACCCCTGAATTGAATGACAATCTAAAAAAATGGATTCACCGCCGCTCTCCGCCCGTGCGCTACAACCGCCCGCCGAAAATCCGATACATGACGCAAATCGGGTCGCATCCCCCTTGCTTCGCCATCTTCGTCAACGATCCCCGGATCATCCATTTTTCCTATCGTCGCTATCTGGTCAATTGCCTCCGCGAGGATTACAATTTCGAAGGAACGCCGATCCGGTTGGTATTGAGGGGAACGAAGGATGACTAATGAATCATTCACCTTCGAGACTCGATTTTAATCGTCCGGTCGCTTAATCCAAAATCGGCTCGTCGCGCGGCTCGGCTTGCGCGAATTCGGCTTCGAGTTCCTTGCCGATTTCCTCGACCACGGTGACGCGGTGCGTCCGCCGCAGGGCGATCACCGGAAGAATCAACGTCGCGGCGAACGCCGCGATCATTAGGTAAAGACTTCCCATGTAAACCCGGCCGATGGACCCTGCGAACGCCATTTTCAATGCGTGAAGAAAATCGCCGTAACTCGTTTGCAAACGCTCCTGCGCGTTGGCGGGCGCGTTGGCAATCATCCCTTGAATCCGTTGTTGTCCCTGCGGCGAGAGAAATCGCTGAAGCGTATTGGTGGTGATCGCGGAAAGCGGCCTGTCCGGATAGAGCTTGTTCACGAGTTTGACGAACGGCATCGAATCGAAGCCGACGAGGCGTTCGGCGAGGCCGCTGTTCAGGATTCCTCCCATGATCGCGATGCCGACCGTTCCGCCGATGCTCCGGAAAAGTTGAGTTGCCGCCGTCACGACGCCGAGTTTGCTGTGATCAAACGCGCTCTGGACGACGAGCGTAAAGATCGGAAACGTCATTCCCAGCCCCAAACCCAAAACCACCATGTCGCCGATCAGCCCGAGGCGGGAAGTTTCCATGGTGAGGCGCGAAAAGAGAAACATGCCGCCGGCGGCGGTCGCCGTGCCAAGAACGGCCAAGGCTTTGTATGTTCCCGTGCGCGTGATGATCTGTCCCGCGATGGCGCTGGCGAAAATCAATCCGATCATCATCGGGGCGAGGACGAGACCGGAATTGGTCGCCGAGAATCCGATGACGCTCTGCGCGTAGAGGGGAAGAAACGCCAGCGCGCCGAACATCCCGACCGAAGTGAGAAACGTCACCGCCACCGAAACCGTGAAGGCGCGCTTGGCGAAAAGTTCGAGCGGGAGAATCGGTTCCACGGCGAACCGCTCGAACGCGCCGAAAAGAACCAGCAAAACCACCGAAGCGGCGAATAACCCTAAAATCGTCGCCGAATTCCACGGATACTGATTCCCTCCCCAAACCAACGCGAGCAGGAGGGCGATCAATCCTCCAGCGATCGTCAACGCCCCCCAAAAATCAATCGAGCGGTTTTCGAGGTCGGGACGGATTTTCGGCATGGCCGTGCCGATGACGGCCAAGGCCGGAATGCCGACCGGAAGATTGATGTAGAAAATCCATCGCCAGCTCAGGTGATCGGTGAACCATCCGCCCATCAGCGGACCGGCGACGCTCGCCAAGCCAAACACTCCGCCGAGAAGCCCCTGCCATTTTCCCCGCTCGGCGGGAGGAAACAAATCTCCGATGATCGCGAGCGAATTGACCATCATCGCGCCGCCGCCGATCCCCTGAATTCCGCGGAAGAAGATCAGTTGCGTCATCGAGCGCGCCTGACCGCTCAGCATCGAGCCGAGCAGGAAGATGAGAATTCCCGCCAGATAAAATCCGCGCCGACCGTAAATATCCGAGAGTTTGCCATAGATCGGGACCGTCACCGTCGAAGCGAGCATATAGGCGGTGAAGACCCAACTCAGGTGTTCAAGGCCGTTCAATTCGTGGACCACCTGCGGCATGGCGGTCCCGACGATGGTTTGGTCCAGCGCGCCCAACAGCATCGCAAGAATGACGCCTCCCATGACGACGAGCTTGGAACGGGGATTGTCGGGAATGGTCATGAAAAGAGATGAACAGGATGGACAGGATGATTTTTTGGAAGCGACATCTAGTTGGAATTTGACGCCTCAAACATTTTTCTTCGGCATTAACACGCAATAATCCAAATCCAAGACGACGTTCGGGTGATAGAATTCCCCCCCCTTTTTTTCGTCCGTGACTTTGATTTCGCGCGGTTCCTCTTCGGGATTTTGATTTTTGACCGCGATAAGACGGAGCCGCAACGCACCGGCGTCGGTTCGATGTGGAATTTCAATTTTTCCCAAAACGTCGCTGTAGGCGTAAAGCGTGTCCCCCGCGAAGGTCGGATTGGCGTGGGTCCCGCCGTTCCACGCCAATATAAAAAGCGCGTTTTCGAGTCCGTTGAACGCGAGCGAGCGCGCAAGAGAAATCACATGTCCGCCGTAAATGAGACGTTTGCCGTTCGGCGAATTTTTCATGAAATGCTGGTCGAAATGGACCTTGGCCGTGTTTTGATAGAGCCGCGTGGCAGTCGCGTGCTCCGCCTCCTCGATGGTCATTCCGACTCCGCCGTGGATTCGCTCGCCAACTTGATAATCCTCAAAAAACCACCTTCCTCCCGTGATGCGCGGATCGAATTGCGAAAGATTGAGCGATTCGGGTACGACCAAATCCTGCGCCGAAACCTCGCTCGGCAGATTGGGAATCGAATTGTCCCCCGTCGGCGTTTTCTCCTCCTTCTTGCGGACCATGACCCAGCGATAAAATTGTAGGACCACCTCGCCGCGCTGATTGAATCCCTGCGTGCGGACGTAAACGTTCCCGTTCTTCCCGCTCTTGTTTTCCTTTTTCCCCAAAACCTTGGTGATCGCGCCGAGCGTGTCTCCCGCATAAACGGGGCGCAACCAGCGAACGTCGGCGTATCCGAGATTGGCCACGGCGTTGAGCGAAACGTCGGGGACCGATTTGCCAAAAACGATATGGAAAACCAAAAGATCGTTGATCGTCTCGCGCTGGAAACCGAGTTTCCGCGCAAACTCGGCGTTGCAGGAGATCGGATTGCGGTCGCCGGTCAGCGCGATGTAGAGCGCGTTGTCCCCCTCGGTCACCGTTCGCGGAACGGCGTGCTCGATCGTCTGGCCGATCTGAAAATCTTCAAAGTAATTGCCGGGATTGGTTTTGCCGTTCATCGAAACTTCAGTCGCCTAAAAATCAGCGTTCCTCCCTTGGGATTCAATCGCGTTCGTACCCGATGACGCTTGCCGCTCGGGGATTATGATGAAAACGCCGCGAATCGGCAATGGATTGGTCGTCTTCAATCACGGTTCGGCGGAGTCAAACAAGTTCCCCTGAAGATCATCATGGCGCGGCGGGGCTTTGCGTCCCAAATGCTCGAACGCGCGGGAGGTGGCGACCCGTCCCCGCGCCGTGCGGTTGAGAAAACCAATCTGAATCAGATACGGCTCAACGACGTCCATCAGCGTGTCTTCTTCCTCTCCAAGCGCAACGGAAAGCGTGTTCAACCCGACCGGGCCGCCTGAAAATTTATCAATCAAGACTTCGAGAAAAAGGCGGTCCATCGGGTCCAGACCGAGCGCGTCAATTTGCAAAAGTTCCAAGGCCGAGCGCGCCGCCGAAGCGGTGATGCGTCCGTCGCCGCGCACCTGCGCCCAGTCGCGCGCGCGGCGCAAGAGGCGATTGGCGATTCGAGGCGTTCCGCGCGAACGTCGCGCGATTTCCATTGCCCCTCCGTGATCCACTTCCAATCCCAAAATTCCCGCCGAGCGAAGAACGATGCTTTGAAGGTCTTCCTCGCCGTAAAAGCCGAGCCGGAAAAACAAGCCGAAGCGCGTGCGCAACGGCGCGGTCAACATACCGGTCCGCGTCGTCGCGCCTACCAGCGTGAACGGCTCGAGCTGAAGCTTGATGGATTTGGCGTGCGCTCCCTCGCCGATCAAAATGTCGAACTTAAAATCCTCGAGCGCGGGGTAGAGACATTCCTCGACGACGCGATTCAAACGGTGAACTTCATCAATGAAAAGCACGTCCCCTTTGCGCAGATCGGTGAGCAACGCCGCGAGATCGTCCTTGCGCTCGATCACCGGACCCGAAGTGGATTTCAGTTGCCCTTCCATCTCGGCGGAGATGATGTGGGCGAGCGTGGTTTTGCCCAATCCCGGGGGACCGAAAAGCAAAACGTGATCGAGCGCCTCGCCCCGCCTTTTGGCGGCCTCGATGGCGAGCGAGAGTTGCTCCATAACGTCGCGCTGGCCGATGAATTCGGCGCAACGGGCGGGACGGAGCGCGCGCTCGGTTTGCTCGCTTTCATCCTCGCGCCGCCGGGGGGATAAGAGATCGGCCACGTCTTCAATCCTCCCAATTCCGCATGGGACGGCGGGCCCCGTGACGAACGTGGAGAACGCGAACCGCGCGCCCCTCGACCGTAAAAAGGATGCGGTAAATTCCCCTGCGCTTTCCGTAAAGAAGTAGTCGGACCGGAGACGAGAAAAAAACGCTCTCCGGCGCCAACGGACAACGAAGCGGCTTATCCTGCAACGATTGGATTACGGCGATCAACTTGTCATACCATACCGCCGCGTGACGGGGCGAATGTTCCGCAAGCCAAGCGAACGACTGTTCGATGTCTGCTTTGGCACGGGCGGTCAATTCAACTCTGTGCCTCATGCCCGGCGTGGGATCTTGTATTTTTGACGGATCTCTTCAAAGGCTTCGTCCGCCGGCTGGACCCTTCCAGCCTCGATGTCGGCAAAAGCTTCCGCAAGAGCATCCACCGTTTCCATTCGCTCAAATAATTCCATCATGCGCTGATATGCTTTGGCCGACTGTACAACCACTTCGGCCCTGCCGTTTCGCGTCAGAACGACGGGATGACCCGTTTCGCGAAGACGACGAAGAACCGATTTTGTGCGTCGTTTGAAATTGGCGATTGAATCAATATCTTGAACGATGTCCATGGTCTTCATCCTACAGCTTCACGCGGGAACCTACAAGCCGTCCGGCGGATCGGCTTCGGCGGCGGCGCGAGACGCCGGAGCCGCGCCGGGGTTGCCCGCTTTGCTTGCCGCGCGGTGTCTCAAGAACTCAATGATCCCCGGCAATATGCTGATGAAAACGATGAGCAACACCATTTTCTCCAGATTGCGTTGCACGAACTCGCGCGAGCCGAGGACCAAACCCAGCGTCGTCATGCTGATCACCCAGCCGATTCCGCCGAAGACGTTGTAGGAGATAAACGTGCGGTATTGCATATTGCCAATGCCCGCGACAACGGGCGCAAAGGTGCGAACAATCGGGACAAACCGCGCCAGAATGATCGTCTTCCTTCCGTGCTTGTCATAAAACTGTTGCGTCAGAACAAGGTGCTCGCGCTTGAAAAACCAGCGGTCTTTCATATTGAACAGGGCCTTGCCCATCTTCGCGCCGATCCAATATCCGGCGGTGTCGCCGCCGATGGCCGCGATACACATCAACACGATCACCAGCCAAAAATTCAGCGCACCCGTTCCGGCGACGACCCCCGCCATGAAGAGCAACGAATCGCCGGGCAAGAGACAAAAGAACAATCCCGTCTCGATGAAGACGATGGCGAACAAAATGGCGTAGGGCCATACGCCTCCCGCCGTGCTGAGCAGTTCCTTCAATCCTTCCGGATCGAAGAAATTATGTTTGAATTGATGAAGCAGTTCCATCATGCCGCGTCCACTCCTTTTGATTGCACGCCGGGCGCGCCGTGACATTTCTTGTATTTTTTTCCGCTCCCGCAGGGGCACGGATCATTCCGCCCGACCTTGGCCTCGGTCCGCCGATACGTCTGAACCTTGGGAGGCGCGGGCGGTTCCTCCCCTTCCGGTTGTCCCGCTTGTTGTCCGTTCGATTCCGGAGACGCTTGCGCCGCCTGCATTGTCGGCGCGGCCTCGGCCTTGACGAAACTGATCCGCGAGGTCGGATCCTGCGGCGAAGCTTGCACCAACGTGGCACGGAAGACGTGCTCAAAGCTCTCCTTATAGACGTTGAACATCATCTCCTCAAAAAGGAGAGTCGCTTCCTTCTGATAAAACGTCAGCGGATCAATCTGTCCCCAGCCTTGAAGCCACGCTCCCTCGCGCAATTCGTCAATGGCGAGCAGATGATCGCGCCAATGCGTGTCAATAATGTTGAGCAGGACGTAACGAGCGAGCGCGCCGGCCAGATCGTCGCCGAAAACCTTGGCCTTTCCCTCGTAGGCTTGTTTGATGCGGTCGAGAATTTCCTGAAGCCACGTTTCCGCGTTCCCCTCATATCCCGCCGGATCAATTCCATCCAAGTTGAGCATCGGCACTTGACGCCGAATCCAGTCGAGGAATCCAGCGGAATCGGTTTGTCCGGCTTCCTCCGCGTTCCCACCGAAGTCGTCCCACGCCGCCGCGGCGGCCTCCTTGGCGACGTGCATGACCGGCTCGATCAACGCGCCGCTTCCGACGAGAATTTCCCTGCGAAATCCGTAAATCGCCACCCGTTGCTTGTTCATCACGTTGTCATATTCGAGCGTCTTTTTCCGGCGTTCGAAGTTCATGTCCTCGATCTTTTTCTGCGCCGAAGTAATGGCCCGCGTGGCGATGCCGTGGCTCATCGCCTCTCCTTCCTCGAATCCCTTGGCCATCAGTTTCGCCATACGTTCCGAGGCGAATAGCCGCATGAGATCGTCTTCGAGCGAGATGTAAAATTGCGAGTAACCCGGATCCCCTTGGCGTCCGGATCGTCCGCGCAACTGCCGGTCAATGCGCCGCGCCTCATGCCGTTCCGTTCCGACGATCTGCAAACCGCACGGAACCAATTCGGGATCAACCTCCCCTTGTTTACCTTCCCGATAGGGACAAATCGCGCAAAATTTTCCGTTGAATCCCGCGTCCTTGCATCGGATCACGCCCGGGCCGAGTTTGATGTCCGTGCCGCGTCCGGCCATGTTCGTCGCAATCGTCACCGATCCGACCTTGCCGGCCTCGCGGACGATCTCCGCCTCGCGGGCGTGTTGCTTGGCGTTGAGAACGCTATGCGAAATCTGAACGCGCCGCAACATGCGCGAAAGCTTCTCGCTCACGTCCACCGAAACGGTTCCGATCAGGACCGGCATTCCGCTCTTGTTGATTTCCTGAATCCGCTCGACGATGGCGTTGTATTTCTCGCGCTGGGTTTTATAGATGAGATCGTCGTCGTCAAGGCGGCGAATTTTTCGATTCGTCGGAACGACGGCCACGTCCATCTTGTAGGTGTGCGCGAATTCGGCGGCTTCGGTCTCCGCCGTTCCGGTCATCCCCGCCAGCTTCTTATACATGCGGAAATAATTCTGAAGCGTGATCGTCGCCAGTGTCTGCGTTTCCTTCTCGACCTGAACGCCTTCCTTGGCCTCGACCGCCTGATGAAGCCCGTCGCTCCATCGCCGCCCGGGCATCAAGCGTCCCGTGAACTCATCCACGATGATGACCTTGTTGTCCTGAATGACGTATTCGACGTCTTTTTCGTAGAGCGTGTAGGCGCGCAGAAGCTGGTTGAGGCTGTGGATCGTCTCGGTCTTGCGCTCATATTCGGCCATCGTGTCCGACCGCAGTTTCTCGATTTCCTCCGGGGAAAGCGCGGTCTTGGCTTCGAGCTCGGCCAGCCGCTCGACCAAATCGGGAACCAAATAAAGGTCCGGTTCGGTGGGCGAAAGCGCCTCACGCCCCTTGACCGTCGTGTCAATGTTGTGCCCCTTTTCGTCAACGACGAAAAACAATTCCTCCTCGATTTCGCTCATCCGTTTGTCGCGCATAAAATCGTTTTCGACCCGATCCACCAGCCGTTGGAGTTTCGCCTCTCCCATGACCTTGGCGAGCCGCTTGTGTTTGGGATGCCCTTTGCGCGCCTGCAAAAGCTTGATCCCCGCCTCGTAGGTCAACGCCTCTCCCTTGGCTCCGTCCTTCTCGGCTTGATCGAGCAATTTCTCCGCCTCGCCGACCAGATCGTTGACCAGCAGAGTCTGCTTCCGCACCAAATCGGCCACGAGCGGTTTGAGTTGGTCGAACTCATGGCACGAGCGATCCACCGCGCCGGAAATGATGAGCGGCGTCCGCGCCTCGTCAATCAGCACGCTGTCCACCTCGTCCACGATGGCGTAGCGATAGCCGCGATGGACGAGTTGATCGGTCGAGTGCGCCATGTTGTCGCGCAGGTAGTCGAACCCGAACTCGTTGTTCGTCCCATAGGTGATGTCGGAATTGTAACTGACGCGCCGCTCGTCCGGCTCCATGTCGGTCAGGATGCTCCCGACCGTCATGCCGAGGAATTCATAAACCTTGCCCATCCATTGGCTGTCGCGCTTGGCCAGATAATCGTTGACCGTGACCAGATGGGTTCCTTGCCCTTCGAGCGCGTTGAGGTAAAGCGGGAGGACGGCGACAAGCGTTTTGCCCTCGCCCGTGGCCATTTCCGCGATGTTGCCCCGATGAAGCTCAATCCCGCCCGCCAACTGAACGTCGAACGGAACCATGTCCCAAACGATGACGTTTCCGGCGGCTTCCCAGCTTTGACCGCAGAGCCGCTTGCACGCCTGCTTGACGGCGGCGAACGCCTCGGGCAGGAGGTCGTCGAGCGTTTCGCCTTCGGTCAACCGTTGCCGGAATTCGACGGTCTTCGCGCGGAGTTCCTCGTCGCTCAACGAATCGAACGCGCGGAAATGCCCGTTGATCCGGTCAATGACCGGCTTGAGCTTTCGGAAAGTGCGGCTCTTCTTGTCCCCCAAGAAGAATGACGTGATTTTGGAGATCATCGGTTATTTCACGGGCTATTCCACGCGGCCGGAATTCTTCGGACCTTTCCATCGTATTATGCCCGCCCTTGGCGTGAAGGGTCAATCTCAACCGGAAATGGAAGTTTTTTCGGGCGTGCTTCAGAAATTGGCGTTCGAACCGAGCCGTGACCGTAAGGGAGCACCCAGCACGCGTTATGTTTGTCTTCGGACGCTCGCTCACGCTCGCGGCTGGGTTGCCTCAAATGCGAGTGACTCCAAGAACTGAAACGCGCCCTACTTCTTGAAGCCCGGAGAAAAAGTTTGTCGTACATATAAATAATGTGTATATTGAGCCAAGCATGGGCGGCATCGGCACACTTTCCCGCAAGCGCGTCAACATAACATTGCCGGTCGGAACGCTTCGCATTTTGGATCGTCTGGCTCCCAAAGGGGGAAGAAGCGAGATGATCAATCAAGCGGTTCAGCGGTATGCGAGGGAGATGGCGCGAGCGAAATTGAAAAAGCGAATTCGCGAAGGTTCCCTCGCCAACGCCCAACGCGATCTGGAATTGGCGCGTGAATGGTCGGCTCTTGATTCCGAGGCGTGGCCCGATTCATGAGCGTCGAATATCCGAGGCGAGGCGAAGTTTGTCTGGTTGAGTTCGATCCCGCGCGGGGATCGGAGATCAAGAATACCCTTCCTGCGGTCGTTCTGCAAAACGACGTCGCCAACCGTCACAGTCCGATCACGATCATCGCGGCGATCACTTCCAAGTTCGACCAGGACAGACTTTATCCGACGGAGGTATTTGTTTCGCAGGGGGAAGGCGGAATGAGCCGGGATGGAGTCGTCTTGCTCAATCAAATTCACTCTTTCGACAAACAACGGTTGAAAAGAAAAATGGGACGTCTCGGCGCGGAAACCATGAAGGAAATTGACCGCGCATTGCTCATCAGTTTCGGATTGATGGAAATTTGAGAAGACAATCCGCCCGTTCGCTTACTCAACCTTAAACGTCCGACTTGTCCCCAAGAAAGTGCTCGTTCCGCTCGTTCCCTTTTTCTTGCAGATGGCGTGGTGAACGATCCGATAAGTTCCCGGTTTGGCGTCAGAAGGAATATCCCAAGTGATGACGATCTTGGTGGTGCGGGGAACCTGCGCGATGCCTTGCGCCGCTTCCTTGGTAAAGGCGTAAGGTTGCGGCGGCGGCGGACCGTCGGGTTGTTTCCAGCGGCATTTGATTTCCCATTCGCCGTCGCGGGCGACGTCTTCCCATTCCTTTTCCGAAATCTTGCGCTGGATGAGAGCATGGCGCGTGGTCGGGCTTTGATAGAAACCGTTCTGCGGATTTCCGGTCCAGAATGAAACTTGAACCTGTTCGCCCCTCCGATACGATTCCTTCGCGTCTTGATCCACCGCGCCGAAATCCATTCCCTCGGGCGCGAGGTCGTATTCCGTTCCCAGCTCGCGGCTCGGAACTTGACCGCGCGGATCGGGAGGAGGCGGATCGCTGGTCGCCGATTGGCTGGCCGTCATCGCCCCGGCCAGCCGCGCATATTCCTGCTGATAAAGCGCCAGACTCCACGGACCGAAAAGCGTGTGCCCTCCCTCGTATTGCTGGGTCTGATATTCCTCGCAAGTGGTGACATAGCCGGTGTAGCCGTTGGCGTATCCGGCAATGACGAGATACTTCGCCGACTCGCCGAGAACCGAACCGACCGTTTCCCGAATCCGACGACCGGACATTGTGGTGAATTCCGCCGGACCGACGATCAAAACCAACTGGCCGATGCGGACCAAACTCAGCGATAGGGTCTGCGGTTGCGCGGGAGGAACCATTTCCCCCGTGGCGAAGAGGATCGGTTTCGGTTCCTGACATTTCCGACATTCCTCGCTCGGCGGCGGAATGTTTCCCAATTCCTTGACCAATCCGTCCACCATCGCGTTGCGCTGTTTCATCCCCTCGTGAAAAAGAGGATGCCCTCCGCCGTCTTCGGTCGAACCGGCGGCAAACGAATACCCGATCGCCGAGGGACAAGTCATTTGCGGTCCGGCGTGGGTGAAGGGATCGCCAACCGGATGACGCGCGAAGTTGACGTAGGTCTGGCGGAAATCTATCGGTCCTTCAAGGCGTTCGGTCGCGGAATCATAAAGTTCAACCGCCTTGTTCAGTTGCCGCTCGCCGACGATCCGCGTGCTGTCGAATTCATCTTTGCCCGGACCGGTGTTGTTGAGGTTAAGGTTGGAGGTCACGTCGCCGGCGTTGCTCTGGGCAAACGCGGCGACAAAATCGTTTTCGCCACGATGGGTCGTTCCCTTCATTTTTTCAAACCGATACGAGGCGTAGCCCTTGTGGTCGCCGGAGATGAGCTTGTTGAAAAACGTCATCGAAGTCGGATGGACGGCGAACCAATTCACCATGCCGATTTCCCTTTTTCGTCCGACGAATTTGAGAAGCGTCATCTCTGTGTCAGTGTTAGTGTCGTATCGCTCGCGTTCTTCGGCGGGATCGTTCATGTAGGCAACCAGCGACCGATTCGCTCCAGCGTTTTCGACGCGGCCTTTATTGATCAGAAGTTTTCCGGGTTGAAGTTTTTCATGCGCCTCCATGATCGAGCCGACGATGCCCTTAACAATCGCGTCGAAATGCTCCTGATAAAACGGCGCGCCGACGGGGGTGTTCGAGCCGTAATGCCAGTAGCCTCCCGGACCCGAATGGGTGTGCGTCGCGCTGATGACGACGTTTTGAATCGTGTAAAGATCGCCGTAAAATTTTTGAAGTTTTTCCACGACCTCGCGCTGGATCTCGTGCGTCACGCTTCCCATGTCCACGCTGACGAAAGCGACGCGCTTTCCGTTCTTCCCCGGCTCGGCGATGATGAACGCGCGGGAATAAAGCCGCAGATGAATCCCCTCGTCAATCTGGTCCCCCCGAACGTAACCGAACATCGGAATCCCAAACGGCGGTCCGGTGATGTCCCGGCTCCCGCAACCGATGAGATAATTTTCGTTTTTCCCCGAAGGGGAAACACGAAAATTGGCACAGGCTTGAAGCAACATCGCCACCAAGAGCGAACCCATGAGTACCACTATTAAAATTGATCGCCGAAACATCAAAAGCCCCTTCCGATTTCCGTTCTTGCACCTGCTCTTACTCTTGCTCTTGCTCTGAATAGATTCAAGACATCTCAATCTTCACGTCATCCGCCACGAGGCCAAGAATCGTATAATCGCACGGCGTCTCCTGCAAAATGGACCCGGGCACGCACGGATGAACCGGACCATGCGCGACGAGGCGCGCGATGAAGCGTTGCCACGCCATCGTCGTCGCGACGCCGCACGTTCCATCAAGCCAAAACGACCGATACCGCGCCATGAGGATTTCCTTCGGGCCGATCGTCGCGGCTTTGGGCGGAACCCAACTCCAATCGCCGCCGAAACTATGAAGCGCGTTCTGCATGATCGTCATCGGATTCAACTCGACGATCCGGCCATGTTGTCTTTTGTAGCCGGGGAGATCGCCGATGAAATCCAATCCCAAATGCGATTCCCAGAACGCGATGTGGCCGCACCAGCCGATCCCGCCGTAACAGCAATCCACGCCGCCGCCGTCTTCCATCAATCTGTGGTAGTCCTCGACGTTTTTATCGGTCGGGAAATGAATGTTTTGGGGTTTGGGACGCAGTTTCTTTTCGACGCGATTAAAAAAATTCGCGCGCATCGCCGTGGCAAACGATCCCTCCCAATCCGCCGGAGCGGTCCGCCCATTTTCATCGGCGTATTCGTCCATGTTGAACGTGACGACGTGATCGCACGAAATTCCGAGGCGGTTAATCATCTCGGCGGCGATGGCGTATTGCGGAACGGGACCGACAGGCAGAATGGCCGTGAATGTTTCTCCAGCTTCCCGCGCGCGGACGATCCGGCTCACGAGGTCCGTGGCGAATTCGCCGTAAAATTGCGAGGGATCGTCCACGACGCGGATTTTGAACGCGGGATTTTTGTGCCGGGCGATTTCGCTCCGCTTGATCCTGCGGACCCGTTCGCAGGCTTTCACGTCGCGGAACGCCAAAAATTTCGCCAAGGCGGGTTTGAATCGGCTCATGGTTCACTCCTGAAGGAAACGCTTGCGGACTCGGCATTTGCCGCATCCATCTTGGCAGATTCGGCGCAAAGTTCAAGAATCCTTCATCCGCGCGCGATCAACCTACAAAACGCCAAAGTCGCCGAAATGCGAAACCGCGGGCGGCGCGAATCACCCGCGTGAGGTCCGGCTACCCATCGAGCCCGGAAAACTAAAGATGCAAACTATAATCCACGCATTCCCATGACTTGGCGCCCTTGGGGGCTCATAAATCCATGCTAAGAAATGGCAAGAAAATCAGCCGTTCAGGACAATCTCGGTTGACACTCCCGCCCAAGCGAACTATAAAGAACACGTTGGGCGGTGAGAGACCGCTCCATGAGGCGGAGGGAGCAAACAGTACGCGGAACCGAACCCCAAACCATGGGGAAAAGGGGGTTTGGCGTCCAAGGCGGGCAAAACGCAAGTTTTCGAACGATGAAATTCAAGAGCGGACGACAAGCCTTTACGCTGGTGGAGATCATGATCGTGGCGGCGCTGATCGCGTTGCTGTCGGGCATCGCCATTTTCTCGATCAACACGTTTTACGTCAACGCCATCCGCAAGGCGGCCATTGCCGAGTGCAACCAGATCGCCACGGCGCTTTCTTTCGCCCACGACGACCTGCAGTTTTTCCCCCGATATTGCCATCTGAATGAATCCAAATCCCTGATTCTTTTTGACGAGACCACCGGCCAGCCTAATCCCAATCGGGTCGTGACGGCCTTGGACTATTACGGCTATCTTCCGGGAGGAACGCCCCTGATCCTTTCGCGCATTCAGAACGGCTGGTCCGGTCCCTACATGGGGGAAAGTTTCACCCGCGCCCGAAGCAGTCGGGGAGGGCGAAGCGGATTGATCAAGATGCGCCTGCCGGACGTTTATGAGGCCAATACTGGGAACCCGGCTATTTCGATCGTGAATTGGCCCGCCGATCCATGGGGCAATCCCTATGTCTTTTTTGCCTTGAAGTCCGGGACCGACGCAGGCGGCAACCTCGTCCCTTATTTCATCGCCAAGGAAAGCGAGGAAGGGGATTACCTCAACGCGGTCGTGAGCTACGGCCCGGGAGGATGCCCGGGAGGAAATGAGAATACAAGCGCGGCGGATTACAACACGCTTTTCGCCGGCGCGCTTTACGTCAAGGGGGACATGGTCGTGGGAGGAACCGCCGATTTCACGCTGAAAAGCGCGGCTTCGACCGTTCCGGCCAATGTTCATCTGGACAATAACACGACCAACGTGAATTATACCGCGATGTTGACCAGCCTGAAATGGCCGGGCGTTCCGAATCCCACCCTCGGACAGGTGGGAATGCTTGATGACGGGACCGATGACATCGTTCATTCGTTTTGATAGGCGTTTTAAGAGGACGGGTATGACAAAGAATCGCAACACTTCGCAGGCAACGCCCCACCGTCGGCGCGGGTTCACGGCGATTGAATTGACCGCCGTCGCCTCGATCATCGCCATCTTGGCGTTGATCCTGATCCCGATTGTCCGTAAAAGGTTGGAAGCGACTCGCCTCACGGCGGCGCTTGATGACATGCGTTCGTTGGAAACGGCGGAAACGCTGGCCAATGCCGACACAGCTCATTATTTCCGCCTGAGCGATTTGGACAATCCGGCGGCGGATTTGGACACTTGGAACAACGCGGCTTCCACCCCCGCTCAAAAAGCCCAAGCGGTTCGGTCGGTCCCTAACGGTTATTGGAACGCCCCTCTTACGGCGCTCGAACAAGCGTCGGCAACTCAACTCGGAACGCTTGCCCCGCTGTGGAATGGGCCGTATACGACTTTTAACAAGACGAAGTTTTTGCCTCTTTCCGATTTTCAAGTACCTGCTCCTCCCGCAGTTGCGACTAGCGTAAACAGTCCTCGATTCCGGCTATTCAATCTTGATTCAAGCAGTGGAGTGGGTATTGCCGCGACAACCAGCGGTCCGATCCCGATTTTTATGTCAGCCTCTACATCAGCCGATCCGTTTAACGACGATTTCGCCAACGGCGAGGAGACGCCGGTTGATCCATGGGGTGCGCCGTATATTTTCTTTGGTCCCGGCAAAATGGGAACGGCGGCGGGGCAAACCGCGCTCACTCTGGGAGGTGTCACTGAATCGAATTTCGGAACGGCAATCATTTACAGCACGGGACCGGATGGATTGCCGGGCGTGGGCACCGGAGCCAATTCGATTGACTACTTCCGCGAAACCAGTCTTTTGGGAGGCGGAGACGACCTTTGGAGAATTTTCTAGCCCGACGCGAGAGGGTTGAATCGTTATGAAGAAAACACTTGGGAAAAGAACTTTTGTAGGTCGGCTCTCCAGAGCCGACAACGTCCGGTCGAGCTTCAAGCCGTCGGCTCTGGAGAGCCGACCTACCAAGGGCTTCAGCATCATCGAAATCATCGTGACGATGGCGATCATCGGGATTCTTGTGTTGATTTTGGTTCCGGTCGTCTCCAACCGAAGCCAGACGGCCCGGCTTCGCGCCACCGAACAGGACCTAGAGCATCTCGCCAACGCCGAGGAGCGCGCCGGCATTGACACGAATTATTACTACCGCTTCTACGTACTGAATGATGTGATCGGAGGAGACAATGTCGCCAACGATCCAACGAATTCTTTGGAGAAGATTGACGGCACGAGAGACGAGGCTCTGGTTACTACGGTCCGTCCGAATTTCGGCCAGAACTTCTTCATTGACCTGAGCACGCAAAAGATGTCCACGAATTACGCGAACCTCTGGGTCCAATTCTCCACCAACGAAACAACGTTCGGCGCGGGGGGATGGAACGGCCCTTACCTCAACTGGCACCGGGACATCAACAAGAACGACTGGCCGGACGATCCATGGGGAAATGACTATATTATCTTCTCCAAAGCCGGCGGGATGGGGCCCAACGACACCGATTTCAGCATCAATACCGTGACGATCGGAACGCTCAACGCCCCGGTGACGTTCACCCAGCGCGCCGATCTCTTCGACCGGTTCGTCATTCTTTCCCTCGGTCCCAACGGGAAGCCGGGAGACGGATCGGGAACTTCGCCCGGGCCGGGGGATTACGGCCAAGGCGACGATCTCATGAGGCAATTTTAGCGACCTAATGATCGAGCGCTTTCACCATCGCCCCCTTGGACTCGGACTCATCGGTCTCTTGACGATTTTGGTCCTGATCGGCCTTTTGTCCGGCATCGCCCTGCTGATGTATGGCGGACAAGCGGCGCAATCCAGGCTGGACCAAGCCCGATCCGACGTGGAGGCGTTGGCGCAAGCCGAAATGGCCGTGGCCAAGGCGCACGGGGTTCTTGTTCCCCTTCAGATGCTTGATGATATGTCGGTCGCCAAGAACGAACATGCCCGCCGAACAGACGATTCCGCCAATGAGTCGGAAAACATCCGCGTGATCGAGGCCGCCAAGCCGTGCGCCGAGCAAGTGGGGCATCAGGTTTCCGCCGCTTCAAAACTGGCCGACTGGAAGGGACCTTTTTATCAGGCCAAGCGGGTGAACGTCGGGGGAGATAACCCCGCCGCGCCGCCGCTGTTTGAGGAGTTGCCCCCCGCGACGGTCCGCCATGATTACCCCCTCGACCCGTGGGGACATCCCTATCGGCTCTATTCCCCCTGCGGGCTTGTGGGAACATTGTCGGCCAAGTCGGACCCGCAATCCCTCCAAAACGACGCCTTTTCGGACGGCGTCCTGACGAATGAGGAGAAGCGATTTGACTCGTTCGCCGTCGTTTCCTTCGGACCGGACGGGAAAAGCGATTTTGCGTCCAACGGGGACGATGATGTCATATACTTATTTACGGTGAAGAAATGAGGACTCAAGGGATGAGACCGTTGGCCGATAAAGAAGACCGGAGGTTGGCATGATGAGAGAAACGACTGGGCGATACAAAGCCGGCGTCACCCTGACCGAACTGATGGTGGTCCTGTTGATCGTCAGCCTACTGGCGACGCTCGCCGTGCCGGTGGTGATCAACCGGTCCGCGCAAGCGCGGGTGAGCGTGGCAAGGTCCGAATGCGAGGCTCTGGCGCATGGCGAGGACATGTGCGGGATGATCCACGGCTATTACGTGCCGCTTCAGGTTTTGGACGACATCCCGACCGTTCTGACGGCGCGCGATCCGATCCGGACCGACGACCTCCTCAACGAGGACGGACTTTCGCTTCAATTGATCAACGTCAACATCAACCCCTCCCAACAGGTTGGCGTTCAGGACATTCTGGACACCGCGTCCTCGTCGAACACCGTGCGACAGATGGAAAGCGATTGGGCCGGACCCTTCGTTCAGCCCCAGCGGGTTTTCAAGAGCGGCCTTCCTCCGACGTCGCAATATGAGCAGAGGGACTATCCGCTCGATCCTTGGGGCAATCCTTACCGCATGTATTCCCCCATCGGGATCGTCGGCGACACGTCGGGAACGTCAGGCATTCCGTCCACTTACACGCAAATTGACACCAGCTCGTTTTCCAACGGACAGTTGACGACGACCGACGATCGCTTCGACCGCTTTGCCATCGTTTCCTTCGGGCCCAACGGCTTCAGCGACGGACCGAATCCGGGGGTCAACGCCGACGACATCGTTTATTTCTTCGGGACGCTGGTTCGGCGGAACGACACGTTCCCTTGATCGGGAGAGGAAGGGCAGGCGAAAACAGAAGGTTTTATCCAATGGAGTTGTTTGAAGAAGGTTTAAGCGCATGAGACAGAACGATCCCGCATCTTTTCGGCGAAGCCGGGCCATCACGTTGCTCGAATTGATGGTCGTGGTGCTGATCATCAGCATCTTGGCGACGATCGCGACCAACGTCTATACCGGCCAGACCCTGCGCGCCAAGATCGCGGCCACGCGCAACACGATCCGCGAGCTGTCGGTCGCCGCCGTCCGCTACGAAATTGACACGGGCGAATTGCCCCTGAGCGGATCGGGAACGATCACCCCCAACATCGGCGGAACTCCGGCCATCACCTCGCGCGCTCCCAGCGCGACGGTCAACGCCTTGGTCGGCGTCGGCAACCAGCGACAAGGCGCAGGGTTCCTTTATCTGGAATTGGTTCACAGCTTGAGTGGCGACAGCTCGGTTCCTTATCCCAGCACTTGGGACGGACCCTACATCGAGTTTAGCTCCAAAATCATTCTGGCGAAGGATGATTTGGGCAACGCGCTTCCGGAGGGAGAAGCGCAGATATTGGATTCCTTCGGATTCCCCTTCGAGTTCGTCAATTCGGCGGAATATCTTTCGGGCATTTTTCTAACTTCGCATCTCGGCATCACGGGCATTCCGGCCTATTCCGGCCAAGGCGCGCAAATGTGGGCCGGAGCCAAACCCGCCAGCTCGCAACCCGAACTGCCCGCGAACAATCCCTTCGCGGCGACGGAAACCTTCTATAATCCGGCCACGTTCCAAGTTTATTCGGTTGGCGTGAACGGCACGACCTATGACGGCGTTGCGCCTCCTTCGGACGACCCCGGTTCCCAATACAAAGGAACCGAGGCGGACGATCTCAATAATTACGGTTACTGATTACGGTTGTGTCACCGCCAAGTCGTCAAGCCACCAAGAAGACCTAGAGTCCGGACCAAGCGATCCCAACAGGCATTTGGATAACGATTACGAACGCGATTGAGCGTGCGCCTTGGCTTGGTGTCTTTGTGCCTTGGTGGTGAAAGATCAACCGCGAAATCTCAGATTTCAAAATTGAGATTTGAAATCCCGGATTATTTCCCCATCCCGACGCTCTGCGCTTTTTGGAAAAGTTTCCCCTCGGTCTTGATCGCCGGAGCGATCACCAATTCGGTCAATTGAAATTCCCGCAAATCGCGCGCGCCGACCGATCCCATGCAGGTCTTGAGCGCGCCGACCAGATTTTGCGATCCGTCATCCAGCCGCGCCGGACCGACGAGGATTTCCTCCAACGAGCCGGTGATGCCGACCTTGATGCGCGTGCCGCGCGGAAGATTTTCGTGCGGCGTCGCCATGCCCCAATGAAAGCCGCGTCCGGGGGCTTCCTTGGCGCGGGCGAAGGCCGAGCCGACGATCACGCCGTCGGCGCCGCAAGCCAGCGCCTTGCAGATGTCGCCTCCCGTGCTCATCCCGCCGTCAGTGATGACGGGGACATATTTGCCGGTGCGCTTGTAGTGGAAATCGCGGGCGTGGGCGGCGTCCACCGTCGCCGTCACCTGCGGCACGCCGAGGCCGAGCACGCCGCGCGTCGTGCAGGCGGCTCCCGGACCAACGCCGATCAAGAGACCGGAAGCTCCGGCTTCCAGCAATTCCTTGCAGACGCCGATCGTCACGCAATTCCCGACAAGGACGGGGATTTTCATCGAGGCGCAAAACTTTTCCAGATCGAGCGATTTGTATTGGGTGGAGACGTGCCGGACGGTGCTGACGGTGCTTTGAACGACGAAGATTTCCGCGCCCGCCTCCTGCGCGACGGGACCGAACTTTTCGGCGCGCTGGGGAATGGCGGAGACGATGGGGGGCGCGCCGCCGGCCTTGATCTCCGCGACGCGGCGCGCGATCAATTCCTCCTTGATCGGCTCGCGGTAAATTTTTTGGAGAAGCTCGGTCGCCTTGTCGGGCGCGGCCTCGGCGATTTCGCTGATGACACTGCCGGGGTCTTCGTAGCGCGTTTGGACTCCTTCGAGGTTCAGAATGGCGAGCGCGCCGAATTTGCCCATCGCAACGGCGAACCGCACGTCCACGACGCCGTCCATCGCGGCGGCGATGATCGGAACGGGATAGGTCTTGCTCCCGATCTTCATCCCGACGTCCACCTCGGCGGGATTGATCGTCACGTTGCCGGGGACCAGCGCGATTTCGTCAAATCCGTAGGCCCGGCGGGCCTTGCGTCCGTAACCGATCCATTCCGACATGAAACCGAATCTCCCTGAATGATTTTAGCCGACGCGGGGTTCCGACTCTTCCCGGCGTCGGATCAAACCGACATTAAACGCGGGGCGGAAGAAATTGTCAACGGCGGCGCAAACGCAGTTCGCGAGAGGCAGGAAATTATTCTCGCTATGTAGCAAAGCGAACCATCCGAAACTGCTTTTGCGCCCGTGACAAAACCCGATGCCCTGTTTTGGTCACAACGACCAAATCCTCGATCCGAATTCCGCCAAGGCCGGGGAGATAAACGCCCGGCTCGATTGTCACGATCATCCCCGGACGAAGCACCTCCTTGGAAGCCGCATTGAGCGTCGGGGCTTCGTGGATTTCCAACCCGACGCCGTGCCCCAAGCCGTGCGTGAAATATCGGGCGAAGCCGCGTTTCTTGAGCCGCTCGGTGGCAAGACGGTGAAGGTCCGCGCATTTGACCCCCGGTCCGACTTCCCTGAGCGCCGATTCCTCGGCGTCCAAAACGGCGTCGTAGGCTTTCATCAGGCGAGGCTTCGGTTTCGTGCCGAGCGCGACGACACGAGTCATGTCGGAGCAATAACCGTTGACCAGCATCCCCATGTCAATCAGCAAAAGATCGCCCCGCTTGAGCGGATTCTTGTGCGGATGATAATGCGGCATGGAACCCGCCGTTCCCGTCGCGATGATGGAATCGAACGAGAGTCCCTCGGCCTCGCGTCGGTCAGACTCGGCGCGGATGAAATCGCGCAGGGTGATCTCCGTCGCGCCGGGGATCGCCGCGCCGAGCGCGGCCTCGTAAATTTCGTCGTTCAGTTTCGCGCTTTGGGCGATGAGTTCGATTTCCGACGCGGATTTGATAAGGCGTTGGTTGAGAATCAAATTCCCCGCCTCTTCCCATTCGACGCCCGGTATCATCTGGCTGAGTTGTTTCTGTTGGTTCCAAGGAATCGCCCCTTCAAATCCGATACGCCGAGGCGAGAATTCTTTCTTCCATCGCTTGAACGACTGCGCGATCTTCTTGAACCAGACGACTTCGCAATGACGCACCGATTGCCGCGCGGCCTCGATGTATCGCCCGTCCACGAGCAACCGCGCGCTCCGCGGCGTCACCAACAAATACGACAACGAGCACTTGAATCCGGTCAGGTAATAAGTGTTGAACCGATCAAAAACGAGAAAGGCGTCGAGCCGCTTTCGTCTGAGATCGTCCTGCAATCGCGCCACGCGGCGCGCGTATTCGTTTTTCACTTCCCCGGACCTTCCTGAATTTCATACTCGACCTCGCGTCGTTTGCCGTCGCGCGAGACGGTCATCGTCAGCTTCTCGCCGACGGTGCGCGAGTAGAAATTCGCTAGCAAATCGTCCGGCGTGTCCGTGTTGCGTCCGGCGACCTGCAGGATGATGTCGCCGCGCCGAAGTCCCGCCTTTTCCGCCGGACCCTTGGCGGTGATGTCGAGGACGATCACGCCGCGATTTTCCTTGAGGCGGTATCGCGCGGCGAGCGATTTCGTCACTTGTCCCACGTCAAAATCGAGATATAGCGAGCGGACCTTGCCATACTGAATGATCTCGCGGGCGACCTTGACGGCGCGATTGATCGGGATCGAAAAATTCACTCCCGCCGATCCGGCCCCTTGGTCGCCGCCGGGCGAGAGAATGAACGTGTTGATGCCGATGACCTCGCCGTCCATGTTGACCAGCGGTCCGCCGCTGTTGCCGGGATTCACGGCGGCGTCGGTCTGGATCATGTTGTGGTAAATCCGCGCGCTCCGGGATTGCGGATTGATCTCCGGCTGAAACGAGCGATTGACCGCGCTCACGACCCCCGCAGTCACCGTCGGATGCGGGTCCTCGATGATCGGCCCGAACGGATTACCCAGCGCGATGACGCTCTCGCCGACCATGATGTCGTCGGAATCGCCAAGCTTGATCGTGGGAATTGGCGTTTTCTCCCCCTTGGTCGCCAGTTGCAACAGCGCGACGTCCACCACGGCGTCGGCGTCGAGGAGCTTGGCCTCAAATTCGCGCCCGTCGGTCAAAGTGACGAAGATTCTCCCCGCGTTCTCGACGACGTGATAATTCGTCAACACGTAAAGCGTGTCGGCTCCGCCGTCCTTGGCTTTTTGCCCGGGCGCAAGCAAACTTTTCTGATCCACGATGAAACCGGATCCGACGTAGGGAAAATATCCCTCCTCGACCGGACCAAGATTGAAGGAACGAAACACGCCGGAACCGAAAACATCGAGCGGCGACCGCCCGCGCACGAGCATCGTCGTCCCAACGGTGACGATCGAAGGGCTGACCTTGCGCGCCACGTCCACGACGACGCCGGATCGCGCCGAGCCGGGTTTGGGAGAAGCCTGAACCGATCCTTCCAATTTCAGAGGGAAGTTCTTTTCATGGCGGCTGACTCCGAGCAAATAGCCTCCCCCGGCCAAAAGAAGGACAAGCAGAACACCGACTCCCTTTTGGAACGCTGATTTTTTCATTCTTCAAGATTAACGATCGAGGCGGTTCGGCTTTCGGGCGCGGGGGCATGCTCGGTGCAATAGACGTGCCCTTCGGGATCAATTTGATATTTTCCCTTGCCCGGACAATGAATCGTGCCCCCCAACTTCGCCCGCATGACGTTGGGCGATGGCATCTGCCCGCCGTTCATCGTCGTCGTCGCGGTGATTTGGCTTTCCAGCGCGTTGCGGTTCATCGTGCAGGCGGTTTCCTTCGTGTGGTCAATGTAAGTCTCGGCGTTTATTTTTCCGGTTTTCGGGTTGCGCCCCAAATACCCCTCGAACAGCAAAACCGAAATGATGACGAGGACGAGAAGCAAACCGATCAGCGAGGCGAAGCCTCGGCGGGCAAGGCTCGCGTGAAAATAATTACGTTTTGTGGTTGATGGCATGAGTCACTCCTTATCTTTGGCGTCAATGAAACTGTCATGGTTCTTGTCGAAGGGTCGGGCGACGGGACGAAGAATCTCGGGAATTTCATGCTCGATGTCGTTCGGATTAAGCTTCATCCAAACGAATTTTTGTCCGGCCTGTTCGCCGTCCATCTTGGGCCACGTTTCCTTGTTCATGCGTTGGCATTCGCCGGATTGATCGGTCTCGAAGTAGAGAACCAATCCGCGGCGGGTCTGATCGGCAAGCTGAAGGGCCTCCTTCGGCGTTCCGGCAAACCACTTCGGCTCGGCGCGCGGAAGCCCCGGAAACCCAAGAATCAAAACCGCGCCCATTGCCAACCCCGATTTCCCCGCGATGGAGGACAAACTCCCAAGTCTTAGCGATCTGCGGCGCGTGGTTGGCATTTCCGATTCGTCTCCTCCGACGATTGTTCCGCGCCGATTCCGTCACTCTCCGATGTCAATGAATCCGTCGTGATTTTTGTCGTATTGTTTGGCGGCGGGGCGCATGAACTCCGGAATCTCATGTTCAATGTCCACGCGCCCGTCATGGTTGAGATCAAAAGCGTCGAACAACTTGTTACCCGTCGTTCCTCCCTCCAGAATCGTCTCCGGATGCGGCACGATTTTTTTTTCCGGCGTCATCGCCGCCGTTTCCTTCTGGGTGTCCGGCGGGAGCAGGTCCACCCGAAGGTCGTCCACGTAATACCACTGGTTAACGGCATCCACCCACAAATCGAGGTAGGCCTTTTGTGTTCGAAAATTGAAGGATTTGGTTTCCACCACCCGATCGCCCCATTCCGAGAACTTTTTGAACAGCGCGATGGTATAAACCTCTCCTTTATCCGAATAGGGAGGATCGGTCCGATTGACGATCCGGACCCGGCCGATGGGCATCGCTTTGTCCGTAAGATTCAAAACCCGCGCCGTAAAGGCGATCCGCATCCGCCCTTCGATCAAATCCACTTTGTCCAAACCCAAGGACAAGTCAATGCGAATCGCGGCCGCCGGATTGGCCGCTTCCTCCATTTTGGGGTGAACCAGCGCCCGGACCGCCAGACCCGGCGAATGGAGAACACCGTTGTTCGGATCAATTTGGATGTCCAACTTGTTGACGTAAACGTCGAACCGCCCGGGTTCGGCTTGGTCCAAGGATTTCAGTTTGTCAAAACTTTCGTAATAGAAGTGGTTTTCCTTCTCATTGGCTTTTCGCTGGGCGCGGGCTTTCTGGAACTCCTCCTCCGCCACCACCTCGCCCGTCGGAAGGATGACTTTGCCGCCCCCCGATTCGGTTTGCATCGAGGTCAGCAGGTCCATCAGGGTCTGAGGTTCAACGAATCCCTTGATCCGTCCCCGCTCCTTGGTCTTGGCATCCAAGACGACGATCTCCGGCGTCTGGAAGACGTCGTAGTAGTCGAAAAATTTGCTACTGTCCTTTTCCTTCGGATTGAGGCGAACCCAGACGACGCTCTGACCTGCTTTCTCGCCGTCCAACTTGGGCCACGTCTCTTTGGCCATTTTTTGGCAATCGGCCGCTTGCTCGGTCTCGAAATAGAGAGCCAAACCCCGTTTGGTTTGATCCGCAAGCGCTTGCGCCTCCTTGGGGGTTCCGGGGAACCATTTAGGCTCGGCTGAAACGGGGGACAACATTCCCGCCAGAATCAACGGGAATGCCGCAATCTTCGCCCATCCCGCAGTCGAACGCCTGCCCGCTCTTCCCGGCGATCTCGTGGGCTTTTTTGACGTGGACATGCTCAACCCTCCTCTTCCGCCTCGGCGGAAATCGGCAAGGGAATGAAAATCTTATTTGTTGACGTGGATTCCTCTGCCTCGCCCCGCCCAACCAACCTTATCACCAAACGCCGATTCCGGACAACGGAAAAAGCGCCTCGCGTCATGCCAATCTTGATTAACCAATCCCCCCGGAGTATGATCCATTCTTCTTTCATGGGCAATGGGCGTCGGGAACCAAGAATGTTGACCACTCAGGAATCCAACCGCCAAAAAATCCGGACGTTGAGAGACCGCGGCGACGCCGATTCGGTGAAGGAACTCATCACGATCCTTTTGGAGGAAAAGGACCCTTCGGTCCGGTCCGAGATCGTCAAGACTTTGCGCTCGCTCCGCCGCCATGATCCCGTCGTTCCGCTCATCGGCGCATTGCGAATCGAAGATCGCCATGCCCGGATGGCCGCAGTCGAGGCGCTCGGCGACTACGGCGACCATCGCGCCGTCGAGCACGTCACCCACGCCCTCCGCGACAGGGACGCAAGCGTCCGCTCCAAAGCCGCCGAGGCCTTGGGAAAACTGGGGGATCGTGGCGCGGTGAAACAACTCACGCAGGCTTTGGGGGACCGGAGCGCGAGCGTTCGCGTCATGGCCGCCGAAGCCTTGGGGCGAATCGGCGACGCCCGCGCGGTCGAATCGTTGGTCGCCGCCATGGTCGAAGGGAACACGATCTTGCGCGCCCCCGTCGCCGACGCGCTGGGCAAAATCGGCGACGCCGGAGCCATCGGACCCTTGGCGGATCGTTTGGAGGACGGCGCGTGGGACATTCAATGGTCGGCGGCCAAGGCGCTGGAGCGGATCGGCGGCCCGCAAGCCGCCGGCGCGCTGATCTCGTGGGGCAAGCGGGTTTTTTCCTCCACCGCCAAGAACCTCTCCGCAGATGAAAAATCGCAGTTGGTGTGCGAGGTGATGAGCGGATGTCTGCGCAAGCTGGAAAAGGATCAGTTGCAATTTCTGCGGGACAAAATCGGGAGCATGACTTGGATCAAATCGTGGGAAACCGTGGATCCGGCGGGGGACGATGGCCGTTGGACGGAAGACAAATACGAAAACCCCATTTGGACCGCGCTTCAAGAGGAATTGACCCGCCGCAAGCTTCCCTTGATGGACGCGCTGGAATCGCAAGGTCTCGAACTGGATGAAACGCCCGATGACCTTTTGAACGAATCCGAGAGCGACGAGGATGCCCGCCCGATCGAGCCTGTCGCTCCCGAGAGCCAAAGCGCCGAGAAAACTCAACCCCCTCTCGATCTTCCCAAGCCCGAAGGTCTGGTCGCCGAGTTTCTCCGATTTCTGGTCGCGCACCGATTGGATTCCATCGCGCTGGTCGGAGGCGCCGCGCGCGATGTCATTCTCGGAAGAACACCCCGCGATTTGGATGTGACCGTTCAAGTAAAAGTTCCCGAAGCCCTTCTGCGGGAGAATAATGATCCCTTTGCTTGGAACCAGAGGCTTGCCGATTTGACGCGCGAATCGGTTGAAGCCTTGGCTCGCGCGCTGGAAATCGGCGTCGAGGTTCTCATCGCCGGACAGGCCGTTTTTCCCCACGGCGATACCACCGTTCCGATTCATTACGTCGGACCTTACTGGATTGAGGAGAAGCGAACCACCTACAGGGATTTTCAGCTCGAACGCCGCCTTCACCACGTCGTTTCCCGTTTGGGTTTGGTCGCCGATTTGGCCGGCGATCAAATTGTCGGACTGGTCTCGACGACTCCGCCGGATCGGATTTGGCTCGACGCTCAAGCGCGCTGGCACGGCGACGGCGATTCGGCCAAAAAGCTTCTCGACGCGAAGATGATCCACGTGGATCAGCCTGTCGCCAAGCCGGGAATCGAGGACATCATCCGCGTCCTTTACTCCAAGCGGACGCTGAACTTTACCTTGAGCGAACCGACGGTGGATTTGCTTCTGTCGGCGGCGGATGGGATCCGAAATGATCCGGATTCGTCTCGGCAATCGTTTTCCAAGAAGAGTTTCGACCGTCTTCTGGCGACTTCCGACTTCGAAACCGTCGTCGGCGATTTTGAATGTCTCGATCTTCTGCCGACGCTCATGGACACGCTGGAAGGGGCCAAACTCCAACGGCTGGATGAAATTCTCGCGCGCCGTGACAAGGATCGGACTGAAAATCTCCGGGAAGCCAGACGCACGTTGGACGAAGCCAAAACTTTCGCGGAGGAGACCAAACAACGTCTCGCCTCCAAGCGCCTCGAATTCAACAAGCAACTCGATCAAGCCGACGTCTTCAAGGCGACGCGCTACGATCTGGAGGAGCGATTGCGCGCGCAGATTTCCCTCTTGAGCGAGGCCGATCAATCCGCCCGCAAAGCCGCCGACGTTCTGGAGGAAGCCACCCGCCGGATTCAATCCATGACTTCCGGGGATCAGATTGACGTCGAAAGCATTCAGAAGCACCGCGAGGCGCTCGCGCACAAGCGCATTCAGGACGCGGAGGTCGCCGGATATAAAAAGGAAGTGGACGCGCTTCGGCTCGCGGTGGATAAAAAACAAGCCGCCATGATTGAGGTTCAAAGCAAAATGGAACGTCTGGGCGCGGAGCTGGAAGCCGCCTCGTTGGATCACCAAACCGCCCGGCAAAAGGTAACGAAAGCCGAATCCGCGCTTCATCAATTGGAAGCCGAATCCACTCTCACGCCCCAACTTCGCCGCGAGAAGTTGCGGCGCTGAATTTTTTCGTTCACATCTTGAACAACTCGTCCGCCGCGCCGGTGTTGATTTCAACTTCCGTGTAATTCGCCTCGTTCACTTTCATTGTTCCCTCGAACTGCCGTCTCATGCGAACGAGCCACGTCTTGGGGTCAACGTAGAGAACGTCCTTCGTCACGGGGATCGCGGGGTCTTTGCCCTCCACCGAGATCACGATGCATGGCGTCCCCTTGAGCGTCTCGTCCTTCAGTCGCTCCAATTTCCATCCCTTCTCCGCGGCGGCGGTGAATTCGCCGAGGACCACGCCCCAGTTTCCTTCATAAAACTTTTTTCCCCGAATGTTCCGGATCCGTTCGTCGTCTTCCTTGACGGTGATGACCAGCGCGCTCAGCAGTCCCCCCTTGCGCGCGCGGATCCTCCCGTCGGCTTCGCGGATGACGACGTTCCCCTGCCCGGTCCCCTCCAAAACCTCGCTCCGCGCCTGTTGCGGTTTCTTGAACCAAAAATTGAGGAACTTCATGTCGGTCGTGTCGCCGACGCGGTTCCACGACCGGAGTTTGCAGTGATAATCATTGATCTCCGCCCAGCGCTTGTTGACGTTGTCGAGGATTTCCTTGGCGGTCGCTTGGACCGTCGCGGCCGCCGGTTTTTCTTCCGGTTTTGGCGGATTGACCTCCGGTTTCTCTTGGGCAAATCCCGCCGCGCCGGCGAAAAAGAACACGATCCCAAAATTAAATTTGTTCCTCACTTCCTCCCCTCCCGCTTCTTCTCCATCATCCTAATCTTAATCCTAATCCTGATCTTACTCTTGCTCTTACTCTTTCTTCCCCATCCCTTCGTTCAACCATTTCCTCGCATACGTCCGATACGGCTTCATCACGTCCGCCCCGATAAACTGAATCAATCCCAGCGCCACCGCCACGTCGTCCACGTATCCGATCGGTCCGAGATAGTCGGGAATCAAATCCAGCGGGATAATAAAATAAGCGAGTGTGGCAACGATGGAAATCTTGTGCTTCAGCGGCGCAACGTCGGAATTGAGATAGAAGTAAAGCGCGAGGATGTCTGAAATGCCCGGAACGCTTCTCGCAACCCGCTTGAGCTTGGGCCAGAAATTCTCCTCCACCCGCCGACGGTCGTAATCCTTCGGAATCGGGATCGGAAGTTGCGGGGGTTGCAGTTGGGCCGGAGGCATGAAGTCTTATCCTTGCTTCCGCATTGTCATCCTTTCGGCGGTTTCGGTCAATGGGAAGAGAATTGGGAAAGGCGGACTTTTTTCCAATGCTGAATCCTTCATCGTTTCTTGACATTCAAATTGTGCGGTTTTAGGCTTACCTTCAACGGTGAAGAACACAAAAAGAGGAGCATTTTCGCCTCTAATTCCCGGAATCAAAGAAGGAGTTTGTTTCTAATGAAATGCGCCAGCATCATTCAAAAATTTGGATCCCACGTCGTCCTTGCGACGGCAAGTCTTGGATTCGCGCTCTGCGGTTTTGAGTCGGGAGCGCAAGCCCCTGCCAATCCCCCGGCGGGCCAAACGCAGGAAGCCAAACCGGCGGACGCAAAACCGGCCGCTCCGGCGGACCAACCCGCGGCGAGCGGAGACAAAGCCGGGGAAAAAAAACCCGCCACGGCCAACGTCCACGTCACGAAGGGAAAATCCGCCTCGCAGAATGTGCCGGAGGACAAGCATGAGAAGACCGGAGCCAACGCCTCCAATATGAAGGCCCCCGCCCCGTCGAAAGACGCTCCCAAGAACGCGCCCGCCGCCAAGGGGGATGCCAAGGGAGACGCCAAGGGAACCGCTCCTGCCGCCGACGCGAAGAAGGAAGGCTCCAAGGACGCCGCTCCCTCCGCCGGACAGGCGCACCTGACCAAGGGACCCCGCGCGTCCCAGAATGTTCCCGAAGCCCGGCACGAGAAGACCGGCGACAACGCTTCGTCCATCAAGCGCGTTCGCGCTCACGGATCGCGCCCGGGCGCCGGAGCGGCCAAGCCCGGAGCCAAACCCGAATCTTCCACCAAGCCCAAGACCGACCAGCCCAAGACGGATCAATCTAAGACTGATCAGCCCAAGGCTGACCAACCGAAGACCGATCAACCGGCGGGCGCACCGGCTCCGGCGGGGGGCGAAGCGGACAAAAAGTAATCCCGATGAACGGCGGTTCGCGCTTGGCAGGCGTTGGGCGAAAAAGTTGGAGGTGCGTTTTTCTTTTTTGCGCCGCTTGCCATGCGCGGACGCCGAAGTCCCCGCCGAATCATTTCCCCGAAACCGCGTTCGCCACCGACGATGCGTTCATCAAGGACATTCATCGGAACCTTGATCTGGAAAATCCCCGCGCGGTTTTCTCTTACATTTTTGCCCATTTGAACGATGAAGTGACGGTTTTCCCGACGGAAAATTATTATTACTTCATCTTCCCCATCCAAGGAAACGTGATCTGGGGGAGTTTGGCCCTTTTCGCCGACAGCCGCGACCAAGGGGAAATCAATCTCGGTTACATCGTGAAGACCGACAAGCGGCTGGCCGCCCCCGACAAACCGGTCGGCGGCTCGGGAGCGTTCACCGCCAAAGACGGCGTCATCGTCAAAAAAATTAACGACTTCGCCTATTCGGTTTCGGCGGACGGCAGGACGGTCGTTTTCAAATTGAACGACGTCGGCGTCGTTCCGCCGCAAAAAGCCAAATTGCTCCCGGACGAAATCTACGTCGGGCCAAGCTTTGACGAATCGGGATTAAAATTTTTTCTCGTCTTCAATCAATCGCAAAATCATCTCTATTGGATTCTGAACGAGGATGGATTCGTCGCGGAAAAATTCACGCCGCTCACCGATGACATCGTGATCGGGGACCGGACGGAATTCGCCTTTTACGCGGATCGTCCCAACCGGCGGAAAATTTTGATCGGCGTCGAGGGATGGAACGTTCTGGCGAACAATTGGTATGATGGCCCCTTCGATCAAATGCCGGACAACTACGTGAAGACGGGCAAGATCGAAGTGAAAAAATATCTGGAAGCCGCTTATCCCAACGCCGCCGGGAAGATTGACCAATACGGCAACTACCTTGGGACGGACGGCTCGCGAGTGGCGGTCGCGCCGTATTTGGTCTATTTTTCGAGGGAGGACCTCGTCAGCGCCGTGGAGTCCTGCAAAAAATCGAGCGCGTCGCCGTCGGAATTTTGCGCGTGCGTCACCCAGCAGATTTTCAATCCTCCGGAGGAAGACGAAGAGAAAAAAAATTAAGGTTAGAAACATTGGGGTTGAATTTCGAGCAAGAGCAAGAGTAAGAGCAAGATTAGGAAATACGAAGGAAAGGGAAACCAATCATGTATGACATGAAGAAACTCAAGAACCTCAAGAGGCTTGGGGAGCTTGCGCCCGCGGCGTGGCCCGCGTTTCAGGCGTTCGACAAGGCGGCGATGGCCGACGGAGCCGTGCCGGTGAAATACAAGGAGCTGATCGCGCTCGGCGTCGCGCTGACGACCCAATGCGCCTATTGCATCGAGGTTCACCTGAACCACGCGCGCAAGGCCGGAGTAACCGACGCCGAAATCGGCGAAACAATCATGGTGGCCATGGCGCTCCGGGCCGGCGGCGCGCTCGCGCACGGGAGTCATTGCCTCGCGCAGGAAGATCGGGCGAATCCCGCATGATTTGACGAAGCGTTGGACAGGATTTGCGGGATTAACAAAATTTTCCAGAATCTTCATCATGTCCATCTTGTAAATCCTGTCCCTTTCCGGCTATTTGACGCGGACCGGCAACATGAAACTCTCCGACCTCCCCGCCGAACTTCTCAATTACGTCAAGGAAACCGTCGGGGAACTGCGGGCTTTGAATCCGGCAAATCTCCGAAAGATTTTTCAATTCCGGATCGAAGGACACGCCGCCGCGTTTTACACCGCGTTGGCGCTCTTCATCTCCTTCCAACAACTTTACTTCTGGCACGGCAAACATGATTTGTCGGAAGGGGCGTTTTATCGTTTCGACGTCATTTACGGCTGGGACACGCCCCGCGTCATAGACGACATGGTGGATCCGGGGCACAACGCCCGCGGCAACGTTCACCCTCTTTTCACGGTCGTCGCCAAGCCGCTCGCCGCAGTTTTTTCCCGCGGGTTTCGTCTTAGCAAAGGGACTACCGCCGTCGCGGTCGTCTCCATTCTCGCCGCCGCATCGGTCGTCTTCATGATGCTCTGTTCTCGGATTTGGGGAGCGGCGTTGCCGGAGTCGGCGATGTTCGCCGCGATATTCGGCGCGAGCACGATTGTCTCCTTCGGAGGCTCGATCCCGGAGACCGGAATTTTTTCCCTATTGGGTATCCTGCTTGCGCTCGTCCTTTCGATCCGTTCCTTGGTTTACGGCGTCCGGCGCGAGATCGGGTGGGTTCTCGGAGGCATCTACACCTACGGCATCAACGTCTATAACATCGCCAAATACGTCGTCGGCTTCGGATTCTCGCTCCTATCGCATCGCCCGTTGTCGGGCGTCGCGGCAAGAACGGCGGCTTACGCGATTTTTGTGACCGGCTCGGCCCTTTTTCTCACTTGGGCGGTCGGAAGCCCGTTCAACATGAAGGACGATAAATGGGTGGTGACCCCCGAAATTCGAGGCGGGTCGCTGGAGGAAATCGGTTCGCACTTGGTTCGGAACTTTTTCCTTTACGACGTCGTGGGTCCGACTCCGTCGGTCGCATACGTCAAATTTTTCGACAAAACGAGCGGCAATGCCGTCACGTTCAATCAATCGTCGTATCAATTTTTTCCCAGATTGCTGGCCATCGGTTGGGGCGTGATTTTGGCGTCGAGTCTCACGGTCGCATTGATTGGGCGTCGGCCTCACGAATCCAAACTGATCGTGCTTCTCTTGACTTGGATTGCCATGGATTTCGCGTTTTTCTCCCGGTATTACGTCCCGTTTGAAGGAGTCTTCCAATACTCCGTTTACGTTATCGTTCCGGTTTTTGGGTTCACGCTTTTCTTGGCGAGGCGCATTTCCGGTTTCAAACCATCCATCCGAATCGCGGCGTTGGTTGCCTTGGCCCTTTTTTTAATCGGCGAACTCGCCAACAATTTTTGGGTGCACTTGGAAACGATACGGTTGTGGCGAACGCCGCTTTGATTTTTGCCCGCGAAGCACGCGAGCAACGCGAATATAAAAAATAGGAGGACGCCCATCGGAGTTGCAACCGGATCCAAGGGATTATTTTTTGGGCGCGGCGTCCTTGGATTCCTCTTTGGGTTTGTCCGGCGAATTCTTCGTTGCCGGACCTTCGGGCAGGATTTCCGCCGGAGGCAAGGCCTCGGTGGCCGGTTTTTGAGGCGGAACGTCGTGCAGGAATCCGGGTTCGGGTTCGGGAAGAGACCGGGTTTCGGCTGTTTGCGGCGCGACGGATTCGCCGGGGGGAATCTCCAATTGTTCGCCCTCCCGCAAGTCGTCGTTCAAAACGTCAATCGTCGTCCAGCCGATCAAAAAATCAATGAGTTCGAGCGGGTGAAATCGAACTTCAATTCCCGGAAGAATTCCGGGCTGAATTTCGACGCCAATGGCCAGAAGGTCCTGACGTCCATCATCCCAATAGAGGCCGTTGCGGACAATCCCCCGTTCTTCGTCCTGACTCCACTGCGTATGGGCATAAGCGAAGGAGTTGCCTTGGATGGTTTTCATGTCAATGCTCGTGCAGGCCAGAGGTCCCAAGGCTCCTTGGACGCGGTTTTCGCGCCAGACGCCGAAGGCCCGGCGGTCCAATCCGGCGTGCTCGCCGTCGAAATAAACCGCCCCGACTTGAGCCAACGCCGTCGCGCGGACCATCACTCCCGCTCCGTGACCATGCTTGGCTCCGCTGACTCTGAAGGTGAATAAGTCGGCGAGGTCCAATCCCCGATTCTTAAGGTAGGTCCCGATTCCCGCTTGCGACCGGACGGGACACGCGAAAATCAAACCGGCGGCGAGAAGATAAACCGGAGCGGATTTCCAAAAGAGTCTTGCCATTGAGCGGACCTTCCCTTAAAAATGAAGTGAGGCGTTCCTTCGAGCATGGTTTATGTCACCTTCGGGTGGTTCCATCAAGAGGTTTTCCTTATGAGTTTGGCCGATGGGTCCGATAACAAAAACAAAGGCGAATTCTCGACCCGAAGCGAATCCTCTAAAACCGAACGCGCCTCATACGAATAAAGGAGCCGACAATCATGGCTGACGTAAAAGAATCATCCAGACTGGGCGGACAATCCATGGGAGTCATGGACTTTCCCATGGGGGGCCGGGCGGTGGCGTCCCGCAAGGTCGCGCTGGTTTCGGGCCGTTACGAGATGACCGATCTCCTGCGGTGCACCGTGGACAACAACGCCTCGGACCTGCATCTGGCCGTCGGGCGTCCCCCTGTTCTGCGGATTGACGGCGAACTGACCGACGTGGACGGACCCGTCCTAACGGGACAGGAAACGCGCCGTCTCATCTACGGCATTCTGTCCGACGTGCAAAAGCAAAAATTTGAAGAAAACAAGGAACTCGATTTTTCGCTTTCGATTTCCAACCTTTGCCGATTTCGCGTCAACGTCCATCTTCAGCGGAGCACCGTGGCCGCCGCCTTTCGGACGATTTCCTCGAACATCCGTAATTTCAACGACCTGAATTTGCCGGTCAAGGTTTTGGAGTATCTCGCGCGCCGACCGAGCGGTTTCGTGCTGGTGACCGGACCGACCGGATCGGGCAAATCCACCACGCTGGCCGCCGTGATTGACATGATCAACAAGGAACGCGCCAGCCACATCATCACCGTCGAGGACCCGATTGAGTATCTGCACTCGCACCAAAAATCCATGATCGAGCAACGCGAACTGGGGGAAGACACCTTTTCGTTCGCCAGCGCGCTCAAATACGCCCTGCGCCAAGACCCCGACGTGCTGATGATAGGCGAAATGCGCGATTTGGAAACGATCTCCGCCGCTCTGACTGCGGCGGAAACCGGACACTTGGTCTTCTCCACGCTACACACTTCCAGCGTTGTTCAGACCGTGGACCGCATCATTGACGTTTTTCCGCCGCACCAACAAGAGCAGGTGCGCATTCAGTTGGCCGCCGTGCTCGAAGGGGTGCTTTGCCAAAAACTTTTACCGTCCGCGCGAGGCGGACGGGAAATTTGCCTCGAAGTCATGATCGCCACCGACGCCGTGCGCAACCAAATCCGTGAGGGCGCGACGCATCAGGTCGCGACGACCATCGAGGCTTCGGGGCGCTTGGGGATGCAAACGATGGATCGGGCATTGCTGGAACTTTATCGCAAGCGCCGCATTACCAAGGAAACCGCGCTCTTGAATTGCTTCAAGGTGGACGAAATGAAGCGACAAATCGAAGTCGGAGCGTGATGACGCAATTGCGGCCGAGCAGACCGGAGCCACAATCATGGCGGGCATTTTTTCCAATCTCTTTTCGCTCGACATCGGCATTGACCTCGGGACCGCGAACACGCTCGTTTACGTGCGCGGCGAGGGGATCGTCCTGTGCGAGCCGTCGGTTGTCGCCATCCGCAAGGAATCGCGCAAGGTGCTGGCGGTCGGCGCCGAGGCCAAGCGGATGCTGGGCCGGACGCCGGGGAGCATCGTCGCCATCCGCCCCTTGAAAGAAGGGGTCATCGCCGATTTCGGCGTGACGCGCATGATGATCTCCTATTTCATCAAGCGCGTTCGCTCCGGGCGATCCTCCCTGCCGACCATGCGCCCCCGAGTCGTCATCGCCGTTCCGTCGGGCATCACGGAAGTCGAGCGTCGCGCCGTCGAAGAATCGGCCCAACAGGCCGGAGCGCACCGCGTTCATTTGATCGAGGAGCCGTTCGCCGCCGCCATCGGCGCGGGATTGCCCGTGACCGAACCCGCCGGTTCCATGATTATAGACATCGGCGGCGGCACGTCCGAGATCGCCGTGATTTCGTTGGGCGGTATCGTCGTCAGCCGTTCCGAGCGCGTCGCCGGAGACAAAATGGACGACGCGATCATTCAGCACATCAAGCGAAAATACAACTTGTTGATCGGCGAACGGACCGCCGAGGACGTGAAAATTAAAATCGGATCCGCCGACGTTCTCGCGCAGGAAACCTCGGTTCTCATCAAGGGGCGCGACATGGTCGCGGGAATGCCCCGGACACTGGAGATCAGCAGTGAGGAAATCCGCGAGGCGCTGGCCGAGCCGGTCGCCACGATCGTCAACGCCGTCAAGGCGACGCTGGAGCAAACGCCCCCCGAACTCGCCGCCGACATCGTGGACACCGGCATTGTCATGGCAGGCGGCGGATCGCAGTTGCGCGGATTGGACCGCCTGATTCACGCCGAAACCGGCTTGAACGTCCGCGTCGCCGACAATCCCGAAACCGCCATCGCGCTCGGAACCGGCAAAACGCTGGAGTCCATGGAGATTCTTCAGAATCTCAACGGCAATACGTATCGGTGACGGTTCGGCTCAATCGTGTGGCACAGCCGCCCCCGGGTGTGAAGTGCGCCATGTTGAAGATCATCGTCGAACATCTCCGCGAAGGACCGTTGCGCGTTGCGCTGGACGCGCTCCCGTCCGAGCTTGACCTGACCGATCCGAATTATTCGTTTCCCCATCGCGTTCAAGGGGAACTGGAATTCAAATTGATCGGGCGGGACGTGCGGGGCGTCGGTGAACTCCATCTCGACGCGGCCGCGCCGTGCGTCCGGTGTCTGGAACCGACGCGCAATCGTGTCTCGGTCCCGGTGAGCGCCGTCTGGCTTTTCCGCGATCCCGAAACCGAACATTATCCCATCCCGCCGAGCGACGAGATACTTGCGGAATACTTTAGCGACGAATCCATCGAAATCACGCCGACCCTGCGCGAGTTGATTCTGACCGCCCTGCCCAATTTGCCCGTGTGCGCTCCCGAATGCAAAGGGCTTTGTCCCCGATGCGGGGCGAATCTCAATCGCGAATCATGTGGCTGTCAAAAGAACATTGTATCGGTCGGGACCATGACGGAATGGAAATCGCAACTCCTGCGGCTGAAGTCGAATATGCCGTCAGAAAATCGAAATATACCCGATTGAACCTTCGTCTTCTTGCTTCTTTCTCCATGATCCCATCTTGGTCCAACGACTATGATTCAGACGGGGCTTTCCCCGTGTAATTTTGGTAAATGTACGATGACCAAATGGCGTCTTCTTTTTCTCTCCCTCCTTCATCATTGGCGCGCCAATCTCGCCGTGCTTTTGGGAATGGCGGTCGGCGCGGGGGTTCTGACCGGCGCGTTGATCGTCGGCGACTCCATCCGCGCCAGCCTCAGGCGCATGACGCTGGAACGGCTCGGAAAAATTGATTACGCGATGACCGCGCCGCGATTCGTCCGTCAGGAGATTTCGGATGAGTTGATGAAAAGCGGTGAATTCCAAAAAGACTTTTCATCCGTCGCTCCGGCGATCCTTCTGCAAGGTTCGGCGGAAAACACCGAAACTTCCTCGCTTGCAACTAAGGTTAATATTCTTGGGGTGAATGACGGTTTTTGGAAACTAGATAGTGAATCATCCCCTGCCGCGGACGCCGCCCATGCGCCAAATGGACGCGAGGTTGCGCTGAATCAGGAGTTGGCGCGCGCCATTGGCGTCAAATCAGGCGACGCCATTCTCATCAGGCTCGACAAACCCGATCCGATTCCCATCGAAGCGGTGGCCGGGCGACGGACGGAGCGGACGGTCGCGCTCCGGCTCACGGTCGGCGCTGTATTGCCCAATTCCGGTTTGGGTCGCTTCGGACTGATGCCCAGTCAGCAACTTCCGCTGAACGTGTTCGTTGCGCTCGACACTTTGCAGAAGCGGCTCGACCAATCCGAAAAAATCAATACGCTTTTCGTTTCATCCAACGAGGAAGAAACGATCGCCAACGACGACCAAACATCCAAACTCCAAACGCTTCTTCACGATTGCTCCGATTTGACAGATCTCGGGATTAGGTTGCGGATCAATCAATCTCCCTCGTATGTCTCCGCCGAAAGCTCGCAAATGATTCTGACCGAAACGGAAACGCGGCTTATCGAAGATTGCGCGAAGGAACTCGGCGTCTCAACCGCTCCCACGCTCACTTATTTGGCCAACGCGATTTCGGTTAGGAAGCGGGAGATTCCCTATTCAACCGTCTCCGCGCTCGATCCGACGATCACGCCGCCGTTCGGTCCCCTGCGCCTGAGCGACGAATACGCCGCGTCGCCGCTCGGCGAATCGGACCTTCTTCTCAACGAATGGGCCGCGAAGGAACTCCAAGCCAAAATCGGTGACCCGGTGAGTCTCACCTATTATTTCGCCGGAGCGAACGGCGAATTGGAGACACGCGTCGAGACGACCTTCAACGTCGCGGGGATCGTGGCGATGAACGGTCCGGCGAACGATCCCGGTTTGACGCCCGAATACCCCGGCATTCAAAATGCGGCGACGATCCGCGACTGGAATCCTCCTTTTCCCGTGGACCTTTCCAAAATCCGCGACGCCGACGAAGCCTATTGGAAAGAGCATCGCGCCACGCCCAAGGCGTTCGTCTCGCTCGACAAGGCGCGCAAAATTTGGACGAGCCGCTTCGGACAACTGACCTCGATCCGCCTCGCGCGCGGCGCGGCGGAAAGTTTGGATCATCTCGCTTTTGAGATGAGCCAAAAACTCCGCGAGCGCGTCACGCCTGAATCCACCGGCTTGGTTTTTCAGCCGGTCAAATTGCAGGGTATCCAAGCGAGTTCGGGGGCGAGCGACTTCGGCGGGCTGTTCATAGGCTTCAGTTTTTTCATCATTTTTTCGGCGATGCTTCTCGTTCGCCTGTTTTTTTCGCTCGGCGTCGAGCAACGCTCGCGCGAGATCGGCTTGTTGCTCGCGGTCGGTTATCCTCCGGCAACGGTGCGCCGACTTTTTCTGATCGAAGGAACCGCGCTGGCTTTGCTGGGGGGACTTCTGGGAACGGCGCTGGGAGTCGGTTACGCGGCGTTGATGCTTTGGGGATTGCAAACTTGGTGGGTCGGAGCGGTCGGAACAGCGTTTCTCCATCTCGCCGTCGCGCCGATGAGTTTGGAAATTGGTTTCGGCGCGGGAGTGATTTGCGGATTGTTGAGCGTCTGGCTCTCGGCGCGTCATCTCACCCGATCGCAACCCGTTTCGCTTCTCGCAGGGGGACACGGCGCCGGTCTGATCTCCGCGTCGCCGGAGCAGAATTCGCGCGGACGCCGCTGGAAAATCGCGCTGGCTGGTTTGGCCTCGCTTGCAACCGCCGCTTCATTTCTTGCGGGATTCCGCGCGTCGGTCGAGACCCAAGCAATCCTTTTCAACGTCGGCGGAATGTCGGCGTTGACCGCGCTACTTTCGCTTTTGTCTCTTGCCTTGCGAAGCGGGAAAGGTTCGGTTTTGAAACCGGGCGACTGGTTTCCCATCGCGCGGCTCGGCATCCGCAACGCGGCGCGGCATCCGGGGCGGAGTCTGTTGACGGTCGGCCTTGTCGCTTCGGCGACGTTTATCATCGTCGCCATCGCGGCTAATCGCGGCGGAGCGGGATCGGAGAGAATCGAAAAAAATTCCGGCAACGGCGGATTCTCGCTCATGGCCGAATCCGACGCGCCGATTGTTCCCGATCTCAATTCGGCCAAGGGGAGAAGCGAGCTTGGCTTTCCGTCCGACGCCGAACCCCTATTCGCGCGGACGCGAATTTATCCGCTTCGGTTCAATCCGGGACAAGACGCCAGTTGTCTCAACCTTTATCGCCCGACTCAGCCGCGCATCTTGGGCGCGCCTGAAAATTTTATCGATCGCGGAGGTTTCGACTTTCAATCTTGGGTGGACAAAAACCCGGAACAAAAATCAAATCCTTGGAAATTGCTCGACGAGAAATCCGCCGACGGTTCCATTCCCGCCATCGGCGACGCGAACACGATTCAATGGATTCTTCACTCGGAGTTGGGCGGAAAATTCCCGATCCAAGACGGCGCGGGGCGTCCGGTGAAACTTAAAATCATCGGTTTGCTGAAACGGAGTCCCGTTCAGGGGGAACTCGTCATTTCGGAGGAAAATTTCATCCGCCTCTTTCCCCATCGGAGCGGCCGGCAATTTTTCTTCATCGAAACCGATCCGGCGCAATCCGCGACTCTGCAGAAAACCTTGGAATCGTCGCTCGCCGATTTCGGTTTCGACGCCTTCCCGACGCAGGAGCGGATCAGTTCCTATCTGGCGGTCGAGAACACCTACCTTTCCACGTTTCAGGCGCTGGGGGGATTGGGATTGCTTCTCGGCACGTTGGGGTTGTCGGTCGTGATGCTCCGCAACGTGATCGAACGGCGCGGCGAACTCGCGCTCCTCCGCTCGCTCGGTTATCGCGGCTCGGCGCTGGCGACGCTGGTCATGGCCGAGAACGCCGTCTTGCTGACCGCCGGTTTGGTTGTCGGCGCGGGTTCGGCCTTCCTCGCCGTCGCGCCCCATCTGGCGACCGGCGGCGCGTCCGGTTTGCCGTGGAATTCCATTTTCTTGACGCTCCTCGCCGTCTTCGGCGTCGGAATGATCTCCGGCTCGTCCGCCGTCTATTCCGCCCTCCGCGCGCCGATCCTCCGAGCCTTGCGCGCGCCATGAACGAAAGGAAGAGTTGATGCCGAGTTCTTTTCGCCTTCTTGCCGATTGGTATCACCGCCCGGAACAGGAACTTCTGCGGCGTGAATTGGCGTGGTTTGTAAGATGGATCCGGCGTCCAATGCCTTTTTTGGTCTTCCTTGCTCTTTTCCTTGCCATTTTCTTGTTTCGCTTGAACAACCACTACGCTTTGAAAGTAGCCGCTTCGGGCAAATATCCCCCATCTTCGCTTTCGTGGTGGATCGCCTATATCCTCGGCTTGGGGGAAGCGCTGGCGGTTTTTATGTTACTGGGATTCCTGCTTCGTCGTCGCACCTTGGCGATCTTCGCGAAGGGACGCTTGGTTGACCTCGTTCTCTCCGACCTCGGCCCGAAAGAACTTTGGCCGGCACTCTTGGTCTCTCCGATCATAGCCATGTGGGTCATCGCTACGTATAGGCATCTGGTTGCATTGGTCTTCGCCGTTATACAGCCGCAGTTTCCGCAGGAATATGACGCAGTTGGAGCTACTCTCTGGCGAAACAATCAACAGGTATTATATTCCCTTCTCGCTTTCCTGAAAGTCGTCGTCCGGCTCATGTGGCCCGCATCCGGTCTGATCAGCAAGACCGTTCATTGGAGCGCCTTGACGACCACGATTTGCTCTTTAACTCTTCCGCATCGAACACGCGGTCGCCTTCTCTTGGGTTTCCTTCTCTCTCTATTCCTAACGGGTGATATTCCGCAGTTCCTTCTCTCGCTTTTCTTGTTTTCTTCGTTTTCGGCCAGCATAGCTTCGTCTGCCTATCTGGGCGCATCCTCCGTAGCCGGCTTTATTTTCATTGGTTTTCCCACGTCGATTGTCATGGCTTGGGCGTTGGTTGTCGGTGGTCGGTGGCTTTTCGTGAAGCTTCCTGCTGACGCTAGAGCTTCGGCCGTGCTTCCTTTTGGCGTGATTGCTTGTGGAATATTTTGGCAAGCATATCATGCCCTTCAAGTCTCTTGGCCAATCAAGTTCCCTCCTTTTCACGAGCCGACGCTCGCATCCTATATTGAACGACTCATTATTCTTCCCGTTGCTCACTTTCTCTTCGACCTCATTCTTCTTGGCCTTGCCTTTTACCGCCTCCGTGATCCAAAGCTATGGACAACGCTCCGTGAACAGGCCGCTCGAGATTGACACGGTTCAATTCCGGGTCTCGGCTTAAATATTGTTTCGCTCATGAACGCGAGAGGAATCGAAAGTGGACTTGGCTCCAAGGCATCGGGTAAAATCCAGCATGGAATTTGAGCAGCGCGGAACCAAAAGGGACAAAGACTATGATCTTCGCCCCGAATACGATTTCTCCCGTCTGAAAGGGAAGACACGCGGCAAATACGCCCGCCGTTTTGCCGAGGGGACCAATTTGGTCCTGCTCGATGTCGATGTGGCGGCGTCGTTTCCCGACGCGGCCTCCGTGAACGAAACTCTCCGTCTCGCCGTCAAGATGGCAAGGATACCCAAAGGCTGAATTTTTTCGCTCGCGTTCTTGATGTCTCCCAAAGGATAGCGCGAAGCAGACCGCATGGCCGAACCGCAACACATTCCCAACGAACCGCCCGATGAAACTGTCGGACCGGGGGAGGCCATTCCCGCCGACAGCGAAAATCCGTCCGAGGAAGTCCTCGCCAAATCCAATTTGCTGGGTTTCATTCTGGTTCCCGCGATGCTGGTCGCCGCGGTCGTCGGAATCGTTTGGGTTTTCTATGCGCTGACATATCAGCGGCTGAGCGTTCAGGATTACGTCAAACTTTTGCGCGATCCGAATAAATCGGTCCGCTGGCAGGCCGCGCTTGATTTGGTGCAGAGCAACCGCGCGTCCCCCGATCTGGTTCCGATGCTGATCGAGATTGTCCACGCTCCCGACGACGAGCAAACGCTGGCGCGGGTCGGCTGGGCGACGAGCGACATGTTGAAGAAACCGGAGGAAAACAAGGTCAATCTGCGTTGGTATGCGGCGGCGGCGCTCGGCAAGATCGGCGGCGCGGAGGCGCTGGACACGTTGCTCGGTTTGCTGGAGGACAAAGACGAAGGAGTGCGTTTTTACGCTTCTTACGGCTTGGGACAAATCCGCGATCCCAAGGCGGTCGGCGGATTGACGAAGTTGCTCAAGGAGGATTCGGATTCGGCGGTGCGGATGACGGCGGCGTGGTCGCTGGGGGAAGTTGCCGATCCGCAGGCCCGTTCATCGCTCTTGGACGCCTTCAACGGCGACGCCGACAAGGACGTCCGCTGGAATTGCGCGATCGCTCTGGCCCGATTCGGCGACGCGACCGGCCGCGCGACGCTGGAGGAAATGACCAAGGCCGACAATCCGCACACGCGCGATCAGGCGCGGCGGGCGTTGAGGTTGCTGGAAAGTCAGCCAAAGAATTGAGATAATTTTGTCTAAGAGGTTCGCTTGAACGAAGTGAAAACGATTCCAACGAAAAATCAGATTGTGAGCAAACGGGCTGAGATTCTCAAACTGGCCGAAAGCCATGGTCTTCGTAATGTCCGTCTTTTCGGTTCAGTGGCGCGGGAGGAAGCCGGCTCCGACAGCGACGTGGATCTTTTGGTTGCTCTGGATTCGGGGCATACTCTCTTTGACGTGGGAGGATTTTTGATGGACGTTCAGGATTTACTTGGTCGCAGGGTGGATGTCGTGACCGAGAGAGGAATCCATCCCTCCCTTAAGCATCGAGTCTTGAACGAGGCCGTGCCCCTGTGAAGGACGACAAACTTTTTCTCCTTCACATAGAGGAATGCATTAAACGCATCGAGGAATACACCCTTCAGGGCAGAAAAGAATTTCTCGCGTCAACGCTCCTACAAGACGGCGTTCTTCGAAATTTGCAAACCATGGCCGAATCAACCCAAAGATTGTCCGCCGAATTGAAAAGCCGAAATCCTCAAACGGACTGGCGAAAAATCGCCGGCTTTCGCAATGTGATCGTTCACGATTATTTGGGGTTGAATATCGAGGAGGTTTGGGACGTTGTTCAGCGCGAAATCCCGGAGCTCAAAAGCCAGATTGATGCGATGACAAAGAATATGTAAACGAAAAAGAAGTTTTCAGCACCACGTCACGGCAAAAGAGTGCAATCCTTCGTTCTTCTTTGTGTCTTGGTGGTGAAAAATTGAAAAAGGAATTGTCCCATGTCAGCCGAACAAGGTAAAGAAGCCCCCGATTTCAATCTGGAAGCCTCGACCGGCGGAAAGGTCTCGCTCAAGCAATTCAAGGGACGCTGGGTCGCGCTCTATTTTTATCCCAAGGACGACACGTCGGGTTGCACGAAAGAAGCGTGCGATTTTCGAGACAATCTTAAATCCTTGGAAAAACTCGGAGCCGTCGTGCTGGGCGTCAGTCCCGACGATCTGAAACGCCACGGGAAATTCTCGGAAAAATACTCCCTAAATTTTCCGTTGCTCGCCGATCCGGAGAAGAAAACGCTCGAAGCCTACGGCGTCTGGGTTCAAAAAAGCATGTATGGCCGGAAATACATGGGCGTCGAGCGCTCGACATTTCTGATTGATCCCGCGGGCAAAATCGTCAAGGCGTGGCGCAAGCTCAGCGTCACGGGACACGTCGCGGAGGTCGCCGCAGAACTTGAAAAGCAAAACAAAGCGTGACTCAAGATTCGGAACGCATGTTCGGGGTGTCATCCGCGCCCCGATCTGTGTTATTGATGAACCACGGAGATCGCTATGCCCCTCGTTGATCCCTTCGGGCGAACCATCACCTACTTGCGCGTTTCGGTGACCGACCGGTGCAATTTGCGGTGCCTCTATTGCACACCGTCGGAGGAGGTCGAATACGCCGAAAAGGAAAAACTGCTGACGTATGAGGAAATCCTGCGACTCCTGCGGATTGTCGGGCGCGAGGGAGTCCGTAAAGTGCGAATCACCGGAGGCGAGCCGCTGGTCCGCAAAGACGTGGCTGACCATCTGATCATTCCCGCGATGGAAATTCCCGGCATCAAGGAAGTTTATGTTTCGACCAATGCGATGCTCTTGGAACGTCATGCGCGGCGTCTGAGGATGACCGGATTGAAGGGATTCAACATCAGTCTCGACACGATGAAGCCCGACACGTTCCGACAGTTGGCACGGCGCGACGGGTTGGAAGACGTTCTCCGCGCTTTGGATTTGGTGCTCGCGCTCCAATTTCCGTCGGTCAAATTAAATATGGTCGTGATGAAAGGGATCAACGACGGCGAGATCGTGGATTTTGCGGGGTTGACGCTGGAGAACGATTTGGCGGCGCGATTCATTGAATACATGCCCATTGGAACGCACGATCAATGGGGCAGGGAGCGCGTTTTTCCGTCGGCGCAAATCCGCGCGACTCTTGAGCGCGAATGGGGACCATTGGAGCGGATTGAGAATGACTCGCCGACGGCGGGTCCGGCGCGCTATTGGCGGATTCGCGGCGCGCGCGGGAAAATCGGATGCATCAGCGCGGTGACCGAGGAATTTTGCGCCGGATGCAACCGGATGCGCCTGACCTCGGACGGCAAACTGCGCGGCTGTCTCATCAGCAACGGCGAGGTGGATTTGCGGTCGGCCTTCCGCGCGGGCGCGACCGACGACGACCTTCACGAACTGGTCCTGACCGCCGTCCGCAACAAACCGGAGCAACACCACATCAACGACGGCCTCTACGCCGCGCCAACCTACAGCATGATGCAGTTGGGAGGATAAGGTGATTGCGGATTGTGGATTGTAGATTGCGGATCGAAACGAGCGTCTTAATCTGCGCAATCTGTGGCTGAACGCTTTTGGCGCTATGACGGTTGCGTCGGGGATTGATTGTCGGTGGCGTGGTAGTTCTTTAAGGATTCGTCATCCGTCTTTTCCGGCGTCGCAAGTTTCTTCTTTTCGAGCGCGAGAGTTTTTTCCCGAATGTCGAGCAATTCGGCCTCGCGCTTGAGTTCGCTCGTGAACTCGTCGCTCATGCGACGGACCTCTCCCATCCATTTCCCCGCGACCTTGGCCAACCGTCGGACCTCGTCGGGACCGAGGATCAGCACCGCAATCGCGGCGACGACCATGAGTTCGAGCATTCCCGTTTCCACAAACTTTATCCTTCTTTTCGGCGCGCGTCCGCGTGCATCGGCGGTTTAGAGAAAATCAAAAAATGCGTCGCCGCTCGCGCCCTTCGTATAACCTTCCCATCCGCCATAGGATAACACGATTTGCCTCTTGATCGCCTTCAATGTTTGCTGGGGCGATTCGGCGATGGCTCGCGCGGTTTTCAAGCACGCCTCCTTGAGTTCGGACGCAGGGACGATTTGCGAAACGAACCCGATGCGCAACGCCTCCGGGGCGTCAATCGTTCTGCCGGTCAGGACCAAATCGCGGGCCAATCCGCCGCCGATGATTTCTTTAAGCGGACCGAAAAGCGCGGGAGCGCCGAATTTGATTTCGGGATGCGCGAAGGCCGCTTCGGGCGCGGCGATCCGAACGTCGCACAGCGTGGCCAGATCGAATCCTCCTCCCATCGCGGGTCCTTGAATTCCGGCAATGATCGGCTTGGCGAATTCCGCAAGCCGGCGATGATAGCGTTCCGAGGAATCTTTCATGGCGCGAAGATGATCCGGCGAACGGTCGTAAAATTCCTTCGTGTCGAATCCGGCGCAAAAAACGAGACCATCGGCAAGAAGAACGACGACGCTGACGGCGTCGTCTTTTTCCAATTCTCTCAGCGCGGAGTCGAGCTGATTGCGCAGTTCGATGGAGAGTGCATTGCGCTTTTCCGGACGATTCAGCGTGACGAGGGCGAGTTTGTCCTCGCGGTCGAGATCGAGAAAGGAATAATTCACTCTGACGACTCCGAGCAATCCGAAGTTCTCAATCCATTAGACCCGCAAATGATCGGACTGCCAATTTTTCACGAGCCGTTTGACCTCGTCGGCCTTGGTGATGTTCTCGGCCAGAATTTTTCGGGTCAAATCGGGAATTTCCGAGTCGGAGGCGAACCGCAAACCGACCAATTGGGAAAGGAGCAATTCCCCTCCCTTTCCCTCCAAATCTCCCTTGAGCAATTTTTCCAGCCGCAGACGCATTTCGAGCCGGATGATTCGATTCTGAAGAATGATGGCGTAGGATCGAAGTTTGAAGCCGACGATGAACGCGGCGAAAATCAGGAGCGCAATCGCTCCCGATTCCAAGCGCGGATGGCGGATCAAGGAGATCAACGCCAAAATCAAGGCGACTAGCATCAGCGGTCCGGCGGACATGTAAATTTTGTCGTAGCTCCGATGGTTTTCATAATTTTGCGGGCGGGGTTCGGTCATGTTCGTTTTCTCCTTGCGCGTTTCTTTTGAGGTTTTCTCGTTCGAGAACTCTTGGGTTCCGTCTTTCCGATCAACGCGACAGCCATCGCGGCGATCCCTTCCCGGCGCCCCGTGAATCCGAGTTCTTCCGTCGTCGTCGCTTTGATGTTGATCTGATCCGGAGAAATTTCCAGAGAAGCGGCCAACGTCTGTTTTATCCGGGGAACATGCGAAGCGAACCGCGGCGCCTCGGCGATGAGCGTTGCGTCAACATTGAAGATTCCCCATCCGGCGGATTTGAGAAGTTTCGCGATTTGGCGCAGAAAAGTCCGGCTGTCCGCGTTCTTGTATTTTGCGTCCGTGTCCGGAAAATGTTCGCCGAGGTCTCCGAGACCGGCCGCCCCCAAGAGCGAGTCGCCGATGGCGTGGGATAGAACGTCGGCGTCGCTGTGCCCCTGCAGGCCAAACGGATGCGGGACTTCGACGCCGCCGATGATGAGTTTTCGTCCCTCCGCAAAAGGGTGGACGTCAATACCCTGACCGATACGAAATGGCGCGCTGGCTTGCATCCTTCAGACCTCGGAAAGATCGAACGCTAATTTGAGGCTTTGCGCAAGGCGGAAATTTCATCCGCGTTCAACGGGCGGCATTGCCCCGGCGCGAGATCGCCGAGCCAGATGGGGCCGACGCGGACTCGGTGCAGAAGGGATAATTCAAATCCGACCGCCTTGCACATTCGGCGAACGATTCTTTTTCGCCCGGAGGCAAGAACGATTCGGAGCGCGGGAGATGCGCTTTCCTTGACCGGAGCCTCTTCGGCGCGCAACGCTCGGGCGATGCCATCCTCCAGCGCGACGCCCCGCATCAATTGCGAGATTTGTCGCGGCGTCGGCTCCTCCGGACCGTAGGCAAGATATTCCTTCTCGACGCCATGGCGCGGATGCGTCAGGCGGAACGCCAAATCGCCGTCATCGGTCAAGAGCAAGAGACCGGTGGTCGCGCGGTCGAGCCGTCCCACGGCACCGACAGTCTTGGAATGTTCGGCGGGGAGAAGATCGTAAATTGTTTTCCGGCTGTGCGGATCGGAACGGGTGACGTCGTAACCGGCGGGCTTATTGAGCGCGAGATGGATGAACTGCGCCGGAGGCCGAAGCTCGCGTCCTTCGATCTCTACCCGATCCCGCTCGGGATCAATCGTTGTCGAAAGATTCTGAACGACGGTTCCATTGACCGTCACGCGCCCCGCACGAATCCATTCCTCCGCCTTTCGGCGCGAGGCCACGCCGCAACGGGCGAGAAATTGATTCAGCCGCACGGGAGGATTTGATGTTTCATGAAATTAACCGCCGAGACGCCAAAACCGCCAAGGAGGAAGCCATAGATTTCGCAGATTACACGGATTGATTTCTCAATCTGGAATCTCTCTCTTTTAATCCACAATCCGCAATCACGCCAAAGGACCGGCGACGGGTTCATCATCATCATCGAACCATTCCGGATTGTCGGTTTCGGCATTCGGAGCATCCTCCATTCGTTCCGCCAATTCCTGCGCCGCCAAGGTCAAGGAGTCGTTCGACGAAATGGCTTGGTCGACGCTTTGGCCGTTCGCCTCGGGTTCGGCCGAAGGATTCGCGTTTTCGACAGGAACATCGGACGGAGTTGAAAGGCCGTTTTCAACGACCGGTTGCGGCGTGGTCAGAACCACCCCTTCCTCGGCGAACCTTTCGCGCAAACCGCGAATCGAAGGTAAATCCTTGACACCGCGCAAACCAAAAGCGCGAAGGAATTTTGCCGTTGTCCCATACATCGGCGGACGACCGATCACTTCCTTGTAGCCCGTGATTTCGATAAGTCCCATGTCGAGCAGATTGCGAATTGTGCCGCTGGACTCGACGCCGCGGATCGTCTCAACGACGGCGCGGATAACCGGTTGACGATAGGCGATAATCGCCAGCGTTTCGAGCGTGGCGTTGCTCAAGACTTGTCGTTTGCGCTTGGAGCCGAGACGGCCGATGATTTCCGCGAAACGCTCGCGCGTGGCCATTTGAAACCCGACGGAGGTTTCCAAGATTTGCAATCCCCCCGTCTGCGCGTCGTAGGACTGAATCAATTCATGCAGGGCCTCGCGCACCGCTTTGGTGTCGGCGCCGGTTCCCTCCAACGCTTCGGCCATTCGCTTGATCGGAATGGGTTCGGGCGAAGCGAACAGCATCGCCTCAATGGCCGCCATCAATTCACGCACGTCGGCAAGACTGGGATCCGATCCGGCGGCGATAATCTCCGCGACCGGCTCGCCGACAGGTTCCTCGGTCAGCAATTTCGGTTGATCCATGACAGCGGGAACGCTTGGCGGAATTTCTTCAATGACCGCGACGGCGCAGGCGGACGAGGAAATTTCGCCTTCCGCAACCTGTGGCGGTTGATCGAAAATTTCCACCGCTGGAGAAGGCGCGGGGAGGAGCTTGGACGCTTTGTTCTTTTTCGGCATGGACAACTGCACCTTTGAGAAGAAGTGACCGGGAAGGGGGAGATTGCCTCCGACCTATTTGGGAAGGGGAAATGAACGTCCCTTCCGCGACGAGGTGCATCATAAGACAGAGACGCCTCGGAAGCAAGGGCAATGCTCGACAAGCCTCCGCCTCGTCGGCTAGAGTCGCTCCATGGCGTTGAGGTCTTCTTGGACAAACCTGCTCGGTTTTGCGGCGGTGGGAATCGGACTTTCGGTCGCGTGCGCGCAAGTGGCGCGGATGTGGTCTCCGGGACGGCCCGACGGGCGATTGCGTGAACTTCCCGTCGCCGCGCGGACTCCTCCGGCCAATCCGACGGTGAAAATGGAGTTGGTCTCCGAATTCCAACTTCCGGGATCCGTCTTAAACATGGCGGTTATGGGAAACGCGCTCTACGCGGCGATGGGTTTCGACGGGTGGGAAATTTTGGACGCCGCCGATCCGATCCATCCTCGGGCCGTCGAGCGTTTCGAGGGAATGGTCAAGCCCCATGATCCCAAGGCGCGGGTGATCGTTGGTTTTTATCCGGACGAGGAGCGTCATCGGCTATTCGTGCTGGATCGAATTCAGGGACTTTCGATATATGACGCAACCGACCCCCTCAAACCGGTATTCAGAGGCATTAAACATCTTCCGGGCAACTACAGCGAACGGGCGATTTCGATCGCTCGGGCGGGAGATAATTTCTATCTCTCCTGTGGGGGAGCGGGTTTGAGGAGTCTTCCCGTGGAATTCAATGAAGAGACCGAATGTCCGGCGTGCCTCGGGCATTTCGACCATACGCGCCAATCCATCTTCCATGCTCCTCACTGGTTGCTGGTGGCCGATGGATGCGACACCGGATTGCAAGTCCTTGATCTTGCGTCCCCTTCGTTTCCCCGTTTGGCGCATCAATTTCATATCGGGACTTACTGCGATCAAGCCGTGCCGCTTGGAAATTACGCGGTGCTCTCCAATCGCTCGTTGGGTTTTACCGTCATGGACATGCGCGATCCCGAACAACCGTTCATCGCCAGCCGCTATATCCCCGCTAGTCCGGTTGAATTCAAATCCATGGTGTTGTGGCGGTCCCGCTTTTTGGTCGTTGGAGCCTTGAAGGGACACACCGATGGGTTTCTCAACGTATTCGACTTGAAGGATCCCCTGCATCCGGTTTTTGAAGACATCCTTGGCGCATCTTGCGAAGTCAACACGCTGACGCTATCGGAGGATTTGGTTTACGCCGGATTTTGGAACAAGAACAAAGTCGGAATCTACCGTCTGACGGAAATGTAGAAAATGCGAAACGCCTACAGAGTTAATTTCAGATCGTCCCCGCCGAGTTTCTCGATGATCTTATCCATCAACTCGCCGTTGAGCCTGATGACGGCAAATTCCCGAAGATAAATCGGAACTTGTCCAAAGATGCCGACGGCGGCGATCACCATGTGAACCGACGGCGGAAATTTGCCGATGAGCGTAAATCCCCCCGAAAAGGCCGCGATCACGATCAAGACTATGCCGAGACTGGCGGGAATCACCGCCTTGGCCATCAATTTTTTCCAATCATCGTAATCTTTGCTGTCCCATTGGCGGAGCTCCATCTGCTCCTTGATCGCCTTTCCGGTTCCGAGGAAATAGGTCAGGACGATCGTGTGCGTCAGGCTGACCGCAATGCCGGTCATCATGCCCCAAATGAAATGCGAACCGATGGTCGGCCCGGAGGCGGGAATCATGTCTTTGGGCTTCCCCGCCGGATTTTCTCTCTCCTGCACGGCGCGATGCAGATGGTAGCTCCAGCCGATGGAAAAAGTGTAGCCCATCATCCCGAAGGCGAAAATCACAAGCAGAAATAAAATCGGTTTCATTCGCATCGTTTGCAAACCCGCCGGAAGAAGATAAGCGAATGGGAACGGGATTGCAAACGGCGCGCGACGCGGTCACGCCGTTTGCGGCTTTACGGCGGCCAGAGGCCGGATGATGTAGGTCGTGGTCGCGCGGGCGGCCAATTTTCCCGCCGCCCAAACGTCCACCTCCGCATACGCGCTCTTGGGCGTGGCGCGAAGAACGAACGCCTCGGCGGTGACCAATCCCAGTGGAATCCGCTCCAAATAATTGATCTTCATCTCGACCGTCAGCATGGCCTTGTCGAATCCATACAAGCCGGTCAGCGCGAACGCCACGGACGTGTCGGCCAGACCAAAACTCGCCCCGCCGTGCATGACCATCGCCGGCTGACACAGGTGGGGAACGTTCTCGATTTCCAGCTTGGCGTAGCCCCGCTTGATGTCCACGAGCCTCATGCCGAGGTAGCCGTTGAAAAATCTTTTGTTTTCGTTAAATCGCTCAATCACCGCGTCCCGAAGTTCCGGCTCCAATTCGGGGAACGCCCCGGCGTGTCCTCCCGATCCCTCCCGGAATTCCTGCGGTTTTATCGTCCAATCAGCCATGTTTGTCGTCCTTTGTCCCGCGCGGTTCGGCGCGTTCCGTTTGAGTTCCCTCCACCCAAACAAAGTTACGGGCGATAAGGAAGAAAAATTTGGCTTCTGGAAGGGCAAGCGTGTCTATTAGGATGAAAGTTGGACGGGAGAATCAATGGTGCGAGCCGCGCCTAACACATCGCTCGAAGAGCACGGACGCCCGACGCGGGAAAATGCGCCCTTCGTCACATGGCGGCTGGGCATTCTGGGATTGGCCGCTTTTGCGATCCTCACCGTTTTCGGCGTCCGAATTTATTACCTGACCATTCTGCGCGGTCCTTATTTCTACGAGCTTTCCGAGCATAATTTCATCTTTGAGCGCCCCATCAGCGGTCCGCGGGGCAAAATCATGACGGGCGACGGAACGACCGTCGCCTTCAATCGCACGCTTTACGATATCGAGATGAGTCCCTTCGGTTTGAAACCCGATCAAATCTCGCGGGCGATTGACCGTCTGGCCGATCTGATGGGACGCCCCGAATTGCGCAAGAAGGCCGAAGCGGTGGTCAAGCTTCGCCCGAAGTGGAAAAGCCTCGCGCTGGCACGCGATCTTGATCTCCATGCCATTGGTCCGGTTCTGGAACGCGCCTACGAATTGCCCGGCGTGGTGATCGAACCGCGATACAGCCGCGAGTATCCCTACGGCTCGTTGCTGGCGCACGTCACCGGTTACGTCGGGGCGATTGCGCCAAACCAGATGGACGGCTACCTCGAAAAAGGTTATCTGCGCGAGGATAAGATAGGAAAAATGGGAGCAGAGCGACAATTTGAATCGTCCCTCCGCGGAGTGCATGGAAAGGAGATTTACATCCGCGACGCCCAAGGCCGTCCCCGCTCGAATTGGGTGGAAGATGCTTCGACTCGCGGGAACGACGTGGTCCTGACGATAGACTTGGAACTGCAGGCCAAGGCCGACGCGCTGATGGCCGATCAAAATGGGGTGATCGTCGTCATGGACCCGCGCGACGGCGCGATTCTGGCGCTGATCAGCAAACCCGATTACGACTCCAACGAGCCGACACGCGGCATCGCGAACGGCGAACGCTCCACTTACAACAAGGCGTTTCGTAGCGCGTATTCTCCCGGCTCGACGTTCAAGGTGGTCACCGCCTCGGCGGGCTTGCTCGCGGGTTTTGATCCCGACGAAAAAGGGTATTGCGATGGAAGCTATTCGCTCGCCAATTTGAAATGGCCTTTTTACTGCGACGTGCGAAGCGGACACGAATGGCTCGATCTTTACGGCGCGATTCAGAAATCCTGCAATGTCTTTTTCTACCGCTGGGCGGATCGGATCGGACGCCAAAAAATGACCGAGACCGCGCTCGCCTTCGGTTTTGGCCGTCCGACGGGAATAGACCTTGCCCTTGAAGGATATGAAACTTCGGGAGTGCTGGGTCGTCCGGAATCCGAAACTGTCTTCCAAGGCTCGGTCGTGCAGATGGGGATCGGACAAGGGGCGTTGATCTCCGCGACGCCGATGCAACTGGTCGCGGCATACTCCGCGCTGGGCAACGGCGGCAAGCGGTATCGTCCCCACGTCTTCAAGGAAGAGCGCAAGCCGACGGGTCAGGTCGTCCGTCGCTGTGAACCTCAACTGCTCGATCAATTGCCGATCAACGAAGATCAACGGCGGATTTTGCTGGAGGGATTTCGCAGAGTCGCGCAGGTCAAGGAGGGAACGGCCTTCAGCGCGGGGTTCAAGCCCGAATGGAACGTCGCGGGCAAAACGGGATCGGCGGAAGTGGCCCAACAAAAAAGCACGAACGGCTGGTTTGTCGCATTCGCGCCGTTGGATGCGCCGACGATTTGCCTCGTGGTCTTGATCGAAAAAGGGGGACACGGCGGCGCGGTCTCCGCCCCCATCGCGCGCGATCTTTTTGAAGCCTATTTCGCGCGTAATTTTCCCAAGACCCTCGCGTCCGCGAACGCCTCGGACAAGAATTGACATGAGACCGACGCAAACCATGCGAATCAGCGAAATTCCCTCCCGCTTGATCGTCTTCGCTCTGGCGTTTTTGTCGTTCGCCTGTCTGCTCGGCCACATTTACGGATTCTGGACGATGCATCGGTTTGGCTGTTGGGTCTTGCCCCCCGCGACACTACTGCTCGCCGCGATTGCGTATCTATCGCGCGATCGTCCGCGCGACGCGCAAAGTCCCTTCGTTTGGATTGTGAACGGAACGTTGGGAGGGCTTCTCGCCGCCGTGGCTTACGACCTCTATCGCTTGGTCTTCGTGTTCCAAGGCGCGCCGCTCTTCAAGGTTTTTCCCCGATTTGGCGAATTGCTCCTGAACGCCGAGGAACCGCGCTGGTTGGTTTACGTTGTCGGTTGGACCTATCATTTTTCCAACGGCGCGGCCTTGGGAATCATGTTCTTGGCTCTGGCGTGGCGGCTTTCCGGATGGGCGCTCCTTTGGGGCGCGGTCGGCTGGGCGCTGTGGGTTGAGATGATGCTATTGCTCACTCCCTACGCGATGTTCTTCGGTTTGCCGTTCGACGGCCGGTTCATTTTTCTGACGCTCAGCGCGCATCTCATTTTCGGTGTCACGTTGGGTTTTTGGTGCCGCCGGCGCGCGCGGGAATCGGCGCTCATTGCGTAAATTCCTTGTGCTTTTTGCGATCTTTGGGGCTATTTTTCTCTCTTCTGACATTTTTCAACCGAGACAAGGAAATCCCCCATGCCCGACTATCAACAAATTCAATACCACGTCGAGGACCGCGTCCTTACGATTACGCTCAATCGCCCCGACCGGATGAACGCCTTTACCGGAGTCATGATGAACGAACTCATATCCGCCTTCGCGCGCGCGGATCAGGACGACGAAGTCCGCGCCGTGATCGTCACCGGAGCGGGACGCGCCTTTTGCGCGGGAGCCGATTTGGAAAAAGGGGGACAGACCTTCGACTACAAAGCGCGGGGAGATGAACGCCCTCCCAACGATCACCGCGACGGCGGCGGGCTGGTCACGCTTCGGATTTTCGAAATGCGCAAACCGGTCATCGGGGCGATCAACGGTCCCGCCGTCGGCGTCGGGATCACGATGACGCTTCCGATGGACATTCGGCTTGCCTCCGAAACGGCGAAGATCGGATTCGTCTTCGCGCGGCGAGGAATCGCTCCCGAAGCCTGTAGCACTTGGTTCCTGCCGCGATTGGTCGGGATCAGCCGGGCGATGGAATGGGTGGCGACGGGGCGGGTTTTCGCGGCGCAGGAGGCGTTGGAAAACCGGTTGGTCAGTCGCGTTTTGCCTCCCGCCGACCTACTTCCCGCCGCCAAGACGCTGGCGCGCGAAATTGCCGACAACACCTCCGCCATTTCCGTCGCCCTCTCGCGCCAGATGTTGTGGCGTATGCTCGGCGCGGATCATCCGATGGAGGCGCACAAGATCGAATCGCGGGCGATTTTTTCGACGGGGTCCTCCGCCGACGCGCGCGAAGGGGTACAATCGTTCCTCGAAAAACGCCCCGCGAAATTCACGATGTCCCCCAGCCGCGACATGCCCGCGTTTTATCCGTGGTGGGAGGAACGGGCTTTCTCTTGAGCGGATTCAGCCCGCGAAACACGCGAAGGACGCGAAAATGGACGGAAAGAACTCCCTAAGCGTTGGGGATAAGCATGGAATCTTATAAGTTTCGGGAGATGCTAAAGGGCAATTTTGCTCCTTTCTCGTATCCAAACATTTATCAACAAGAGCGAGCAGAGATTGTAGAAAGGCTCGTCATGACGCCCTCATCCGATCACGTTGATCTGATGATCGCGCTTTCTCGTCTAATGGCGCCTCCGTTCGGCATCTTATACGTGCTGGTTGTTCCCCGTATGAACGGCAATAAACCGGGACGATACCAGAACCCCAATCCCGCTTCGCGCGAAGAGATGGAGGCTTTTCTGAATCACTTTCGCCTCTACTTTGAATTGGACGGACGCCACCATATTTGGATTGCGTCAAGAACCGATTCGTCCCAACTCATTTACGACCGTCATAACGTTATCTATGGTTATGGACCTTTGGGCGAGTTTGAGGAAGTGCTCGGAAAAGGCGGCATGTCGGCAGGTATAGTCCGCATTCCATCTCCCCATTCTCACAACTACAACGAGGAATTTGATCAAAGCTCGATTGCGCAATCAAGCCGAACGACGTTTCCGGGACTTTGATGGAGGAGGCGATGTCTGCGAAATCTCCCGCAACTTCAAAAGATATTCATGCGCCTTTTCGAACCTCGAGTCGCAAGCCAACGCCCGTTTCCACGCCGTTTCCGCTTCCTGCGGTTGATTTTCCTTGGCGTAAATCGTTCCCAGCACCACCCAAGCGTTGACGAACGAAGCGTCAAGTTCGATGGCCGATTTCAGGTTGGCGATGGCCTCGACGTTGCGACCGCGTTCGGTATGCTCCAGCGCGGCGTTGAAAAGATGCCGCGCCTTGATGACGACCGACCGCAGAAGGGTCAGGTCGCTCCCGCAATGATAGCATTGCGGATTTTCGTCGCGGTTTTCGGTTTTGCATTGCGGACAGCGCATCGGATTGCCTCACGAGGAAGAACCAAGCCCGCAAATGTCTATACGATTTCGGGCGGAGAATCCAACTGAAAATGCTTGTCAGCCTCTTCCCACTGCGCTATAGAGAATTACTGGGCTATCGGGAAAAATTATGGAAGCGCAAGAGGCAGACTCGATCGAATCGGTCACGGGCGAAACGAATGCGTCCGAGGACCACAGAGCAACGGAAGAAAACCGTTTTCGCGAGATCTTTGACAAGGCGAACGATCTGATCTACACGCTCGATCTGCAAGGGCGGATCACGTATGCCAATCGGGCGATTCTGCGGACGATGGGCTACACGAGCGATGAGGCGCTTGGTCTGGCCTTCGCGTCCGTGGTGGACCCGAATTATCTTCCGTTTGTCAAATCCCGCATGGAGCGTCGCCTGAAACTGGGCGAGACCACGCCTCCGTATGAAGTGCTTTGCCGGACCAAAGCCGGCCATCCGCTCTGGCTTGAAATCAGCGCATCGGTGATCTTGCGCCAAGGCGATCCCGTCGCGATCTTGGGAATCGGGCACGACGTCTCCCAACGCAAAAAGGCCGAAGAATCCCAGAAGGAATTTCAAAGACAGGTGCAGGAGCAAAAGAACCTGCTGGAATGGATGATCGAACAGAATCCATTCGCCATCGCCTTTTGGAATCCCAACGGGTCCTTTCATCGGTGCAACGAGGCGTTTGTAAAATTGCTGGGCATCGTTCCGGAGCCGAATTACAACCTCCTGCGCGATGCGCAGTTGCGAAAGGCCGGTCATTTGGAGGCGTTTCGTCAAGCCTTTAAGGGAAATGTCATTCACATTGACCGTTGCTTCTACGACATCGCGCATTCCCCGAATCGCAACTATCCCTCCAAACCTCTTTGGGCGGAAATGACGCTCTTCCCGATTATCGGAGAGGACGGCGAAATTCTCCGGGTCGTCTCGGTTTATCAAGACATCCAAAGGCAGGTTGAGGCTGAATCGGCGAAAGAAGCGCTGGAGCGGCAATTAATCGAGTCGCAAAAGCTTGAGGCCATCGGCACGCTGGCCGGCGGCGTCGCCCATGATTTCAACAATCTTCTGACCGGTCTCATGGGGTATTTAGACCTGATCCGTTCGGCGGGGGACAAGAAAATTCATCCCTACGTGGACAGGGCCGAAATGGTCGCGCAACGCGCCTCGGAATTGACCCGTCAACTTTTGGCCTACGCGCGCAAGACCCGATTGGAGAAATCGGTCCATGACTTAAACAACACCGCGCGCGAAGTCGCGGGATTGATCAAACAAACAATGGACCGACGCATCGAAATCGGCGTTCGCCTTTCCCCCGTTCCCGCCACAGTCCTTGCCGATCCGGGGCAGATGAGCCAAGTGGTCTTGAATTTGTGCGTCAACGCGAGAGATGCCGTGGCGGAGCGATTGGCGCAATCCAACGGCGCGGACCTCGCCTCATGGTCTCCCCGAATTACCATGCAGATTAAACGTCAACAAATCACGACCGAGTATTGTCTTCTTCATCCCGAAGCGCGGGAAGGCTCCTTCGTGCGAGTAAGCGTTTCGGACAGCGGCGTCGGAATGGACGAGGAAACCCAAAAGCGAATTTTCGAACCATTCTTCACAACCAAGGAGGTCGGGAAGGGAACCGGGTTGGGATTGGCGACCGTGTTCGGCATCGTCAAGCAACACCAAGGCTGGGTGGAAGTCTCAAGCGAGATGGGAAAGGGAACACTTTTTCACGTTTATCTTCCCGCCGTGGAGGAGCCGGCCGACGTTCTGGACGACACGGCGGCAAATCTGAAGGTGCGCGGAGGAACCGAAACGATTTTGGTCGTGGACGACGAAGAGCCGATCCGGGAATTGAGCAAGGAGATGCTTTGCAAGTATGGCTATCGGGTGTTGCTCGCAATGGACGGAGCCAACGCGCTCGAAATTTACAAACGCGAGTGCAAAATCATAGATCTTGTAATTTTGGACATGACCATGCCCCGCCTCTCCGGACGGCAAATTCTTCCCGAGCTGGTGAGACTAAAGAAGGACGTGAAGATCATCGCCACGAGCGGCTATTCCTTCAACGACACATGGCACGATTTTCCCTCTTCGCCGGCGTTTTGTTTCCTTCAGAAGCCCTACTCCTCGATCGAGCTGGCGCAGACCGTCAGACGCATCCTTGACGTTCCATCCGCCGCCGGCGATTAGTGTCTCTCTCCTCGCGCAAGAAAACCATGGTCGGCTTGGGAGAAATCCTCTGGGATCTTCTGCCGTCGGGGCGGCAACTCGGGGGCGCGCCGGCCAACTTTGCCTTTCACGCGGCTCAGTTGGGGAATCTCGGCGTCGCCGCAAGCCGCGTCGGAACGGACGACTTGGGAAACGACATTCTTGATCGGCTGGGGTCGCTCGGTCTCTCTGCCGAGTTCATTCAGCGCGATCCGGTTCATCCGACGGGAACGGTGAAGGTGGAGATCGGATCAGGAGGCCAGCCGCGTTATACCATCGTCGAGAATGTCGCGTGGGACCATTTGGAGTGGACCCCGGAATTGGAACAACTTGCGGCGCGGACCAACGCGGTCTGTTTCGGCTCGTTGGCGCAACGCGCTCCGGATTCGCGCAAGACGATCTTGCGGTTTCTTTCGGCTTGTCGTCCCGATGCGCTCCGGATTTTCGACATCAATCTGCGCGGGGAATTTTTCACGCCGGAAATCATCGAAAGCGGATTATCCGTTTCGCGGATCGCCAAGATGAACGACGAGGAGCTTCCCCGCGTGGCGGAAATAGTCGGCGCGAAAGGAATGGGCGAGGAATCCCTCGCGCGCGAGCTGATCCGTCGTTTCGGCCTAAAATTGGTTTGCGTCACGCGAGGCGCGCGGGGAAGTCTGTTGGCGAGCGCCGGGGAGATTTCGGTCCACCCCGGATTTCAGGTTTCGGTCGCCGACACGGTCGGTTCCGGCGACGCGTTCGTCGCGGCGGTGGCGCATCATTATTTGCGGGGCGCGCCGTTGGAGAAAATCAATCAGGCGGCCAATCGCTTGGGCGCGTGGGTCGCCACGCAACTAGGCGCGACGCCCAGAATGTCCGATGAGCTTTTGGCGGAGATCGCTTGAACCATTTCCGGCAACCATGCGGCATCTCAATCATGGTTCACAAAATCTTGAAAGTAATAAATTCACCAAAGAGACACGGCGAAGAATTTGGAGAGTGATCGGTCGTCCGGAAATTTTTATTCTGCGGGATGCTCTTAATCACTCTCTCTCAGCCTATTTCCCCTGTGTGCCTTGTTTGTTGCTCCGTAGTGAATTCTTCATTGTTCTAAAATCTTTGAAATATCCTTCCGAAGCGCCGCCTCGATGGAAACGCCAAGTTTTTGCAAATGGCGCTTGCGGAAAAAATAATAGACGCAACCGACGGCAAGCAAAACCAAAAAGACCAGCGTCGCCTTGTGGCTCTGAACCAATCCGACCGCTCCGAACCCCGCCGAGAGCAAAATAAAACCCCCGCCGAAGAACCAGCGTCCGGCGGGACCGAGTTTGAACGGCGCGCGGCGGAAATGTTCGGGAACTTTTGACGGCGCGCGCAGGATCGCGATGCCCGACATCACTTGAATCACGGAGATCGCCAGAACGACCATGATCGCGTATTCCGTCGCGGTTGCGGCGATGGAAACTCCGAAAAGTGCGATGCAGATCGCAAAAATGATCGCCGCGTCCGGCTCGCCGTATTTCCTGCTGACGTGCGCGAGCGTTTTGGGAAGCACGCCGTCCCGCGCCAGCGCGTAGATGTCGCGGGTTTGCGTCATGAACCACGCGTTGATCGCCGTCACCGCGCCGAAAAGAGCGCTCAAGCCGATGATTCGTGTGAACCATTTCGGCATGAAAATTTCCGCCGCCGCTGAAACCGGAGCCTTGATCGTCTTGAATTCCTCCCACGGAATCAGCCCGGGTAGGGCAATGGCGATGAGAAGATAAAGCGCGAGAATGATGAGGAAACTCGCGGTGAGGCTAATGGGAAGCGTCCGTTCGGGACGATCAATTTCCTCCCCCATCTCGACGATGACCATGAATCCGGAGTAGGTGAAGTAGGCCGGAATCGCGGAAACGAGAATCGCCCCGAACCCATTGGGCAACAAGGGATGCATCAACGCGGGATTCATGTGCGCGATTCCGCCGACCCCGATGATCGAAAGAACGGCGACGAGCAAAATCACCATCAACGCCTGAACCCAGACCGCCGCCCGGACGCCGAGCAAATTGATCGCGCCGAAGACGATCACCGCCAGCGACGCCATCGTCTTGCGCGGCAGTCCGGGGACGAATTGATCGAGATAATCGGCGAAGCCATACGCCATCACCGGCAATCCGACCACCATGCAAACCATGATGAGCCAGACCAGCAAAAATCCCCAAAACGGGGAAATCACCGTGCTGATGCCGATGTAGCCCGCGCCGCTGATCGGAAAAACGCTTCCGACCTGCGCGGCGACGACGCAACTGAACGCCGCGATCACTCCCGCGATCAGAAAAGACAGAAACATTCCCGGCCCGGTGTCGGCGACGATCTCCCCCGGCACGGTGAAAATCGGCACGCCGATGACGAACCCGACAAGCGTGAACGTCGCCGCCGCCGGACCGATGGTTTTGCGCAGTTCCGGGTGTTGTTCCATGGGAGGTCGGGCTTGCAACCCGGCGTCGGCTTGCAAAGCCGACCTACGTTATTTCAGCGTGATCGTCCGCTCGGTGCTGTTATACGTCCCGGGAACGACGTTCCCCTTCGGATCCAGCAATTCGGTTTTGACCTTGTGCTCGCCGGCCTTGAGTCCGTGCAGGCGATACGGCTTCCAATCGTCCACGACTTGCGATTGCCCGTCCACCGTGACCCGCACCTTGTATCCATCCTTGGAGAGTTTCGCGTTGGTGACGAAGAAATCCACCATGACCATCTCGGCGTCCTTGCCGACGTAGTCCCCCTTGGGGCGGCTGTAGGTCAACAACGGATCGCTCGCCTTGACGGGACCATCTCCTTTTTTCTCGCCGACGTAAAACGTGACGAATTTGCGCGCGTCGGGCGATTTGACGCACTCGTGCCAGCTCCGGCTGGCGAACGCTTCAATGGTGTGAACGCCGGGAGCCAGCGCGCCTAGATCGAACGGCTTGGAAGCGTCGTAGCATGGCTTATAGGGACCGTTGTCCACGATGATGTGGATGTGTTGGCCGTCCTTGGAATTGGCAAGGCCGATTTTGTCCGCGCCTTCGGTTTGCTTGCCAAGATCGAAACCCTCGACTTTCAAAGAAAGCATCACGTTCTTGCCCGCAGGAAGAATTTCTCCTTCCTTGGGCGAAACAATTTCCACCTTGGCTTTGTCCGACGCCTTGCTGTTCTCGCCGGGCATGAAATGAAAATCGGCGGCCTGACTCCGCGCCGATAGAATCGTCACGGCGGTCATGACCCACAATCCCGCCGTCAAATTGGCTTTGCTCTTCATCTTCGTTTCTCCTTTTCGCTTCTCGCGTTCGCGCCTCAGTTTGGGGAACGGGCGGGGCGTTGTCAATCGGGCAGTTGGGAAAAATCCCTTTCGGATGCGTTTCGGTATTTGGAGTCAACCTCGCTTGAGGCAACCGAATGGCGAGCGTCAGGGAGCGCCCGACGCGATTTCATTGCGATTGGATTCTCGCTCACGATCACGGCTCCGATAAACCCACACTTTCCCACCTTGTTTCCGCTTTTTGACGCACACTCTGATCGGCTCCCGCCCACTCTTTTGGACGGACTTCGCTCTAAACTGGAATGATTTTTGAATCGTTGAAATCATTGATGTTAAATATATTTTTTCGAAGAATTCTTACCCCAAAAAGTGCACCCTGAACATTTTTTTGCTGATCCCCCTTGAACCCCAATCCATTCGAGGATAGATTAGGATCATCAGATTGTGGCGAAACATCGGGATATTATGAACATGCCCCCTTGGACTCTCCAAGACCCCTTGCAACGAACGGCATAATTCGGTCGCGCCTTATGGCTCTTTCCCTCCAACAAGTCCAGCGTCAATCCCTGCAACTCATCATGACGCCGCAGATGCAACAGTCCATCCAGCTGTTGCAGATGAACACAATCGAATTGGAGCAGATGACGCAGGCCGAATTGACCGAAAATCCTTTTCTTCAACTTGAAGAAGAAAAGGACACCGACGCGCCCAAACCCGAACCGGAAGAATCGGGGGGAGAAGACGCGCGGGAATCCGGCGACGCCGGGGAGGATTCCAACGCGCCGGAAATCCCCCAAGCCGTCGCGGAGGGAGAGACCCACCCGGGGCGCGAGGATATTTTTTCCCCCGTCGAGCGGGAAGTCGAGGCCGTCGCGCGGGATGCGGGCGAATCACCTGCCCCCGACGCCGCTCCCAACGGCTCCAAAGCCCCGGCGCTGGATGCCCCCGCCGAACGCGCGCCCGAAACTCTTGAGGACCACCCCGAACACTTCAAGGACGTGGATCTGAACTGGGACGATTATTACGACGACGCCGAGTATCACCAGCCCGCGCGAGATGCCGACGAAGAAGAGCGCGACTTCACCGAATACACCGCCGCGAAGGAATCGCTCTACGATCACCTGATGTGGCAGTTGCGCTTGTCCTCCTTGGAGGGGCGCGATCTGGAAATCGGCGAATATCTTGTCGGGTGCATGGACGACGACGGTTATCTTCCCCACGAGATCATCGAGGAGGCGTCGGCGAAATTCGCGGTTCCCCCCGCCGACGTGGAGCGGGTTTTGGCCATCCTTCAGGAATTCGAGCCGAACGGCGTCGCGGCGAGAACTCCCGCCGAGTGTCTCTTGATCCAGATGAAGACTTTGGGGAGTTATTCGGAGACCGCGCGCAAGGTTTTGGAAAATCACTTCGAGGAGTTGCAGAAGAAAAAATTCCGTCCCATCGCCCGCGCGATCAACATCCCGGAATCGGTCGTCGTGGACCTCTATCATAAGGTCAGCCGATTGGAGCCGAAACCGGGGCGCGCCTACACGAAGGAATCGCCGCAGGACATCGAGCCGGACGTCGTCGTCAAGGTCATCGAGGACAAGCTGGTGATTTATCTGAACGAAGGGCGGAGTTCCCAGCTTTCGATCAGCCGATCCTACCGGCGGCTTCTGCACATGCAGGCCGGCGCGCTGACGCCGGAGGAAAAAGCCTTCGCGCTGGAAAAATTCCGCAACGCCCTCATGCTCATCAAGAACATCGAGAAGCGCAAATCCACGATCCTCCGCGTCACCGAGGCGATCATGGACGTCCAGCGCGAGTTTTTGGACAAGGGGGTCGAGGCGCTCCGTCCGTTGACGCTCCGCGAGATCGCCGACGTCGTCGGGATGCACGAATCCACGATCGCGCGCGTGACCTCGCGGAAATACGTCGAAACGCCGCAGGGATTATTTTCGCTCAAGTATTTCTTTTCCTCCGGCATCGCCAAGGCCGACGGGATGGGCGACGCCGTCAGCTCGCGCGCGGTCAAGGACCGCCTCGCCGAGATTATCTCGCAGGAGGACGCCAAGCGCCCCCTTTCGGATCAAAAAATCGCGCAACGGCTGAAACAATCGGGCTTTGACATCGCCCGCCGAACCGTCGCCAAGTATCGGGAACAACTCAAAATCCTTCCGGCGAAACTCCGGCGCAAGGCGTGATAATGAAACCATCCGCATTATCTCAGTCCGAAAGGCGAACAAAAGGGAACGCGCGGAATACAACAAAAAAATCGCGCGCGCGTTGGAGCCGCCTCCGGGGAATGAAAGGCCACCAGATTGATTATTCCGATCTGCCGCCGTTGAAAAAATCGTTTTTTGCCAAGGCCGTTTTACGCCTGCCCCGACCCAAACCGACGGTCACCATTCGACTTGATCCCGAAGTCTTGGAACGGTTCCGCGGCCAAGGCCGGGGTTATCAAACCCGGATCAATGCCATTCTGCGCCTCTATATGGAGTCGCAAAAAGATTGAGCCGAATGATCCATAGACGCAAACACTTCTACTGCGCGGTGCAGATGGAAAATCCAAGGCGAGGAACAAACAAGATGAACGTGAAAAATTTCAAACAGATAAATCAAACCTTTACGGCGACTTTTCGACGCCGAACGGTTTTCCTCCTCATGGCCGCATTGGCGTTGGGCTTATGCGTTTCCACTTCGCGCGCAGAGATCACCAACGACGACATGACGCTCCTCGGTTTGATGTTTCGCAACGTCTATGTTCCCTACTCCGAGCGGGCCGACGCCGATCCCGAAGTGAAGAAAATTTCCGAGGAAGCCGGGAAGCGAAACGGAACGCCCGCCGACAACACGCAACGCTACCAAAGGCTCATGAAAGGGATCGCCATCATGCAATACGGCGGCTGGACCGAAGCGCGCGAGGTCGTGACGGCGATGGACATGCGGCTCTCGGCCAAAATCGCCCAGCCCGGCGACGCGGTGAAAGTCCGGGCGTTTCCGCTCTATGAACGCGCCGAACCGCTCAAGGGAACCTATACCATTCAAGTTTTGCTTCAGCAGGCGGACATGAACGACGTTGACGAAGCGAAGCCGGTGAAACTTGAGAAATTGGAACCGAAGGAAGTCGAAATCCACGTTCCCGCGAACGCTCCGGCGGGGCGCTATCGCGTCCAGTATTCGATTCAGCCGGAGAAAGACGCGCAGGCGAAGCCGTTTATCGGCATCCGCTATCTTTTCGTCGTGCCGCAACTGAAAAACCGTCTGGAAAATCTGGACCGCAAACTCGAACGCCTTCGCAAGCCGGATCCGGCGGAGAAAAATATCAATCCGGAGAGTTTGAACTTGGGGCTTGAAACGCTCGAATGGTTCGTCGCCGCGTATCGCAAAGCGTCGCAGGAGGACCTGCCCGGCGCATACGGCGGGCATCCGATTGCGATGGTCGCCGGATTGATGCAAAACAACATGACCTCGGAGCGGCTCGATTTTCCTGACGAATTGACGAAAACCGAGGAGCTGGCCGACGACTATCTCGCGGGGCGCGATCCGATGAAGAGCCGGAAGGGGGACATGCGGCTGGCGTATCGTTCGCCCGCCGACGGGCAATTGGTTCCGTTTCGGATTTTCGTGCCCGACAATTTTGATGCGGCCAAAAACTGGCCGCTGGTCGTCGCGCTTCACGGGGCCGGCGGCGACGAGAACGCCTTCATGGACGGCTATCAAGGGACGTTCAAAAAGAGCGCGCAAAAACACGGGTATCTCGCGGTTTCGGTCAATGGCCGGGGTCCCTACACGATGTATGCCGGGAACGCCGGACGCGATCCACTCGATGCGCTCGACCGCATCGAAAAAGTTTATCCGATTGATCCCAAGCGGGTTTATCTGACGGGGCATTCGATGGGGGGATTCGGGACGGTTCAGTTGGGATTCAACAATCCCGACCGCTTTGCCGCGCTCGCTCCGATCGCCGGCTACGGAGCCGCGACGCAACTTGCCAAGGCGAAGGAGATGCCGCTCATCATCGCGCAAGGGGACAAGGACGCGCTCGTGCCGGTCGCCACGGCGCGGAAATTCCACGAATCGGCGCAACAACTCGGAATGCCGAGCGAAAAATACATCGAAAAAGCGGGCGTGGATCATCTGGTCATTCCGGTTTTTGTGATGGAAGACCTCTTCGATTGGTTCGACGCTCATAAGAAATGAAGAGGTGAATGGATGAATCGAAAATCCGAAGCCCGGAGCACAATCGCCTTTTCAATCAGGAACGTTGACCGCGAATGCATTGCGATTTGAAGATAATGGCTGGGAACTTGGATAAATAACAAAAACAAGCCTCCATTTCTTGCAATGATTCTTGAGAACGCATAGAGTCCTAGGTTCGATCTTCCGTGGAAACCCGGTGAAACGGATCCGGCGACGGAAGGTCCGCGGACATGGAAAATCTCCCCACCAAATACAATCCCGCCGAAGTCGAAGCCCGGCTTTACGCCCAGTGGGAATCGGCGGGATATTTTCACGCCGATCCGGCGCGCGGGGGAACGCCCCACACCATCGTCATCCCCCCGCCCAACGTCACCGGGGTCCTCCACATCGGTCACGCCCTCAACAATACGCTTCAGGACATTCTGACCCGATTCCGCCGAATGCAGGGGCGCAACGCTCTCTGGATGCCGGGGACCGACCACGCCGGAATCGCCACGCAACACGTCGTCGAGCGGAAACTCCGCGCCGAAAAAATTGACCCGCGCGCGCTGGGACGCGAGAAATTCATTGAGAAGGTCTGGGAATGGAAGGAGCATCACGGCTCGACGATCATCCGCCAACTCAAGACGCTCGGTTGCTCGTGCGATTGGGAGCGCGAGCGGTTCACGATGGACGCCGGACTTTCCCGCGCCGTCCGCGTCGTCTTTAAGCGGCTCTTCGACGAAGGGCTGATCTATCGCGGCGATTACATGGTCAATTGGAGTCCCAAACTACAGACCGCCCTCAGCGACGACGAAGTGGAATACCGCGAGGTGGACGGCCGCCTCTGGCATTTCCGCTATCCCTACGCCGACGGCTCCGGCCACGCCGTCGTGGCGACGACCCGCCCGGAAACGATGCTCGGCGACACCGCCGTGGCCGTGAACCCCGAAGACGAACGCTATAAAAGCTTGATTGGGAAAAAGGTCACGTTGCCTTTGATGAACCGTCCGATCCCGATCATCGCCGATCCGTTCGTGGATAAAAATTTCGGAACGGGCATGGTCAAGGTCACCCCCGCGCATGATCCGAACGACTACGAAATGGGCAAGCGGCACGGGCTTCAATTCATCAACCTTCTCCACCCCGACGGAAGGTTGAACGAGCACGCCGGAGCCTACGCCGGATTGGAAATCGCCGTCGCCCGGAAGCGCGTCGTCGCCGACATGGAATCGGCCGGATTGGTCGAAAAAATCGAGCCGCACCGCCATTCGGTCGGCCATTGCTATCGCTCGGGATGCGTGATTGAGCCTTATATTTCCAAGCAGTGGTTCGTGAAGATCCGTCCGCTGGCCGAGCCGGCCTTGGAGGCGGTGAAATCGGGACGGACCGAATTCGTCCCCAAATCGTGGGAGAACACCTATTTCCGCTGGATGGAGAACGTCCGCGATTGGTGCATCTCGCGCCAACTTTGGTGGGGACATCGGATTCCGGTCTTCGTCTGCGAGGATTGCGGCCACGTCGAATGCACGATTGAGGAAACGGTCGAGCGATGCCCGGAATGCGATTCGGGCCGGATGAATCAAGACCCCGACGTGTTGGACACATGGTTTTCCTCCGCGCTCTGGCCGTTCTCGACGCTCGGCTGGCCGGAAGAAACGCCGGAACTAAAATTCTATTACCCCACGTCGGTCTTGGTGACGGGACACGACATCATCTTTTTCTGGGTGGCGCGGATGATGATGATGGGATTGAAATTCATGGGGGACATTCCGTTCCGGCAGGTCTATATCACGCCGCTCATCATGGACGAACAGGGGGCGAAGATGAGCAAGAGTAAGGGGAACGTCGTGGACCCGCTGGAGTTGGTCAAGGCCAACGGAGCCGACGCGACGCGCATGACGCTGGCCGCCTACGCCGCCCAATCGCGCCAAGTCGCCCTTTCGATGAAACGGTTCGAGGGCTACCGGAATTTCACGAACAAACTCTGGAACGCGGCGCGGTTTGTTCTGATGAACACGGCGGACCTGACGGCGGAAGATTTTGCGGCGGGAATCGCCAAGAGGGACCTCGCGCTGGAAGACCGCTGGATTCTTTCCGAACTTCGCCGGACGTGCGAACGGGCGACCGCCGCCTTGGAGGCTTACGAATTCGATCAATACGTCTCGGCGATTTACGATTTCACTTGGAAGCAGTATTGCGACTGGTATTTGGAATTGGTCAAACGACGCCTTTACGCAAAGGAGGAGGCGGGCACGGCGCAATCCCGACGAACGGCTCAAATCGTTTTGATCAACGCGCTGGAAACCCTTTTGCGCCTGCTCCATCCCGTCGCGCCGTTCATCACCGAGGAAATCTACCGCAGGGGGAAGGGCGCTTTTTCCAAGGCCGATTCCCTTATGATCGCCCCTTGGCCCGATCCCGCTTCCACCGGTGAACGCGACCTTTCCGCCGAAGCGGAAATCGCGCTTTTGCAGGAAGTCGTTTATTTGGTCCGCAACATCCGAGGCGAAATGGGGGTCGCGCCGGGAACCAAAACCGACGTCGAGGTGACGACGGCCAATGCCGAACGTCTCGAACGGCTCCGCCGTTGCGCTCCCTATTTCCGATCTCTTGTGAATTTGGGGGAACTCACGATCAACGCTTCGGCAACCAACGGCGCCGCCTTCGTCTCGACCGGCGTTTTCGAGGACGTGACCGTCAGCGTGCCGCTTCCGTCCGAACTGCGCGAACAGGAATCCAAGCGGCTCCTAAAGGAACTTGCCCGAATCGAAGCCGAGATCGGAAGGATTCAATCCAAGCTGGCCAACGAAAATTTCGTCGCCCACGCCCCGGCGGAGGTCGTCGAGAAGGAGCGCAAGCGACTGTCCGCGCTCCAAGAGGAGCTTTCCAGCATCCGATCCAAAAGCGTCTTGCTGGGGTGAGCGACTTCCCGACCCTTGCCTGCACGGAACCGGTAGAGCTTTTCCGGCATCTATGCCACACAGGAGTATGTTTCTGGAAGATCCTGCCGCAACATCGGGGGATCACGTTGAGGAGTGATTGAGGTTTAGAGCAATCCGAGCCGCGGAATCCATTGATGGAAAAAAAAGTTGCCTGCGAATTCGAGGGATGCGAAGCGCGGATCGAGGTTGAAAATTTCGACGAAGCGGTCTGGCTACCAGTCTTCAAGGCCACGCGCGAGCACGTCGGATTTTTCTGCCCCCGTCACGTTCGGGAAATCCGCGACGGTCTCCACGCCGGGCGGTATCTCCTGAGCCGAACCGAAGACGGCGACGAGCTGATTATTGATCGGGAGCCTCTTCCGCCTCCGGGATGAAGACCTACTGGTCAGGATTGACAAGATTGATAGGATGAAAATCCTCGGAAATCTTGCGAAGCATGTTAATCGTGTCCTGATTAACGCGACGTGCGAATCATGATCGGATCGCGTTTGGTGGAATGGGTGATCCGATGCCACCGCCCGTCCAGATCGGCCAAGAGCGTCCAAGTGATGAAGATCGAAAGAATGGCGGTTAAGCCGTAATAGCCCGTGTTGACGATCTCTCCCGGAACCCAATAAGGATTCTGGTTCCGAATGTCCTGAAAATAGTTGGTTTGCTGGAGCCAGCGTCCGATACGCATTTGCATCCACATCCAGACAACCGGTTCGACAACTCCTATGAGAACGAAAGTCAAGATGATCGAAGTCGCGGAAACCCGCCAACGGCAATAAATCCAATAGCTGATGGCAAGGTCCATGAACAGATTGGCCGGGCAAAACAAAAAGAGCGAAAATTCTTCGATCGCCCACCACCAAAGATTGCGCGAATCGGTCAATCGGAGGTCCCGTTGCAGATCGGCGAGGGAAGGTTGGAATCCGAATTGGAGAGGTCGGGGCAATTCGAATGGGGGCTGGTGGAACGGGGAACGAACGGGATCGAGATAAAGGACAAGAATCGCGGCGAAAGCCAACGGAAGATAACGCGAGGATACCGCGTGGAAAAGAGCCGACGGTCGCACTTGTCCCGGAACCAGCATCAACATTTCCAAATGCCCTTCTTGGTCCAGATGCCGCAACGTCCGACCCACGATGATAAGCGAGAAGCAAGACAGCAGATTCAGACTCGAGAAAATTGCTCCACAGGTATGATATAGAATCATACTGTAATCATTGTTCGGCAGTTTTTGGACCCAGAGAACCAATCGCGGCACGGCCCATTTGTCCCCCGACCATTCCCCCAGCCAACAGAGCGCGCCCAACAAAAAAACCCAACTGAAAATTTTCAGCGGTCTCCGGCGCAGGCGAAAAGACGCCCATTGATAAAGCACGTCGCCGCGCAAGCGGAGCGGAAAAACTCCGAAGATGATGCGTGTCGCGGTCAGGAGCGCCGAGGCGATCCATCGGACGATCCCCACGGCGTCCTTACCTTTCGATGTCCAGAATCCCGGTATCGGTCAATCCCCGTTTCAGATCATCGCGGGCGCGTTGGGCCAGCCGGGCATAGCTCGACCGAATCAGATGAAGCTCCTCCTCCTCCAATTCCTCAAGGTCCAGCAGGGCGTTGTGCGCTCCCTTCATGGCGCGAATCAACTCGTCGAGCTTGACCTGAATCGCTTCGGAGTCGCGGTTCTGCGAGTTCTGAATCAGAAAGACCATCAGGAACGTGACGATGGTCGTTCCCGTGTTGATGACCAATTGCCATGTGTCGCTGAAGTGGAATAATGGTCCGGTGACCCCCCAGACGACGATCACGGCCACCGCGACGGCGAAGGCCGACGGTTTGCCCGTGTTGCGCGAGGTCCATTTGGCGAAACTGCCGAACCATGTTTTTGATTTGGTGGGTTTCATGTTTTTATCTCCCGAATCGGTGGTATTCATTGTTTGTTTGATGTTCTCCAAGCGCGTGCTTCGGACCCCGGCATCATGGCAGGAAAGCGGACGGAGGGCAACGGGATTGCCGGGCGGCAAATGCTTTTGTCTTCACGTCGGGGCCGATTTATTTCACCGCCGGCGCAGTTCGCGTCCAATGGAAGCGGTCAAGACTTCCAAGAAATGCGTCCGCGCTTGAGGCATGTAAAATTGATCGGCCTCGGCCAGCGCGGATTCGACTTTTCGCGCGGCTTCGAGCGCGCCTTCCGGCGAAAGTCCCTCGGCGAAGGGGCGCAGTTCGCCCGCGAGATCGGCATTCAGGATTTGATCGGCTCCCAGCGCCATCGAAAGTGCGTCGCGCAGGAGCAATAAGACCGCGTTCAGCGTCGAGACGGGATTTTTTCCGAGCGTCGCCAATCGCTCCGAAACGCGGAAAATCACGGCGAAGCCGTGACGCCGCAGAAGTTGTAGTTCGGCCAGTATTTCTCCCCGCCGGTCCAGCGCGCCGGACTGTGCGAGATGGAGCGCGTGACCCGGCCTTCCTTCGCTCAATCGGACCGCCAACTCCGCGCGATCGCGCGTGACTTTTCCCTTTTCCATCACCCACGGAACAAGTTCGGACTCCGCGACCGCCTCCAACACCACCGGCGCGCAACGGGACCGGATCGTCGGCAAAAGCGTAGCCGCGTCGTTGCAGATGAGAATGAGAATGAGATGTCGCCCGGGTTCCTCCAAAATTTTCAGAAGCGCGTTCGCCGCATAGGAGTTCATCCGGTCCGCCGGAACGATCAGGGCGATTTTTTTCTCGGCTTCAGTCGGGAACGTCGCGCAACGATCCTCCAGCTCGCGGATGTCGTCCACGCGGATTTGCCCCGAAGCCGTCTTCGTGTTGTCTATGAGATAAACGTCGGGATGCGTCCCGCGCGCGACCTTCATCGCGCCGGAATGCGTCGCCGGATCGCCCCCCTGCGCGAGAATTTCCTTAACCAGCGACCACGCCAGCGTCCGCTTTCCGACTCCCGCCGGTCCGGTAATCAGAATCGCCTGCGGCAATTGACCCAGCTTTAGACACCGCCGCAAATATCCCCGCGCCGACTCATGGCCGATGATTTGATCGAGCGTCAATAGACGGCGCGGATCGGACGGAGTCGCGGATTCAGGTTTGGTTTCGGCGACGGCGGGCATTGACGAGAAGAGTAATCGGCGGAGAGGACAGACTCAAGCCCTGCCGCAACGAGGATGGGACAGAAACGGGGATGCGCAGGATGGACAGGATGCTGAAGATTAAAATTCGCGCGTAGGAGCGTTTATCGTGGGGCAGGCATCTTGCCTATCAATTTCGTGATTTCAAACCGAATGTTTGCGCCACAAAATCACGGGCGATACGCCCGTGCCACGTTGATGAAGGAAGTCTCTCACTCCGAAACCAAATCGGGACATTGTTCCATCACCCATTTGCGCGCGCTGGGGAGGTCCGAAAAAGCCTCCACGCGCGCATTTGGCGCCCAAACGCGCGACACCACCAGCCCGAACCGCGCGATTCCCATCAACGAGCTGTTTTCGGCCACGATCGCATTGCGCACTTTGGGGCTGAGCCGGAGCGTTTCGGGAACCATCATCCCAAGTTCGCGCACTCCGTCGAAAGAAACATCGAGTCGGCAATCGGGCGTGCCGCGAATGATGTGATAGCGGAGATTCTTCGAGTCGGGGTTTTTCCACACCTTGTCGAAACACGCCTTGAATTCCGCCAAGGCCACTTTGCCGGTGACGGTGACCATCACCCCCGCGCCGCCGTGTTCGTATTGAATGTCAAAAGGCATGGCGGTCGGCGGTTTTCCTCGAAGTCTCAATAAAATCTCAGTTTCAATCTTCAATTACTTGACACCGGCAAATCAAGCGGATTGCGGATCATGGAGGAGAATCCAACGCAAGGACGCAAAGAGATATTCAATCAATCTGTATCACGTCCTTGCGGCTTGGTGTCCTTGCGCTTTCTGCCGTATTCGCGAACACCCCTTCTTCAGCGCCACGATTGACTTCCCTTCCCCGCGAAAGCGACAATTCTCCCCGCCTCTCATGCCTCCGATACCCACGGTTCCCTTTTTCGGTCAGCGATTGGCGAATTGCGCGACGGCGGACTTCATCGAATGGATGATCGCCGAGACGCGCGAACGAAAATCGCCGCGAGCCGTCGCCTACCTCAACGCGGCGACGACCAACCTCTGTTTGGATTCGCCTGATTTTACCGATCTCCTAAAGCGATTCGATTGCCTCTACGCCGACGGGATGGGAGTGGTGTGGGGAACCAAGCGCATGGGGCATCCGATTCCCGAGCGGATCAGCGCGGCGGATTTCATCGAGCCTTTCTTGAGGCGATGCGCCACCGAAAAATTGAAAATCGGCCTTATCGGCGGCGCAAGCGGCGAGGCGGACCGCTTCGCCGCGCATTTTGAAAAGAACATCGCCGGACTGAATTTCGTTTTCAAACACCACGGCTTTTTTACCATCGGTGACGAACCCGCGCTTCTGGCCGGATTGGAGAAATCGGATCCCGATTTGGTTCTCCTCGCCATGGGATCGCCGCGACAAGAGCGCCATGCCATGGATTGGTCCGCGCGGGGCAAACCGCGCATCTGGTGGTGCGTGGGCGGATTGTTCGTCTATTACGCCGGAGTCCGTTCGCGCGCGCCGGTCTGGTTGCGAAAAATGGGATTGGAATGGCTCTTCCGCCTCGCGCTTGAACCGCGCCGGCTTTGGCGACGTTACTTGCTCGGCAATCCCAAATTTGTTTGGCGGGTAATGGCACAGGCTTGGTTTGGATCGGAGAAAGATCGGGGATGACAGCTTGCGCTTTCAGCGGCCGAAGGCAACTTGTCGCTTTGAATCATGCGAGATCACAGTATTCTCAAATCAACCCCCTCAACTGCCCCCCATCCGCCGCGATGGCGCAACCGGTCACGCCCGAGGCGGCTTGGGAGCAAAGGAAGCCGACCAGTTCGGCCAATTCCTCCGGTTTGTTGAGACGCCGGAGGGGAAGCGATTCGGCCATTTGCGCGAGGAATTCTTCAAGCGAAAGTCCCTTCGATTTGGCCAGCGCCCCGTAGAGAGCGCGGAGACGCTCGGTGTCGGTCAGGCCGGGGAGGACCGTGTTCACGGTGATGCCATCCTTGGCGACCTCGCGCGCGACGGTTTTGTAGAGCGACGTCGCGCCGACGCGAAAAATGTTGGAAAGAATCAGATTGTCAATCGGCTCCCTGACGCTGACCGACGTGATCCCGATGATCCGTCCCCATCGGCGCGATTGCATCGAGGGAAGAACGCCGCGTATCAGGCGCAACGCGGACTTGAGAAGCAGATCGTAGGCGGCGTCCCAATCTTTCTCGTCCAAATCGCTCAAGCGTCCGGGGCGCGGTCCGCCCGTGTTGGCGATCAGAATCTCGATCTCGCCGAGCCTCGAGCGGGTCTCGGCCAACGCGCGCTCCACGTCCTCTTTGCGGGCGAGATCGGCGACGACGGCGAAAATATCGGCTCCCGTTTCTTCCTTCAATTTTTGGGCGGTCGCGTTCAAGGCCGAGGCATCGCGGGCGCAGACGGCAACGCGCCCTCCTTCCCTCGCCAGCACCGCGGCGATGGCGCGACCGATGCCGCGGCTGGCCCCGCCGACCAACGCGACCTTGTTCTTGATGCCGTAATCCATGGCTTTCCCTTCTTCAAATCCTTGCGCGCGGGATCAAGGGTAATCATAATCGGGGGCAAAGCAAAGGGAACTTTGATGGAACAAGATTTAATTCTTCGCAGATCCAACCGCCAAGACGCCAAGAACGCCAAGTCCCAAGCGCTCGTTCCGAATCCGCATGATCCGACAACGGATTTTTCCTCCCGGCGTCCTTGGCGTCTTGGCGGTTTCTGCTTCATCTAAGCCTAGAGGATCATCATGGAAAATCCGCAAGACCCCGACATGGAGAAAAAAAGATTCCGGCGGAAACTGCGCCACGCCGTCGGCCTTTTGGTTCTAATCGTCTTGGTCGGATTGTGGGCGGCGATCAAAACCAAGCTGATCCCGATCTTCGTCGTGGCCTCCGGCTCGATGGAGCCGACCCTCCAAATCGGCGACCACGTCCTGATTGACGCCAGCGCCGTTCCGGAACTCTTCGACATCGTGACGTTCCCCGATCCCGGGAACCCGGACGCCGACCCGCTCATCAAGCGGGTGATCGCGACGGGCAATGACACGGTTAAGATCGAATCGGGCATCCTCTACGTCAACGGCAAGGAGCAATACAACAAACACATCAAGGGAAACCACATCAATTGGGACGACGTGAAGGTGAAGGTTCCGTCTGAATGCGTTTTTGTGCTCGGCGACAACCGCAATGACAGCTACGACAGCCTGAATTTCGGCCCCGTGAAATTGGACAACATCACCGGCGTGATGAAATACATCATCTGGCCTCCCGGACGTTCGGGAAAGATCGGGGATTTTAACGGGAAGTAGTCCGACTCATCGTTTCGACCTCCCTTTTTGGTGTCCTGAATTATGAGTCAACGACCCCCTTTTGCGACCGCTTTCGGAGTCTTTATTTATAAGGCAATTCGCATCTCTCAAAGATGTTTGACAGTCTTGCAGGGGGTCGTGTAAAATCCTAAAATTGTTTCGTGAGACGAGGCTTGTCCCTTGAATTGACGGACCTTCAAGCGGAGGACTTCTGCCATGCCGGAAATCATCGTAAAACTGGGCGATAGAATCGTTCAAAAATACCTTCTCTACAAGGATCAGCGCCTAATGGTGGGTCGCGCGCCGGACAACGACATCGCCATCGAGAACCCGGCCGTCTCGCGCCGTCACGCCTCCATTCAACAAGTGGACGGACGCTACATCATCGAGGACAACAACAGCGCCAACGGGACTTACGTCAACGGCGTCCGCGTCACCAAAACCGAAATTTTGGACAAGGACGTCATCACCATCGGCAAGCACAAACTCCATTTTTACAATCAGGAAGCCCCTGCTCCGGCCGTCCAAGTGGCTCCCGTCATGGAGGAAAAGACGATGATGACGGGACAAGCGGCGGCTCCGGCGGCGACGTTGCGCGTGACGATGGGCAAACAGAAGGACCAGTCTTTCACGCTCAATAAAGTCGAGACCCACGTCGGTCGCGCCCCCGACAACGACATCCGTCTTCAGCAGGATTGGTTCGTCTCCAAGCACCACGCCGTCATCGGGCGAAAAGGTTCCGCCTACGTCATCAAGGATTTGGAATCATGGCGTCACACGATGGTCAACGGCGAAATCGTGACCGAAACGACGCTGAAAGACGGCGACGAAATTCAATTCGGCCCCAAAGTTGCCATGCGTTTTGAAGTCTCCGAAGCCGTCGCGGCTCCGGTGGAAGGTTCCGCCCGCCGCCCCGTCGAATTGGGCGAACCTCCCAAGGAACCGCCACCTCAGGAAGAAGGAGTGGAAATTCTTCCGGTGGAAACCGAGGGTGTAATCGAAAAGGCCGAAGAAAGATCTCCCGAAGTCGCCGCGACCTCCGGCATGACCGAAGCCGTTTCGATCCCCGTCGAGGCCGCCCCCGAGGAATTGGAACCCGAAGCCGAAGAAGAGGCCGAGGAAGTCGGCGTCGCCGCCGAAGAGAGCGGCGAGGAGCACGACCAAGGGGGATCCCCCGAACATGGCTCGCGCCGGAAACGCAGAAGAAAGCGTCGCCGTGATCGCCATGGATCGGAAATGCCCGGCTCGCCCGCGGAAGCCGCTCCGCAACAGCAAGCAGTTCCGGTCGCGCCTCCTCCGGCGGAACCCGTCGCGGTCGAAGCGCCCTCCGAAAGCGTGGCTCCGGCGCCGCCGCCCGCGCCCCCGTCAGGCGAATTCACCGACGCGCAACGTCAGGAAATTGCCATGTGGGAAAAGGCGTTGGCCAATCCCAGTCAAGTCATTCGCAAACAGGCCCTGCGAAAGTTGAAGCAACTCACCGGGCGGGATTATGACGCCCAATAATTCCTCGCCTCGACAAATCGCGGTCCTGTCCGACATCCATGGAAACTTCCACGCCTTGACGGCGGTGATGAAGGCCATTGATGAACGGGGATTGAAGAACATCATTTGTCTTGGGGACGTCGTCGGCTACGGCGCGATGCCCAATGAATGCGTGGACCTCCTGCGCGAGCGCAACATACCGACCCTCGCGGGCAACCACGACCATGCCGCCGTCGGAATCGTGGATATTACCTTCTTCAATGAAATCGCCAAGCGCGCCGTCTATTGGACCCGCGAGCGCCTGACCGAGGAAAACGCCAAGTGGCTTAAAGAATGTCCCTACACCTACGCTCTTCCGCCGGAATACTATTTTGTTCACGCTTCCCCTTCCGATCCTCCCGCGTGGAGCTACGTCCTGACGTTCGGCGAAGCGCGAAATTGTTTTGACGCTTTCAAGGAACGCTTCTGTTTCATCGGCCATTCGCATCAGCCGGCCATCGTCGAGAAAAACGGCAAGGACCTCACCTGTCCCGAAGGTTATTCGGTCCCCATCAATCCCGAGTGCCGGTATTTGATCAACGTCGGGAGCGTCGGCCAGCCGCGCGACCGCAATCCGCAGGCGTGCTGGGTTCACGTGGACCTCGACGCCAATCTCATCCATTTCGTCCGCGTGCCGTATGAAGTCGAAGCCGCGCAGGCGGCGATTCTGGAGCAACAACTCCCCGAGGAGCTCGCCGAACGGCTGGGATATGGCTGGTAAAATTGTGGCAAGAAGTCAAAAGGCTAAAGGCGAACGGCGAAAAGAAATCATGCGGGTCTTCGTTTTTCGCCCTTCGTCTTTAGCCTTTCGCCTTCATTTCTGATCGTCATGACTTCCCTCTTTCCCCATCGCCGTCTCCGGCGTCTCCGGATGTTGCCCAAGGTTCGCGACTTGGTCCGCGAGACTACCCTTGAATTGAACGATCTGGTTTGTCCGCTGTTTGTCTGTCCGGGGGAGAAGGTCCGCAAAGAAATCTCTTCCATGCCGGGGGTGTTTAATTTTTCTGTGGATCAGGCGATCGAGGAATGTCGCAATCTCGCCGACCTCGGAATTCCCGCCGTCATTTTTTTCGGCATTCCGGAAAAAAAGGACGATCAGGCGTCGGGCGCATGGTCCGAGGACGGCGTGGTTCAGTGCGCCCTGCGCGCCGTCAAGGAAGCCTTGGGCGAACGCCTGCTTCTGATCACCGATACCTGTCTCTGCGAATACACAAGTCACGGCCATTGCGGCGTCGTCACTCCCAAGGGGGAAATCGCCAACGATCCGACGCTAGATCTGCTCGCGCGGACGGCCCTTTCGCAAGCCCGCGCCGGAGCCGACGTCGTCGCCCCGTCCGACATGATGGACGGCCGGGTTGGAACGATCCGTCACGCGCTCGACCGCGAGGGATTCCACAACACGCCGATCCTTTCCTACGCCGTCAAATATGCCTCCGCATTCTATGGTCCCTTCCGCGAGGCCGCGCAAGGCGCGCCCAAATTCGGCGACCGCAAATCGCACCAGATGGACCCGGCCAACGCCCGCGAGGCGCTGGAGGAAGCGCGGCTCGATTTGGCGGAGGGAGCCGACATGCTCATGGTCAAACCCGCCGTTCCTTATTTGGACGTGCTGGCCTCCTTGCGGCGCGAGTTTGACGTTCCGCTGGCGGCTTACCACGTCTCCGGCGAATACGCGATGATTCGCGCCGCCGGACTCAACGGCTGGATTGACGAGGAAATCGCGATCTGGGAAACGACGCTGGCGATCAAACGCGCCGGCGCGGATTTCATTCTCACCTATTTCGCGCCGCGTCTGGCGCGGAGGATCACCAAGGGAAATTAGGCTTGGCATGGGCGTCTCGCCCATGGCTTGCGCCGTTTGCATCCTGCTTTTGATTCTTCGCGCACCGAACGCCCTTGCCACTCAAAAAAACGACGATTTGCGCAGGATCGTCAATTTGCGCCCCGCGCCGACGGACACCGCTTCAATCCCGACGCCAAGGAGTTGCTCGATCCGCTCGACGTATTTTCGCGCCGCCTTTGGAAGTTCCTTGTAAGTGGCCGCGCCATGGCTCGGCGTGCTCCACCCGGGCATCGCCTCATAAATCGGCTCGCATTTTTTCAGCAGGTTCAGGTCCATCGGGATCATCTCGATCCTTTTTCCGTCGGGCGTCTTGTAGGCCGTGCAGAGCTTGATTTCCTCCAGTTTATCCAGCACGTCGAGTTTGGTAAGCGCGATGGATGTCACGCCGCAAACTTGAATCGAGCGGCGCAGAACCGTCGCGTCGAACCAACCGCACCTGCGCGGCCGCCCCGTCGTCGCGCCGAATTCGTTCCCTTCGGCTTGGAGAAAATCGCCGATATCGCCGATGATCTCGCTCGGGAACGGTCCCTCGCCGACGCGCGTCGTGTAGGCCTTGACGACGCCCAAAACCGAATTGACGTGACGCGGCGCAATCCCCAGCCCGGTGCAGACGCCGCCGGTCGAGGGATTGGAACTGGTGACGTAGGGATACGTCCCGAAGTCAATGTCGAGCATCACCCCTTGCGCCCCTTCGCAAAGGACCTTTTTGTCCTTGTCCAGATAATCGTTCACCATCGCGACCGAGTCGCAAAGCAGGGGCCGGATTGTCGGCTCGATTTTCCAAAGTTGATCCACCACGTCGCCGGGGGACGGAATTTTCTCGTGGAAGATGTGTTTGAAAAGAGGTTTGTAAAAACGATCCAGCGCGTGAATCTTCTCGGAGAATATCTCCTTGTCGCGGTAATCGCCGAGGCGCAGACCTTGTCGGCTCACCTTGTCGGCGTAGGCTCCGCCGATGCCCCGTCCGGTCGTGCCGATCTTGCCCGATCCGCGCATTTTCTCCTGCGCCTGATCGAGCAACTTGTGATACGGGACGATCATGTGCGCGCACTCGGAGAGATGGAGTCGCGAGCGAACGTCAATCCGCGCGGCTTCGAGCGTCTTGATCTCCTCCTCCAGCACGATCGGGTCCACCACCACGCCGTTGCCGATGAGACACTGGACGTGCGGATTGAGCACTCCGGCGGGAATGAGATGGAGGATAGTTTTCTGCTCCCCGACGACGACGGTGTGGCCGGCGTTGTTGCCCCCTTGATACCGCGCGACGAGATCGGCCTCCGCGGCGATCACGTCCACGATCTTCCCTTTCCCCTCGTCTCCCCACTGGCATCCGATCACGATCAATAAAGGCATCGCCTGCGTTCACCTTTCTTTGCGGCCTTGGACGGCCTTGGGCGGCATTGCAAACCAGAGAGATTATCGGCGGACGCCGCGGCAATGCAATGGTTTTCCCATTGCACCTATCACAAAAGAGGGAATAGAGTTGGAGTGAAATTCGTTGACTGCAAAGGGGAATCGACCATGTTTTTTTCACGTTCTGCCCGAAGAATCGTCGGTCTTGCGCGCCTTTCGCTGGGATTCTGTTTCGCGTCGGCAACAGTGGCTCCGGTCGGAGCCGAACCGGCGACCGTTCTTTTCCACGATCAGACACTGACCATTGAGAGAACCCTGCCCGATCCCAAGGAATTATGGGTCACGCCGGACGATCTCACCAAAATCAATGGCTTCAAACTCAAACCCGAAGGGGCGTGCCTGAACGATCTATGCATTCCGATCCCGCCGGGGAAGGAAGCCGAGTTTTTGGCGAAACGGGACGGCCAGACGTGGTTCAACGTCGCGCAACTGGCTCGGACGCTGAAAGAGGCCTGCGTCGCCGACGCCGACAAGCGCGTCTGGAGCTTCGGTCCGATCCCTCAAACCGTCGCGGCCACGCTCGACTCGGCCGTCGCTCCCGATTTCGCGCTTCCCGACGTGAACGGAAAAGTCCACCGTCTCGCGGACTACAAGGGGAAAAAAGTGCTCATCCTCACTTGGGCTTCATGGTGCGGATGCAGTCTGGACCTGCCGGGTTGGCAAAAGGTCTATGACGAGCTAAAGGGAAAAAATTTCGAGATCATCGCCGCCGCGCAGGATTCCGGCGGAGCCGCCGCCGCGGCGAAGTATTACACCCGCGCCAACGCGACCTTCGCCCCGCTCATTGACCAATACCACACCATCAGCACCCTCTATCAGATGGTCAACGTGCCGACGGGCGTATGGGTGAACGAGGAGGGGAAGATCGTCCGTCCGGGGGAGGTCGCTTATTCGGGCCGGATCAAGCTGGGACCGATGGAAGTTCCCGGCGACCAATACGTCGCCGCGCTCCGCGATTGGGTCGAAAAGGGGGACAAGAGCATTTACGCGATGAAGCCCGAGGAATTAAAAAAGCGCGTCTCGCCGCGCGACGCCGATCTTCAACTGGCCGACGCGAATTTCAAACTCGGCGTCTATTTCCATCTTCAAGGGGACCCATCCCGCGCCGAGAAATACTGGAAGCAGGCCCAAACCTTGAATCCCGACAGCTGGAATTATCATCGCCAAGATTGGTCCTTCACGTCGGACGCGATGAAAAACTGGACGGCGAAATTCAAGGCGCTCAACGGCAAGCCGTATTACGCGCCGCTGGATTTGCCAAAAGCCGCGCCCTGATTTCTTTCTCCGTGTTTGTCCGTGTCAATCCGTGTCCAAATTTCTTCCAAATCAATTTGGACGCGGACACGCACGGATCGCACGGATTTTTTCGACGAGATGGAACAGAACAACGAACTTGAAATCTTACATCGCCGCCCTCAAATTCCGTGGCTTTTTGACTATCTTCATCTATTGGCTTGCCTCTGCGTAATCCCGCAAACGGAAAATTTCCGTTTCCCCCGGCTTCAGATTCGCCTCGAAGATCATTTCTCTCCCGTCCAACTTCGGCTTGAATTCTTTCGGCGCGGGGTCGGGGCCGGCTAGGCGTTCGATGCGCCCCGCCGATCCGGTGACCCGCGCACGAATCGGGATGGCGCTCTCCTTCTGCGGTTCGGAGGAGGCGTTCGCCTTTTCGTCCGGCGGGACTTCCAGCCCGATTAAGCTTTCAAAGAGATCGTCCCATTCCTCGCCGGGAGCGCGATGCCGTTCCCTGTTCCAAACCAGCCACGCCGGAGCGCCCTGAAGCGTCAGCAATTCGAGGACGAAATCGCCCGGCGGCTGGGGGGGATCGAAGCGAAACTCGACCCATTGTCCCTCCGGCGTCAGATGGTCCCAACGCATCACTCCGATCGGTTCCGGTGAATCAATCCGATAAAGTTTCCCCTGAGCCGAAGCCTCATTTTTGACCGCGTCTTTGCCAAGAATTTGGTCCGCGTTGGCGGGCGCGCCAAGATAAAGCGCCAACGCCCGAAGCGGTTTGCGGACCACGAACCCGCGCGGAACCGGACGCAGACGCGCCAACAAATCCCATCGTCCTTCTCCCGCCGCCGGAAACCATCCCGGCCCCAGTGGCTTCCACGCCGAGCGATCGGGACGCGAAAATCCGATCACCGCGCCGCGCGACTCGAAGAGACAACTTCGGATTTCGACGTCCCCTTCCAGCGGTTCCGTCAGCCGGATGCCGAGCGGGAGCCCGGAAATCAGATCAAACGCCTGACGACGGCGGCGTTGCGCGCTCCAATCGCCGACGGCGGAAAGTTGCGAGAGCGCGCGAGGGTCTTCGATCCCCTCCAGCCGTCCCTTGGTCAGCGCGTCGTTCAGATCGCTCCATGCGGTCGGCGGAAAGGGAAGATGTTCCCTGCTTTTTTTGTAAATTGCGGTCTCGCCGCCATGCTCAACCCCAACGTGGGCCAACGTCACCGCCCCGGGTCCGTAATTCACCACTTTCAAAAGGGAATCCTCGGCAACCGGCCAACTCGCGCTCCAAAGCCGTCCGGCAAAAGCCTTCTTGGCGGCATCCGTCGTCGCGCCGGACGGATGAAGATAAATCGGAGGAAGAATGATTTCGTTGGAGGAAAAGGAAAGCTCCGCTCCGGGGGAAGTGATCTCCGCCGCCTCCACCTCGATCATCTGCCGAAGGCCCTGTTTCAGCCGGACCCGAAGCTCCGCCGATTCCCCCGCGCCCAATTTCAAGGATGGGCCGAGCGAGAAATTCGGAATTTGGCATCCCGCTAATCCAAGCGCGAGCCACGCCGCCCATGCTCCCATCCCCGTCCATCGAATCTTCCTGCGGCAATATTGCTGTTGAATCTTCATTCCGCGATTTCCTCATGCGCCCGTTGGATTATGCCACGCGGCGGAGGATATGTCATGGAGAACTCAACTTCAATACATCAACCGACAGGATTCACGGGATTGACAGGGCGAAGTGCGCTCTGCCGCATCCGCTCACGAATGTTCCGGCGTTACCGCAAAAACTTCGCGTTGCGCTCAGAATCTCACACGGAATCGCCGAGACGCGGAGAACGCGGAGTAAAACGGAACTTCTTCTCCGCGCCTCCGCCTCAGATATAGAGAATTGCCTTGTCGCGGACCTTTCCCTACAATCCGCTGAATCGGCGGGAGGCCGCCAATTCGATTCGCCGAAGGAAAGGACCCATCATGTTGCAAAACCTGAACCGCCGTGAATTTCTCCGCCGTGCCGGCGTGACCGGCGCGGCGCTGTCCGTCTGGGGATTGGAGGGGTGTCAAACCCCTCCCAAACGGATTTCTCCGAACGAAAAACTGAACATCGGCATGATCGGCACGGCGCATCGCGCCGCCGAGGACTTGAAGGAAGTCAGCGGCGAGAACATCGTCGCGCTGTGCGACATTGACGACAACTATCTCTCGGCCGCCGCGCAGAAATTCCCCCAAGCCAAGACCTACAACGACTTCCGCAGATTGCTCGAACAGAACGACATTGACGCGGTCGTCATCGGGACGCCAGATCACACGCACGCCCCTGCGGCGGCATGGGCGATGCGGCTCGGCAAGCACGTCTATTGCGAAAAACCGCTGACCCACGACGTCCATGAGGCACGATTCCTGACCGATCTCGCCCGCAAAATGAAAGTCGCCACGCAGTTGGGAACGCAGATTCACGCGGGTGAAAATTACCGCCGCGTCGTGGAGATCATTCAATCCGGGGCCATTGGTCCGGTGAGCGCGGTCCACGTTTGGGTCGGAAAAAACTGGGCGCATTCCAAGGACCCCAGCCGGACGCCCGTCCCTGTTCCCTCGAACCTTCATTGGGATTTATGGCTCGGCCCCGCGCCGGAGCGTCCCTACGATCCGGTGTACCTCCCGCAGGAGTGGCGGCGATGGTGGGATTTCGGCGGCGGCACGCTGGCCGACATGGGTTGCCACTACATTGACCTTCCGTTTTGGGCGTTGAATCTGCGCTATCCCTTGACCGTCGAGGCGCAGGGTCCGCCGGTGGACCCGCAGACGGCGGGACGCAATTTGAGCATCCGCTGGACCTTCCCCGCGCGGGGAGATCAGCCTCCGCTCGAATTGACTTGGCACGATGACGAGGCCAAGCCGCCGATCTTGGCGGAAAAGAAAATCAAGGCGTGGGACAGCGGCGTCCTTTTTGTCGGAGCCAAAGGAATGATGCTGGCCAACTACGATGAATATCGGCTTTTGCCCGAGGCGAATTTCGCCGATTTCAAGCCTCCGGCGCGCTCGATTCCGTCCTCCATCGGCCATCACAAGGAATGGATTAACGCCTGCAAAACCGGCGCGCCGACGACCTGCAATTTCGGCTATTCCGGTCCCTTGACCGAGACGGTCTTGCTCGGCAATGTCTCCTATCGGACCGGAAAAAAATTGGAATGGAACGCGGCAAAACTCCAAGCCGTCAATTGTCCGGAGGCGGAAAAATTGCTCCGCCGGGAATATCGCGCGGGTTGGACGTTGTAGAGAGTTCCCCGGAGGGAAGTCGCTCGGCTTAACGGTAAATCTCGCGCCGATGGCCTATCTCCACAACCAACACAACGAGCCGCTTGTCGTGGATTTCGTAAATGATCCGATAGTCGCCGACACGAAGACGCCAGCGGTTCTCCCTGCCCATCATCTTTTTCGCGCCGGGGGGACGGGGATTTTCCGCGAGGTTTCGAATCCTGAGCCGGATTCTCTCGCGGACTAAATCGGGGAGCTTTTCCAAATGACGGACGGCGGCGGGTTCGACGAGGACGGACTACGGCAAGTCTCAACCCTTCAAACGGTCTAAAAGCCTTTCCACTTCTTCCCAAGGTATCGGCTTTTCTCCTCGGGCTTTCATATCCGCCAACGCTCGGTCGGCGGCGGCATTGTCCATCCGATCTTCTTGTTCTTGAAGTAGCCGCTCCAACAGTTTCGCTTCCTTGGGAGTGATGAGCGCGGCCAGCGGCTTGCCGTTCCGGTCCAAGATGACCCTCTAGCCCTTTCGGACCCGACGCAGGGGTTCTTTGAGTGAGCGAACGGTTTCCGGCGGCGTGGGGAAATGCGTCATTGGTTTCGTCCTCGAGAGCAATTCTCGCTCGAATCTGAGAAATTGATCAAGTGCGCAGTCTTGAACACTGTAAAAAATTTAGGGCGGCCAAAGTTGGCCGCCCCTTTTCTTCCTTTGTGATCTTTGCGTTCTTTAGCGGCTAACGAATTCACTCAAAGATCATGAACTCATCCCGCCGATTCTTTCCCCATGCTTCCTCGGTGTGACCCGGATCGGCGGGGTTTTCTTCGCCCTTGCTCAGGACGCGCAGGCGGTCGGCGGCGATGCCGTTCTTGGTCAAATACTCCAGAACAGTCTTGGCGCGACGTTCGCCGAGCGCGAGGTTATATTCGGTCGTTCCCCGCTCGTCGCAATTCCCCTCGATCTGGACCTTCACTTCGGGATGATCCTTGAGATATTTGAGGTCCTTCTCAAGGCGCTCCATCTGATCGGGACGGATGTTGGATTTGTCGTAATCAAAGTAAATGATGAGCATGTCCACCGCGGGCTTTAACTTATTGGGACGGGGTCCCTCGACCGGCGCGCTGACCGGCAGGTTTTCGCTCTTCGGGCCAGCGGCGGGAGCCGGAGCCGGAGCGGCCACGGCTTGAGGCGACGGTGGTTGTCCCTCGGGAGGCGCAGTCTCGGCGTGCTCCTCGGCAAATTCCTTCTCGTTCAGGTCATCCTGCTTGAAATCCACTCCGGCAAAACCAAGCAGGAAATCAAAAATTTCAGAAGGATCAAAACCGAATTTCAAGGTCAAACCATGATGCGTGACGAACGGCTCGGATAGGGCGATTTGGACGCCGATGTTCTCCCAGTATTGCCAGCCGCGATGCATGATCGGCCACCCTTCATGCCACGGATTCGCCCAAAACTTGTAATCCAATTCCTTTGCGGGTTTGTTTGGAAAAAGTCCCCTTGACCGCATCTTCTTGGAATTCATCCGCTTGGTCCAAAGGCTGTCTTCCTTCTTGAAGTAGTTTTCGCTTCCGTTGTCGTAATCTTGGTCAATGCGGAGAAGCTGATAGGGGCCAAGACCGATTTGCGTCCGGCTTTCGGGTCCCGCGAAGAGACCGCGTCCGTCCAGCTCCGCGGTCACCCCGTCATAATGGATCGCGCCGATGTTGAGGAGTTCGGATGCTTGCACGTAAACGCCCAGCGACGGGGGCAGAATGCCTCCCTTGGGGCTTTCGTGCGTGACCCCCACCCCGAACTGAAAGATGTCGCGGAGATCCGCCGCGCGGTTCTCCACGTAAAGGCAACCCGTCAGGGGAAGCAGGATCGCGCAGAGGGCGGCGCCCGTCAGTAGCGTTCTTTTTCTCATCGGCCACGTCTCCTTAACCAAGTTTGAACGTCCACAACACCGGTCTTCTTGCCGTTTTTGGGGAAGCAAGCTGGGAAAATCTCTACTTTTTCCGGTTCCGATTGTCAAGGCGCAAGATCAGGGAATTTGCCGGGGTTGGTTTCAACAATTGGAGGGTGATCCGAGCCGCAATCGTAAGGGCACGCTGACTACGCCTCATGATTGCATTCGGACGCTCGCTCACGCTCGCCGCTCGGTTGTCTCAAATGAGGTTGACTCCAAGAGCGGAACCGGCTTGTAGTTTGAAAAAGATTCTTCAGCGTGACCCCTTTTTCGCCTTTCTACCTTGATTTCCCGGCCTTATCCCGCGAAAATCAGAGTCAGCCGACGAAAAGCTGTGCGGCAAATCATCCCAAGCAAATGAGTCATTCCAAAATATCCTTCTTCTCAAGAGCCGTTTATCTCGCGACGCCCCTTCTCCTTCTGACTGTTCCCTCCTCGCATGGCGCGGGAAGCGGGAGCGGAAGCAAACAAGGAAGCAAGAAAGCGGTTCAATCCCAAGGGGCGTGGTTTCTCACCCGGACGCGGCGGACGCTCTTCCCCAAAATCGGCAAACAGAAGGCTCCCGATTTCGCGCTCAGTGGTCGGGCGGCGGAATTGCAGAAGGTCGTGCTGGCCGAGGATGCCGACGGGGCCATTACCGCGCTGGATACGCTCATCTACCTCGATATGTCGCGCAATCCCGCCGTCCATACGCCGGTGGATCAATGGCTGGCAAGCGAGGACAAGCGGGATCCGGGGGCGTGGAAGGCAATCCAAGGAGCGGTCGAGGAATTTCTGGCGGTTCGGTCGTTGGCGCGACAAGGGAAAGCGCGGAACGTCTCGGCTTTCGAGCGTCGTAGTCTGCTTGATTCCGGGGCGGAGACGGCGTGGGTGGAACAGGTCGTCATGCCGCAAATCGCCGCTTCCGGCATCTCGGACGCCGACGTGAACCGCTACCACATCTTCCATCCGGAAAAGTATTCCTCCAAGGCGCGCGCGCAGGTCCGCTACATTTACCTGACCGTCGCCGACATGACCGAAGCGGCGCAGGTGCGCGAGGCGCAGGATAAGATGGCCGAAATTCGGGGAAAGATCGTGGGTGGCGAATTGAAATTCGAGGACGCGGCGGCGCAATTTTCCAAGGCCCCTTCGGCGTCGCAGGGTGGCTTGATCCCGGAATTCGCGCGGGGCGAGCACGTCGCCGAATTCGACTATCAGACCTTTGCGCTGAAAAGGCCGGGCGATCTCAGTCCGGTTTTCGTCGGAGCCGACGGTGTATTTCTGATCCAATTGGTCTCGCGCAAGGAGGAAACCAAAACCCCCGTCAAAGACGTAGAGGGAGAAATTCGCCTCGCGCTCGGCAGAGAGTTAATCCCGCATTATTATCGTTTCCTTCTCAATCAAACGACTTCGCGACGTTACACGCAAAACATCGCGGCGCTTTGGGGCTACGCCGACCTCGCCGCTCCCGTCGCTTGGGCCGGGGATTTCAAGCTCACGCGCGACGATCTTATGCGGATCAATCCCAGCGCGGTGAACGCCCGCTTCGAGCCGCAGGTGAGCGTGATCCAGCAGGAAACCGAAAACTGGATCGAAGGGGAAACCATTCTGCGCGATCTGGAAAAGCGCGGTCAGGGAAATCATCCCTACCTCGTTCAGGCGGGCAAAATCGCCGACGCGCTTCTCAACGCCCGGCAAATTTTGACCGACCGTGTGGAATGGTCCAAAGTCTCGACCAAGGAGGCCGCGATGAAGACCTTGGCGGGAGGACAGGGGGACGTCGCCACGGGCATCCGCGAAAGCCGCGTGGTCCAGATTTCGGTGATTCCCTTCAAGGGGACGCTCGCTCAAGCGGGCGAGGCCGAAGTTCTCCGCGCCGGCGTCAATCAAATTTGCGAGCAGATCGCGAAAGGAGAGCTTCCCACGCGCCCCGAGCCGACGCCGTTCGCGGATGATTTGGTCGAAGCCGCGCAAAAAGGGGATGACGCACTGACGGCGGAGATCGAAACCCTCAAGCGAAGAATGGCGCAGTCCCCTTGGACCCACATTCAGATCCGGATTCAAGACGTGGGTTGGAAGGACTCGGCGCCGCTCTTGGCGTGGCAGGCTCCGCTCGTCGAGCTTAAACCGGGAGGAATCAGTCCGCCGCAACCGGTCGGCGACACGCGGGAAATTTTCTTCGTCGCGTCCACGCGGATCAATCCCAAGAACCAATGGCTCGACGCGCCGTTGGTCTTCCAATGCCTCGCCTATGATTACCTCCGGGACCAACTTCTGGAGGACGAAGTGAAAAAAGTTCAGGGGATGAATCTGCTGAAGTTCAAGCGCGTCGGCGGGACTTGAGCGCCTCACGCAAATTTTCAATAGGAATTGAAAGTGGTCCGCCGATTGACCTACGATCCCCTCGTTGAATTCTAAATTTAGGGGAGGAACCGCAAATGGCGAAATACGTGTTGGCGCTGGATCAAGGCACGACGTCGAGCCGATCCATTTTATTTTCCCACAACGGCCGGGCCAAAGCCTCGGCGCAGAAGGAATTTCCGCAGATTTTTCCTTCCCCCGGACACGTCGAGCACAGCCCGGAAGCGATTTGGAAAACCCAGCTTGAGACCGCCAAGCTTGCCATTAAGAAAGCCAAGGCAAAACTCTCCGACATCGCCGCCATCGGCATCACCAATCAGCGCGAAACGACCGTCCTGTGGGATCGGTTGACGGGCAAGCCCGTCGCCAACGCCATCGTCTGGCAAAGCCGGATCACGGCGGGGATTTGCGACGAATTGAAAAAGCGGGGATTGGAGGCGTCCTTCCGCGAGAAAACCGGCCTTGTGGTGGACGCTTATTTTTCCGGCACGAAAATCAAACACATTCTCGACAAACATCCCAAGCTCCGCGAACGCGCCGCCAAGGGAGAAATTCTTTTCGGCACGATTGACACGTTCTTGCTTTGGCGATTGACCGGCGGCAAGGTCCACGCGACCGATTATTCCAACGCGAGCCGGACGCTTATTTACAACATTCACAAATTGGATTGGGACGACGAACTGCTGACGATTTTGGGAATTCCGCGCGCGATGTTGCCCGAAGTTCGCCCTTCGAGCGGCGTGTTCGGCGAGACCGATCCCAAACTTTTCGGCGCGCCGATTCCCATCGGCGGCGACGCGGGGGACCAGCAGGCCGCGACGTTCGGCCAAGGGTGCTTTGAGTCGGGCATGGTGAAGAACACTTACGGAACCGGATGTTTTATGCTGATGAACACCGGTGAAAAAGCGGTGGCTTCCTCGCGTGGATTGCTCACGACCATCGGTTGGGGTTTGAACGGCAAGGTGGTTTATTGCCTCGAAGGATCGGTTTTCATCGCCGGGGCGGCGGTGCAATGGTTGCGCGACGGCTTGGGACTCATCAAAAAATCGAGCGACATCGAAGCGCTGGCTCGCAAGGCCAAGGATTCCGACGGCGTTTATTTCGTTCCGGCGTTTGTCGGCCTCGGCGCGCCCTATTGGGACCCCTACGCGCGCGGAACCATCGTCGGCCTGACGCGCGGAAGCACGGCGGCCCATCTGGCGCGCGCGACGCTGGAATCCATGGCCTATCAGACCCGCGATTTGGTCGAGGCGATGGAAGCCGATTCCAACGTTAAGCTTGCCGAACTCCGCGTGGATGGCGGCGCGACGGTCAACAACGGCCTCATGCAATTCCAAGCGGACATTCTCGGCGCGCGCGTCGAGCGTCCGGTCGTCAGCGAGACGACCGCATTGGGCGCGGCCTATCTTGCGGGATTGGCCGTAGGGTTTTGGAAGGACACCGGCGAAGTGACGGCGAATTGGGCGTTGGGCAAAGCGTTCGAGCCGAAAATGAAATCCGACGATCGCGAGGCGCGTTACGGCCAGTGGAAAAAAGCGGTCGAACGCTCCCGCGACTGGGCGCGGAATTCCTGAGAGATCCCTCTCAACAAAAGTTTTCTCAACCCCCGCGGCGTTGCGAGGAAAGTTTTTTTCTTTTCTCTTCGTCCATTTTCGCCAGACGCGCGACCGTGACGTTCAGCATGACCTCGTCCCGATCCATGCTCCGTTTGTCCACGTCGAACGCCTTGATGAGCAGACCGGTGTTTTTGAACTCGATCATCAGGTTGATGATTTCGGCCAGCCGTCCGGCGACCGACACTTCGAGATCAATGTAGTAATAATCATCCACGTCGGGAATCGGCGACGGACGCGCGGGTTTGACCGTCGGCGTCGGCCAACCCCGCTCCTTGAGCAGGCGCGTGACTTCGTCGCTGAACGTGGCTTCCGGCGTCCGGTTCGGAAGCCGCTCCGGAAGCTGGGTGTTGACAACCTCATAAGCTTGACGGATCGCGGGTCCGTCCTGAAGTTTGCGGAAAGAATCCTCGAAGGTCCGTTGGGCATTGGCGACGCCCCCTTCGGAACCCTCGTCCGATTTGGCGAATTTGTCATGGACGAAAAAGAGAGCGCCCACAACCGCGACGGCAATGGTGATACCGAGAATGATGCGCTCGCGACGACTCATGGATTCCCCTCCATCGCCGGCGGCGCGGCGGGTTGTGTTGCGGGTCGAGTTGCTGTCGGGGTTTCCGGCAACGGCAGGACCTGCGCGTCCTCGGTCGTTTCCGTCTCCGCCGGAAGACCGCCGAGCGGAACGACGGCTTCGGGCAAACCTCCTCCCGCCTCCGTCTCGCGCGAACCGATGCCGGGAGAAAGCGGATGATTTTCCTTGCCCGTGGTTCGGCGGGCTTTCGGCTTGGCTTTATACTTGGGAAGCGCGCATTGGATTCGGAAAACATAAACCTGCGGACGTTGGGAAAGCGCGGCGAACAATTTCTGTTCCACGATTTTCACGTCGTCAAAAAGCTTGGAGGCGCGGAGGTCCTCGGCGAAATTATTCACGTCCACGATTTCCCTCGCATGTCCCTCGATGACGGTCTGATCCCCTTTGGTGTAGGCGACGGATTTGACGGAGACGCGCTCCGGCGCGGCTTTGTAATCGCTGATGCGCCTGAGCACCGCAAGCGCGTTGCTTGGATCGTCAAGGAAGCCTTCAAGAATGTTGAGCTTGGCTTCTTGATCCTTCAACTTCGAGACGTGGGGGCGGAGAATCTCGTTCGTTTCGTCATAGGCCTTGGTCAGCCGATTTTCCTGCAACCGATGTTTGATGCCCGCTCCCGTTCCCAATCCGATCAACAAAAGCGCGAGGACTCCGGTGATCGCACCGCGACGGGCGAGCATTCGCCGCTCAAGGCGTTGATAGTAGTCGGCGGGGATCAAATCGGGGCGAACCGCCCCTTCGGTCAAATTCTGAATCGCCGCGCCGAAGGGAACGGTCAATTCCAATCCTCCAAAGGGAAGTTGCCTGATTTCCTCCCCGCCGACCGTCCCGACCGGATTCAGCGTCATGACCGGCGCGTTGAGATTGACATAGAGGTATTGTCCGAGATTACGGAGGATGGAACCTTCTCCCGCCAGAACGAGCGTTTCGAGCGCCGGGCAATTCATCTCGCGCCGCGCGAAATCGTAGCTCCGTCGCAATTCCTGAATCAGCTTTCCCGCCCACGCGCGCGCCGAATCCGCGGGCTTGGAGGAAGCTTGCGCTCCAGCTCGGGGCGGCTCGCCGTAGTTTTGATCGAGGTCCATCATGTCAATCATCTTGCTTGCGGCGGCGATCCGCGCCGCGTCCAGCATCACGCTCCCTCCGCCTTGGGAGGCGTGCCAATCCTGAATCAGCGCGCGCAGGCCGATCGGCGCGCTCCGCGAGAAAACGATCCTCCCCTGCGAAACAAATACCAAATCCAAAGAGCCGAGTCCGACCGACACGATGGCAACCGTTTGATTTCCAACCAGATCGGGCTGGGCGTGGAGAAGCGCGTTCATCAGGCAAGCCGAGGAGACGTTGAGTCCTTCGGGCTGGACGCCCGCTTCGGACGCCGCGCTCAGCGCCCTATCAATAAAGGGACCATCGGCGGCGACCAAAAGCGTTTCGGAGCCTCCGGTTCCCGCCTCGCGCAAAACCTGAAATCCGACGCCGTGCCGTTCGGCGTTGAACGGAATGTGCCGCTCGGCCTCGAACCTCGCCATTTCCTTCAACTCTTTCGGATCGCGGGAGGGAAGCGTGACGAGTTGGAGCGTCGCCTGTTCCTTGGGCAGACAGAGAGCCGCGCTGTCCGGGGGCGGTTTCATCCGCTTGAGCATGGCGCGGAGCGACGCTCCGGGGGCGGTCCGCTCCTCGCCGGTCAAATCGTGGGTGGCCGCTCCGGCAATGGAGAGAACGCCCCGATGCGACTTCAATTCGATCGCCCGAAGTTCCTCATTTCCGATCAGGATGCCGCAATACGTCTGAGCCACGTTGACGTTTCATTCCTTTCGCCGGATGCAAGACGCGAATCCGCGTTATCTTTGCCGCAGAACCGCGGTAAAGACAATTCTTTCCGCGCCCCGCCGCTCTCGAACCATCGGAGCGGGGGTCTCCGCGGAAACCTTAGGCAAGATGGATGCCCATTAAACCCATGCGATTCGGTTTGCGGCATGGTATAAGACCAAAAATTCCGGAGAAGAAACGAGGCAACACATGGATTTGGGACTCAAGGACCGGGTGGCGATCATCACCGGCGGGGCGTCGGGTTTGGGGCGCGAAACCGCGCGCTATTTCGTCAAGGACGGCGCGAAGGTCGTCATCGCCGATCAAAACGGCGCGAATGTTCAAAAGGTCGTGAAGGAATTGAGGGATCTGGGCGGTCAGGCCGAGGGAATCCAAATTGACGCGCGCGATTTTTCTGCCTGCCAAAAGATGGCCGATCTGGCCGTCCAGAAATTCGGCGACATTGACATTTTGGTCGCGGCGGCGGGGATTGCGGGCGATCCCAAATTCTTCCTCGACACCAAACCGGACGAATGGGAACCCATCCTCGACGTGAACATCCTTGGCATACTCAACGCCAATCGCGCCGTCGCGCCGATCATGCTCGCCAAGAAAAAAGGCTCGATCATCAACATCGCCTCCGAGGCGGGCAAGGTGGGGGAAAAACGGATGGTCGTCTATTCGGCCAGCAAAGGAGCGGTCATTGGGTTCACCAAGGCTTTCTCCGTCGAGATGGGACGGTTCAATGTCCGCGTCAACGCCGTCTGCCCGGGCGTCACCAAAACGCCGATGACGGCGGATTACACGCCGGAGCAGATCGAAAAATCGTCCAAGTTCTATCCCTTGGGGCGGCTCGGCGAACCGCAGGACATCGCGGCGGCGATCACCTTTCTGGCGTCCGATCAAGCCGGATGGATCACCGGTCAGGCGATCAGCGTCAGCGGCGGTTTCGGGCGTTCATAAGGAAGCGACACTTCTTAAGAAATTGTATTCTTCGTCCACCCTGTCCACCGCGTCCACATGGTCCACCCACACGGACTCAACCCACCCATGACAAAACGCGATAAACCCGTGCTTGGAGAGGTCGAGGAGATTGTATCTTCCGTTGTCTCGGCGGACAAAAAATCGGTCTCGCGCATCTTCAATCTTCTTGAAGATCGGCGAATTGAGAAGACCAACACCGCGACGGCGGCATTGGACGAGTTATATCGCGGTTCGTTGGACCGGAGCCACGTCATCGGCGTCACGGGTCCTCCCGGCGCGGGAAAAAGCTCGCTCGTTTCGCGCATGATCCAAAGTTTGCGGCGCGCCGGAAAAACCGTCGGCGTCATCGCGGTTGATCCTTCGAGCAAAGTCAGTCGGGGCGCGATCCTCGGCGACCGCATCCGCCTCGAATACGACGCGGGCGACGCGGGAGTCTTCGTCCGCTCGATGGCCAATCGCGGCGATTACGGCGGCGTTTCGGATCGGACCTACGCCGGAACGATCGCGCTTCGCGCGGCGTTCGACGTCGTGCTGGTCGAAACCGTCGGCGTCGGTCAATCCGAATCGGAAATCGCCGATTTGACGGACACCATGGCGCTCGTGATTCAACCCGCCTCGGGCGACCTGCTCCAATTTCTCAAAGCGGGGATCATGGAGCAGCCGCATTTGTTTGTCGTGAACAAATCGGATCTGGGCGAGCCAGCCCGCAAGGCGTTGCTGGAGGTGAAATCCGCGCTGGGCGGAATCGCCGAGGAAGGCCAAACGTGGGAACCGCGCGCGTTGGCCGTCAGCGCACTGACGGTTAGCTCTCTGGCCGGATCGGGTCTCGACGAAATGCTCAAGTCAGCCGACGCCCATCGCGCATGGCTGGCGGAAAAAAATTTTCTTCGTCCCCAACGCGAGCGTCAGGCGGCCGGCTGGATTTGGCAATCGTTGCTCGGGCTTTACGGTCGTCGCGGCGCGGCGCGCTGGGGGGACGCGGAAAAAATCGCGCGTCAACTCCACGCGGAGAAAAAAATCGGACCGTTTCAAACGTTGCGGCGGTTGATGGAAGAAGTTGAGCGTTGAGTGTTTTCACCACCAAGGCACGAAGGCACCAAGAAGAAGAAAGAACCTTTCTGTGGACGCCTTGGTGTCTTCGTGCCTTGGTGGTGAAAAATCGAGGCGATCAATTGTCCCGGATGGATTTGTTATCCCATGACTGAAATCTCCCCGCGTTCCCAATCCCACTGGAAGATATGGCTGGGGGTATCTGCTCTGCTGATTCTGTTTCTTTATCTATTCGCGGTCGCCACGGTTGATCTTTGGGTTGAAATTTACGTTTTCCACCACCTTCTGAAAGGCAAAGCTGATCAAGGGGAGTTCGAGGTCTGGCGCACCGCCAAAGTTGTCCTTCCTCCGGAAGCGTTGATCGCCGAGCCGTTTTCCAAAGAGTTAACGTTAGCCGCAAGTGATTTCCTAAGGGTATATCACGACAACCAAGCGCAAATTGACAAAGTGGCCGATCTTTATCTCAGAACCAGCACGCAAAAGAATGCCGAATCCACCGCGCTTGAGGATTCAAATTTCGAACCCCCATTGGAAGAATTGACGACGGTTGAGCCTTTTCTCAACACCTTCCAGACATTGGTTAAACAACAGGACTACGAAATTGAAGCGGTCACCAAACCGTCCGCTGGTGTCGAATACACCGATCCTCCATTCCACGATTTGATCGAAGGTATTCAGGGTCTCCGGCGTGCCGCGCAAATCATGACGCTCAAGACCATTGCTTTGACAAGCCAAGGTCATCACGGCGAAGCATTAGACGCGGCGGAGGCTATTGTTCGTTCCTCCAAGGCTCATCCATTCTCTACGGAGGTCTCTCTCGTCATCGGAGGAGCTCTCTGCAAGTATGGAATTGACGCATGGGATTATGCTGTTGATCGTTGCGACGATCCAGCCCTTTTGCGCAAGTCGCTGGAATCTCAAAATCTCCTCGCCCCACAATTGAAGTTTTCCAGCCCGGACATGCCCCCGATGATATCAGACAACGTGGGCCTATTGCGCGCTTACAAAAGACTCGGGGTTCCCGTTGACATCCAAAATCAGACCGGAGAGGATCTCGCCTTCAAGGTCTTCCAAGCGGAATACGATTATCTGAGCAAGGTTATTCTCCCAACGCTTGAGGATGATCTAGTTTCAAAGGACCGGATCAAAATGAAGCTTCAGCAACTTGAAATGGGTGGAATATCCGACAGGCCGACGCCCATTCCTTCGCGATTCAATCTCGTCGACAGAGTCAAATATGATTTTGCATGGGCGGTTCTTTACGCGATTGGCGCGCCCGGTGTTGACAGGGCGGTTGAGATGGATCGCCTTCACCGATGCCAATTCGACCTGCTCCGCCTGACGACCGCACGGAAGATTTTCACGCTGGAAAAAGGGCATCCTCCGGACCGGCTCGCCGTGTTGGTTCCCGATTATCTTACGCGACTTCCGACGGACCCCTTTTCCCCCAATCACCGGCCGTTCGGCGAAAAGCCGTTCCCTTATTCCATCGGCCCCGACGGGAGGGACGATCGGGGAGAAATCAGCTACGATCCGACCAACGGCACGGCCAGCGCCGGCGACGTGCGGCTCCTCTCGACGCAACGTCAACGCGAAGAAGGGAAGAAATAAAAACGCAAAGACGCAGAGACGCAAGGAGGAGTTGCCGGACGAAGCAGACCGCTGATTTTTTTAGCCGCTAATTTTCACTAATCAGCACTAATGGAGAGCATGATAAGTGAAAATTAGTGTCAATCAGTGGTTCTTGGGCCATGATTGAAAAATACGGATGGAAGCAATGGTTGAAGTCCCCGCGCGTTCCAAATTCCGATGGAAGAAATGGCTGGGGGGATTCGTTCTCCTGATTCTGCTGGTTTATCTCACGGCGGTCGCGTTCGTCGAGCAGTTGGAAAAAGTCTTCGTCAACCGGATACTCCGAAAAGCCGAACTTGATCCGCAGGCATTCGAGATCTGGCGCACGCAAAAGTTGACTTTCCCTCCCGAAGCGCTGACCGTCGAGCCGTATTCCGAATCGCTTGTCGCCGCCGCAGAGGCATTCAAAAAGGCGTGTGAGACTCATGACAATAAAGAAGGCGCTTACCTTGAAGACCTTTTGGCGGGAGATGAAAAAAAGGGTGTGTCTACGGCTTTTCTCGATCCAAATTTCAAGCCGCCGATTAAGGAGCTTGCAATAATGGAGTCTTTTTTGGCCGCGCATGAAAATCTAGTGAAACAACCCGACTATGGAATTGACGTGACGACTCGACAACGTTTTTGGAATGAAGATGTGGGAATTAGCCAACCCGGCTTTATCTGCCTTCGAACGGCCGCGAGGATGATGGCCGTTAAGACTTTGAGTCAGAGCGCCCAAGAGCGCCATGCCGAAGCTCTGGCAACTGCGGAAAATCTTATTCGTGGCGCGAGGGTCCATGCTTTCAGCGACCTTGTTTGCCAAACGATCGGTATCGCAATACGCAGAATAGGAGTCAAAGCATGGGATTACGCTGTTGATCACTGCAACGACGCATCCCTCCTGCGCAAAACGCTTCAAGTTCAAAATCAGATCGCATCCGAAACCAACTACCTCGATCCTGAAGCCTCTCTCTTTGTTGCGGATACCATCGGCCAAATTCGCATATATCAAAGATTTGGCATTGCGGCGGAAATCCAAAATCGTTCGGGCTGGGAACTTCTGAAGGAACTTACGAGAGTCCAAGATGAGTATTCGGAGAAAATTATTCTGCCTACTCTTGAGTCAAACTCCCGCAAGAGGGCTTCGCTTGAGCGAAAAATAAGTAATTCCAAGAAGGAGAAATGGATGACGAGTTCGTCGAGGCCTTCGAGATTTAATCTGTTTGGCAGGATTAAATTGGCATTTGTTGAGACGGTTCTTTACTTGATCGCAACTCCGTCCAACGAGCGCGCGATCCAGATGGACTGCTTCGCACACGCTGAATTCGATCTTCTCCGCCTGACGACGGCGCGGAAAATTTTCACGCTGGAAAAAGGGCATCCCCCGGAACGGCTCGCCGAGTTGGTTCCCGATTATCTTCCGCAACTGCCGACGGACCCTTTTTCGTCCGATCGCCGGCCATTGGGCGAAAAGCCGTTCCCCTATTCCATCGGCCCCGACGGGCGGGACGATCAGGGACAAATCATCTACGATCCGACCAACGGCACGGCCAGCGCCGGCGACGTGCGGCTCCTCTCGACGCAACGTCAACGCGAAGAAGGGAAGAAATAAGAACGCAAGGACGCGAAGACGCAGGGGCGCAAGGAGGATCGGACACCTTCATTGCGTCCTTTCGCCTTCGCGGCTTTGCGTTGAATTCCTTATTCCGCCGGTGGTTAAATGGAGTCAAGATGTTCACAAAAATTGACCACATCGGCATCGCGACGCGAAACATCGAGGCCGCGATCCAAATTTTGCGCAAGACCGGTCCCTTGGTCATCGGCAAACGGGAACTGATTCCGTCCAATCAAATCGAGGCGGTCATGGTGGCGGCGGGAGAATCGCCGATTGAGCTGATCCAGCCGACCGCGCCGGAATCCACGGTCAGCGCGTTTTTGGAAAAGCGGGGCGAGGGATTGCATCACGTCGCCTACCGCGTGGAGAACATTGACGCCGAGCTGAAGCAATGCGCCGAACAGGGATTTCGATTGATAGACCAAACTCCGCGCCACGGCTACGCCGGAAGCAGAGTGGCCTTTCTTCATCCGAAAAGTTTCTTTGGAGTCTTGACCGAATTGGTGGAACGAAAACCGGGGCATGACGTTCCGCCGTATGATCCGGCGTAGGAAAAATATCATCGAATCCCCGACCCCTCCGGCGATATAATGTCGGCAAGCTTCAAGGAGGAATGAAATTTGCCGGACTCGCGCGCCCTTCGCCTTGCATTCCGAGCGAAAACCCTAATCGCCCCCGCGTTGATATTTCTCCTGATCCTCGGCGTGGCGTTCATCCTACGCGACATTTCGTTCAAGCTGATTGACGACAACATCGAGCAGGCAAGCCGCCAAAATTGCTACAAGGTCGTCAATCTCCTGCAGGCAAATTTGCAGGAGCGGATTTCCTCCCTCCGCCAATTCGCGGATTTCATGACCGTCTCGGACCATGTCACGGAGGGTGAAATCCGCGCCCATGCCCGCTTTATGCTTCGGCGCTCGCCGGAAATCGTCGCCGTCGCGGCGCTGGACTCGCAAAGGCATCCCCTGTGGCTGGAATCGGAAGGCGACCTCAAAGCGAAGAGTCTCTCGTCCATTGTGGAGGACCCCGCCATGGCCGGAGCGTTCGAGCGGGCGATCACCTCGCAGGACATCGCCATCACGCAAAGCTCCGCCATTCCCGGCAAAGGGGAGCAATTCACCGTTCTGGTTCCCTTTTTCAAGGCGGGACAGCCGCGCGGATTTCTCGCGGGGATCTTTTCGCAGGCTAAACTTTTGGAAGCCTTGCTTCTTCCCGAGTTGCGCGCCGACTTCAACGTCACCCTGCGGCAGGCCACCCGGAAAACGTATGACAGTTTCTTATTTTCCGCCTCCAGCCGGCCCTTGATGGAGGGCTTAACCGAGGAAACAGTGCGGGGGGTCGAGGAATTTTTCTTCATCGGCCCGCAAATGTGGGAGGTCAAGGTGGAATCCACCGGACTATCTCGATCCGATCCGGCGTACCTGACCCCCAAAATGATTTTGGCGTTGGGAAGCGTCTTGGCGTTATTGCTCAGTCTGTTCGTGTATCGTCAGGAGTGGCGCGCGGCCAAGTTTCAGGCCGAGGCGCAGGCCCATCGCCAGAAATTGGCCTCGACCGGACTCAGCCTCGCGCAAATTCAGGAGAATCTGGATTTGATTCTCAACACGGTGGACGAAGGCATCATTCTTTACGATGAGCGATTTACTCCGGTTCAATTCAACGCCGCCTTCAAAACGGCCTTCGGAGACGCGGAATCGGCCGTCTCGCCGGATCGTCCCGCCGAGGAACACCACAAGGCGCTGGCGGCGCTGTTTCAGAATCAGACGCAATACTGGGCGCTTCTGAACGCCATCCGGGAAAATCCCGAGCATCCCATCGGCGACCACCTCGAATGTAAAATCTCGGACGAGAACACCCGCTTCTTCCAGCGCCGGGCCACGACCGTCTGCGGTCCCGATGGAACGAGAAAAGGTTACCTTGTCATCTATCAGGACGTCACTCCCGCTCGCGCGGTCGAGCGGCTCAAGGAGGACTTTCTTTCCAGCGTCACGCACGATTTGCGAACGCCGCTGGCTTCGATCAAGGGTTTCGCCGAAACGCTTTTGCGCGACGGCAACATGGATCCGGGAACGCGCGGTGAATTCGCCTCGATCATCCGAACCGAGGCTACCCGGTTGGAGGAGATGATCGAGGATTTATTGGATATACGGCGCATGGAGGAAGGACGTACGCTTCTGGCTCCCGCCTCCTATAGCCTGCGCGAGTTGGTCGAGGAGGTCGCGCGGGCATCCCGCCCGCTTCTTGATCTTCACGGACTGAAGCTGGAGATTCGATGGGAGGGGGAATCCAACCGACGGCGGTTGTTCGGCGACGTCGCGCAGATGGGGCGCGCCTTGCGCAACATTTTGGGCAATTCCATCAAATATGCGCCGGGCAACAGCCTCATCTCCATCCGGGGATGGGAAGGGGAAGACCGGGTTGAAATGGAAATCGCGGATCAAGGCTCCGGCATTCCGTCCGACGATTTGCCGCATGTTTTTGAAAAATTTTATCGTGGGGCGAAGCACGTCCGCCGAACGGGAGGAACCGGCCTCGGTCTCGCCATCGTGAAACACATCGTCGAAAGCCACGGCGGCGTCGTTTCCGCCTCCAACGTTCAACCCCACGGCGCGGCGATCCGGATGGTGCTTCCCCGCGAATTTGGCCACGGCGTCGGCAACCTCGCTTCCTCGATCAAATCGTTTTCCGCGGGGGAGAATGAGGAGAAGAACATCCAGACGGCGGTCCCTTCGGTCTGAAGGAAGGCATGATCGTCCACTACATGAACATAATCGAGCAGACCATCCTCGCGATTGACCACGGTGAAATGCGAATCGGGTTGGCAATCAAACCCGCCGAACAAACGATGGCGTTGCCCTTGGCTGTCGTGCCCGCGGAGCCGGAATACTCGAGTATGGCGACCATCCGAAAAATCATCGCGGAGCGAAAAGTGGCAGTTGTGGTCGTCGGTTTGCCGCTGAACGAAAACTCCGGTCAATCTCAAAAAGTCAAACGGTGGACGCGCAAGTTGCGAAAAGGAGTCGCGGGAGTCCGCTGGCGATTTGCGGATGAATCCCTTACCTCGCAATCGGCGGATGATCAACAACGACAACTCGGACTCGATCCTTCGACTCGCAAAATGGACGACCGCGCGGCGGCCCTGATTCTGGAATCATTCCTGCAATCGCAATGAAAACCCGGGCAAGATGCCTGCGCCACGCTTCCCTCGCCCCTACGTCACGGCGTTTCCGATCCGCCGCCGACCAGCGGAACAAAACGGACGGGCATGATCTCTTCGCAACGCCAGCCTGTTCCCTCACGGGTCCAACGCTTGAGCATTTGATCTCCCTGATCCGTCCCAATCGGGGCGAGGATTTTTCCTTCCGGAGCGGTCTGCTCCATCAACGCCGCGGGCAGACTCGGGGCGGCGGCGGCGACAAGAATGGAATTGTAGGGAGCGTGTTCGCTCCATCCCTGATGACCATCATGGCAGGCGATCTCAAAATTCCGGTAGCCTAATTTCTTGAGGCGTTCTTCGAGCGATTGCGCCAGCGCGGGAATGATCTCCACGCAAAATACGCGCGCTCCAAGTTCCAGCAAAACGGCGGTCTGATAGCCGCACCCGCCGCCGATCTCCAAAACTTTATCTCCGATGCGAATCTCCAGCAATTCGCTCATCTTGGCAACCATGTAGGGTTGGGAGATCGTCTGGCCGTGGCCGATTTCCAAGGGTTGATCCCTGTAGGCGGAGTCGCGAAATTTTTCTTCGACGAAGAGATGCCTCGGAACTCGCGACATGGCGTCAATGACCTTTCGGTCAACCACGTCCCGTCCCACCAAATCTCGTTCAACCATGCGCCGCTGGGCCTTGGCGATCCTTCGCTCGCGCGAATGCTCTTCTCTTGAAGGTCCGGCGCGTGAGGCGAAGAAACCAAAAAGGCTCATAAGCCAATGCTCCGGACGCGCCATCTCCCGCCCGGTCAAGGAGTGGGTTGCGACGGCGCGGCGGGGGGCGGAGTTTCCGGCTTTGGCTCCGCGGGAGACGCTTGGGGCGGAACCGCCGGCGGCTCGACCGGAGGCTGGGAAGGAGGAGGGGGCGGTGGCGCCGACGGCGGAGCGGATGGGGGCGCGGAAGGTTGCGGAGGTTCCTGCGGTTGAATTTTCGCCGCTCCTTTTTTGGCTTGCTTGGCCGGAGGCGCGCTTGCCTCGGCCTCGGCGGCTTCGGGCGGCTCGGGTTCGCCGCGCAGGAACCGCGCCTTGCGAGCCTCCAAGTCGGTGACCTTCTTCTGCAAATCCAAGTGATGCTGATGATAAAGCTGGGCTTTCTTGCGCGTCGCGTCGGCCAATTCCTTCTTGCCCATCTGCTGGTATTCAATGTCGAGGATGAAATACTCCTGTCCGATCCGGAAGAACGCCTCGTCCAGCGTTTTCATGGTGTCAATCTGAAATTCATAAAACTCGGCCCGCAAATCATGGTCCGGATTCTTGTTCGAAAACAGGGCGCAACCGTTCAGAAACGTGGTTATGCTTCCAAGGATCACAATAGAGATGCGGGCCGAGAGCCTTCGCCGCAAGTTCGCTTTAACTGTGGAATTTTCCATTGCTGTCATCCTCGCTTTGTCCGATTCCTCTCGGATCATCCATGCTAAATTTCTTGCCGACCGGCATAGCCGCCGTCCAGCTCGTGCCAGAAGCCGATCTTTTCGCCGTCGGCCAGTTCGTAGCAGAGTAGTATTTCCCGTTCCTCTTTCCAAGAGGGGAAATCAATCAACCCGCGCTCAACGTCCTGGATGACAATTCCCTTGGCGAGAATCGTCTGAACCATGCTTTGAAGGAGCTTCTCCTTGTCCTTCAGCGAATATCCTTCGATCATGGATGAAAGATCGCCCGCCGAGGCTTTCTTCCCGTTTCCGTTCCCATGACCATTGGGCTTGGCGCCGAGCCGAGCTTGCGGAAATGAAACAGAACCGCCCGGAGTTGATTGCCTTCGCGCCGACGCGATGATCTCCCGGATTTTTCCAAAGACCGAAGTCACCCACGGAATCAAGGACTGAGCTTCATCAAGTGTGAAATGTTTTTTGAATTGAGACATTGCTCGCTTGACCAAATAGAATAACGCGGTCATGGTTGGATTCAAATCGTGAAATTCACCGCAGGGACAAAGAGAGATCGGGAAGGAATCTTGCCATGCCGGTAAAATGAGCGCGGAAAGAAAAACATTCAATTTGAAAATCGTGGAGGGCGGGGATTTCTGAAACGGCGTCTTGGGTGAATAATCGGTCCCCGACGTTGTCCAAATGACTGATCGCATTCCCGAAACCTCTTTGTGTCTGTATGGCGAATTCCGTATGATTATTATCGGCTTAAAGCGCGTTCAAAAGTTGAGGATTATTCATATGACACTTCGAATCTTTCGTTTGTTTTCCTATTCACTTTTTGCCGTAATTGCCATTCGCGGCGTGTGCGGAATCGAATTCACTGTCGTTGACGCCGAGGCGACGGGCTACGGCACGTTCCAGAGCCACAATCAAAAAGTCGTCTCCAACGCCAACGGGATTTTCATGACGCACATCCGCTCGCGCAACGAAGCCTACACGGCCCAACAGTGGCGGCTGTCCCGAAGCGTGGACGGCGGCAAAAGTTTCATCACGATTTACGAGGAAATCAACGCCACCAATCCTCCGGTCTTGGAGACCGACGAAGAAAATAATCTATATTTGATCCGCCCCGATTTTCAGGACGGCAACAGTTACCTCTATCGTTTCTTGTCGTCCGACAATTATGCGAAACCGCTCATCTCGAAAATTCAGAATTCCGCCGCAGGCAAATACTCGATGATCTACGACGCCAAGCGAAAACGGCTTTTCTATTTCGCTCATAACAACACCTTTCATGTCATCCGTCTGGACGGCGAGGTTGAATCCTCGATTCAGCTTTTGAAGGATGGCCCCGACGCGGTCCTCCAATATCCCCTTCTCTGTCTCGGTTCAGACGACGAACTTCACGCCGCTTGGACGACGCAAAAAAGGAATGTCTATATGTATTGGGATATTCACCACATTTTGAGCCGGGACGGGGGGAAATCGTGGCGCAATCTCGACGGCAGGGAATTGCCGCCGCCGATCGTCGCCGACCAGCACGGTCCCGCGACCCGGATCACGCAGGACGACGAATTTGAATTTCATACGTGGCTTTCCAGTTTCATCGTCAAAGGGGGCAAGGTTCACTTCGCGTATGAAGCGCAGATGCAAAAACCGAGGGAGCACTACGTCCGCTACGACATCAAGACAGGCAAAGAAGGGCGGAATGTTTTTCCGGAATTCAAAGGTGAAAAAATTTCCGTGCTCGGTCTGGACGGATTTTTCACTACCGCCGATGACAAACCGGAAACGCCCCTCTTTTTTATCGGCGGAAGCGGCGGCCATCTCGCCGTTCTCCAAAGCGGAGACAACGGCGACCAATGGCATGATCTCGCCTTGAGTTCGGAAGGATTCACTTTATATTCCATCGGCGGTTGCCGACGCCTGACGCGGGAGGGTTGGATCATCGGCTCGTTCACGGACATGATCGGAACACCGGCGGACGCGGGCAAACATTCGAAGGTTTATTTCTTTAAGGTGGCGACGAAATAGGAGCGGGACATTAGGATTAGGATGAAGATTTAGAGCAAGAGCAAGATAATGGGCATTGATATGAGAGCCGCAATCTGGGGGAAACGGATTGTCACGGCGTTCGCTCGCCTCGCGCGGACCGGATGCGTTCTCTCATGCGCCTTGGCTTGTTCCTGCGTCGGCAATATCATCTCGAAGGAGTCCAAACCGATGGATCGCATTGAAAACTGGAAAGGCAAAACAGTGATGGTGGTCACGCCCCATCCCGACGACGACATGTTCGGTTGCGGCGGGACGCTCATCAAACTCGCCCGCAACGGCAACAAGATCATCATTGTCATCTACACGAGCGACAACGCCGGCTCGGAGGACGAAACGATGACGAAGGAAAAACTCGCGGCGATTCGGCACAGGGAGGAGGAGTCCTCTTGCGCGGCCATGGGCATTCCCAAGGAAAACATCGTCTGGTTCAATTACGACGACGGGATGCTTGAATACGTGGACAAACGCGAGTTGACCAAGCAAGTCGCGCGCGAGATCCGCAAATACAAACCCGACGCGATTTTCTCGATTGATCCGGGCAAGGTCTATAAGCAGTGGCACAAATCGGACCACAACACGGCGGCGTTTCTGACGGTGGACGCCATGCGCGCGGCGGGATGGCGGCTCTACTTTCCCGAACTCGAAAAAGAGGGATTCAAGGCATGGACGACGCCGGTCTGCTATTTTTATTATTCCACCGATCCGAATTATCGCGTCAACATCAGCGACGTGATTGACACAAAGATCAGCGCCGCGCTCGCGCACACGAGCCAGTTCCCCAGCATGGTCAAGGAATACCGGGAAAAAATCTCCGACTCGGAGCGCAAAAAGCTTATCAAGGAAATGCCCGAAGAATTCATGGCGGAACGCAAGGGGAGTAAATTCTACGAAAAATTCCGCAGGGATGAAGGATACGGGCAATAGAGGCGCAGACGTGATTTCTCCGGAGCGACTCGAAGAACTTGGCCGAATGCTCTCCAAGGTGCTGGAACGCCATCCCGAAACGGACCGGGAAACGGTCTGGCGCATTCTGCGCGACTTGGTGGAGGAGCCGCTCGAACGATTGCAAAGGGCATTGCGGCTCGGAGAACATGCTGTATCCCGACGCTTGCCTTAAACTCTTCGCCGAATTTCAAAAGCGAAACGTTCGATTCATGGTCGTCGGCATGGCGGCGGCGATCCTTCAAGGAGGAGTGATCGTCACCGACGGCGTGGATTTGTGGATTGAGAATCCGGCGGATTCTAAATTCCACGACGCGGTGGCGACTTCCGGAGGAATTTATCTCCCCCACGCGACTTGAGACCGCCGACAATATCCGGTCTGGGACTCGACGGAATTAATCTTGTCTTAACCATGAGCGGACTGGAGAACTTTGACAAGGAATTCCAGGGCGCGCGTTGGATTTCGTTCGGATAGATGAAGATTCCGGCACTCTCCGTCGAACGAATTATCGCCAGCAAGCGCGCGGCGGATCGCCCCAAGGATCGGGCAGTGTTGCCGGTCTTGGAAGATTTGGCGCGAACCTTGGAGACCCTTGCTCGCGAACGCGATCAAGAGCGGACCTTGGAGTAAGTTGCTAAATCCGGTCTAATTTTGACTCTTGGGATGAGGACCGCCGGTCTCCGTTCCCCCCTGTGCCCCCAGCATGTTCGCCAGAGCCTCCAATTCTTCCGGAGGAAGATGCTTTGCTCCGTGGCCCGTGGAAGGCGCGGTGGGTTCTTCCGGCGCGGCGGGAGGAGGAACGCCCTTCGAGCTTCGCGCGAGCGACACGAGCGCTTCGATCTCGATCTGAATGCCTTTGGCGTTGCGTTCGGCGTCGTCTATCAGGTTCCAATCATCTTGGCTCAACGCGATGTCCCACTTGAAAATCGCCTCGCGCATCCGATGCTCCAAGTCCTCGGTGACGACCCTCGCGCCGATCTTGCTTGCCTGAATGGACTTGAATTCGGCCTCCATAGCCTGCAGGCGCGTTCGGATTTCGCTCCTCTGGAGGAACTCGCGGTCTTTTTCCGCTTCTTTCTTGGCTTCTTCGACCAGCGTGTCAATGTCCTTGGCGCTGGGAAGGTAAGAAAGAATTTCGACCTGTTGCGAAACGCCGGATGTCAGGTCCATCGCCGCGACCGTGAGAATGCCGTTGGCGTCTATGTGGAATGTCACTTCGATTTCAGGAATTTCCCTCGGAGCCGGAGGAATGCCGGTCAGCTTGAAATGGGCAAGCGAACGATTTTCCGAGGCGATCTTACGCTCGCCTTGCAAAACGTGGACGCTAACCGTCGTTTGATTGTCCACGACCGTCGTGAAGCGCTTACCGACGGTCGTCGGCACGTTGCTGTTGCGGGGAATCAACGGAGAGAAAACGTCGCCGGCCAATTCGATGCCGAGCGAAAGCGGAGTCACGTCCAGAAGGAGAACCTCCTCCAAGTCGCCGCTCATCACGCCCCCTTGGATCGCCGCGCCGCACGCCACAACCTCGTCGGGGTTGAGCGAATGGTCCGGTTCGCATTGGAAAATCTCCTTGACCAACTCGCGCACGGCGGGGATCCGCGACGACCCGCCGACCAATACGACGCTGGTCAGGTCTTGTGGTTTGATTTTGGCGTCCTTGAGCGCGCTTTCGCAGGGAGGACGCAAATGCTCCAAGATCGGCGCGATCATGGCGGTGAATTCCTGACGGGTAATCTCGGCGTTGAAGTGTTTGGGTCCCGTTTCGTCGGAAACGATGAAGGGAAGGGCGATGACCGTTTTGGTGAGAGTCGAAAGCTCGCACTTGACCTTCTCCGCGCACTCCTCGATCCGCTGGATGGCTTGCAGGTCGCCATGGGGATCAATGTGGGTCTCTTCCAAAATTTTTTTGTGAATCCACTGGACGAGAATTTGATTGATGTTGTCGCCGCCGAGATAAGTATCGCCGCCGGTGGCTTTGACTTCAAGGATGTCCCCTTCAATGTCGAGGATGGAGATGTCGAACGTGCCGCCGCCGAAGTCGAAGACGGCGACCTTCTGCGGTTTGTCTCGCCGATTCAATCCAAACGCAAGCGCGGCGGCGGTCGGTTCGTTGACGATCCGCAGAACGTTCAGCCC